>CAZFYO010000001.1:0-361897 GCA_964523525.1 uncultured Elusimicrobia bacterium
CAGTATCATCAGGTCGGCCCAGGAAATCTTCTTGCCGTATTTCTGTTTGACCGGCCAGAGCAGGCGCCGCGCCTTGTCGAGGCTCGCGTTGTCGGGCCAGCTGTTCAGCGGATCGAAGCGCTGCTGCCCGCCGCCCGCGCCGCCGCGCCCGTCCAGCGTGCGATAAGTGCCCGCGCTGTGCCAGGCCATGCGGATGAAAAACGGCCCGTAGTTGCCGTAGTCCGCCGGCCACCAGTCCTGGGAGTTGGTCAACACTGCGTTGATGTCTTTTTTCAGAGCTTTGAGATCAACCTTCTTGAATTCCTCCGCGTAGTTAAACGATTCGCCGTAGGGGTTGGACTTCGGGTTGTGCTGGCGGAGGGGGGTAAGATCGAGCTGTTCGGGCCACCAAAATTTGTTGGGTATCGCCTCGCCCTTGCCGAATTCAGATTTTGCCGCTTCCGAAGCCGTGGGCGAAAAAGCCAAAAGCATTCCCGCCGCCATCATCGTTATCAATAGGCTCAGTTTTTTCATGGTTGGTCTCCCTTCATTCTTGTTTTGATTCTGCCGGATGGGTTAAGTAAATCGTCTGTCCCTGAATTCTACATTTTTGATGTGAAAAGGTCTAACCTGATACGGGCGTTACGCGCGGGATTTTTTGCCTCTCAACCATTGATAGAAAAGGATTCCGCCGATCACGATCCAGAGCTGGGGGACGACGGCGAAAAAACAGAGGATCGCCGTCACCCAGACGGGGTTGCCGATGCGCTTTGAAAACCGGTAGATCACACAGGCCACCGCGGCGTAAACTGCGAGCGCGAAGGTCATGGCGCCGGGAGAGACGCTCTGTGCGTTGGGGTTCCAGCCCATGGCGATCGTCCAGGATCCCGTCGCGCGGTGAATCTGAATTATGCTCGGAAGGGCGGTTAAAAACCATATCGCCCCGATGGTTCCGGCCGCGATCCAGCGGAATTTTTCAGCCGGCCGTGCGAGCGCGGGGGCCAGGCGCTGGTAAAAAGAGTCGCCCAAAGAGGTTTCCAGTTTTTTGCGCGCCGTCCATTCGACGGCCAGCCAGGAGCCCGCGGCGCTGACGGCGGCGGTCCATAGCGCGGCGCCCGGATTCCAGCCTGCCAGGTGCGCCAGCCGGGCCAGAACGAAAGCGAGTGCCGTTCCGCCCGCGAACCATTTGCCTCTGCCCCAGGCCATCCGCCCGAAAAGTTCGGGCGCTGCTTTTGCGATGGCGCCCGCGGCGCGGCGGGCATAGCTTTCACTGATCAGATTTTTCGCGATGTAGCGCGCGGCTTCGGGCGGCAGATCCGGGCCGGACGCCGGTTGGGCGAGAGACGCGTGGATCTCCGCCTCCAAAAACTGGCGGACGGCGCCCACCAGAGCGCCGCTCTTGAAGCTGGCCTCGAGCGTCGCGAGATCGGGGGTGAGCAGTTTTTCGGCGAGCTGATGATAGTGAAAGACTTCGCGCGCGGGTCCGTAGGCGCGGATTGAGGCGGTTTCCCGGCCGATCGTCATGCGCGCCGATTCCACCGGAACCCTGGAGGCGTATTTGAGGGCGACGGCGGAACCGTTCCGGGATGAGTTCTCGAGGCGCATGGGCGCCAAGTCGTTCAGTTTCTCGGCCGTCACGCGCCGCGAGAGGGTTTCGCGGTCTTCATCGCCGCCGTCGGCTTCGACGCGCAGCTCTTTTTGAATCACGCATTCCACCTGGCCCAGCGAGTGAATTTTACCCGAAGCTCCGCAGGCGTCGCAGCGCACCGTGCCGGAAGCGCCGCAGGCCGGACAGTTCACACTTCCCGAAGAACCACAGGAGGAGCAGTTAACGTATCCGCCGGCGCAGGAGTAACAGTGTGTTTTTCCGCCGCCGCCGCAGGAGCCGCAGGGGACCTGCCTCACCTGCGTCATTTGCGATTGGGTCCGAGTTTTTTCCTCGATATTCATCATCCATTCGACTTTCTCGACCGTGCCCCTGCCGCCGCAGCCGGTGCAGCTGGTCTGCGAGGTTCCGCTGCAGGAACTGCAGGTGGTTTTCCCGCGTCCGGAGCATATCGAACAGGTTACGTATCTCGCCCCGGAGCATTGCGTGCAGGTGATGTAAGCCTGGCCCGAGCATGTCGCGCAGACTTCCTGAAATCCAAACGCGGGACGCGCTTTGAGGAAATCGGACGATTTCGGTTCGCGGCGGTAATCCTGCGCCTGTCCCGTCCAGGCGTCGATCAGCGCGCCGGCCTCGTCGCGCGCAATTTTTACGCGCTCATCCAGTATGGATCGGAAAGATTCTTTGGAAGCCGCGCCCTGAATATTCGATGGCAGCGGGCCTTTGACGGGCACCGTCTTCCCGTTGAAGGCGACGGAATAGCGGATCGCCATGTTCACCGGAACGGCGATGCTTTCCCCGGCGGCTGCCGTAACCGTGCTGATGTCTATATGCGGCGCCATCCGCCGGATCAGCCGGATCAGCTCATTGCATAAAGCAGATCCGCCGTTGGCGGACAAGGTGGTCGGGCGGTCTTCGGCCGGTTGGATTGGGTTCCCCATGGTCATCATTATAAAAAATAAGAAGGTGGTATTTACTCGTGCAGACGGCGCCCGCCAACGATACGGTTGAGGTAGTAGGGCGAAGTCAATTTGCTGACGTTCACGCCGCGGCCGCGGGAGGCGTGAATAAATTCATAGTTCCCGATATAAATGCCCACGTGGGATATTCCGCGGCGGTACGTGTTCTCGAAAAAAACGAGGTCGCCGGGCCGGGCCTCTTCCGGTCCCACCGCCCTGCCGAGTTTATAAAGCGCCGAACAGTTACCCTTCAGCTTCCCCAAATCCAGATCTTCCCAAACTTTGATGATGAGTCCCGTGCAATCGATCCCGCTTCGGCTGTGCCCGCCGAACCGGTACCGCGTTCCCTTGTAGGTGAAGGCCTGATCGACGATCTTCTGGCCGATATCCGCAGTAGAATCGGCAGAGTCGGAGGAAGTGCTTTCTTCAAGTTCAAAAACGGGGTCTGGCGTGAGATATACTACGGATTCAGCGAAAAGCGCTTTCGTTGTCACGGGAACCAGAAAAAATGAAAAGATAAAAGCGGCAGCCAACATCTTCACTTAATTTTTTTTATCCTTGGCAGCCGGACCTTTTTGTGGCTGGTTCTCTTCCCGTTCGGCATGGAGTTTCTCAAGTCGTGCCTTCAATCGTACTTCAAATTCTGGTTGTAATGATTCGCCCCATTCCCGGCCCATTTGGAAGCCTTCTTGAATTAAAATAGGCATGGTCGTAATGGTTTTCTTTCCAAGATCCGTTTTGTAAAACTTAATCAGGCTTTTGATTTCTTTATGAGTGAAATGCTTCGAATAAAGCTTCACCATTGAGGATGTAAAAGTGGACACATTTTCCGAGAGCACATTTCCGACCTCTTCTTGAATGATTTGCTTCTCCGCCCACTTGAGGTTCGCATTCCGTAAAAACTGCCCTACCAATGCCTGGGAAAACTGTTCGACTATGCTTGCGGAACCAGTCATTTCAAGAACTAATCGAATGTCCTTCTCTTTTGCGGGCGTCAACTCATCACAAAGGGCACTTTGGGGGACAATTAGCATCAAGGCAAAAACAGCTTTAATGATCCTATTCATATGTCCTCCAGGCAAATTAACTTTTTGTGCCAACGTGTCCGATATCTGCGGCCTCTACACTGTACGAATTAAAATTCAAAGCCTTCAAAAGCAGTTTGGATCTTATTGTTGAGATTTATGTCTTTGCTTTCATAGTAGCGATGGGAGAACTCGAAATCAACCGCAATGCTTTTGTCGCGAGGGTGGCGGCAGGAGAAATTCGAGCCCTCCAGATGTATTACACTTTTTCCGATAGTAGCGGGATTGCGTTCGGCAAAAAGAAAGGAATGTTCCACGCATGTGGCTTCCCCTTTCATGACTGGCTTAAACTCTTCTTGCACCACAGTCCAATGCTGTACTCCAGCATAATGTCTTCTATCCCGCTTCACATATTCAAAAAAATCTATTTCGTCGATGGCTGAGGAATACGCGGAAGTCTGAACCTTAAGTGAATAATATTCGCCCATCTTTTCTTCGTCCTTTTGCAAGCGCAACTCCTTTTCATCACGCCGAAGCACTGTCCACCCCTTCCCTGGAGGGCGGAGAGAGTAGATGTCTCCCGGCGCAAAGTTGGGAGTCCGCTCGGTCACGGGCTCGTTCCAGCTGAAAATGGTTTTTCCTACCCTTTTCCTTGTCCGATTTTCTTCCACCCATACTTCAGCTCGGCCTTTGTTATCATGACTGCCTACCTTTAGAACATATTCCTGACCTGGCTTAAAGTCCAGCCCAAAGATATAGGTCGAAGCCGCTCTCGACGTGTACCCATACCAGACATTGAAGATGTGATATCCGGGGTCAACAACAATGGTTTTAGGGAAAGTGTTAAACAACTCCCGGAGTCCGTACAAATTCATCTCGCCATTAACATGACGAATCCGAGTTGCATTTGTGTCTGACCGCAATGTTGCGGCCTGGCCGGAGGCGCGCGATTGTTTATGCGCATAGTTAACTCGCGGGCCAAAGCAAGCGGGGAGCAGAAGAGATGACAGGAGGAGCGCCATCATCAGAAAGCGCGTCCGGTTTTTCATGCGCGCAGCCGCCACACGTTCTCTTTCGCCGACGCTTTTCCCTTCAAGCCACCGGGCACAAGGGCGCTTTCGATCAGGTTGAGATTGTAAACGTCCTTGTAGAGACGATTCACTTCCGCGTCACTGATGGAAAAGGGCGGGCCCGCCATCAAATTTTGGTCGTACTCGTAGCAAATGAGCAGCTGCGGGGCATTGCCGGTAATCTCCATTAAATGCGTCGAATAGCGTTTGCGCATGTCGTCGGGTAAGGCCACCAGTGCGGCCCTGTCATAGATTGCGTCAACCGGTCCGAGGATTTTTTCGGATAGGTGAAAGATGTCGCCGGCGAATATATCGATATTTTTGGCGCTGTAACGATGCGATTGGCCTTCGGTTACGATTTTGGGCTTCACCCCAAGGTCCAAAAATAACTGCTTAATGGCAATTTCGCTTAGTTCGGCGCCGCAAACGCGATAGCCGTTCGAAAGCAGCCAGGGGATGTCGCGCGTTTTTCCGCACAGGGGCACGAATATGCGGCTTCCCGCCGCCAGGTGAAGGTCTTTGAGGTGTTTAACCAACAGCGGGTTGGGTTCGCTGTTGTGGAACGCGATATCGTTTTCCTTCCACTTTTTGTGCCAGAAATTCGCTTCCACGTTATTTGATCAGGGGTTTCAGCAGATATTCCAGGCCGTTGGTTTTTATTTCCAGGATGGATTTCATCATCTCGCCCAACCGCCCTTCCGGGAATCCCTTGTCCTTGAACCAGAGGAGATAGGTTTCCGGTAAATCCACGAGATGCCGGTCGGCGTATTTTCCGAAAGGCATCTTCATGTTGGCGAGTTTATTCAGGTCAAAACCTGTCATAAAAATTTGATCGGCGGCATCCGGATTCACTATAGCAATTTTAAGATCGACGAAAAAGTCTGATTTTCAGCGCCGTCCGGAAGGTCAATTCCTGTTATACTTGGAAGCATGGCGGATTCCACGAGGCGGGTATCTTTGGACCAGTTCCGCGGCTATACGGTCATCGGTATGATCGCGGCCAACTTTTTGCAGGATGCCCGTTTTATCATCGAGAACTTTCCGCTTCTGCGCCACGCCCAGCCTGGATTCGGCTATTCGGACTCGATCATGCCCCAGTTTTTTTTCGCCGTCGGCTACGCGTTGCGGCTGACGTTCCTGAGGCGCCTGGAAAAGGACGGATGGCGGGCCGCGAGCCTGAAGGCGGGCCGGCGGATCCTGGCGCTGCTATTACTGGGGCTCGTGCTTTATGGATTGGACGGAAAATATAACAGTTGGGTGGAAATCAAAAATCTGGGATTGATCGGATTCCTTCAGGCGGCCTTTCAGCGGGAATATTTTCAAACCCTGACGCACATCGGATTAACGACGCTTTGGATACTGCCCGTCATTGCGTTGGGCCGGCAAGTCCGGCTTTTGTACGCCGCGTTTTCTCTCCTGATTTTTTTCCTGATATCGCATGATTTTTATTTTGCCTGGGCGATGCATCGGCCGGTGATTGACGGCGGGCCGCTGGGCTTTCTTTCGTGGTCCGCGCCCATGCTTACGGGCGCCTGGGCTTATGACGTGATTGAAGGGAATAAAGACCGGCGGTGGCTGCCCGCCGTTGGAGCGGGGTTGCTGCTGGCGGGCGTTGGACTATCCTGCTTTGCGGATGCATCCATCGCCCTGACGATCAGCCAGCGGGCGGCAAGCGTCACCTACCAGCTCGTTGGAGCGGGGCTGTCTCTCGTTCTCTACTTCATTTTTGTCTGGGTTTGCGACGTTTGGAACCGGCAGAGCGGCTTTTTAAACACATTCGGCATGAACGCGCTCGCGGCTTATATCGCGGGCGACCTCATATCCACGCTCGTCTTTCGCTGGACGCCCTTGGACGGACCTGCGGCTTATATCCTTGTGATGTTATCGGTTCAGATCGCTTTGTGCTATCTGTTGCTGCGGGGTATGGAGAAAAACCGGCTGTTTTTGCGGTTGTAACTTTCGAAAAGCGGGGTTACGCTCTGACGGCGCTGAGCGGCGGGTAATCGGTGTATCCTTTTTCAGCTCCGCCGTAGAATGTGGCGGAGTCCGGAGACGCGAGCGGGGCGCCGGCTTGGAGCCGCGCCGGGAGATCCGGGTTTGAAATAAACAGGGATCCGAACGCCACCAGGTCCGCGAGGCCTTTTCCGATAAACTCATCGGCCTTCTCGCGGGTGAATCGGTCGTTCAGCATGAACTTGTTCCGGAAGAGGGGGCGGAATTTTTCGATGGGAACCGGCGCCCGGCCATGGCGCGCGTCGTCGGGAGTGCCCGTCCGCAAGTGGACGTAAGCAAGTCCGAATTTATCCAGCTCCTGGATTGCGTATGAAAACGTTGCTTCGGGATTGGAATCCGACATGCTGTTGAACGATCCGTTCGGCGAGAGCCGGATGCCGACGCGGTCCGCGCCCCAAACGTCCACGACCGCGCGAGTCACTTCCAGCATAAACCGCGCCCGATTTTCGACCGAGCCGCCGTAACTGTCAGTCCTCTTGTTCGTTCCATCCTGCAGAAATTGATCGATCAAATAGCCGTTAGCCGCGTGGATCTCAACGCCGTCAAAGCCCGCTTCCAAAGCGTTGCGGGCGCCGGTCTTGTACTTTTCCACGACTCCCGGGATTTCGTGCAAATCCAAAGCGCGCGGCGTTTCGTAGGGCTTCATGCCCTCAACCGTATGAACCTTGCCCTTCGCCGCGATGGCCGAAGCCGAAACCGGCAATGCGTGCCCGGGTTGATACAAAGAATGCGAGATGCGCCCGACATGCCAGAGCTGCAAGAAAATCCTGCCGCCTTCTTCATGAACTGCCGACGTCACCTGCTTCCATCCGGCGACCTGCTCCTTCGAATGGATGCCGGGCGTATTAACGTAGCCCTGGCCTTCCGGAGTCACCTGCGTCGCTTCGGTCACGATCAGCCCCGCCGTTGAACGCTGCCGGTAATACAGCGCCATGAGGGGCGTGGGAACGTTTCCCTGGGCCGCGCGGCACCGCGTCATGGGCGCCATGACGACCCGGTTCTTCAACCGGTACGGCCCCAGATCCAGCGGGTCAAATAAATTTGTGTTGGACATTACAGATTCCTATTTTTTGCTCATCTGCCGTCCGCATTTCGGACACTTAAGCGCGGAAAAGCGAAAGTCCGGTTTGGGCGGGACTTCCGCGCCGCAGGCCGGGCAATGGCCGGCGGCGTTTCCTTGCTTTCCGTGAAAATTCCCAGGGTCGTTCGTCGAACCGCTTCCCTTACCGAGAGGGCCGCCTGATTTAATGGGATTCTGCCCGTTTCTTTGCGGCATGCTCGTTACCGGGTGCCCTTGCGCTTCGAGTAGCAGTCCTTGCAGTAGACCGGACGCGCCGCGTTCGGCTTGAACGGCACATCGCACTCCTTCTTGCACTCAGCGCACGTCGCCTTATGCATCTCTCTGTCTCCGCCGAAACCGCCGCCTGGTTGATATCCCATTTCGCCTCCTCTTAGTTTGTGCCCTGCTGTTGCTGCTGCTGTGAATCCGCCGTGTCCTGCGCCGCTTTCTTGGCCAGCTTGTTTCTCAACTTCTCTTCCTGGCGCTTCTTGTTCTTCAGCTCTCTTTGCTTCTTCTTGAATGAGTAATTTTCTTTGGGCATTAGGGCTCCTTTATGCGGAGTGTTTCGGATATCTTATATGTTTGAGAGGAGAAAGGGAAATCGGATTGATTTCCGCGATAAAGATTGAAGGAATTTTCCACTGCCCGAACAATGCCGTGGAGTGTGATATAATTGAACTACACGCTGAACCCTGTTTACCAGGGGCGGGGAACCCAATCCGGCGGATCAAACCGATCCTTGGGGCGAAGGTCTGAAATGACCGGGGCGAACAGCCCTAGCCCGACAGCTAACCTCGCAAGCTCATCAATAAGGAGCCAAGCCAAAGAGCTTCTCTTTGGCTTTTTCATATGGTTTCCAATGCGTGTCCCGCTTCCTTCAAGGAGCGGGATTTTTCGTTACTGGAGGTCAATATGTTCCGCAAAATCAAGCAGTTTATCCTCGGCAAACCCCGTGATCTCAGAGACCCGCAGGTCTACCACAAAGTATCGTTGATCGCCTTTCTCGCCTGGGTTGGATTGGGCGCCGATGGGCTTTCGTCTTCATGTTACGGGCCGGATGAAGCGTTCCGCGCATTGGGTTCTCACGCCCATTTGGCCATTCTGTTGGTAATCATGACCGCTGTCACCATCTTCGTCATCTCCATCGCCTATTCCAATTTGATTCAACATTTCCCCGGTGGAGGAGGCGGTTATCTGGTCGCGACCAAGCTTTTGGGCGCTCGCGCCGGCGTGGTATCTGGCTGCGCCCTGTTGGTGGATTACGTTCTTACAATTTCCGTCTCTATTGCATCCGGCTGCGACGCGCTTTGGTCTTTTCTGCCATCGGCTTACCTTCCTTACAAACTTCCTGGAGCGTTCGCCGCGCTCATCGTGCTGATGATTCTCAACTTGCGCGGAGTCAAAGAATCTGTGACCGTGTTGGCTCCCATTTTTATGTCGTTCATTGCGACACATTTGTTTTTGATCGTCTATGCGATGGGAAGCCGGTTCAGCCAGCTGCCCGCAGTGTTCCACGGCGCGGCCACGGATTTTCATGCGTCGGTTTCCTCTTTTGGCTTTGTTCCCGTATTGCTGATCCTGCTCAAGGCTTATTCCATGGGCGGGGGAACCTATACAGGCATTGAAGCCGTGTCCAACGGCGTGTCGATGCTGCGGGAACCCAAAGTGCAAACAGGAAAAAGAACCATGTTTCTGATGGCAACGTCGCTTGCGATAACGGCTGGCGGCATCCTTTTCGGTTATCTTTTAACGGACTCCCAGCCCGTCCCTGGAAAAACGATGAATGCGGTTCTCTTGGAAAATCTGTTCGGTTCTTGGGGGCAATTTGGGGCTTGGATCATCATTCTGACGTTGATTTCCGAGGCCGTTCTGCTGCTGGTTGCAGCTCAGGCGGGATTTTTGGATGGTCCCCGCGTTCTCGCCAATATGGCGCTGGATTCCTGGGTGCCTCACCGGTTTTCCCAGTTGTCGGATCGGCTGGTGAGTAAGAATGGAATCTATCTGATGGGGCTCGCGGCGATGGCGACGCTATTGTACACGCAGGGAAACATCACGACGCTGGTGGTCATGTATTCCATCAACGTGTTTGTTACGTTCAGTATGACGGAACTCGGGATGTCTAGGTATTGGATCAAACACCGCGCGGAGGAACCGCGCTGGAAAAGCCAGTTGGCGATTCACGGTACAGGGCTTGTGATGTGCGTCAGCATTTTGGCCGTGATCCTGTTTGAAAAATTCGCGGACGGCGGATGGATCACCATCGGTATCACCGGCGCGGTGATCGGCTTTTGTTTCTGGGTCAAGCGCCATTACCGCAACGTCGCGCAGCAGATGAGTCGCTTGGATCAAATCCTGGAATCCGTTCCTTTGCCAGAAAAACCTTTTCCTCCGTCGGCCGACATGGACCGGAATGCCCCGACCGCCATCCTGACGGTTTCGACTTTTTCAGGTTACGGTCTGCACCATATTCTGTCCATCCAGAAGAACTTTTCCAACTACTATAAGAACTTTATCTTCGTTTCGGTGGGTGTCGTGGACTCCGGCAATTTCAAGGGCGTGGCGGAAATCGACAGGCTGGAAGCTTCCGTTCGGGAGAGTTTGGGCAAGTATGTTTCCTGGTGCCGCCAGCAGGGGTTGAATGCGGATTATCGGATGGCTGTTGATACTGAGTCTATCAATGCCGTGCAGAAGATATGTCAGGGTTTGTCGGAGGAGTTTCCTAAATCAGTCGTGTTTACCGGTAATCTTCTTTTCCAAAAGGAAAATTGGTTCAGCCGGCTGCTGCATAACGAGACTTCCTATGCGATTCAAAGGCGGCTGCAGTTTCAGGGCATCAACGCCATGATTCTGCCGATCCGGGTGGTTTGAGCTGGAGATTACGCCTAAAGCGACTTTTTTAAAATCTTCCGGACGTCCTTTGCGGCGCCGGGCGCGTACTTGTCGAAGAAATAATCCACCGTCTTTTTGATTTCCTTGCCGTCCATCCCCGAATACGGATAGAGATGTCCGACCCAGATATCGTTGGCGTCCCAATTGGCTTCAACCGACGCGGCCCCCTTGGCGGGACCGGAAGCGCGGATCTGCGCCAGGACAGCCTCCGCCTTTTCCTTGGAAGTGTTTCCAAAGGGCTGTTTGATGCGAAGCCACAGTCTCATCTGCGTGTTAAGATTCTCGACCCAAACCTTGTATCCGTCGCCGCCCATCTGCCAGTCGCCGTAAGGGTTTTGGGGATTGTTGACCGCGTAGCCGGATTCCTTGAAAAGCGGATAGAGCGTGATGAAATCGGCTTTCGAAATCGCGGTGATGTCGCCTTTCAATTCCTTCCACCGGCTCGCGTTTGATAATTCGATCCCGGTATGGACGTCGCAGAGCAGCCATTCCGACTCCCGCATGAAGAAATAAAGGCGGTCTGAAATGTTGGAGGTTGTCGCGCCTCCGGCGTAGGAGTATTGGGCGGTCAGTCGGAAGGTCTTGTCCTGCTGGCGTTCAAAGGTGACGGTCACATCCTTAAATTCGTTCGCGAGCGATTTTTTGCGGGACGCGATCCGGCTCTCCACCTTGGGAAGATGGACGTCCTCCACGGCCTGGGTCTGGAACACGTAGGTGAACCCGTCGCGGTTGTTGGCCACGACTCCGGGCGAATTGTACCGCATGAGTTTCCCGTATTCGTTGGACGTTGAATTTTGGGTCCCGAGCATCTCGCAGCCGATTCCGAGCGTCACGCGCCAGGCGCCGCCGGGGGCCACGTTGGCCAGCTCTTCATATTTCACTTCTCCGCCCGCGGAATCTTTCACGTGTCCGGATTGTCCGCCGTGATTTTTGTAGATCTTGCCTACGGCGGTGTCCAGCGCGGGTTTGAACGCGGCTTTTTCGTAAACGGCGGCGCCGGCGGAAAACGCGGGGGAGAAACTTAAAAAAAGTACAACGAACGTTGAAATCAGGCGATACAGTATGGCCATGGAGTCTCCTTTGAACAGGGCTAGATCGGGGATTATTATACATTGTTGAATCTCTAATTAAATCGTCGGGCCGTTTGGGATTTCAATTGATGTTGTAAATGGGGGGCGATTCTGATATCCTTGTGACATGAAGGCAAAATGGCTTGTTTCCTTCATCCTGCTCGGCGGCGTCGTTCTGACGTCTGCCAGGCCGTGCCCCCGTCCAAGCTCAGCTCAAGCCGTAAAGCAGTCCTGTTGCGCCTCCAAACACGCTTCATCGGATAAGGGGCGGAACGCAATGAGTAACCAGCTTTGTTGCGATCAGGATAAGATCATTCAGGCTGCCGATTCGCTCCAAAATATCATCGCCGGACAGTCACAACTTTCCCTGAGCTGGCTCAGCCAGTCTGAACCCAGACCGATTTTTCAATCAATCGCCGTTATCCCTGACGTCAGGGATACGGGACCTCCTGATCCTCTCCTCGGCAGTTCCTTCAGTCGCGCCCCACCCCAATAAAATAAACCGCAGGATTTTGTCGCGGGCGTTTTTACGCCCATGGTTTCGTTTATTTTGGGAGGAGTCATGCCACTAGTTGCCTTTACGCATACGTACAGATCGCATTTCGCGGCTTGCGCGATATTCATCTCGCTTTTGCCGGCGTTCTCTGCGCTCGCCTCGGCCGAATCCGACCCCTTTGCCGGCGTATCGGCAAGTCCGGCCGCGGTCGAAGAGCCTGGAAAAGCCGCAGCGTTCTTCAGGGAAAACTTCGGTTTTCGCCGGGAGATCATGGCGCAAATTGCAACGAGCGAGCATTCCGCTCCATCCAGTCGTCTGATCGCCGGGTTCGAGGTCCTTAAAAAATTCTCGTCGGAGACGGCAACCGTCGCCGGCCTCAATTTTCAGGGGCGGCTCGCGCGGCGGGACCGCTTTGTGCCCGTGATCAACGATATGGAAGGCATGGAACGCCACGGATGGTGGTTCGAGGTTCATAACGCGTACCTCGATCTTTATAACATCCTCGATCCTGTCCTGAACGATGAGCAAAAGGGCCGCCACACCGGACGTTTCAATTTGCGCGCGGGGCGCTTCTATGTCCCCTTCGGCCTGAACGTTCAAACCGACACGCATGGAACAATCCTTCAGCTTTCAAACGAAAGGAATTTTGGATTCGAGAGGGATTGGTACACGGGATTGTGGGGCAGCGCGAACGAATATGTGAGCTATGATGCCCACTATCTGCTGGGTTCCGGCTATCACCCGGAGTTCAAGGGCCAAGGCGGGCTCGGAGCGCTGCGGCTGGCCCTTGGAAATCAGATTGCATTTGAACACGGTATCGAAGCCGGACTTTCGGCGATGGGCGGGGAACGGCTGGGTGAAGAGTTCCGGAAAATCAAAACCCGGCGCGGCGGAATTGATTCCAGGCTCAGACGTTCCGTGCCCGCGGGCCTGGCAACCGCCACGGCTGAAATCAGCGGCGGCAGCGACGATGAAGACTCGGCGTTCACGCAGCTTTATCAGGGCGAATACCTGCATTCGTCCCGGCGCTGGGGGTTGGCAACGCAATACCGCAGGTTCTGGCAGGAAAATCAGGGTCACGACGCCTCGATCATTGGGGAAGTGAGCTGGTACTTCCGCAACGACGTGGGAAACTCAAACCTGCACTGGATCAAGCTCAACGTTGAGAAGCAGGTCGAATCCGCGTCCGCGGAGCGGGACGTCATTGTGGCGCTGCAATACTACCGCTATTGGTAGAAGACTGAAGGAGGCATTTATGAAACGATTGGCGATTGGTCTTACGGTCCTGCTGGCGCCCGTTCAAATCTGGGCGGCCATCGGCTGCACCTTGAGTAATCCGTCGCAGGACCTCAAGTATCTCTATCCTGAAATGAGTTCTTATAAAGAGGAGTTGAAAGAATTCACGCGGTTGAGCGGCGGGAAGCAGATGTTTCAGGAGCTCGCGGACCGTCTGGACAGCGATCTGGACCCGATCTACGAAACATTCGAAACCCCTTACACGGTCTACAGCGTCTTCAAGGGTCAGACGAAGATCGGCGTTGTTCACGGGGTGAACGTGCCCGGCAAAGGCGGCGTCATTCAGATATTCCTGTCGATGGATCCAAAAACGGCGGAGATTCGCCGCTTCTTTTTTCAGCGCCTGGAAAGCCCGGCATCCAGGGCGCTGCGCGACAAAGATTTCAGGAAACAGTTTGAAGGACTGACCCTGGCGGATTTTTACAAGCACGATTATTACGCCGCCGTTGATCCGGGCGCGGCGGCCGACAAGGTCGGCGCGATCAAGCCGCTGAAAGTCGGACCCGACGGCTTGAGCGATTACTCGGCCTCGCTGAGGGGCGTCCGAAAGAACCTGATCCTGCTTGATTTCTTTGTCTATGGCCGTCGGTTCGAGCCGTTTTTTGAGAAGGCGCAGGCTGAACGAATTAAAGGAGGAAAAAAATGAAAACAATTCTGGCGTTATGCGGTTTGATTTTGATCGGCGGGGGTATTTGGATATATCGGGAAACAAAAATGCCGATGATGTACGGCACTTTCGTCGGCGCGCCCAAAGTCCAGGTCATCGATCTCATCGAACGGCCGAAGGAGAACATGGGCAAAACCCTGGCGGTTGAAGGGATCATCCAGGACCAATGCAAGGCGATGGGGTGTTACTTTTACTTCAAGGAGGGAAATAAATCCCTCCGCGTGGAATTGGAAGAAATCGCGATGAACGCGCCGAAGAACCGCGACGGCAAGCCCGCGAGAGTGGAAGGCCAGATCGTCAAGCACGGGGACGGCTATCAGCTGCTGGCCAGCGCGGTGGAATTCAAATGACGAATATCATCTTCCTGCGATACGTTTCATTGGCATTGAAAAATCTGCGGCGCCGGATGATCCGCACCGGGCTGACCGTGGCGGGCGTGTCTTTGGCCGTCATGGTCGCTGTGTCATTGGGAGGGTTCATGCTGGGTTATCGGTCCGCCATCGACCGGTCCATCGACATGCTGGGGTTCCAGGTGATGATCATGGCCAAAGGCTGTCCGTATGAGGCCGCGACAATGATGCTGAAGGGCGGAACCGGACTTCTTTACCTGCCGGATGACACCTATTTGAAGGTGAAGGAAGATCCGGCGGTTGAAAGCATTACGCCGGTTTTTGTGGGAATCGCCCAGAAGGAAAACAGCAGTATCCAGGACGAAAGCGGCAGTTCGGCGTTCACGGTCATCAACGGCATTGACCCATCGAGTTTCCTGGTGATGAAACCCTGGCTCAAGTTCAAGGGCGGGCCGGGATATGAGGGCGGCCGGTGGTTCGATCCGAAATCTGAAAATGAGGCCGTCATCGGGTTCGAGGCGGCGGAGTATGAACAGCGCAAAGTTGGCGATACCTTTTATTCCACGATCCAGCCCGCGGGACAGCCCGACGCGGTGCGGAAGGAGTTTAAGATCGTGGGCGTGCTCGAACGCACGGGGACCCAGGATGACGGAACGGTGTTCCTGCCGATCGAAGCCGCGCGCAAGGCATTCCATCGACCTAACGAGCTGACAATCCTGGGCATCAAGCTGAAGGATTTTAACGCGTTCAAGCTTCGCGAGTTCGAGAGCCATTGGTTGAAGCTGCCGGAAGTGCAGGTCGTGGGACTTCAACAGGTCAAAAACACATTGATCGGTCTTGTCGCGACCGCCCAGGCGATGATCGCGGCCGTCGTTCTCATCGCCATTTTCGTCGCCCTGCTCGGCGTCGTGAACGCGATTTTGATGAGCGTTTACGAGCGCACGGGGGAAATCGGCATCATGAAGGCGCTCGGGGCGCGCCAGGGCGATATTTTCCAGTTGATCTGGCTCGAAACGCTGTTGATTTGTCTCGCGGGCTCGCTCCTCGGGTCGGGCGCGGCGGTGCTCGGTTCCCGGTTCGTGGAATCCGCGATCCGTTCGCTCATCGACCTCGGCGTTTCCGGCTCCATCGTCAGCATCACTCCGCGCCTGGTCGGCACCTCGGTGCTGGTGTCAGTCGTTTTGGGATTTTTCGCCGGGCTTTATCCGGCGTGGCGGGCATCTTCCATGCGGCCGGTGGAAGCCATCCGCCAGGGAGGGGTCTAATGGGAGCTCTAATCGAAGGCCGCGGCCTCAAGCGATACTATATCCGCGGATCGGAAACGGTGAAGGCGTTGGATGGAGTGAATATCTCGATTCACGGCGGTGAAATGGTTTCGATCCTGGGTCCGTCGGGATCCGGAAAAACCACTTTGATAAACCTGCTGTCCTGTCTGGATGCCCCGACAGAGGGGGAACTGACGATTGCCGGAAAATCCGTGGCGGGGCTTTCAGAAAATGATCTTGTCGAAATCCGGCGCGGCGTCCTGGGCTTTGTTTTTCAGCAGTTTCATCTGCTGCCGACGCTGACGGTCGCGGAAAACGTCGATCTTCCGCTCACGTTCCTCGGCCGGCCCGCGAATCAGCAGAAAAGAAATGAAATCCTTGGCTTGGTCGGGTTATCGGACCGCGCCGGGCATTTGCCCGGCGAGCTTTCCGGGGGGCAAATGCAGCGCGTGGCGATTGCCCGCGCTCTGATGATAGAACCCAAAATTCTCGTAGCCGACGAACCAACGGGTAATTTAGATAAAGAGGCCGGGCGCTCTATTTTTGATCTGTTCAAAAGGCTTGTGAAGGAAAAGGGTCTCGCCATTTTGATCACGACCCATAATACTGCGTTTGGCTATGAAGCGGACCGTGTGATTACGCTGGAGGATGGCAAGATAATCAAGGAAGAACGTCCTAAGTGATGTATCTCGTTTAAGAAGATTCGGGGTCCCGGACTGCGTCTGTCACCGCGCGGATCGGGCTGCCTCGATTTTGGCGACGTCAATCTTGACCATCCCCATCATCGCCTCCATGACGCGTTTCGCGGACGCGCGGTCGGGGTCATTCATTCCCTCCCATAACACCCGCGGCACGATCTGCCAGCTCAATCCAAATTTGTCCTTGCACCAGCTGCACGCGATTTCTTTTCCGCCGTCTTTCACGATCGCGTTCCAGTAGCGGTCGGTTTCCTCCTGCGTGTCGGTAAATACCTGAAACGAAATTGCGTCCGTAAAGGGGACTCCGGGACCGGCGTTCAGTCCGACAAAAGGCTGGCCGAGCACCGTAAACTCAACGGTCAACACATCGCCGGCCTTGCCGTTGTGATAGTCGGTCGGCGACTTGTGCACCGCACTAACGCTGCTATCGGGGAATGTCCTGGCGTAAAATTTCGCGGCTTCTTCGGCATTCTTGTTGAACCAGAGGCATGTCGCGATATTGATTTTCTTGGGTTTGGTCTGGGTTGTCATGGTTAGGTCTTCCTCCGCTCTACGACACTTTGTAAAAGGTTTTCAAACACGTCCGCGATGGCGGCGATGATGGCGGAGACGAACATCAGAAACAAACCTACGGCGACCCCGCCCGCGATGTCATCCTTGCCGCGCCGAAAAATGAAAAAGTAAGCTTCCGCCGCCATGATCGAAGCGACAAGCGATATTGCGCAGAATTTTATGGTGCGTAAAGCCCTCACGGAATCGAGCGAGAATATCTTATCTTGCCGGACGTGTTTGAGCAGCGTAAACGTTTGATAGAGCGCCACAAAAAATGGGACGGATGCGATATACGCGCACGCCAAAAAGGGATCTTTGAAGTAAATCTCAAAGACCGTGGCATTCACATTTCTGCCTTCAAGATGGGGTTCCCAGAGCAGCAGGAAAAGGACGCCTATGCCGACGAGTACGACGACTGTCTGGAGAAATATCGTTGAGATTCGATTTATGATGGGGTCACCGGTATGGGGATGGTTCCTTTAGTAGAGTCTTGATGTCCGCTATTCAGTGATTGATTAAGAACAGCGATGATTTGTGGGAAGTCTTTTATAGGGGCAACTGATGGAAAATGGTAATTCAGGGAAAGAGAACAATTTAATTTCCACTTCGTCATTGTAAAAGTATCCCAATGATAATCCATGGGGTGGCGATGCTCGCGCCTACCATCCTGCTATATTTGGTTCCGCTTCCTGCAGGCAGTCTTGCAACCGATTATCCGCCGACTTGACGAACCCAGTCTCGAATATTCATAGCGACACGCTCAACATCAGTTATCTTAAGTTCGCCGCTATGCATTATTACGTTTCTAGATCTTTCGAGCGAACGCAATATTTCACGTGCCCATTCTGTTGAAGGGATCAGTTCCTTAAAATGTGCATGATTATTTTTAATAATATTTGCGAGGTCACCCATTTCTACATACGTCAAACTCGAAGTGCCCCTTGCTCCGTGCCAGCGGATTTGTTCCTCTTCTTTTTTCCTTTCATCAGCTCGGTGCCTGATATCTGACGATACGGCCCTCTCCCACCAGTTTGTGCCAACCTTTTCGAGTAAGCGTTCTTCGATAAATGCACGGACACTGTTTTCAAAAGCTGCGATCGCAATATATATTGATGACATCTTCCGAGCACTCAAAATTATATTGTCGTCAAAAAGATCAAGGGGGAGGCGTTTGCGAATATCTTCCTCTGGCGCCTGCTCCTTATCCAAGTTGGACGGTGTAGCGAGGCGAATTGCTTCATTAGCCAAAATTCCTCTATAAACAAAAGAGTACAAATCTGGAAGGCGTTTCATTTGAGTAAATGTTCTTTTGCACTCTTGAATATTGCGTCGTAAACGGCCTGGTCACGAACGGTGGGTAGGACAATTTCAATGCGAAATACTAGCGTTGGCTTTGTTTCCGCGTTTATTTTTTCTGGCTCCAAAGTTGATGGGTTTTGGGGAGGTCTTTTTCCTTCCTCAATCTCGCCTTCCTGTTCTTCGGGCGTTGGAATAATATCTTGTGATTGGGAAAAGTTTGCAAGTTTTACGAGTTCTAAAAATGTTCTAACAGTATTGGTTAAAATGGCCGGAGAGATTTTTCCTTCCCCAAGGCTTTTAATTTTTCCCGAAAGCTGTTCCTTTGTTAGGCTGTTGGCCTCACGGTTTACGCGAAAAATATCCGGGTAGGCGTCACGGATTCCGGCTGCAAGAATATTTTTCCATTCATTATCATCGAGAAAGGAATGGTAGCGTGAGGTCGGTTTTCCGGCTTCATCGAGAAACCGCATTGCTTTGAGCAATGGTAGAAAAAGGCGATCGTTAGTGCTTTTAAATCCAAGTTCTTCAATAAAACGGAGACTAAATTTATCTGGAGCCTGCGCATGACGCAAAGCTTCAAGGAATTTCCCGAGATTCCCTACTGATACAAGATAAACAGGTTGTAGCGCCATGAGTTTGCTCCTTTTGATGCGAATATCGCGATCGTTTGATTTGGTGTGCCCCCGAATTCTTATTCCTTCAAATTAAGGAGCAGGGGCAACCCCAAAATACCCAGGAAGTTTTTCTAAGGAGATTTGGGGTCGCTGGCTGAGCAAAGTTAGAACCGCGCTTATTGAAGGAAACGTAGCCGGAAACCCAATCTATTATACCTTTTGAGGGCTGCTTGCTATAATGCGGCCATGGAGACCTCACAACCGCTTCTTATTCGCCGCGCATTGATCCTGGAGTATCTAACCGTTGCTTGGAATGTAATTGAAGCGATAATCGCTATCGGCGCTGGAATAACGGCGGGAAGCATCGCGCTGGTCGGATTCGGCCTGGATAGCATTATTGAGGTGACTGCCGCCGGGGCGATTATTTGGCGGCTCAAAAAGCAGGGAGACTTGGACGAAGAGAGTAAAAGGGAAAAGGCGGCCCTAAAAATCGTCGGTTTGACGTTTTTTGCTTTGGCGGCTTATATTTCCTTCGAGTCCTTACATGCGTTATGGACTCAGGAACGTCCTTCTCAAAGTTTAGTAGGGATCATTCTGGCTCTTGCATCTGCCGTAACAATGCCTGTTCTTGGATTGGCGAAACGCAAAGTGGCTTTCCAGATTGGTAGCAAGGCTCTTGCGGCGGATGGTATGGAGACGATAGTTTGCGCTTATCTTTCGGTTGCGCTGTTGGTGGGCCTCGCGCTCAATGCCATTTGGGGATTATGGTGGGCCGATCCGGTAGCGGGTCTGGTTATGGTCTGGTTCATCGTCAAAGAAGGGCGCGAAGCGTTTGAGGGGTGCAATGATTGTTGTGACGGCAAGTAAGTTGAATCGCGGTCTCAATACTGCTATATTCTGACCATGTTCCGTCGCGGTCTTAAACTCCTAAGTATTCTCCTGATTGCGGGCCTTCTGGCCGACATCGTGGTTGACTCTTTGGACGAATGCCAGTGGGCCGAACAAGATAATTGCGCTACCGCAACTTGCCACGTCGGGAGCTGCCAGTCTCATCAGGGCGTAGTTTATCAAGTCGCCACCCTAATTCCTGTTCAGCATCAAACATTGGTCGGATCAGAAATTTCCCTGCACGTTCCAAGCGGGTCCTCTCGCCAGTTCTTCCATCCCCCGAAGCTCGCCGCCTAAAAAGCAGTTCTTCCGTAAGAAAATCCCTGTCCCTTCGTTATAAATAGCCTTTGGCTTAGCGCCAAGGCGGTGATCTAACTCATATGAAAAGAATACTCTTATTTGCTGTCCTATCCACGCCCATAAGTGCCGCCGTTGCCGTTGAATCTTGCCGCTTAACCACGGCGCAAGAAATCCTGAATTGCGCCCTGAAGCATCGCCCCGACGTTTTGTTGGCGGAAACACAGATGAACCAAGGTGATGCCTTGGAAAAAGCCGCGAGGCAGCGCCCCAACCCAGAGGTGGAGTCTGAATCCACTTTCCCCAATGACGAGGATCAGCCCTCATTGAAGTTGCAAGCGGGCTATCTTCATCCTTTTGAGCTTGGCGGCAAACGGTTCTGGAGGATCAAACAGGCGCGGGCGCGTAAAGAATCTTTTCAAGCGAAGTTGGATCACGCAAAGGAACAGGCCGCCATTCAAACCGTATTGAATCTCTACCGGCTCCGGCAGGTGGAAACGGAACTCCACGCTAACGAAGAGGCTTTGAAAACTTACGGGAAGATCATCCGGCTTTATCGTTCCCGCACAAAGTTACCTCCTGAGCTGGAAGTCTCCCTGCATACGTTCATTATTGCGGAAAACGATAGTCACCTGCGCAGGGCTTCTCTGCTTCAAGAGCAAGAGTCTCTTGAAAAGTATTTCATGTGGGCGGTAGGTGCAGATACTCAAACCATCGTTAATGCCTTGCCGCTTAAAAAAACGGATTGGCCGGTGATTCAGGGTACAGATGCTGTTGGAGGCGCTGCCCGCAAGGAGTTTATTGCCACGGTTGGCGAGTCGAAGACTAGCGTAGGGTTAGCGAACAGCGAATCTTGGCCGAACCTTCGCGCTGGTCCCTTTGTGGATTTAGAATCCGGCAGAGGGAAGGATAATCAAGGTTATGGAGCCGTCGTTTCGCTTCCCTTGCCGCTTTTTAGTCTGAACCAGGGTGGCCGTGCCGTTGCCAAAAGCGAGCTTGATTTGGCCGAACTTACCCTCGCCCAAGAGGAACGGCGGCTGAGGCTGGAACTTTCAAAATGGCAGGAGATTTACCGCATTGCGGTGGATGCTTTGGAGAGGACTCAGACCGTGTTTCAGATGGAAGAAAAACATCAGAATATGGAAAGTCTTTTCGAGAGGGGCTTGGTGGCGGCATCGCTTGTCATAGAAGTTCACCGGCAAATGATTGATTTTGTAAAAGATCAGAACGAACAGGAGTTGAAGGGTATCGAAGCGCTTTGGTCTATTTACGCTTTACAGGGAAAAATTTTGGAGGCGCAACTATGAGGATCATATTTGCTGGTTTGTTAGTCGCTTTCTGTTTAGGTGGAATAAGCGCAGAGGAGTCGCATCATGGGAAGAAAGCGGACCATGCCTATCAAGAAGAAAAAGGTGAAGAAGAGCATGGGCATGAAGGGGAAGCAGAATCGTTTGACGTAGGCCCAGACCATGCTGTGACTGAAGCCAACCGGGAAAACGGGTTCAAGCTCTCAGAAAAGGCGATCCAAACCCTGAAAGTCAAAGCGCAAGCGCTTTCGGCTCAGGCTCCGTATGCCTTGCCATCTCAGGCGATTGTTCACTTCAAGGGGAAATCAGGAGTTTATAGGTTTCGCGCCGGATGGTTTAAGTTAATTGAAGGCTCGGAGGTTAAGGCGGGATCACAGCAAGCCGCATTTAAGCCAAAGAAGGCCGAGGATTTCCAGAAAGGGGATCAGATCGCTATTCAGGGCGTGCCTCTACTTCGCGTTGCGGAGTTGCGGGTTTTTAGCGATTCGGATGAGGGCCATGGGCATTAAATCATGATTAAAAAACTTGTCACCTTCTCGGTTTATAATAAAGGTTTTATCATTTTAATGACGGTTGTCTTGATCGGCTTGGGTTTGCTCAGTTTTCAATCCCTTCCGATTGATGCCGTCCCAGACATTACCAATAACCAAGTTCAAATCAATACGAGCATTGAAGGACTAACGCCCGAAGAAATTGAGCGTTACGTCACAGTTCCCATTGAAAACGCAATGAACGGAATCAGTGGATTGCTTCAGCATCGTTCCATCTCTCGTTTCGGGTTGTCTCAGCTTACTTTGGTTTTCGAGGACCGCATGGAAATCTACCGTGCGCGGCAGATGGTGTCCGAGAGGCTTCAAGAAGCCGCATCTCAGCTCCCCAAGGGGTTGCTCCCAAAGTTGGGTCCGATCACGACAGGGTTAGGGGAAGTGTTTCACTACTACATAGAAGCAACCCCTGAGGCGTCTGGGAAAGACCGGCTGGCTCAGCTCATGGAAATTCGGAGCATTCAGGAGTGGACGATTAAGCCGAGACTCTTAGGTGTTCAGGGAGTGGCCGAAATCAATACCATTGGCGGCTTTGAAAAGCAGTATCACATTCAGCCGGATTTACAGAAAATGGCGAGATACGGTCTCCACTTTAGTGATTTAATCGAGGCAATGGAGAAGGCCAATCAAAACGTCGGCGGCGGCTACGTCCAGCAAACTGCGGAGCAGTTTTTAGTTCAGGCAACGGGGATTCTAAGCTCAGTTGAAGACATTCGGCGCGTTCCGATCCGTGCCTTAGAGACGCTTCGCACCGTTACCATCGGAGACGTAGCGGATGTAAGTCTTGCAACAGAGTTGCGGACGGGTGCAGCTCTGGTCAATGGCAAAGAGAACGTTGAGGGAACGGTTCTCATGCGTTTGGGCGAAAACAGCCGGACTGTGGCTCACGGAGTGGGCGAGAAAATCCGGGAAATGAACCCTACTCTGCCGGAAGGATTCAAGGTTGTTCCTCTGTATGATCGTTCTCAATTGGTGGATGCCACACTGCGGACGGTTGAGCATAATCTTATTACGGGCGCTGTCTTGGTTATCGTCGTCCTGCTTTTGCTTTTGGGGAATATCCGGGCCGCTCTCATTACCGCAGTTACGATACCGATCACATTGATGATCACCTTCATTTTGATGAAGCGCTTCGGAATTTCTGGGAACCTGATGAGCTTGGGGGCTTTGGATTTCGGCATCATCGTTGACGGGGTAGTAATCGTGATTGATAACTGCGTCCGGCGGCTCCATCATGCCCGGACAGAGTTAGGAAGAGCTTTGAGCAAAGAAGAAGTGCGGACAAACGTAATTGATGCCACGCTCGAAATCAGGAAATCAGCGGGCTTCGGTGAAATCATCATTGTTGCAGTCTTTATTCCTATCTTCGCTCTCACCGGCGTTGAAGGCAAAATGTTCGTGCCGATGGTCGCCACGTTCAGCATGGCCGTAATCGCGGCGGTTCTTTTGTCCTTTACGCTGGCTCCCGCGCTTGCCGGTTGGCTCTTGTCAGGTAAAACGGAAGACCGTGAGCCATTTTTAATGAGGAAGATAAAAGACGCTTATCGCCCCACACTGAACCGGGTGTTAAATGCTCCTAAAACAATTATCTCAATAGGCATTGCTTCTGTTATCGCCGGAGGATTGCTGTTCAGTCGCTTGGGAGGGGAATTTCTTCCGCAATTGAATGAAGGCTCTATCTTGTTTCAGTTCGTGCGCCCCGCAACCATCAGCATTGATCAATCCATCGCATTACAGGAAATCTCGGAGGAAATCATCAAGCAGTTCCCGCAAGTCGAAGTTGTCTTCTCGCGCCTTGGAACGGCGGAAGTGGCAACCGATCCCATGCCGGTGAGCTTATCGGATACGTTCATCATGCTGAAGCCCTCAAAGCAATGGGAGCCGATATACGGCAAGAGACTTTCCAAGGCGGAGTTATCTCAAGCAATCTACGCTCGGTTACAGGCTGAAGTCCCTGGGCAAAGTATTTTGGTGACTCAGCCCATTCAGATGCGGTTCAATGAGCTTCTGGAAGGCACTCGCGCAGATGTTTCAGTGAAAGTTTTCGGGGAAGATATGGACGCTCTTGCCCAATCAACCCGGCAGATTAAGGAGCTTGTCGAAAAAGTCCGGGGCGCGGGAGAAGTCGAGGTTGAACTACAAGGGAAAATTCCTTTGATGCACGTTGAGCCTAAATTAGAGGTGCTAAAGTCGTTGGGAACCTCCCGGCAGGAAGTTTTGGAGTCCGTGGGAATTGCCATAGGCGGGGAAGATGCGGGCTTTCTCTTTGAAGGTATGAAGCGGTTTCCTATTATTGTACGCCTCAAGGAATCCATCCGATCCAATCTGGAATCGCTCAAGACTTTGCCGGTCGGTATTGCGGCAAATGCGTCCGTTCCTTTGGAAGAAGTAGCGGATCTCCATTTCGAGGACACTTACGGAGCCATTTCCAGAGAAAACGGCAAGCGCCGGGCGGCAATCATGATCAATCCCCGCGACCGGGATACGGAAAGTTTTGTGGAGGAGGCGCAAAGGACTGTTGCTCAGTCTGTGAAACTGCCCGAAGGTTATTACATGGAATGGGGCGGGAACTTTAAGAACCTTCAGGTGGCGCGGGCGCGGCTGTTTTTGTTAGCGCCAGTGGTTCTACTTTTAATCGCGTTCATGATCTACGCCGCTTTCCAAAACGTTTATCAGACCGTTCTCATATTGACCTGCGTCCCTTTGGCTCTGGTTGGCGGAGTTTTGGGCCTTCTCTTGAACGGATTGCCCTTTAGCATATCGGCGGGGGTTGGATTTGTAGCTCTCTCCGGCATTGCCGTCCTCAATGGTGTGGTTCTGGTCAATTGTTTTAATGACTTGAGGGGTCATGGCTTATCCGGCAGGGAATTGATCCTGGAGGGAACGGCTCAGCGCATCCGGCCTGTGTTTATGACGGCGTTAGTCGAAATCTTCGGCTTCCTTCCGATGATGCTGGCAACGGGTGTTGGCGCTGAGGTTCAGCGTCCCTTGGCCTCTGTTGTTATTGGCGGGGTTCTTTCTTCAACCCTTCTGACTTTGGTTGTCCTTCCTGCCTTGATCTCGTTGCTGGAGAAGAAAATTTGGAGGAGCAACAAATAGCTCATAGTTGGCTTAGGCTGGTTCATCACCCCAGGTTTCACCGTTTACATAATCCGGGATTTTTCCTAATTCGATTCTCTTTTTTAGGGCGTTGCCACTTCCAATCAAACCTTGGTCTGAGTATTTTTCTCCGATTTTGAGAGATTTTTCAAGGAGTAATAGGGCTTCTTGCTTTTCCCCAAAGGTGTTAATTTGATTGGCAAGATTGTGAAGTGCATAACCTTCTTTATGCTCGTCTTTTACCGCCGTGTAAATATCCTTGGCCAACATCAACGCCCTTTTTGAAAGAGATTTTTCTTCCCCGGCTCTGGTAGGATTGAATTTACTTATGTGAATATACCTTTGACCTGCTGAGTTTCCAATCGTTTGGTAGATGTCGGCTAAAAGGTCATAATCTCCAATCTTCTTTGCAAGTTCCTGCGCTTCGGCAAATGCGTTCTCATACGAGTCTTGAAGACTATGTAGGCGCTCAACGATGCGCTTCTTCTGCTCATCAGACATTATCGAAATTCCGAGTATTCCATCGGCTTTGAAATAATAAGCATAGTAACTATCTTCTTGGCAAAATACGTCGTTTATTAGACTGGCTTTGTACGCCAAAATTCTTGCCCGCTCTCCGTGTGCGTTCAATTGTCCTGCTAATTGGAGTCCCGCCGAACAGTATTCAAATTGATCCTCAATTTTGTCATTTATCGGGGCATACCAATTTAGTAGACCAAAAACACATTGCAATTTAGCCGCTTTGTCCGAGGTTGAATAATAGAGCGCCCTCAACCTTGTTTTACTTTCAGATGTTCTAAGACCTTCACATAGGGCAATTGCGGCCTTAAAATCTGGTGAATCAGATTTGGCCTCCGAGGAGGGTGGAGGTAGATTTTCAGCTTTGGGTAACTCTTTTTTTTCGATCAAATGGTTTATTAGAAAATCGAGTTTTTCTTCCATTTTACTGATGTGTATCCATGGAAATTCCCGATAAACGGAAGGGTGGTCGCTCAGCATTACCGCAAGGTGAGTTGCTTCCATATAATCACATTCAAAGCCTAATTTTTTACCTTCTTCGATCATTGTTGAGACTACGTTGTTGCCTAATTTTTCGGGCGTGAGAAATGTCCATTTTGTGATCTTGTATTTTCGATTGTCAGAAAGTGCTTTTGCCTTGGCCATGTCACCTCTGATCTTTTCGAGGCATTTTGCGTCCGTTTGTTTTTCCGGTTTTACCGGACAGTACATTGCTAAAAGTCGTTCTTCTGATTTTATATAGCCGTCATTCCCTCCATCGCTTCTTGCGCCATCAATAACAATGAAATCCGGTCCATATTTTGCCGCAAATAAGGTGTTGCAGAGTTTCGTAAACTCTTGCGGATTATCAAGTCGAGCGATTTGTTCTTGAGTAGTCATAAATGTCGAACTGGATACTTACTTTGATCGGTTCCCTTTGGCTTCATCAGTAGGTCAAATAAAATGTCCCATCTTATTCGTTCTTTCAGCCAGCCTGCCAAATTCTTGGATTCAAGAATTGTAATCAGCCAATACTTGGTATCGTCCCGATATTCCGGCTTAACCGTCGGTTCGATTTGATCGAGGAGGCTTTGTAACTTTTTTATCGGTGCTTCATTGTGGGTCAGAAAGTGGGCCTTATAGTGCATTATTTCATTTCGTAACGCGAACAATATCTCGCAGGATTGATACGGCTCTTTTCCGCTATCCCACGGCGTCGTTTTTCTGATGGCCGCAAATAGATTCCATTTATCTTTGAGAGAAATGTCTTTCTTTGCGTTATCCAGCGCCGCGTAAAGTTCCGGAGGGTTTATTTTGAGAGTGGCGCTCAGGCTAATTTGCTCATTTAGCATTGCTTCCAGCCCGGCGGCAGCGGCGGTAACGGCTGCGGTGTTGTAGTAGCGCCGATTTTTGGCCTTCGGCTCATTTGCGGCAAAATCCGCAAAGAAATGGATTCCCTGAAATAAATCAAAGGAAAAAGGGTGCATCGTCTGTGCATCTTCTGAAAATGGAGCTGGTGGTCTGGGGGAACACCCGCAGTCAACTACTTCATGGATTGGTTCGTTCATTTAGTTCAGCTCCAAACCCTATTTACAGGACTTAAGACTCCGATTTAAGCCCCACATATCCTTGGGAAATTTATGAAAAACGGGTTCAGCTTCATGCTGGTCGCAGAGTAAATTTACGTCCAGAAAACGGTTCGAGATGCTGGGTTTGCTCGATCCAAAGCCCCTTAAGACAAACTCGTCGAGCGGAAAGGCATAATCCTTACGGTTTCGGACATCGTAAAGGAAACGGATCAGCCGTGCAGCCTGCGGGCGGATCAAGCATTTGTGTCGGTAGGCGTTGCCATTACGCTCAAAAAGTAAAAAACATTTCTCGCCTTCATAGTGGAGAACAATGTTGTCGTCCAGGATGATGTCCGTCGCCTCAGTTGCTGTTTTAGGGGGAAGGCGCTTGTGGATGGGGTTTGTGTTCAAGTCGAGTTTCCCGTTCCTCAATATCAGGACTTCGGGCAAAGAAACGAGAGGAGCGGCCAGCGTTTCCATATGGGGCGATTCGCCAAGCCAAAGAAGAAGCGATGCACGTTTCTGAAGTTGGAGAGCCAGTTTCGATGCCTGCTGTGGATCGCCGATACGGGCAAAATAGAATGCGGTTGTCTGTTGGCTCTCACTACGTTCGCCCAGAAACCAAACATCCTTGTTCTCAGTAGCCCGGACCGTCCCGGTTAGCTCCATCTTGGTCGAAAGCCAGGATAAAAATGCCGCCATATCAAAGCCGAAACGTTCCGTATCTTCCTTGGAAACTTCGATGAGGCCGACACCTTCCTCGCAGTCGCAGTTCACGAAAAGTTTGCCCTTGAGTGGCGTCACTGAGTGGATGCAGGCGTTCGCGCTTCCGGGACAAAAGATTTCCTTGGCTGGTTCAAGCCTGCGCAGGAAGCCTAATTTCTCAAAGGGCTTACGGATGGGTCCGAAATCGTCCTGTAAGGTGCGTTCAGGCAGGTGTAAGGGTTGGTTCGTGGCGATGGCCGCCAGGAGTTTGCGGATCGGGTCTTTGATCTTCGAGCCCCCATTGAACAAGATATTTTTTGGCCTTGAGGTGCAGAGGTGAATCGTTCAGATTGCATTTGTCCGGGTAAGATAGCTCGATCCTCACGCCGCCGCGCCGTCCCTGGCCGGGGAACTTCATTTGAATTGTGGCTTGGTTCACGTTTACGGCTTCGCGGGCAATGTGCAGGCGATCCAAGGCGTCGTGGATGGCGGAGACGTTGGAAGCGTTGGGGATTTCCACTGTAAGGCGATAATTGGAGTATTTGTTTTCAATCCTGAGCTTTTGGAGCCGGACATATTCAACCTGGTCTTCGATTTCGGTGGAAAGGGCCAGGTCTCGGTTCAAGAGCTTGTTCAAGTTATATACCCGTTGCGATTCCTGGACCGGAGAATCATCCTCCAGGACGACGCTGTTGAATAGATTGAACAGCGCCAACTCGCGTTTCCTCCCGCCCTTGGTGTTCAATTCGAGTTTGCCGGTGTCCGGGTGATAGATGAAAACAATCTCGAAACTGTTACGCCGGGCGTCCCGCCTCAAGCGCCCCTGACGGTAGAACGTCGCGGTTTTCGCAAAATCCTCTGGATGGGCGATAAAGCAAACCCGATTATCGGTGTAAACGTCCACTTCGCAATAACGGCCCCGGCCATCTTGGGTTAGCAGGTAGTCCCGGAGAGCGTTGGCAAGCCGCTCCCGTTTTCCGGCCACGAAATCGGCTGGAAGTTGTTTTAGTCCAAGTCGGCTTGCTTTGGCTTTAAGATCGGTGATCTCACGGAGAAGGAGAGCGGTGCGGAAAATGTCCGGGTGGCGCAGTAAAAAATAGAAGGCTTGGTTTTGCGCTCCCTGAATCTGTTCGAGCGCGGCCTGGGGGGATACTCCGCTTGCTCTTGCGCGATCCAGTAAAGCCATGATGCCGGTTTCATCGGCTAAATCGTTTACGTCCCGAAAACCCGCTTCGATTTCGCTTACCATGTCCGAAGTCTGGGCGTTGATAAAGTCCTCCCATACGTCGGCGTCGGTTTCATCTTCACCGGCGGTCGGCAAGGGGTCTTTTACTCCAACGCTCAGATGAAGCCACTCATCAAGGAGTTCGCGGTCCAAATGGCGAAGAAAGGTCTTGAGTTTATAGTTACGCGACATTATTTAGGGAGCTTTCCTGCTCTCAAGGAGTGCCTGACGTTCACGCTGGCGGGCCAAAGATGTCGTCCGCAGGCAACGTCCCTATTATCTCAAATCTTTATAGGGTTTTACAATCTTTTTCGTTCACCGGAGTGTTCACCGAATGAGGCGGTGAACGGGCTAAATCAGGTGTCGGTGTGGCGGGAAAGTGCAGTAGTTTCGTTCTTTTCAACAATTTGACAGTTCCTACTCGGTGAACGCTATTTTATGGGTGCGATATGATGCCCGAAAAAGCCGTTCAAGAGTTCCAGGAGTTATACTTCCGCCGCTTTGGGGTAAAGCTCAGCGATGCCGAAGCGCGGGAGCAGGCAGGAAATCTGCTCCGGCTTTATCGAATCCTCCTGATTCCCTCCGGGCCGAAGGAAGATCCAAAATGAGAAACGTCAAAATTTTTCTGGTCCGAGCCAAGCGCTGTTATACGTTCCGCGAGATCGCGGACCTCCTCAAAGTCCATATCCGAACGGTTCAGGGATGGCACAAAGAAGGGCTCCGGGTGGTGGAAGGATCGCATCCGTACTTTGTGGAGGGTTCGGTATTGCGCGTCTTCTTGGCGAAACGCCGCGATAAAAACAAGGTCCGCCTGCAACCGGGGGAAACGTTCTGCTTGAGTTGCAAGCAGGCGGTCGTCCCGGCGAACCTGGCTGTGATCCGGCAAGGAAAGAGAATCGGTCTGGACCGGCAAATGGTGACGCTTAAAGGGACTTGCCCGCGCTGTGGAAAAGCCGTTTTTAGATTTTCCAGCGAACCCGTTTCTCCGACAGTTGTGCAGACGCCGGTAGAGAGATTAAAGGGACAAGATAGACCGGCCTGATACACTGACAAAGGAGAGGTGAAAATATGACAACCAAAATGCTAAATGTGAAAGTGAAAAATGAAAAGATCAAGCGCGAGTATTTTCAGTTCCTGGAAAACGGAAAAGGTTTCTCAAAATCCAGTGTCGGGTCCGTTGAACAGGCAATTTGGAGATACGAGGAGTTTACGGAAGGGGCGGACTATGCGGCTTTCAATAATGGGACTGCGCGAGATTTCAAGAAGTGGCTGGCATCGGAGCGCAACGGGCGAGTCCTTTCCCTGGCCAGCCAATACCATCAACTCCGGTTTCTCAAAGACTTCTTTACCTGGTTGGCGACCCGTCCGGGCTATAAGTCCCGAATTGACCACTCGGACGTTCAATATCTGACTCTGGACAAGAAGCAGCGCCGCATCGCCATAAGTTCCCGGCGCAAGGAATACCCCTCTTTGGAGTTCGTGGTTTCGCTGTGTAGCGGCATGGAGGTCGTAACTGAGGTGGATCGCAGGGATCGCGCCATCATTGCGTTCGCCATGCTGAGCGGGATGCGAGATGACGCTATTGCCTCTTTGCCGATAGGGTGCTTTGACCCGGAAAAGTTAATCGCGGATCAAGACCCGGCAAAAGGGGTCCGCTCGAAGTTCGCCAAGCATATCGTCACGACGTTGTTTAGGTTCGACGAATCCCGGTCCCTGCTTGGTTATATCCTGGAATGGTATAAGCATCTTCGAACTATCAGATTGTTTTCGGACACCGACCCGCTTTTTCCTCGCACGAAGGTTGAGCATAAAAGCGAAGAAGATTATTGTTTTGAGGGCAAGGAGGTTGAGCCGGTCTTCTGGAAATCCGCGCAAGCGATCCGCAGCATCTTCAAATACCGGATGGAAAAGGCGAAGCTCCGCTACTATATCCCGCACGCTTTCCGTCATGCCGCGATTCACGAAGCCGTCAAACGTTGCCGGACGCCGGAAGAAATGCGGGCAATCAGCCAAAATATCGGCCATGAGAACATTGGCACGACGCTGACGACCTACGGTAGGCTCGATGACTATCAGGTCGAAGACATTATTGGGAAAATGGGGTCGCGCCAATGGAAGGAGGGAGACATTGATCTGGATTTGGTTCCCAAAGACAAGTTACTCGAAGCACTTGGCCGCAGGATTTCGTAAAATAATAATTGTGTTGACATGGTGCTTTATTATAGTTATAATGTTTTATAAGGTTACTCTCTAATCCAATGAAAAGATACTTAACCATCCAAGAAGCCGCCGAGTTCCTCAACGTCACTACTCAGACGCTGCGCAATTGGGACCGGCTCAAGAAATTCAAACCGCATCGGCATCCGATGAACAATTACCGTCTCTATACCCGGACTGAATTGCAGCGCCTCAGGAAAAGGATCGAGAAATGAGAGAAGCCGGTCTCAAGTATTTTCTCTACGCCCGGAAGTCCTCTGAAAGCGAGGATAAGCAGGTAGCCTCGGTCCCGTCTCAGATCGAGGAACTAAAGAAACTTGCGGGCCAACTTAAACTCAATATAGCGAGAGTTTTCACGGAGGAGCGATCCGCGAAGGGGCCGGGCCGCCCCATCTTCGCGGAGATGATCGAGCGCATCCATAAAGGGGAAGCCCAAGGGATTTTGTGCTGGAAACTGGATCGCCTGGCCCGCAATCCGGTTGACGGTGGAACGATCAACTGGATGCTCCAACAGTCCATTTTGCGGCATATTCAAACCTATCAGCGTTCCTATCAGCCCTCCGATAACGTCCTGATGATGAGCCTTGAGTTCGGGATGGCGAACCAATTTATTTTGGATTTAAGCGTGAACACCAAACGGGGGATGCGGAGCAAAGCTCAAAACGGATGGATTCCTCATAAGCCGCCGGTCGGATACCTGAATAATCGCTATGGAACGCCGGATTTAGCCCCGATCTACAAAGACCCAGAGCGCTTCGCCATCGTTCGGAGGTTATGGGATATTTTGCTCAAGACGCGCTGCTCCGTTGATTCTCTCTATGAACAGGCGCGGACGCTTGGGCTGACGACTACGGAAGGGCGGATGATCTCGCGGAGCAAGTTTTACGACATTTTCAAAAATCCATTCTATTACGGCTGTTTCTATTGGGGCGGCGAACTTTATCCCGGCAAGCATGAGCCAATGGTAACGAAAGCCGAGTTTGATTTAGCTCAAGGGATCATCCACGGTCTCAAGCCCAATAAGCAGACAGCGCACGTTTTCGCTTTTACGGGAATGATGCGCTGCGGGACTTGCGGGGCTGGCGTCACTGCCGAAACCAAAAATAAAGCGCAAAAGAACGGCAATCGCCACTCTTACACTTATTACCACTGCACTCGGAAACTCGATCCCCATTGTCCGGAGCCAGCGATCCGCGACAGCGCATTAGAAGTTCAAATTTTGGACTTACTGGATCAAATTACGATCCCGCCGGAGTTTCACGAATGGGCCATTAAACAATTGAAGGAAGATCATGCACAAGAGAAGGACGACAGCCAGAGCATCGTTCAGGCTCACCGCAAACGCATGGATGCTTGCCAAAGACAATTGGAATCCTTGCTCGATATGCGACTAAACGGAGAGCTAACGCCGGAGGAATATCGCCTGAAGAAAGAAGTCGTCATGTTTGAGCGCCAGAAATTCGAGGAGTTAATTTCCGACAGCACGAACCGGGCGGATACTTACCTGGATCGGGCGGAGAAACTTTTTGATTTTGCGGAGACGGCGAAGAAACGATTTGAAGAAGGGGATTTAGAAACCAAGCGAACGATTTTGTCCTGCCTCGGAACCAACCTAATACTCAAGGTTAGAACCTTGCATCTTGAGACGAGAACGCCGCTCGTTTACTTGAAGGAGATCGCGCCAGAGGTCCGGGCGCTCCATAAAAGGTTAGAACCTCTGAAACCTACTGAAAAACAAACCAAACTCGAACTTCACTACGCTAAAAATAAAGATTGGGGTGGCTGACGGGATTCGAACCCGCAACCGCTCGAGCCACAGTCGAGAGCTCCGCCATTGAGCTACAGCCACCATTGAGATCGGGTAAATGATTGGGAACGTTATTTTACTAAACTTTTCGGCCGGACGCGACGGCTAAATGACGAGGTTGCGGCGGGGCTGGATTTCGAGGCGGTAGCGCCCGGATTCCCTGCGGATCTTGATCTGCGCGTCGAAAGCTTCGGACAGGATCGCCGGCGTGAGCGTGTCTTTAACCGTGCCTGCGGCCAGAACAGCGCCCGATTTTAAGACCAGAGCGTGGGAAAAGATCGGCAGGATTTCTTCCACGTGGTGCGTCACCAGAACCAGGCTCGGCGACAGTTTCCGGGCGGCGAGGCGCTTCAAAAAGTTCAGGAAATTCTCGCGCGCCGCGGGGTCCAGGCCCGCGCAGGGTTCGTCCAATATCAAAAGTTTCGGATTGCTGATGAGCGCCCGGCCGATCAACACCCTCTGGCGCTCGCCCTGCGACAGCACCTCCCATTCGCGTCCCGCGAGACGGTCCATCTCCACCCGCCGCAGAACTTCCATCGCCTTTGAACGGTCGTCCGCTGAAATCTTGCCCCAATAATTGATCTGATTGTGGCGCCCGCTCACCACGATTTCCAAAGCGGTCTCGACGTTCTCGATTTTGCGTTCGATCGCGGGACTCACGAGGCCGATATGTTTGCGCAGGTCGCGCCAGTCCGTTTCGCCGTAGGTTTGGCCCAGCACTGTCATCTCGCCGTCGGTGGGAGTGGTGTAGCCGGCCAGCGCGGAAACGAGCGACGTCTTGCCGGAGCCGTTGGCGCCCAAAAGGGCCCAATGCTCGCCCTGTTTCACGTCCCAGTCAATATTTTTGAGGATGGGGACCGCGCGCGTGACTTCGAGCGAGCGGAGCCGGATTATCGTTTGGCTGATGGCTTGCCTCCCGCTTCGGTGTCGAGAGGGTCCTGCAGAAATTTTTCGATGAGGCGCACGATTTCGGTGGGGTTGGCGAACTGCGGGTAATGTCCGACGCCGTCCAGCACCACCAGCTCCGAACCCAAAATGTCCTCGTGCAGTTTCCAGGCGGCTTTCGTCACCCAGTCTTCCTTGCCCTGGATGATCAGAACGCGTTTCAAAATCTCCCGGTAATGACGGCTGTTCGCCATGAGGTTTTTCTCGAGGTTGGCGAGCTCGCGGCCCCGCGTGTAGGGCACGATGGGTTGCGTCCAGATTTTGGCGCGCAGGTCCAGATCGCTGGGGGCCAGCGCGATTTCGTTGGGCTTAAAGCCCAGCGCGAGCTTTTCGCGCACCAGCTTGTCGCCGATGCGCGGAGAAAGCAGGATAGACAGCGCCTTGCCTAAGTAAGGCACGCCGAGAAGTTTCGTGACAAAATCCAAGTCCACCGGTTTGTAGCCCGGAGAACCGATCAGCACCAGCGCGCGCACGTTGGGGTTGTTGCTGATCGCCAGGGTCAGCGCCGTCCCCGCGCCGTAGGAATGGCCGATCACCACCACGTTCTTCAAATTGAGCTGTTCAATGACGTCCTCCGCCACGCGAGCGTTGTAGTTTAACGTAAAAAGGCTGCCGGGATCGCGGCTGTAGCCGTGGCCGGGCCGGTCGAACGCGGTGACGCGGAAATTTTTGGCGAGATCGTCGAAGATCGGGTCGAAATCCTCGATGGATCCGGGGGAAGCATGCATCAGCAGGAGGTTCGGGCCCGAACCGGCCTGAATATATCGGATGGTCCGTCCCTGGCTGACGAGATACTGCCCTTTGACGCCGGCGGGCATGGGACCTTCCTTATACGTAAGGTTGATGACGGCCGTCGCGGCCGCGATTAAAATCAGCAGGCTGATAAAGGCAATGGAGAGTTTTTTCATAAGACCGTCTTAGACCGCCTTCACGGAAGATCGGAGGACTCGAGCCGGGGTTCCTCCGGCCAGGCTGTTGGGGGGAACGTCCCGCGTCACCGCCGAGCAGGCGGCGATGGCCGCGTTGTCGCCGATTTTGACGCCCGGGCCGATGACCGCGTTGGCGTAAATGATGACGTTGTCGCCGATCTCGACCCGCTTGAACAGATGGCGCTCGTTTCCGGCCGCGCTGCCCTTGACGTAATCCGTCCGGTTGGCGTAAATTCCGACGCCGGGACCGCATTCAAAATGTTTTCCGATCTTCACTCCGCCCGGTCCCGCCGCGTACACCACGCAATGCGGCGAAAGGATGCTGTCGTCCCCGATCTCCAGCGATCCTTCGTTCCGGCACCATTCCGATCCGCCCAGGTTGATCACCGTGCCTTTCTGGAGGATCACGTTTTTTCCGAGCTTCAGGTTTTCCAGGTCGCCCTTGATCTGCACGCCGTCTTCCATCATCGTCCCGGGAAAATGTTTCTGGACGTGAGAGCGCACCCTGGCGTCTTCCAGGGCGGCGGCGATTTTGTTTTGGATGGCTTTTATGAGGGTGAACATGGTTTGCGGCGAAAAATTTTCGGGGATGTGGGATTTGAACCCACGGCCTCTCGGTCCCGAACCGAGCGCGCTGCCACTGCGCTAATCCCCGCTGCGAATGAGGCCCTATTCTACAAAAAAATGCGGTGACCCACAATTTGACAACTCCGGCGCATTTCATTACAATATGCGTCCCAATGAGCGAACATATCGAACAAACTCTGGTACTGATCAAGCCCGACGGCCTCAAAAAGTCGTTGACCGGCAACATCCTGACCAAGCTGGCCGAAACCAAGCTCGTCATCATCGCCTCGCGCGTGGTGAAAGTTTCCAAAGAGCTGGCCGAAGAGCATTACTCGGGCCTCAAGGACAAACCCTTTTTCAAAGATTTGATTTTCTACATCCAGGGCAAGCACCATAACACGGAACGCGTGCTCGCGCTGGTGTATCAGGGTCCGGACGCCATTTCCAAGGTCCGCAAGATCGCGGGTTCCACCAACCCCGAAGAAGCCGATCCCACGTCCATCCGCGGATCGTTCGGCCGCATCACAACGAAAGGCGTTTACGAAAACGTCATTCACGCCTCCTCCGATCCCAAGGATGCCGAGCGCGAAATCAAGCTTTGGTTCAAGCCCGACGAAGTGGTGGTTCCCATCTACCCCGCCAAGGAAGTCAATCACACCAAATACCGTACCGTCGAGTGGCAGTAAGCGGCCGTTAAAGCCGCTGACCCGTCCGTTTGTTAAAACAGTTCCCTCAACTCCTCTCCAAACTGAAGCTCAAGATCGCCCCTGACGACGTCATGCCCATCGCGGGCGACATGTGGGAAGAGCGCATCATGCCCCTGCTTTACGATTTGAAAGATTATCCCAGCATCCAGACGTTTGCCTGCGCCATCGATCAGGCCCAGATTTCCGTGACGAGCAACGACGAAGCTTTGATTACCGCGTTGCGTCCGGCCGAGCGCCGCATGGGTTTCGTTCCCGCGCCGCAATTTCACTTTTACGTTTTTTCCGGGTTCCGTGACCTCTCCGTGCTCCGCCGCTTCAAAGATTTCCCCGATGAAACCCCGCGCGAAGACCTGATCGCCTTCTGGATCGGCGAATGCGCCGACCGGCATTCCATCATCATCCTCAACCGCGATTCAAAATAGTAGGGCCATGCCAGGCCAAATTGGCCGGGAATTTCTTCATTAATTTGAAGGAGTAAGAAGGAAATGAGTTACATTTACGAGAAGAAATTCGACGTTGTGATCGTGGGCGCCGGCGTGATCGGCTGTTCCATCGCCTATCACCTCGCCCGCCTGTCGGACGGGAAGATGAAGGTTGCGGTCCTCGAGCGGAATTCGGTCGGATCAGAGACCTCCAGCGGATCGGCCGGCATGCTCGCCGCGCAGATTGAAGTGGAGAGCCAAAGCCCGCTCCTCAGCCTCGCGCTCGAATCGCGGCGGCTTTTCGGCCCGCTCGCGGAAGTCCTGAAGGATCAGACCGGGGTGGACGTCGGGTACCGCGCCAACGGCATTCTCGAGACGGCCTATACGCCCGAGCGCGCCGCCGCGCTCCGCGCGCGCCGGGACTGGCAGGCCGGGGCCGGCCTCGAATGCGAGCTCTGGACCGGCGATGAAGTGTCGTCCCGGTTTCCGTTCCTGCATCGCGGCGCGCAATGCGGATTTTGGGTCCCCGCCGACGGCCAGGTTTCCGCCCACAAGCTCACCGCCGCGTTCGCTCAGGCGGCGCGGAAACTCGGCGTAGAGTTTTTCGAGTTCGAGAGTTTTGACGACATCGATCTTCACCCGCCGCGCCTCAACGTCCTTGAGACGAACCTCTCGCGGTTCTCCGCCGGACAATACGTCTTCGCGGCCGGTCCCTGGACGGGCAAGATCCTCAAAAGCCGCCTGCCCATCGATCCGGTCCGGGGCCAGATCTTGATTTTCGAAATTCCGCAACGGTGGCGCGCGCATCACCCCTGGACCAGTCCCATCTATATCGGCGACACGCCCGGCAGCGATCCCGTGCATTGCTATCTCGTTCCCAAGGACGACCACCATCTCCTGCTCGGCGCCACGGTGCAAAGGCGCGGTTTCGACCGGCTGGAAGACGCGGCCGCGTCCAAACGGATGACCGACTTCGCTTGCTCCGTTTTCCCGGAGCTCGCGGATTTTCCTTATAAGGGAAGCTGGGTGGGTTTGCGTCCCGGCTCCCCGGATGGACTGCCGATCCTGGGGCCGCTCAGCGGCATGACCAACGCCTTCGTCGCCGGCGGCCATTACCGCAACGGCATCCTGCTGGCTCCCGTAACCGGGAAACTGATGGCGGAGCTCCTGATCGATGGAAAATCGTCCCTGCCGCTCGATCCTTTCTCGCCGGCCCGCTTTAAAAATTGATATGAGATCGCTCTCTAAGCCCTCCAAATCCGCTCCGACCGTCCGTTCCGACGAGTTTTGGATGGCGCGCGCCCTTCAGGAAGCCGGGAAGGCCCGGCGCGCGGACGAAGTACCCATCGGCGCCGTGCTGGTCAGCGGCGGAAAGCTGATTGCGACGGGCTGGAACCAGTCCATCTCGAAGCTGGATCCTTCCGCGCATGCCGAAATCGTCGCGATCCGCCGCGCGGGAAAGCGATTGCGGAATTATCGATTGGGTGCTACAATGCTCTACGTGACCGTCGAGCCCTGCGCGATGTGCGCGGGCGCCATGGTCTGGGCGCGGATCAGAAAAGTCGTGTTCGGCTGCCGCGATCCGAAAGCGGGCGCGCTCGGTTCCGCACTCGACCTTCAGAAAGCCAAACTCAACCATCGATTTGAAGTGACCGGCGGGGTGCTGGAAAAAGAATGCCGGAGCATCCTTCAGGAGTTTTTTGCATCGAAAAGGAAGTAAGAGAAGTTGCTGGCCCCTTATTTTTTCCTCAGAAAAAATAAGGGGCGGCACTTCAAAAAATCATAACTCCTTAAGTAAGTGCCGGGGCTGAACTGGGTTCGACATGGACGTTTGTTCGCCTTGAGTTGCAAGTCGGAGTTGGTCGAAGGCTCCGTCATCAATCGACCGAAACCAACAAGCCAACGAAAACTTGGCCCTCGCAGCCTAATACGCTGTGACGTTCGCCTGACGACACCTGCTGGTTAGGGTCGAACGTCGATAGCAGGTCCGTCGCGCATTTTCCGTCCCGCGGATGCGCGATCAAAAACAGCGGGGCTGGCCTCGGGCGCGGTTCTGTCTGGTGACAGCGCCCAGGCGAGAACAATACCAGGCTAAACTTGTAGTAGCTCAGCGAGCAGGTTCGTGGACGCGGGTTCAATTCCCGCCAGCTCCACCCTATCACCCTCAACCGTCTTGATGCTATCAAGACGGTTGAGGGTTTTTCTCTTTTTACTTCGCCGTCCCCCGACAATCCATTGCGGGGCTCAGTCGGGGGACCACTTCGTGGTTTGACAGCAGAAATTATTTTTTATTAAATACTGCTTTCTCAATCACATGGCCGATCCCATTTCATCTCAAACACCTGCACCCGCGGGCTCTCCCGCGGCGAAGCCGATGACGCGCCGCGACTTTTTGTGGACCGCCTGGGCGGCTTTCGCGGCATTCATCGGAGCGGTCGGCGCTTCCGCCGGCAAGTTCATGTTCCCCAACGTTTTGTACGAAACCCCGCAGATTTTCAAAGCCGGCAAACCCGAAGACTATTCCGAAGGCGTCTCCACCAAGTGGATGAAAGAGCAGCGCGTCTGGATCGTGAAGGACGAAGGCCATCTCTACGCATTCTGGGGACGCTGCACGCACCTTGGCTGCACGCCCAACTGGTTCGACGCGGAAAAGCGCTTCAAGTGTCCCTGCCACGGCTCCAATTTCAATATTCACGGCGACGTCATAGCGGGCCCGGCGCCCAAGCCGCTCAACCGCTGCGCGATCGCGCTTCTGCCGACCGGCGAAATCCTCGTCGATAAATCGATTCTGGAAACCCGTCCCGGCTTCCGCGAGAAGAAGCAGTTCTTCATCGAGTTTGCCTAACCCTTCATGAGCTTCGACCTCGAAAAAATCAAAAAAGAAATTATTGACAGCCAGATCTGGCGCTCGATGTTCCGCGGCGGCAAATGGAACGACACCCCGCGCGACCGCGCCCAGCACATCATCGGCAACGTCTGGCTTCACCTCCACCCCGCTAAAATAAGAAGGCGCGCAGTCAAGTTCACCTATACCTGGGGTTTGGGTGGTCTCTCCTTCGGACTTTTCTTCGTTCTCACGCTCTCGGGCATCTTGCTGATGTTCTATTACCGCCCGACCGTGCATTTGGCGTACCAGGACATTAAAGACCTCGAGCACGTCGTCACCATGGGCGGATTCTGGCGCAATTTCCACCGCTGGGCCGCGCACATGATGGTGCTCATCACCATCTTCCACATGATCCGCGTGTTCCTCACCGGCGCTTACAAATCGCCGCGCGAGTTCAATTGGGTGGTCGGCGTGGTGCTCCTCCTCCTCACGCTGCTTTTATCTTTTAGCGGATACCTCCTCCCCTGGGACCAGATCGCCATCTGGGCCATCACCGTCGGCGCCAACATGGCGTCCAACACGCCGATTCTGGGAGCCGAAGGTCCCTTCTCGATTGCGGGATTGAAAAACGACGCGCGTTTCATGCTGCTCGGCGGCACTTACGTCGGCGAAAACGCGCTGTTGCGCTTCTACGTGCTCCATTGCATCGCTTTCCCGTTCCTTGCCGGAATCTTCATGATCATTCACTTCTGGCGCATCCGCAAGGACGGTTTTTCCGCCGCGCCCATGAACATCCAGGACAAGAACGAGGAGAAAGTCGACGTTTGGCCCAACCTCGTGGTCCGCGAATACCTTTACGCCATGTTCTTCATGGCCCTGCTCACCGCTTGGGCCATCTTCATGAAGGCGCCGCTCGAAGAAGAAGCCAATTTGAACGTCACGCCCAACCCGGCCAAAGCGCCATGGTATTTCCTGGGCCTGCAGGAACTGCTTGTTTACTTTGATCCCTGGATCGCCGGCGTGCTCTTACCGACCCTCATTTTAGTCGGTTTGATGATGATTCCTTACGTGGACGACAGCAAGGAAGGCGTCGGCTATTACTCTATTAAGGAAAGACCCTTCGCCAATACGTTCTTCCTCTTTGGCATCGCCATCTGGTTTATCTTGATTGTTATCGGCACCTATTTCCGCGGACCCAACTGGGCCTGGTACTGGCCCTGGGAAAACTGGCTGCACCACAAGCCGCCTCCTCCCGAAGCCTGGAACGTTCCGAACATCATTGGTCTTCTCATGATGGGACTCTACTTCGTCGGCGGTACGCTTCTGCCCCGCTTCGTCAACAAAGAAGTCCCGTTCAAGAAAGCCATGTGGACCGGCGTCGGTATTATCGCAGCCGGCGCGGTCGCGCTCAAGTTCATCGCGGGCGGGATTTTCGAGCGAAAGCTCGGCGTTTCGTTCGGCTTCACGCAGATTTTCTGGATCACGCTCTCTGCCTCGCTTTATTATATTTTCGGCTTCCTGGTCCCGCAGAAATACGCCAAGAACATCACCTGGCCGCGCTACATCATCTCCATGGTGTTTTTACTGCTGACGATCGCCGTCATGCTCAAGATCGGCCTGCGCCTCGGCTTCAATATCAAGTACATTTTTACCCTGCCGCAATTTAATTTTAATATCTAAGCGAGCTTTCATTGGATAAAAACGAATTCCGCGATCTCTGGTTCAACAAGCTCTTCTCTCTGCGGAACCTTTTCTTCGTCTTCAATTTCGGCGTCCTCGGACTTTTCCTCTACGCCATCGCCCAGGATTATTTCCGCGAGTGGCGGCCCTATCAGGCCCAATACAAGAAGCTTGAAATAGAACGCATTAAGGGGATGATGGACAAAAGCCCCGAGATGAAAGAAGCGCTCGAGGCGGAATACAAGCTCGCCAAGGGCCGTTCGCAGGAGATCAAGCAGATTTTGGCGACGGATTTGAAGCGCATCGACCGCTGTATCACCTGCCATCAGGGCTACGACAGCATGGTCAACCCGACGCTGGTCAACGAATTCGACGCGCATCCCTTCGCCGCTCCCAAAAACGATATCCACACCAAGCATCCTTTTGAAAAATACGGCTGCGCGGTTTGCCACGAAGGCCAGGGTTTAGCCACCGATTTCATCGAAGCCGGCCACATGCCCAAGACCCCCGAACAGAAGGCGGAATGGCAGAAGAAGTACGGCTGGAAAGTTGTGAAGCACTGGGAAAACCCCATGAAGGCCGGCCCGCTCTTGTACGCGTCCTGCACCAAGTGCCACGAAGCGCACCCCAACGTTCCGGGAATGGAAGTGATCAAGAAGGGCGAGAAGCTGGCTTTTGAGAACGGCTGCGTCGGCTGTCACCAGATCCGCGGCGAGGGCGGCACCATCGCTCCCGACCTCGCGGAAGAAACTTCGGTCAAGCCCCTGTCGCGCATCGATTTTGGTTACGCGGTCCATGCCGGCGTCATCGCGGAAAATGAGCTCACATTGGAAAACTGGATACGGCTCCACTTCTCGACCGATCCCGCGGTGATCACCCCGGGCGATCCCGAGGGTAAACTGAGCCCCAATCCCGCAAAGCCTTCGCCCGTGGCCCCGACCGCCATGCCTTACTTCGGGTTCAAGCCTGACGAAACGGAAGCGCTGGTCGCATACGTCATGTCGCTCAAGAGCGAGAAGACGATCCCATACGTTTACCGCATTCCGGCTCCGAAAAAGCCCGAACCCTATTTCGCCAGCGGCATCGCTCACGGGCGCTACCTTTTCCAGAAGCACGGCTGCGTCAGCTGTCACGGTAAAGACGCCAACAGCGGCATCAAGGTGTTCAACCGCCAGGGTGAACGAGTCCCGGACCTCGTCAAGACGGTCGGGACTTTCACTCACGAAGAGCTGATCGAAAAGATTCAGAAGGGCGTGAACCCCGAGCCGAAGGAAAACGAGAGCGGGCCGACGCCTCCGCTCTACATGCCCAGCTTTAAGGACAAAATCAAGGGACAAGATATGGAGCATTTAGTACAATATCTCTTGAGCATCGCGGAAAAGCAGGAAGCCTGGTAGCGCCGTAGCTTATCACCCACGTAACCAAATTTCATACTAAACTTTCGGAGGCATTCACATGAAAAAGCGCGTTCTATTCTATTCACTGCTGGCCTGCTTAGGCCTGGCGCTAACCGCGCCCGCGATTTTCGCGGACGCAGCGGCTGACGCGGAAAAGGAAAAAGCCCTCAAGAACCCCTACCCCAACGACCTGGGGCCCGCCACAGTCGACGTTTCGAAGTACTCTGCCGAAGCGCAGGCTGGCTACAAGATCATGTTGGACAAGTGCGCCAAGTGCCACACGCCGTCCCGCCCGCTGAACTCCCAGTTCGTGGACCTCAAGGCCGATGAAATCGCGGCCGCCAAGGCTTCAAACCCCGAGATGTTCAAGGACAAGCTCGTCTGGCAGGTGGAAGACGGCATCTGGCAGCGTTACGTCAAAAGAATGATGGCCAAACCCGGCTGTAACATCTCCACGGACCAGGGCAAGAAGATCTGGAAGTTCATCGTCGAAGATTCCAAGAAGAGAAAGACCGGCGCCAACGCTGCTGCCTGGGCGACGCACCGCAGGAAGCTGCTGGCGGACTTCAAAGCCAAGTACCCCGACAAATACAAGGAGCTTTTCGAGAAATAATCTCGAAAATCCACTTGAAACTCTCCCAAAGATCATCTATATCCTTGGGAGAATGAAATCCGGACGCAATAACCTTCATTATCTGACAGGCAAGTCCAGCGGGGATCCAGTATCCGGCCGCTCTGACTCCATTTTTTATCATGGCTGAAGAAAAGTTCGACGTTATTATCGTTGGCGCGGGCCCCGCGGGCACCAGCGCCGCCATCACGGCCGCGAAAGCCGGGTTGAACACCGTCCTGCTCGAGCGCGGGGAGTATCCCGGCGCCAAAAACGTGCAGGGCGCGGTCCTCTACACCAAAATGCTCGCCGATATCATCCCCGATTTCTGGAAGGACGCGCAGTCGCCTGTGGAGCGGCACATCACCGAGCAGAATGTCATGGTGCTGTCGGACGATTCGGCCATTCGCGTGGGCTATAAATCAAGCAAATGGCGCGGCGAGCCCCACAACTGCTACAGCATCATCCGGGTGAACTTTGACCGCTGGTACGCCAAGAAGGCCGAAGAAGCCGGCGTTCAGCTCTATACGGGCGTCATGGTTTCGGACGTCATCAAGAAGAACGGCAAGGTTTGCGGCGTGAAGACGAGCGAGGGCGATGAACTCCTCGCCGACGTCATTATCGCCTGCGACGGCGTGAACTCGCTTTTGGCCCGCAAGGCCGGATTGATGGACGACTGGCGCGCCGACGAAGTGGCCCTGGGCGTCAAGGAAACCCTGGCCCTGCCCCGCGAGAAGCTCGAAGACCGGTTTAACCTCGAGGGCAACGAGGGGGCCACTTTCGAAATGTTCGGCAACATCACCAAGGGCATGCTTGGCTACGCTTTCCTCTACACGAACAAGGAGACGGTCTCGCTGGGCCTCGGCTGCAAAGTTTCGCATTTCCAAAAGACCCGGATTCCGCCCTATGAGCTGCTCGATCAGCTCAAGCAGCACCCCGTTTTAAGGAAGCTGATCAGCGGATCGACCTCGCTCGAGTACAGCGCGCACGTGATTCCCGAAGGCGGCTACAACTCGATGCCGCCCCTCTACGCGGACGGCATTTTGATCTGCGGCGACGCGGCGCAGATGGTGAACCCTTCGCATCGCGAAGGCTCGAACCTGGCCATGACTTCGGGGAAACTCGCCGCCGAAACGGTCATCGAGGCGAAGAAGAAAGGCGATTTTACGTCGAAGACGCTCTCGGGTTACCAGAAGCGCCTTCGCGACAGCTACGTTATCCCCGACCTCTACGACCACAAAGACCTGGAAGAGGAAGTTGAGGCGCGCCCCCAGCTTTTGACCGACATTCCCGACCTGGTCTGCCAGTCGGCGTACGAATATTTCAACGTGGACGGCCGCTCGAAGCGCGACGTTCAGGCGACGCTGCTCAAACGCGTCTTCCGCAACCGGGCCGTGCGCAGCCTCATTAAGTCGGAGCTCAATTTCAGAAACGCGATGACCTTCATGAAGTCGGCGGTGAAGGGCGCGCTCAAATACAAATCTTTGGGAAAGGGGTGATTCCATGGCAACTGTCGAAGAAAAGCTGGGCCTCTTAACGTTCAAGAACGATCATCAGTCGCACATCGGGATTCCCGACCCCAAGATCTGCCTCAAGTGCAAGGATAAGCCCTGCACGACGGTTTGCCCCGCCAAAGTTTACGATTGGGACGAGTCGTCCAAGAAGATCGTGGTGGGTTACGAGAACTGCATCGAATGCGGCGCCGCGAGAATGATTTGCCCCTATCAGAACATCAAATGGGAGCCGCCCCGGGGCGGTTTCGGAGTTTCCTACAAGTTTGGTTGATTTACTTTTCGGAAGGTGCTGATCCCTTATAGAAGCCCGGGATCAGGTTGTTGATGATGCGAAGGGTTATGAAAAGAAGGACCGCCAGTTTAGGATAGTAGAAAGCAGTGCAGTTGGAGTGGATGAAGCGCACGATTTTAGGAACCGATTCCTCCACCGTCACCGTAATCACGTCTCTCACCGTCGCCTGCAGTTTTGAAGACAGTTTCCCGCTCACAAAAATCCCCGTCGCCACAGGCCCCAGAATAATGCTCTTGAACCGGATGCCGCTCGCGCGGTATTTCTGGTCCATCATCTTGAAAGTCCGGTAGATCGCGAGCTTGCTGACAAAATAGCCCACGCAGTTGGGGTTGGCAAAGAGGTTCGTCGTCGAGGAAGCTCCCACAAACACCGCGCGCCTGCCCTGCACCCGCGGCAGCGCTTCCGCCACGAAGTTCATCACGCCCTGGTAGTTAATGTCCATCACTTCCTTAAATATCTCCAGGTCAAAATCGCCCACGTTGTCGACTTTGTTGACGCCCGCGCTCAAGAAATAGAGCGTCGGGATTTTATTTTTGGCGGCGGCTTCGGTGAAATATTTTTTGACCGACGCGAGGTCTCGGACGTCAAAATGCTGGAAGTCGGTTCCGGGGAACTGTTTTTCGAGCGCATCGTTTTGGGTCCGGTTGACGGCCGTCACCGTCCAGCCCTGGGCGTGGTAATGCTTCAAAATGCCAAGACCGATCCCGGACGTGGTGCCGGTGATCAGGATATGGCGGTTATCGGTGATCTCGGACAAGAGAGTTTACGGAAAGTTCGGCTTGGGGTGGGGAACGGTCTGATTGTGCCGGAAATTGAAGAACAAACAGGCGAAATAGCCCTTCGCGTAAACGGCCGGGTTGAAGCCCTTCACCTTATCCGCAACCAGGCGGTGGACCCGGGCCAGATTGTAGTAAGGCACCTTGGGGAAAAGGTGATGCTCGTGGTGATAGTAAACGTCCAGGCTTCCGATGAGGCAGCGTTCAATGAAATTCAGGCCCGGGATGGAGTAGCGGTTGGCCGGCGTCCCGAAGGAGCGGGTGAAGAACATCCCCCGGGTTTTCTTTTCGAGCTCGGCCTGCGTCAGGCCCAGCTGAAGGCCCATGCCGTGCTCCGCGACGCCGCGCACCCGCATGAGGAACATGTGAGCCGTGGCAAGAGGCAGGAACCAAAGGAATCCGTAATGAAAAACATTGAACTTGAACAACGCTCCCAGCACGACGAGCTGAACGAGGGCGATGGAGCCGTATTTTTTGAGCTTATCCGCCATTGTGAGCTGGTCGGCGTCCACCTGAGTGTATCCCTCCTCGGTCTCCAGGTATTCCTGGATATCCCGGCGGTACTTGTTGAGGTTGGGCTGGTCGTACATGAGGCGGACGAAAAGCGCCGTGAAGCCCGTGATATCCTTCAGGAACAACCCCCACATTCTGGGTTTGGAGATGTCCACAAACTTGTACTTTTCGATGTCGGATGCGGGATCGCAGGAGACCTGGTTGGTGCAGGCATGGTGGCGCATATGGCCTTCGGTGTAACCTCGGAGATCGAAGCCCAGCGGCGCCGTGCTCATCCAATGTCCGAACCAGTCGTTGAACTTCTTGTCGGGGCTGATGAGCCCGTGCGCGGCTTCATGCGCGAGCTGGAGGAACACTCCGCCCCGTCCGGCGATAAAAAGGGCAAAAACCGGGTAAAGGTAGATGGCCCAGGAATAGTGGTCCCAGAGGAACAAATAGCCTTTGATCAAAACAGCGATGCAGACCCAGGCCCAGACGGCCGCCCAGACCGGCTTTGAAGCGTCCAGTTTCTTCGCCTCGGACAGCTCCTGTTTGTCTAAATTATACCAGGACGGTCCGTAGTAAACGTCGTCCTTGGGTTGGTTTTGTGATTGAGTCAATGTCTCATTTTGCATTTGATAGATTCTCCTTCCTTGCCGCAATAATTATACCCTGACCGTTGAACGATTTCAATCCGTACTTTTCCCCATAACGAAAGCCGCGGCGTCCTTTTGCGTTTGGGTCGGGTCCAGCCCTTCTCTTATATACTTGGAGCGCAGCAGGAAGAATTCGATGAAAGAGTTTCGCCGCGCTCCCAGCGCCCCTACGCGGAGCAGGTGGAAGAAATCGACAAAAATATGGAACCCGATGCCCCAAAGGACCGGCCGGAGGATTGGGACGTCCAGACCGTAGGCGGCGAAGGCCAGCAAGGCCAGGAATTCGGCGGTGTGAAAGGATTCGATCGCCAGAAATACGGGATATTTCTTCTTGTTTTCGACGATGAAACCGTAAAAGCGGACCAGCTTTGGGATGGAAAAACAGCGGAATTTGGACCAGAAAAGGAGATTGAAATAGTGGTCGACGTCCACGAGAACCGTCGCCAGCCAGAAGAGGACGCAGTCTTGAAGGGGGGCGAAACGCGAAAGGGCGAAAGCGGCGAGGGCGCCGAGGAACATGTGGTCGCGGACGACGTGGTTGCCCACGATGCTGGCGCCGCGGCCTTTGAAAGGGCTTGAATCGGAGTCGGGAGAGGAGATCATCCCGGAAAGGGGGGAGCTCCGGATTCGACATCATCTTCCGGGTCGTCCTCCGGCTTTTCGGGTTCCGGCGATACGGCTTCCTGATAAACGGTTTCGAATCGGGCCGCGATTTTGTTCCAGGGATAGAGTTCCCGGACGAGATTCATCCCCTGGGTTCCGAGGCGCTTCCGCAGGTCCGGATCTTTCAGGATCTGCAGAACCTGCGAAGCGAATTCCTGCGGGCTCTCCGCGATGATCAGGTGCTGTCCGCTTTTAACCTCGAGGCCGGAGCAGGCGAGCGGCGTCGCGACCACGGCCTTGCCCATCGCGAGCGATTCCAAAATCTTGATCTTGATGCCCGACCCGATGCGCATGGGGCAAACGACCACGTCGGCTTCGGCCATCGGGTCGCGGATGTCTTTGACGAAGCCGGTGACGGTCAGGCTGGGGTCTTTGGCCGCGGCGCGGGTGAGCGCCGATGATGGAGCGTTTCCGGCCACGACGAACCGGGCGCCGGGAACCTTTTTCTTCACGTCGGGAAAGATATCCTCGTAAAAATGGCGGGCCGCGTCGTCGTTGGGGAGAAAGTTCATGACGCCGCGGAACAAAATGGTGCCGCTGGCGGCGGGCGCCGCGCCGGCCGGGGCGGGGCGAGGCGCGAAGTGGTCGCAGTCGATTCCAACGGGAACGACGCGGACCCTGGACGTAGCCGCGTGCATCGCCAGGTATTTGCGGTCGGCCTCCGACACCACAATGGTCCGCTCGAAGCCGGCCAGCGCCTGATGCTCGAAGCGGATCACTTTCCGCCACTGAAAATAGGTGTAGTAGCGCCGGGCCAGGCTGGTTTCGGCCGAAGCGTTCCGCTCGAACAGCATCGAGACCGCGTCGTGCGGGTAAAAGACCGCAGGGACGTTCCTGAATTCGTCGCGGTACACGGCGCTCGAAATGTATTCGGCATGCACCACGTCCACGGTTTGGGATTTGAAAAACTCGCGGAGCGCCCGGCGGAGCGGCTCGGATTCAAATTGCCGGACGCAAAAGGGGATGGGGTCGCGCAAGACGTTCAGAAGCCGCGCCAACATGCTCTTGGGAACGTCATGAGGAATCACTTGAATGCTGCGCAAGCCCAGGTTCTGGATGATCCTGAGCTCTTCGGCCGAAACCGGCTGATCGTTGAGGCAGATCAGATGGATCTCGTGCCGCGGCGCGAGCTGCGCCAGGAGATTGTAGATGAGAACCCGAGTCCCTTCGTTCAGAGGGTACGGAAATGTGTGAGTCAGGAATAGAATTTTCATAAATGAGGGACAGCGCCTAATTATTCCTGTTCATATGATTTTTCCGACCGGAGCGCCGCTTCGGCTTTGTTCAGCTCCTTGCCGAAATAAGCCGCGTGGTCCAGCCGGGTAAACCATCCATGGTGATGGGTTTCATCATATTGAAAGATGAAATTGTAGAGATCGATGGCTCTTTTTCCCGTGAACTCCTTCAGAATCTGATGGTTGTAGTCGCAAATCCCGACGCCAATCTCCTTTTTTTTGGGATTGATACGGATGAGGACGTAGCAGCCCCGGTCCAGCTTGAAATTTTTGATCTCGTCCCATTTTCCTGCGCGGAGGGTTTTGAAATCGGGATGCTTTTTCTGCTGTTTGAGCCACTTCGGTTTTTGGGGGGTCGTTTCAGGCATGTTATTGGGCGCGATATCCGGCGCCGGCGTCAGCCATCGCCTTGCGGCTGTTGATGCCGGCGATCATGAAGAGGATCAGGATGGGTTCAATGGGCAGGCGGTAGCGCGGTTCGGGCGCCATGGTCACGTGCAGGCACGTCAGATAGGCGATCATCAGGTAAAAGGGGAGCAGCTCCTTCCAGCGGACGCGCGTCCTGAAGACTCCCCACAGGAAAAAGGATACCAAAAAGAATTGCCAGGCGTAGAAGAGGGCGCCGAAAATGAATCCCCTGCGTTCCGCGAGGTTCTGTCCGACCGGCTGGAGCCAGAAAAAGAAAAATTTCCGGACCGTCAGGCGCGCGTAGGCGCCCGGGTCGGCCTTGATGTTGGCGACCGCGGCGTCGCGGAACGCGTTTTCGCGCTCCAGAACGTTCACGACCGGATCGAATTCGCGGAACAGGTTTGAGTTGCCGAAAAGGCGCTGCTCCGCCCAGGGAAGCGTGCCGGACCAGAACTGTTCGGGCCCGCCCGCGGCGGTGGGGATCCAGCCGCCGTAAACTTTGTGGTTGCGCCACATCCAGGGGCCGATCACGAGGAAGCTGAGGGCGGCCATCAAAGCGTACTGTTTCCATTTCGGGCGCTCCGACGGAAGAATCAGCGCCAGCGCGAGCCAGAAGGGGAAAAGGAACGTCGAGCCCTTGCAGAGGTTCATGAGTCCGAGCAGGAGGCCGCAGGCCGCGAAATGCGGCCAGCTTTGTGCGGGCAAACCGCCGGAAACGGAACGATTGCCGCGCAGCCAGTACCAGAAAAAGGCGGCGAAGAGGAGGATGAAAAACGTTTCGCTCTGCAGGACTTCGCTGTAAACGATGAGCGGAGGGTAAAGCGCGAGGACGAGGCCGAGGCGGAAGGCGAGCCATTCGCTGAAGAGAAGCCGCGCCGCCAAAACCCAGACCAGGCAGGTGAACGCGGCGATGAGCGCCTGCGCGACTTTGACCGCGGCGAAGCTTTCGCGGCCCGCGACGGAATAGACCGCCGCCAGGAAAAGCGGATAGACCGGCGGCCGTTTCGGGTCGAGGTCTTCGGTCGCGGTCAGAAAGCCCGCGCCGTCCAGAAAGCGGAGCGCGGTCTTGTTCCACTGCGTCGAGTCGTCCCAATTCATGGGCCGCGCCGGCAGGGCGAACACGTACAGCAGCCTCAGGGCGAGGGCCGCCGCGAAGATCACCATCAACTTTTTCTTGAACGCGAAGGTCAACTCAGCTTGCTCTTGAGCCAGTAGCGGATTAATGTGAGGGTGGCCTGCCAGGCGTCTTTCCAGGAAATTTTTTTGCCCATGAGCGCGGTGCGCGCGAGGTAGCGCACGGGCACTTCGACGATCTTCACTTTCTGGAGCGAAAGCTTGGCTGTTACTTCCGGGCAGAATTCAAATTCTTTGCATTCGAGCGTCATGGATTTGAGGATGGGCGCGCGGAACGCCTTGTAGCAGGTCGCCTCGTCCGTGATGTTAGCGCCGTAAAGGAAATTAGCGAGGAACGTAAGCCAGCGGTTGCCCCAGTAGAACAGAGGCTTCATCCCTTTCGGGTGACGGATGGCGAGGAACCGCGAACCGTACACCACGTGCGCCGAGCCGTCCAAAAAAGGTTTGAGGATGAGCGGATAATCGTCCGGGCTGTATTCCATGTCCGCGTCCTGGATCAAAACGATGTCGCCCGTGATCAGCCGGATGGACGAGCGGATGGCGCTGCCCTTGCCCGCGTTCTTTTCGTGGCGCAGGGTCTTGATGGGGTACTTTTTGGCGCATTCCTGGAGGATCTGCCAGGTTTTGTCCGTGGAACCGTCGTCCACCACGATGATTTCCTTGCCGACGCCCAGGGCTTCCAGCGGCACTTTGTCGATGGCTTCCAGGACGTTCGCGATGGTCTGCTCTTCGTTGTAGCAGGGGATGAGGATGGACAGCGTTACGGGATGGCTCATGCCGGGATCTCCGCTTTCTTCCGGGCAAAAACGATGATCGAGGCGTTGCGCGCCAGCCAGTCGGCCGGAGCGCTCGCGTTTTTGGGAAACTCAACGCCCAGGAAAGACGCGCGGCGGTCAAACCGCGCCGTTTCCGTGAAATCTTTCGCGAAGATGGAATCGGCCAGGCCGATTTCCTGCGCGGCCCGATACTCGATCTCGTTGACGACCAGGTATTTCGCCTCTTTCCCGATTTCGTCGAGCTTGCGGAGGCACACCTCGAGCGGCGCTTCGGTCCCGCCGCCTTCGAGCACCTCAAAGTTGGGGTGATGGCCGGTGAGGCATTCGGGCGTCCAGGCGTCGTTGCGCGCGATGCCGACCAGCTCGCCGCGCGGCACGTTGCGTTCGATCCATTCCGACGCGGACTCGCTTGGGCTCGCGGTGCGGTAGAGGTTCACGTGGGCCGACGCGTAAACAAAACTGTAGAGCGCGATCATAACGCCGGCGGCGGTTCCGGCGCGGCGGATCGTTTCGTTCGGGTGCGTGCCGTAAGCCGTCAGGAGGCAGCCGGCCAGGATCGCGACCAGGGGCAGCGCCGCGTGCGCGTCGGCCGAGTTGTCGGAACGCATAAAAATCTGGGCGAAGAACACGAAGCCGCAGCCGAAAAACCAGATCAGAGCGAAGATGTAGGGCTCGTTCACGCGCGAGCGGGGAAAATCGCGCTTCGAGAACAGGCGGTAGCCCATCCAGATCCAGCCCGCGAGGCCCGCCGCCGCAAGGGGCCAGCCCGCGCCGAGCGGGATGTTCCAGGCCAGGTTGCTCCAATGTATTTCTCGAACGAGCGCGTCCCAACGGATATTTGGCCAATCGGCAGCGAGTCCCGTCAGGTTCGGCGCTTCCGCGAGGCCGCAGGCCAGGAGCGCCAGAGCGGCGAAGACCGCTATGCGGCGCCGTTTTCGCGCGCGGTCGGCCGTCAGGTTCGCGAGCAGAGGAAATATGCCGAGAGGCACGGCGTGCCAGTCGAGTCCTGCCGCCAGGCCGATACAGACCCCGGCCAGCGCCGAGTGGAATTCGCGGCCGCCGTTCCAGGCCGCGATGCCGAAATAAATCGAAAGCAGCGCGAAGAAAACGGCCGGCGCGTTGGACGTGTCGAGGAAAGACTGGATGGCCGCCGTGGCGCTCAAGGCATAAAGGAGCGCCGATAAAATCCCCGCCGAGGTCCCGAACGCGTCCCTCGCCACGAGGAACACCATGCCGATCGTCGCGACGCCGATCAGAGTCTGCGGCAGGTGCGGCAGAAGCGGATCGGCCAGCGCGGTCCAGAAGCGGAGCGCGGCTCCGACCGCGACGATGGAGAGGAGCGCGAGCGTGGTCCGGCGCGAGCGGAAAACGGGATAGGGATAAGTCGAGGGGACGGGTTCGATCAGAGCGATTCGCTTTATCAAAATTTAGAGGAAGTCGTAGGGCTTGTGATTGCGCACCGCGCAACGGATGTCTTTTACCTTCTTTGTTGCGCGCGCCGGATTGCCGTAGGCGACGGAATAGGCCGGAACATCTTTCGTGACGACGCTGCCCGCGCCGATGAGCGCATGCTCGCCGATGGTGACGTGCGGCAAAATGGTGACATTGCAGCCGATCTGGGCGCCCTTTTTGATGGTCGGGCCCTGCATGCAGGCGAAAGGATCGGGCGCGCCCGGGTGCGGATCGTTGGCGATGATGACGCCCGGCGCCAGGAAAACGTCGTCTTCGATCGTGGTGAACTGCGCGACGTAGCAGTTGCAGTGGACTTTCACGTTATTGCCGATGACGCAGCCGTAGTCCACGATGGAATTGGTCCAGAGGGAAAAGTGGTCGCCAATTTTATTTTCTTCGCGGATGACTGCGTTGTGCCCGGTTTGAAGGCCCTTGCCGATGGATGCGCCGCGGTAAATCACGGTGCCCGACCGCAGGGTGGCGTCCGGCCCGATCGTGAGGCTGGAGTTTTTGATCGCGCGCGGCGACGCGATTCCGATGCGGACGCCCGGCTCCGCCTTTTTATTTTTTCCGATTTTTATCAGGGGTTTCATCGTCGGTAAATGCCCGGTTTTTATACTATATTGGCTTCGGCCTGTCAATGAAACGGTAAATGCGGATCTCGGGGCCGGGATGGGACGGCGTTTCGGGCGCGAACGTTTGGATCAGCTCGGCCCGCGCGCCGATGTTTTCATAGAGGTAAGCGAGCCGCCGCGTTTCCTGGTTGGTCAGGGCGCTGGCGGAGGCCCAGGAGCTGTAGATCAGATATTCGATTCCGAGCGCTTTGATCCGCGCGAAGTCGCTTTCGCCGCCGCTCAGGGCCAGCAGGTCCTGCGTTTTCTGGACTTCTTCCAGGTGTTTGGGCAGGACTCCGATCTCGTTGGCGTGGCGCTGCACGAGGAAAATCTGGTATCCGACGTGGCCGGGGCGGAGAGACTCCGACTTCAGCTTGAAGTACTCGGCCTTATAGTTATTTTCTCTGAGCGCGATCCCGGCAAACTTCGCGATCTGTTCGGGCGTCATCTCGAGCGGCGGCGAATAGGGCAGCAGATCCATCAGCACCTGGCTGCCCGCGGGGATATTCCGGTCGATCCATTCCTTGGCGGCGGTGCGGGTGTCTTTCAGGCCGTACATCACCGCGCTGTGAACGCTTTCGCGTAACGTAAGGAAAGCCGCGATGGAAAAGTAGGCCAATACGGTCCATCGGAAGGGTTTGGGCCGCGCCGGGGTAATGCCATCCGCGCCTTTCATATCGTCCGACGGTAAAAATTGAGAAAGAAGATAGCCGCCCGCCAGGGCGATCAGCGGATGGATCGGCATGAAATAACCGACGTCCGGATTCTTGAAGCTGCCCACCACGACCCAGTAAATCAAAACGGGAATCCCGACCAGCAGGCCGTCGCGCCACCGGTCTTTCAGAAGCCGGAGGATGCCGGCGAAGCAAAGGAATCCGAAGCCGTAGTTCAGGAACCACAGGCTGTCCCGCGCGTGGTACATCTTGATGAGGTTTTTGCCGCCGCGCCACCAGCTGCTGAAGAGGGCCTGCACCTTCATGCTGGACCAGTAATCGTCTCTGCCGCTGCCGAACGCGGCCATGACCGATTTGAATTCCCTGTAAAATTCCGGCGACAAAACCGAGTAGGGCGTGCCGAGCACAAAAAAGACCGGGACGAGCAACATTGATTGGAAAAAGTGACGGTGCGACGCGCGGTTTTCGCTCAAGAAATGCGCGATGGGAAACGCGATGCCCAGCATCGCCATGTAATATTTGGTCGTGGTCATGATGCCCAGGAGCGCGCAGCCGATGTAGTAATGCTTCGTCTTGCCGTTCTTCAGGATTTCATAAAGCGAATTCCAGAATAAGAGCCCCAGCAGTATCGCCGCCATATCACCCTTGGTATTGTGGGCCTTCTCGACAAAATAGGGAATGACGGCCACCATCCCGCAGGCAAAGAGCCCGGCCGACTTGGAATACATCTTTTTTCCGAGATGATAAATCATCACCAGGATAGCCATGCCGAAGAACCCTTCGGCGAGGCGTCCGATTAAGTGAAACATCGTGGGATCCTGGACGTAGTGGATGGCGAAATCGTGCGCCGAGGCGAAGACGCCGAAGACGCGGCCGATCGCAAAATAGACGCCGTATAAAAACAGCATAAAGTAGAGGTAAAGCGAGGGATATTCGAAGATGTGGGGGTTCAGGTCGCCGCCGCCCATGCGGAGCGCGTATTTGATCACGCGATATTCTTCCGTCTGATATAAGTAAGGAAGGCCCCAGTTCACGCCCCAGACGCGGAGCGCCGCGGCCAAAGCCAGGATCAGCCCCAGCAGGATGCCATATTTATATTTGGTCAAGGCTTGAGGAGGATGTATGCGTTCCGGTCGTTGTCTTTTTCGTTGTACTGCTGGTTGGTGTAGTCGAGCAGAACGGCCGTGGGGGTGAGGTTCTTGAAAACGTGGGCGATGCCGGGCCCGATGGTGAGGCGCGTGAAGGTTTTATCGTCCGAGCTGAGTATAAATTCGATGCGCTCTTTGGTTTTTACGTCTTCCAGAATGACTTGCAGAGTGCCATGCGCCACGCCGAACCATTCGGAAAAGCGCGTGTGATAGTGGTTGCCGCGGAGCTGGTTGGGTTTCTCGAAGGTGACGAAATAAATCTGGCCGAAGGGTTCCATTCCGGCGGGAAGCTCGGAATGCTTCAAAAATTCCACGAGATAGCCCCGCGGATCGGTGTGTTTCAGGCACTGCGTGACTTTGTAATCCATGCTGATCAGGAAATACTATAGCAAATCCTGAAATTTTGGTGGATCAGACCCGCTTAAAAATCCGGATCGTGGGGTTGGGCAGGACCCAGTCGTAGGGGTCGTCGTCTTTTTTGGGGAACCGGAAACCCAGAAACTCCGCCTCGCGGTCAAAGCGGACGATTTCCGCGTAGCGCGTTTCCATCAGGTCCTTCAGGATATGTTCCTGCTCCGGGAAATGTCCCTGGTTAAACTTGGGATTGAGGTAAGAGCGGTATTCGAATTCGCTGAGCACGAGATACTTCGCTTTCTTTTCGACGCCTTTGAGGCCGAGCACGGCCTGGTCCAGGATATCGTCGTTGCCGCCGCCCGCGACGACCTTGTAGGGCGGCTTGTATTGGCGGAGGACCGCGGGGGTCCAGAAATAACTCCGCGCGATGGCGATCGTTTCGCCTTTGGGAATGTTCGCTTCAATCCACTCCGACGCCAGCGTGCGCACGTTTTTTTCCGCGTAGAGTTTGAGGTGCGCGGCGGCGTAAATGGACGTGTAGCCCAGCGCCGCCAGGGCCAGCAGCGCTCCGGCCGCTTGGATCGCCCAGATGCGCCGGCGCGTCATCCAGCCGAACAGAACGGCCGCGAAAATGCAGAAAAGCGGGACGATGGGCAGGGTGTACCAGACCTGCTGGGATTTCGGATAGGAAATCACGAGATAAACCGCGAGCCCCGAAAGCGACCACCAGAAAGGAATGCGGTCGTTGCGGAGCGGGCTGCCCATGGGCGCCATGCGGCTTTGAATAAAGCGGACCGCGACCCAGGCCCATCCGAGAAGTCCCGCCAGGGTGAGCGGCCAGCCCAGGGCGTAGGGCAGAAAATAGCTCGCGTAGAGCCAGGCGCCCGGTCCCGACACCACCGGCGCGATGGCGGCTCCGACCAGACCCACGTTTTTCGAAAATTCATATTTGAAATAAGCGAAATCGAGAAGGATGTAGGGCGAACCCATCAGCAGGAATATCACGATCATCGCCAGATACCAGGCCGTCCGCTTGATTTTCTGGCCGGTGAAAGCCAGAACAATAGCCAGGAGCGGGAATATACCGTAGGGAGCCGCGCTGTACTTCGTGGCGGTGGCCAGGCCGAGCGCCGCGCCGGCCAAAACGCAGTCTTTTACGCTTTCGCCCCGCCAAATCCTTGTCGAAAAATAGACCGACAGCATGGCGAAGAAGATCATCATAGAGTCGGGGCGCGTGGAGAACGAATTGATGATGGAAACCGTGCTGAGCGCGTAGAAAAGCGCCGCGAGCAGCCCTTCCCGGACTCCGAACGCGTTCCGTCCGATCAGAAATATCAGGAATATCGCCGCCGCGCCGCAAGCAACCTGGATGAAGCGCGCCACGCGGTAGAGCTTGTCGGTTTCGCCGAGGTTCTCCATGAAGAACTCGCGCCCGCCGAACTTCACGTAGCCAGCAATCTGCGCGGCTTTCAGTCCCGCCGCCATCGGAAAGAGGTGAAACCCGCCCCAAAGGATGGCGCGGCCCGGATGGAAGTAGAGTTGTTCGGGCTTCCACTTTTCAATCGTGTAAAAGGAGAGCGGTTCGTCAGGGTGGAAGGTGGTCATCGCGCCGTTTTTGCTCGGCAATCCGAAGTTGAGGCCCGCGAGGCGCAATCCGAGGCCCAGCGCCACGATGAGAGCAATAGCGACGGCGGCGATGCGGGATTTGATATCAGTATTCAAAAGAATTTCTCGGGAAGTTGCTCAGAAAGTTTCTCAGGAAAAAAGGTATCGCAATAAATCCAGGACCGTGTTGATCTTCACGCGCAGTTTGTTGCCCGAAGCGCTCCCATGCGCCCGCGGCTTGTGCTCGATGGGAATTTCACGGATTGCCACACCTTTTTTGAGAACGTTTAGGGCAATCTCGGCGTGAATAAAAGCGCCGCGGCTTACAAAGCGCACATCCTTCAAAATCTCGCGTTTCAACAAAGCGACGCTGTTCACATCATGGATCCTCTGCCCGGCCATCAGGCTGATGAGGGAGTTGTATCCGAAGGAATTGAATTTGCGCCCAAGCGGATCGTTCCGCTCCACCCGCTGCCCTAGAATAAACGCATTTTCCTTAATGGCGGGGTAAAGCTTGTGCAGTTCGCCCGGCGGAATCTGCCCGTCGCCGGGAATGAAGAAGACCCACTCGCTTTCGGGCAGCACGAACACTTCCTTAATAGTGGCCCCAAAGCCCAGATTTTGCGGATGCTCGGTGTATTTCAGCTTGGGATATTTCTTCGCCAGCGCGGCCAGGACTTCCGACGTGTTGTCCTTGCTGCCGTCGTTGATCACGAACACCGAATGGGAGGGGGAAATCTTGGAAAGGACCGCAAAACTGTCTTCCACCAGTGCCGGGAGCGCTTGGGCGTCATTGTAGGCGGGAATGCTGATGGCAATATGGTCCATGGATCGATCCATTAAAATCGAGCCCATTATAACATAATGAGAATCACGGGCGGGTTGCGCCCCGTTCAGCCATTTGATAATATCAGCCAGCAAGATGAAGGTTCTTTTCCTCAATCCTCCGAATATCGACAGCCAGTATATCAACCGCGATTTGATGGGCGGCCTGGGCGTGAACGTCCATGCCCGCGAAAAATTCTCCGAGAAAATCATGGCGTTTTTGAAGGCGCGGTCCATCCGCCTGCCGGTGATGTCGATGGTCTATTCGCTGTCCGAAATGGCGAAGTATCACGACGTCGTCGCGGTGGACGCGGCGAACCTCGATTTGTCGCGCGAGGAAACTTTGGCGGCGGTGCGGAGAGCCAAACCCGATTGGGTTATCAGCACGACCTCGATTGCCGCGCTCATGCAGGAAGCGGAGCTTTTGGGCGACATCAAGCGCGAGTTTGGCGTGACCGTAGGCCTCATGGGCGACTCCGCGACCAATCTTTTCAAGCGCGTGCTGGACAGCCAGCCGATCGATTTTATTATCCGCGGCGATGAGCCGGAGCATGTGATCGCTGAGATCGCCAAGAAAGGTGACTACCGCGGCGTTCAGGGCGTGATCTATCGCGATGGCACTTCGGGCAGCGGCTCGATTATCGAAAGCGGCGATCCCGGAATGATCCCCGACCTGAACGCGCTTTCGTTCCCGCGCTGGGAATATTTTCCGATCCACACGTACCGCTATTTCCCGATTTTGCGCAGCACCCCTTTTCTCACCATGCTTTCCACGCGCGGCTGTCCCTACGGCTGCATCTATTGTCCCTACACGTCCAATCAGGGTTTGAAGTATCGTTTCCGCAGCGCGCAGAACGTTTTGGACGAGCTGGTTTACATCAAGTCCCATTTCAACGTGAAAGCCGTCCAGTTTCGCGACCCGACGTTCACGCTAAAAAAAGACCGTACCGTCGAGATTTGCGACGGCATGATCGCCAATCATCTGAATCTGGAATGGGGCTGCGAAACGCGGGTGGATTGCCTGGACGAAGCGCTCATCGAAAAAATGGCCGAAGCGGGCCTGCGCGGCGTCAACATCGGCATCGAATCTTCCGACCCGCAGGTGATCCGGAACGCCAAGCGCGGCTGGATTGATCCCAACCACATCCGCAAGATGGTGAAGCGCATGTCCGAGCTCGGCATCCGTGTTTCTGGATTTTTCATCATTGGTTTGCCCGGCGAAAACCGCGATACGGTCCGTCAGACCATCGATTTCGCCGTTGAGCTTCCGCTTTCCTACGCCGAATTTAAGATCGCCACCCCGTTCCCCGGCACGCCGCTTTTTGAAATGGCCAAGGCCAACAAGTGGATCGAAGAGGTGAACCTCGAGCAGTACACGTCCTACACGCCGTCGATGAAAATTCCCGGCGACCTCGACCCCGATTTCCTGAAGCACACGGCCAATACCGCCTACCGCAGTTTCTACATGCGGCCGCGCAAAATTTTCGGGGAAATCTTCAGCGATTCCTTCATCTCCGGCATGACCGGCGCTCTGATCGGGAATCACCATTAATGAATCCATCATAAGGAAATACCGATGCCGACATTGTCGATCCTGATGCCCGTCTACAACGAAAACAAAACCCTGCTCGAGATTTTGAAGCGGGTGCAGGCTTCTCCTTATGATAAGGAAATCATCATCGTGGATGACGGCTCGAAGGACGGGACGCGGGAGATTCTGGCGAAGATTCAGGATAAAAACGTGAAGGTGATACTGCACGAGAAAAATGCCGGAAAGGGCGCCGCGGTCCGCACCGCGATCGGCCACGCCACGGGCGATATCCTTTTGATTCAGGACGCCGACCTGGAATACAGCCCCAAAGATTATCCCGGATTGCTGGAACCCATCCTCGATGGCCGCGCCGACGTGGTTTATGGCTCGCGGTTTCTGGGCGGCACCCATCGCGTTTTGCTCTTCTGGCACTATTTCGGCAATCTTTTTTTCACGTTGATCACGAACATTCTTTACAACATTAATCTCACCGACATGGGGACCTGCTACAAGGCCTTTCGCGCCGAAGTGCTGAAATCCATGACGATCAAGAGCGACCGCTTCGGTTTCGAGCCGGAAGTCACCGCCAAAATCTGCAAAAAGAAAGTCCGCATCTACGAAACGCCTATTTCCTACGACGGGCGCACCTACAGCGAAGGCAAGAAGATCACCTGGCGGGACGGTTTCCGCTATCTGGGCGCGCTGATCCGTTTCCGGATCGCCGACTAAATTCCTTCATGCGCAAAACGGGCGCTTTTACCGCCGTTTTAATCGCCGCGGTTCTGGCCACCGCGGCTTCTTATTTCCGGCACCTCGATTGGGGCACTCCCAGCCCAGAAAAGCATCAACAGATGTTCGCCTCTCCCGAAGAACTGGCCCTGGCCGTGCCCCGCATGCTGGAACTGCGCAGCAAATATTATTCCGGCATCAACGACATGCTGGATCCGAACAAACCGTTCAAAGAAGCCTTCGACGGACTTTTTTATTCCTTCAAGAATAACGAGGCTTTTGCTCCGCTGACGCGGGACCAGACATTGGACCGGATGCGCGGCTACGTGATCGGCGTCGTGAACAGCGATGAGCAGAATACCGTGCAAGCGATTGGGCGGTTGAATCCATTTAAGTTGAAGTTTAATCCCGGCCTCAATACGTTTTACGGCGGATTTTATTACTACGTCTGCGGCGCCGCTCTTTTTGCGGGCAAGGCTCTGGGCCAAGTCGAGCTGGTGCCCGACCTGCAGTATTATTTTTATCACCCCGAGCAGACGCGCCGGTTGTACATTATCGTTCGCGGAGTCGGCGTGCTGGCCGCGCTCCTCTGCGCCGCGCTCATGGTTTTCTGGCTTGGCCGGCTCTACGGTTGGACCTTCGCCTGGCTGGCCGCGCTCTTTTTCCTCTGGATTCCGCTCCTGATCCCCTACACCCATATGGCCAAAGCCCATGCGCTCGGGATGTTTCTTTTGTTCGCGGGCTGTTATTTTCTCTGGAGGACGTGGACGAATCCGGGCTGGGCGAATTTTCTGGCGGGGGCGGCGCTTCTGGGCGGCTCGGCGGGCAGTATCATCACCAATTTGACGGCCGGGATGGCGATTTTTATTTTCGAATGGGCCCGGAACGATTGGAAGCTGGCGCCGGTGTTCAAAAACATCCGGTTCTGGGCGGCCTGCGGCCTCTTCTTCGCAGTCTATGGCGTCACAAACTATTACGTGTTCGCCCATTACGATCAGTTCCAGCGCAACGTCCTGTCGCTCCAGGAATTTACGAAGGGCTACGGCAACACCTACGGCGAGCTGCGCCTGTCGGCCTGGCCTCCCTTCTTGATCGACATGTTCACGAACCAGGTCCATTGGGCGGTCATTCCCCTGCTGATGACGGGGTTCGCCGCGGCCTTCCGGAAGCGCGACAAGCTGCTCATCGCCTCGTTTGTTTTGCTGGCGGGCCTCACCGCCGCGAACCTGTTCACGACGCGCCATCCGGGCGTCAACGTGCGCGCCCTGCCCTTCTTTGCCCTCTTCTGCGCCGCCGGCATCGTTTATATCTGGGAATCGTTCCCCAAACTGAAGTTTGCCGCAGCCGCTTACGCCGGCCTCGCGCTCTTTTTATCCGGCGCTCAGACGGCTTTCTACCTCTCGATGATGCGGGAGCCGTCCCATCTCACGCTGGCGGCGGACTGGATCAACGCGAACGCGGTCAAAGGGGAGTCCATCGGTGTGGTGGGGGGACAGTTTTATCAGGGAGGGTTTCCCGCGATTCGTTTTCTGGACTATCGGTTGGTTCAATTTCCCGCGCCGGACGATCCCAAGGCCGCAGCGTCCGTTCATCGCGGCCAATTGCCGGACTACGTGATTTGGACCCAGTCCCGGCACCCGCTCCTGGACGCTTATTATAAGGAAGCTGCAGGCTGGGCCCGCCCTTCCGCATACCTGGGACTGAAGTTTCCCAGCAGCGTGGTGGCCACGGGCAACGACAGCCTCTATATTTTTAAGAAGAAATCCTGAATTACAGGCCGAGGGCTTTTTTGAGGTCTGAGGCGGTGGGTTCGATGGTTGCGGGCTTGGGGATGACGCGGATGGCGCGTTCGGGATCTTTGAGGCCGTGCCCGGTAAGGATGCAGACGATGCGGAGTTTGACGATCCGCTTTTCCAGCTTGTTCGCAGATAAATATTTTTTGAGACCCGCCACGCTCGCGGCCGAGGCCGGCTCGCAGAAGACGCCTTCCAATTCCGCCAGCATCTTGTAAGCTTCAATAATCTCGTCGTCGGTCACGGAATCGATCACTCCGCCGGACTCTTCGCGCGCGCGGATGGCCGCGTCCCAGGACGCGGGATTTCCAATTCGGATTGCGGTGGCCAGCGTCTCGGGATTCTTGACCGGCTTGCCCGTCACCAGCGGCGCCGCGCCCTCCGCCTGAAAGCCCATCATCTTCGGCAAATTGATGCATTTGCCGCGGTCGCAATATTCCTTGTAGCCCTTCCAATAGGCGCTGATGTTGCCGGCGTTGCCGACCGGCATGAACTGAAAGTCGGGCGCTTCGCCCAGCTCGTCCACGATTTCAAAGGCCGCGGTTTTCTGGCCTTCGATGCGGTGCGGGTTGATGGAGTTGACGAGCGTGATGGGATGTTTGGACGTCATTTCTTTCACCAGGGTCAGCGCGTCGTCAAAATTGCCGTTCACCTGGATGACCTGCGCGCCATGCATGAGCGCCTGCGAGAGTTTGCCGAGCGCGATGTTGCCCTGCGGGATCAGCACCACGCATTTGATGCGGGCCCGCGCCGCGTAGGCGGCTGCCGAAGCCGACGTGTTGCCCGTTGAGGCGCACATCACGGCCTTGGAACCTGCTTCCACCGCCTTGGAGATCGCCATCGTCATGCCGCGGTCTTTGAAAGAGCCCGTCGGATTCATGCCTTCAAATTTGAGATAAACCTCGTACTGCTCCGCGCCCAACGCCTTGGCCAGGTTCTTCGCGGGAAAAAGCGGCGTGTTGCCCTCGCGCAGAGTGATGACGGGGGTTTTGTCCGTCACCGGCAGCCAGGCCCGGTACCGCTCAATGATTCCGCTATAACCCTGTAATGTATCTTCCATTAAATCTGATTCCTTCTTTTATTTCTATTCTTCAATCCGGATGAGCACCGGCTTCGCTTTGACGACGGCAAGCTTCCCGATCTGCGCCACTGCGCGCTGGACCTTGCCTTCCTGCGCCAGGTGCGTCACGATTACGATGCCGGCGCGGCCCTTCACGTGCTCGGGCGGCTGATAGACCGCGGAAATGGAAACGCCGTTCTTGCCGAGGATGCCGGAAACTTTGGCCAGCACGCCGCGCACGTCGAGCGTCGAGAAGCGCAGGTAGTATTTCGACCGGACATCGTTGTGCGGCAGGATATGGATGCGTTTCGTCCGGTCATAGCTGACGTAGGGCAGCTTGCCGGCGATGTCTTCGGCGACGTGCCGGCTGAGGAAGATGGCATCGGACGCTACGGCCGAAGCGGCGGCCATTTGCCCTGCGCCCTTCCCATAAAACATCACGTCGTCCACTGCGTCGCCGACGATTGAAATGGCGTTGTACTCGTCCTTCACCGGCAAAAAGGGATGGTCTTCCGGCAGGAACGTGGGGTGGACGCGCACTTCCACCTTGCCGTCGCGCTCCTTGGCGATGCCGAGGAGCTTCAGGCCGTAGCCGAATTCCTTTTGGGCGATCTGCAGATCGTACAGATCAATCCTGGAAATGCCTTCGCAATAAACGTCAGTGATTTTCACCCAGCCGCCGAAGGCGATGGAAGCCAATATCGCCAGCTTGTGCGCCGCGTCAATGCCTTCGATGTCAAACGTGGGATCCGCTTCGGCGAAACCCGCGGCCTGCGCTTTTTTAAGCGCTTCCGCAAAAGAAAGCTTCTGCGAAGCCATCCGCGTTAAAATAAAATTGGTCGTGCCGTTCAGAATTCCGATGATCTTCTTGATGCGGTTCGCGGCCAGGCCTTCGTTGAGCCCCTGGACCACGGGAATGCCGCCGCCGACCGCCGCTTCGAAGTAAACGAGGCGCTTGTGGCGCTGCGCGGTCGTGATGATCTCGTCCCAATACTTCGCGAGCACCGCCTTGTTGGCCGTGATCACGTGTTTGCCGGCGCGCAGCGCTTCCAAAATGATGGTCCGCGCGGGCTCGTAACCGCCGATCAGCTCGATGATGACGTCGATTTCGGGGTCGTTGATCAGCTTCCGGTAGTCGGACACGATCTGCCCGGAGGAGATGCCCAGCTCGGGCTTCGACTTGATGTACTTGTCGCAGAAGCGGATAAACTTAAGATCCGCCCCGACCCGCCGCGCGATGTTGGCGCGGTTGCCCTTGATGATCTTGACGACGCCGGCCCCGACGGTGCCCAGTCCGATCTGCCCCAATCCCACGTGGTTCATGATTTTTCTCCGGGTTTGATGTCTCCGATGAATTTTTTAAGCCGCAGCAGCACGTCGTGGAAGCGTTTGTCGTGCGTGACCAGCGATATGCGGATATAGCCCTCGCCGTAGGGCCCGAAGCCCACGCCCGGCGACACGACCACCCCGGTTTCCTTCAAAAGCCGCTCCGCGAACGACAGCGCGCCTTCTTTCTTAAATTTTTCGGGAAGCTCCGCCCACAGGTACATCGTCCCCTTGGGTTTGGGCACGTTCCATCCCATCCGCGCCATGCCTTCCACCATGTAATCACGCCGCTTCTGGTAGGTCGCCACCTGCTGTTTTACGCAGTCCTGCGACGATTTCAGGGCCCAGACCGCGGCCAGCTGAATAAAGGAAGGCGAACCGTAGTCCATGAACGATTTCAACTTCTCCAGCGGATAGATGAGCTTTTCGCCGCCGACGCAGAATCCCACGCGCCATCCGGCCATGTTGTAGGTCTTGGAAAAAGAAAAGAATTCGATGCCGATGTCTTTGGCGCCCGGGACCTGCAGAAAAGACGGGGCGACGTAGCCGTCAAAAGTGATTTCGGAGTAGGCGTTATCATGCACTACCAGGATTTTATACTTTTTGGCGAAGCGAACGACTTCCTCAAAAAATTTAAGGTCGGGCACCGTGGCGGCCGTCGGATTGTTGGGGTAATTCAAAATGATGAGCTTCGCCTTGCGCGCCACTTTCTCGGGGATGGAGCCAAGATCCGGCAACCAGCCGTTTTCCTTGACCAGCGGAACATAGTGCACCTTGGCGCCGGAAAGATAAACGCCGTTAAAATGCGAAGGGTAGCCCGGATTGCAGACGAGCACGATATCGTTCGGGTTCAGGAACGCCATGCAGAGGTGGCCGATGCCTTCCTTGGAGCCGATCAGGCAAAGCGCTTCCTTGTTCGGGTCGATGTTCACGCCGAAACGGCTGTCCATCCATTCGGCCACGGCCTGGCGGAACTTGGGCATGCCCTTGGCCTGCGGGTAGCGGTGCGTTTTGGGATGGTCGCGCACCGTCTCGATGAGCCTCTCCACGATGTGCGGCGGCGTGGGAAGGTCGGGGTTGCCCATGCCGAGGTCAATGACGTCCAGTTTTTTGGCGAAAGCTTCCAGCTTCAGGGCCGCGATGCGGGACAAAAAGTAGGGGGGAAGCGACGACAGCTTTTTGGAATATTCGATGGTTTTCTTCATGGCCGCCTGGAAAAATGTTAAATCTGGTTAAAAAATCTTCGGAGCTTCTTCGCGGTCCCGGACAATCCATTCCGGAAGGCGCCTGGCGTATTCCCAGCAGAGAAATCCGATGCCCGCGCAGGCCAGGCCGAAAGCCGTCTCAAAACCGCTCCAGCGGAGCCACTGCGCCTGCGTTACGAACTGCCAGCGTTCCAGCGAATAGTAATTGGCTTCCGGCTCGCCGGCAAAAGCGTGGTACAGCCCCAACGCGGTCATCAGGCAGCCCCACACCATGAATATCCAGCCCGCGATTTGAACCAACCCGCGGATCTTGATCTTTTCGGTCGGCATTACGCCTGCGGCTCTTGCGATTTGACGAGCTGCTTGAACGAGAGGCTGGGCTTGAACGAGATTTTTTTGCCCGCGGGGAGCTGGACCGTCTCTCCGGTCTGGAGATTGCGCGCGGGTTTGGCTTTGCGCGCCTTGATGCGGAAGGTCCCGAGCCCCGTCAGCGTCACCTTGTCGCCCGTCTGGATGGATTCGCCGATCGTCTTCACAAGCGATTTGATCACGCGCTTCGCCACTTCATGCTTCACGCGCGACTTTTCCGCCACTTTGGATATGAGTTCGTCTTTTTTCATGGTTTGTTCCCTGCCTGGTAATTGCTCATGTATGGCAATTTCCCTGCGACGGCTTTGATCTGGTCCATGGCGCTCAGCAGTTCGGCGGTGGAGTCCCAGGTGCCTTCGGTCAGGGCTTTTCGGGTCTGGTCGGGCATTTCAATGTTGAACGTGAAGTCGCCGCAGCTGGCGGTTTTCTTGACCAAATCAATCTTGATGGCGGAAGAGGGACTTTCCTTGACGAGACTCATCAGGCTTTCGATGTTCTCGTGGCTCGCGGCCATGATCGGCAGGCCGATCGCGGTGCAGTTATCGTGAAAAATTTCGGCGAAGGATTCTCCGATGATGGCGCGGATGCCCCAGCGGTAGAGCGATTGCGGCGCATGCTCGCGGCTTGAGCCGCATCCGAAGTTGCGGTTCACGATGAGCACCGTGCCTCCCTTGAACTTGGGGTTATTAAAGGAATGGTCCTTTTTGACGCCGTTCTCGCCGAAGCGCGCGTCATAAAAGGCGTATTGCCCCAGATCGTCGAAAGTGATGCATTTCATAAAGCGCGCCGGGATGATGCGGTCCGTGTCGATATCGTTGCCGGGCACGGGCACGCCTCGCCCTTCCACCGAGCGGATTTTCATCTCGTCCAGCGCTGACTTTGCTGCAGGGTGCTGATCGGCAGGCTTTTTTAATTTAGTTTTCATGTTATGAAGAGGGATTGATGTGAAAAATTTCAAAAGCGTCAGTGCGCTGGCGACCACCTAAAGGTGGCCTCGCTTCCAAAAAGATTAAGGAGGCGAGGTGTGCGCGCGAAGCGCACTGCCGGAGCGAGCCCGCTGGGCTCGCGCTTTTGAAATTTTTTACATCAGTCCCGATTAGAATGTATGACATTAGTCTAAATACTCCCGGACGTCTGCCACTTTGCCCTTGAGGGCGGCGGCGGCGACCATGGCGGGGCTCATGAGGAGCGTGCGGCCCGTCGGGCTGCCCTGGCGGCCTTTGAAATTGCGGTTCGAAGAGGAGGCGCAGACTTCGCGTCCCGTTAACTTATCCGGGTTCATGGCGAGGCACATGGAGCATCCGGCCTTGCGCCATTCCATTCCGGCTTCCGTGAAAATCTGGTCCAGACCTTCCCGCTCGGCCGCGGTCGCGACCTGCTGCGATCCCGGCACCACGATGGCCTTCACGTCCTTGGCGACCTTGCGGCCCTTCACGATCTTCGCCGCTTCGCGCAGATCGGATAGCCGGCCGTTGGTGCAGGATCCAATGAAGGCGACGTCGATGGATGTGCCCTTCACCGGCTTGCCGGCCTTGAACGACATAAATTTATAGGCTTCCTCGGCGGTCTGCCGGTCATCTTCCTTGAAAGAAGAAACTTCCGGGAAATTCTCGCTGACACCCAGAGCCTGGCCGGGGTTGATGCCCCAGGTGACCATCGGTTCCATTTTGGCGCCGTCCAGGTCGACGACGTCGTTGTAATTGGCGTCCTTGTCGGAAGCGAGCGTCTTCCAGGACTCGACGGCCCGTTTGAACGCGTCGCCCTGCGGCGAATACTCACGCCCGCGCAGATAATCAAAAGTCGTTTGATCGGGATTCACATAACCCATGCGCGCGCCGCCTTCGATGCTCATGTTGCAGATCGTCATGCGCTCTTCCATGCTCATCTGGTTGATGACGTCGCCGTTATATTCGTAGCAATAACCGATGCCGCCGTTGACGCCCAGGGTGCGGATGATGGCCAGCACCACGTCTTTGGCGTAAACGCCCTTGCTGAGGTTGCGGTGGATGTTGATGCGCCGGCTTTTTGGCTTGGACAGTGAAAGCGTCTGCGTGGCGAGCAAATCTTTGATCTGCGTCGTGCCGATGCCGAAGGCCAGCGAACCGAACGCGCCATGCGTGCTGGTGTGGCTGTCGCCGCAGGCGATGGTCATGCCGGGCTGTGTTAAGCCCAGCTCCGGCCCGATGACGTGCACGATGCCCTGTTTCGCGGTGTTGAATCCGAAAAAGCGGATGCCGAACTGCTTGGTGTTGTTCTCGATCGCCACCATCATTTCCTCGGCGAGCGAATCCTGGAACGGGCGCTCCTGCGAGGCGGTGGGGACGATGTGGTCCACCGTGGCGAAAGTGTTCTGGGGAAAAGGGACCGTGAGCTTGCGCTCCCGGATCATCGAGAAAGCCTGCGGGCTCGTGACCTCATGGATTAAATGCAGGCCGATAAAGATCTGGTCCTTGCCCGTGGGCAATTTCCTGACTTTATGAGACTCCCAGACCTTTTCAAACAGGCTTCTGCTCATAAGAAAAAGGTCTGGTACCGTTCCTTAATTGTGTTCATAGGAAAACGGTGCCAATGTTCGCAAGCGCAATTTGATTTCATATTTATCTTCCTAAATCTTTTCGTACAACAGTTTGCGTTTCACGTCGCCGATGGCGCCCGTTACGTCGATATCTTTCGGGCAGGCGTCGGAACAGTTGAAGACGGTGCGGCAGCGCCACACGCCTTCGCGCCCGTTCAGCGTTTCAAGGCGCTCTTCGGAGCCCTTGTCGCGCGAGTCAAAAATAAAGCGATGCGCCTGAACGATAGCCGCGGGCCCGACGTAGTTGGGGTCGGACCAGAACGAGGGGCAGGACGTGGTGCAGCAGGCGCAGAGGATGCACTTCGTCGTGTCGTCAAAGCGGGCGCGCTCTTTGGGCGACTGCAGGCGCTCCTTTTCCGGAGCTCCTTCGTCGTTGATCAAATAGGGTTTGATGGAGCGGTACTTTTCAAAAAACGGGTCCATGTCCACGACCAAATCTTTCTTAATCTTAAAGCCCATCATGGGCTCGATCACGATCGGCTGCTTCAAGCTCTTGATGAGCACTTTGCAGGCCAGGCGGTTCTGCCCGTTGATGCGCATGCCGTCCGAACCGCAGACGCCGTGGGCGCAAGATTTGCGCAGCGTTAACGTGCCGTCAAAGTCGTCTTTGACCGCCAAAATGGCGTCCAGGACGCGGTCCGTGGGCTCGGCTTCCACCGTAAAATCCTGATAATAAGGGACCTTGTCCTTATCCGGATTATAGCGTTGAATTTTCAGCGCGACTTTCATTAATATTTTCGTTCCTGCGGGGTAAATTTCCCCAAAACAACGGGTTTATAGGATAATTTTACACCTTTATCCGACAGGGTCGCAAGAGTATGCTTGAGCCAGGAGGCATCGTCCCTCTTTTGATAATCGTCGCGGGCATGCGCCCCGCGCGACTCCGTGCGGGCAATGGCGCTGGCGACCGTGACTTCGGAGAGGTCGAGCAGGTTACCCAACTCCATGGCTTCCAACAAATCCGAGTTGAAAACAGAGCTCTTATCTGAGACCCCCACATTGAGATATCGCTTCCTGAGGGTCTGGATTTCAGTGAGGCACTCGCGCATTTCCTTGTCGATCCGGAAGACGCCGCACTTGTCCATCATGACTTCCTGCATCTGTTTGCGCAGCGGGCCGACTTTCTCGGTGCCCGAACCGTTCATTAACTTGGCGATCTGCGCCACCACAAATTTTTCCGGTTCGGCGGGGAGCGGGGCGAAATCGTTCGCCCGGCAGTACTTTGCCATCGATAAACCGGCGCGGCGACCGAAGACCAGGATGTCCACCAGCGAATTGGTCCCGAGCCGATTGCCTCCATGGACCGAGACGCAGGCCACTTCGCCCGCGGCGTAAAATCCTTTGAACGGCGTGTTTTTATCGTCGTAAACCACTTCCGAATCCTTGTTGGTCGGAATGCCGCCCATGGCGTAATGCGCCGTGGGCTGGATGGGAATCAAATCTTTCTTGGGCTCGAGGCCCATGTAGGTGCGGACGAAATCGGCGATGTCGGGCAGCTTTTTCTCGATGACGTCGGCGTCGAGATGCGTTAAATCCAAATGCACGTAATCTTTGCCGTCGATGCCGTTGCCGGCCCGCACTTCCGTGTGGATGCAGCGGGACACGATGTCGCGCGGCGCCAAATCTTTAATAGTCGGAGCGTAACGTTCCATGAACCGTTCGCCCGTCCGGTTGCGCAAAATGCCGCCTTCGCCGCGGCAGGCTTCGGAAAGCAGGATGCCCATCTTGTAGATGCCGGTCGGATGGAACTGGAAGAACTCCATGTCTTCGAGCGGAATTCCGTGGCGGAGCGCGATGGCCATGCCGTCGCCGGTGAGCGCATGGGCGTTGGACGTGATCTTGAACATCCGGCCCGATCCGCCCGTGGCGAACAGCACCGACTTCGCGTGGAAAATGTGGATGTCGCCCGTCGCGACAGCGATGGCGACGACGCCGCGGCAAACGTGATTTTCTTCGATCAGGTCCACGACGTGGAACTCGTCAAAGAACTTCACTTCATTTTTGATGCACTGCTGGTAGAGCGTCTGCAAAATCATGTGGCCCGTGCGGTCCGCGGCGAAGCAGGAGCGCTGTACCGGCCCCTTGCCGTGGTCGCGAGTGTGGCCGCCGAAGCGCCGCTGGTCGATCTTGCCGTCTTCGGTGCGGTTGAACGGCAGGCCGAGATGTTCGAGCTCGTAAACCGTGGTAACGGCTTCGTTGCACAGCACTTCCACCGCGTCCTGATCGGCCAGATAGTCCGATCCCTTTACGGTGTCGTACATGTGCCATTCGGGATGATCTTCCTCGCGGTTGGCTAACGCCGCGCCAATGCCGCCCTGCGCGGCACCCGTATGGGAACGCGTGGGATAAAGTTTGGAAAGGACCGCGGTCTGGACCTGAGCCTGGGAGAGCGCTAACGCGGCATAAAGCCCCGCTCCGCCTCCGCCGACGACGATCGCTTCGTATTTGTGATAGATGGGCGCTTTGCTCATGGGAGTTATTCTGAGGTCATCCTTACTGCGGCTGGAACGTTACGATCACCATCAGTCCGATGACGGTGAAGACGAATCCGAGGACGTAGAGTAGAGCCAAAGCGAGGGTCCGAATGCCTCCGGGACGCAGATAATCGTCGATGATGACGCGCAGGCCGTTCAATCCGTGAAGCAGGGCCAGCAGGAGCAGGAGCGCGTCATAGATCCGCCAGAAGGGAGTGGACCAGCGTTCCGCCACAAACCAGTAATCGATCACGTCAATGCTGTTGATGATGTGCATGATCACCATATGCCCGACCGCGAGGAACAGGAGCGCCACGCCCGAAATACGCATGAAAAACCAGGCGAAAAGCTCGAAATTGTTATCGGTGGGGGCGGGACGGCCGCGGCGGAAATCTGTGGGCTGAGCGGGCATATTAATGTTGGAACAGCATGATGTAGGTGACGGGACCCATGCAGCCGAGGGTCAGGGCAGCCACTGCCCACATCATTTCCTTATGGTATTTCGTGCCGTTTGGCCAAAAGTCCACCAGGATGATCCGGACGCCGTTGAACGAGTGATAAAGGACCGCGCCAAAAAGGCCCACTTCAGCGAACTTAAAAACAGGATTGCGGAACATTTCGATCACGCGGTTGTAGGCATCCGGTCCCCAGCCTACCAGCATGGTATCCAGGATATGGATGAATAAAAACAGCAGGACGCCCACGCCGGTCAGGCGATGGAAAATCCAGGACCATTGTCCCTCTTTACCGCGGTACATCATGATATGTTTTTTGCCTCAGGGTGATATTGAGTTGAAAAATGATACCAAAACTAAAATGGATAATCAATTCCGACGAAAAGCGCGGTGCCCTCGTCGCTGAAGCCGAGGTCGATCACCCCCACGACGTTAGGACGCACGACCGAACGAAACCCGACCCCGCCGACGTGATGCAGCTCCGAGAGCATGAATTGATCGTTCTCGCTGAACACGTCGCCGGCTTCGTAGAATGGAGTCACCTCAAAGTCGACGTTCACGTTGAACGCTTTCAGCGTATAGAACCGGATGCGCTCTTCCAGGTGGAAGCTGGCCTTCTTGCGGTCCACAAAGCGCGCGTCGCCGAACCCGCGGAGCGAGTCCTTGCCGCCCAGGAGAGATTGCTCGTAGAAAGGAACGTTGAATCCGTCGATCCCTTCGCCCATCAGCCGCCAGCCCGTGACGAGTCGGTTGTTGACCGCGGGGTAAAATCCGCGCAGTTCCGCTCCGCTTCGGACGTATTTGCTGTCGCCGCCCATATAGCGGCCTGCGTTCTCCACGAATGCGCTGATGTAATGCCCCCGCACCGGAGCGATGGGCAGGTCGCGCGAGTCGTAAGACAGCGTGATGCGCTGGGCGGACGTGTCCAGGGTCTGGTCCACGCCCGGCGAAAGTGGCCGCAGCGATGAGATTCTGGGAAGGCCGTCAAGCGGGCCGTCCACGGCGATGGCCCGGCGAATGCGGTGCGATAAGATCGCGCGGAGGTTTCCGAGAAAGTTGACGCCGGTGTGGACCTGCAGGTGATTGTCGCGCAGGGTATAGGTGGCCTGGTCGCTTTCCTGCGAGTTCCGGCCGATCCCGTAAAAGCGGTTCGACCCTTCGAATTGATGATTGAAGTCGAACTTGAAATAGAACCAGTCCGCGAAAAACCGGGGGTCTTCGTAGCGCAGGGTCGCGCGCCGGTTGGTCTCAAGCGCATAGGAGCCCAGGGCGAAAAGCTGCGCCCCCGGCCGGGGATACCAGTAATAGCGCAGCGTGGTCGTCATCCTGAAAATCTTGTTGTACGTGATGGACGGCGCGAAGATGTGCCGTACCGCCTCCTGCTTGTCAACGAACAAAAACACTGGAAGCAAGCCGACCGTCAATCCCGAGTTGGGGTCGGAGGATGGCGCGGGCAGGTAAACCCGCGTTTTTCCCGGCGAGGCGGCGATCATCACGTTGATAAGGCCCTGCAGCATCCGGCCTCCGAGCGAATGCGCGCCCTTTACGGCGACCTTGGTTTCTTCGACAGCCACGTGCGCCGTTTTTGAAACCGCGTCGTGCATTTCTTCTTCGATCTTCTGGATTTTGGGCGGCATTTTGGCTCGGGCCCGTTCGCGAAGATTTTGCTTCGGCCTGGCATTCGCCGGGGGAGCCGCCGCCGGCGAGGACGCCGGGATCGCCAGCGTGGCGGTGGAGCCCGAAACAGACTGCGCTCCCGGCGATTCGGTCTGGCTGTCCGGCGCCGCCGCGGAAAGTTTTTCCGCTGCGCCGCACAGAATCGCGCCGGCGATCCATAATGAGCCGATGGGAATTATCAGCCTCGTTTTTTTGAAGGGCGTCTTCATGCTTTTGCCGCCGGGGACTGCGTGGAGGCGCTCACGGTTTCGGCCGCGAAGAGCGCCAGGCCCAGAAAGACCCAGAAAATTTCGGCGAGGCGGCGCAGGATGGCAACGGAAAGTCCCGCGGGTTCGGAGAGGTTGAGGATCGTAAAAGTGAGCACCATGGTTCCTTCCTGGGTGCCGGCCTTCCAGGGAACGAAAAAGAAAAATGAACTGAGCAGCATGGAGAGCGTGGCAATCAGCACGGGCACGATCCAATGTTCCTGCATGTTGAGGAGATCCAGCGCGATCCAGATGAAAAGCATCGTCTCGGCCCAGCCGAGCGCGCAGAGCAGGATCGCCGAGAAAATCCGTTTCGGCTTTGAGCGGTACGTTTCGATGATGTGTTCGTCCAGCCGCGCGACGCGCGCAACCTGGTTCGAGACCCAGTCGCGCTCGGCTTCGATCTTTTCGAGCAGCCAGGAGACGATCCGGAAAAATCCGAAGCGCTGCAGCCGCGAGAACGACACCAGCAGTATGCCGAAAGCGGCGAGTCCCAGTCCCACCCGGGCCTTCAGCTGGCTATCCACGTCGGTGTTGAAGAAGGTCACCAGAAATCCCGCCGCGACCGCGAGCCAGAACCCGAAGAGGTTGCAGAATTTCAGCACCACCACCGACGCCGCCGACGCCGCGAGGTTGGTTTTCTCGCGGATCGAAAAGGCTTTGAGCGGCTCGCCGCCGACGCGCGTGAGCGTGATGTAGTTCAGAGAGTCTCCCTGCAGAGTGGCGCGGAACAATTTCCACAAACCGATCTCCCGGCCTTCCTTGGCGAGAATAAAGCGCCAGGCCAGCGTGTCCATCAGATAAGGAATGCTGGACAGCATCACCAGGAGGATGAATCCCCAGCCGACCTGGTGCAGGTTTTGGCCGACGCGGGAGGGGCCGAGGCGGTAGATCATCCAGCCCACGATGCCCAGGCCGAAAATCCCGAAGGCCCTCTCGAATTTGAGGATCAGTTCGTCCGAAAAGTTCAGTTTCACGTTTATTTTCTTGCGATAGAGAGCAGCAGCAGCGTGTCGATCACGCCCCAGATGAGCCAGAGCGCGAAGATGATGTCCAGCAGTATGAAAAAATTGGTCGACAGAAATTCCCGGGCCTGGTTATAGGTCTCCTCGATGCGGGACAGCTTGATGTCCACCGTTTTGTAAAGCTCGTCGATGTTGAACGCCTTGGCGACGTCCTTGTAGATCGTGCGCAGGTGCCAGTCGGAATCCACCTTGGGGATGTTCGTCGAAACGTTGTAAAGAGAATCCACGATGGATATCTTGTCCTTGCCGAAAGCGATGGCTTCCGAGGAAAACTTCTGATAGTTGGACGGAAAATTCCAGAACTTGTAATAAGGCGGCAGGTTTTCCAGCAGTTTCTGTGCGCTGTCCGTCTCGCTGTTCAGCACGAAGTGGTACGACTTCAGGCTCCAATACTGCGCGTACGTGAGGGCGATCAGGTCGAGGATGGTTTCGTATTCGGAGGAAGAGATCACGGCGCCGAAGCGTTTCAGCAAAATAATCTGGTTTTCGTAGTATCCGAAGTTGCCGAGCGGTTCGCGCTGGAAAACAAAGTCGGACAGCATGTCAAAGTTCGGCTCGCCGGCCACGACGCCGTACAGCGCCTTGTAGTTTTTACGGATGAACGCGTCTGCGTTCTGGACGTCGTCCGGATCGATGATGAAAACGGGAAAAATATCGGACTCTTCGAGGCGCATATCGTAGCGGTGGATGGCGAACGCCTGCGCCCGGGCGGCCAGCTCGATCACCCGGGACTGGCACCATTCCAGGATCGCGGATTTGCCGACCATCATTTTTTCGGTGTTGCAGGAAATGTCGGCGCATTCGGCGACGTCCAGGTCCGCGGTGAACTTGATCTGGATGATGCCGGTGCCGAAGCGGTAGAGGTGCGACTCGGTCTGGGCCCCCGAGAACTCCCGGCCCCCCAGCGAAAGCGCCGGCAGGTCGTGCGTGGAGATCTCGTGGACGATGCTCTGCGTCCCCTCGCTCGTGAAATCGAGCTCGAGGCCGAGGTCGAAGGGGAAAAGCAGGACCACGTGGGTCTGCATGTTCCGCTTCTCGTGCGTTTTTTCTTTCGCGTGAGTCATTTCGGTCCGGTTCGGGATCAGGTCCTGTTTACCAGAAAAATCATCGCTTCCTTCAGCCGCGCGCGGTGCGGCCCGTCATCCAGCAGGATTTCCACGCGCGGGTAATGCCCTCCGCTTCGCACCCCCGACACTTTCGCCGGGACGTCGCTGAACTGGTGTAGCTGTTCGATCGCAAACGTGAGGAAGACCCGCTCTTCGGGCACGAGCGTGAAGTAGGTTTCCAATTCTACAGAATCCTGCGAAATTTTAGAAATGCGGCCCCAGCCTTCGGGCGGACTCTGTTGGGCGAAGCGCAGGCCGCAGGGTATATCGGCCGCGACGGGATAATGCTGGACGGGTGTTTTGACGGGTTCGCTGCTCATGGGCCTTCTGGGATCGCCTCGCGCACGATGGCCGGAGGCTTTTCCGCCACGGTCCAGAAACGCTCGCCGTCGAACGCCGCCCCGACCCGCCTGGACCGGGTTTCGCCCATCGCCACGTATTTTTCCACGGTCAGCGACTGGGCTTTGAAGCCGTGCCTCAGCATCCGGTTCTGTCCGCCCTCGACGCTCCAGAGCGACGAGCCGTCCCAGAAAAGCGCCAGCGGCATACCGGGATAGTTAAACTCCGCTTCCACGGTCAACGCCTTATCCATCGCGTGGCGGTAGACCTTGCGCGTTCCGGAATCCGCGCTCCATAAATTTTTGCCGTCGAACACCATTCCGGCCGGATTGTTGCCGGGACCGCGCGCCGACTGCACGAGCTTCAGTTTTGTTCCGACCTCATACTTTCTCATGTGATGAGCGGCCGACAATATCCACAGAAAATTCCCTTCCCATGTGATCGCCACCGGCTGGAGATCGGCGAGATGATAGACCGACTGCATGACGAAACCTTCCGGCTGCGGGTCGTGTTTGTAAATGGATTGGGCGTACCAGTCGGCGATCCAGAAATACCGCCCCTGCAGGGCGATGGCCGAGGGGTGCGTGTAGGGAAGGGGGAACTGTTTTTCCGAGCGGTATTCGTCGCGCGCGGCTTTTTCGCGCGCTTTCATATCCATGCGGTATTTGACGGTTCCGCCGCCCGCGGCAAGAAATGCGAACATAACGGCGCTGATGATGAAATTCTTCTTTTTCCAGAAAGGGGATTTGGGCGGGAAGCGCACCGGCTCGGATTCCGCGCGCTCAATACCGCGCCGGAATATTTTTTCGAGATCGGATTCGAGTATCGACGGCTGGGCGCATTCCCAGGCGCCCGCGTTCATCAGTTCCAGCGCGCGGGCCATCGAATGTTTATCGAGACCCACGATCGCGGCGGGCCTGGGGCCTGAACCGGAAGCGGACTTTAAGGCAGACTCAGATTTTGCCAATCCGGACAGAATTTCTTCAGCGGTCTTGCCGCCGTACTTTTCGGCGAGGATCAGGAGGTGGGTCTTTTCCTGCGCCAGCGTTTCGGCGAGCTTCGCGGAGTCGGGGCAGGGCTGAGATTTAATTCCGAGGGATTCCAGGACGGACGCGGCGGCGCTTTTAAGTTCACCTTCCGGAAGGAGCAGGACGGCGCGGCGCGGCATCAGGGAGTGTCAAGCGAAACCGATTCGTAGACGGGAAACCTGGCGAGGAACTTCGCGCCCGCGCCTTCCGCGGGCTCGATCGTCAACTCGCCGCCCATGAGAGCGATCCAGCGGAGCGCCTTGCTGAGTCCGAGCCCGGCCCGTCCCTTGCGCGTCGAAAAAAACGGCTGAAAAATTTTTTCGTGCAGGTGCTCGGGGATCCCGGGGCCGTTATCGGAAACGCTGAACCCCACCCAGGCTCCGCCCGGGTCCTTTTCCGTCTTGAGGCGCAGTTCGCGGGCTCCGCCGTCCGCCGCGTTCGCCGCCATTTCCTGAATTGCCAGGCCCAGGAGGTTCTCGTCCAGCATCACGGGCGCCGTCGCGCCTAAATCTTTTTGAACGTCCAGTTTGGACTGCTGGATCCACGCTTCGGAGGCGGCGAGCCAATGCTCGAGCGCGGCGCCGACGGTGACTTTTTCGGCTTTCAGCTCGGGCTGATGGTTCAGCTCCGCGAAACTTTGCAATCCCTCCTCCAGCTTTTCGATGGCGCGCGATTTTTCGCTCAAAACCTGCGTGATGAACTCCGTATCATTTTGCTGCGGCAGCTTCCGGCTGCGCTCTTTAAGCAGCTGCGCGGTTCCGCCCAATCCGCCGATCTGGTTCTGGATGAACCCGGCGAGTCCGTTCATCAGCAGGCGCTCTTCGCTCACGATCAGCTGTTTTTGCCGGGCCATCAGGCGGTAGAGCTCCGCGAAGAGCCGCTCTTTGACTTCCGACTTGTCTGCGCTGGATTTTTCGCGCATCATCACGACGGTTTCGGCCCAGTCCTGGACGTGTTTTTTGAAATCGTTGTCGACGCTATCCATTTCGCGCTTCAAAATCTCGCGGCGCTGTTCCAGGGTTTCCACGTTCCAGACCCACTGCCCGCGGAGCCGCGCCTGGTCCCCGCGCAGCTGCGAGGAGCGCTTCTCGAGACGCTCCACCTCTTCGTTCAGCTCCAAAATTTTGCGGTTGGCGGATTCGGCCGCGACTTTCGCCTCGAGGTTTTCGCGCTTCAGGCCGGCCACCTCGCGCTCCAGGTCGGCCAGGCGGAACTTGGCTTCCTCTCCGGAAATGTTGGACAGCCGTTTCAGAATGCTGATTTCATCTTCGTAAACCTGTTTCTGTTTCTCGAGGCCGCGCTCCTCTTCCGCCACGCGCGCCTGCAGCTCCTCGAGCGTCTTCAGCCGATTTTCGTCGGAGATGTGGCTGCGCAGCTCGGCGAAGAGCTGGAATATCGCTTTGCCTTTCGGCCGCGTCACGGGATCACCAGCTCTTCGTTCTCTTTGGGCACGCCGCGGATGATCTTGGCCTCGTTAACGTCGTAAATCACCTGCCATTGGTTGGGGTCGCCGTAATATTTCTGCGCGATGCCCCGCAGGGTATCGCCCGGCGCGACGCGGTGTTTGCGCACGTCGCCCGAGAACGGCGGCCGCGTTTCGACTTTTGGGTTCGCCCGCTCTTCCTTTCGGGTAAGCTTGGCTTTCTGCTCCTGCAGTTTTTTCAGCTCTTCTTCGCTCTTTTTCAGTTCTTCTTCCCGGTCTTCAATCGTGTTCTCAAGCTCCTGAAGCTCCTTCATCGCCTTTTCGCGCTTTTCGCGCGCGAGTTCCAGGTCCGACTGCATGGCTTCGTACAATTCTTTCGATTCGCGGATCGATGTTTTCAAAGTATCGTGTTTCGATTCGAGGTTCGTGACCTTGTTTTCAACCTCGTCCGCTTTTTCGAGACGCTCCTGGTAAAAATATTGCGCGAGCAATGGCGTTCCGAAACGGTACGTCACCGCCACGAGCACCCGGTCGTTGGGTTTGGACATTTTTTCGACCTGGAAACCGTAGCCGATGTCGAGCTGGACGGGCGGCAGCACCGCGCCCAGGCCGATGGTGAGCTGGCGCGCCTGGTCGGCGGCCTTGGTGGAGCCCAGCCGGAGCAGGAGGAGCCGGCGGAAGAACGCGATCTCCAGGCCCGGCTGAAAACTGCCGACGCCGTTTTCCACCACGAAATCGAGGGAAAGCGTGGACTGCGGATTTTTCCAGGCCGCGCCGAACCGATAGAGGACGGGCGACGATATGGACTTCATGTTCATCTCCTGGATCGCAATGGCCGTGGACCATCCACTGGTGAGAGGCATCTCGCCTTCGTTGAATTTGTAGAGGAAGCCCAAGTCGATGCCCGCGCCGAAACCGCCGTTATCGCCGCCGCGGTCGCGCATCCGGAACGTGAGGCCCGTGCTCAGGTTCTGCAGCTCTTTTAAGATTCTCGTTCCCGCGGGCAGCACGTCCATGATGTTCGTTCCGAACGAGGCGCCGAACGTCGTGTAGGTTGCCTCGCCCTCGCGCCCGGTGCGGTGCAGCATCATGCCGGCGGTCCCGTATTTCCAGTAGGGTCTGTACGCTTCCAGGGGAAGGACGCCGGCCACGTGGATTTCGCTCTGCGGAAAGGGATATTCGGAGTAGGATCGCCCGGCCAGGCCCGCCACTTCAATGTGTTTCACGTTGCCGAGTCCCGCGGGATTAAAGAACATCGCGTTGTAATCGTTGCCCACCGCGGAAAAACCGTTGCCCATGGCGAAAGCACGTGCGGATTCGGGCCGCGGGCTCACGGCTTGCGAATCATAAGGGAGAAAAATGGCGGAAGCCAGGCCGAGGGCGGCCCATAAAACCCGTCCCCGGATGAATCGGCTCGAAGAAATTTCAGCGATGTGAGTTTTCAATACATTTTTATTCTATCACAATCCAAAAAAAGGTCAAAGCTTCGCGCGGGGGCGCGCCAAAATGCCGCCCCGGATTATTTTGTACAATCACGAAATCCAAATGAAAAAACAGGCCGCCTTCATCGCTTTGGGGAGCAATCAGGGAAACCGGCTGGCCAACCTGCGCCGCTCCTTGGTTTTATTAAGGAAGGATGGGGCCATCGGTCCTTTGCGGCAATCCAAAGTCTATGAGACGTCACCGCTGGGGCCGCGACAGAGGGATTTTCTGAACGCCGTGGTCCGGATGGAAACCGTTTTAGGTCCCGAAGCCCTGCTGGGCCGGCTTAAAAAGATCGAGGGCGTTTTGGGCCGGAAAAGCGCCCGCAAAAGGAAAAAGTGGGGCCCGCGGCCCATCGATCTCGACATTCTATTCATCGGGAAATTGCGGATGAAATCGCGCCGTTTGACGGTTCCTCACCCGCGCTATTCGGACCGGAAGTTCGTGCTTCGGCCCCTGGCGGACATCGCGCCGCGCCTCAAGCCGCCCGGCTCATACCGCACCATCCGCCAAATCCTTTCTTCATTGACAGACGGGGGCCAAAAAGTTAAACTTTTCAGAGGAAAAATCCTTCCATGACCCACGGGCGAACATCATGAATAAAATAACCATCACCACGCTATCCGATATGAAAAAAAAGGGCGAAAAGATCACCGCCCTCACCGCCTATGACGCCGCCACCGCCAAAATTTTGAATGAATGCGCCGTAGAAATCGCGCTGGTCGGCGACTCGGTCGGCAACGTCAAACTCGGTTACGAAAACACGGTCCCCGTGACCATGGACGAGATGCTGCATCATGTAAAGGCGGCGAAACGCGGCAACAGCGCGGCTCTTCTGGTCGCGGATATGCCGTATCTTTCCTATCAGCTTTCCGCGAATGACGCTAAAATTAACGCCGGCCGGTTGATCAAGGAAGGCGGCGCGGAAGCCGTGAAGCTCGAAGGCGGCATCGAAGTGGCGCAGACCATCAAGGCTTTGGTGGACATCAACATTCCGGTGATGGGCCATCTGGGGCTGACGCCGCAGGCCATCTACAAGATGGGCGGCTACAAGATGCAGGGAAAATCCGAAGCCTCGCGCGAGAAGATGGTCACGGACGCGAAAGTGCTGGAAGGCGCGGGCGTGTTCGCCATCGTGCTCGAATGCATCCCGTCCGATCTTGCTAAGGAGATCACCCGCAAAGTTTCCGTTCCCACGATCGGCATCGGCGCGGGGCCCCATTGCGACGGCCAGGTGCTCGTTACCGACGATCTGCTTGGCCTCACCGAAGATCCCGTTCCCAAATTTGTGAAGCGCTACGCGAACCTGCGCGACGAGATCAAAACCGCCGTGAAAAAATTTCAGGATGAAGTCCGGTCCCAGAAGTACCCGTCCGATCAGCCGCAAAAAGCGCCCGAATCATCGCCGTCAAAATCTCCGCGCTTTTAAGCACCCGCGTCCCGATGATCCTGGCCATCCCGCTGATTCTCATCGCCATCGCTCTGGCGTGGGGTTGGTTTTCGTCCGGCATCATCATCCGCCAGCCGCGCCTCGCCAACGAGTTCAATCCGAAATCCTTCGGTTACGCTTACGAAACGTTTAAGGTCCTGACGGCCGATAAAGTCGAGCTGGTGGGATGGTTCGTGCCGGCGAAGTCACCTTCAAAATCCACGATCATCATCAACCATGGCTGGGGCGCCAACCGCAGCGATATCCTGGGGACCTCCATATTCCTCGCGGGGAAATACAATCTGGTCTACTACGACTTCCGCAACCACGGCAATTCGGGCGGCAGCCAGACGTCGCTCGGCCGGCTCGAAGTCACGGATTTTTTGACTATCATTCAGTACGTGAAGAGCCAGAAAAAGGAGTTCTCCGAAAAGCTGGCGGTCCTCGGATTTTCTTTGGGGGGCGCGGTGGCGATCACGGGGGCCGCTCTCAATCCGGAAGTTATGGCCGTCGCGGCGGAAAGTCCGTTCGCTTCTTACAAGGAAGTTGTGTACCGTTACGGCACGAAGTTTTTTTACGCGCCGCGCTTCATGATTCCCATCACTTTGTTTTTCGCGCAGCATCGCCTCGGTTTCGACCCGGACGAATATTCACCGTTGCACCACGTTTCCAGGCTGGGCTCGCGCCCGCTCTTCATTATTCAGGGCGGTTCGGATGAGCGAATGCCCGTCAGCGAGGGTCAGCGCCTGATGGATCTGGCCCCGGGGCCCAAGGAGCTTTGGGTCGTGGGCGAGGCTGGCCACATTGGCGCAAAAGAGGTCAATCCGGCGGAATACGAGAGGCGGGTTTTGGAGTTTTTTGACAAGGCGCTCGGGTCCAAGTGATCTACGTCTGCGAGGCGGATTTAAGGGAAGGGGAACTGCGCGGCCTCAAAGTCGAAGGCCAATGGCTGCTGGTCGCGCTCCACAAAAACATCTATTACCTGCTGGATGCCGCCTGCGCCCATTCGGGGTATCCCCTGCACGACTCCAAGCGGTTGAACGCGGAGGGAGTCATCACCTGCCCGCTGCATTACGCGCAGTTTGATTGCATGACTGGAAAGGTGGTGTCAGATCCCGCGATTTGCGACAATCAACCGACGTTCAAGGTGGAAGTGAAAGAAGGGAAGGTTTACTGGATTAACGGCTAAACTCGGCGGAGTCGTCGGGGTCGATGCCGGCATTTTCGGTGGACCCTGCGACTTTGTAGGTGTCCAAAGTGGTGACGGGTTTCCCTCCGTTCAGGTTCTTGTAGTAATCCTCGAGTTCCTTGTAGCTCCCCAGAAAAAACTGCCTCCAGGCGCGAAACGTCATGGATTCCACGCCCAGCTCCTGCTTCGACCGCTTCATGCGGATCTTGCAGAGGAAGTGCCCGCCCTGTTTCATGGCTTCGGCCAGCGCCTTTTCGATGAAGGGCGTCATGTCGTCCATGATGGGGTCCGTCGCCTCCCGCCGGACGACGATGGTCGCGATGGGTTCCACGTGCGCCTTCACGCTGTAGAAGCCCTGCCAGGCCTTCCACTGGTACGGCGCGAAGAGTTTTCGCTCGCAGCGCTCCGTCACGATCACGCTCGCGGTGTCCGTGACCGCCTCGTACTTCTGCTGAAGCCCGAAGGTGTCCACTTCCACCGTGATCGCCCGCGCAGGTCGCGCTCCGATCGAGCAGAAAATTAAAAAAACAGCTGCCGCCGGCAGAAATTTTCGAATCACGCGTCCGATTATATCATTTCGCGCTAATAACCCTTTTGCTTCAGCCAGTAAAGAAGCGCGCACATCCCGGCAAAAATGCCCAGCATCCAGGCCCAGTCATCGATGAAATAAGGATAAACCATCATGATGATTCCGAAAATCAGGAAAATGGGCCGCGAGCGTTTGCGGCCGTATCGAAAAAATACAAATCCCGCGCCGCTGACCATCATGGAGCCCACCAGACCGCCGAAGCTGAAATTCATATTGATGGATTCCATTGTAGAAAAACTCAAGGCCAAATACCCGCTTTATGCTCTCGCCGGGGGGAGTCTTTCTCCTTGCCTACCGATTGCAAAATTGCTACCATATTGCGAGTTTATCGACGGTATTTGACAGATTTATGGCGCCATCGTCTAGCCTGGTTTAGGACGCCGCCCTCTCAAGGCGGAGATCACGGGTTCAAATCCCGTTGGCGCTACCATATGAGAAGTAAATTTTGGGGGAAAAGGATTTTTTCATGGCGAAAAAAGACGACGACCAGCTGAAACTGCAGATGAACCCTTCCGAACGGGTGGTGCCGCGCAACGTCGAAGACGAGATGCGCACCTCCTACATCGATTACTCGATGTCGGTCATTGTCGGCCGCGCGCTGCCTGACGTGCGCGACGGTTTGAAACCCGTTCACCGCCGCATCCTCTACGCCATGGACGAGATGGGCTTGGCCCACAACAAACCATATAAGAAATCCGCCCGAGTGGTCGGTGACGTTCTCGGTAAATACCACCCGCACGGCGACACCGCGGTTTACGACGCGTTGGTCCGTATGATCCAGGACTTCTCGCTGCGCGCTCCGCTCGGCGACGGCCAGGGGAACTTCGGTTCCATCGACGGCGACCGTCCGGCCGCCATGCGTTACACCGAAGTGCGCCTCGCCGCCATTGCGCGCGAAATGCTCGACGATATCGAAAAGGAAACCGTCGACTTCGTCCCCAACTACGACGGCTCGCTGCAGGAACCGTCCGTCCTCCCCGCGAAACTTCCCAATTTGCTCATCAACGGCTCTTCCGGCATCGCCGTCGGCATGGCCACCAACATTCCGCCGCACAACCTCGTCGAAGTCTGCGACGCGGTCATCGCCTATATCAACGACGAAAACATTACGGCTCCCGATCTTTTGAAGATCGTGAAGGGCCCCGATTTCCCGACGGCCGGCATCATCACCGGCAAGCAGGGCATCAAGGATTATTTTGAGACGGGACGCGGCTCGGTCCGCATCCGCGCCAAGGCCGACATCGAAGATATCCGCGGCGGCCGCCAGGCTGTCGTCGTTACGGAGCTTCCGTATCAGGTCAACAAGGCGACACTGCAGGAAACCATCGCCGAGCTCGTGCGCGATAAAAAGATCACTGACATTTCGGATATTCGCGACGAGTCGTCCCGCGAGGGCATCCGCGTCGTCATCGAGATCAAGCGCGACGGCAACGCCAACATCGTTTTGAACCAGCTCTACAAGATGACGCAGATGGAAGTCTCCTTCGGCATCATCATGCTGGCCATCGTCGACGGCAGGCCGAAGATCCTGCCCTTCAAGGAAGTGCTCGTCCAGTACGTCAAGCACCGCCGCGAAGTCATCGTCCGGCGCACCAAGTTTGAATTAAAGAAAGCCGAAGACCGCGCCCACATCCTCGAGGGCTTGAAAATCGCCCTTGACAACCTGGACAAGATCGTCAAGCTCATCCGCGAATCGAAAGACGTGGACGTGGCCCGCGCGAAACTGATGGAAAAGTTCGGCCTCTCGCGCATCCAGGCGCAGGCCATCCTCGACATGCGGCTCCACCAGCTCACCGGCCTCGAGCGCAAGAAGATCGAGGACGAATACCTCGAGCTCATCAAGCTCATCGCGAAATTAAAGGCCATCCTTGCCGACTCCAAGAAAGTTCTTGATATCATCGCGAACGAATTGAAGGAAATTAAGGAGAAGTACGGCGACGAGCGACGCACCAAGATCACCGCGCAGTCGGCGGAGTTCTCCATCGAAGATTTGATCGACGACGAAGAAGTGGTTGTGACCTTCTCTCACTCGGGTTACGTCAAGCGCATGCCCGTCGACACCTATAAGGCGCAGAAGCGCGGCGGCAAGGGCATCACGGGGATGACCACGAAAGAGGACGATTACGTCGAGCAGCTGTTCATCACAAACACGCACGCCTATCTGCTCCTCTTCACGAACCGCGGCCGCCTCTACTGGCTGCGGGTTTTCGAGATTCCCGACGCGGGACGCACCGCCCGCGGCAAGGCGATCGTCAATTTTGTGCAGCTGGGCACGGAAGAGAAAATCACTTCCGCCATTCCCATCGCCACCTTCGAAGAAAAGAAGGGCGAGGAAACCTATCTGTTGATGGCCACGCGCAACGGAACCATCAAGCGCGCGCTCCTTTCCGAATACGCCAACATCCGCACCAGCGGCGTCTACGCGATCACGCTCGACGAAGGCAACGTGCTCGTCGACGTGAAGCACACCGACGGCAAACAGCAGGTCATCATGGGCACCAAGGACGGCATGGCCATCCGGTTTGACGAAGAGCAGATCCGCGTCGTCGGCCGCACCGGCAAGGGCGTGCGCGGCATCAAGCTCGATGCCGGCGACCAGGTTATCGGCATGGAAGTGGCTCCGTCCAACTCCAAGGCGTCGTTGCTCACGGTCTGCGAAAACGGCCACGGCAAGCGCACCGACCTTTCCGAATACCGCGACCAAACGCGCGCCGGCAAGGGCGTCATTACGATCAAGACGTCGGAGCGCAACGGTTCTGTCATCGGCGTCAAGCTCGTCACCAACGAGAACGACGTGATGGTCATGACCACCAAGGGCATGACGGTCCGCCTCCCGTGCAAAGATATCCGCGTGATTTCCCGCAACACCCAGGGCGTGCGGCTCGTCCGGCTTGAAGAAGGCGACAAGATCGCCGCGGTCACCCCCGTCGTCAAGGACGAGGGCGCCGACGAAGCCTCGAACGGCGAACTTCCCAAAGCATAGGCTTAAACCCATCAGGAAAAGCTGCCCGTTGATCCGCTTCCAGTCATGAAGCCGGGGTCTTCCTGTTATTATGGACATGCACAAGGCTGAATCCGAATGGTCGAACCCGAATAATTGGAGGTTCGGCATCTATCGCTCGAAGCTCGATTTTCGGGTTATTGTCCCAAAGCAAAATAAGTATGGCGGGTGGACCATCAACTTCGGGCATCCCCGCGGACTTCTCGTTCTAATCGGCATGATCGGAATCGTCGTGGTTCCGGCGTTCCTGCTGATTCAATACGGCCGCCCAACTCCCTTCAAAATGATAGTTCTCACCTGCGCTTCCATCCTGGTTCTCATGAGCGTCTGCATATGGGAAACCAACCGGTACAAAGAATAGAGCGTTCCTGATCTATGCGTGTTAAGTGGAGCCAGAATTTTCTGTACGATGCCAACATCGCGGGGCGGTGCGTGAAGGCGCTGGAGCTCGACCACGCCGACGAGGCCCTGGAAATCGGCCCCGGCCGCGGCGTTTTGACCTCGAAACTGGTCCAGCAGGCGGGCAAGCTGGTCGCCGTGGAAATCGACCCTTTGCTCGCCGCAAACCTCCGGTCCAAATTTTCTTCCTGGCCTGATTTTACCGTCATCAACGACGATTTTTTGAACGTGGATTTGGAGACTCTGGGATTCACCCGCGATAAAGTCCGGGTGATTGGAAATCTGCCCTACGCGGTCGTTTCGCCGATCATCCAGAAAGTGCTGGCCTGGCGGCGGTGGGAGCGCGCCGTCTTCATGGTTCAGCGGGAGGTCGCGGAGCGGATGCTGGCCGCGCCCGGCGGAAAAACGTATGGAATCTTGTCGATTGCCGTTCAGTCGCAATGCGTCGCCCGGAGGCTTTTTCACGTGCCGAGAGGCTGTTTCCGGCCCGCACCGAACGTGGAGTCTACGGTCATCGCTTTGAAGCCTCTGCCGGCGCCGCTGTTCGATCCCCAGCGCGAGGCGGAATTTTTTAAGGTCGTCAAAGGGGCTTTTGCTCACCGGCGGAAAACGCTGCTGAATTCGCTTGAATACGCGCTTGAGTTGCCTCAGGCCGAACTGGCCGCCGCCATCGAGGGAGCAAAATTGTCGTCGAAGGCGCGCGCTGAAACGCTGTCGATCGACGATTTCAACCGTCTGTCGCAGGTTCTGTATGGTGGGCGCTGAAATGGGCGGCAAAAGACCTCTTTCCGGCGTTCGCGTGGTCGTCACGCGCGCGCGCGATCAGGCTTCCGGCTTCGCGAATCTTTTGCGGGGGTCCGGAGCGAAAGTCCTGGTCTGCCCGACGATAAAGATCATCCCTCCGCGCAGTTTCGCTCCGCTCGACCGCGCGATCCGCAATCTGGAAGCCTACGATTGGCTGATTTTTACGAGCGTGAACGGCGTCGAAACGTTCGGCCGGCGCTTGAGGGCGTTAAAGCGCAAAGTTTCCGGTTTAAGAACCGGTTTGAGGACCTGCGCGATCGGGCCGGCGACGGCGGAACGGATGCGCGCCTATAAAATTCCCGTCGGCAAAGTTTCGAAGGAATACGTCGCCGAATCCGTGCTGGACGCGCTTAAAAGCGTGAAGGGGCGGCGCATTCTGATCCCGCGCGCGGCGGTGGCGCGAGACGTGCTGCCGGTAACGCTGCGGAAGCGCGGCGCCAGAGTCGATGTGGTCGAAGCCTATCGAACAAAGCCCGATCCGTCGGGGCTGCCGCAGCTCAAGGCTTGGCTCAAAAAGTCCGGTGTGGACTGCGTGACCTTCACTTCTTCGTCGACGGCAAAGAATTTTTTCGCGCTCCTGGGCACGCAGGGGCAAAAACTGCTGCGCGACCCGCGCATTAAAGCCGCCTCGATCGGCCCCGTCACGACCGCGACGCTGAAAGCCGAGGGCTGGCCGCCGCGCATCGTCGCCGCGAAGCCCACGACCCGGCATCTGGCCGCCGCGATTCAACGGGCTTTTCGCAGTTGGCAGAAATAGCGAGTTCGAATAACAGATAAAGGAGCAGCATCATGAAACCACCCGCAACGCCCGCAAATCTCCGTCGAGTCCTGCTCGCCTGCCTCCGCGAAAGCGGCAGCATCCTCAAGAGGGGCTTCCGAACCACGTCGTTCAAGATCCACATGAAAGGCCCCGTGAATCCCGTCACGGATATCGATTTCGCCGCCGAGAAGAAGATTTTTTCGATCCTCAAAATGAACTTTCCGGACCACGGAATCCTGAGCGAAGAGTCGCCGCCCCAAAAAGGGCGGTCCGAATACCGCTGGATCATCGACCCCCTGGATGGCACCATCAATTTTGCCCACGGCCTGCCGATGTCGTCGGTTTCCATCGGCCTGGAAAAGGGCGGGAAGATGCTGATGGGCGGCATTTACAACCCGATGCTGGGCGAGCTCTTTTTGGGCGAGCGGGGAAAGGGCGCAACGTTGAACGGTCAAAGGATCCGCGTTTCAAAACAGACGAAGCTCATCAGCAGCCTGCTCGTGACCGGGTTCCCTTATGACCGCCAGAAGCATGGCCAATACTATCTGAAATTTGTGGGGGCGATGCTGAAGCATTGCATGGGCCTCCGCCGGCTGGGTTCGGCGGCGCTCGATCTGGCTTATGTGGCCTGCGGCCGGTTTGAAGCCTTTTGGGAGTTCAACCTCCAGCCCTGGGACGTGGCGGCCGGCATGCTGATTGTGGAAGAGGCTGGGGGAAAGGTGACCGATATGCGTGGTAATTTAATTGCTAGCGGAAAGTCGACCGAACTCCTATCGTCCAATGGGGGGGTCCATGCCCAGATTTTGGCAAAATTCCGCCCCTGGTTAAAAAAATATAATAGCTGATAAATCATATCAAATATATGATTTTCCGAAAAATGTAACCCTGTGCCGGTAGGGGGGGTTGACAAAAGGGGGCATCCCTGTTAAAGTTGCTAAGTCTGAAGGAACTGCAGATTCCTCCAGATAAAGTTCGGGGGCTTTCAATCTTCTTGCATTGGTTTGGCGTTTCTTCGGGAAGCCACTGAACTTGTACAGTTCGAGTGGTTTTTTTTATTTTGGAGGAGGAACTGAAAGCCCCGCCCCCAAAGACCCTCGAAGAAGCGAATAAGGCAGCGAAAAGCAGCGACGCTCTTTCACTGACTCGATAAAGGCAAATCCCTTCCCGCCCCAGCAGTTTGGCGGGATGGCACCTCTCGGAAATTCGTAAGGGGGGTGACGGGAAACCGTGAGACGCAAAGCCCCTGCTCAAGAAGCAGGGCCCCGGCACGAGGCCGGGGTACGGGACTAACCTCCGCAAACACGTCGCGGGGTAAGTTGGCTGGGTTGCCGAAGTACATGATCCCTCTCGCAAGAAGGGTGTCCAAGGGCGGCAGGCCCAAGGACGACCGCTCGTACGCGATGGACTGATACCCAAGCAACCGACTCCCGTAGTTCCAGTGAGTTGGTTTTTTTATTGCTCAAGGCGACTAAAAAAGGGGAGATATGAACAAGAAGACGAGCCATCGTTGGATTGTACTATTCGCCGCCGTCTTATCGACGGGGTTCCTTTTTGCCGTGGGGGAAACGCCCACCCTCATCGATGAGGTCGTGAACTACCCCAATCCCTTTGACAGCCGCCGCGAGGACACCACGGTTTCCTATCGCCTCATCCAGGATCTGCCGGTCCGGGTCCGGATCTACGATTTGTTCGGCTACCAGGTCCGCGAACTGTACTTCCATTCGGGCTCTATCGGCGGGCAGACCGGCATCAATACGTTCCGCTGGGACGGGACCGACAGCGCGGGCCAGAAGGTATCCAAGGGCGGCTATATCTGCATGATCACGGTGGAAGGCGACCAGCCCACCCGCTCGATCCGTAAGATAGGAGTGGTCCATTAAGTAACCGATTTATGGCGAACCTGAAACGCAGCCATCGCCGCGCGAAAGTCCAGGGCCTGATCAAGGTCCTGCACGGCGCTTTGCTGTCGACGGCGGTCCTGGCTTCCACCGTTTTCGCCGCGGGCGATACGGGCGGCCAGGTCGCGCAGTTCATGTCCTTCGGAGCGGGCGCTCGCTCGCTCTCCATGGGCCGCGCGTTCTTCGCGGTTTCCGATGACGCTTCAAGCGTTTACTCCAACCCGGCCGGCATGACCCAGCTTGAAAAGAAGGAGATCGGCTTCATGCAGGCGACCGTGGGCCTCGATTCCCAGCTGACCACCATGAACTACGTCCACCCTTCCAAGAAGGGCTGGGTCTGGGGCATCAACATGACCCAGATGAAGACGGGCGGGTTCGAGAAAGTGACGGTTAAGAGGAACAGCGCAGGAGAAATTTCGGAGCTCAAGAAGGGGGGCGATTTTTCGGACAGCAGCACGGGCTACATCTTCGGGTTCGGTAAAAAGGTGCTGAACACCCTGGCCGTGGGCATGTCGATCAAGCAGATTTCCCGGCAGCTGGACGATTCCGCCGATTCCGTCATCACCGCGGACGCCGCGGCGCTGTCCTATCCCATGACCGACAATGCCAACTACCGCCTGGCGTTCGGCATCCAGAACATCTTCGCGATCCAGTCCGGCGATACCGATGACAAACTCCCGCTTTTGATCAAGGTCGGCAATTCCTATAAAGGCTTGAAAGACCGGATGCTGCTGGCGTTCGATATCACGCAGAACTTTACCCGGAACGTGACGGAGTGGAACATGGGCGCGGAATACTGGGTCTGGAAATACGTGGTGCTGCGGGCCGGCGTGGAAGGCAACCCCGGTTTGCGCCAGTCGAGCTTCGGACTGGGACTCCGCGTCAAAGGCGTGAACCTGGACATCGCGCAGGGCCTCACCGATTTGGGCGTTTCGTCCCGCATGGGCGCGTCCTGGAAGTTCGGCAAGTCGGTCATCGCGAAACGCGAAGATACCGCCCGCCGGCTGATCCAGGAAGGCATCGCGGCGTACCAGCAGGGCAACTACGTGCTGGCGCTGGACCGGTTGAACCGTTCGCTTGATCTCGACCCGACCAACAACGATATCCGCACCCTGGTGGCGCGGCTCTCCGCCGTCGTGACGACGATGCCGTCGGCCGCCGGCGACAACGAAGTGGCCGGCATCATCCGCAAATCCATCCAGGATTACCTGAAAGGCGACAACAAGTCCGCCATCAATTCTCTGCGCTACGCTTATCTCGAAAAAGACCCGACCAACGAGAAGCTGCTCCAGGTGCTGAACAAGATCGAGAAGGAAGCCCGCGAGAAGATCACCGAGCGCGCCGATCAGAAGAAGAAAGGCTTCTCCTACATCGACCAGAAACTCTACGACGCCCTGCAATCGATTTACGACGCGAAGTACGACAAGGCCATCATCCTCCTGCAGGAAGTGCTGGATCTGGACCCGCAGAACATCGAGGCCATGAAGCGTTTGGGATCGGCATTCTTCCTGATCGAACAAAAGGCCCAGGCCAAGGAAGTCTGGTCGCGCGCCATGGAGCTGGACCCCTCGGATCAAGTTATACAACAGTACTTGAATCAGATCCCTTAGTCTGTTATATAGCGATCGGGGGATATACTTAAGGAAAGAAGAGGTACGACATTGAATCACGCGGATCAAAATCGGGGGTCCTTGCGACTGGCCGATTTTTTTATTTTCGGGCGGATTTTCCTGCTCGCGGCCGCGCTCGTTTTTGCCTGCAAACCCATTTTTTCCGAGGACGCGCCGCCCAAGGAGCCGGGCGAGTCGGAGCTGATCGAGCGGCAGAGGATCATGGAGCGCGATCTCGAAGCGCGTATCCAAAACGTCCTGAACAAGACGCTCGGGCCCGACCAGTCGGAAGTGAAGGTCAGCATCAATTTATCGGTGATGAAGGACGTCAAGAAGAAGTCCGGATCGGGACAGCAGAAAAAACAGAAAGAAGAAAATCCTCTGGGCGACACCAAATTTATCCTGCCGGGCGTGCCCGCGCCCAAGAACGTGGGCAAGGAAAAAGAGCCCGAGAACGTCACGAAGCAGCAGGCCGAACAGGAGCGCGAGCAGACGCAGATCAGCTTCAAGGTCATCACCTCGAAGCGCGAAGCCGTGGTCTTTTACAACGAGAAAATGAAAGCCAAGGAGGCGGAAGCCAAGCGCGCGGTGATGGCGCTGACCGACCTCAAGGACGAAGAGCTCAAGTTCATACCCGGCAAGTTCTTCACGTCGGTCTCGACGTACTGGGAAGAGTTCATCAAGGACCCGAAGAACCTCATCTTTTCGGCCTTGCTTTTCCTCCTGCTCCTCCTCATCCTGTGGCTCTTCATCCCCCTCACCAGCTTTTTCAAGAATTACATTACGGCCATGAAAGAGAAGGCCGGGATCGAAGTGAAGATGGAATCGTCGAGCGAAGACGAGACCGATGCGAACAGAGACGGGCTCTCGCCCGAGGAGCTCGCAGAACGCGGGCTGCTGGGCGAAGACGGGAAGGAGGGTGAGGGAGAAATGGCGAAGAAATACGCACCGTTCGAATATATCACCGAGGAGAATTTGAAGCGCCTCCTGGGCGTGTTCCGCAAGGAGCCGCCGCAGGTCATCGCGCTTGTTCTCTCTTACCTGAAACAGGACCTCGTGAAGACCATCTATTCCGAGCTCCCCGTCGACCTCCAGGTGAAAGTCGCGGCCGAGGCCAGCGCCGTGCGCCAGGCGACCGAAGAACAGGTCCGCATGGTCGATGAAAACATCAAGGCCAAGATTGATTTCGTGGTGGGCGGCGTGGACAACCTCATCAAAATTCTGGAAGAAGTGGATTACAAAATCCGCGACAACATCCTCGAATATTTGATGAACCACAAGCCGCAGCTTTACGAAAAAGTCCGGTCCAGCATTCTGCTGTTCGAAGATTTCGTGAAGTTCCCCGACCCCGCGGTGCAGACCATTTTGCGCGAGCTGAAAACCGACCAGCTGGCGCGGTGCCTGCGGAACGCGAGTCCGGAGCTTCTGAACAAGTTCATGACCAACATGTCGCAGGGAGGCGCGGCGCTCCTGAAGGAAGAAATGGAGTTCGGCCGGCCCGTGAGCGACGATCAGATCGAGATGGACCGCCAATCGGTGATGAACAGCGTCAAGCAGATGGAAAGCGACGGAAAAGTCGCCATCCGCGAAAAGAAGAAGATTTCCGTCTTCGAATCGGAAGACGCGACGTCGCCTTTGACGCCCAGCATGCCGGACGAGTCCGGTTCGCGGCGCGGCGGCAAGGGCCCGGGACTGGGATTGCCGTCGGCGGCTCCCGCGCCGGGCGCCGGAGTTTCGGGCGCTGCCGGAGAAGCCGGGAACGAGGCCGCGTCCTATATTTCCTACGGCGAACAGCTCTACGCGGAAGAAAAGTTTGATGAAGCCCTGACGTACCTGCAGCACGGGGTCGAGCAGGACCCGAACAACGCGGCGGCTTATCAGACGATGGGCCACTGCTATTACAGCTTGAGCATGCCCACCGAGGCGCTGCAGTGCTACGAGTACGCGCTGTCGCTCGCGCCGGGCGACGAAACGCTCCGCCAGTGGGTGGAGCAGTTCAAGCAGAGCGTCGGAGCTTAAAGGATCGACATGGCGGACATCAGAGACAAGATCAAGACCTGGCTGAACAAGTCGCAGGATGAGGCGGCCGCCGCGCGTCCGCCCGCGTCCGGCCAGGCTCCGGGCCAGGCGCCCGCGCCGTCGTCCAAGACGCCCGAGGCGAAAGTTCCCGAACCGAAAGCCTCCGAACCGGAAGAGCCTCTGGATCTGACCGTGACCGAACCGAAAACCACGGAGCCCGGCAGCCGCCGCAACGCCGCGATGAGCCGCATGTCTTCCGCGGAAAAGGGAACCTATTTGCTGCAGGAACAGTCGGACGCGGAGAAAAAGCTGGCCGAGCTGACCCAGGAGCTGGGCGACGTCCGCAGAAAATTTCACGACGATATCCGCAGGAAGGAAGAAGAGAAGATCAAACTTTTCGCGCACCTGGCCCAGGCGGACCAGAAGAGCCAGGCTTCCATCAGCCAGCAGCAGGCGGCCATTGAAAAACTGCAGCGCGAAAGCCAGATGGAGATCGAGGCGCTCGAAAAACGGCTTCAGGAAGAAAGCCGCGAATGGGCCGGCGAGATCGAGGCCATCGAAAAGAACAAGGGCGAATATTCCGCTGCCGGGGACTTGAAGCGGCAGGAACTGGAAATGCAGGAAAAGCACCGCATCCAGGACCAGCAGAAGATTTTAGATCAGCTGGACGGCCAGATTGATATGGTCAGAAATAAAATTGAAGGCGAAAGAAAGAAATATGAGGAGCGCATCCGAGTGATCGAAAACGACAACCTTTCCATCAAATCCCAGATCCAGCTCAAACAGGCGACCCAGCGGACGCACGAGCAGAAGCTGGTCGAGGAATTTTCGAGCGCCCAGACCGATTGGGAGGCCCGCATGAGGGCTCTGCAGTCCCAGATGCAGGCCGAAAAGCAGAAGTGGCAGGAGGCTCTGGGTCATAAGGAAGCCGAGTTCCGGGCCATCAAGTCCGAATTGGAAAAGAAAGATTCCGCCATGAAATTCGCCCTGAAGAGCAAAAAGGAAGACCTGCTTTCCGCGCTGGCGCGCGCCGAGGCGAAGCTCAAGAGCCTTTCCGATGAGGCCAGAAAAGAAAAGATCGAGTACGAAAAGGATTTGAAGTTCCGCACCGACGAAGCGGAGAAGCTGAAAGTCGAGCTGATGCTGCTCGATTCCCAGCTGAAAGTCGAAAGCGAAAAGGCCGAGTCCTCCATTTTATCCCTGCAGCAGGAAGCCAACAACAAGATCTCGTTCCTGGAAAGCAAAATCCAGGAGGAAAGCCGCATCGGCCAGAAGCAGGTGGAAGAAAAGAAACAAGAGATCGACAACCTGGCGCTCCAGTTCGGCATTAAAAAGAGCTCTCTCCAGGAAGAATTCTTGCAGAAGAAAGCCGATCTGGAAAAGCGCAAGAAAGAGCTTCAGGAAGAGCTCAAAAAAGCCATCCGCCTGCTCGAGAAGGAGCGGGAGGACCACCGCATCGAAGTCGCGGAGCGCGACGCGGTCATCGCCAAGATCAAGCAGGAAATGGGCAAGAGCTCGGACGAAATGGCGAAGAAGCGAGAAGAGTTTTTGGTGAGCATGGACGCCCAAAAGCAGGAAATGGCGGCCAAAATATCCGCGCTGGAAGAGCGCGTCAAGATTGAGAAGCAGGGACTGAACGAGCTGCTGGGCCGGGAAAATCAAACCCTGATGGAAAAGAAGGCGATGCTTTCCAAGGAACAAGCGCAGGTCCAGCACGCGGTCAAAAAGCAGGAGGACGAGCTCCATTTTGAGATCACGCCCATCAAGAACCAGATCATGGACCAGCGCAACCGCCTCGAGCAGGAGCGCGCGTCGCGCGAAAAGATTTTAGGCGCCAAGGACCAGATTATCCAGAACCTGCAAAAGCAGAAACAGACGCTTCAGGAAACGATTTTCAATTCGCTGAGCCAGCACCAGGGCCTGATAGATAAGGAAAAGGGCAAGGGCGCAGAAAAGATCGACGAGCTGCATAAGAAGTGGGAAGTCGAGAAGAGCACTTTGGAGCAGGCGATCGCCAGCATCCGCCGGGAATACGAAAACGTGCAGAATGAAGTCGCGAAGCTCCCGCCCCAGGCGGAGTCGCAGCTGAACCTCTTCATGACCGCGCACAAGAAGGAGCTGGAGTCGCTCCAGCAGCTCCACCAGTCCGCCGTCAGCCAGCGGGACCAGGAAGAAAAACTCCATCAGAACAAGATGGCGCAGATGCAGGCGAGAGAAGACGAGCTCGCGAAAGAGCACCAGTCCCTGCAGAACAAATTTGAGGAAGCGCGACGCCGCCAGGAAGAGCAGATCGCCGAACTTCACAAGAGCCAGCAGAAACGCTCGCAGGATGCGGAGCTCGAAATCAAAAAGGCCCGCGACGATTATCAGGCGCTCCTGAAATCGTCCGAGCAGGAATTGGAAACGCAGAAGAAATCCCTGGCCGATAAAAAAGCCGCTTTTGAAACCGACCGGCAGACCCTGGAGGCCGATTGGAACGAGAAAAAGAAAGGCCTTGAGTCCAAGATCACTGAAATCCGGGGCCAGTACGAGTCGCAGAAGGCGATCTGGCAGAAGGCCCTGGCCGACAGCACGGCTCACATCCGCGGCCTCGAACAGAAGCTCGAGCATCAGAAGAACGAACATCAACGCACTCTGGAAGCCCTCGAAGCCCGCAAAAAAGCCCAGGAATCAGATTTTGCCGCGAAAATGGAAGATCTCCGCCGCCAGAAAGCCGGGGCCGGTGATGAGCAATCCACGAAGCTCAAAGAAAAGAGCGACAACATGGCCGCGCTGGACCGGGAGATTCAGGATTTCATTCAGCAGTCGCAGACCGATGCCGCGAACCGCAAGGCGGATATCGAGCGCCAGCAAAAAGAGTTGGAATCGCGCAAACAGGGTCTGCAGAAGGAGCTGGAGCTCGAAAGCAAACGTTCTCCGGAACTGCTGGAACAGAAAGACCGTCAGATTCAGTCTCTGAAGACCGAGCTCTCCGATAACGAAACGCGATTTAAGAACGAGTGGGAAAGCATGGAGTCCGAGTTCGCGGCGTTCAACAAGACGTCGGCGGAAGCGATCAGGACTCTGGAAAAAGAGCTGCAGGACGGAGGGGCCTCCTTCGAAAAAACCCTCGCTGAAAGGAATTTGCGGGTCCAGTCGCTGCAGGAAGAGAAGAATAAGGAAGAGGTCAAATCCAACCAGGTTTTGACCCAGCTCACCAACGAGCTGAACAAAATGAAGGCCGCTTACGAGCTCGAGATCAAGGATTTGGAAAAGAAGATCGCTCAGGAAAAGGCGCGGTTCGAACAGCAGTTCAAGGTGCGCGAAGTCGACGTCGAAGGCCTGCAGAAAACCCTCGCGCAGAAGAAGTCGCAGAGGGACGCGGCCGTGGAATCGCGCAGCAAGGAGATCGAGCAGGAAAAGCGCCGGCTGTCTCTTAGAAAGGACGATCTTTCCAAGCGGATCGCCGAAGACCGCCAGCTGGCGCAGAAAACCGTGCGCGCCCGCGAAGAAGAGATTTCCAAAATCCAGGCGGAAATCAGCGTTCATAAGGAAGAGTTCCACGCCCAGGAATCCAAATTTAAGGAACAGATCCTCCGGGAACGGTCCAAATACGAGGGCCGCATCAAGGACCTGACCAAGCATTACGAAAAAGACATCGACTCCCAAACCCGTACGCTTCAGGAAAAACAGAAGGAGCTGGAGAAACTCAATCTGCAGCTTGGCAACTGGAACGAGAATGCCCGCCTCGAGGACGAAAAGAGCCGCGAGCGCTGGGAAGAAGAACGGCTCGGCTTTGAAAAGGAAATTCAGGAGCTGGAGTATCAGCTGGCCCAAGAGCGGACGTCCATCGACGAGGCGACCGAGAAAAAATCCGAGGAGATCAAGCGGCTCACCGCGGATCTGGCGCGGCTCCAGCAGACCTATTCGGTCCAGCTGGCCGAGTTGAAACGCGAGAAGGACAACGTCGCCAACGAGGAAACGGAGTGGGAGAACAAACTTAAAGATGAGAAAGGGCGGCTGGCGGAAGAGGTCCGCGCGACCGAGCGCGAGCTCGAGCGGATCAAGGTCCAGCTGGCGCTCAAAGAAACCCAGGTGAACATCGAGAAGCAGAAGAAGGAGCGCGAGATCCGCTGGGCGAAGCGGCCGCTGGAGTTCAAGCTGCTCGAGTTGAAACGCAAGCAGGAAGAGAAGGAGCGCGAAGGCCGCCGCCGGTCCGAGCTCGTGGAAGCGGAGCGGAAACGCCTCGTGGCGGAAATCAAGCAGCTCGATGGGTTGATTCAGGACGAATCGAAAAAACGGGATTCCGTCCTTTCCGGATACAAAGACGAGGTGAAACACCGCATCCAGGGCCTGAGGGAGCAGGTGAAATCGGACAACACCTCCCTCGTGCAGATGTTGTCGGCCCGCCGGGAAGAGCTGACCGGATTAAAAAACGCGTTGAAGAGCATGGACCAGGTTTTGAAGGAGTTTGAGGGAGCCAGCCAGCCCGTGCATTTCGCGGAACTGGAAGACGAGATCGCGCAGCTGGAACAGGAGCTGGCCGCGGCCGCCGAGAAAGGAAGCTCTGGATCCGCGCAGGCCGAGATCAAGGATTTCCAGCAGGAGATCAAAAACAAGAACAGGAATATATCTCAGGAGCGTTCCAAGTCGGAAAAAATTTTATCGAAGGTCAAAGGAGGGCTGGATCCCTTCTTCAAGGCGACCGACCAGTTGAGCCAGGACGCCGCGGCCGCGCGAGAGAAGTCGTCGAAAGCGAAGGCCCTGATGGAACAGGGCATGCGGGCGTTCGCGGAAGAGCGGCTGGCCGAAGCCCAGAATTATTTCCTGCAATCGATCGATCACGATTCCCGCAACGCGGTCTGTTATCAAATGCTGGGGCTCGCGTCCGAAAAGATGAAAGATATCGCGAAGGCGCGCGGTTATTTCAAGAAAGCGCTGGAGCTGGAGCCCGGAAACCAATTTCTCAAAAATCATCTGAGCCAAATGGATCAAAGTAACAAAGGAGCATGACCATGCCAGAGCTGCCGCCCAAAAGAATTCCGCCCCCGTTAGGAGGCATGAAACCCCCTATGAAAGCGCCCGGCGCGCCGGGACTTCCCGGATTGCCGGGAGCGAAACCTCCCATGATGCCCGGCCAAACCCCAGCGCTCCCTGGGGCCAGACCCGGCATGCCCGGCCAGCATGGAATGCCCGCCGCGAACGCTCCTTCCAGCGCGGTCATTGAGGAACGGCTCAGGAAGATGGAAGAGCACGCGCGGGAAATCGAAGATTCGAAGAAAAAACTGGAAAAATCCCTCGCCGAGATGGAGATCAAGCTCAAGGACGAGAAGGAAAAAGCGCTCTCGCAGGCGATCAAGGCCCGCGAAGAGGAAGCCCTTTCCCTCAAGATGGAGCAGGCGCTCAAGGAAATGCAGGACAAGGCGCGCGTCGCGCGCCGCGAACAGGAAATGGAAGAGTCCCGCGCCCGCGCCGAGGAAAAGGCGAAAGACCTCGAACGCAGGCTGAACGAAGAGCGCGAAGCCTGGGTGATCAACCTGAAGAAGCAGATGGAGATGCGGGACCATGAAACCAAGCAGGTCGAAGGCCAGATCGAAAGCCGGTTTCACGATCTCGAAAGGCGCTGGCTCGAAGAACGGTCGGCGCTGATCCAGTCGCTCAAGTCCAAAGAGGACGAGACGCAGGATTTGAAGCAGCGGGCGGACCGCGCGGAGATCGAGCTCCACCGGATCCGGGAAGAGTCGATCAAGTCGGTCGAGCAGGAGCGCCGGAACCTGGCGTTCGAGTTCGAGTCCCGCAAGGACGAATTGCTGCGCGAGAGGGATTCTCTCGCCTCGGCGCTGGACCAGCGCGAAAACGAGCTGATGTCGCTCCGCGCCCAGCTGGCGATGGTGGATTCCCAGGTCCGCATGGCGCAGGAATCGGCGCAGAAGGGCCTGAACGAAAAGGAACGCGCCTGGCAGATGCAGATCGGAGAGATGGACCGCGAATTCTTCCAGCTGAAACAGACGCGGGACCGCCTCGTTACCGAAAACGAAACTTTGAAGGGCGAGCTGCGCGACGTCCGCGAGCGCGCCGACGCCTTCCAGCAGAAGATGAATGAATTGCGCCTCGAAGCGGTCCGGAAAGGCGACGAATGCGAGGCTTTGTCCCGGGAGCTTTTCACGGAGCGCCAGACCTGGAGCGGCAAGATCGAGGAACGCATCCTGATGGAGCGCAACCTCCAGGAAACGCTGAACGCGCGCGAAAGCGAGCTGGGACGGCTGAAAAGCGTGTCCGCGGCGCTGGAATCGCGCCTCAAGGAGCAATTTGAGAAAGAGCGCAAGGAAGTCGAGCAGGCCAACCTGCGGTTACTGCGCGAAAAAGAGCAGAGCTACGCGGATCTGAAAATGATCTCGGAGAGGGATAAGAGCATCATCCGCCTGGACCTTCAGGAAAAGATCGCGGAGCGCGAGCGGGAAATCGCGGCCTTAAAGCTCGACTTCGCCCATATGCGGGCCGACTTGCTGAAACAATTCGACAAGGATAAGGAAGCCGCCCAGCACCAGTTCCAGCGGGAGTTCGGCGTGCGCGCCGACCTCATGCAAAAGGAGCTGGACGAGGCGCACCGCGCCATGATGTCCGAGCTCGAGGCTTATGACGGAAAGATCAAGGCCGAGGAAGCGCGCCATCAAAAGGAAATGCAGTCCAAAGAAGCTGAGGTTGTCCGGGCGGCCGAATCGGTCCGCCGGATGGAAGCCCTGGTTTCGGAGGAGCGCGAAGAGCTGGCCAGGGACCGGAGCGCCATGGAGCAGAAATTCTCCGAGGACGCGGCCCGGCTGCGCGAAAACTTTCAGAGCGAAAAAGAGCGGCTGGAACGTCAGTTGAGCGAAGCCGCCAGCGCGGCCGGAGACGACGGTTCGGGACTGTATTTCGAGCGGGAAAACAACGACCACCTGTCGCTCGGCCAGCTGATCTGGAAGTACCTGACGCGGACCGTGATCGTTATTAATTTCAGGGGCGTTCCCCGCAAGTTCAGGAAGGTGCAGGAATGAACGAAGAGCTCGCCAGGCTGGGAAAAAACTGGGAAGGGCGCATCAAGTCGATACAGAAAAACATCGCGGCGTCGGAAGCCCGCATGATGCCGGCGCCGATAACGGCTGCTCCCGCGCGATTTTCCGCGCCGGAAACCGGGTTGAAGTCGCAGTTCGAGGAACTTAAGCAGAGCCTCGCCGAGTTCGCCGCCGAATGGGGAAAGAACCGCCCGGCGGCCGCCTCTGTTTCGGGGCCCGATACCGCCCGCATTGACGCGAGGCTCGGGGCGCTCGAGAAGCAGTGCGAAGATTTCAGAAACGCGCTTTCGGAAGTGCAGAAGATCGAATCGTTCATGAAGGACGCGCGCCAGAAGCAGTATGAGACGTTCGTCGAGGACCGCGGCAAGCTCCGCGTGGACTATCTGGATTTGAAGCAGGAAGTGACGCAGAAGCTGAAGATCATGCAGCTGCGCATCGAAGACCTCCTCGCGGCCAGCGCCGCGCAGTCGTTCAAAGCCGTGGACGCGCCCGAAGGCGAGGCGCACGACGTGTCCCATCTGAGCAGCATTGCGGGGACGGAGGAAAAAGGGTTCCTGCAGAGGCTGGCCGAATGGTGGAACGAGCCGGTCCTATCTTTCTCGAAAGACGAGCCGAAGGACGGTCCGACGGAAAATTCTTGACTCTCCGGCGCAAATGTGTTTCAATGAAACCTCTGATTTCCAACGCCGCATCCGGAGGTCGATAGATGGGAGCAGATGTTCTAGTCCTCAACCGCAACTTTTACGCCGTCCACATCACCTCATGGCGGCGAGCCCTCTCCCTTCTGTATTTAGACCACGCCCGCGTCGTTGATCAGGAATATAAAACCTACAGCTTTGCCGACTGGCGCGAACTCTCCCAGCTCGTCGACGACAATCCCGCCGGCTACGTTCGCACTCCTTCTTTCAAGATCGCCATCCCCGAAGTCATCGCGCTCCGGATGTACGACGAGCTGCCCGTTTCCGAAGTCAAATTCACCCGGCGCAACATCTACGAGCACTACAGCTACATCTGCTGTTACTGCGGCAAGAAATTCGCCACGAACAATTTGAACCTGGAGCACATCATCCCGCGCTCGCGCGGCGGACAATCGACCTGGAGCAACGTCGTGACGTCCTGCATCGCCTGCAACATCAAGAAGGGCAACAAGCTTCCCGAGGAAGCGGGCATGAAACTTTTGATCAAGCCCTCGAAGCCCAAGTGGCGCGGGGCGCAGTCGCTCATCCTGCACGCTTCGTTCAAGGTGAAAGCCTCCTGGCAGCGCTTCGTGGACGCCGCCTACTGGAACACCGAGATCGAAGATTGACCTCCGAACCCGAACTCCAGCCCGATTCCGAAGAAGCGGTCAAGGCGGCGCGCAAAAAAGCGTCGCAGGTCGGCCTTTTGCTGGGCGCTCTCACGCTGGTCCTCGGCTCGCTGGTCTGCCTCTTCTACCTGCTTTATTTCAAACCCTGGAAATTCCAGTAAATATCTGAAGATAATTATCTGAACGGAGGACTTTATGTCAAATCCCGAATCGGGCCAGAAGGCGGGACAGATGCAGATCGAAATCGACGACGCGACGGCGCAGGGCGAGTACGCCAACCTCGCGCTGATCAGCCATTCCGAGACGGAGATGATCCTGGACTTCATCTTTATCCAGCCGCAGGCCGCCAAAGCCAAGGTCCGGTCGCGCATCATCACCTCCCCATTGCACGCCAAGAAAGTCCTCCAGGCCCTCGAAGACAACATCAAAAAGTATGAATCCCGATTCGGAAAGATTGAAACGGAAAACCCGCCCAGGACCGACGGCCCCAACATCGGTTTTTACCACTAGAACTTCAATCGTTCAAATTTAGGCGTTTCCATGAGGATCGAGATTGTTTGCTTTGGCTCCGAGCTCCTGCTCGACAAGGTCAACACGAATTCGAACGCGATTGCGCAGAAACTGGAGTCGCTGGGTTTTGAAGTCCGCCAGGTTGTCACCGTCGGCGACGATCCTGCGGACGTAACGCAGGCCCTGCGCGAATCGCTCCGGCGCTCGGACGCGGTCCTCACCTGCGGCGGGCTCGGTCCTACGTTCGATGATCTCACCCGAGACTGCGCGTCTAAAGTCGTTAACCGCCCGCTCATCTACTCCAGATCCATCCACGACCGCATCGCGGCCCGTTTCCGTTCCGTTCACCTTGCCATGCCCGCGGAAAACAAAAATCAGGCCTATCTCGTGCAGGGCGCAAAGGAAATCCCGAACGCTTTCGGCACCGCCCCGGGCCAGATCATTGAATGGAAAGGTAAAAGCCTGATTCTGCTGCCGGGACCCGCCAAAGAATGCCTGCCGATGATGGATCAGGCGGTTCTTCCCTATTTCAGGCGGCGTTTTAAGGCGCAAATTTCAAAGCGGCTCATGCTGCACGTTTACGGGCATCCGGAATCGGCCATCGATGAATTGATCCAGCCCGTGGTGGCGAAAATGTGGAAAGAAAAGGGCGCCGCGGCCGTCTTTGGCATTCTGGCGCACCGTTCCATTATCGACGTGAAGGCGACGGTGCGGGGCAAAAATCGCGCGGCGGTCGAAAAAATGGTCCGGCAGATTAAATCCGAGCTTCAATGGATTTTGGGAGAGAAGGTTTACGGGGAAGATGACGATACGCTGGAGTCCGTCGCGGGCGGCCTGTTAAAAGCGAGGCGGCAGACCCTGGCGACGGCGGAATCCTGCACGGGCGGGCGGATCGCCAACAAGATTACGGATATCGCTGGAAGCTCCTCATATTTCATGGAAGGGGCCGTGACCTACTCCAACGCGAGCAAAATGCGGATCCTGGGCGTGAGAAAAGCGACTTTGGGCAAGTTTGGCGCGGTGAGCGAGGAATGCGCGGAAGAAATGGCGCGGGGAATCCGCGAGCGGGCAAAAGCGGATTGGGGTCTTTCCGTAACGGGCATCGCCGGGCCCGACGGCGGCAGCCAAGCGAAACCCATCGGCACCGTTTATTTCGGGATTGCTTCGAAGCTCGGCGTAAAAACCGTCCGAAAGAATTTTTTTGGCACCCGGACCGAGATCAAGGAAAAATCCGCGCTTTTCGCGCTCAACTTTCTTCGGCTGGAGTTATTGAAGAGGTAAAACTTCCGAAACAGCTGGGATTTTAGACGATGAAGTACTTGGCTTCGGGGTGGTGGACGACGATGGCGGTGGTGGACTGTTCGGGCACTAAGTGAAACTCTTCCGTTAACTCAATTCCAATCTTCTCCGCCGGTAAAATTTTGAATAGCTTCGCCTGATCTTCCAGGTTGGGGCAGGCCGGGTAGCCGAAACTGTAGCGCGATCCCCGGTATTTTTGATGGAACAGCCCCTCGATGTCCGCCGCATCCTCCTTGTCGAAGTCCCAATCCTTCCGGATCATCCGGTGCGTATATTCCGCCAGCGCCTCCGCCGACTCCACCGACATGCCGTGCAGGTATAAATAATCCGTATATTGGTTGGCCTTAAAGAGTTTCTGCTCGACTTCGCTCGCGCGCGGGCCCACCGTAACGGTTTGGAACGCGACCACGTCGATCTGCTTGCTTTCAATCGGACGGAAAAAATCCGAAAGGCAGTGATAGGGCGGATTTTTCTGCCGCGGGAACGTAAAGCGGACGATTTCGGACTTCTGGTCCTCGCCCAGGATGATCAGGTCGTCGCCTTTTGAGACGCAGGGGAAATATCCGTAAAGAACCCGCGGCTCGATGATTTTTTCGCGGACGCAGCGCTCCTGCATCTCCTTAAAAAGCGGTTCCACCTTCCCCTTAACAATCTTCTCGTACTCTTCTTTGGATAGACCTGCCTGCTTGAACTGCCATTGGCCCTTAAACAGCGCGGTTTTGTTGATATAAGGATAAACCTGTGCCGGCGTGATGTTTTTCAAAATCTTGTAGCCCCAGAACGGCGGTTTGGGGATTGGATTATCCATCGCGACGCCTGAACGCGAGGGAATCGGGCCCTTTTTGTGGCCATTGGCCAACGGCTGGACTTTGGGCCTTGCCTTGGGCGTTTCAAGCTCTTTCAGCTTTGCGGGGTCTTTCAGGCCTTCCATAACGTGCAGCGCCGAGAAAGCGTCCTGGCCGTAAAAAACCTTGCCGTCATAGACGCTGCGCAGGTCTTCTTCGACATATTTCCGGTTCAGCGCCGCCCCGCCGCAAATCACGGGGATTTTGAGGCCGCGTTTGTTCATTTCTTCCAAATCTTCTTTCATCACAAGCGTGGATTTCACGAGCAGTCCCGAAAGCCCGATGATGTCCGCCTTGTTTTCCTCGGTCGCGGCCAAAATATTCTCGATCGGTTGTTTGATGCCGAGATTAAACACCTTGTAGCCGTTATTTGTCAGGATGATATCGACTAAATTTTTTCCGATGTCGTGTACATCGCCCTTTACGGTGGCCAGCACCATCCGGCCTTTCTCATTTCCTGAAACCTTTTCCATGTGCGGCTCGAGATAGGCCACGGCTTTTTTCATGACTTCGGCGGATTGCAGCACGAAAGGCAGCTGCATCTTGCCCGCGCCGAAAAGCTCGCCCACCACTTTCATGCCGTCCATCAGAAAAGTATTGATGATGTCGAGCGCGCTGTGTTTCTTTAGAGCCTCGTCCAGCTCTTTTTCGAGCTGATCCCGGCTGCCATCGATGATCTTGTGCTTGAGCGACTCCTCGACCGTATCGTACTGCTTCTTTTTCTCGACTTTCTTTTCGGTCCCGCCGCGCTTTTGGAAGTAAGCGATCAAGTCCTGCAGGGGATCGGACTTTTCCATTTCATTGAAGATCAGGCGGCGGCAGATTTCGCGCGCTTCTTCTTCGATCTTGAAAAGGGGAATGATCTTGGCGGCGTGAACAATCGCCGCATCGAGGCCGGCTTCGATCGCGTAATGCAGAAAAACGCTGTTTAGATAGGTGCGCGACTCGGGCGATAAGCCGAACGAGATGTTGCTGAGGCCCAGCACCGTGCGGACGCCGGGAATCTTCTGCTTGATGAGCCGGATGGCTTCAATCGTTTCGATGCCGGCGTTGCGGAACTCCGCATCGCCGCTGCCGAGCGTAAACGTTAACGTATCGAAGAAAATGTCTTCGGCGCGGATGCCGTACTTTGTGGTCGCTAAATCGTGGATGCGCTGGGCGATCTCAAATTTTTTGTGGCGGTCTTTCGCCATTCCCTTTTCGTCGATGGTGAGCGCGATGAGCCCCGCGCCGTAGCGTTTCGCCATAGGGCAGACCTTCATCATGCGCTCTTCGCCGTCTTCGAGGTTGATCGAGTTGATGATCGCCTTGCCGCTGGTGCGCTTGAGCGCTTCTTCCAGCACCGGCGCTTCAGTGGAGTCGATCACGAGCGGCACCGTCACCTGCTGGTTCAGCCGCGTGATCACCTCGTTCATGTCGCGGACTTCGTTCCGCCCGACGTAAGCGGTGCAGACGTCCAGCATGTGCGAACCCTCGGCGACCGATTCGCGCGCCATCGCCGTAATGCCGTCGTAATCTTCTTTCTCGAGCAGCTGCTTGAAAAGCCGGCTGCCGTTGGCGTTGGTGCGCTCGCCGATCAGGAGAGGCGGCGGCTCCTGGCGATACGTGACCGCGGAATAAAGGCTGGCGGCGCTCGGCTCGCGCTCAATTTTCCGCGCGAGAGGCTTTAAGCCCCCAACGCGCTTCGCCACCTCCGCCAAATGCTCCGGCGTCGTGCCGCAGCATCCGCCGACGATAGACACGCCAAACTCTTTCACGAAGCGCTCGTGGTAATCGGCCAATTCTTTGGGCGATAGCTTATAGACCGCGCGGCCGCCGACATTTTCGGGCAGACCCGCGTTGGGCTGGATGGAAACGGGAATGCGCGCGTGCTGGCAGAGGTAGCGGACGTTATCCACCATCTCGCGCGGGCCCGTGGCGCAGTTCATGCCGATGATGTCGATGGGCAGCATCTCGAGCGCGGTGAGCGCGGCGCCCGCTTCGCTGCCGAGCAGCATCGTTCCGGTCTGCTCGACGGTAATCTGCGTGATAATGGGAACGCGATAGCCGACTTTGGCCATCGTTTCGTTCGCGGCGATGACGGCAATTTTAATCTGGAGCAGATCCTGGCAGGTTTCGATCAGCAGAACGTCGGGCTTGCCCTGCAAAAGGCCCGTGAACTGTTCGCAATAGAGCGCGTACATCTCGTCAAAGGAAATATGACCCAGCGTGGGGAGTTTGGTCGTGGGGCCGACGGAGCCGGCGACGAAACGGGGCTTGTCCGGCGTGGAATACTTATCCGCGCATTTGCGCGCGAGCTCGACCGCCTTGCGGTTCAGCTCCAGCACCTTGTCGCCGATATCGTATTCGTTCAGCACCAGCCGGCTCGAGCCGAACGTGTTGCTTTCCAGCACGTCGCATCCGGCTTTCAGGAAACTTTCATGGACCGCCGCCACCGCTTCGGGTTTGGTCTCGATGAGATATTCGTTGCAGCCGTCCTTCCCGCCGAAATCGGAGGGTTTCAGGTTCATGTACTGCAGATTGGTTCCCATCGCCCCGTCGAAAATGAGGATTTTTTGCGAGACGGCTTTCAGAAAATCGCTCATTTGGATTTTGAAATCTGTCCCGGCTGTAGTTTCCGATAAACCATCGCGAGGTCTTTCACCGGAACCTGGCCGGGAGCGGCGGAACGGCCGATGAATCCGTAGGTCAGGCAAGACCCGAAGCAAAACCCGGCGAGACGCGAGACTTTTCCCTCGTCGCCCATCGCGATGAAGGATTTATGGATGGAATCGGGCCTGAGACAGGCCAGCATGAAGCGCAGGACTCCGAGGCGATCCTTGGGCCGCGCGGCGATCTTCAAAATATCGCCCTTCAGCATTTTGAACTGGGCCGTGAGCTTGGCAATACGCCGATCGTTGGGAACGCCGGAGAAATCGTGATAGGAAAGCACCGTTTTAACGCGGGCCTTGCGGGCCGCGGCGCAGACTTTTCCCGCGATGCGGCTGTTCAGCTCCACATCCAGTAAATCGGCGAAAGGCAATGCTTGGAGATAGAGTTGGAGGCGCTCTGAATCGCCCAGCCGCGCGAAAACCTTTGGGCGCCCATTCGCAGGGCCCTGTTCGCGGGGATCCCGCACGGTAATTAAGATGGGTAAAGCCGCAGATTTGCGGATCTGGGACAGGATGGAAGCAAGCGCATCGCGCTGGCCGCGGCTGAAGCTATCAATACGGATTTCGAGAACGTCAGCCCCGTCTTTTTTGGCTTTTTTTGCTTGGGCGGGAAGATCAGAAGGGCCCAGAAGGGTCGCGACCACGCGCGGCCGTTGGGCGATGAGGCTTAAGATATCATTGTTTTGTCGGATCAGGCGTACCATTCTATCAAATCCTGGCTTTCGTCAAATCTTCGCCGCGGTTTTCTTCGCCTGTTTTTCCTCGGCGCGCGCGTCATGCGCCGCCAGATATTCCTTTTTGAAGGCCTCGTAGCGGCCTTCAACGATGGCCTTGCGGGCTTCGCGGACGAGATTTAAGAGGACGTAAAGGTTGTGGATGCTCGCCAGCCGCATGCCGAGCATCTCGTGCTCGCGCAGGAGATGGTTGATGTAGGAGCGGCTGTACTTTTTGCAGACGGAACAGCCGCATTTTTCGTCGAGCGGGCGGTCGTCGGACTCCAGCTTCTGGCCGCGCATGTTGAAGCGTCCGTCGTGCGTGAAAATCGTGCCGTGGCGCGCGCATTGCGTGGGGAACGTGCTGTCAAAGACGTCGACGCCGAGCGCGACCGAGTCCAGCAGTTCGCGGATCGAGCCCACGCCCATGAGATAACGCGGTTTGTGCTTGGGCAGAAGGTGGGTCGACTCGGAAAGCAGGCGCATCATCTCTTCCTTGGTCTCGCCGATGGAAAGGCCGCCGATGCCGTAGCCGTCCGGGTCGAGCTTCTCCATCTGCTCGGTGCACCAGGCGCGGAGCTCGGAGTTGGTGCCGCCCTGCGTGATGGCAAAAATCTGCGGCACGCCGATTTTGCGGCCGTATTCTACGCCGCGGCGCGCCCAATCGACGGAGCGCTGCGTCGCCTCTTTAACTTTGGCGGGCGTGGCGTCGTGCTTCGGGCAATCGTCCAGCAGCATGGCGACGTCCGCCCCGATCGCCTTGTGCATGTCCATGCAAACTTCGGGCGTATAAAGCCGGTTGGCGCCGTTGTAATAATCCTTGTAATGCAGGCCCTCATCGGAAATGCGGATATTGAAGCCGTCGCGGATGATCTGAAACCCGCCCGAATCGGTGATGATGGCGCCGTCCCAGCGCATGAAATTGTGCAGTCCGCCAACGCGCTTCAGGTTTTCCAGTCCCGGCCGCACGTAGAGATGCAAAGCGTTCGAAATAATCATTTCCGCGCCGATTTCGCGCAATTCTTCGACGGAAACCGTTTTCACGGAACCCTTGGTCGCGACCGGCATGAATGCGGGCGTGTGGATCTCGCCATGATTGGTCGTGAGAATCCCGGCGCGGGCTTCGGTGTTTTTATCTTGAGCGACAATTTTAAATGGCATAGGAATTAAAAGATGAAGATAGAGATTTAAAAAATAGATTACCTGTAAATTAACATGCCGTCGCCCAAACTGAAGAAGCGGTAACGCTTTTCGATGGCTTCTTTGTAAGCATCCATCAGCCACTCTTTGCCGGCGAAAGCGCAGGCCAGCAGCAGCAAAGTGGATTCAGGCAGATGAAAATTTGTCAGAGCGCCCGCGTAGGGAAACGCGAAACGATGGCCGGGATAAATGTAGATATCGGTCCAGCCGGAGCCCACCGCCACGCGGCCATTTTGGGTGGCGCTCTCCAAAGTTCGGATGCTGGTGGTTCCGACCGCAAAGCAGCGGCGTCCCGCCTCAATCGCCGCGTTGATTTTAGCAGCCGTCTCAGGGGTCACGTCAAAATATTCGGGATGCATCTTCCATTCCTCGACGGTATCTACGCGGATCGGAGCGAACGTTCCGATGCCGACATGCAGGGTCAAATATGCGAACTCGACGCCCTTATCTTCCAATTGTTTCATCAATTCGGGCGTGAAATGAAGGCCGGCTGTAGGGGCGGCCAAAGAACCCTGGATTTTGGAATAAACGGTTTGATAGCGGCTTTGGTCTTCCATCTTTTTCTTAATATAAGGAGGGATGGGAAGCTCGCCGGCGGCTTCAATCTGGTCGGGCCGGTCAAATTCGATTTTATATTGAGCGCCTTTGGTGTTTTCCACTACTTTGGCCTTCAGCTCGGCCCCGGATTTAGAACCATCGCCGGATGGGTTGATGGGGAATATCAGCGTCATGCCGGGTTTGATGTTGGAACCGCGAATCAAAGCGTCGCGCACCGGACTCGTATCCGAAGCGCTCCCGTTCAGCCGCGGCAAAACCAAACAGTCTACTTTCCCGCCGGTCTCTTTCTTGCCGATCAGCTTGGCCTTCGCCACCCGGGTGTTGTTAACAATCAGGAGGTCGCCCTTCCGGAAATAATCCGGCAGGTTTTTGATCTGGCGATGCTCGCGCGCGCCATCCGTCCCTAGAACCAAAAGTTTGGCGTCCTCGCGGTTGGGAAGTCCCTCTTGAGCGATCAGCTCCTTGGGCAGGGGATAGTCGAATTCCGATAACAGCATAGCGCGTAATTTTACCAAATTTGCGTCGAAGGCCCTAAATTGCTATCTTTTGAATCTGTGAAAAAAGCCATCGTTTTGTTGTCCGGAGGGTTGGACTCCGCCACCGCCCTCTTCTGGGCAAAATCTAAAAAATACAAGGTTTTTGCGCTGATGTTCGACTACGGCCAGCGCCACCGGCGGGAGCTTGAGAACGCGCAGAAACTCTGCCGGGCGACCCGCACGCCGTACCAAAAGGTCCGGTTCGCGCTCCCTTGGGGCGGAAGTTCGCTTACCAATAAGGAAGCGCGCCTGCCGGGAGGGCGCAACCCCAAGGCCATGGCGGCCGGGGGAATCCCGTCCACTTACGTTCCGGCGCGCAACACGATTTTTCTGAGCTTCGCTCTGTCCTACGCGGACGCGGCCGAAGCCGATGCGGTGGTCATCGGCGCCAACGCCATCGATTACAGCGGCTATCCGGACTGCCGCCCGAACTATCTGAAAGCCATGGCCCGCGTGGCGAAGCTGGGCACCCGGCGGGGGGACAGCGGCAAACGAATCGAAATCCTGTCGCCGCTGGTGCGCCTGACCAAAGCCCAGATCATAAAACTGGGGCTAAAGCTCAAAGTGCCCTACAGCCTCACCTGGTCCTGTTATAAGGGAGTCCAAAAACCCTGCGGGCAATGTGATAGCTGCATTCTGCGGGCCAAGGGATTTGAACAAGCGGGTTTCATAGATCCGGCATTGAATCGCTAAAATTTAAAGATAAATGATAAGGTGAGGATATTATGAACGAGATAACGAAGATTGCGACGCGGGGACTGGACGCCAAATTACCGTCGATGGAAGCGTTTCCGACCCATTTCAAGGACTACAAGATCATCCTGAGGGTTCCCGAATATACCTCCATGTGCCCCAAGACCGGACTGCCCGATTTCGGAAATATCACCCTCACCTACGTCCCCAACCGCCATTGCGTGGAACTGAAATCGTTCAAATATTACATCCACGCCTACCGGAACGTGGGGATTTTTTACGAGAACGCGGTGAACAAGATTTTGGCGGATTTCGTGAAGGCGATTAAGCCGAAGTGGGCCGTCATTCAGGGGGATTTTACGCCGAGAGGGGGCATCAGCACGACGATCGTGGCCCGCTTTGGCAAGCCGCCGAAAGACGCGTAAGACTGAGAGGTTTTTAGAGGTACCGCAGGAACTTGTTGTTTTTGTCGACGAGAACGTTGGAAGGTTTGACGGGCTTGTCCGATAATTCGAACCCCATCACGATGATTTCTTCGCCCTTCTTGATCAGGTGGGCCGCCGCGCCGTTCATGCAGATCATGCCCGATCCGGGCTTTCCCAAAATAACGTAAGTTTCCAGCCGCGCGCCGGTCGTGTTGCTCGCGACCAGCACCTTTTCGCCCGGCAGGAATTTGGCCTTTTTCACCAAAAGCTCGTCGATGGTGATGCTCCCGACATAATTGACGGAGGCGTCCGTAACGTTCGCTTTATGGATTTTTGATCTTAGAAACCAGCGCATGTGAGACGGCATTTTACCTTTTTATACACATCCATACAAATCTTATCTTTCGCCTTGAAAACCCCCAAAAGTCCTGCTATAAAGGAAGCGACTCAAAAAGCCGCGTTATTCAGCCAGTCTTCCATCGGGGGAAAATTGAAGAAAAACGACAGAGTCTCACCGTCGAAAATCCGGGCGATCTGCAAGATCACCGGGGTTTCTCTCGTTTTTTTTGCCACTAACCTGAACCTGCTTTTCAGCGCCGAGCGCAAGGTCGCGAACCCCTCCAAATTTAAGGTCAATTATTCCCTGCAGAAATCGGGAGCTTCCGGCGGATCGGGGCCCAACGCTTTCGGCGCTCCGGGACTTTTCGGAGCCTCGGGCGTTTCGGGCGGATCGGCGGCCGCAGCCAGCATCGCGGTCAACATCCTCGACGAGCGGTTCTATCCCATCAAAGCCTTCGTCCTGCGGGACGTGACGGACACTTCCCGGGTCGAGTCCCTCTGGGACGGCCGCGACGTGTACGGCAAGGAATCTCCCGCCGGCAGATATTACGCCCAGCTTTCGATCGTGTATGGCGACGGCAGCCGCGAAACCAAGGTCTTCAAGTTCGTCAAATGATTTCCCCGATGAACCCCGCGCGCCGTTCCCTGACTTTTTCCTTCTCGCTCACCCTCGCCGTCCTGGGCTCCATCAGCGCCCTTTGGCAGAACGTTAACGCGGCGCCTCGCGTCGCCAGCACCATCCAGCTTTCGCAGAACAGCGGGCTCGACCAGCCCATCCCCATGGCCGCCGCGTCGGACGGCACGCTCTACGTCGGCGGCTACTACAGCGGGACCGTGGTCAAAATCAATCCTTCGACCAAGAAGGTCACGGCGCAGGCGGGCGGCATGCGTTATCCCGTCGATATCCGCCTCCACGACAACAAAGTTTATGTCAGCGCTCTGGACAGCGGCAACCAGGCGCAGATCATGGTCTTCGACCTCAACCTCAATTTCGTCAAAAGCATCGCCTCGCAGAACGGCTGGATCCACTCCTTCGTCATCGACTCGGACGCCGCGAAACTCTACTACGGCACCTGGGGCAAACTGCACGTCATCGATTTGAGCAACGATTCCCAGCGGCAGATCGCCGACCTGGGCAACTGGTTCTACGCGGTCTCGAGCATGAACCTCGACAAGGTCCGCAATAAGCTTTACCTCACGATCTACAACAGCGACCAGGCCACCGCCGAGATGGCGCACTTCGATTTAACCGGCGAAACGATCGGGACGCGGCTGGACATCGGCAAGAACCCCGTGGGCGTCGACAGCCGCTACGACAGCGACCGCGACGGCGACAAGCTTTTCATCACGCAGATGTACAGCTCGAGCATTACGGTGGTGGACGTTTCGAACGACTCGGTCCAGCACCTGCCCAACATCTCCTGGCCCCAGCGGCTGATCGCGGACCGCGGCCGGCACAAACTTTACATCGTCGACAACTACACGGACAAGCTCCACATCCTGAACACGCAGACCCTGGCGCTGGAACACAGCATGACGCCGGGCGACGACCCTTCGGGCGTGGCCTTCGACGCCTCGCGCAACCGGATCTACACTTCCAACGTCTGGTCGCAGGACGTGAGCATCGTGGATTACAACAGCTTTGCTTTGATCGAGCGGATTTCTTTCGCGCCCGCGACACCTCTGGACGGCGAAATCGACGGCGGCGCCTTCTACCTTTCCAACGGACCCAACGGCGGCATCTACAAAATTGATGCCGGCGACCACCGCATCCTCGAAAAGATCAATTTCTACGACTACATGCTGATGTCCGGGCTCTTCAACTTCCCGGCCGGCTTCTTAAACCTCTACGGCGGCGAGATGGAGCTTCCCGCCGCGGGCGGCGACCGCCGCGCCTACGCTTTGGACGAGTTCAACCAGGGGATCGCGGAATACAACCTGACGACTCATCGTTACATCGGCAACATCCGACCCGACGGCATGCCGACTTCGCTGACGGTTTATAACGGCAAGCTTTACTTTCCTTATGTATCCAACTCAAATTTGTACCTGGGCATTCATGACGGTTCGGCCATCACTTCCAAGCTGATCGGACCCAGCGACCGCGCTCAGGGCATCAAGATCAACCCGGCGACCGGCAAGTGCTATATCGCCGACTACTCGAACCATAAGGTCGTGGTTTACGATTTGAGCACGTTCGCGGTGTTGCAGCGAATCGACGTGGGGGAATATCCCGCGAATATCGTCATCGATTCTGCTGTTAATCTGATTTACGTCACCAACTACGGCGGCAATTCCGTGACCGTGATCGATGGCGTCACGCACTCGGTGAAAGCGACGGTTCCCGTGGGCAACGGGCCCTGGGGCATCGGCATCAACGCCGCCAAAAAACGGATTTACGTCGTGAACACGGATGATAACAGCCTGTCGGTGATCGACGCGCGGAACGTGCATTCGGTGATCGCGACGCTGCCCGTGGCGGGCGGCGCCAAGTTCTGCACCGTAGATACCGCGCGGCACCAGATTTTCGTGCCCGGCCAGACGGCCGGCGCGGTGACCGTGATCGAAGACGTCGCTGACGCGACTCCCCCCGTCTTCGATTGCCCCGCCGCCATACTTAAGGAAAACGTGGAGAGCGACTCCGTCGTGGTCAATTTCAACACGCCGGCCGTGACGGACGACATGGATCCCAGCCCGACGATCACCCTGAGCCCCGCTTCGGGCAGCTCGTTCAATGTCGGCGTCACCACGGTCACCGTCATCGCTCAGGATGCGGGCGGGAACATCGCACGCTGCGCCTTCACGGTCACCGTCAAAAAGAAGATTTGTCCCAGAAACGTCGGCGATCTGGCCGCCAATCCTATCGCGGGCCGCAAGATCGAGGTGAGCTGGTCGCCTTCCATCACGCCCGACATCAAGGAATACCGGATTTATATGGGCGAGGACAACGTGGATTTCAATTCGCCTGCGGCCATCGTGCTGCCGACCGTCACGAGCTGGACCGCGCAGAACCTGCGCAGCGGCGGAACGTACAAATTTGTGGTACGCGCGATGCACAAAGGCGGCTGCGAAGAAACCAACACGAACATCGTCGCCGCGACGGCTTTTGAGACGCCGCCCTGCCTGTCGGCCAGCATCAAGAGCCCCAAGAACGGGCAGAAAGTTTCGGGCGAACGCCTCACCGTGACGGCCGACATCCGCTGCGACAACTCCACCTCCGTAAAGTCCGTCCGTTTTGAATATCGCCGCGCCTGGGAAAACAGCTGGAAGAAAATCCCCGCCGCCAACTCCGAACATCCCAATCCCGATTTGCAGGCTCCCTACTTTGTCCATTGGAACGTGGAAGACCTGGCCAACGGCGAGTATCTCGTCCGCTCGGTCGCGATCGACGCGCAGGGCAATGAAGATGACTGCCCTTCCTATGTCACCATCGTGGTGGACCATGCCGACCCCGACTGCGAAGAGCGCCGGGACGACAACGGCAAGGTTGAAAAGATCGAGAAAATCGAAAACCAGAAAAAGAACACCGTGATCATCAGCGACGGTAAGATGTCCTGCCCGGCGGAAGTGCAGATCCCGGCGGGATGCCTCTCGAATGATGAAACGAAAGTCACCGTGAAGCTGAACCCGGACACTCCCAGGAGCGACCGCCTGAAAGCCGCGGGCAGCAGCATCGAGATCGAACTGCACAGCGGACAGAGCAATCTGGCCGGCGAAGCCACCCTGACGCTTCCTTACGTGGATGAGGACGACGACGGGATCGTGGACGGCAAGAACATCCGCGCGCAAGATTTGGCCGTATTCTATTACAACCCCGCGCACCGCAAGTGGGACAAGATGAGCGGTTCCGTGAATCGCAAAAATAAGACCGTGATTGCCCGCACCAGCCATTTCTCGCTTTTCGCCCTCTTCGACGCGCAGAGCGCGGCGGACGCCACGTTCACCCTGGGTGAAGCCTTCGCCTACCCGAACCCCGCGCGCGGCGGAAGGAACCCCATCCTCCATTTTGAGACGGGCGTCGCCGACGAGGTCACGATGCGGATCTACGACGCTTCGGGCGAGCTCAAACACACGATTTCTATGGGCAACTCGCCCACGGTCGTCAACGACAAATACGCCTACGAAGCCGTCTGGGACGTTTCGAACATCGCCAGCGGCGTCTACGTGGTGACTGCGACGGCCAAAAAAGACGGGCAAACGCTCCGCAAAAATTTCAAACTGGCCGTGGTGAAATAGGATGACGCTGAACCGGCACCTAAAAGCCTTCGGACTTTCGGTCGGGATCGCGGTTGGATCCTGGGCGCAGTCCTTCGCGGGCTCGGGCGCGGCTTTCCTTAAAATTCCCGTGGGCGCGCGCGCCGTCAGCATGGGCAACGCCTACACCGCCGCCGCCAATGACGTGACTTCGCTCCATTGGAACCCGGCGGGCCTTTCCCGCATGGGCCGCAAGGAGCTCAGCTTCATGCATGCGGAACTCTTCGCGGAACAGCGCTACGATTTCATCGGTTACGGCATGCCTCTGGGCGCGGGATCGCGCGAGGTCTCCGAGATCAACGACGCGCCATTCCTGAGCGGCGACGCCAGGACGCGCACACCGTTTTCAAGCTCCTGGGCGATGGGATTCTCCGCGATTTACATGAGCCACGGCTCGCTCGAAGGACGCGACGAGGTAGGACGCAAGACCGGCGATTTCGGCGCGAGCGATTTCGCGTTCAGCCTCGGGCTCAGCCGCAAGGTCACCCAGCGCAGCTATTTCGGCGCAACGGTGAAGACGCTGCGCGAGTCTATCGGTTCAGAAAACGCTTCCGGTTTCGCCGCGGACCTGGGCTACATGACGCGCATGCCTCGCTTTTCTCTGGGACTTTCCGTGCTCAACCTCGGGCCCTCGCTCAAATTTGCCAGCGAAAAGTACGCGTTGCCGCTCACTCTCGCCACGGGCGCGGGCTACGCGATGGGCGGCGGGTTTATTCTTTCAGCCGACTACAAGCACCGGATGAACGACAACGTTTCGTCTCTCGGCGCGGGCGCGGAGTTCAACGTCATGAACAATTTTTCTCTCCGGGCCGGCTACATCAGCCAGCTCACGAACCTCAATAAATCGTCCGGCGGATCGAAGGGCCTCGCCGACCAGCTCACCGGTCTCGGCATGGGCTTCGGCTTCCGGGCCTTCAAGTCGCAGATCGACTACGCGCTCACCCCCATGGGCGAGCTCGGCCTCACGCAGCGCCTCTCCCTCACCGCCCGCTTCTAACCTCCCCCAGCATAATTGGATCCGTTTCTACAGTATGTGTAGGATAATTCTTTGTTAACCCCAACAATTGCGGCTTCGCGCGCTACAGCGGTTCATTGGGTGCCTCGATCGCGACAAAGCTGTTTACGTTCTCAGCGCCGAACGGCGTGTATGTGGACGCGGCGTCTCAGTCAAACTGGTATATCTCGAACCAAATAGTTTTTTAGAATGAAGCTAAGATTCAATTCACATCGGATTGAAAATAGTTAATTTTGATATACTCAAATCAGGCCGATTTAGAAAACTCACAAGAAGGAGACTTTGGATGGGTGGAAAAATTAGGGGGCTTTTAACTTTAGGGCGCGAGAAATTTATTCCGCGTCCCTTTTTATTTTTAGGAGGCGACTTGAAACATTTTATTTTGGTGCTCTTAGGGGCATATACATTGATGCCAGGCATTGTTAAAGGGGTTGATATTTCTACCACAACCGCAAAGTTAGGGTGGGTAAGGTATGACGATAAAATTGTTCTATATGATGCAAAGGGCAGCTCGATTAAAACTATAGAAACTAAAGAATATGATAAATCAGAAAAAGCAGAACATGGTGGTGGCGATGTTGTTGTTTATAGTTATCGAATTAGTGGTGATGTCTCCGAGTCTCATAAGTATGCATGGACCGTGACCGTAGAGGTAAATATGGTTGAAAGATGGCAGAAACAAATTTTTCGATACTTTGATGGTAGGGGGAATATGCTTTGGGAAAAAAATGGTGGGGCTCACGCCACAATTTCCGCCGATGGGGAAGTAGTACTATTATCTCATTGCGATCCCAATAGTTTAATGAATCTCACGGAGGGAAGCGAGGTGGCATATTGGGCAACGATATATTCAAGTAGTGGTGCTGAGTTGTGGAAATTTAGTGAATTCTCTTTGAGGAATCCTGAAACAATATTTATTGAGAGAAACGGCCGATTTGGCTTTTTACGTAGTATGGTGCCAGAAAATAGAGTGATTTTTTTTGACAAACAAAAACAAAAAATATCTATATATAAAGGGTTTGGGAATGAAGTTTCAATAAATCATGAAGGATTCTTTTATGTTAAGAATCGAAAAAAAATCAGAGACAAGTCAGGAAAAACTGTTCAAATAATTACCACTAAAGTTTTTGAGGGTAATTTTGACTAATAAATATTTGTTTTTCTTAGTTGTTCTAATTTCAAATACGGCACTAGCTTACAGTTTAGACTCACCATTTCCTAACAGCCCAATAACCGATGACTTTGGTCCTAGAAGACTTGAAGGGGGGTTTAATTTTCATGGGGGTGTAGATTTTGGCGCTCCGTCTGGATCCTCGATCTATGTTGTTGAGTCGGGGACAATAACGGATATTACAGGATTCGGAAAGGATGCAAATGGAGGATATCGAATAAAGATAAAAGGTGACATTACAAACAGAAATATTTTTTATATGCATATGTTTACAGCTACGGGAACGGTTACACCTTCAAATCCTTTACGTCACGGAGACTTTCAAATTGAAAAATCAGGAGGATTGCTTAGAATACGTAGACTGTCCTTAAATGAGGTTTATGATGTTGACGACCATATCGATATGAACACTTTAATTGGGCCTGTTGGAAATTCTGGCCAGGTGACGGGACCTCATTTGCACCTTCAAGTAGATGCGGGGACTGCTATCGATAACCCGTTTTTGTATGTAAATCATCCGACCAGTGAGTTTTCTGTTACGATCAGTACTAACCTAGTTCATAAAACATCATATTCGCTTACTGATGCGCAGAAATTCAGTATACAGTTTGATATTGACTCAAGTCCGGGTAATGACCTAGATGCTGTTAAGGTTCTAGTTGATAACAATGCACTATACTCACCGACCGATTCTTCGGGAACCTTTGCGTTTAAGTATGGTGGGAGACCTGGTGAATATCGAACATTAAGCTCTTCAATATCTGCTGGTGAGCTAGTAAATCTAAACTCCCAGCATCCATTTATGGGGATGTCTAATTTTTCAGTCGTTGCGGTAGATAAAAATGTAAATCGGTTTACTTTGCGTGATGTTGACTTGTCAAGTTTTAGCTTATCAAACCACACTATTACGATATTGCCTTACAACGTTCTGGGCGTAGTTTCTGGGACAGCAACATACAATTTTTCGATATATGGCAATGAGTCTGATGAGGTTGTTGACAGTTCGGGAACAGCAAAACCAAATGGAAGCATTGTTTTAGACGGTTCAATTGGCATGAGCATTAATTGCTCATCTGCCGTATCATCGGTGCAGCTTGTCGGTGAAACAAATCAAGGGTTATTTTCTCAGACCACTCAGGCGACTTATTTTGGAGAATCATATTATGGGGTTCATTTTCCTACAAATACAGGCCAAACACTACCGCCAGGGACTTACAGTATAAATTACGCGTGCGGATCGGAGAATAGAACATATAATTTCAGCGTTCAATCCCCAATTAGCACAAAAACAATAATATCTGGTTCAGGGGCGATGTCATTTGTTTCGAATATTCCCACATTTGTAGACGAATACTATTCTTCTCCGGATTTTTACATTGCGGGTTCGACATATATCAGAATATCGTATAGTTTTTTAACAACACGATTATCCAGTCCAACCCCAAATCCAAATAGTTGTGGTTTGTCTTGTTTTGGTGGAAGCACCAAGCCCAATGTTTACGTTAGACTATTTAATTCTACATCGACAACATTGCCGCACTCCAGTTATTCCGATGCCCTAACGCAGTTTAATTGGTCAATCAAAAATATTAGCCCCTCTTCGTGCGCAGTGCCTGTAAACACGGAGATAATTCCCAACCCTGGGAATACCTATACTTGCACTGATGAGTATGAGTTTGCAAGTCCTGTCAATTTTATTGCCCGGCCATATTTTTTTCTAAGGGTTGAGGTTAACAATGGGGCATGCAGTGTTGTCCCACACGATTGTTCAATCGATCTTTCAAGTCCTGTGTGGACAACCGGAGTTTATTTAGGAGCAACGGCTATTACAGAAAATCATCGAATACTAATCGGCCCAAATGTAGGCGTTGGCACAGTAACCTCAATTACGCCTATAGGGCCTTATATTAGCATTACACCTAGAGATGGTGTTAATTTGACATTTGCGCAGATTCAAAAAATTGGAATCACTAACGTAAACACGGGCACTTGGGCGAATATCATTGCGTGGATTAAGAGGTTATTGAATTTGGGTAGTAACGTGTACGAAATTTCGACAACAGCAGAATATTCTGGAGATATAACCCTGAAATTAAGATACGACCATACCCAAGTTTCCCCTTATGAGGAGCAATATCTAAGAATCGTTCAGTTCGATTCGGATGGAAATGCGGATGATATCACAGTTTCTATTGACACTGTCACAAAAGAAATAGTGGGTGTTACGACAGTTTTGGGCACATTTGGGATTGCTGTTCCGGAAGATTTAGGCCTACCCTCAGCCATTACTGACTTATCAATATCCCAGGTTACAACAAGTAGCGTAACACTATGCTGGACCGCGCCTTCGGATGACGGCACGTTGGAATCAACGATCGCCTACGACCTGCGCTACGCCACTTTTCCCATCACGACCTCCGATCAGTTTTTTGACGCAACGCCCGTGCCGGATATCTCGACCCCCAACACGCGCGGCACGCTCGAAACGTTTGTCGTTTCCGGGCTGGCGGGTTTAACCACATACTATTTCGCTCTGATGTCCGCAGATGACGATGGTAATGTCGGTGCAGTGAGTAATAGCCCATCGACAAACACTCTTCTTGGTCCGCCACGGGCCTCAACAGGATTTTCTGGAACGGTACTGTCAACCATGGCGATCTTTTGGTCTTGGTCCGACAATTCCGGTACGGAAAGCGGATATCGCGTCGTGACTTCAAGCGGTGGTGTCATTTCGGGGGATCTCGCCGTCAATTCAACCATCTATGTGCAGTTGAATCTTTTGCCCAATGCGTCTCACCAAAACTATGTTCAGGCTTTTAATGCGGCAGGGGTGTCAAATTCAACAGAGTCGTTAAGCTGGACTCTCGCTAACCCTCCGACCGGAAGCGCATTGGTGGATGTGCAGGTGTCCAGTATTTCCTTGACTTGGAACGCTAACAGTAATCCCGCCATTACGATTTATACTGTAGAAAGCTCTACCAACTCAGATTTTTCACTCGTCCAGGTCTCCACTGTTGCCGGAACGAGCTTCACCGGCCAAAATTTGATGGCCGACACCTCTTATTACTTGCGAGTTAAAGCTGAGAATGGAGCGGGTATATCCACGGTCTATGACTCTACCCTTTCTACGCGCACAAGAGCATCAGGGGAAACCACGCCTCCGACTATAGCCATAAGTTCGCCTGTAGCTGGGAGCACTCTTGCCGCGATCGTAACGTTATTCGGAACAGCCGCGGACAATGTAGCGCTGCTTAAAGTGGAAGTCCAAATTGATACCGGCTCATTCAATTTGGCCGTAGGCACATCAAACTGGAGCTACGTCTTCTATGCTACTGGGGTCGCGAACGGCACACACACCATTACGGCGCTCGCAACAGATGTAAATATGAATGTCCAATCCACATCGATGGTATATATGGTATTGAACGATACTCAGGCGCCCACGACCCCTACCGGTTTGGCGGCTACACCTGTTTCGGGCGCGCAAATCAATCTTTCCTGGAGCGCTTCGTCCGACAATATCGCGGTTTCAGCGTACAAGGTCTTCAGAAATACGGTGCAAATCGCCACTTCTGCCCTTACATCCTATAACGACATGGGTTTATCGGCGCAAACCACGTACACCTACACGGTGGCCGCTTTTGACGCCACTGGAAATGTTTCCTCGACCTCAACAGCCGTAACAACTACTACCTTGATTAGCAACGAAGTCGTCGCCGTCATCCGCGAGGATTGTTCAGGGTATTCAAACTGCTACAACTCGCTTAAGGATTGGGAATCGAACTACGGCGGCATCAGCTTCGGGACCTGCACTGTGGGAAGCCTGACCTGCGCCAAGAAGAGCGCCGTGGCTAAAATCGAGGGCAGTTGGGTGGACTCGGACACCCAGCCCGTGACGTTTAACGGGTGGAACACCAGCACGACGTTTTACATCCGGATTTATACGTCCACGGAAGCCCGGCATAACGGCACCATCGGCACGGGCTATCGGATGGAAATGGACTATGAAACCCCGATCACCATTCAAGAAAACTTTGTTAGCGTTGACGGCGTCTCTTTCCGGAAGGGAGGCAGCAATCCGGGGGAAATAGTGCTGGTTGACTACGAAACCGACGCCAATTCCCGCATCGAAGTCAAAAACTGCTATTTGAGGGGCGATTACAGCGGTTCCATCAGCGGCATATCCGTGAATGGCGGCAGCAGCAATCAAAAAAGAGTCTATTTGTGGAACAACATTCTGGAAAATTTCAAAGGCAGTTCCTGCCACGGCATCAAATGCGCGTTTGGTACCGTTCATGCCTATAACAACACGGTTGTTAATTCCGCCATCGGCATTCGGAGGACGGCCGGAACCCTGATCGCTAAAAACAACCTTTCCTACAACAACACCACCGACTATATGGGGACATTTTCCAGCTCCTCGACCCATAACCTTTCCAAGGACCAAACGGCGCCATCCACGAATACATATTTTCGGGGCGCGACCGTCTTATTCGTGAGCACAGCAAATAATTTCCACTTGGTCAGCACGGATACTGGCGCCGTGGACATGGGAACGGACCTGTTCCCTGAGTTCAGCAATGACATCGACGGGCATACTCGTTCCGGCTCCTGGGATATCGGCGCGGATGAGTATAATGGCGGAGGCGGTGGCGCTCCCGCATTCGGTCTGAACCAAATCCCTGTGGAAACGCCGCCTTTGGCGCCCTTTGTTGATCCAACATTCAAATTGAACGAGGCTTACGCGTATCCCAATCCTGCTTACAACGGAAGCAGGCCTACCATTCACATCGAATGCGGCATCGCGGACTCGGTTGAAATCCGAATTTATGATGTTGCCGGAGAGCTCCTGCATGACAGGCGGATCGACGGCCCGCCCGTGATAATCAACAACATGTACGCTTACGAATACACTTGGGATTCAGGCGGACAGGCCAGCGGCGTCTATGTCTATGTCGTTCTCGCCAAAAAAGCGGGTGATAACCCTATTAAGATCATGAAGAAGTTGGCGCTGATCAAATGATGCCTATTAAACGCGGTATCGCGCTGTGTCTTGGACTGCTGATGGCGCCGGTTTGTCATCCAAGCAGGGCAGATGCGGCGGCCGGCGCGAGTTTCCTTAAGTTGGGCGTTGGCGCCCGGGCGGCTGGGCTTGGGTCGGCTTATACCGCCATTGCGGACGACGTCACCGCGCTTCACTGGAATCCCGCAGGCCTTTCCGGCATGACCAAACGCGAAGTTTCCGCCATGCATGCGGAGCTCTATGCCGAAACGCGCTACGATTTCATCGGATACGCTCACCCCACGTCCCTTCTGAATATGGGGATATCAGCCGTTTACCTCACCCAAGGGTCCATCGATGGAAGATCGGTCAGCGGCTCTAAGACGGGCGATTTCAGCGCCAACGATCTTCTTGTAACCCTAGGTGCCGGCAAAATGATGATCGGCAACGCGGCTGTGGGCGCCAACCTTAAACTGATCCAATCTCAAATTGCCGGATCCTCCGCCAGAGGGTTTGCGTTCGATCTGGGGACTTCGTTTAAGCCCGTTCTTCCCATGGTGGGAAGCAACATTAAATTGGGACTTGCCCTGCAGAACATTGGCCCGAGGATGAACTTTTCCAATGAGTCTTACGATTTGCCTCTGACCGCCGCCGCCGGGCTCGGATATCAGCCGTTCAACTCACTTCTTTTATCCGTGGACGTGAAGCGGCATATTTATGAATCCCGGACGCTCCTCAGCATCGGCACGGAATTCAGTCCGTTATCATTGATTTCGCTCCGCGCAGGGTACATCAGCGGCGCAGGCAGCCGGTCCGATGTCCTCGAACGGTCGAATGTTCAGTCTCAACTGTCAGGGCTTTCAGGCCTTGGAATGGGCATGGGATTTAAGCTCGGTTGGGGAAGCCTGGACTATGCCTTTACTCCCGCGGGAGAACTGGGCAATGTCCAGCGGATATCGCTTTCCATGAAATTTTAAGGAGCATCAGATGAAATCGACCAGATTCACAGCGATCATCATGGCATTGTTGTTCGGGTTTGCCGTTAATGTTTTTGCCAGAAAGGCCACCGCCGTCATGCGTTTCGTCAAAGTTATGGGAACGGTGCAATCCGTCAACAGTTCTCAAATGGTGATCACCGATTCGTCCAATAAATCCATCACGATCCCCCTGAATACCCAAACGAAAGTTGATAAAAGCGATGAATCCGCTCTCGCCTCGCAAATCCAGGTCGGCGACCGCGTCAGCGTCCGTTATGATGCCGCCACCAGGACTGCCGTCCGCATTGACATCCTCCAGCCTCTGAATACCGAAGTTAAGGAATAGCAGATCAAACTGCCGCAGATCTCCGAATTGTCTAATTCTCCACAGCCGCTCATCGGTCTGGCATTGATCCTCGGGCTGGCCTCGGCCCTCTATCTTCCCTCAATTTTCTTGCCGCACAACGAGTATGACGAAGTCATTTACGCGACGCTGGCGGAAAAGGTCGCGCACCGCTGGACGGACTATTCTCTCCAGGGCACTCCGGTTTTGGAAGAGCTGCCAAAAGTAACGTACGATCATCCCCTGTTTCACCGCCCGCCGCTGTTTGTCTATCTCTTATCCGTTTTCCGTTCACTGCATCCGCTGGCCGGGGGACTTTTGCCGGCGCTCTGCGGTTTGGGCATCATCGCCTTCATATTTTTCCTGAAAAATCGAAGCGATAATCCCATGTCGGCTCTCATGGCCGCCGGCATCGCGGCCATCTCCCCGACGCTGATCTTCTGTTCAACCCGCATTTTGATGGACGTCCTTCTTGCTTTGGGTGTCTGCGCCGTGGTTTGGGCGGTGGCTAAAGCAACGGAAGATGAAAATCCGGCCGTTTTCGCCGCCGCCGGCCTATTCCTCGGCCTGGCGATCTTATCGAAAGAAACGGCCCTTCTGATCCTACCGGCTTGCGCCTATCAAACCTTCCGCGGAGGCATCACAAAAATCAAAATCAGGAATTTTTTGATATTTCTCGCCGCCGCGTTCGCGCTCTCCTTCCCCTGGTTTTATTATTTCAGGCAGGTGATGGGGACTTTCTTTCAGCAGGTGGGGAAAGCGGATTTGGACGCCAGCATCCAGATGTTTCCCTTCATGGCCCAGGTCGTGGGCCGGCCCTGGCATTTTTATTTTTCGCACGGAATCATGATCGCTCCCGTTTTTATATTCGGGTTTATCGAAATATATCGGAAAATCCGGGATAAAGAACCGCTGACTGAAATGATATGGGCGCTTTCCTATCTCTTGGGCCTGACGTTTTACAGCATGCTGGGGAACGGTTATCAGATGCGGTATGTCCTGCCCGCCGTTCCGGCGCTGAGCCTGCTGACGGCGGATGCTTTGCGGCGCGCCGGTCCCCGCGCGATTTGGGCTGCGGTCGCGCTCCTGTCCTACGGATTGCTGAACGGCATTCTGAACGGCCTGCTTTTCAAGTCTCCCGAAGTTTATCCCGCCTTTGTTTTCTTCAGATAATCCCGGCATGAATAATCCCGACAACCGGACGGCGTTCCGGATCACCCCGGGCATTCTCGCGCTGTTGGCTCTCGCGGTATTCTTCGCGGCCTATTGGCCGGCCCTGCGGGGCGGCTTCATATGGGATGACGACCGCTATCTGACGCAGAACCCGCTCCTTTCCGATGCTCACGGCCTCTGGAAAATATGGTTCTCAAAAGAGACCGACCAATACTATCCGATGGTTTTCACGTCCTTCTGGCTGGAAAAAAGCCTGTGGGGGTTAAATCCGTTGGGATACCATTTCGTGAATATCATTCTGCATGCGGCCAACGCCTGTCTGCTCGGCCTCATTTTGGCGCGGCTGAAACTGAAGAGCGCCTGGTTGATCGCAGGAATTTTCGCCCTGCATCCGGTTCACGTTGAGTCGGTTGCCTGGATCACGGAAAGGAAAAACGTTTTATCCGGCTTCTTTTTCCTTTTATCGCTTTTGTCGTGGCTGAGGTACGAGGAAAAGGGAAAAATGTCCCGCTACGCGATGGCGCTCGCGGCGTTTGTGCTGGCACTATTCAGCAAAACGGTCGCCTGCTCCCTGCCCGTCGTCATTCTCTTGCTGCGCTGGATGCGCGGGGAAAAATGGAATTGGAAAGTCGCGGTGGAGCTGGCACCCTTCTTTATCAGCGGCCTCGGGATGGGCCTTGTCACGGTCTTTCACGAGCGGGGCCACGTGGGCGCTTCGGGCGCGGAATGGAATTTTTCCATCGCCGAGCGGCTGATCCTGGCGGGCCGGATTCCCTGGTTCTATGTCTCGAAACTCGTCTTCCCGTTGGACCTGATGTTCATCTACCCGCGCTGGAAACTCGATGCCGGACAAATCGCGCAATGGCTGCCGGCCGTGGGGCTGGTGGCTCTGTCCGCGGCGCTCTGGCTGAAGCGAAACGCAATCGGGCGCGCGCCTTTAGCCGCTCTGGTCGCGTTCATCGTGGTCCTGTTCCCCGCGCTCGGATTTTTTAACGTGTATCCCATGCGCTACTCGTTTGTTGCCGACCACTTCCAATATTTGGCGAGCATTGCTGCGCTCTGCCTCATTGTCGAGCCGCTTGCGTTGCGCTTCGCCGGGTCTGACGCGCCCTGGAGCCGGACCGGAGAGCGAAGCATCATCAAAAAATCTGCCGCGATCGTCATTTTATGCCTGCTGGCGGCGCTGACCTGGAAGCAGGGATGGATTTACGCGAGCGAGAAAACCGTGTGGGAAGATACGGCGCAGAAAAATCCCGGCGCCATCATCGCTTACAACAACCTCGGCGCGATCTACATGCAGGAAGGGAATTTGCGCGGGGCCGAAGCGCTCTTCCGGCACATTACGAGCGTGATGCCGGACAACGCGGAGGCGCATCACAACCTCGGAGATGTTTATATTGGGCTGGGCGATCTCGATTCGGCGGCGGAGCACCTCCGGCAGTCGATGGCCCTGAACCCGGAGCTGTCAAAGCCGCATTTAACCCTGGGGCGGGTCCGGGCGATGCGCAAGGATTTTAAGGGCGCGGAGGAAGAGTTTCGGACCGCCCTGCGGCTTGAGCCCGGCAGCGCGGAGGCGATCTATAACCTCGGCCTGCTCTACTATCAAATGAAAAATTTTTCCCATGCCGAACTGTATTATTTGAAGGCGCTCGAAGCCAACCCTAATTTTCTATCCGCGCGGTTCAATCTGGGCGGTCTGTATTTCGAGCAAAAGAGCTATCAAAAGGCGCTCACGCAGTTCACCCACGCGCTGGTGCTGGCGCCCCAAGACCCCCAGGTCGCGGCGGCCGTCATCAAAACCCAAGCCAAAATTTCAGGCGATTAAACCGAGAATCAGGCCCTCCGGATGTGGTAAAATACGTCAACCTGATACCCGGATTGAGGGTGACATTAGATTGATCGTTATCGGAGGCCGCTCCCCATGCATTGGACCAACCTCGTAGAAAAAGCCATGAACAACGACCGCATTACCCGCTCGGATGCCGAGGAAGTCCTGAATTGCCCCGACGACTCCCTGCTTTCGCTGGTCGAAGCCACCTATAAGGTCCGCCGCAAATTTTTCGGCAAACGCGTCAAACTGAATTTCCTCCTCAACGCCAAATCCGGCCTCTGCCCCGAAGACTGTTTTTACTGTTCCCAGTCCAAAGTGTCGGACGCGGCCATCGACAAATACCCCTTTCTTTCTGATAAAGAGATCATCGCGGCGGCCAAGCGGGCCGTTTCGGTGAAGGCCAAGCGGTTCTGCATGGTGAATTCGGGCCGCGGTCCCACGGACAATGAAATTTCCCTCATCTCGCTGGCGGTCAAGCACGTCAAGCAGGAGTTTCCGAACCTCGAAGTCTGCGTGTGCCTGGGCCTGCTCGCCCCGCACCAGGCGCAGGAGCTGAAGCGCGCCGGCGTCCACGCCTACAACCACAATCTGAACACGGTCGAGAACAAATATTCCGAGATCTGCACCACGCACACGTATCAGGACCGCGTCGACACCGTGCACGTCGCCAAAAGCGCCGGGCTCGAAGCCTGCAGCGGCGCGCTTTTCGGCATGGGCGAAAAAGACGAGGACATCATCCAGCTCGCTTTCACGTTCCGCCGCATCGGCGCCGAATCCATCCCGCTCAACTTCCTGATTCCCATCGCTGGCACGCCGTTCGAAAAATTCCGCTTCATGAACCCGCGCAAGTGCCTGAAAATCCTCTGCCTCTTCCGCCTCGTGAACCCCACGGCGGAAATCCGCATCGCCGGGGGCCGCGAAGTGAACCTCCGCTGGCTCCAGCCGCTGGGATTGTACGCGGCCAACTCGATCTTCATCGGCGATTATTTGACGACCAAGGGCCAGAAGCCCGAGGCCGACATCGCCATGATCGAAGACTTAGGGTTTGAGATCGAGGGCCACGACCCCGAGCTCGTGCCCGCGGGCGTCCCCGCGGCCAATCCCGGCAACGCCAATCCCGACCCCAAAGAGTTCGAAGTCAACCTAAACTAGTCCCTCATGGACGCCCTCACACGCGACAACGGCCGCCTGTTCTTCGTGCTGGGCTGCTTCTTCGCCTTCCTGGCAGTCGCCCTGGGCGCTTTCGCGGCCCACGCGCTCAAATCCCGCATCGCGCCCGACCTCCTCGCCATATTCGAAGTCGGCGTCCGCTATCACATGTACCACGCGCTGGCTTTGTTCGTGGTGGCGTTTGCATTCGCGCGCTGGCCGGGCGTCACTTTTTCCGTGCCGGGAATTCTCTTCACCGCCGGCATCGCACTGTTTTCCGGCAGCCTCTACGTTTTAAGCCTCACCGGCCTCCGCTGGCTGGGCGCCATCACTCCCGTCGGCGGACTCTGCTTCCTCCTCGGCTGGTTTTTTCTCGCGATCAAAGTTTGGCAGGCCCGATAACCTCTCCTGATGGAAATCCTTCGTCCCGTTGTCCTCGTCACCGGCGGATCGCGCGGCATCGGCCGGGCGATTGCCGTCGCGTTCGGCAAGCGGAAGTACCGCGTCGCAGTTAATTACTTTCAATCCGATGATCAGGCCCATTCGCTCGCCGACGAACTGCGCGATCTCGGCGCCGAAGCTCTGCTCGTAAAGGCCGATATCTCCAATTCCAAAAAAGTCGTCAACATGCTCCACGTGATCGAAGAAAAGTGGGGCGCCATTGATCTGTTGATCAACAACGCCGGCGTGACGCGCGACCGCTCGATTTTGAAGATGACGGACGAGGAATGGCGCGAGCCGATCGACGTCAATTTGTCCGGGGCTTTCTGGTGCCTGCGCGAATGCGCCCGCCGGATGGTGAAACAGAAGGATGGCTCCATCGTGAATGTTTCTTCGATTGTCGGCGTGCGCGGATCGGTGGGGAACGCGAACTACGCGGCGTCCAAAGCCGGCCTGATCGGCCTGACGAAGGCCGCGGCGCGGGAGCTGGGGCGGTTCAACGTGCGCGTGAACGCGGTTCTGCCCGGCTATCATCTGACCGACATGGGCCAGGAATTAAATGAAGAGCAGATTTTGTCCGTGCGCAAAGCGCATGTTTTGGATAAATTGACCGATCTTTCCGAACTGGCGGAGTTTGTCGCCTTTGTCGCCGAGCAAAAGTCCGCCAGCGGCCAGATATATAATTTTGATTCCAGAGTACTCTAGAGTCATCCACCTATAATCTCAAATTTTCGATGAAGAACTGCGAAATTGCCGTAACCGGCCTTGGATTGATCACCCCGCTCGGCTGCGGCGTGGAATGGAACTGGGATCGCATCCGCCGGGGGGATTCCGTGACTGCCGAGCCATCAGCCATATTTTCCGGCGGCCTTTCCTCGGACTTGCCGGAAGAACTCGCCGCTTACGTCCGCACCTCTCCGTTTGTAAATCCCAACGGGCATCACCGGATTTTTCCCATGGCGTTCGCCGCCGCGCGCGAAGCTTTAGCCATGTCGGGTTTCAGTGGCAACGCTCTTGCGGACGCGGTCCGCGCGGGGTTACGGGTTGGCTGCACGGTTTCGATTTCAAAGCCGATTGTCGCGTTCTCGCGGCGGAACGAGTCCGTGGATTTCATCGAACAGTATCTGCCGGACGCGGTCGGGCGCTACATCCTGCGCGAGATGGGCATTTCGGGGCCCTGCGTGAACGTCATCGCGGCCTGCGCCACGGGCGTGCACTCGCTGCAGGCCGGCGCGCGCTGGCTGGAAGAGGATTCCTGCGATATCGTGATCTGCGGCTCGGCGGAATCCAGCCTGCATCCGCTGATTGTTTCCGGTTTCAAGCAGATGGGCGTTTTGTCTCAGAACCCGCGGCCGTTTGACCGCGCCCGCGACGGTTTCATGATGGGCGAAGGCGCCGGCGTTCTGGTGATCGAGCGCAAAGACCGCGCGCTGGCCCGTTTCGCCGCGAATGCGTCAACCCGCCCCGATCGTCCCGCGATTTTAGCGGAGCTCGAGGGCAGCGCGGTGGGGACGGACGTGTCGCATCCGACTTTGTTCGACCGCACGGGCGATTCCATCGTGGCCGTGCTGAATCGCGCGCTGCGTGACGCGAACGCCGCGCCCGCCGACATCAGCTATCTGAACGCGCATGGAACGGGAACGCTGATGAACGACGCGATCGAGTCCGCCGCGATCCGCAAAGTTTTCGGGCCAAATTCAAACCACAATTCTTCTAAAGGGTCACATCCTTTGCTGGTTTCTTCTACGAAGGGATCGACCGGCCATCTTTTAGGCGCGTCGGGCAGCGTGGAAGCCGCGATCGCCTGCCTCGCGCTCCGCGACCAATGCGCTCCTCCTTCCGCCGCGCTCGAAAATATTGACGAATCGCAGTGCGATGGAATCCATTTTGTCACGGGGAAAGCGCGTTCTCAGGAACTCGGCCGCGCGGCGTCGCTTTCATTCGGCTTCGGCGGACCCATCGGCGCCGTCATCTTTAAAAGGCCGGAAAATTAATCGATTTATGAGCATTCGTAAATTTATCGCCGATCAAAATCAGAAAACGCGGGATGATTCCGCCTGGCGCGAACTGCGTTCGCTCGAAAAAGCCGACGCCCGCGAGATTTTGGCGGATGGAAAACGCTATCTGAATTTTTCCAGCAACGATTATCTGGGCTATTCCACCGATCCGCGCGTGATCGAAGCCGCGCAAAAAGCCGTGGCGCAGTACGGCGCGGGGGGAAGATCCTCGCGCCTGATCTCCGGCACGCTCGATCTGCACCGGGAATTGGAAACGAAACTCGCCGCGTTCAAGGGAACGGAGGCCGCGCTGCTTTTCCCAACCGGCTTCATGGCGAACCTCAGCGTGATGGCCGCGCTCATGGGGCCGGGCGATGCTATTATCCTCGACCGACTGAACCACGCTTCCCTCATTGACGGCGCCGGAATGAGCCGCGCCCGCATTTTTGTTTACGACCACGCTTCGCCGGAGTCGCTGGAAAAGGTTCTGAAACGCACGCGCAACTATGGCAAGCGCCTCGTCGCGACCGATTCTCTCTTTTCCATGGACGGCGATTTCGCGCCGCTTCCAGAAATTGCGGAACTTTGCCGCAATCACGGCGTCTGGCTGATGGCGGACGACGCGCATGCGGTCGGAGTTTTCGGCCAGACCGGCAGCGGAGCCCCCGAGCATTTCAATCTGCAGGGGAAAGTTGAAATTGTGGTGGGGACCTGCTCCAAAGCGCTCGGCTCGCAGGGCGGATTCGTCTGCGGCCCGAAAGATTTGATCGATCTGCTCATCAACCGCGCCCGGCCTTTGATTTACACGACGGCGCTGGCGCCCGCGGCGGTGGGGGCGGCGATAAAATCACTCGAGCTGATCCAGAAGGAGCCGGAACGCCGCGCGGCGCTGCTCAAAAGCTCGGCGCGGCTAAATGCCTTTGTACGCAAAAACTTCGGCGAAACGTCCGGACAAACGTCCGGCCAGACGCGCTCCGCCAGCCAGATCGTCCCGCTCCTCGCAGGTTCCAACGAGCGCGCGCTCGACTGGTCGCGCCGCATCCAGAGCCGCGGCATCTACGCGCCCGCGATCCGCCCGCCCACGGTCCCCAAGAACGAATCGCGCCTCCGTTTTTCCTTAACCAACGCCCATACCGCCGCCGATCTCGCGCAACTCGAGCAAACGCTTATGGAAATCAGCCAGCCCGCCGCAGTTTCCTAAAAACCACATGAAATCAGAGCGCGGAATTTTCATCACCGGAACCGGAACCGAGGTCGGCAAGACCGCGGTGAGCTGCGCCATCGCCCGCTATTGGGCCAACCGGGGACACAAAGTTGGCGTGATGAAGCCGATCGCTTCAGGGGGAATCAGGAGGGGGAAGATTTTTATTTCAGATGATGCCGTGGCTTTGCAGAAAGCCGCGCGAACCCAGGACCAAATCGAGCTCATCAATCCGGTCTGTTTTAAGCATCCGCTGGCGCCCTACAGTGCGTCCATTTTGGAAAAGAAATCCATCAACTGGAAGAAAGTTCGGACTTCGTTTAATCAATTGAAAAATCAAAGCGAAAGGCTTTTAGTGGAAGGTGTGGGCGGCGCGCTGGTGCCTCTCGATATGCACACGGATGTAACCGGTCTCATCAAACAGATGAATCTGCCGGTGATTGTAGTCGCCCTGGCCGCTTTGGGAACCATCAACCACACTTTGCTGACGCTCGAAATTCTGAAACAAAAAAAGATCAGGGTACTGGGCATCATCCTCAATCATTTTGATAAAAGCGGCCTCGCCGATAGAACCAACGCGGCATTTTTCAAGAGAAGGAAAGTCCCGGTGCTCGCAACGATCCCATCAGACAAAAAGTTCGCCAAAGATTTCGATTTTGCCGCCCGCCAGATTCAAAGCCACCCCCAACTCAAAAAAATCCTCGGATAAATTTTCCGCCCTTGATTTAATCGCGTTTGCGGGTTAGACTCAGGCCGAGTCAAACCCCATGTCACGCAAATATTCTTATCTAATACTCGGGGCCGGCAAACAGGGGATTGCCGCCGCTTACGATGTGATCCGGTTCGGAAACGCCGGGAAGGTCACGCTCGCTGACGCTTCGTTTTCTTACGCCAGAAAAGCCGTCGAGCGCCTCAGGAAACTTCTCGGCCCCACCCTCCGCAAAAACAAAACCGTCCTCGCCGCGTTCCAGGTCAACGGAAAAAATCCCGCGAATTTGAAAAGCATCGTGCAGGGGCACGACGCGCTGTTGAGCGCTCTGCCCTACTACCTGAACGTCAACGTCGCCAAAGCGGCGATCGAAGCGGGCGTGCAATACTGCGATCTCGGCGGCTATTTCGATACGACGCGCGAGATCATGGAGCTGTCGGATCAAGCAAAGAAAGCCGGCGTTACACTTATCACCGACTGCGGCGTTTCGCCCGGCATGTGCAACAGTCTGGCGGCCTGCGGCATTTCGGAGCTCGACATCACCGAAGAGGTTCACATCTTCTGCGGAGGCCTCCCGCAAAAACCCAAGCCGCCGCTTAACTACAAAATCGTTTTCAATCTCGAAGGCGTCATCGGCAACTATTTCGGCAAGTCCTACATCCTGAAAAACGGGGCGATCAAGCTCGATCCCGCGTTTTCCGGCAAGGAAGTCATCGACGTCGGCGCGCCGCTCGGCAAACTCGAAGCCATGGTGACCGGCGGAGCGACCTCGACCTGCCCCTGGACCTATAAAGGAAAGATCAAGCATTACGATTACAAGACTCTGCGCTGGCCCGGCCATTGGGACAAAATCCAGACGCTGAAAGATTTGGGACTGCTCGAAACGGAAAAAGTGCAGGTGAGCGGTTCGCAGATCGCGCCGCGCGACCTTTTTGTCGCGGTGGCGGGGCCGAAACTGCGCTTTGAAGGCGACCGCGACCTCCTGATTTTGCAGGTGAACGTGTCGGGTAAGAAATCGGGCAGGACGATGAAGCGGATTTATCGCGTGCTCGACTACGAAGATCCCAAAACCGGCTTCACCGCGATGCAGCGCACCACGGGATTTTCCGCATCCATCGTTTTGCAGATGCTGGCGCAGGGCGTCATTAAGGAAAGAGGCTTCGTGCCGGTGGAAAAAGCCGTGCCGGGCCGCTATTTCCTGAACGAAGTGAAAAAGCGCGGCATCCAGGTGAAAGAGATCGTTCAGAATGGGAGATAAGATGGCTAAAAACGCGGTGAAAAAGAAAACGATTTTGGAGCTGGGCCGGTTCAATTACATTGACGGCAAATGGCGCGGCGCGTCCAAGGGCGGAGCCGTGTTCGAAAACTATAACCCCGCGACCGGCGAGCTCATCAACATTTACCCCGAATCCACGCACGAAGACGTGAAAGACGCCATCAAAGCGGCGAAGAAAGCGTTTCAGTCCTGGCGGCTGGTGCCGGTAGCGAAGCGCGGCGAGATCCTGCTGAAGTCGATGCGGATACTCGAGGCGAAAAAAGAAGAATACGCCCGCGCCATGACGCGCGAGATGGGCAAGATTTTGATGGAAACGAAGGGCGACGTGCAGGAAGCCATCGACACCGCGCTTTACTACGCGGGGGAGGGGCGGCGCTTCTTCGGTCAGACCACAACCAGCGAGCTGGCCAGCAAATTCGCCATGACCACGCGCATGCCGGTCGGCGTCTGCGGGCTCATCACGCCTTGGAATTTCCCGATGGCGATCCCGTCCTGGAAAATGTATCCGGCGCTCCTCTGCGGCAACACCGTGATTTTGAAACCGGCGTCTTACACTCCCGACAGCTCGCGCCATCTCGTGCTGGCGCTCGAAGAAGCGGGCGTGCCGCCGGGCGTCGTGAACCTCGTCTATGGCAACGGCTCGACCGTTGGCGCCTGGCTGATCGAAGACCCGGACGTGAACCTGATATCCTTTACCGGCTCCTCCGCGGTGGGCTCCAAAGTGGGCGAAGCCTGCGGCCGGTCGTTCAAGAAATGCGGCCTCGAACTCGGCGGCAAGAACGCGCAGATCGTGATGGAAGACGCGGACTTGGATTTAGCGCTCGAAGGCGCGCTCTGGGGCGCGTTCGGCACCACGGGCCAGCGCTGTACGGCGACCAGCCGCGTGATCGTGCATCAGGACGTTTACAAGGAATTTTCGCAGCGCCTCGTGGCGATGGCTAAAAAGCTCAAAGTCGGCAACGGCCTCGATCCCGCGGTCCAGATGGGGCCGCTGGTCTCGAAGAGCCAGCTCGACGCGGTGGCCAACTACGTGAAGATCGGCCTCCGCGAAGACAAGGCGAAACTGCTTACGGGCGGAAAGGCGCTGACCGGGGGCGAATACGCGAAGGGATATTTCCATGAACCGACCATTTTTCAGGGCGAGCCGGGCATGCGCATCGCGCAGGAAGAAATTTTCGGGCCCGTGCTGACGATCATGAAAGTGAAGTCCTTCGAAGAGTCCCTGCAGGTTTTGAATGACACGGAATACGGCCTCTCCGGATCCATTTACACGCGCGACGTCAACCGCGTCATGCGCGCGATCCGCGACATGGAGACCGGCATCACGTACATCAACGCGCCGACTATCGGCGCCGAGGTGCACCTGCCTTTCGGCGGCGTGAAGCACACCGGCAACGGCCATCGCGAAGCGGGCCAGACCGCGCTTGAGATTTTTTCGGAATGGAAAGCCGTCTACGTCGATTACTCCGGCAAACTGCAGAAGGCCCAGATCGACTAGAGGAAGAAAAAGGATATGGGAAACGAATTACAGGCTCCGCACCAGCACATCAAGGTCAGCAACGACCGCGAAAAGTTCACGGTCGAGCTTTTCGACACGCTTTGGACACGGTATCGGGGAAAAATGGAGTACGTCAGGAAATATGAAGCCATGATTCAGTCTCATGGAGCGACGTTTATCAACGATCATATCGCTTTCCGCACGATTGCTTCCCAGAAGCCATCGTGCGGGATCTTCATGATTTCGCGGATCTTCGAAGCGCTCGGCTATTTCCAGGGCGCGGCCTACGAATTCCCGGACAAGTCGCTCAGCTCCATCCACTATCAGCATTCCAACCCGCAGTTTCCCAAACTCTTCATCACCCAGTTAAAAACGTGGGAGCTGTCTGAAAAATCCAAAAAGATTATCGATAAATCGCTGAAATCCCACCGGCCGCCGCTCAAAGACGAAACTCTGCATCAGCTGAACCATCTGGAGAAGGTTTCGCCAAGTGATCGCGCCAAATTATTGCAGCAGATGGTGACTTATTTCAGCGAAGTGCCCTGGGACTTGCCGCAGAAGGACGACGTCGTCGAGCTGGATAAGGAAACGCAGTTCGGCGCCTGGGTGCTGATCAACGGATATGACGTCAACCATTTCACCGCGTCGGTGGATTCGCACAAAGTCGCTTCGCTGGACGAAATTGAAAAGGTTGCCGACGCCATGCGCGGCGCGGGCGTCCCCATGAAGAAGGAAATCGAAGGCGAGCGGGGCTCCAAGCTCCGCCAGACCGCGACGGAGTCCGCCGTCATCGACGTGCCGGTGATGATCGGCGCGCGTAAAGTCAAAACGCCCTGGACCTACGCCTATTTTGAAATCGCGCAGCGCCCACTTCTTAAAAATCCCGCCACGGGAAAGATGGAACGTTTCGAAGGGTTCCTCGGCGGTCAGGCCACCCACCTCTTCGACATGACGAAGCTCAAGAAATAACCAGCCCTTCCTCTTAAAACTCGTCCCACCGCAGTCTCCCGGCATTTCCTATAATATCCGCAGTCATCCGGATTCGAGGTTATCGTCATAAAAATCAGGCAGCTATCTCTCTTTTTTCCAATTCTCCTGATCGTTTCCGCGGGTTGCGCCCCTTTGTCCCCGCACGATTCCCTCCAGCGGTACATGGACAGCCTGCTTGATAAAAACGTGGACAAGATTCCGGCGATGGAGTTCGGCCATCGGGGCAACCTGATCGAAACCATCCGCCTGCCGAACGGCAACAGCGCGAACCGCTACCATCACAAGAACAGCAAGGGGGAGTTTTGCTTCTACTCGCTGGAGGTGGAAGAGCGGACTCGCCGGATCGTCGATTGGCGCATTGAAGGACGGGAGACGCCCTGCTATGACCGCTAAACCCGCCGGGCTCTACGTCCACATCCCCTTTTGCGAAGTGAAGTGCCGCTTCTGCGATTTTGCGGCTTATCCCGGCCTGCGCAGCGAAATCCCGCGCTACCTGAAGGCTCTCGATAGGGAAATGGCGGCGCAAAGTTCCACGCATCAGGAAAATACGGCGATCGACACGGTATATTTTGGCGGCGGGACACCCAGCATCCTCTCCGCGACGGAATTTGACCAACTCATGGCTTCAGTCCGCTCCCATTTTCAGATTGCCCGCCAGAGTGGAACGCAGCCGGAAATCTCCATCGAGTGTAATCCCGAGACCATCGACGCGGCGAAACTGGAATGTTACCGTCAAAATGGCGTCAACCGCATCAGTTTAGGGCTCCAGGCAACGCAGGAGCGCCTGCTCAAAACCCTCGGACGCCTCCACAGCTTCGAGAAACTCAAAGAAGTCTTCGCCCTGGCGCGGCAAATCGGCTTCAACAACATCAATATTGATTTGATGTACGGCCTGCCGGATCAATCGATGGATGATTGGAAGGAAACGCTCGATCAGGTTTTGGCGGTAAAACCCGAACATTTGTCGGCTTATGCTCTGTCGATCGAAGAAAAGACCGCTTTCAGCAAGTCTGGCGTCAGTAAGGATAATGATCTTCAAGCCGAAATGTACGAATACCTGAACCAGGCCATGGATAAGGCAGGATTTAGCCACTACGAAATCTCTAACTTTGCGAAACCAGGCTTTGAATCGCGGCACAACCTAAAATACTGGCGGAACGAGAATTGCCTAGGGATCGGCGTCTCGGCGGCCGGCTATATGAACGGAATCCGGCGCAAAAACACCGAGCGCGTGATGGAATATCTGGAAGCCATCGAGACCAATCAATCGCCGGCTATCGAGGAAACATCGCTGAATGCCGAAGACAGAATCGGCGAGGATTTGATGCTGGCGCTGCGGCTAAAGGAAGGCGCGGAAATCTCGGCGCAGGCAGGGGAACTCTATGGCCCCGTTATCAACAAGTATTTGAAGTTAGGTTATCTTACAATTGCAGCGAATCGGATCCATCCGACGCAGAAGGGCTGGCTTTTATCCAACCAGATGTTCCAGGACCTTTTGACGCCGCCGTCAGATCCCAGCGTGGATGTTGATCGCCTGGTAGGGAACGGAAAGACTCTGCGCTAAGCGCTTTGACTTCTTGGACTTCCCGGAAGATTTGTGTTTACCCATCTTTATTAAGCCGAAATATTTTAAAGTCTGCACATCATCGTACACATTCCTGAAATTCCTTTTGGTTAACTTCGCCAGCCGATAGATCGATTTTGGCTGTTTTTCGCGGACCACGTGCAGGATTTCCATCCGCTTTTCCGTCAAAACGTTTCGCACCGCGTCCAAATTGACAAATGTAACGCCGACAAGAGGTTTAAGGTTTTTATTCGTGCGGGAGGCTCTGAGGTGTTCACGAATTTCCTTATAGACCTCGTCCCGAGGCATTATTTTAATCTCAAATGTTTTCACTCATTACCTCCGCGACATCTTCAAAAAAATCCATCTGCAGCTTATCAATATCCTGATACTCATACGGCATTTCCTTCGCCCCGATGTGCTTGTGATGCCCTTTCGGAGAATATATGCCAGCCTGTATCGGATGCCATCCGGGTATTTTTCTGACGATGCAACATCCCAAATAACGATATCTTCAATGGATTTATCTGGATTGACAGTCTTCCGGCGAACCCGTAGTTTAGTCATGGGTCCATCCGTATCCAGTTGTCCTATATATTGTATTTAATACCATATAAAGCCCCGGGCTTCAAGGGCGGGATTTGATGAAGTCATGGATAGAATGATATTGAATCGGGACTTGGGCGGGTATCGGCGGATAACGTCAATCCGGGAAGGAAAGGCGGGGCCTAAATTGTTATAATTTTTGGACCATGAAAAAACTGAAAATCGCGACGTTCAACGCCAATTCGCTCCGGGCCAGGCTGCAGATTGTCATCGACTGGCTGAATAAGGAAAAGCCCGACGTGCTCGCCATCCAGGAAACGAAAGTGCAGGACCATGAGTTTCCGAAGGAAGCGTTCACACAAGCCGGCTGGAACGTCGTGTTCCACGGGCAGAAAAGCTACAACGGCGTGGCGTTCGTCTCGAAGAAGCCCGTCGAGATCGTCGAGAAGCGCCTCTATCCCAACGACGCGGAAGAGCCCGCGCGTTTTCTCACCTGCGATTACGACGGCGTCCGGCTGGTCAACACCTATATCCCGCAGGGCTACCTCATCGACTCGCCCAAATATCAGTACAAGCTCAAGTTTTTCAAGGATTTGAAGGCCTACTTCGAGAGCCAGGTCAGTTTGAAGACGCCCGCGCTCTGGATGGGCGATTTGAACGTGGCGCCGACCGAGATCGACCTCGCGCGGCCCAAGCAGAACGAGGACCACGTCTGCTTCCACATCGACGCGCGCAACGCGCTCAAGGACACGATGGGCGGCCTCTGGGCCGACCTGTTCCGGCACCACGAACCCGGCCCCGGCCACTACACGTTTTGGGATTACCGCCAGCCGCAGACGCTCGAGAAGAACCTCGGCTGGAGGATCGATTTCATCATGGGGACGCCGCCGATGAAGGAGCGGCTCAAGAAAATCTGGATCGACATCGAACCCCGCCGCCTCGAAAAACCCTCCGACCACACCTTCCTGATCGCCGAGTTCGAACACTTGTAAGGGAAAAACATATCAAACAGGCCAGCTCCACTCTAAAAAGTTCCCGGGTTGGTTTAACGCTGGTGTTAATGGCATTCACTATGTTAATGCCATTTATTATTTATTCTCCTGCTTTTAAAGCGCCATTTGTCTTGGACGATATCTCAAAAATTGCCCAAAATCCGGATTTGGAAAATGGCAGTTTTTGGAAACGCATGATTTTCAGATATAACTCTAGCGACATAACTAATACCCGTCGCAATGACCCATCCCGGCCGTTGGTTTACCTAACATTTTTTATTAACCATCAGATAAGCGGCAATAATTCATATGGGTATCATTTATTGAATGTATTTATTCATTCACTGAATGCATTGCTCATTTTTCTTTTGGTTCGCGCCATTTTTATTAAAAGATTTCCAGAAAATTGGCTATTTATATCGAGTTTTGCAGCGCTCACTTTTGCCGTACACCCCGCCAATAGTTATGTTGCTTCATATATATTCAGCCGATCTGATTCATTAGCTCTGTTTTTCAATATGCTTGCCTTATTAGGGTTTATTCGTCTAAGCCAGCAACGAAATATACTTGTCCTTGGGCTGTCTTTGTTTTTCTTTGTATGTGCGCTATTTTCAAAGCAAAGTGCAATAACGTTGCCCACTATTATTCTGGCATATGATTATTTTTTTATTGCGCAATTTCAGCTCAGCGAGCTAAAAAAGCGGGCACTACTTCATTCCGCATTCTGGATAACTGCGATCGGATATATCATGTTTCGAATAGCTTTGTTTGGTGGGATTGGAGACTTGGAGGCCTTAGAGGTGTTTGATAGGTTTCCATATTTAATCACTCAGCCATATGTCATTTTGAAATATATGAAGATGCTTATTTGGCCTTCGGGATTTTCCTTTGAGCACAGCGTCTATACATTTAGCCGGTTTACCGAATTTAATGTTTTACTCCCAGTTGTTGTTTTAACTGCGTTATCCGGGACGGCAGGTTATCTTTTGGTCAAAAAACGTACCGAGTTCTCAATATTGCTGGGCTTTTGTTGGGCATGGTTCCTGGTTACTCTCTTGCCAACATCTAGCGTTTTCCCTACAACTAGCACAATGGTTGAAAACAGAATGTATTTTGGTGCAGTTGCATTCAGCATATTAATAGCTTTTGTAGCTTTCCGGCTGGGGGAATCATTTGGGCCCAATAAAAAATTGATTCAACGTGGCATATTTGTGGCTTATATCGTCGCTTTGTCCGTGCTTTCATTAAAAAGATCAGTAGTTTATGCGAATCCAATGACTCTCTGGGAAGAGGTTTTGACAAGATATCCCGGTCACTACCGTGCGGAATATCATTTGGGAGGAATCTTTGAGGCTCGGGAAGATTATACCGCTGCCGTCAAACACTATGATTTTGCTATTCAAAAGCGCCCAGATAGGGCAGATGCCTATAATAGCCTAGGTAACCTGTACTTCAAGTTAGGGCGCTATGATCAAGCTCTGAATATGTTCGTGGCGGCGATTGAAAAAGAACCGAATCGGGGTGAATTTTACAACAACGTTGGCAGCCTATATTATCAGCTAGGACAATATCAGAAGGCCCTGCCCTACTATTTAAAAATGATGGAGCTGGGCGGTGGATCTGTAGTGAGTACGAATATTGGCAGTACTTATTTACAGTTAAAAGATTATTCCAATGCGGAAAAATTCTATTTGAAGGCCATCGAATTGAATTCCAATGATATTGATCCCTACATTAATCTTGGAGCTCTTTATCTTCAGATAAATCAGGTGGATAAAGCAATAAAAATTTATGAATCAGCTTCTGCCAAGGCGCCATCCAATACTCAACTTCTCAATAACCTAGGGGCTGCATATTATAAGGCGAATATGCTGGAAAAGGCTCTTCAGGTATTTCAGCAGGTGTTAGGGGTTAATCCAAACGATAAAAATGCGCAACAAAATATCGAAATTCTGAAAAATATGTTAAAAAATAATCATAAGGGATAGTAAAAGGTAATACAGTTACCGTCGATTGGACTTCATTGATTTTGGTATAATATCTCAATGCAAATCGAAGTAAAAGACTCGCCGAAAACAGACGACAAAAACATCCCGCACTGCCAAGATTTCTACACCTACAAGCGCCGTAAAACGCGCGAGGTTAAGGTGGGGAACGTCGGCGTGGGCGGGGCGAATCCCATTCGCCTCCAGTCCATGACCACGACCCGCACGACCGACACGGATGCGACCGTGGCGCAGGCTCTGCGGATGGTGGCGGCCGGATGCGAGATCGTCCGCATCACCGCGCCCACCGTGGACGACGCCAAGAACCTCAAAAACATCAAGAAGGGCCTGCTGGACAGGGGCTGCAAGGTGCCGCTCGTGGCCGACATCCATTTCCTGCCCGCCGCCGCGATGGAAGCGGCCGACCACGTCGAGAAAGTCCGCATCAACCCGGGCAACTTCGTGGACTCCAAGCTTTTCAAAGTGAAAGAATACACCGACACCGAATACGAAAGAGAGCTCGTGCGGATCGAGGAGCGCTTTACGCCGCTCGTCCTCAAGATGAAAAAGCTGGGCCGCGCGATGCGGATCGGCACCAACCACGGCTCGCTCTCGGACCGGATCATGAACCGCTACGGCGATTCGCCGGAAGGCATGGTGGAATCGGCGCTCGAGTTCGTGCGCATCTGCGAGAAGAACAATTATTTTGACGTGATTCTATCGATGAAGTCGTCCAATCCCAAGGTGATGATCGGCGCCTACCGTTTGCTAGCCGCGCGCATGGCCGAAGCGGGCATGGAATATCCGTTCCACCTGGGCGTCACGGAAGCCGGCGACGGCGAGGACGGCCGCATCAAGTCCTCGATCGGCATCGGCAGCCTGCTCGATGACGGCATCGGCGACACCATCCGCGTTTCCCTCACCGAAGATCCCGAATTTGAAATCCCCGTTTGCATCCAGATTGCCGATCTTTATCAGAAGAAGAATGCGGCTGGGGCTGCGCAGGCCACCGCGGCGGATATCACCGGCAAGACGGGCCAGCACGCCAACGGAAGCCAGCATCCGGTGATGTATGTCGATAGCCTGCATCATTATGCTCGCCGTAAGACGCGGCCTTACAAGATCGGGCCTTTCCGCCTCGGCGGCGAGAATTTGGTGCGCGTTATCTCCGATTTTACGCCCTATCTGGCCAAGGCGAAGGCCGCGGGCAAAGACACCTCGGAAACGCTGATGCAGATTTTGGAAGAACAGCTTGGTTCAGGCAAGACGATCGCGCCCGAGATCATCCAATGGACTATCCGCAATGCCGATGATGTGAAAGCGCTCGAGGATTGCCGCAAGCGGCTCTCCACCGAGACGTCGCGCCTGGCTTTCTACGGCCACTTCGAGAATTCGCTCGACACTGTGGGCGCGGGACTGGATTTGGTCCAGCTCGCCAGCTTCAAGTACGCCGACGGCGATGACGCCGCGACCCGCAAAAACAAATTTTCCCAGTTCGTGAAGGCCGCCGCGGGCAAAAAAGTTCCCGTGATGCTCTACACCAACAAGTGCGAGACGCCCGAGAAGCTCGCCAAGTGGGGCGAAGTCACGCCCGCTTACAACACGCTTTCCGGCATCCAGTGGTGCGAGGAGCTCGGCCACCGCGATCTGCTGCTCGGCTTCAATCTCCCCGAGCGATCGCATTTCATCCACAATGTCCGCTATCTGGCCGCCAAATTGAAGGAGATGGGCAAGGATTACCCGATGCACCTGCGCATCCCGCCGATGCAGGGGGAAAGTTTTGACGATTACCGTGTGGACGCTTCGATTGCGATTGGATCGCTGCTCTGCGACGGCATAGGCGATTCCGTTCAGGCCGGCGCGGGCCTCGATCCCAAGCAGGATCTCGAGCTTCTCTATAATATTTTGCAGGCCTCCGGCGTGCGCATCACCAAGACCGAGTATGTGTCCTGCCCATCCTGCGGCCGCACGTTGTTCGATTTGCAGTCCACCACCGAGCGCATCCGCTCCAAGACCGGTCACCTCAAGGGCCTCAAGATCGCCATCATGGGCTGCATCGTGAACGGTCCCGGCGAGATGGCCGACGCCGATTTCGGCTACGTCGGCGGCGCGCCCGGAAAAATCAACCTCTACGTCGGCAAGGAATGCGTCCAGAAAAGCATCCCCACCGAAATCGCCGACGAAAAGCTCATCGAACTCATCAAGACCCACGGCAAGTGGTCCGAACCCGCTTAAAATTACTTGTTTAAACTAAACATACGTCCGAACCGAGCTAAAGCGGTTCGGTTTTTTAATGCTTTATTTGTCATCACCGGTATTTTTATGTTCTCATCAAGTGAAGCCGAAATGGCATCATCTAATTTTTTAGACCTTAAAATTAGTGAATATGAATATGTGCAAACTCAGCAGACGCAAAATAAATTAAAGAAATTTAAAGAGGATTATCCTGAGGGGTTAGGTATTGATACCTTCGAACCGCCTGACAAATCGTTTGATAATAAACGAAGAAGTATTAATGATACTGATGTGTCAACTCGTCTAATTGGTGAGAGGGGCGACAATCAACTTAATTTTAAAAACACTTTGTATCAGATTGAGCCGGCATTGGCGGGCCAATCAACTACATATTTATTGAAAAAAGACGGAAGGGAAATATATAGTTTTTTCGTTTCGACAAACTCATGGTCGCCATACTATTTATTTGAGGTTTTTAATTCAACATGGGTTCTCGATCTTGGCGGAGAAATTATCTTGAACGGCAAGAGTTTAAACAATCTTTACGGGTACGATGAAACTTTTTCATTTGAAATGCTTAACGGTGTTCCATTTTTTCTTTTTAAAAAGGACAATAAATTCGGATTGTTCTATAAATCAAGAGAATACTCTGGAAAGTATGATGATATTGTTCGATATGCTTGTTGTGAATATGGTGTATTCAATCCGATGAGCGATAATCACGCGGTTGAGTTTACTGCTCGTAAGAAGAATACTTGGTACGGCGTTCTTGTGGAATCGCTACGAAATTGAACCCCATTCTCATCCTACCCACCTACAACGAGATCGAAAATCTCGAAAGCTTTGTCGCCGAAGTTCTGGCGAATTTCAAAACCAATATTCTGATCGTGGACGACAATTCTCCGGATGGAACGGGGAAATTAGCGGATAAATTAGCGGCGGGCAATCCTGCGATTTCCGTGGAGCATCGCGCGGGGAAGATGGGGCTTGGATCGGCTTACGTTCACGGCTTCAAGTGGGCCCTGGCGCGGGATTTCGATACGATCATCGAGATGGACAGTGATTTTTCCCACAACCCGAAGGATTTGCAACGATTGGCGGATGGTTTGGGAAAAAGCGGAGAAGAGACCGCAGACATTGTTCTCGGCTCGCGTTATGTTCCCGGCGGCGGGATTTTGAACTGGCCGCCGCACCGCCTCTTCATCAGCGCGCTCGGCAACTATTACGCGCGGGCGATCCTCTGGCTGGGCGTCAAAGATTTAACGGGCGGCTTCAAGGTTTTCCGGCGGAAGGTTCTGGAAACCATCAACCTGGACAAGATTTGGTCCGATGGCTACGCTTTCCAGATCGAAACGACCACGCGGGCCATCCAGAAGGGCTTTAAAGTGAAGGAACTGCCCATCATTTTCAAAGATAGGACGCGGGGACAGTCCAAGATATCACGGAAGGTGGTGTTTGAAGCGGTCTGGCTGGTCTGGAAGCTGCGGCTGGGACTGTAACTGCCGTTTTATCTTTCGATTTTAACGATTTTAATCTGTTTCTTGCCGGCCGGAAGGTTCACGGTGACCACTTCACCCGCCTTGTGACCCAAAACGCCCTGAGCTAACGGGGAATGCACGGAAAGTTTGCCCACCGAAGGATCCGACTCGTCCTGCCCGACAAACGTGTAAGCAAATTTATCTTTGGAGGCCACGTCTTCCATGGTCACTTTCGCGCCGATGCGGACTTCGTCTTTGGGGATGGCGGCGTCATCGATGAGCTTGGCGCTGGAAAGCTTTTCCTCGATCTCGCGCATGCGGCGGATGACCTCGCCCTGCTTCTCGCGCGCGTATTGATAGCCGGCGTTCTCGCGCAGGTCGCCCTGCTCGCGGGCCTCGCCGATCATCACGGAAAGCTCCTGCTTCTGCTTCACCAGGTCGTCCAAGTCCTTGCGGAGCTTGTCGAACCCTTCTTTGGACAGGAATGTTTCATTCGCCATAACCCCGAAATTATAAATAGTTCAAAATGGCAAGTCAAGGCGATGACCGACGACGCGAGCTTGCATTTCCGGCGGCATTATCTTCTAATATAGCCCGATGAGCGGCCCCGCGAACCCGACCAACCCGTCGCTGACCAAAAACACCCTTCTGCTGATCGGCCTGCAGGTTTTTTCCAAATTTCTGACCGCTCTCTGGACGTTTTATCTGGCTCGCCAGCTGGGCGCCGAAGGCTACGGCCTTTGGGCCAACGTGATGTCGGTGGCGGCGATTTTGTCGGCCCTGCAGGATATGGGGACGTCTCTGATCTTTATCCGCGACGTGGGCCGCGACCGGGGGCGCGCGGCGGAACGGTTCGGGACGTCGCTGATTCTGTATCCGATCTTCTCTCTGCTCTTCGTGGCGTTAACGCTCGGCGCGGGCTTTCTTCTAGGCTTCGATTCCGAAAAAATGATGCTGCTGTTCGTCGCCGCGCTCAGCTTTTCCGCTTTGGTCCCATCGCTTGCCAGCCAGAACATCCTGTCCAGCCACGAAGACTTTTCGCCCTACGTCGTCGCCACGTTCTGGGGCACGATGACCTATTTGGCGGTCGGCATGGTGTTGATCCACCTGAAATTCTACGTGATGGGCGTTTTTGTGGCGATGGCGCTGGGTAATGCCGTTTTGAGCTTCTTCGTCACCCGCGCCACGATCGTGAAGCACGCGCGCCCCGAGTTTAAGTGGAACGCCGCTGCTTTGCGCGAACCGCTCAAGGCCGGCTTTCCGTTGCTCATCAATTCCATGTTGTATGAAGCCGCGATCCGCCTCGACCGCATTTTGATCGAGCGTTTCTGGTCGCAAAGCGCCGTCGGTTTCTATCAGGCCGCGTTCACCCTCTCCCAGCTTTTCCGCGAGATGCTGTTGCTCCCCATGATGAACTCGTTTTATCCGAGGATGGCCTCCACCTACCGCTCCGATTTCCCGACGTTCAAAAATCTTTTCGCGAAAATGAATATCCTGATGTTCCTCGCCGCGGTTCCCATCGCCGTATTTGGCTCGCTTTTTTCCGAACCCATCATCGGACTTTTTTACGGCGATAAGTTTGCCGAGGCCGCTCCGCTTCTGTCGGTTTTGATCTTCATGGTGCCCTTCATGTTCATTTCCGTGCTGTGGGGCTACGTTTTGGTGGTGGAAGACCGGCAGAATTACATTCTGTGGACGCGCGCGGCGACGTTGGGCCTGAATTTTGTATTGAACTGGACGTTTTTGCCGACGGTGGGCGTGGTGATGAGCGCTTGGGCGGCGGTTCTGTCGCAGGTTTTCGCGATGGCGGTGTACTTTTGGGCCCTGCGCGGTTCAAACTTGGTCGATTTCCTCCCGCGCTTCTTTAAAATCGCTGTCGCCGGCGGAGTCAGCGGCGCCGCGGCTTACTTTATCCGAAATTCTTTTGAGAACGCGTGGGCTGGCTTTGCTTTGGGCTTGCTGGCGGGGCTACTGGTTTATGCGGGAGCGATTTACTTTACGAAAGTGTTAACGAAAGCGGAATTTGAGTGGTTCGAGTCGCAATGCGCTATGGTGAAGGCGCGGGTCGTGGGGGGATTACCGTTTCGATCTTTCTTCCAGAGTTTGTAAGTTTGTTTTGACGATTTGATCATCAGGATCAATTTTAAGCGCTTTTTTCAAATACTTTTCAGCTTGTTTGTAGTCATTTTTTGCAAGGTAAAGGCCGCCCAGATTTGCGTATCCATAAATGGATTTGGGGTAGTATTTGATCAGCGCTTCAGAAGCTTGAAGCAATGCGCTGTCAGATGAGGCAGTATCGACATACAGTAATTTTTGAACCTTGGCTTGAACATTTTCAAGCATAAATTTTTCCGGTTCTCCCGTTATTGAATTAATTGACCCCCAAGTCCATTTGTTATCAATTTCCTTTGATGTTTTTAAGATATCAATAAGTTGATTGCCAAAAATATCCCACCTGCTAACTTTTTCGGCAGCTATGGCTACCCCAAACCGTATATCAAGGCGTGAACTGAAGTGTTTAAGCGCATTCTGAGTTTTTGAAATGCTGTCGGTGATAAGCCTCGCGTTATCTTTTGCCAAGGCATAATTTAAAAGGATTACATAATACTCAGGATCTTGAGAGAGAGTCTTTTCGGTTTTGGTAAGAAAGTTTTGTACATCAGTTAAACTATTTTCTTTGATGTTTGAAATTTGTCGATCAAACTCTTCCTGGTTCATTCCGCTGCATTGCGCAGGAATGAATAAAAGGCCAATCAGACAAAGGATGGGAACTGTCACTACTTTTTTTGGTTGGTTGAAGTTGTAACGGGTGGGAAGCCCAGAACCGTGCGCCAAACCATCACCACGCTCGACGCCAGATGCAAAACCTTTCCTTTTAAAACGTAGCGCCCTTCCTTAAGCTCCAATTCGTTTAACTGCACCAGACGGTCCAGCCTCACCTGCAGGATATCCGACGTGCCGTACTTCGCGATGATCTGGTCGCGGCTGAGGCCGCCGGCGCGGTCAATCTCGCTCAAAATCCGGATGCGCCGCGCGGTTTCCGTCATGTTGAAGACGTGAAAATAAGAGTAGGCGATGCAGGTGTAGGTGATTGCCGCGTAAACCGCGCCGATCAGCTTCTCGGAATCGGTGATTTGCGCGCAGTGGAGGACTCCGAACCAGCAGAGCGCGGCCATCGGCAGGAAACTGAAGGCGAGCATGCGGATCGCGACCACCTGCGGCGCCGTGCCGCGGTTCATGCGCGAGAAAATCATGTGCTGGACCAGGATGATGGAGGGCGACAGGGCCATCAGGATGGCGAGCCCCGCCGCGGGGGACACGAAACTGACGGTGCAGGATGCGGCGCAAGTCGTGCAGAATCCCATCGGTTATCCGCCTTTGAACGTCAGGCCCAGAAGTTTGCGGAAAGCGAGCATGGTGTGGAGCAGGCGCGAGGACGCGGCCGTCATGTGCAGGATGCCGCCGCGGTTGTCCACCAACCCCGCGCTTTCCAGGTCGTCCAGAGCGGTCGTAACGAGTTCCTTATTGTTCACCTGACGCGAGAGCTCTTCCAGCGTCAGGCCGCGCGCGCCGGCGCTTTCAAAAAGCAATATGATCTTGAGCGTGGGCGCCGGAACCTGGGCGGGGGGATAATTTTGGATGTAGGCCGCGCCGAGCGACATATACATAAGAAAGACGGCCAGCGCTTCATCCAATGGGAGAGCGATGCCGGGCAGGAGGGTACAGGATAAAGCCAGATAGAGCGCGAAAGCGGCCGCGGGCAGGACCCAAAAGACCAAAAACAGCGCGCCCATGTCGTTTTTGGGGCGGCGGGTCCGCCAAAGGATCACGTGGAATAAAAGGCAGGCGAAAAAAACGCTGATGCTGACCGAAAGTATGTGGAGTTTCATGAAAGGCGCTTGGATTATATAATTCGACCCCCGGTGAGTCAAATAATTGGCTTTGATCACGATTTATAGTATTCTAGCCGCGTTATGACGTCGACGCCGACGCACCCCAATCCGCGCTCCTTTCGATTCTGGCTTTGGTTCAGCGTTCCCTTCCTGCTGTTTCTGTCCCGCAACGAATCTTTTTTCAGAACCGTTCTGCAAAGGCAGTGCGATTTTCATGTTTCCGTTTTTCTCCAGCATTGGCTGATCGCTCCCGTGGTCCTCGGACTTTTCCTGTCGATGGCCTACGCGGTCGGGTCTTATCTGCTTGATTTCATCACGGGCGGGCATCCCTTATCGGATCCGGAGGACGTGGCCTTTTCCTTTGCGTTGGGACTGGCCGCGCACAGCGTCATCGTGATGGCGGTCGGTATTTGGGCGGGGGTCAAACCCCTTTATTTTCTGATCGAAGCGGCCGCTCTTCTGGCGCTCTGCGCGCGGCGCCTCTTTACTCCCTGGATCAAACTCTGGACGATTGTTGGCGTGGGACGGCATCCTGAAATCGACGTCGAGGAAACCCTCGCGCTGGGTCTCATCGCCTGGATTTTCCTGCACGGATTCATCATCGCTCTGGCTCCGCCCATCGATTCGGATTCGCTGGGTTACCACCTCGGCAACGCGGCGCAGTATATCCGCGAGGGCCGGATTTTCTACCAGACCGGCTACCCTTTCGCCGCGTTTCCCGGCACGCTCGAGATGAACTATCTGTTCGCGGTCGCGCTCGGGCAGGAGCCGCTGGCTCAGCTCATCCCCTGGTCGCTTTCCCTCGCGCTGATCGGCCTGATACTGCGCGCGGGGCAGGAATTTTTCGGGAGCCTGCGCGTGGGCATCCTGGGCGCCGCGGTCTTCGCGGCTCAGCCGGTGTTCACGGTCGCGCTCGGCACCGCCATGCAGGACGGCAGCGTCGCCCTCTTCGTCTTCGCCTCGCTCTATTGCCTCCTGCAGTGGAACAAGACGGGCGCCGACGCCTGGTGGCGCCTGGGCGGCGTCCTTGCGGGCCTCGTGATCGCGACCAAATACTCCGCCGCGGCTTTTCTGCCGATCCTTTTCCTCGTCTTTCTCGGGCTTCAGATTTATTCGAAGCGTTTCTCCATCAAAAAGCTGTTGGTTTTCACTCTGCTGGCGGCCGCGGTTTTTGCGCCCTGGGCGGTCCGCAACGTTTCCTGGACGGGAAACCCCGTCTGGCCTATCGCCAATTCATTTTTCGGCGGCAGGGACTTTGACGAGAAGAAAACCGACGTCCTGGCGTCGATCGAGAGCCTCCCGGGCCAGGAGCGCACGATCAAAGGTTTCGCGATGCTTCCCTGGCGCATGATCACGCAGTTTCGTTTTGGACACTACTACAACCCGGAATATTTGACCTGGCCTTTTCTGGCGCTCTGCGCCGCGATGCTGTGGATCCGTCCGGCGTGGCCATGGGTCGCGACTTATCTTTTGCTGTTTGCGGCGCTCGCCTCCGCCGCGCTCTACAGCACCGCGTCGTACTGGCGCTATTTCCTGCCCGCGCTTCCCGGAATCTGCCTCGTCTTCGGCTGGATGACCGATCAGGCGCGCTCGCGCTCGAAAGCCGCGGCCTTTGCCATTTTGCTTCTCATGTCTCTCGCGGCGGTCCGCCTCAATTCGGCCCACGCGCTCTATCCCGCGCTCGGCTTTTCGCACCCGAGCGGGAGCGGGACGCCGCGCGAGTCGTATCTGCGCGCGAAGATGGCGGATTACCCGGTGTACGCGCGAATCCATGCGGAAGTTCCGGAGGACGAAGCGGTCTTTCTCGCGGAACATTACGACAGTTACTACCTTAAGCGGGCGTTCGTGTTCGCGGACCCGCTTTGGCAGGGCCGCATCAATTACCGGGATTTAAGCACTCCCGCGGATCTGCACGCGCTGCTGCGGAGCTGGAATGTCCATTGGGTCGTGATGAACCAGGGCCGGCGCACGGTGGCCGACCCTTCAAACCGTGAACGCTTGCCGGACTGGTACTGGCACGGCCAGAATTTAATCGACGGCCTGATCAAAGAATTCGGGCAGTTGGTCGAGGACCAAAACGGCGTGGCTTTGTACCGGCTGATCAATGAAAAATAATTCCAATCGCCTGCGCTGGGCTGCCATTCTTTCCGGCTTCACCGCCCTGTTCATCTACCTGAACCGCCCGCTTTGGGCCGCCGTATCTGGGAGCATTTTCTCATTTCCCGATTTCGTCCGCCTGAACGTCATCCCGTTCATCGGAATTGTGCTGCACCTCATACTGTTCGCGGGCTGGGGGCGGACGGTCCTCGAGCTTTTCGGCGGGATGCGCCAGGCGCCGTTCGATAAAAAACTGGTTTTAAGTTTCGCTCTGGGAACGCTGGTCTGGGGTTATCTGGTTTTCATTCTGGGGATTTTCGGCCTGATGAGACTGGAAATCCTGGGCCCATTGTTTGGCGCGTCGGTTTTGGGCGGTTTGATCCGCTGGGGGCGGAGCGGGGCGGAGGGTTTGCGCGAATGGCTGCGCGGCGGGATGGAACAGATTCGCGGCTGGGAGCTGACGCTCTGGGCGGGATTTTTGTTGTGGGGCCTGGCCAACAGTTTCCTGCAGGCCCTGGTGCCCATCACCGGCGTGCAGGACGCGGTGTCGTATCACATGGTGATCCCGAAATCCTGGGCGGCGTCGGGAAGTTTGCACTACATCCCGTGGATCGTGAACGCGAACTGGCCTCAGCACAACTACATGCTTTACATCCTGCCGATTCAGGCGGGCGTCGACGCGGTCGCGAACGGGGTCCACGCGTTCTTCGGGCTTTTCGCCGCGCTCGCGATCCTCGCGTTCGGCCGCGACTGGGTTTCGTTCCGCGCCCGGCTGTTCGCCGCGGCGGTTTTCGCCACCCTGCCCGTGGTGACGCAGAACATGGGCTACGCGCGCAACGACCTGGGCTGGTCCTTCTACGTTTTCCTGGCCGGGCTCCTGCTCGTGAGGCCGGACGAAAATTCGGAGAACGCGGACGACTCCGACCGCCGGTCCACTCTGCTTCTGGCCGGAGTCTGCGCCGGGCTCGCCGCCGCCTGCCGTTTCCAGGGCCTGGGCGCCTGCGCATTTCTCGGCGCGGCCTGTTTCCTTTTCCCGTCCTGGTCCGGGCGGTCTCGCAGGGAGATTTTTATTTTCGGCGGCGTTTTAGCTCTGGCCGGCGCGCCCTGGTACATCCGCAACGCGGTCGTGAACGGAAATCCGTTCCTCCCGTTTTTCTATGAAGTTTTGGGCGGCAAAAACTGGTCCGACCTGAACCAGTATCTCTTTCAATTCGAATCGCGCCGCTTCCCGGCATTTTTGGATCGCGCGGCCCATCCTTATCCGGACGTGAAGACCGCGCTCCTGCACCTGTACAGCCCCGTCATCGCCGGGTTCGCGTCCCACTACTTTTTCCTGCCGCTCGCCGCGCTCCTGCTCTTAAACCGTTTCGCCATGCCGCGCCTCTTCAGGGTTTTCGCCGCCGCGTACGTCGTCCATTTCCTGCTCGTCATGAAGATCCCCGAAACCTGGTGGCGTTTCACCATTCCCTTCGCGGCCGCGGGAGCGCTACTGCTCGGATACCTGAAAGAGAGCCTCGCCGGCCAAAACTCCGGATCCGCGCCGGGATCAGGACCCGTTTCGGGACCCAGGAAACTATTGCCGGCGGCCGGAGCCGCCATCGCGGCCGTGGCGCTGATCCCCGCGCTTTTCATCCGTTTCAAGATCACGCCCACGACCTTGCTAGGCCTGCGCCCCGCACAACAGCCCGCGGATGGCGCTCTTGTCACGGCGAAAGAAAAATTCTTGCGCGACACCGCGTTCTACTATCCCGTCAGCGAGCGCGTGAATCAGGAAACTCCAAAAAATGCTAAGATTTTGCTCTATCGTCAGGTTTATGGCTATTACATCGACCGCGATATCCTCTGGGGATCGCCCGCCGATCAGGGATACATCCGATACGGAGAACTGCAGACCGCGGAGGACTTGTACCGCCGCCTGAAAGAGATCGGCGTCACGCACGTTCTCGTTTGGGAACAATACATCGGCACGGACGTGGGCTATTCGGACGTTTACTCCGCCTACTCCGACGAAAAAATGCTGGGCGCTCTCAAGGAGCATGCTCAGCCCGTTTTCCGGATGGACGATCACACGTTGTGGATTTTGTCCTGACGGACCGTCATTAAATCTTAAAAAAGGAATTTAGATCATGAAAAAAGCGTTGATCACAGGCATCACCGGACAGGACGGCTCTTATCTCGCGGAGCTCCTGCTCTCCAAAGGCTACGAGGTCCACGGGATGATCCGCCGGGCCAGCACGTTCAACACCCACCGCCTCGACCACATTTACCAGGACGCGCACGAAAAAAGCGCGAAGATGTTCCTGCATTACGGCGACCTGGCCGATTCCGAGATGCTGACCAACCTGATTTACAACATCCGCCCGACCGAGGTTTATCACTTGGGCGCGCAGAGCCACGTGCGCGTGAGCTTCGACATCCCCGAGTACACGGCGAACGTGACGGGAATGGGAACCGTGCGGATTCTGGAAGCCATCCGCCGCAGCGGAACGAAGGCGAAATTTTATCAGGCGTCCTCGTCGGAAATGTTCGGCGCGACGCACCCGCCCCAGAATGAAAAAAGCCCCTTTTACCCGCGCAGCCCCTACGCCGCCGCCAAAGTGTACGGCTACTGGATCACGGTGAACTACCGCGAAGGCTACAACCTCTTCGCCTGCAACGGGATCCTGTTTAACCACGAGTCCCCGCGGCGCGGCGAGACGTTTGTGACGCGCAAGATCACCCGCGCGGTCGCGCACATCATCGCGGGCAAGCAGAAGAAACTTTATCTCGGAAACCTCGATTCGAAGCGCGACTGGGGATTCGCTCCCGAGTACGTCGAATGCATGTGGCGGATTTTACAGCAGAAACAGCCCGACGACTACGTAATCGGCACCGGCGAGACGCATTCCGTGAAAGAATTCCTGCTCGAGGCGTTCAAGTACGCCGGGCTCGACTATAAAAAGTACGTCGAGATTGACGCCCGCTATTTCCGCCCGACCGAAGTGGACGCCCTGCTGGCCGACGCGTCCAAGGCGAAGCGCAAACTGAAGTGGGTCCCCAAAGTGACGTTCAAAGACCTCGTCAAGATCATGGTGGACAGCGACATGCAGGCCCTGGGCTTGGCGCCCATCGGCGAGGGCCGGAAGATCCTCTCCGCCAAAGGCTTCGACTGGCTCCGCGCCGACTGAACTTTTCCTCGGCTCATATCCCCGAAGTCCGGGCTGTAAAAGCGCAACCGTGAAAGACAGATCGTGAAGCTCCAGACGCGATTCGCCGTTTTAGCCGTTCTCCTGGCGCTCCTGTTCAGCGCCGTTTTCCTCGAAATCTACGCCCGGCTCCTGCCGGGATTCACTCCCAAATGGACGCGCGACCGCCAGTGGCTCGCCGCGTTCGCGTTGGAGCGCGACGGAACCCACCACTTCGTTCCCGGCATCGGGACCGTGCTCTTCCCTAACGTTAACCGCCGCCTCGTCGCCCATCCGGATTTTGATTTCACTTATAAAACCCTGCCGCTCGGCGATGAAGCGATCGGCGTGCGCGACGTTTCCATCCCGTCCAACCCCTGGGCCGTGGTGCTCGGCGATTCGTTCATGGAAGGCTACGGCGTGGAGCAGGAAGAGCTCTGGCCGTCGCTCTTCGAGCGCGAAACCGGCAAAGACATCCTGAACCTCGGCCAAAGCGGCTTCACCACCAACCAGTATCGCGCCCTGCTCGACCGTTCCCGGAAGTGGGTGACGCCCAAAAATATCATCGTCTGCGTCTTTTACAACGATTTCGAAGAGCGTCTGGCCCTGCCGTCGCTGGACAAACTGGATCCGGTCTCCGCCGGGATGTGGAACATCCGCTCGCCGTCGCAATATTGGAATTTCTGGCTCCTCAAGAACAGCTTCGTTTACCGGATTTTGCGCGCGCCGGACATCATTTACCGGGAAGCCAGGGATGCGCGAGCGTCGCGGAACGAGAAAAGCCTGATTCCCAGGACGATCGTGCATGAAGAGCCGGGACTCGAGCTCGTCCTGCAGTTCCAGCTCCGCCCCGATTCGCAGGAAGTGGCGGGCCACAACGCCGCGGATGATGAATGGAAGAAGATCCGCGGTTTCATGGACGCGGATATTCGCGGCATCCAGGAGCTGGCGAAAAAAATGGGCAGCGGCCTCGCGGTCCTTTACCTTCCGAGCAAGGAGCAGGCCTACGCGCACCTGATTCAGAAGGACTACAGGCTTTCCGCTGATATTAACGAGCGCAACGCCATTGTCCGCGACATTTGCAAAGGCCTTTCGATTCCGTTCCTGGACCTGACCGATACGTTCCGCGCGCCGGCGCAGAAGGGCGAGCAGCTTTACTGGCGGCTGGACGGCCATTGGAACCCGCGCGGCCACGCGCTGGCTGAATCCGCCATCCGCAAATGGCTGGGCGAGATCGGCTGGCAGATTTGATATCATAACGCCTGTGAGTCGAGCTTGAGAACACTTCTCGTCGCGCTTTTTTCAATCGTTCTGTGGCCTTTCGCCGGGCTCTCCTGCCTCTGCGGCAGGCTGAAGTTTGTCATCACCGAGGCCTGGTGGAAATGCCGGCTCGGCAAATGCGGCAGCCCGCTCTGGATGGGCTGCGCGAAAGTCGTTTCGGCGCGCAACGTGGAAGTCGGAAGCGCCTGCACCTTCGAAGACGGCGTCCTGCTCAGTTCGGGACGCGCGGGCGGGGGCATCAAGATCGGCGACGGCGTTCACATCCGCCGCGGCACAACGCTTTACACGGGCGACGGTCCCAAAGGCTCCATCGCCATCGGAAACGGGACGATGATCAACTACAATTGCTCGCTGCTCGGCGACGGCGGCATCACATTGGGAAACAACGTTTTAGTATCGCCGGGCGTCGTGATCACGTCGTTCCAGCACGGATTTTCAGACCTGTCGAAACCCATCGTGGAACAGGCGCCCAAATTGGCGCCGGTCGTCATCGAAGATGACGTTTACATCGGATCGAATGCGGTCCTTTGCCCGGGCGTGCGGATCGGCAGGGGCGCAGTTGTCGGCGCGGGAGCGATCGTGACCCGCGACATCGAAGGGGCGAGCGTCGCGTTCGGCGTTCCGGCTCAGGTTCAAAAAAAGAGAGGATAGCATCATGGCCATACCGGTTTTCAGACCCTCGTACGGAAAGGAAGAGCTCGTTCTGCTCGAAGAAGTATTAAAGTCCGGCTGGGCGGGGCAGGGCCCCAAGACGGACCAGTTTGAAAAGGAATTCGGCGCTTACGTCGGTTCCCCGCACGCCTCCGCCATGAATTCCTGCACCGCCGCGCTCCATCTCGCCATGCAGGTCGCCGGCGTCGAAGGGGGCGAGGTCATCACCACGCCCATGACGTTCGTTTCCACCAACCACTCCATCCTCTTTAACAAAGCCGTTCCCATTTTTTGCGATATCGAGCCCGACACGCTGAACATTGACGCCAGGCAGATCGAAAAGCTCATCACCAAAAAGACCAAGGCGATCGTCACCGTGCATTACGGCGGCCATGCCTGCGACCTGGACGCCATTCAGGAGATCGCCAAAAAGCACAAGCTGGTCGTGATCGAAGACTGCGCCCATGCGGCGGGCGGCGAATATAAGGGAAAGAAGCTCGGTTCTATCGGCGATTTGGGCTGTTACAGCTTCCACGCGGTCAAAAATTTGGCTTGCGGCGACGGCGGAATGACGACAACCCGGAACGCGGAGTGGGACAAGCGCATCCGGCGGCTGCGCTGGGTCGGCATCTCCAAAGATACCTGGAAGCGCACCGAGATCGATCAAAAGTATTCCTGGTTTTACACCGTCGAAGAATTGGGCTACAAATATCACATGAATGATATTTCCGCGGCGATTGGTTTGGCTCAATTGAAAAAGCTGGATGCAAAGAACAAGCGCCGCAAGGAAATCACGCAGATTTACAATCGCGAGTTCAAGAATCTCCCTTGGCTTGAGACGCCGGTGCAGAAAGATTACGCCAACAGCTCGAATCACAACTATTGCGCCAAGATCGACCCCAAGCACCGCGACGCGTTCATGGCGTTCCTCCTCGAAAAGGGCGCATCGACCAGCGTGCACTATTTCCCGAACCACCTCTACGATCTCTACAAGCCCTACTATCGCTCGCTGCCCGTGGCGGAATCCGTCTGGAAGAAAATTGTCATCCTGCCGCTCTTTCCGGACCTCACCGACTCCGAGGTCGGGCTGATCGTGGACGCCGTTAAAAAATTCTCCGATAAAATTTGATGGATGTATCGGTCGTCGTCGTCAATTTCAATACGAAGGATAAACTCAGCGCCTGTCTTGAATCCATTCAGAAGAATTCCGGCGGTTTGTCGGTTGAAGTTATCGCGGTGGACAACGCTTCCTCCGACGGTTCCGCCCAGATGGTGCGGGAACGCTTCCCTAACGTTAAGCTCATCCAAAATTCCGAGAACCGCTACTTTACCGGCGCCAATAACCAGGGGATGGCGGCTGCCACCGGCCGGAATATCCTGATTTTGAACAGCGATACCCTCGTGCTCGAAAATTCTCTTTCCGCCATGTCGTCTTATCTCGATTCCAATCCCGGCGCCGGGGCCGTCACCTGCCGCATGTATTTTCCGGACGGTTCCTTTTACAAGAACGCGGCGAAAGACTTTACGTTCGGCCTCGCCCTGCTCAACTGCACGTTTCTGGGCGCGATTTTCAAGTCGGCGAAGCGCCGGATGAACGAAGACTTCGGCTATGCGGGCTACGATTGGGCGCAGAACCATGACGTCGAGATGATCGGCGACTGCAATATGATGCTGCCGCGCAAAGTTTACGAGAAGATCGGCCCCTACGACGAGAACATGAAGCTTTACTACACGGAGAACGACCTTTGCCTGCGCATCCGCAAGCTGGGGATGAAGATTGTTTACGTCGCCGCCGGCCGCGTCGAGCACCATCTGCGCGGCACCGTTTCGCAGAGCGGCCTCAAAAAAATCTCCAAAATCTACGAACAGGACACGCTGGTGTATTTTAAGCGCTACCACGGTTTCGCCTCCGCCGCGATCCTTAAAATTTTAATCACCATGACCAACATCCTTCTCTCGGTGGTCCATGCGAAGCAGGAAAATATATTTTCCCGCTTCCTGACCAACAAAAAGAGCGCCTGATGGAATCATCCAACGCTTATTCCGGCAAGAAAGTCCTCATCACCGGCGGACTGGGTTTTCTGGGCAGCAACATCGCCCTGGCCCTGGCGGAAGCCGGAGCGGACGTGACGGTGCTCGACAATTTTCTGAAGCTCCACGGCGCCAACCCTTTCAACATCGACCCGGTGAAGAAGCGGATCAGGTCCGTGAAGGGCGATATCCGGAACGCGGCGCTCATGAAGAAGCTGATCAAGGGAAGGGATTTCCTTTTCAACATCGCGGCCCAGACCAGCCACACGGACAGCGTGGACCACCCGTTTCTGGACGCGGATATCAACGTCAACGGCCAGCTGAACCTGCTCGAAACGTGCCGGGCCGTTAACCGCGAGATCAAGATCATTTATTGCTCGACGCGCGCCGTCTACGGCAGCTCGGCCAAGCCTTCCATCGACGAACGCACCATTCCGAACCCGCTCGACATCTATTCCGTCCACAAGCTCGCCGGCGAACATTACCACCAGCTCTACCACAAAGTCCACGGCCTCAAGACCGTGATCCTCCGCGTGGCGAACGGCTACGGCCCGCGCGCGCAGATGAAAGCGCCCAGCTTTGGTATCCTGAACTGGTTCACGCGCCTCGCGCTCGATAACAAGGAGATCAAAATTTTTGGCGACGGCAAACAGCTCCGCGACTACGTTTACGTGGGCGACATCGCTCAGGCGTTCCTCAAAGTCGGAGCGAGCGAGCGCTTTAACGGCGAAATTTACAACATCGGCAGCGGCGTGGGCGTATCTCTGGTGAACATCGTCCAGGAAATTGTCACGATTTCGGGAAAGGGCAGCATCGTCTACGTCTCCTGGCCGGACCAGAATAAAAAGATCGACGTGGGCGATTTCGTGGCCGATATTTCCAAAATCCGCGGCGATATCGGCTGGCAGCCGGGCGTCAAACTGCACGACGGATTAAAAATGATGGTCGATTACTATTCGCAGCACAAAAAGCACTACTGGTGAGCGCGATGAAATCCGACGAATACTGGAAAATTCTCGAAAACCGCCCGAAGTTCTACCATTTTAAGGTCCGGTCCATCACCGGATTTGAGAGCGCGACGCAGTTGGGCGAGTCGGGCGAGGTGATCCGCCAAAAGATCGGCAAAAACGCCTCCGTGCTCGAGCTCGGTTCCGGCAACAACGCCCTGATGAAGAAGCTCAAAGACCGCGGCCACCAGGGGACGTACCACACAATGGATATCGAGACGCGCTTTCCGCACGATTTCCATTCTCTGGACGAAGTGAAGCAGAAGTATGATTTTATCCTCCTGCTCGAGATGATCGAACACATGCCGCTCGACGTTTTCTTCACCTACCTCGATTTTTGCGAATCGCACCTGAACCCGGGCGGGACGATCATGATCTCGACTCCCAACTCGGGCCACCTGAACCAGGTCTGGAAGCACGACATGACGCACATCCGCCCCTACCCGCTCCGCGACCTCTACGCGCTCTTCACCGCGCGCGGCTACGAGACGGAAATGTTCCGCATCCATCTCATCGAGGAGGATTACGGCCTCCTCCGCTGGATCCGCCGCCGCGTGGCCCAGCTCCTCGCCTGGCTCCTCTACGCCCAGATCGAAGAAGGCATCATGATTTTTGCAACCAAACCCGCTGGCCAGCCGGTCCACCGCACCTAAAGAAGAAAGCAATGCCAGGCCAAAGACCTTTGAAGCCATTCTTAAGTACATTGGCCGGGCATTGCTTCCTTCGTTCGAAGGAATAAGAAAACAATGAGAGTCGCCATCAATGCGGTCCGCGTTTCCAGACAGGGGGGCGGGGGGACGGACCACTACATCACCCACCTCGTAAAGTACCTGGCGCGCGAGGGCAAAGACTTCGACCTCTTCACGCTCGTCCCCGAACAATTTCCCGACGTCCCCGCCGGCCGCATCAAAATCCCATTTCCATTCAGCCTGATGGTTTCTAAACCCGCGAGCGGTAAGCCAGTGTCCGGAAATATAGGAGCTCAGTCATCATCAACCGGCGGGAAATCGTTGCGGCAGTATTTCGGCCGGATAGTTGGCGATACCATTAAGATGCTTTGGACCCAGTTTGTGTTTCCGTTTCGCCTGATCACGGGCGGTTACGATCTCGTTTTCTCGCCGTCTCAAATCGACGCGCTTCCTTTTCCGCCCATCAAGCAGGTGATGACCGTTCTGGATGTCATTCCTTTTGTTTTAAAGCTGCCGATGGTGAAGCACGAATTCTTCCTGCGCAACTTTTTTCCGATGGCTCTCCGCCGCTCGGTCAAAATCGTCGCGATCTCCGAGCATACAAAGAAGGATTTGGTGAAGCTTTTTGGCATCAGCGAGTCGAAGATCGCCGCGATCCCTCTTGCTCAACCGGAGCTGGGAGAATCAAACGGGCCTGCTCCGGAAGCTATCAGGCAAAAATATAAGCTGGGGCGATATGTGCTCTGCGTGTCCGGAAATCACGCTCACAAAAACCTTCCGCGGCTGTTGGAAGCGTTCAAGATTGTCGCCGAGAAGACCGAATGGCAGCTGGCGATCGCGGGTTATCAGGATGCCGATCAACAGGTCAAGCTCGATAATTGGGTGAAGCAGAACAACATGTTGAGCCGTATTTTGTTTCTGGGCCACACTCCGTCGGCGGACCTGCCGCCCCTCTATCAGGGGGCCGAATTGTTTGTATTTCCTTCCTTATATGAGGGTTTTGGCCTGCCGCCGCTGGAGGCGCTTTCCTACGGCGTTCCCGTGGCTTCGAGCAACAGTTCCTCCCTCACCGAGGTCGTGGGCTGCGCGGGGGTTTATTTCGATCCCGAGAGCGTCAAAGAGATGGCGGACCAGATGCTGCGCGTGCTCAACGACAACGATCTGCGAAACCAATTGCGCTCGAAAGGCATCGAACACGCGAAGACCTTCTCCTGGGCCAGGACCGCGCGGGCGACCTGGGCCGCATTTGAGAATGCCCTCGGGAAGTGATATTATTGACTCGTCACCCCGCCCGTTTATTTCCAAATTTCTGAAAACTATTGAGAGGATGTTGTCATGAAAATTGAAACGACCGCAGATATGGCGAGCAAAATCTATGCCCGGATCGAGGCCAACCTCGCGATCGTCCGGAAGCGCCTCGGACGCCCGCTCACTCTTGCCGAAAAAATTCTCCTCGGGCATTTAGACGATCCCCAAAACCAGGAATTGAAGCCCGGACAGGGCGTGTTGAAGATCCGCCCCGACCGCATCGCCATGCAGGACGCGACGGCTCAGATGGCGCTCCTCCAGTTCGCGCAGGCCCAGATGCCGCAGGTCGCCGTTCCCACCACGGTCCATTGCGACCACCTCATTCGCGCTCATTCGGGTTCCGCGGCCGACATCGACACCGCGACGCGCGAGAATAAAGAGGTCTACGATTTCCTTCGCTCCATCTCCAACAAATACGGCATCGGATTCTGGAAGCCCGGTTCTGGCATCATCCACCAGGTGGTTCTGGAAAATTACGCGTTCCCCGGCGGCCTGATGATCGGCACCGATTCGCATACGCCCAATGCCGGCGGCCTCGGCATGATCGCCATTGGCGTCGGCGGAGCGGACGCGGTGGACGTGATGGCGGGATTCGCCTGGGAAGTGAAACACCCGACTATTCTGGGCGTTCGGCTCGTGGGCGAGCTCTCCGGCTGGACCGCTCCCAAGGACATCATTTTGAAGCTCTGCGGAATTCTGACCGTGAAGGGCGGAACGAATCGCATCGTTGAGTATTTTGGCCCGGGCGCGCGGAGCATCAGCTGCACGGGCAAAGGCACGATCACAAACATGGGCGCGGAATTGGGCGCCACCACCTCTATTTTCCCGTTCGACGAGCGGATGGCCGCTTATCTCGAAGCGACGCGGCGCAAAGATATCGCGGCTGCGGCGCGCAAGCATGCGGCTCTGCTCCAGGCCGATCCCGAAGTCGAGGAAAACCCGGAGAAATTCTTCGAGAAGGTCATCGAAATTGATCTCAGCAAGCTCGAGCCGCACCTGGTCGGGCCCCACACTCCGGATTTGGCGCGGCCCATCTCGGCGCTCGCGAAGGAAGTGAAGGAAAGGAATTACCCCGACAAGATTTCCTCGGCGCTCATCGGCAGCTGCACCAATTCTTCTTACGAAGATATCAACCGCGCCGTGGATGTCGCCTTGCAAGCCAACGCGGCTCACGTCAAAATGCATTCGCCGTTGATGGTTTCGCCCGGCTCCGACCAGATTTACGAAACCATCAAGCGCGACGGCCAGGCCAAGATTTTGGAAGACATGGGCGCGACCGTTCTCGCCAACGCCTGCGGACCCTGCATCGGCCAATGGAAGCGCGACGACGTGAAGGCCGGCGAGCCGAACAGCATTGTTACTTCCTTTAACAGAAATTTTCCCGCGCGCAACGACAGCAATCCCGGCACGCTCGCCTTCATCGGCAGTCCGGAAATTGTTGTGGCTCTCGGTTTGGCGGGACGGCTCAGCTTCAATCCCATGACGGATACGCTCGAGACCGCCGACGGCAAGAAAGTGAAGCTCACCCCGCCCAAAAAGGCCGATGAGCTCCCCAAAAACGGTTTCGTTTATCCGATGGAAGGCTATCAAGCGCCTGCGGAAGATGGTTCCAAGGTTAAGATTGAAGTTGACCCTAACAGCCAGCGCCTGCAGTTGCTGGAGCCCTTCAAGCCCTGGGACGGAAAAGATTTCATCGAGCTGCCGTTGCTGCTCAAGGCCAAGGGCAAGTGCACGACCGATCACATTTCGCCCGCCGGGCCCTGGCTGAAATTCCGCGGCCACTTGGACAAAATCAGCGACAACATGTTTTTGGGCGCAACCAACGCGTTTACCGGCGAGACCGGCAAGACGGGCAATATCCTGACCGGCGATAGGGGCAAGACCGTCGCGGAAGTGGCCCGCGCTTACAAGGCGAAGGGCCAACAGTGGATCGTGGTAGGCGACGAAAACTACGGCGAAGGTTCGAGCCGCGAGCATGCCGCCATGAGCCCGCGTTATCTCGGCGCCGCCGCCGTCATTGTGCGGGGTTTTGCGCGGATTCATGAAACGAATTTGAAAAAGCAGGGCGTCCTGCCCTTCACGTTCGCCAATCCGGCGGACTACGACAAGGTTCAGGAGACGGATCGCATCAGCATCCTGGGCCTGTCCGGACTCAAAGCGGGCGCGCCGGTGAAAGCCGAGATCGTCCACAAGGACGGCAAGCGCGACTCGATCGAGCTCAAGCACAGCCTGACGCAGGAACAGATCGAATGGTTCCGAGCGGGCTCGGCGCTCAACCTCCTCAAACAAAAATCCGCCAAATAGCCGTGGAAATCCTGATCGGCACCCACAATAAAGGCAAGATCAAAGAAATCGCCAACCTCCTGTCCGGCCTGCCGGTCACGCTGAAGACCCTCGACGATTTCCCCGAAATCGGAATCGTGGAGGAAGACGGCGAAACCCTCGAAGAAAACGCCATCAAGAAAGCTCATTTCTATTCCAAAGCCGCCAAAATGCTGACGGTGGCGGATGATACCGGCCTCGAAGTCGCCGCATTGAAGGGCGCGCCGGGCGTTTATTCCGCCCGCTATGCCGGTGAAAACTGCACGTACGAAGATAACAACCGCAAACTGATCGCCGAACTCGAAAAGCTGAAAACCGATGACCGCCGCGCGCGATTTCGCTGCGTCATCGCTCTGGCGGAGGCGGACAAAGGCTACCTGCAGGTGGTGGATGGATTTATTCTGGGCGAGATCACCCAAACGCTCAAGGGCGGCCAGGGTTTCGGCTACGATCCCGTTTTTTACGTGCCCGAGATCAAAAAAACATTGGCGGAGCTGACATTGGAAGAAAAAAACAAGATCAGCCACCGCGCGATGGCGCTGAACAAGGCGAAAGAAATTTTGAAGGACGTCGTGGCAGCGTGAGGAGTCTGAAATGAGAATCCTGATTTCCAACGACGACGGCGTATACGGGTCGGGCATGATACCGCTCATCAAGGCGCTCCGCCCCCTGGGCGAAGTGGTCGTGATGGTCCCGGACGGCGAAAAATCCGCCGCGTCCCACAGCATCACGCTGCATAAACCCTTCCGCGTCCGCACCGTCCAGATCGATTTGGGCAACAAGAAGCTGTTTCCCGTTCACATCACCAACGGTTCGCCCGCCGACTGCGTGCGCTTCGCTTTGCTGAAGTTCCTGAGGGGAAAGAAAGTGGATCTCGTCGTGGGCGGCATCAATCACGGGCTGAATCTCGGCGACGATACGGTTTATTCCGGCACGGTGGCGCTGGCCCGCGAGGCCGCCATGCATCACATCCCTGCGTTCGCCATTTCCGTACGGGAAGGCATGCCGAAGACGTTTATCACCGCGGCCAACGTCGCGGCGCGCATCAGCCGCGCCATTTTCCGCTATAAACTGCCGCCGCGCATGTTCCTGAACGTAAACGTCCCGCACGTTTCGGGCGGCAAAGAGCCTGAAATCAGCGTTACGCGCCTCGGGCGCAGAGTTTACGGGAAAACGATCACGTCGCGGAAAGATCCGCGCGGCGAGGAGTACCATTGGCTGGCGGGGGAAGAACCGCGGGGGATCGCGGCGAAGGGAACGGACATCGAGGCGTTTCAGTCCGGAAAGGTGGCGGTGACGCCGCTCACGCCCGACGCGACGGACGTCGCTTTTCTACCGGCGCTTGCGAGCTGGAGCTTTAAAGAAAACGGCAAAGGCCGTTAGGCCGATGATGGTTTTGGAATCCTTGATCCGGCCGTCGCGGATTCTGGCGAGCACCTGACCGAACGTTTCGATCTTTACCCTTAAAAATTCATCCTCATCCGGGCTGCTCTTGCCCTTCTTCAGTTTGTCCGTCCAATAAATGTGGATGATCTCGTCGGAAAAAGCCTGCGTCGGCGCGAAAGAAATCAGGTGATGGTACTTCGAGGCGGTGTATCCCGTCTCTTCTTTGAGTTCCCGCACCAAGCACCGCTCGATGGATTCGTTGGGATCGATTTTTCCGGCCGGAAGCTCGTCGGTTTTTTTTCGGATCGGATAGCGGTACTGCTCCACCATAACGATGCGGCACTTCTCGAGCGGCTTGTCGTAAGGGGAGTCTAAAAAGGGGATGATGGAAGCGGCGCCGGGATGGGTCAGATACTCGCGCACCGCGCGCTTGCCGTTCGGGAGCGCCACGTGATCGCAGCGAAACCCGACCGCGCGGCCCTGATATATAAACTGGTTCGAGACGTATTTTTCGTGCACGATTTATTCTAACTTTTATGCTTCGCTCAATTCAAACATGCTCCATCTAAATCAAACCGCGCCGCGGAAAGCCTGGCTGGTCGGCCACCGGGGAGCGGCGGGACGCGCTCCCGAGAACACGATGGCTTCGTTCAAGCTCGCGCAGAAGCTGGGCGCGGATTTAGTGGAGTGCGACGTGCACGTATCGAAGGATGGCCGCGTCATCGTGATCCACGATGCGTCGCTCGAGCGCACGACGGACCGGAAGGGCCGGATCAAAAATCTGACCGCCGCCCAGATTTGTCGCGCCGACGCCGGCGCCAAGTATTCGAAGAAGTTTCGCGGGGAACGCGTCCCGCTCCTCTCCGACCTGCTCTCTTGGGCGAAGAACCAGCAGAGCCGCCAGGGATTGCCGCTGGGCGTCGTGATCGAGATCAAGCATCACCCGGTGCGCTACCCCGGCATCGAAAAGAAAGTCGTCGCCGAGGTTTTGAAGCACGGCATGGAAGAGCGCGCGATCCTGATCGCTTTTGACCATGCCATCGTGAAGCGCGCCAAGGCTGTCAGCCAGAAAATCGCGACGGGAATACTCTACGATAAGCCGCTCAAAAATCCCTTTGCCCGGGCGAAAGCCATGAAAGCCGACGCGATTTTTCCGCGTCGCAATTTTGTAACGAAACAGCTGGCGCGGAAAGCGCGTAAAGCCGGCGTCGCGGTCGCGACCTGGACCGTCAACGAGCGTCCCGAAATGAAACGCATTGTCGCCTCCGGCATCGACGCCATCACCACCAATTTCCCGGACATTTTGAGCCCAATACTGGGCAAAAGCCGATAGGAGCCAGGAGATAGCTATGAGCGGACGATTAAAAGATAAAGTGGCGGTCATCGCGGGAGCGGGGCCTGGCATCGGCCGGGCGAGCGCGATGTTATTCGCTGACGAAGGCGCTTCGGTGGCCGTGATCGCGCGCGGCAAGGAAACGGGCGAAGAAACCGTGGCGAAGGTCAAGGAGCGCGGGGGAAAGGCCATTTTCATCCAGGCGGACCTGACGCAGGAAGCTCAAGTCAGCCTGGCGTTCAATCAAATCGGAGAAAAATTTGGGAAAATTGACGCGCTTTTCTGCAATGCCGGCAGTTATGCGGCGTCGTCCGTCAAGGACATGACGGAAGCCAATTGGGACGCCATGTTCGACGCCAACTTAAAAACCTATTTTCTGTCGGTGCGCGCAGGACTGCCGCATCTGGCCAAAAGCGGCAAGGGGTCCATCATTTTAACGGGGGCGATCTTCGGATATTCGTCGAATCCCAAAAACATGGCGCATTACAACGCTTCGAAGGCGGGAGTGGTGGCTTTGACGAAAACGCTGGCGCTGGAGCTGGCGGGGCAAAACATCCGGGTGAACTGCCTTTGTCCGGGGCAGGTGACGCATCACATGCACAGCGCGGACAATGCGTCGCTGACGACGGACGTTAAGTTATTGAGAGCAGGATTACCGGAAGATGCTGCTTTTGCTGCGGTTTATTTCGCTTCGGACGAGTCGTGCTGGGTGACTGGGACGACTTTGGTGATCGACGGAGGCGCAAGCGCCGGAGTTTTCCCGAAAGCGGGATCTTGACCCGGATGGAGCTCATTTTTTCGTAACAACTTTGTTGATGTGCAGCATGCGGATGTTGAGGTGATTCTTCGGCAGACGCTGTCCTTCCTCGGAATGTTCCTTTCCTAAAACCTTCAGCAGGGCGTCCTTCAAAAACCGTTTGATGTACTCGCTCCGCTTCGCCTGGCGTTCCTCATCGTGGTAATGCACGAACACCTTTTCTTTTGCGTGTTCCAGATCAAATTCTTCCTGTTGAGCGCGGCGGGATAGGGTCTGCATCTTTCGGTAAGCCATTGCGTTAGTGTCCCCCCTTGGAGTCGTTGAATTGAAGTTTTTTCTCACGCGCTTATTCTACCGCTATCAAAATATTATTTCAAGTTTTTTTACAAAAGTTTAGGTCTTGTGGATAAGTTATCCACAGTAAGGCTTCGCCTTGAAAGATCAATGGGGTTTGATATTGTAAACAAAATTGTAACGGGGTTATCCACAACCCTAATGACATAAAAAAAGCGCCCGGAAGGGCGCTTTTGAGGGACTGATCGCTTAAAAAATGTGCCGAGAGAGGGAATCGAACCCACACGTCCCGGAGGACATCAGATTTTGAGTCTGACGCGTCTGCCAGTTCCGCCATCTCGGCATGAAATCGGCGATATTATACTTTATTTATCGAGGTGGAAGCCGTCGATGAAGAACGTGCGGCGGACCTTCGGATGATCAAGAAGGAGCGTGACCGATTCGATGTCATGCATGTTCATCTCCCGCCCTTCGGGTCCCTTCCGGACCTCTTCCAAAGGCAGGCGCAGCTTGTTCAAGCCGGGCTGTAGAATAAACTCGCGGGTGAAGCGGTCAACATATTCCTCGTGGCGCTCGTAATCATGGACTTTGATATCGATGGGAAAGGGTTCGCTTTCGGGCGAATAGATGCAGAACGATAAAAAGTTGTGCTCGGACCAGTCGGGATAGGGCTCCACCAGTTTGATGCGCGGGTAATGCGGGCCGCGCCTTGAATCGTGGTTGCGCATTTTGAGCACTTTGCGGCCCCGCGCCTCGGTCCATTCGGCCGGCGGATCGGCGCGGCGCGCGCTCGCGCCGTGGGTTTCAATCAAATACCAGCTCCAGCGTTCATTGAAGTCGGCGACGGCCGGGTACGCGAAGTTCCGCGCTTTGCGCGACCAGACTTCAAGGCCGAGCGGCGCGAGGCAGATCAAAAACAGGATCGCGCAGAGGGCCCGCAGGCGGGTGACGGTCACGAATCTCCGGCCTGGCAGGAGGTCCAGCGATTCCGGATCGGCGGAAAGTCGCAGGCCCAGGAACGTGAGGGTTCCCGCAAGGTTGCGCAGGACGTCCATGACGTCCGCGTTCCGCGCCGTCCCGATCTGCGATACCTCAAGGGCGATTCCCAGCGCGGTGGAAAGCGCGACCGAAAGGCCGTAATGCCGGAGCAGGGCGCGCGGCCAGCTCTGAATGTACATGCGCGAAAGCGCCAGGAAGATCAGCGAAAGGATGCCGAAGAAGGGGATGTGTCCCGTGTTCTGGAAGGTGTCGGACAGCCGCGTTACGCGGGGGACGTCGTAACTGTAGAAGAAAGCGAGCATCACGGCGACCGCCGCGATCAGCAGAGCCGCCCTGACAGCCGGGTTTTTGGTATAATCTCTCATGGCTAAAAAATCAAAACCGCGGTCCAAGCCGCGCGCGAAATCCGCGAAGTCTTCCAAATCCGCTAAGGCGAAGAAAGCCGCTCCGCAGCTTCAGTTCAAGGAGCGCCGCAAGAAGAGCGACCGCCGCCGCGGCGTGATCGACGCGATTTATCAGAGGCTCGTGAAGCGCGACATCATTCCGGACCGCCGCAAAGGCGACCGCCGGGGCGACAGCGGAATGCGCCGCCGCGCCAACGACTAACTCCCCGAAACCCCTCAGTTAAACGAGCAGAGGTATTCCGCCAGGCCGGACTCGACCGCAATGTCGAACCCCGACTTCGCCGGAACGTTGAACGCCTCTCCCGCCTTGTAGGACTTCCAGTCTTTTTCGCCGGCCTGCTTCACCCTGCAGTTTCCCGCGATGATATCCATCCGCTCCGCCGCGTCCGTGTTGAAATGATACTGTCCCGCGCGGATCAGCCCGACGGTCTTTTTCGTTCCGTCGCCCAATAAAATCGTGTGGCTGGTCACTCCTCCGTCAAAATAAACGTTCGCCTTCAGTTGAATCGTCGCCTTCTCGATGTTTGCCGGGATCGCCATGGCGTCCTCCTTAATATATGCCGAATCGGGAAATATTTTACTATAATCGCACCTGATCGACGGCGCAACAAACAACCACAGGAGGAACTCATGGCGAAAGAGATGTATATCGTCGGCAGCAAGGTGAAGGCGGCCATTAAGAAGAACAAGTGCAACACCGCGGGCGACGCGCTCGATGGAGTGAACGGCTGGGTGATGTGGCTCATCGACCAGGCCTGCAAGCGCGCGAAAGCGAACGGCCGCAAGACCGTCCGTTCTCACGACTTCATCCTGATGAAATAAGAGCGGTTTTCAACCGTTATGCGGCGCTATCCTTTTCCGGATAGCGCCGTTTTTTTGTCCTCGCAGTTTATATAATTTACCGGCTAGATACCCAGGTGCCCCCGGACTCTTATTCCTTTAAATTAAGGAACAGGGGCAACCCGGGTGTACTTAAGAAATTTTCAGTAGGATGCCCGGGTGGCGGAACTGGCATACGCACAAGACTTAAAATCTTGACTTGCGCAAGCGAGGTGTGGGTTCGATTCCCACCCCGGGCACAAAAATCTTCAAAAGCTTCATAAAAGGTGAATCGCATGAACATTCTGGAAGAGACGATCGAAGATTTTTACGCGAATTGCGATGAGGACAACCAGTCCGAATACGCGACGCCGCGCATCCTCCACTCGCTGGTGCTGGCGCAGAGGCCGGCGGTCGTGGTAGAGATCGGCTGCCACATGGGGTTCAGCTCCATGGCCATCGCGTCGGGGCTGAAATTCAACCATGAGACCGAGCCGAGCGCGTATCTCAAGAAATGGAAGAGCGAGTATCATGACTATCAAAACGTCAATAAGGTGAAGGGGAAGCTCTACTGCATCGATCCGAAGCGCCAGCCGCATTTCAACCGCCGCATGGAAAAGTTTGGTTTGGGCGAATACATCGAATTTTTCGAGATGGACGCCAGCAAGGTGGACCGCAGCAAAATTCCCGATATCGATTTCCTCTTTATCGACGGCAATCACGACTATGGACCCGTTCTGGACGATTTCAAAAATTATTTTCCAAAAGTGAAACCGGGCGGATATATCGCCATGCATGATTACTTTCCCAATTCGCCGACGCCCGCCATGCCCTGGTGGGGGCCCAACGTCCTCGGCAAACAGCTGAAGGAAGTGTACGGGTTCACGGACAACTTCATCATCGATACGTCGTTTTCGGGCCTGGCGCTTTACCGGAAAAAAGTGGATCACATCGATTACGATTTCTACAGCAAGAGCCTCGCCAAAAGCTTCATGCAGTTCTACCTCCGGAAGTACCGCAACAAAATCCAAAAGATCGTCAACAAGGCCAAAAGCGCCTTCAACTGATGCGGACCCGGCGAACTTTTCCGCCCGTCCTTATCCCTGTCCTTTTCCTCTGCCTTTTTATTCTGGGCGGGATGGCGGACGCCGCGCGGGCGCAAGGCCGGCGCGACGCGGAAGTGACTTCGCTCCTCCGGCAGCTGCGATCGCGCAGCAAAGCCATCCGCGCGGACGCCCTGGAACGGGTCGAAGAGATGAACGGGGCGCAGAGAAGCGCGATGGTGCCGGGACTGATCTACGCTTTGACCGAGGACCGGCCGGACCGGCGAGCGGGGGCCGCGACGGTGCTGGGACGGTTCGGGGTCCTGGCGTCATCGGCGGTTCCGGCGCTGAAAGAGACGCTGGCTTCCGAGGACACGGAGCTCCGGTGGGAGTCGGCCGTGGCGCTCACATTGATCGACCCTAACGCGACCTCGGCCCTTCCGGTCATCACTGAAGGCCTGAAAGACCCGCGGTCCAACGTGCGGTGGGACGCGGCTTCCGCCATCGGCAAGATCGGGAAGGCGGCGAAGAACGCGGTGCCGGCCCTGGCGGAAACCCTGAAGGACGATGATTCGGACGTGCGGTCGCAGGCGGCGCGTTCGCTTGGAACGCTGGGGCCCTTGGCGGCGGAAGCGGCGCCCGCTTTGACGGCGGCCCTGGCGGATGATGATTCCCACGTGCGGCGGGACGCGGCCTCGGCGCTGGCCCAGCTCGGTACGGTTTCGACTGAAACCGTGAACGCGCTCGGGGATCTGGTCAGCAACGATACGAATTTGTCCGTGCGGCAGGAAGCGGCGCTGGCCTTGGGACGCATGGGCAGCCAGGCGCAGGGCGCGGTCCAACCCCTTGCGGGAGCGCTGCGCGACGAAGAATCCTCGGTGCGCTGGTCCGCGGCGCTGGCCCTGGGAAAAATCGGGCCTTCGGCTTCAATCGCGGTCGCGGCGCTGGAAGAGACATTGAAGGACAACGACCGCGATATCCGCTACGAATCCCTGCGCGCGATCCGGAAGATTGATCCGACCCGCCAGACCCTGATCCCCATTTTGCTCGAGGCGCTGAACGACGAGAAGCAGGAAGTCCGGGTGGAGGCCTGCGTGGCGCTGGGCGACATGAAGGCCTTCGCGTCCCAGGCGGTGCCCGCGCTCAAGAAAGCCCTGCGCGACCGGTCTTCGCTGGTCCGCGAAAACGCCGCCCTGTCGCTGGCCAGGGTTTCGCCCAACCAGGCCGAATCCGTCGCCGCGTTCATTGACGCTCTGCAGTATGACGATTCCGAAGTTCGATGGAAGGCGGTTTACGCATTGGGGTTGATGGGGGAAGAGGCCAAAGACGCGATCCCCGCGCTTATGGAAAGACTGGATGACGGGTATCCCAACGTCCGGGAACGCGCGGCCTATGCATTGGGGTCCATCGGTCCTTCCGCCGCTTCGGCCGCCCCGAAAATCGGAAAGCTTCTGCTGGCCCGGAGCGATTATCCCGCCATTCGCGTGGCCTGCGCCGTGTCGCTCGGCAATATGGGACCCGCGGCCCGCGAAGCCCTGCCGGCGCTGGTTAAAGCCCTGAAAGATGAATCTTCCGACGTGCGGCGCACCGCGGCCGACTCCATCCGGCTTGTGGATCCCAAAAATGAAAACGCCGTCCGCGCGCTCACGGAAACCCTGGAAGACTCCAATCATCTCGTCCGCCAGGCCGCCGCGACCGCGTTGGGAGACGGCGGCTACGCCGCGAAGGATTCCCTGCCCGCTTTGAAGACCGCATTACAGGACCCCGAAATCGACGTCCGCGCAGAAGCGGAACGCTCCATCCGCCAGATCGAAAGGTACGCTCCCGCCCCCCGCTAAGACCCCCTGTTTCTTCTCGAGGAAGTTACAGAAAATTTACATTAAGTTTAAGATTCGTTTAACCACTTCCTTATATACTGCCATGACCTATGAGATCGTCTCATCCCCCTTTCCAAAGCAGGGTTGTGCGCCTTTTGGTGTTCGCCTGTTTTTTCAATTTTTCCGGAGTCAATAACGGCTATACCACCCTCACCGCCGTCGCGCCCCTGAACGCCAGCCAGTCCGTCTCGATCATGGGAACCTGCATCAAAAGTTTTGCCTTTTTCCTCTCGCCCCAGAAAGCGTTTTCCTCGTTCAACCGGGGGCGGCGCTGGGCGAATTCCCTGAATTTATCGACGGAAAAATCGATGAAGCCCTCCATGCGGCGGGGCGAGCAGCGCCTGCGTTCGGCCCGCGTCCGGGTCTCGGCGCGGGGTCGGATTCACTCGCGTTCCGCGCGTTCCATGCGCTCAACCCGGTCCGCCCGTTTTACCCGCTCGGAGAGAGTCCTTCGCGCGGACCTCAAAAACTATCTGAAGGAAAAAGAGACCTGGAACAAGCAGAAAGAGGCGTGGAGCAAGGAGAACTGGAACGGCCTCTGTTTTCATCCCGCGAAAGCCCTGCCGTCCAAAGATTTGAACGCGCCCCGGATGACCGTCGCGCTTTTGGCGCCGGAACCCGTCTGGGACGAGGGCCGCCGCCTGCAAAAAGTGTTGCGGCATCTCGCCTATCCTGACGGAGGCGACGCCCTCATCGCCGGAGCCGTTCGTCCGATTCATAATATCCCTGGTCCGCTGTACGACCGGGGTCTTTTTTTAGGGGGGAACGCGTGAAACGTTTCCTGGCGCGATCGGTTTCGCTGACGGTACTGACTTCGCTCCTTTTCAGTATTGTGGCGCCGCCTTTCGCGGAGGCGTCGATCTGGGACGAGCGGCGCAAGTCTCTCGAGGATATCGAGACCCGCAAGCGCAAGACGGAAAAGCCCTGGGAATACGTGCCGCCGCGCAAAGCCGCGGAGCCCGAAGGCCAGGAACTGCTGATCGCGCGCGAGATCGGGACCGTGCAGGAAAGCTGGTGGCCGGCGCGGTCCGCCGCGGCCGAGGCCGGCAGTCCGTCGCTCGTGATTCATATCCAGGACGCGCACGGTTACGTGGCCGCGCAGCGCAACCTGGGGTCCATCCTCCGGGCGGTTCGGAGCAAATTACGGCAGGACGTTTCCGGCGAGGATAACGGAGCGGACGCCGCGCTGAAAGTCGGCGTTGAAGGCGCCTGGAAGAAAGTGGACGTGGAATGGCTGCACGCGTTTCCCGACGCGGCGGTACTGAAAGCTTTCGCGAACCAGCTTCTGGAACGCGGCGAGGTGACCGGAGAAGAGCATGCGGGCATCCTGGACGGCGAAGCGGCCTACGACATCCGCGGCGTCGAAGACGAAGACGTCTACGTGAAGAACCTGGAAGCCAAGCGCGTCGTCGAAAGCGTGCAGGCCGGCATTTTGACCCATTTGAAAGGCGCGCAGGACGCGGTGAACGCCCTGAAACTGGCGCGGTATCCCGCAGCGCTGATCGAGCTGGACCGGTTCAAATCGAAGTTTGAGCTCGGCGACGCTTCGCTCGGCGCCTACGGAATTTATTTGAAGAGCCGCGTTCCGCCCTCCGTCTGGGAAAAGGCCGCGGGACCGGCCATGAAAGCCCTGGCGGACGTGGCTGTGATGGAAGCCAACCTCGATCCCAAAAAGATCGCGGCGGAACGGGAATCGCTTCTGAAAGCCTTCAGCGGAAATTTGGATCCCAATACCCTGGCCCAGCTCGCCCGCCACAGTTTACGCTTTCGTACCGGTCTCCTCAGCCCTCTCGATTACCACGTCAGTCTCCTGAAACTGGCCGAAGCCCGGCAGGTTCCAACACCCCTGCTCCAATCCTATTGCGAGTACCTCAAAAAATCGGCGGAGCTGGACGACGCCCAGGTGATGGCGGGTCTCAGCGAAACCGAAACCGCCGTCGAAAAACACCTCGCGGGCGGGAATGCCGAAATCGAGCGGATCCTGGAGACGGGACGCTGGCTGAACCTCCAAAAGAAACTCTGGTCGCTGGAGATGAGTCCCGCCGACTGGAACGCTTTTGTGAAGCAGGAGGGGACCGCCGGATGGAAGAACGTGCGTTCTCTGATCTCGGCGCCCCTGGATTGGGACGGTTTTGAACGGAAACTGCGCGGCGCGTCCGACGCGGTTCGCCGCTACTACGAGCTCGCCCACCGGCGCGATTCCGCGATGACGGAAACGTTCCTGGCCGGTTTGACCGGTTCCGAATCCAGTTTCGGTTCAGGCTCAGGGGGCTCTGCTCCCGCGGTTCTGATCGCGGGCGGTTTCCACAGCGCCGGCATCACCCGGATGCTGCGCTCTAAAAATATTCCTTATAAAGTGATCCGGCCTAACCTCGGCGATCTCCAGGTCGTCCAGCGGGACGATACGGTGGGCGGCATCCTGCTCGATGCGGGCACGCTCCGGACCCAGAGCCGTTTCATGAACCCGGGCGTGATGGTCCCCGAAAAGATTTCGACGCTTGCGGCCCTGCTGATGGTCCGGTCCAAACCGCAGGCCTTCGCGGAACAGAAGGCGGCCTATGCCGCCCGGCTTGCGAACCTGGCCGCTGACGGCCGGGAGTCCGCGAAAATTGCTCTCGACGTGTTAGAGCGGCGGCTGCGCTACTTCCCGGCGGTTCTGGAACGCGGGGGACTGCGCTACGTGGCCGCGACCCTCGCGATGGCGGCCTCCAGCGTCCTGGTGCTCACGGTTTTTGACGGAAACGGCGCCTGGCTCCGCACCCTGGCCGAAGACTCCGAAGTTCGTAAAGCGCTGACGGACGGGGCGTTCAACATCGTTTCGCAGATTTCCGGGGTCCCGCTCGCCGCGGCGAACGGCGTTCCCTTCGACCAGAACGGCGCGGAGCTTCCGAATCTTGGCGTCGCGGCAACCCTGGCTGGCGCGGCCGCCGCCACGGCGGTCACGTTCCGCCTCGCCGCTCAGCCCTGGTCCGGACGGAACCGACTGCTGGCAGACCGCCGCCCTAAAGCGCAGATTGTAACGCATAGCAATGATTTACAACAGCCGGTCAAACAATCATTCCGTACCGATCAGCGCCCAAGCCAACCGCGTAACGCAAGTATATTCCGGAGAAATATCCGAACCGCTGCCCATCGATTTTTGAAGCGCATCAATATGAGAGGCCGGCTGGATCTCATCGTGCCGGCCATCGCGCTGGCCGCCGCGCTTCCTGCCGCCTTCGCGCTCGGTTACAACCCGCCCGATCTTTGGGAAAGTTCGGGAATTACGCTGAGTCCCATGACCTGGGCCGCCGGCGTTATGGCCGCCGGGATCGGGACCGCAGGAACTTCCGTCCTGGCTTTGGGCGGCAAGTACAGCAACGACGTGCCGCCCTATCCCTTCCCGACCCCGCCTCACTCCCGTTTTGACCGCGGCACGGACCGCCCCGAATGGTTTGAATCCAGCCTGATTGCCAGCGTCGTTCTGAGCCGGCAAAAGTCCAGCCGACTGCGGATCGGAGACGTGATGGAATCGGCGCCGGCCTTATTTAGGGCGCATGGTTACGATATTCAGCCGGCCGGCGTCCTCGAACTGCTGGACGGCCTGCGCCAGCGCGGCCTGATCCGGTTCGTCGGGTTCACCGATAACGGCGAGCCCGTGGACATGGACGCGATCCGCGACGAGAAAATTCAGCTGCGGGTCCGGCCGAGGACGCTTGCGGCATGGGCGGACGACTATGAGTATATCCGCCAGGATTTTGAAACTTCGATGGATCGGATAGGCGGGCTCGGCAGGGCATTGACGGAATATTCCGCCGCCATGGAACGGTGGTCAAAATATCCCGTGGAAGCGCGCTACCCGGTCCTTCGGGCGGTCTCGTTGATGAGCAGCGAAGATCAGGCTCGAGTCCTGAAAGCGGTCCTTGGAAAAAGTTCGCGTTCGGATCTGGAAGACTCCATCGCCCTGATGCTCGATCCCGGCAAAGTAAAGGATGGATGGCTCGAGGCGCAGGCTCCGGAACTGGCCGGAAGAAGCCTGTATTTTATTTCTCCCGAAGTGTCTCTCCTGGCGGGAGGGCTGGGCCGCGTCATGAACTATCACGGCGGAGCCATGGCCAATCTTGGCGCCGACGTGCGCTACGTCGAGCCGGCCTATCAGAAAAACAAGTCCGGAGATACGCTGATCTACCGGGAGGAAGACCGCGTTCAGCCCGTGAACGGCGGAGATTTCCACACGATCGTGGGCGGCCGCCGCGTCGATTTCGATGTATTTAAGGAAAAACAAAACGGCATCGACATCTACAAGATCCGGGATAAGCTCGGCAGTTACGAAAACGGCGGCGTGCGGGGCGAGTACGTCAAGGAACTATACAGATATCGAACGCCGGATCTGCCGGACCGGTCGCTTCCGCTGGATTACGAGTTCGCGGAATTTTTTACCAAAGCGACGTTGGAGCTGGTGCGGAACCTGGAGCTGGCCAAGAAACGGGATATTGAAAATGACGGCGGCGAATACCGCGCGCCGCTCGTGGATTCCAACGATGGCCAATCGCTCATGACTCCGGTCTGGAGGCGCATATTCTATGAGGATGCCGGAACCATCCTGAGAGACGGAGCGTCCGATCAGGAGATTCAAGACGTCGCCGGAATTTTGAATAACGCCCGGTTCAGCGCCACGACCCACACCTACCGCAACCGCCTGATTATCTGGAACCTCGCAGAGGGTCTGGCGTTCCTGCGCAAAGCGGGCGTTCCCGAGAAATGGCTTTGGACTTTTGTGCGCAAGCATCGTACGGATGAGGGTAAGCTCGTGGACGTCGTGGACCTGACCAGCGGCGGACTCCGGACCGCGGATGTCGCCAAGGGGGTCAGCGCCATCCACGCTTTCGAAATGAACCCGCGCGACCCCGAAGTGAACCTTGTGGGAATAACGAACGGCGACGACCGGGAGTATTCTTCGGAGTTTTTCGTTCAGGCGCTGCAGGAAGCCGCGCGAAGGTCCGGCAATCCTTTTGACTATGAATATTTGACGGCGGACCAGGTCCGCGAGGCCAAACGGATCGCCAAGGAAAACATGGGCCTGAACCCGGACCAGATGGTCGTTTCCTATTCCGGCCGTTTCGTTCCGGAAAAGGCCGGACGGGACCGGGCGTTCACGGACGACAACATTCGCAAGCTGCTGCGCGAAGGCGTGCAGGTGGTCGTTTACGGTAACGTTCAGCCCTATCACGCGAGCCGGGAAATCGGACGCAGGATGGAGTTTTTGGAAGAGGAAATTGCGAAGGACCTCACGGGACAATACAAGGGGCGGTTTATATTCAAACCGGCGTTTGCCATCGACGATCAACGGCGGATCATGGCGGCCAGCGACGTGCAGATCCAGGATTCCGATCGCTTTACGGGCGCGTCCGAATATACCGAGGCCGACGTTTCAGCTAACGGCGGATTGCAGATGGGGCCTCCCTTTTGGGAAGGCATCATCCTGAAACAGGGCGGCGTGATCAACCGCGAGACGCGGAGCGGGAACACGCTCGTTCCGAAAGACGCGCGGCCCGAATCCTATCTTGAAATGCTCCTGTGGGCCCAGTCCGAGTTCAAGTCGGGAGGGCTGTCCGATTTTCAGGCCCAGTCGGTCCGGCTCAGCCGCATCCTGCGCGCGGAAATGACGGGCGCCGAGTACCTGCGGTTGTGGAGCGAATCATTTTTCGAGGACCGCCCCAAAATCCAGGCGCGGAATCTCCGGGAAATTTCCTTGAACGGAGATATTTCCGTCTCTGTGGACGGCCGCGAGGCGGCGTCGGCCGGCATCATCCGATATATTGACCGCAAACCCGGGGAGCGGGTCGCTGTCCGGGTCTCCGTCGCGCTTGGCGATTCCGGGACTTCGCCCGAATCGGTGTTCGTCAGCCTGGTCAGCGAATACGGACTGCGCCTGCCGTTCCTGCTTGAGAATCAGGACGGCGCCCGGCTCGACTACCTGCTCGAAATCCCCGATGATTTTCCGATGCCCTTTAACGGCGACCTCGAGTTTACTTCCGGACTCTGGGTAGAAAGCCGCCCGCTCAGGATCCTCTCCCCCGATGTTTCGGCTCAGGGTCCGCCGGTCCGCTCCGGCGAAGAAGCCGAGTCGGCGAGCCTGGTTCAGGGCGTTTCCCGGGTCGAGGCGGGATCCACCCTCGTGCCGCGCCGGGATGACAGGGGTTTCAACTGGAAATTCCCGGACCATAAAGGGCGGGAAGTTTCGATCATCGATGCCGGGCCCGGTCTGGAAGGGTTCGCCGAAAGCTGGAAGATGGTGCGCTCTCTGGGCCGCATCGGCGGAAAGTCGCTGACCCATCACGCGGTTCAGGGACATATTTTTAACTATCTTCATTTCTATCTGGATGGCTCGCCAAAGATTTTCGACGCCGTTGTGCGGAAAGTCCGGGAGTATGAAACGACGTTGAAAGAGGCATTGGAGGCCGGCAGAACCGCGGAGGCCGTGAACGCGGCCGAAGCCGCCCTGGATATGATCGCGAGCCTGGCGGATAGGCTAAAGGATATCCGCGACACGCCTCCCTCTTCGCTCGAACCCGTCTTCCAGATCAATGCAATGACTTATGGAACCGCAAAGCGTTCCGACGGAACGCTGAAGGTCGGAGGAGTGTCTTATCTGCGGGACCGGATGGGCGAGATCGTGCGGGCCGGGTACAAGAATATTTATCTGGTCGGAATTTTACCGGTGGGAGACGTTGCCCGGCGCATGCAGCGCGGCGAGCGCGCGCAGGAAGACCAGGGCACGTCCCTCTACACCATCCGGGATCCGAGCGACGGATCGGTCCGCATGGTGATCCGGCAGAAATGGCAGGGAGATCCCGAAGCAGAGGGGTCGCCGTTCGCGAGCAGCAACCCCCGGGGCGTCAACCCGAGATGGGGAAGCCTGGAGGACCTGGAAAAAATCGCCGCGCGTTACAAGGAACAGGGCGTGCGATTCTTCGTCGATTTCATTCCCAACCACATGGGCGTGGACAACCCCTGGATCCTTGAACATTGGGACGCCACGGTCCATATCGTGCCGGACGCCGGGGACCTGCAGCTGTCGGACTCTCAGCTCCTGGACAAATATAATCCGCGGAACGGGGACGGCGCCATTCCCCAGTACATCGTCTTTTACAGGACTCCGGGCGACAAGAGCAGCCGGATTATGATGGCGCATGGCCGCGATCACACCTACGAGGTCGGATGGGTGGACTGCGTTCAGCTCGACTATGCGAAGCCCGAGGTGCGCGAATATATGCTCGAGACGCTGCGCTTCTGGGCGGAAAGGGGCATCAGCGTGCGCGGCGACATGGCGGACCTCGTGACCCGCGAGGTGTTCAAGCGGAGCTGGCGCTGGAACATGCCGGACCACGAATTTTACCGGCTTTGGCCCGTGGAGTTCTGGGACGAAGCCGTCGAAAAAGTCCTGAACAGGTATCCCGACTTCGTTCTGATGCTCGAAACGTACCGGGACGACACGGTGAACGCGCTCTCGGGGCGGTATCCCCGGATCATCGTTTACGACAAACGACTGACCGACCTCCTGAAAAACGGCCTTAAACCTTTGTCGGACGCCAGCGGCGACGTTTCCCCGGCCCTCTACTCCCTGCGGGATTTTCTGATCGGGGCCCCGAACCTCTTCAACCGGGTTCATTTCCTCGAAAACCATGACGAGCGCCCCGCCCGCGAGATATTCGGCGATGAATTCCAGAAGGTTGCGGCGATCCTGATCGCCACCATTCCCGGCGTGCCCTTCATCCACGAGCGGCAGGCGGCCGGCATGACCGAACGCCTCGAGATCCAGCGCTGGGTCCCGCGCAGCGAAGAGTCGCCGGACCGCGCGTTCGCAGACTTTTACGATCACGTCGCGGCGATCGCGGCCCATCCCATATTCAGGAAGGGCAGCCTCTACGTGCGCGATTCTTCCAACCCCAATATCCTGGCCTACACCCGCACTTCCGGCGAACAGTCCGTCCTGGTCGTGCTCAATTTTTCCCGTCAGCGCCAGACGGCCGCGGTGAAGGTCGGAGAGCGCAACTTTAACGTAACGCTCGCGCCCCTGGACCACGTCATATTGAATATGGACCGGTCGGAGTGGAGCCCCGAACCCTCATCGACTGCGCTTTACGGCGGCACGCCGCTCGCGCCGGTCTATTTTCTGGCGCGCTGGCTGTGGATCCGGATCTCCGGAATATGGAAAACGGATCGGAGCGCCGCATCACTTCCCGAAACAAATAATTATCCGGATTATTTGACGGCCGAGCCGGAGTTGACGGAGCAGGACGAACCGGAGCCACAGGCCGTCTCGCCGAACGATTTCAGGAAAAGTTTCCTTCTGACTCTGGACCGGGTCCTGCGCGATCCCGATAACGCGGCGGAGCTGGCCAATGAGCGGACGCGCTACTGGCCGAACTCCAAATATATCGAGGAAGTGGTGGACGTCCTGCTGGACCCCAAGGTCCAGGACTCGATGGGAATCACCCCGGATGAAATCCCGATCATCGAGGATATTTTGAATGAGCCGGGAATCACCGCCCTCGAAAAGGCGGACCGCGCCGTCGCGCTTTGGATCATGATGGGGCCGAGGAGAAACATCCGGCTGACGGACGGCGGCACGCTGACCTATCACCGCTGGAACGAACGGGTTTTCGTTCGGCTGATGAATGAGGCGGACCGGGCCGGTTTGCTTCCCGACGTGAAGGCGGAGCTGGAGGGCGAAAAAAGTCAGGGGATGTGGCAGCACAGTATCGGGAGTTCGCCCGAATATACTTTGGTGATGGAGGATGCCTTCGGGAAGGTGATCGGATATGCGGAAACCGTGATCAGCCACCGGGGCGGCACGAAAATCCTCGGACCGCTTTTCTTTTACCTCAGCGACTCCAGAGGTGAGAGAAAAAAATCTTCTTACCGCGGCCGTGGATACGGCGAATATCTGCACGCGTCACTGGTGCATTTGGCCCGCGAGCTGAACATCCGCACGCTCCACGCGATCGTGCCGGGCGGGGTGAGGGCGGACCTGGAGATGGATGGGAGCCAAATGAATGTACGGTCCATCGAGGGCGGGGAGGGCGCTCCGGCCTATCGGTTCCTGCTCAAGCGCGGCTATGCATCCATCGGCGTGGTCAACATTGAGGCCAGGGGCTTCCTCCGGCGGCTCGCCGGACTGCCCGCGCGCCACTACGATTTTGACCTGCAGATGGAGCTGAACCTGGATTCCGAATCGCGTTCGCCCGGAAACGTTGACGGAGATCTTGCCAGCGTCAGGAATTCGCTCCAGGGCTGGGTCGCGCGCTACTTCATCGATCTCGCCGCGCGGCGGACGATGCTGGGCGTGGACATGAAAAGGGATGAGCAGGTGACCGCGAAGATCCTTTCCGGAGTCCGGCTGATCCGGGCGGACGATCGATGGGTGAAGGAAATGGAGCGCCTCTACGGGATATCCTCGAATATCGCGTTTCGCGACGGCCGGGTGAGGCGATTCCTGTCGCCTGCCGAGTTTCTGATCACATTAATGAGGGGCGGCCAGGCGCAGCGCATAGGCCTTCCGAACAGCAGGCAATTTTTGGAGGCGGTGGACCGCGTCAACCCCGGGCTCGCCGAGCAGCTGGCGCGGGCGATGATCGTCCAGGGGGCTGTCGAGGGCAACGATACGTTTCAGAAGATGCGCGCCGCCATTTCCGAACACTCCGAAACCGATCCGGATCGAACCGCGGCCATCCTGCGGTCGCTGGAGCGCCTGCGGAACCTCACGCTGGACCCGTCCGGACACAGGTCCGCGAACGCGAAAGTTTTCTCGTCCATCTATTTTCTTACGCGCGAACAGCGGCTTAAGTTCCTGGGAATGGCCTGGCCCCGGTTGAAGGGCCTCTCGTTCAGGGCTTCGGAGGACATTATTCCGCGGTCCGCCTGGGGGAAAGCGGCGTCCTTCCTGCAGAAGCGCGGCTGGCCGGACCGGCGGATCGCGTCCGTATTCGGAGCCGTCGAGGAAGCCGCTCTGGGGCTGGTTCTGGCGGGCGCGGGCTCGTGGCTGCTCCATCAGGTTCTGGGAGTGCCTTATGCGGCCGGCATCCTGACAACTTCCGTTTTGGGCGCTTTCGTCTTTCCTTTAATGCACCTTCGCCGCGTCTATTACCTGTCCGCGGGGAAATTGGCGGGTCGCAGTTCGCCTTCCTCCCGTGAACTCGGAATTTTATTCTCGCTCGGAACCGCTCTGCGCGCGGCCTACGCGGTCCCGCTGATTCTCATGCTCAGCCTGCATTGGGGTTCGGGTTTTGACGTGTTTTTCCATTTTGCCGCCTTGATCATCCCGGTCGCCGCGCATGCCTGGCTCTACAACGCGGTCTTAGCGCCTCGCTTCCGCCTGCCGCTCGGCGTCGCCGGCGGAGCGATCAAAAACGGGCTTCCGGAGCTTGGCCGGACCAGCGAAACCGCGGTTTCCCAGCCGTCCTTCCGCCGGCGATGGTTCAGCGGCATCCACGTTCTCGTGCCCCTGCTCCGGGACGAGTTCGGACCGGTTTCAAAGAACATCCCGTCAGTCCACCGGTTCGCCGGGATTGATTTTTTCAACCGCAAGTCCGGCGTCGATTACGTTTGGGCGCTCCGCAGGGAAGACGAAGCGCGCCTCAAGGCTCTGTCCTTGTCCACATTCAGAAACATGCTGGCTCGTCCCGCGATCGCGGAATCCGTCGCGCGCGCGAAGATCCGTCTTGAATCGGAAAGAACGGAGGAGGAAACGGTGCGGCGCGGAGAAATCCTGAAAACCCGCGGGGGGACGTACGAAATCATCTCGCGGATCGGGCGGGGCAGCAACGCGGAGGTATTTTCCGCGCGCGTGATCCGGTCCCGGAGCGCAGAGGCCGGAAGAATTGTGGCCGTCAAACAGATCTGGCCGGAGTACCGGGATTCCCGGATAACCGGGAAGCTGATGAAATTTGAACGGATGGCGCTGGAAAAAAACCGCGGCAATCCCTGGACGCCCAAACTGCTCGATTTCAACGCGGCCAAACAATTTCTGGTGATGGACCTGGTGGACGGCGTGACTTTGAGTCAGTTTGCCGCGTCACTGGCGCAGGAAGGACGTTGGGACGCCCGGCGCACCCTGCAGGTGCTGGCCGCGCTGCGCGACGTCATGACCGCCGTCGTGGAGACCGCTAAAAATTACGGCACGTTCTCCGGCGACCTCGCGCCCGAGAACGTCATGATCGGTCCGGACGGGCGGGTTCGGCTGATCGACATGGAAAGCGGCATTAATGTCTCAAATGAGGTTAACGTTGACCTGTCGCTCGGCAGGATGTTGCGGATCATGGTCAGGGAAAATCGCGAGGTGTACCCGGATAACCCGATGTTGCTCATGCTCTCTGAGTTGTCCCTGAAAATGCCGGAAGCACAGTCCATGGGTGTGGTTGGATCGCGCGTACCGAACGACCGAGTTTTTGAAATGCTGGACGAAGTGATGGAACCGCTTCGCCAATCGATCTCCGAATCGCGGACTTTCACGGCTTCAATCCTGGACCCGCTGATCCGGCGCTGGACCTCGCGCGGGGCGCCCGTCAAAAACTTCTTTCCCGTTGGAGAGGAGCTGAGCCGTGAGCTCGGCCGGCCGCCGCGCAACCCCCGGTTCCCGCGGCTTTACGAAGGCGTTGCGTTCTACTACTCGAAAGGAGCCTGGATGATGGACGAGAACGATCAGGCGCTTGTTAAGGATATTGAGGCGCGGCGGGCCCGCCAGAAACTCGCGATCTCCGCGATGATCAAAAAATACAAGATCAATCTGGGCGGCAGCCCCCGGAGTTTCACGGGGACTTTGAAAGGCGGCACCGGGGAGTACCGCGTGCTTTCAATGCTGGGCGAAGGGATCACCTCCGGGGTTTTTCGGGCCCGGGTTGAGCGTTCGGAAAACCTTCCGGTCGGCCTGGAGGTCGCCGTGAAGCGGATTACTCAGGTCGAAAACAGCGACATGATCCAACACGAACGGGAAGTTTTGGAGAGGATGTCCGGAAACCACCGCGTTCCCCGCCTTTTGGACTACGATCCGGACGGCAGGTTCCTGGTGATTGAATTGATTGACGGCATGACCCTGGACGCGCTGCAGCAATCCGTCGCGATGCAGCGCAAATTTTCGTTCCGCGAGCTCGCGGCGCTCCTGCAGATGGTGCGCGACACGGGCTGGCAGTTTATCCGCACCGTGGAAGATTTTGGCACCAATCCCGACGATACCCAGAAGCCCTCGAACGTGATGCTCACGCGCACGGGGGATGTCCGGCTGATCGATTTCGGGGGGATCATCACAACCGTTCCGGAGAGCGCGCCTGCCCTGAACGAGGCTCGCGTCCTGCAAAAACTCCTGCGCGAAATCCGGACCGAGTTTATGCCATCCGAGGTCGCGGCAATGCTCAAGGAATTGAATGCAGACCTCAACACCCTCGCGACTCAGGAGGTCGTGTCCGCGGAAGGGAGCCGGGAGATTTTCCTCCTGTTCGACGCCGCGATCCGCCGGCTCGAAGCCATGAGCCCCGCCGAAGAACGTGTATCGCCGGTTGAAGCGGCCGGCGCTTCGGGCGAAGCGGTTTTTCCCGTGGTTCAGCGCCAGTCCAATTTTGAAAGCAGCCCGTTGTACCGCGCCTACACCGTCCTCGGCGCCCCGCTCTGGGAAGAGATCGCGTTCCGTTACCTGCCGCTTGGCGCCATGGGCGTCACGCTGGGCGCGGCGCTCTCATCGTTCAGTCTGGGACTGGGGATGGTTTTGGGCGTCAGCGTCGGGCTATTCGCCGCCGCGCACGTTGCGGTGCGCTGGCTGGTGGACCGCGATTCCTACCCGGACTGGAAGAGCGCCGCCCGCGACGGCTCGCGCCTGCTCGTCCCCGCCTCGATTTTCACGCTCGTCTATCTCCTGTCATTCAGCCTCTTCTCCAATTCCTATATTGCGCTCGGCTTCAGCACCCTGTCCCACATCATTTATCAAATCCTCGGCCTGGGCCGTGGCTGGCGCATCGCTTCCATCACGTCAAGGGAGAGCGATACCGCACCCACAAAAGAGCGGGTATTGGAGGTTCTGGAGCGATACGGGTGGAACTTCTCCGATGCCAGGGACGATTTGGGTCTGGCCAAAAACCAGAATTATTTATCATTCATGGACCGCGCGGGCCTTCGGAGCGGTCTGGCTAAAAAATTGAGCGAGCGCATGTCCAAACACGGCAATAACATGTTGCCCGTGGCCAGAGAATTCGGCGTCAGCGACATCACGGTCAGGCGCTGGGTGGACGACCTGGGGCTCCGTTCCGTTTTGAGCCGGGAACAGATCCTCGCGATTGTCGAGAGCCACAACTGGAACCTCCGCGAAGCGCGCGGTGAGCTGGGCCTCAAACAGAACGAGCCGTTCTATGAATTTTTTGCGCGCAACAACCTGCTTGAGCCTCTGAAAGCCAAACTGTCCGAACGCCTCGCGGCGAACCAGAGGCATTGGGGAAAGACGGGCGCAACCTTCGGCGTCAAGCCCACCGTGGTTGGGGAATGGGTCCGAAACCTGAAGCTGGAATTGACCGAAGACCAGATCCTGGAAATCATGGAAAAGCATGATTGGAACTTCAAGAACGCCTATGATGAGCTGGGGATGAGGGCGAACGAAAAAATCATTGATTTCATGGGCGGGGCAAAAACTTTGGAGGCTTTGAACGCCACCCTTTCGGCCCGCCTCGCGAAGCACGGCTGGGTGATTTATCCCGTGGCGCGGGATTTTGGCGTGGCGTCCCAGGTCATCACGGATTGGATCCGGGATCTGGGGCTCGTGAAACCCGCGGGCAAGGACGGCCCGGAGATTTTACGGATCCTTGAAAAACACGGCTGGAACATCGAGCTCGCCCGGGAAGACCTGGGATTAACCGAACTTCAGAACCTCTATGATTATTTTGAAGGCGCTGGACTGTTGGAACCTCTGAAAGCAAAGCTGGTGGAGCGTCTGCAGGAAACGCGCTACGCCGTTCGTCCTGTCGCGGACCTCTTCGGAGTCTCTTATATCGTGGCCCGAGGGTGGATTGATCGCCTGGGAATCGAATTCCCCGAGCAGATGAGCGACGAAGACCTGCGCGAAAGAGTGGACATCCTTTTGGACGATTTTCTGGGCGACAACATGGTGGACCTTTCGGTGCGTTACGGCGTCGAGATCGCCAACATCGTCTGGGGCGTGGTCGGCTCCAGCCTGAAGGGTACTTACGATCCGGACAAGCTGGCCGACATCATCAATACCCGCGTGGTGGCCGGCGTGATGGAACGCTCCGAAGGCTATGACGAAGCAGACCCCTTAAAGGTGGGCCTGTCGGATACCGACCCGGTGGTCTTTGAACCGAGGGTGATGACACAGGAGGAAATCCAAAGATTGAGCGCCTGGGTTTCCGATCATCTTGAGAAAAGCGTCAAGGATGCCGGGATCAAAGCGATGGTGGAAGAGCAGGCCCTGAGCTTCCTGCTGAAGCTCGAGGAAAATTATTTCTTCCGCGAACATTACCAGGCCGACCCGGACCGGTTCAGCGGCGAAAATTATGAAGAGTCCATCCGCGAGGTCCTGACGGTCGAGACGGAAACCCTGCTGGGCCGTGTGCTGGAACTCCTGATGGCCGAGGTGCGGCGCGCGATCGCTTTGCGGGACACCTTGAAACAGGCCGGACTCAACGCGTCAACCAACCTCAACCTCTATCAGCTGATCGCGGTGGAACGCATGCGCAACAAGCGCAAGGTCCTTTTAAGCGACGAGATGGGCCTTGGCAAGACGCTGGAAACCCTGAGCACGTTCCTCGCGTCCGGAACGAACGAGATGCTGGTTTTTGGACCCAAGATGGCGATGGGCCGCTGGATGGAAGACATGGCGAACCATTTGGACTGCGATCTCGAGGTCGCGCTCCTGCTCGGCGACGAGAGCGGCGAGATACTGGCCGCAAACCCGCGGATCCGCGTCGTCCGGTTTGAAAAGTCCGAAGACCGCTACGAATACCTGCTGTCCGCGCGCACCGCGCCGGCAGCCGGAACCCGCCGCGTGATCCTCATGAATTACGAAGCCATCCCCGGCTATTCCAAGTACGCGCGGAGTCGCGGAGCCCGCGCGCCCCCCTCCGTTCCCTTCGTCGCCATGGACGAGGTGCACATGATCAAAAACATGGACACCCAGGCCGCCCAGATTATTTTCGGCGACGGATCCGAATCCTCCGGCATCCAAAGCGACTATAAAATCCTGATCAGCGGCACGCCGCTCGAAAACCGCGTGAGTGACCTATTCTCTTACCTTAAGTACCTCGCGAAAGGCGGGCGCGGTCCAATCGAGCGCCTCTTCGCAGCCCTGGATTTCAAAAAACTGTCGAGACTCTTTTCACCCCGCAACCTGGCGAGCCTGTCCCAGCTGCACGGGTACCTTTCTTCCCTCATGATCCGCCGCCTCAAAAAGGACGTGATGACGGGCCTTCCGGAAAAGAAGTTTCTCCGGGTCGGACTCAATCCTTTTGACGGAATGATGCAGATTCCCGGCGAGGGAGTCATGATCCTGAACGGCGATTACCGGCGGCAGATGGAGCTTTACGAAATGGCCCTGCAGTCTCCCGCTGAATTCGAGCGGAAGGTCCGGAGAGCCGGCGCGGAGCCTGCGGAACGGGACAATGAAGAAGAAGTGGACGCGGAGAGCAAGCCCTCCACTCAAATTCTCCGAATGGAGCAAGCCGCCATTGGTCCCGGAATTTTCGGCGAGCCAGGACATTCCATCAAGTATGACGCGGTCGTGCGGCTGGCTGCGGACCGCCTGGAAAAGGGCCGCTCGATCCTCATCTTCACCAATTTCCGCTCCGTTTCCTCAAAACTGAAGGACATCCTGGAAGAAGTCTTCGGGGCGGAGGCCGTGGCCTACGTTGACGGCACCGTGAAGGACAGTCTGCGCAACCCACGCCGCTCCCGGGAAGTCGAGCGGTTCCAGTACCGTTCCGCGCGCATCCTGGTCGCGACGACCGGCACGATGGGTGCCTCCGTGGATCTGACGCAGGCCGACACTGAAATTTTCGTCAACCTTCCCTGGAAGGCCTCCACGTTCAACCAGGCCATCGACCGAGCGCACCGGCCGGACCCCGTGAGAAACTATCGCGGAAGGGTCCTCGAAATCATCACGCTCGAGCTGGACGTTCCCATTTCCATCGACCGCTTGAAGGCCGGAGTGGTCCGGCTCAAAAGCATTTTTGAAGAGATGATGATCAACGGCAAGCTGGTCCAGGAAGTGATCGACGCATTCCGCAGAATTGACCGCCGGCTGATTGAAACCCTGACGCGGATGGGCGGGACCTCCGTGAGGCCCGACGAGTATGAGCTCTCCGCTCTCCAGGAACTCAGGCTCAAGATCGCGCAGATGTCGCGGGCCGCTCCCGAAGCGCGCCAGAGGATATGGAGCGAGATCGCGGAGCTCTATCTCCACGTGATCGAAAGAAAAGGCAGTTTCTTCGCGAACATGGCGAGCCTGGATTATCTCAGCGGAGAGAATTTTCCCGATTTGAAAGGCAGAAAGCTCGGCGTCCTCGACCTCGGCTCGGGTCCCTCAACGCTCTACCGCGCCTATGAACGCCGGCGGGAAGAGTTTGAGAAGCGCGGGTTTAACGTGGAAATCACCGATTACGACGTCGCCTCTGAGATGCTGCAGCTGGGAGTGCGCCGGGCACAAGGTCAGCAGGTTCTGGGTTCGTTCGAAAAACTCGGCATGGCCTTCCCCGCGGACAGCTTCGACATGGTGAACATGTCGTACGTCTTCCGTTACGCTTCCGAGCCCGCGCGGCTGATGGCGGATATTCGAGGCATACTCAGGGACAACGGACTGCTCGTTATGATTCTGCCGAAAACCAACCGTCTGCCGCCCGGCTTCATGGATTCCATGCGCAAGGCGGGCTACGACGTCCTGGCCGGCGGCGAGCAGGATCGCCTGCGCTCGCTCGTGAACGATGAAACACGCCGCCAGCTGACCGAGGAGTTTGGAGAAGAGTTCACGCGGGACGTGGCGCGTGAAGCGGAGGGGGAGTTCACCTATCTGCTCGCCCGGAAATCTCGCGCCGCTCCGGCCGATCTTAACGACGAAGACTTCAGGGCCGAAAGAGATTCCGTGCAAATAGACCACGGCAAATTGAAACGCCTCGCCTCTTCCAAGGGGCGCTACCGCCTCGTGCCGGACGGCCTGGAAGTGGAGGGTCTGGTGGTGAATCCGATCAACCTGCCCTGGAGCGGAAAATATTGGGGGAAGGCGCGCGCCGATTCCCTTTTGAAATCGTTCCGCTGGCTGGCGGGACTCGTGCGGAGCCGCGAGAGCGTCAACGAAAAGTCCGTCGCGACGGTGGACGGGCGCATCGAGGTCGGGATCATCGGCCTCGAGGAAAAAATCCGGCAGGCCGGCGCGTCTCTGGATGACGACCAGCGCGGTGAAATCCTTCAGGGACTTGAAGATCTGAAGTCGGAATACGGGGACCTTCTGGAACGCCATCGCGAACGGATTGATGGAATGGCGGAGCAGCTGCGCGGCGGCCCTGCCGATCCTGCCACCGCATCGATCCTGGGAAGCCGTTTCGCCGGCCGGGCGCCGCTTTGGGAATGGGTTTATCAGATGCCTCTGCTTTCGATTTTGGCGGGATCCACCGCGCGGTATATTCTCGGCCGGTCTTCTCCCGACCCCTGGAGACGTGTCGGAGAAGCGCGGATGTCGAGATCCTACGGGACCGCGGGGCTATTTCTCTTCACCGCGGCCGTCTTGGGCGGGCTGTCCATCGCGGTGGCCGGATGGGCGGGCTGGTCTTTGCTCAGCGCCCGAGTCTTCAGCGGCGCGCACGTCGGAAAATCGCGGCGGGAATATGCAGCTCTGTTCGGCGTCGGCGTAGTGCTCGCGGGAATCCTGGCCGCGCCTGTGGTTTTCCTTCCGGGAAGCGCGGCCATTGCCCTGCTCATCGGACTGCCTCTGGGGCTTGCAGCCAATATTGCGGCCCATTCACTTTACAACGCGGCGGCGCAACGCTTCGGCTGGACTCTGGCGGCCGTGAACCGGCTGAACGGCGGATCTTTTGAGCGGAAACGCTCCGCCTATTGGCAGCTCTCCGCACTGGGCGCGCTGGAACGCGCGATTCTGGATTTGGATGAGTCGAGCATGCACCGCGACCCGTCCCGCACAATTTTCAAGAAACACCGCCGGGCTCTCCAGCTCGCGCGGCGCTACGAAAACGTCGAGGGCCCGTTCGAATGGCGCTACTCCACCGCCGATGTCCGTGACGCGCGCATGTCGGTTTTCCGGGCGTACCGCGTGGCATTGGATTTCGTCGAAAAAGCGAACCTGCCGAGGATCGATACGAACCCTCTCTATCTCCTTTGGCAAAAAATCCTGGAAGGTGACCGTCTTTATGCCGAAGGCAAATTCTCCGAGGCCGAGAAGGCTTATGAGGACTCGCTGAAGGGATGGCTTTACGCCCCGGTGGGGCTTGAAACGTACTACCGCCAGATCGAACGGGAAAGCGACCATTACGCGAGCCCGGTGATCGCGCTTTGGGTCCTGGCAAAATGGAAATACTGGCAGGCTTCTCTCGCGAACAGAGAAGGACAGTCCCTTGAAGAACGGCTGGCGAGGCAGGAACTCCGGCGGATCCGGATCAATTCCGGTCCCGATATTTACAAACAGATTGCGTCGGAAATTTCTTCCAAGAAGGGCGCCGACGCTCAGATCCGGGCGGCCTACCGGTATCTTCAGGATAATCTCGATCCGAAACATGCCGAACGGCTCGCCAACGAGTTGATCGGGCGGGCTACGGAAAACCTCATATCGGCGGGCGCCGGTACCGGACGATTCTCCCGGCTCGCCTTCAGCATGAACGACCTGGAAAAAATCGCTTTGGCTCAAATCCTCCTGGCCAGCGGGGATCAGGCCGGGTTCATGCTCAGGCCGGAACGGGAGGCGTTGGTCCGGCAAATCATCGCGGCGCGCGATGAGGAGCTGTTCAGCCTCATTCTCGAAGGCCTGAACCAGACGGTTCTTTTCGAAAAATTTGTGAACGTGACGGTGCCGGTGCTGTTCGCCGTGAAAGATATGGTCGCCAAGGAGCCGGGCTTCGTCCAGACCCTGAAGAGCAGCCGCTTCAGTCTGCACGATTGGATCGCCTACCTGCTGGAGCACCACACGCAGATGGATTCCGAGTTCGCGGTCAGCTGGGAGATGAATGACCAGCTGTTGGACGCGGTGAAAGAGTGGATCCTTGCCAACGGCCACAACCGCGCGGATTACCTGATCAACGTCCTCATGCGCTACCGCGACGCGGATAAGATTTCAGCCGATGAGCTGGACCAATGGATCGCGGGACTCACGGAAAAGACGGGCTATCCGGCGAAGCGCTACGCGTACAACACGCTCATTACGGACTTCGGATATTCCCACGTGTCCGGGAGCGGACGGGTCCCTCTGTTGGTGATGGACAAGTCGTTCGGCCAGCTCTATTTTGACAGCGTCCGCCCTGACTACTCCGCCGTCTATTATTACGTTGAATCCAGGTCCTTCCGCGGCCGCAGAATGATTTCGATCAGCATTCCCGTCAGCCTCGTGAACGAGATCCGCCAGACGGGAGGCGCGAGCGGGGACATTTCGGCGCGGATCATCCAGGCGCTGGAAGCCGCCGCGCGCACGACCTCTTTGAGTCCCAAAGACGGGCCCCAGGGCTTCCTTGAATTCCAGGCGGTCGCGATGGAATCCCTGTTGAGAAACTGGTTTCTTAATCCGCCGGAGGGCGGCGGCAGCACCATGCGTTCCTCCATCGTCCCTATGGCGGGCGGCCTGCTGGGCGCGGCTCTGTCGGCGTGGCTGGCTCCCGGATGGATGCTGGTTGGCGCCTTGTCGGGCGCGGGGTTGGCCGTTTTGCTGGAATCGGGACTCGGCTTCCTCCTCTCTCGCCGGTCGCGCTCATCCGCCGCGCGGATGTTGAACGCCGCGGTCCGCATGCCTCTCTTCCTGTTTGCGCTCGGCGCTTTGCCCGGCCCCAATACCAACTCCGTTTCGCCGCCCGGATCCAAACCCGAGGCCTATTTTGCCGACGCGGTCCGGTTCCATGCCGAAAGGCGCGATGATCTGGCTCGCGAAGCCCTGCTCCGGCTTTACGGAACCCTGCCCGAAAATTCCTATCAAGACCGAAAATTCGCGGGCGCCGTGGCCGTAACCAAAAACGGCCGGAACGGCGTCGCTTTCGTGAAGGGCATCGACGTCGCCGGCGGGGTTATCCGTCTGGGATCCTTCAGAAACAGCGCAGTCACTCGGGTTCCCCTGCTGAAAGCTCTTTCCATCCTCAAACCGATGGATCCCGCCGAATTCGAACAATACCTTCCGCTGGTTCAGAATATGGACCGTCTGCGCCTGTGGCTCGCGACAAATTTCAAGGATTCCGGGCTGGACGACGTCGAGACCCAGATCATCATGAGCGACAGCGTCTTTCTGGATAAATCCGTCGCCGACATCACGAGCGAGATCAACAGCAGGGGGAGCACCAGCCTGATGAGCCGCGGGAACGTGGCGAATGCCGTCAGGGACATACTTTCCAAATTCGAGAAAGCGGGTTTCAAGGTGAGCACGGTGAAGCAGGCTCAAAGCCTGATGGTGGAGCATTCAAAGACGGCGCCCTCAATCAAACCGAAGGAGGCCGCCAACCCCGAGGAGGCCGGGGAAAGCGCTGACGCCGCCTTCATCAGGCAGTTGGATTCATTTATTGGGAAGTTGAGGTCCTTTAACCGCGATGGCGACACTCTGTCCGCCGGCCGACGGAAAATAGTTTTCGATCCGCTGTCCGCGCAGGCCGCGGACTTCATTCTGCGGTCCAGGCCGGAGAGGGGTACAGACTTTCTGAACCGGTCGCTGTTGTTCGGCGCGCTCCTGGTCGAGATGGGGACGGCGGGAATGATTCGGAACGCGCAGGAAGCCGAAGACGCGGTGCGCCTGCTGATCGCCAACAAGTCGCTTCGTTCCGATGCCGCGGCGCAGATCTATTCGGAGCTGGCGGTTGCGTTCGCCCGCCGGAAAAACGTGAACGACGGCATCCGGCTGCTGGCGTCTCCGCGTCTGCGTAAAATTGATGCGGCCGAGATCCTTCTGGTCGTGGAATCCATGATAGAAGCGGCCTTTCCATCCATGTTTGGGACGCTTCAAGCCAATAAAATTGAAGAAATTCAGCGGGCCATTGCCGACCTCGCCCGAAAGAACCAGGAGCGCCTGGAGTTTCTGCAGGCTCTGAAAGGCGGAACGTTGAACTCGGTCGCCATCGTTCCCGCAGTGATTCTGTCCGCCGCATTTTTGGCCCCGGGTTTCCTGCCGCTGGCCATTATCGGCGGCGCCGTGCTGGGAACCGGTATCGTTTCGATGCTCGCGTTTCGCCGGACGCGCCGCGTCCTGCGCTTCATGGCCGTGAACGCGGCGCTTTCGGGAATGATATTCGTTACGGGAGCGGTCGGACCCATTCCCGGAAGCGGCGATGGAGACGGCGACGGAGAGTCCCGTTACCGCAAGCCGCGCGACCGCAGGAAGGGCGGGGGCCGGGATGAGGTGGAGGGCCGCAAGCCGTCTTCATTCCCGTCGCGCCCGGAGGATCCCCGCATGGCCTGGCGCAGGAGCTTTGAATCCGATTCGGCGCGCTTTTTATCGGATGATTCCGTCAGCATGGCCGACCGGCTGAACGTTCTGGTTGAAAATATCTATGACATGGGCGGACCGGCCACGCCGCGCTCCATCGGCCTCCGCGCGTCGGTGGACGAGTCGGTCTGGCAGAACATCGAGAATTATCTGTCGCGGAGCGGAACGCATGAGGCGGTGCGGGAGTTTCTGAGGCAGACCGGGCAGGCGATGGGCCGCGCGCAAAGCGTGGCGGATCAGATTTTGGAAGAACAGCGTGCCAGAGAGTCCGCACAGGAGTCCGATCAGGAGGCTGAGCGGCGCGACGAGTTGGAGGCAGCCTGGCTGCAGAATGCGGATGTGCGAGAAAAGGCGGAGGCTTTGACGGACGCCATTCAGGCAAACGATTTTGAAGCTTTGCGCCCGCTCAGGGCGGACCTGAGCGATGAATCCGCCGCCTTTATTAAGGAAACGTTGAGCCGTCTCGCCGAATCTCTGGCGAATGCCATGGCGGAAATTAAAAACGAAAACCTGAGACAGGAAACGGACGCGCGCCTTCGGGAAACCGCCGGGCTTTTGGAACGACTGGAAGAGGCTCTCGGAAATTTCCGCGCCGGGGTTTCCAGCCGCAGGTCGGACATCCTGCGGAGACAGCGGATCACGCGGGAATCCCTTGAACAATCCGACGCGGCGCTTCAGTCGGAAAATGCGGATTCGGCCTATGAGTTTCTGAGCGAGGCGGTGCGGATACATGCGGCGGTCCGGGCGGACCTCGAGGGATTAAGGGATTTTATATCGACGGAGGATCTGAAGAGCCTGGAATCCGATCAGGAAGAGATCGGCCAGCAGTTGTCTGGAATCCTGGAGCGCATCGTACAACTTCGGAAAGTCCTGGCCGCGCGCGCCGAGGAGGCCGAACGGGCGCGCCGCGCGGAGCTCGCAGATCGCTCCGTTTCGGCTCAATCCGCCGCGGAAACGGCCTGGCTCGAATTTGTCCCGGTCCGGACGCGTCTGCTCCAATGGATCAATTCCGTGAGTGCGAGTTCGATTCGCGCGATTTCGGCCGATCCCCTGGAAGCGCCCACAGACGCAGAGCTGCAAAAACTGCTGGAAGTGCGCGATCTGCAGGAAGCGGCCGGGCGGGCTTTTGAGGCTTACGCCGCGATCGCCGAAGAGTCCCGGCGCCGGACCGCCTGGCTGTCGCGGCGGGACTACGATGAACGGGTGAGGAACCTGAACTCTTTGCGCCGCCGGGCTCAGGAGTCCATGGCGGAGCTCGGGAACATTTTAAGCGCGGTACGGTTGGAAGTCGGAACCGCCCTGGATTCTCTGGAAGCCGGCCTGCGGACCCTGGACGCCTTCATTGAAAACGTAGATTTGAATGCTGCTTCGACGGCGGCGGAGCGCCTCCGCGCGGACCTTGCCTCGGCCCGGCCGCGGCTCGACTTGGCGCTTCGTTTCCGTGCCTTCGATCCTTCCGCCGGCGCGGACGTTCTGGAAAGCCGCCTGTCGGAGCTGGAGCTCGGCCTGGACGAATTGAAGGACCGGATTGAAACCCATCCCGCCGCGATCGAAGCCCGGAACCTGGTATCATTGGCCGCGGCGTCCGAAGAGGCCCTCAGACTTTTGGGAAGCGGCGCCTCTATGAGCGCCCTGCTAGACGTGGACAGCCGGATCCGCCGCTCTCGTGACGCTCTTTCGATCGATCGCGCCGAGAAGCAGGAATCTGACGCCGTTTTGGACTTGATCCGGGAAGAAATCAACGCCATTCGCTCCGTGACCGCGGGCGTTGAAGAACTTTCGGAGCGGGGAGAAATCCGCGCGGCCATCAACGGCATCCTGGAAATCTTGCCCGGGCCCCTGACGCCCGCTCAAACCGCCACATTGCAGGAAATGAAAGAATCCCTCGAAAACCGCCGCAAGGAAATCCGCCGCCAATTGCCGGAACTATTGGATCAGGCGCGCAGCGAAATTGCCGCGGGCCGGCCGGATGAAGCGGAAAATATCCTGAGAACCCTTTCGGGCGCTTTGCCGGCAGATCCGGAAGTGTCGGTTTTAATGGAACGCGCCGAACAAGTCCGCCGTGCTCTGGTCCGGTTGGAACGGGAGCGCGAACTCGAACCTACACCCTCCGCGAAGCCCGGCGAATCCGTCGCAACCTCAGAGCCCGCCGAACCGGCTCGAATCCTGAGCCGGCAGGAGTTGCGCGCCCTGCAAAAAGAGGAAGAGGCCCGCCTGAAAAGGGAGGCGACCAGCCGCAGAAGGGATTTTGTGGATGCCGCGCAGTCCGATTGGTCCGAATTTATCGCGCGCCTTCCGGGTTTGTCGGACGAAGAGCAGTCCTGGGCCGCGGAACTGATTTATACGAGGAGCGAATCCGTTCTTTCCACCGCGCGCGGAGCCGATACTTTGAATCTGAATCCGGAATCGGCCCTGATTATGATCCGGTGGCTGACGGACCGGGCTACGCGCGCGGACGAAAAGCGCGACGCCCGCGACAGGGCGGCGGCCGCACTCTCCCGCCTGATGATTTCTTCGGATTCCGCAACGCTCAAGCCCGCGTTCCGGGATGAGGCGCTCCGCGGTGTCCTCCTCAACGTTCTGAAATCGGAAATCGGCAGGTCGGGCCGGGAACTCTATCCAAAACTTTTAAGCATTCTGAAAGAAATCGTGATGGAAGAAGACGCGGACGTCCGAAGCGCGCTTTACTATCAGACCTATCTGCAGATCGCCCAGCCGGACCTTCAGGCCCGCTTCCTGCAGGACGTGGCATTGATAAACCCTGAAATTCTTTGGGACTTGCTCGTCCAGGGGGATGACCGGATCCATAATGATGTCCTCAAGGGCTATCTGGACCTTCTGGAACGGATACCGAACCGCGGGCCTATCCAGGCTTTCCTCGACGGCCGGCCGTTCGACCTGTCCGACGTCATCATGACGTTCTGGAGCCCTGAAATTTTCGCGCGCATGTTGACGCCGGCCAGCGCCGATCTGGAAGGGCTGCTGCCCGAAGACTCCAGGCGCGTCCAGGAGTTTTTCCTGAAGTTCGTGGCGCGCAGCCCCTATGCCGCAAGCATCACGGCCAAGGTGTTGGCCATGCATATTTACGGAACTCGGGTGATTACGGAAACGCGGCTCGCGCAGATCCAGGCCATCCTCGAGCTCGTGATGAATTCTCCCTCGGATCACCCCCGCCTGAAGGACCGCGTGCCAGCCGCGCAAAAATGGGGGAGGCTGGCGGAAGAGCAGTTTAAAGTTTCCGCCGCATTTGACGGATATTCCTGGGAGGAATTGCTTTCGGTCCATCTCGATCACCCCTATTGGCTCATCCGGGCCGGAGCCGCCAACCAGCTGGCGTCCAAGCTGATCGACGCGCTGGACTCCGGAGAAACCGGCCCCGATTTTGTGGCGGACCGCATCCAATTGAGTTGGGTCGATATGCCCTATTTGCAGGCGGACACTCTGGACGTCTGGGCGCGGCTGGCTACCGTGGAGGCGGACTGGAGCCTGCGGCTCCGGGAGCGCCTGGTGGACTGGGTTGCGTCGCGCCTGAACGACGAGTCCGCGAGCGATCAGGAAAAAACCCTGGCTTACATGGCGGCGGCCCGCGCCGTCGGCGTCGCGTACCATTCCGACTCGGGCGAAATTCTCGATTCGCTCCGCGATCTTCTGGACAACGCGGCGTCTCCCCAAGATTTCCCGCGGCTCGGACTCCTGGTGGATGAAGGCCGGAGAAGGGGAAACATCCAGGACGCGCTCGGCGAAGAGAGGGTTTTGCAATTTTTACGGATTGACCACAGCATGCTCTCCGCGATCGAAGCACCCTGGGAGGAGGGTTATTTCACGGTGAACCATTCGCTTTTCAATTCGGAATTCCCGGATCCTTTCCTCGCGAACCGGCTCGCAACGCTCTCGGAGGATGAGGCGTTCGAATACGGGCAGATCCTGCGGGCCATGGAAAAGAATGATTCGATCCATCTGTTCCCTCTGATCGTTAAGCAGATTTCCTCAATGGTCACGGAACTGAGCGACCGGTTTGTTTCGGCGGGACGCGTTGAGGTGACCGGGGACGTCCGGAAGCGCTTCCGCTTCTTTGACGGGTTTGGTATCCGCGAGCTGAAAGAAATCTACTGGCCGCTTCTGGAAACGCTGGAAGCCACAATGCCAATCGCGCAAAACGAAGAGGAAATCCTTCGCCGCCTTGGCGACCCCGAGGTTCCGACGGAAGAGAAGAAGGCCCTGCTCACGCACCTGATGCCCCTGTGGTATCAGCAGGCCGTTCGGGAGAGCGGCGCCCGCAGCGCGGACGATTTCCTTAAAATACTGGATCGCGAGGACTTAAGCCCAATCGGGAAGGCTTACGCTCTGTCCGGCATATATTCCATCAGCGCCCACATGGACAAGAAGTTCACGGCCGCAATCCTCGCGCGCGCCACCCGCGAGCTGATGACGCGCGTCGGCGCGGTCGTGCAGGACGGCGAGCTGAGAGAGGAACGGCTCAATCAGCTGATTGATCTGTTCCCGACCACGCGCCTCACCTGGTGGCTCAGCGTGTTCTATGAAGTCCTTCTGCCTCTGGCTTCGAAAGGGCGGGCCGATTACGCGCGGGACGCGCGGGGCCGGAGCACGGTCCGTTATGAAGTCCGCGACCGGGCCGCGGCGCGCGCGACGCTGAAGAAATTTTTGGAAACGGGCATTCCCGCGGACGCCTATTTCCGGCTGGAAGAGAAAACGGCGGACCTTATCGCCAACACGCTGTGGCTGATGGACCAGGACGAAAGCATCGCGCGGGAGCACGAGAACTACATGACCCGAACGATCCGCACAGTGCCCGACAACGCGACGGACGCGGAGATCTGGGGGGCGTATTACGATATTATCGGAGAAGCGCGGGAAGCCGCGGCCAAAAATGAGGGTGAAACCCTGCGCGGCGCGGCGTCTCCCATTATCGGAGCCGCGCTCGGCGCGCTCCTGGGTTCGCTGATCTCCTCATCGTTCCTGATCTGGGGCGGCATGATTGGTTTTGCCCTGGGTGTGGCGCTCATGTTCCCCGCGGTCCAGGGCGGAGCGTCGGACTTAATCCGTTCCATCGTGCGGCGCTTCCACGCCCCGCCGGCGACGCTTAAATCGATGACCGACCCGATTCCTGAATCTGAACTTCCTTATAGTTACTGGCTCAGGTTGAGCCAGCCGACGGAAGAGGCCCGGCTCGACGCCGAAGGCCTCGCGATCCTGAATGAAATTTCGCGCGAGGCGTCCGTCCCGCGCGCCGTTTCCCCGCTGTTCGTCCGAAACCCCGAAAACTACCTCTCCGGCTCCACCCTTTGGAAAGACGCGCGCCGCGAAACGCTCCCGGATTTCATCGGCTTCCTGGAGCTTTCGCTCCTCGATCATCCGGATCAGCAAAGAGTGCAGGCGCGCCTGGCGTTCGCCGAAATGGTCCGGCGGCTGGCGGAGGATCCGGCCTATGCGGATGTGTCCGCGCGTCAGGCCGAATGGATGCTGCTGGAAGTGATCCGCAGCCCGCACTTTGCTCCCTTCCCGTCAGCCGTGCACGCTGGAAAGCGCTTGTTCAGAAACCGTTCTTTGGGCACCCTTCCCGCCCTGTGGTCCGCGGTAGATTCCACCGCGTCCGATAAGGAAAGGCTGTGGCGGGCCTTGAATGGGGCGGCTTACGGAAACCGGTTCGGACTGGGCGGCTTTTTGAGCGAAAGGTTCCCGGGCTCGATGGCGGATGAGTCCGCCGGGCATCCGTTCCTCGCTGAAAAATTCAATTCCGTCTGGAACCGGCTCGCGAAGCCCGGCCAGCGTGTTTTGTATTTTCTGGATAATCTGGGCGAAGACATCTCCGACCTCGTATTGATTCGCGTCCTGCGGGAAATGGGACACAACGTCGTTGTGGTGGCTCGCGAAATGGAAACGGCCAACGACGTCACGCTCCGCGATTTTCAGGACCTGCTGAATGAGAGCGTCGTTTCCGGGTTTTTCGCGCGCGACGTTCCCGAAGTCATCCACAGCGGATCTTCCATGCGCGGGACGGATTTGAGAAACGCGTCCAATCAGCTTCGCGAACGCTGGAAGGACGCGACCCTCGTGATATCGAAGGGCGAAGGCAACCGCGACACCCTGCGCGATCTGACGCGCGATCAGCTGAACCTCTTCTTCGTCAAGGGCGCCTCGGGCAAATACCGGCAGGGAACGGCGGTGATGGAATGGATCCCCGCGCGTCCGAAGCGCCACTCGTTGCTCGGGTCCGGCCGCCGCGCCGCGCTCCGCCGCCTGTTCCTCTCGGCTCTCCTGATGCCCGTTTTCCCCGCCGTCGCCGCAATGCGGTCGGAATCCCGTTCCGCCGAACCGGTGCGGGTCGTCGATCCTGTAACCGGAGAAGTTTTGGCGGAATTCAGTTCGCATCCCATTTGGAGCGATCTCCGGCCGCTTTTCGAGTCGCGCGCTGAAATCAAGATCATGGGCGATCACCTGGACAGCGCCGGAGGCGTTCGTTTCGTTTCCCGCAATGTCGTTCTGTTTGGCATGGCCAACGCGCGCCGCGGTGTGGATTACACGCTGGTCATGAACGACCGATCCGAACCGGTGGTCAAAAGCGTCTGGCTTGGCGGCAGTTCCGACGAAGCGGCGCTGGTCCGGATCTATGACAGTGGCGGCCGGCTGGTAAATTCAGTTCACCATGTGACCGCGGCACAGCTGGAGAAAGGAAATTTCAACGGCAAGGTCATTGCAGGGATCCTTTCGAAAAAGGGAGCCCTGAAAATGGTCGGGCGGGCGCTTTTTACTTTGGACGAGGAAGAGTTTGGCGGGGCGGAAGTCCGCGTATCCGTTGAGAAAGGAAATTTCACGAGCGCTTCTTTCCCCGGGATCCGCGACGTGCGCGGCCAGGCCCTGGTTCTGGATCTGCGTCCCGGCGCGATGTCCATCAAGAACCAGATGGCTGAAAAGAGACAGCTCAGCGAGACGGACAGCGCCATACTCCGATTTTTCGCCGATTGGTATTCCCGCAATGGATTTTTCCCTCAATTCAAGGATGTTGGGTCAGGATTGAATCTTTCCGATTCCGGATTGCGCTTTGCCCTGGCGGCGCTGAAGTCCAAGGAATATATGGATCAGAGCTCCGCCACGGGCCGATGGTCTCTCGAAAGAAAGGGGAGGGTCTGGGCCGGTATCATAGCGCCTTATTCCGTGACGCACGGCGAAGAGCTGTTAGCCTTGGCGGACGACAATGTCCGGTCCGGTTTTGCCGCTCTTAACGCCGGCGACAGAGATATTATGTCCGAGCTTTATCGCGGCGAAAAGGATTTCCGGCCCTCGATTGGGAGAATAGAATTTTCGCGGCCCGTCTCGAAAGACGATATTTCTCGGCTGACGAACGGCGGTTGGATCATTCCGGACTATCTTTGGTCTAACGTCATCGATTATCGGCTCTCGCGCAAGGGCCTCGCGGCCCTGTCGGCGGAAGCCGCGGAAAGAACTCGCTCGTGGCGGGAAACCCTGAACAAATCTTTCGATGGTCCGGCTGCAAAGGAAGACATCAGCCTTCGCCCGCATAACGCAACGATCGATTATTACCGCGGACTCGGCCACGTGCTCATATCCGGCCAGCTGCCCGCATCGGGCCGCCTGGAAGTCGGACGGCCCTTCGGAAAATTCTCAGCCCACGCGGGCTCGCCCTACCAGCTTGAGATGAAGGATGGCTGGCCCATCCGCGTGCATTTCCTGCGGGACAGCGTTTCAGTCGAATTCCTGCCGGTCATAGACAATGCCACGGGCGGTATCCTCCGAGTCCATACGGGTTCGATCTCCCGCGAGGATGTATCTAAATTGGCCGACGCCATGGTTCATGTCCGGTTGAGCGCCAATGGAGCATTGGAATTCGGCGGCAGCCGCTGGGGCCGGTTCGAAGATCATGGCGGCGAGAGAGGCGTGGTACGCGTTATTCAGGGGGTTATTCATTCATTTACATCGCTTGATTCCGATTTTACGAAAAAGTTTACGCTGATCTGGAGCAAATCCCTCAGAAGGTATATCTCATCCGTTTCAGAAAAATTATCAGCGGAGCAGTTTCATCGTTTGAACGAGGACCACGAAATTCATGGCCATTACCTCGGAAATAGCGGCAACCTTTCGATTGGGGGAACCGAGAATCATTTCGTTTTTGGTCCCGAATACGGCGGCAAGGAAGCGGCGTCCAGGGAGATCGTAAATCCAACGGAGAGCAGGGCGATCATCGTCGCGGCCGACGTCGTTGAAAACGGCAAGGTCCTCGCTTCGAAACGCCTGTCAACCTATATCCATGAAACCGTTCCCGGAGCGGCGCCTGATTCATTCGAAAAAGGGACCCTGATCAATGTCATCGAAAAATTCGGCCGGAACAGCTTGAGAAGGCCGGATGGGACGGAAGCGCGCGATTTCATCGTTTCCGGAATCACGGTTGGAGAAGGCGGTGCAGTACAAACGCGTTCCTTCGCGGGGACCTTTAAGAGATACCCCGGGGCTGAAGTCGAGTTCCGATTCACCGACGGCAAAGCCGCGTTCGTCCGGTTCGCGTCAGACCGGGACGGGAATCCCATTTTGGATAGGTCAGGAAATGTCCTCGTAATTGATTTGTCGGTCAATGTGCGGCGTCAAATGAGAGAGAAGCTTGGCTTGGCGTCCGAGCCGGTTAAAAGATCGGCACGCAAGCGCAGTCAGGTGCAGATAGCAGAGCGCGCTCCGATACAGCCCTTGGAAGCTCAGGCGGAAAGGATGTCCGTTGCGGCACCCAAACCCAAGATTCAGCCCGTCGCCGATTCTCCGGCGAGTCCGCCAACTCGTCCTACGGCAGCCAAGCCGGTTCAGCGCGCGAAACCCGTGAAGCCGCCTCAGGCCGTGAAGCCGCCTCGGGCCGCGAAGACACCTCGGGCATCGAAACCGCCCCGCTCGACGAGCATGCCTGTCGCGAGCGTCGCTCCGGCGGTCGTCAAGTCCGAGCTTTCGGCGGTTCCGTTGGACGAACAGAAAATGGACGGCTATGAAACGATGTCTCCGGAGGAAGTCGCGCGCGCATTCGGCATCGAAAGCCTGGGGGCTCCTTCCTTATATGCGGAGGCGTCGCGACATTACGCTTCGAACGGCTTTGCAGATGCCGCGCGTTATCTGCTCGTGCTGTCAAAAGTCCTGGATCGCGCTGCGCCGCAGGGCGATACTCCGGCGGGCGCCGCTTACGTCGAAATCAACGGTTCGGGCGGGGTGGGATATCTGCGCAGCCTGGACGTCAACTCCGGAGAGATGAAGATTTATTCTCCGGTCGGCGCAATGGTTGTTCGCAACCGTGTCCCCGAAACGCTGGTCCGGATGAAGCCGTCCAGTCTGGCCGTCATGGAAAAATTATTGATCCTGACGAAGAAGCAGAGCGAGCTGAGAGCGTGGGTGGCCGGGAACGTCGTTGACGCAGATGGCGATGCGCGCCTTCAGTCCGATGAGATGGATACCCTGTTCAGCCGGGCCGCGCTTCTGGATAAGGGCGCGCCGGCGCTGGCACAGGAACTCAAGTCGTCGCAGTGGAACAGCGGCATTACCAATGGCAAGGCAGCGGCTCTTGCGCGAAAAGTCGTCAAGCATTTCAACGATTCCGGATATGCCGTCAGTTCGATACATGAAGCCCTGTACCTGGTGCTGGAAAAAACCGTCGCCCCTGCTCCCGCTTCCGTGCCCGATTCGCCCGACCCCGCCGTTGCCGAAGAATCCGGGGAAAGTTCTTCGGACCGCGAAACCGAGGCCGCCCTGACGCGCCTGCTCGACAGCCTCGGAGCGTCCCAGAGGCGCATATCCGAGGATCGGGCGCCGTTGAGCCCCAGGATCCTCGAAAACTACGCGCGGCAGGCTCTGCAGCTCATGGGCCAGAAGGTCCCGTCCAACGACCAGGGGGCGTACATACGCCGCGGCCAAATTCGGTCCCTCATGATCAGGCTCACCGCCGTCGGCGCGGTCGGCGGGTTCGACGAGCTCGAACAGGTCCTGCGGCTGATGGTTTCACGCCAACTCCTTGAAGAAGCCGATTTGTTGAGCATCTGGCAGTCCGCCGCGATTTCATTCGCGGACCAGAACAAAATGAAAGATGTCCGCGGGGCTCTGGCGCGGGTTTTGCAGGAAGACCCCGAGGAGCACGGCGACGTCCTGGAGCAGGTCGTGGAGAAGGTTTATCCCGGAGCGTTCGGAAACCAGAAGCAGGCCATCATCCGGAACTTGATGGGAGACGCGCTTGCCGCGGATAGAAAGACATTGAGCCTTTTGCGCCCGTTCGTCCGGATGCTCGGCGGCGAAAATTCGCGCCTCCTGCGCTTTGACGCGCTGGTTGCCGCGCCCCTGATCGAAGAATTTTTGTTCCGTTACCTGCCCTTGAAACTCACCGGCGCGTCCCTGGCGGCGGTGTTGACGCTCGATCCCGCGGTGGTGGGTTCAGTATTGGGCGTCAGCGTCGCCCTCTTCGCTGGTCTGCACGTGCTCTTCAATCAGGTGATGCCCGGCCGCGCTTCCTATTCCAGCCTCCGCGCCGCGGCGAAAGATTTCGTCCAATATCTCTACCCGATCATCCTTCTCACAGGATCATTCCTCGCGGCGTTTGAACTGACGGGCTCGTATCGGGTCGCGCTCGCCGCGTCAGCCGTCCTGCATTTCGCCATCAATGCCATTCACCTCACGACCGGAAAGTCCCGCCTTCTGGCTCTGCGCGGCCGCAAAAAACAGGAACCGCGCCCGAAATTTCTGACACTGAAAATCACGCCAGACATGCGTTCCCGGCTCTTGGAAGCGCTGCCGTCGAACCTGAAAGCGCCTGCCCAGAAGGATTTCGTTCCCGACGATAATTTTAAGATCCTCATGCAGGGATACCTTGAAGGCAGGACGATGGATGAGATCGGAGACACCATTGGGGTGAAGGGCCCGACTCTTGATGCCAGAGTCCGTCTGCAGTTAGCGCCGAAACTGGGAGTTTCAACGCGCAGGGAAATTGCCTTGATGGCCGTGGCGATGGGCTGGGTGACACGCGCGACCTACCTCAGCCGACCGAGAGCCAAGAGCGTGATGACCGCAGAGCATCAGGATATTTTAAGGGCTCTGGCGAAAACAAATCTCAAGGACGCGGCGGCCGGCGACGCCGTCAAATACAAGCGGATGCAAAACGTGATGAACGCCACTTATCACCAGTTGGGGATTCAACACCAGAACAAGGCTTCTCTCGAAGCGCTGGCCGTGGTTATGGGGCTTGGAGAAGATCCTTACGACCAACAGATTCTGCAAGGACTTCTTGACGAGAAGACGGTGGCGGAAATCGTGAAGGATATTCCGAACCGCAGCGAGCAGAGCGCCACCGTCATGCTCAGCCGAAAAATTTATCCGGACTTGAGCGAACAGTCCGGCGAAGATGTGCGGAGTCATGCGGAGGCGGTGCGGGCCGCGCTGAAGATTGGGATTTTGGAGCTGGACGCTCCGGTCCTTCCCGCGGAAGTCGCTCGCCCGTGGATTTTGTCTGAGCTGTCCGCTGACCATTGGCGCGTGTTTGAGGCGATGGAGTTCGGCAACCCCTATTCCCAGATCGGACGCAGGGTCGGCAGGACGGAGCGCGAAACCAATACCGTCGCGGCCGCGATCCAACGGGTCCTGGTCCGCAACGGCGTTCCGGTCCGCGACATCCAGACCCTGGCGGTCAAGATGTGGCACGTTCAACGGGATCTCCTTTCTGACGACGAATCGGATATCGTGGAAAAAGCGGTCAGCGAGGGCCTTCCGGTTCGCTTCGAAAATCTCGATTTCGGACACTTCACCGGTTACTACGACCGGGTCTTTATTTCGAGCGATTTAAGCTGGGTCCTGAAGAACCAGGGAAAGGGTACCTCGTATGCCATCCTTCTTCCCATTGAAATCATTTACGGCGAAAGCCCCGCGGTTCTCGTGATATCCGTCGGGGAGATTCAGCTCGGGCGCCGGTATCAGACAGAGTTCATTAAAGCGCCGGACCAGATGGCCACGCCGCGCTGGCGGAGGATTATGAGCGCCCTCGAGCGGGACCTGCGGCAGATTTACGCTTCCAGGATTGAAGGAAGTTTCAATGACCCTGGACACGCATTGCAGGCGCTGAAGCAGGTGTTCGAACGGTATGGCGGCGAAGCGGTCAACGCCCAGACCCTAGTTGAACTCGAGATGGTCACGGGAATCACCGTTTCGAGGCTGGAAGCGATCCTTCTGCGCATGTCGCGCGATCCCTCCAGCGGGGTTGAGAAGGTTTTTAAGGGCGATTCTGTGTTATTCAGATACTATTCTCCCGATAACTCCGCCTCCATCGCCGGCGATCGCGCAGAGGCGCGCTGGGGCAAAGACAGCCTGCAATACTTTCTCTACTCACTCTTCGGCGTGGCCTGGGAAGTCGTCTATCACATTCCCGTCATCAACTGGATTGCTCATAAGATTCTGGCGCGCCGTGGGATTGCGGCCCAGGTTCCGGATGCCGGAAAGGCGACGGCCATCGGGATTGCGGCGGCCTTCATCTTCGCCTCGTTCAGCCTGGCGCTTCCGGCGGTGGCTGCCTGGTCGGCCGCGAGCGCCACCATTTTCGCCAAGGCGCATAAAAACCGCGGGCCCCGCGATCAAAAGATATTGATGACGGTCGGATTCTTCCTGTCCATGATTTTTCTTTCTCCGCTCTATTTTCCTCTGCATGTCGGAAACCCGCTGTTCAATTATATTTTCGCCCACGCCGCCTACAACATGGCCCTGATTTTGACCAAAGATAACAGGTATCTGCCGGCCGTCCTCCGCCGCCTGCCGGCCGCTGACATCATTCAAAAACAGCAGACTCTTCTCGATGTGGACAAGCAGTTGTTAGCGGGCCTGGCCCGCGGCTTGAACGCCGCCCAGATCGCGAAGATCGTCCATTATTCCCCGGCGTATCTTGAAAGGCGGTTCAGCGTCCTGATGGAACAGTTTGATGTCGAGCTAAAAGGAAGGTTCGCCGAACGCCTGGTGTTGTTGATCAGCCGCGCGGCGCCTTCGGTTCCCGGCCTTGGCAGCGCGGATATCCGGGCGTTGAAGCTGAAAGTTTTGACTCCCACGGAGCGCAGAGTTGTTCGAGCGATCCTTCAGGGCGCCGGGTCGCCCGCGCGGATCGCGGCCGCGACCGGTATAAGCGTGGTATCTGCATCCAACGCGGTCAAAAAGCTTAAGCGCCTTTACGGCATCAACGAAAAAGATAAAGCGCCGTATTATTCCATCGTCGTCCGCGCGATTGAAAAAGGGCACATCGAGGATCCGGGTCTGAGCGCCGCCGCCCACTGGGGGCTCAAGCGCGTCCTGAAGCGCCCGCCCACCGAAAAGCAGGTGGCGGTCATGACCGATCTTGCGCGCGGCCTCACGGTAGAGCAGATCGCCGCGTCTCAGGGCTTCAACAGCGTCGCGGCCGTGCAGAGCCTGATCGGATCAATGTTTAAGAACTACGATATACGCAGAGCGTTGGGAGAATCCTACGCGTCCAGATCCTTGCGCCTGGTGGAAAAAGCCATCCGGCTGGGTGACCTGCCCGCCGACGTGAGCGTGGCTCCGCTGAAAGTGAGAACGGTTTTTAACTCCACGGAGCTCAAACTCCTGCAGGCGGTCGCGCAGGGTCTCATCGAGAACGCCGAGATCGCGCGGAGCTTCAACCCACCGCTCACGGAACGCTCCGTCGCCACGCTCTTCTCCCGGATTTACGCGAAGGTGGGAACCCGGGGCAGAAACGCTTCGAAGCGGAACGCCCTCAACGCGGCCTTCGAACAGCGGTTTCTTCCGGGACTTCAGAACCTGATTGAGCACCCCCTGAGCTCGGACGAGTTCCGCGTTCTGGAAGCCCTGCCGCGTTCCGCCGGGAACCTGATCACGCTCTCCGATGCGACCGGGGTCGCGAACGGCAAGCTGCTTGCCACCCTGCAAAGCATCTGCTCCAAATTTGAAACGGATTCCCCGGACAAGGCCTTTGAAATCTACTCCCAATACCGGATTTTCCTCAGAAATAAAATGCTTGGATCGCAGGGCACGACGCTCTACGGCGGCATTCCGCCGTTGCACCTGCTGGTCCTCTGGGCCGCGCGCCAGGTCATGAAGGATGTGCAGGACCTCCGGGAGTGGAACAGGATACGCCGCCAGAGGACTCATTTCAACAGGGAGACTAAATCCGATCCGCAAAGAAGGGCCCTGCCATTCCGGAAGGAAAAGCCTCTTCCGCCCACCAAGACCCAGAAGAATTTCGGCAAGCTCTACAGCGGGACAGCCGGCGGCAGCGAAGGCACGCGGAGCTGGCAGGCCGAGCAGCTGAAGACCCAGGCCGGTATGAAAAATATTGTGTCGACTTACCTGAAAAACATCAGCGTTCAGAAAGATCCGTCCTCCGAGGCGGAAAACGACTGGTGGCTCCGCCGCAACATCATGAATCTGACGTACCGGGAGTTGAGAAACACTTTGATGATGACCCATGCGGATGCGCTTCAAGCGGCAGATGAGCTCATCCTGCCGCTGTCGCGGGAGATGCTGCGGCTGGGTTACGTGGAGAAGGCTGAAGCGGACCGGCTGGCGCATTCGTTCGATGTGGGAAAAGCGGAACCCCTGTCCAGCGCCATTGAAGCCGACATGAATCATTTCCCATCCAGCCTTTGGAAAGAGCTTCTTTTGAGGGCTTACTATACCGCGGGAATTCCCGCCATCCTGTCCATGTTCCTGTTCCTGCGGATCGTCAATCTGTCGGGCGAATATGATCCAGTGGTTTCGTTCATCGTCGCAACCGCCGTGATTTTCCTGTTTATGTTCAGCTTCGCGATCTATTATAGTGCGGTGCCGATGCTTATCAATAAGTTTTTCTCGCCGGATTGGCGCACGGTCACGTTCAAGCCATCTCCGGCGGTCGCGGAGGAAGTGGAAATTTATGCACGGAAGTCGGGCGCCGCGCATATTCTGGAAACCCCTCTTCCGGAGCTCACGCCGGTCCAGGTCCAACTGGTCCGGGTCCTGCACCATCCGGATGAAACGATCGCGAAGATTTTAGGATGGAAGACCGCGGCGGCCCGGGAGCAGGTTGCGGAGCTCCTTGCTCTGTTTCCGAACCATTCCCGCGCGGATGTCATTCTGAAGAGCCTGCGCGCGGGAGCCATTCCCTCGGTTTCGATCCACGCGAAAAAGCTCAAAGAAAAGGAGTTCCTGAAATTCAGCGCTGGCGAATCCGACGAGGACTTGGGCTTCGCCATGGGAGCCCGCAACCGCGACCAGGCGAAGCTGATATCGTTCGCGCTCCAGCTCGACAACCGGGCGATGGCCGATCTGTCCGGCGCCTATTGGGACGGCGGAAACGCGATCGGGGCGGGGGTTTCCGAACTCTCCCCGAAGATTGATGCATTTTTGGAAAAATCATTGAGGCCGTTCCTGCCTTACGTGCGCGAACGCTTCTTCCTTTATAAGGACGGCGGCAGGAAGTTGTGGATTCCCGCCCTTCCCACGGTTTTCGACGAGGAAGATTACGCCCTCGAACCCGGGACCATGAAGGAATCTGCGAAACGCGTTTGGGAAGCGGCCCGGGCAAGGCACGGGGGAAGCGAAGATCCGATCTTCATCTACGTTTACGGGGCCGAAGAGTCCGTCGAAGAATGCAGAGAGCTGGTCAAAGAACTCCATCCGCTCGCTTACGAGGACGGGTTGAAGGCAAACACGGTCCGCTACGATCCGCGTTACCCGGCTCAGGACCTGATTCGAGGTCACGCCGCGGTTTTCATATTTGGCCGCGGACTCCCTAACGCGGAGCTCGCCCGCAGTCTCACTTTCACCGTGCGCGTGGAAATTTCCGATTCAAAACGCCTGGGACGGTATTTCAAATCGAAGGAGAACGTCCGTAAGAAGCGCGACCCGGAAGACAAGCGCTATGACGAAATGCTCCTGAACCGCTTTATTCGCGACCAAAGGGTAGATCGCAATAATCTTCTGTCCGCACGGCCCGCCAACGCGGTGCTTCAGCCCGAGGTCAACCGGCTTTGGCTGCGTAGGTCCGACCGCGTCTGGGAGGAAGTCTCGTCGCGCATCGCCCTCATGGAGCGCGATTTTGAGAACCTCGCGCCTCAGCTTGAGGCGCTTCCCGGGCGGAGGGCAAGCCTGACCGCGGCGCAGTTCAATGAGGCGCGTTTCGCCCTGGTGCGCAGCGCTGTGGAACTCGATCATCCCAAATTGCTGGCGTCCCTTACGGATATCCTGGACGACATGATCAGCCATGGCGAGCTTCATACCTCGCCCGCCACGGCCAGGGCGATACTGGAATTTGCCGGGCGTTACGGCGATCTCGAATCTCTGCTGGAAAAATACGGCAGCTCCGCGATCCGCCTGCTTGAAATCGAATTCGGTTTCGGCAAAGACAGCCGATCGACCTGGGCCGCATACGTATCGGGCCTGTTGCGCCGCTTCACAATGGATGCCGCGGCCAAAATTTCGTCGGAGCCGGAAGGCTGGAAATTGGCCCTTTCCAGGAACATGCAATCGCCGCAATCCTGGTCCGACCTTTTCCCGGGATGGACGGTCCAAGGCAGCGCAGGGCGGACTTTAATCGCGCGCGCTCCCGACGGGCGTTTCTTCGGAATCAAGTTCCAGATAGCTTCCGAATCTTTCGAGACGTTCGCGGGGGAAGCGGACAAGCTCAGCCGATTGAATAAGCTGATGGCCGACGATGTTTCCGCGCGGCCCACGTACCGGATTCCGGTTGACCGCGAACCCATCGCGCGCCTGCTGCCTCAAGGTCTTCCGCAAAAAGCGCAAGAAGCGTTAACCTCCAGCGAGTCCGGCCCTTACGGGCGCGCCCTGTACCAGGACCCGCGCAACGGCGCCTTCAACCTCTTTATCTATGAAGTCCCGGGTCCCAATCCCGAAGCCCATTGGAATTATCTGGGCGACGCTCGCATGGATGCTGATACGTTCGAGAAATCTTCGGCCGCCAGCCTGGAAACGCTCGGGACCTGGGCGGGCCTGGGCCTTTTCCATCCCGACTTGATCCGCCTCTTCCACGACCGCGAACATGAGCGGCAATATCTCTGGTACGTCGAGCTGTTGCAGAAGTCGGGACTTGGCGCGGGAGACCTGGAAGGCTGGACGGAAGCGGTGCGCTTCCCCAATTTCCGGCAGGACGGACCCGCGGACATCGCGGAGATGCTCACCCTGTCCGAAGCACTGCAAAAGTCCGGCCGTTACGCTTCGGCGCTTCCCGGCGCTTCCGCCGCTGATCCCGAGCGGGACGCCGCGCTTCAGGCCATGGGATTGCTGGGGAATTACCTTTTCAGCTGGACTCTGGTCGCGGGCAATTACTGGCGGGAACGCGGCGAACTGGACTGGAACAACGCTGCCCGGGTTCAGGAACAGGCCGATATGATTCGCAAAATGTTTAATACGCTTCTGCGGTCTTATGCCGGAAAAAGCATGCCGATAAATTTCGGGCAGGCGTTGGAAAATTCGATCGATTGGGCACGTCTCGCGCGGCAGATGGCTTATTTTATGGCGCAGGGAGATGCGCACATTGACGACTTGTCGCGCGGAAGCCTTCCGGCTGATCTGTACGGCGAAGCCGAAGCCGTCATCGAGAAAAATTTCGCGTCGGAGATCGGCTGGGGCTTTGTGTCGGAAAACCTGATCCGGAGCGCCCTGAAGGACGCCGGAATCAGCGACGGGGAAGTCCCGGCGATTTTATCGCGGTATTTCGAAAAGTCGCTTGCGGTGCCGCGCCTCCAAAAAAATGGGGACCTGTGGCGGTTCAAACAGGGGGCGATTGAATCTCTGAAAGAGGAAGCGCGGACTCCGGCGACGCGCGCTATTGCGGATCTGCACGGCAGGGTTGGAAAGGGTTGGCGTCAGGACGGCATCCATCCCGACCTCGGGCATTATAACGGTACGTTCCCGATTCAGGAACTGATCAAGGCCCTCTACCTTTACTCTTCGGGAATGGTTGCGGCCCGCGCCGACGTGAATCTGGGCGGCGAGAGCCTGCAGCGGGCCTGGCCGATGGCGGGCGGCGTCATGCCGTTCGTTCGGGAAAAAATCCTGCCGCGTCTGGGTGTCCATCTCTCTGAAGAGACCTATCACCGCCGCGCCTGGTTCATCGAAAATGCCCTCGCCCTGGCATTGGGAAGTATATTCGGTTTCGCTGCCAGCGCCGCCAACGCCGCCAACGGCTGGGACCTGCAAACGTTCCTGTACGCTTCTTATTTTATGGCCTGGCCCCTGTTCATCCTCGGCCACACGCCCTGGGCCGCGAAGCAGTTCGGCTCGCGCGCGCCGCCCCAGAACGCGAGGCTTGGTTTTGGCATCGGCGTTCTTTCAATGGCCCCGCTCCTCTCGCCCCACTTGAGATCTCTTCCGGACAGCGTCCTCTTCGCCTTCCCTTTCGCGCTCCATTTCACCGTAAACGCCGTCGTCCGGCGCATCCAGTTCAGAAAGTTTGTCCATAACGTTGAGCTGATTAACGACAACTACGGTCGGCCGAGCGTCGTCACGGACATGCTGACCAGTCCCCGCCGCCTTGAAGCGTACGACCGGTGGCTGGAAAAGTACGGAAATACTTCCGGCGAAAACTTCGCGGACATCGGCATCGGCCTGGCCTTCGATAAAAAGAGCGGGCTCCCCGTTCCTTATACCACGATGGAGCTCGCGAAACGCTTTCCCAAAATGAACGTTTACGGTATTGACGCTTTCGTCCCCGCGGCGGCGTTCCAGCTGAAGGGAATGGTCGGGGTCATCGACCGCGAGGGTTACGTCATCCATGGTTTTGCCCTCGATCAACGGATGTATTTTAGAGAGAAGGACCCGATGAAAATTCGCGAGGAGATGGAGGATCTCTACCGCGAAGCCCTGCGCTCGCGGGAAAAGGACGGCGGGAAGCCCAAGCCGGGACGGGTCGTGGCCGGTGAAGGGGAGATTATATTTGGACCCTACGACGTGTACGCGCGGGAGAACGGCATCCGCAACGTCACGTTCCTTGAAGCTGATTTCCGGTATCCGGCCAGCGTGGCCCGCATGAAGCACCGGCTGAATGGACTTGAGTTCGACAGGGCGCGTATGTTCAATGTTTCCAAATTTTATGATCACAAGGAGGGGAAGAGGCGCGAGTTTATTGACAATATGCTTCCCCTGCTCCGGGATGGCGGCGAGCTGACTGAAGGAACCTCCTATCAGGACACGCGGGATATCGGCTTCATGAACTTCCGCCGCAGCGGTGATCGATGGGAATCCCGTTCCCTGGCCATGTTCCCCAACAATTGGGTGGGGGCGGTCAGCGAATTTTTGAGCCATTTTAATAACACCGGGGATTCCTTGGTGCGGCAGAAGGTTGCCGACATCAAAGGCGCGGTGGATATCGAAAATCTCAAGGTTGTGGACAGGAAGAACATGATGAAAAAACTTTCCGCCATCCCGGAATCGTTCATTGACCAAAATCTCGGCATGGTCTGGATCCCCCTGCGCGGCGGCGAAGCCGGCGGAGATTCGTCCGTCGGACCGGACCGCTTGTTATCCGACGGATCCGGAGCGGCGCGCTCCGGCTTCATCAGCCGGATGTTTGCGGATTTATATCGGGCGAACAAACCTCTCCTGCTGAGCATTCTGATGCCGACCCTGGCCATGCTGCCCGCGGACGGATCGCGGGGCGGGGCACTGCCCTTCGGCCGCGGTGCCCTGTCCGATCTTCGCCGTCTCTGGCTTAGGGAATTCATCGAAACCAACGCTTTCGAATTCGTCGGCAGCGACGACCTGAAGCGGAGCGTAAAGATCCTCAATGACGGTACCGTTTACGCGCGGACTCCTTTCCCCGCGCTCATCTCGGTTTTTGACGCGGCGGCCGGCGTCACCGGCGGTCTAAATGGAAAGCGGCTTCTCGAGTTCGGCGCGGCGGGCCTGAGCGGGTCACTGGTCGCCTCGAACCTCTATGGCATGCGCGCGACCGGCGTCGAGATTGATCCTGATCTTTCGATCCGCACCGGCGACGTCCTCGCGCGGGCGAAAAAACTGGGCCTGGCGAACGGGGTCGAATTCCGGGGCGGAACGAGCGCCTTCGATCTGGACTGGTCGCCATTCGACATCATTTATTTTTACTACACGGACCCCCTGGGGATGGATTCCGGGAACCGCTTCCGGGAAGATTTCAATAAAAAGATCCGCGATGAAATGAAACCGGGAGCTGTATTGGCGATACTGTTTGCCGGCCGCTATCATTTGAGCGGTCCCCGATACCATCCTTTCCCGGACCTCGAAGTGGTCCAAACTCTCCCGATCGGAAAACCCGACGACGAGCTGACCCTGCAGATACTGCGTTCTCCATCCACCGCGGGCGCCGATCGTTCGCGCGCCCAGGTTTCAAACTCCGACACCGGTTTGGCCCTCGAACCCCATCGTGCCCGCGTTCCGGCCCTGGCGATCGAAGCGAGCCGCAGGGTTCTGCTGCAGTCCCGTTTTGCGGTCAACGCGCTCAAAGTATTTTATTCCCAAAAAATCAGCGGAGCCCTGTCGGGCATGACCCGGACCGACCGCGCTCAGCTGGTCTCAACGCTCGAAGGCGATCTGACCTCCAATACGGGCCGGGCTTCCCGTGTCCGGATGATCCGGGCGCTTCCCTACGCCGCTTTCCTGGCTCTCCTGCCGCTGGCGAGCGGGATGCTGGACGGCGCCTTCAACACCGGCGGCGCCATATCCGTGTTCGGCGGACAGCTGCTCTTCCACGTTCAGCCCGCGATGGCCGGCGGCCTGCTCATTCCCGAATCGGGATCGATGGTTGGTTCCCTGTTGCAGGCCCATGCGCAGGCTCAGTTCTACAATCTGGAAGATCAGGCCAATCTCCGGCTGAAATTGGGAACGGCGTCTCTGCTGTTGCTCGGCGCGGGCGCCTGGATCGGCCTGATCAGCCGCGAGATCCGCGCGTTGCCGTCGCGCTGGTCGTCGGCTTTCGCCGGCAAAGTCACCGCGCTTCTTCTGCCCTATGCCGCCGATTCCGGCCGCGCGGGCCATACGGGCGCCAAGGCGCTCATCGGCCAGGCGCTCAAACTGCGCGGCGCGGCTTCCGTTACGGACATGCGGCGTTTCCTCGGCGAAACGCTGGCGCCTTCGTCGCTCCACGTCTACTTCCTCGAAGCGCAGGACTGGCGCGCGAACCCGCAATATTGGAGCGAGCTCGCGGGCCTGCTGCAGACCTATTTTGGGCCCCATCAATATCTTTTCGTGACGTCCGATGAATCCGTCCGGTCTTCTTTGACGAAACTCGGGATCCATTCTTCGTCCGTCCGCGTGAATCCGGACGCCTTCGGCGCGGGATCGGACGATGGAAATCGTTTCGTGCGCGTCAGCGAACTGCAGGCTGAAACCGCTTCCGACCGGCCCCTGACGGCTTACGGCGCGCTGACGTTCCACGCGCCCGCCGGACTCCGGATGGAAACGTCGGGCCTCGACGAACGCAGCGGCTGGCTGTTGATCCAGGCGGCGCGCATGGTTCAGATCATCCGGGAGGCTTTGAAAGACCTGCCGTTGAAACCCTTCGACCTGGACCAGATCGACCGCGCCGTCCAGGCCGTCTCCATCTCCGCCTAAACCCTTAAACCTTTGCGCGGTCCAGGCTTCTGTACTGGATCGCTTCCGCCACATGATGCGCCGCAATTTTTTCCGACCCTTCCAAGTCCGCCGCGGTGCGCGCCACTTTAAGGATTCGGTCGTAAGCCCTCGCGCTGAACCCGAGCCGCTCGATTGCGCTCCTCAGCAATCCCTTCCCTTCCGAGTCTAAATCGCAGTACTTCTTCACCTGCCGCACGCTCATCTGCGCATTGGCGTGGATCCGGCTTTTGTCGGCGTCATGCGATCGACCTTTCCGTTCGCCTGCGAACCGTTTGCTCTGAACGCCGCGCGCCGCCCCGACGCGGGCGCGGATCGCCGCCGAAGGCTCGGCCGGGCCGGGATCGCCGGTCAGCTCGTCGAGTTTGAGCGCCGGGACTTCGATGTGGATGTCGATGCGGTCCATCATCGGGCCCGAAACCTTTGCGAAATATTTCTGCGCCTGCAGCGGACTGCAGACGCAGCCGCGCGACGGATGGCCCTGATAGCCGCAGAGGCAGGGGTTCATGGACGCGACCAGCATGAAGTTGGCGGGAAACCGCAGGCTGTGACGGGCGCGGGCGATCACCACCTCGCGCGATTCGAGCGGCTGGCGCAGGGTTTCAAGCGCGCGGCGGCTGAACTCCGGCAGCTCGTCGAGAAAGAGGACTCCGTTTTGGGCGAGCGAAATTTCGCCCGGCCGCGGGTAAGATCCGCCGCCGGCGAGCGCGATGTCGGATATGGAATGGTGCGGATTGCGGAACGGGCGGGCGGTTACAAGGCCGTCTTCGCGCGGAAGCAGTCCCGCCGCGGAATGGATTTTAGAGGTTTCGATCGATTCTTCGAGGCCCATTGCCGGAAGGATAGATGGCACGCGCTTGGCCAGCATCGTCTTGCCCGCGCCCGGCGGCCCGATCATCAGAATATTGTGCCCTCCCGCGCAGGCCACCTCGATCGCGCGTTTGGCGTAAGCCTGGCCCTTCACGTCGCAAAAATCCGGTTCCGCTCCCGCCCGCGCTGCCGGCTGGGCCGATCCTCCGGGCCCCGGAGGCGGTTCCAAATTTCCTCGCAAAAAATCCACCGCCTGCTTTAAGCTCTCCGCCCCGAAGACCTTGAGGCCCCGAATCACCGCCGCTTCCTTATAGTTGTCCGCGGGCAGGATCAGCCCCTCGAAACCGCGGTCGCGCGCCTCGATCGCCATGGGCATCGCCCCTTTCACCGGGCGCAGCGTTCCGTCCAAGGCCAGCTCGCCCGCGAGGCACCACGTGCCGAGACGCGGCGCTTTGAATACCCCCGCAGAAACCAGAATCCCGACGGCGATGGGAAGCTCGAACGCGGGCCCTTCCTTGCGCAGGTCCGCCGGCGCCAAATTTACGGTGATCCGCCGGATCGGAAATTCAAAACCGGAGTTGCGGACCGCCGAAACGACGCGGTCCCGGGACTCGCGCACGGAAGCGTCCGGCAGGCCTACCAATGTAAGCGTCGGCAGTCCGGGCGCGATGTCGATTTCAACGGTGACGAGCGCGCCCTGGATCCCGTGCAGGGACAGGGAAAAAACCTTGGAGATCGGCACTCCAGGATTATATGTTGGTTTCGATTAGCCGGATTAAGTCTTTCTGGGAAGGAAGATGGTCGAGGTCCGCGAGGTAGAGCCCGCGGTGCGTATCGGAACGCCAGGCGGCGTAGGCGATCTGGTTTCGCCTAGGCGAAGCGCAGAGGAACCGGCAGCCGAAGTGTTTGTTCGAAACGATTTCCGTCAGGCTCATGCCGTCGGTCCCGACCGAGTAGATGCCCTTGTTCTCGAAATAGTGCGCCTGGGGCGCGCCGACCCTTTCCGGGTCGGGCCAGGTGCTCACGAAGACCACGCGCTGCGCGTCCGAAGAGAAAACGGGAAACTTGTTGTGGCGGTCGTCCGCGACGATGCGGCGCTCGAAGCCGTAGCGGTCGATCACGTGCACGCCGGAATCGTCCAGCGAGTTGATGACTCCGTCGCGGTTCGTATCGCGCCGCCTCGAAAGGAAAACGCGCGACAATCCGTCGGGCGAATAGGAAGGATAAAAATTCGAATAACTGTCATTGACGATCCGCGTCACCTTGCCCGTCGCGATCTCCAGCTCAAAAATCCCCGAATTGTCCTGGATGTCGATCACTCCGTCGCCGTTGGTGTCGCTCTGCCATCCCGAAAAGATCACTTTTTTGCCGTCGGGCGAATAAGAGGGATAGGTGGATTCAAACGCGTCGTGCAGGATGCGAACGACCCTGTCCTTCAGGTTCATCTGGTAGATCCCGCAACGCTTCGCGCCCGAATGCCAGGCGCAGAAGAGAACGGATTGATGGTCGGGCGAGAATGACGGAAACTTGGGCCGGTGTTTGGATTCCACGAGACATTCCTCGCGGCCCGTCGAGATGTTTTTGATGTAGAGTCCCGGCACGTCGTTGTGGTCGACGCGCCCGTCGCGGTCCCGGTCCCGCCGGGCCGATAAAAACAGCACCTGGTCCAGGGCGGTGGAGAGCGACGGGTGGCTGTTAAAGAAATCGTTCGAAACGATCTCCACTTCGGTCTGGCTCTGGAGGTGGATGGCGTAGAGCGCCGCGTTGTCGGTAGCGTCGATCTTTCCGTCCCCGTTGGTGTCTTGCCGAGCGCTTACAAAGGTCAGCCACTCTCCGTCCTGGGAAAACTTGGGATGCGAGTTGAAATGGCGGTCGCTCGCGATCTTCTGGTAATTGGTGAGCTCGAGCGCGGTCCGGACGTGGCTTTCCGAAAGCGGCAGCGCCGCGGCCTTCAGCAGCCACTCCTTCGCCTTCGCGTACTCGCGCTTCTTGAAATGGATCTTGGCGATCTCGAGGATCATCTCCACGTGGCCGGGGAAGGCCCTGTGAAAATCCAGAAAATGGTCGAGCGCCTCCTCCCAGCGGTTCTGGCGGAGGAGCTGTACGTCGCGCGCTTCAATCGTCACTGGCATTGTCAAAACGTATAGCCTTGCGGCGCGAAAGCATTCGGAATATATTCTATTCCCGATGGTGAAATGGCCGCCACGTCAAACCGCACGAACGGCCGGCCCAATCTTTTTTCCTTGATGAAAGCCAGCGCGGCTTTGCCGATCTTGCGTTGTTTATTACCGTTCACCATCTCGCTGCCCTGTCCATAACCGGAGTTTGAGCGATATTTTACCTCTATAAAAACGACGGTGCCATCCGGCTCCCGAAAAATCAGATCCACTTCTCCCATTTTTGTGCGATAGTTCTTTGCGGCCAGCGTCCAGCCTTTGTCTGTAAAGAATGCTTCCGCCTGCGACTCGCGCGCCGCCCCGATATCGACGGCTTTCTCGCCGGACTTCATGAAAGCACCGTATCGTTCGGATTTGATTTCAGCTCCTCGCCGGTTCCTTCCACCATTTGCCGGACGGGGGCGAAACTTTTGCGGTGGATGGGACATGGACCGTGAACCTCGAGATTTTTGATGTGGAGTTTTGTGCCGTAGCCCTTGTGGCGGGCGAAGCCGTACTGAGGGTATTGGACGTGGAAATCGTGCATGATGCGGTCGCGCGTGACCTTGGCGATCACGCTGGCGGCCGCGATGGCCGCGCTCTTGCGGTCGCCCTGCACGATGCTCTTTTGACGATAGCCCATGTCGGGCACGGGATTGCCGTCCACGGCCACAAGGCCGGGTATAAGCGCCGGATGCTTTTCGATCAGGTTTAGAAGCGCATGTTTCATGGCTCGATGCGTGGCCCGCAGGATGTTCAGGGTATCGATATGTTCGACTTCGATCACCGCGACGCCGAAATAAGCTTCGGCAACGATCTTGCGGTACAGTCTTTCGCGGATGGGGGGGGAGAGGAGCTTGGAATCCGCCAGGCTTGCGTCAAAAAATGGATGGGGGAGACAAACGGCGCCGGCTACTACGGGCCCCGCGAGAGGGCCGCGCCCCGCTTCGTCGATGCCGACCAGCAGGAACTCTTGAACGCCGCTGGATTCGATCCTCAGGCCGTCTTTCAGTCCGTCGTCGAACCGGAAAAGGGGCGAGCCTGCTGCTGCGGGGGACTTTTTCTTCGGCCGTTTCTGCGTCCGCCGCATGAAACCGGGTTTACGTCAGCGCCGGTTCGGGTTTCTTCGTTTTAGGTTTGTGGTCCGCTTCATGCTCGGCATGAAGTTTGGCCGAGGTTCCGGCCGCGGGCTGGGAAACGTTCTCCGCCGCCTCATTTTCGCTCAGGCGGGCCGCTTTGCCGGTGAGTTCGCGGAGATAGAAAAGCTTGGCGCGGCGCGCGGTGGTCATCTTTGTGATTTCGATTTTAACGAGGCGGGGCGAATGGAGGGGGAACGTGCGCTCAATGCCCACGCCGAAGGAGATTTTGCGCACCGTGAACGTCTCGGAAATGCCCGAGCCGCGCTTCGCGGTGACGACGCCTTCGAACGGCTGGATGCGCTCCGACTCGCCTTCGACAACCTTCACGTGAACCTTCACGGTGTTGCCGACGCGGATGGCGGGCAGGTCCTTCTTAATGAATCCGGCGGAAGCCGCCTGTAAAAGCTTTTGCGCGTTCATGATCCCACAACCTCCTTGCAAATATCCTGCTTGAATCGAGTGTTTCTTAAATCTGTTTGAGTAGATCGGGACGTTTCGTCCGCGTGTTTTCTTCCGAACTTTTCTGCCGCCACTTACCGATCTCTTTATGGTTGCCGCCGAGCAAAACCGGCGGGACTTTCATGCCCATAAAATCGTCGGGTCTCGTGTAGTGCGAACAGTCCAGCAATCCGTTGAAAAACGAGTCGTTCTCGATGGAAGCCTGCTCTTTGACCACTCCCGGAACCATCCGGCAGACCGCGTCGGTCAAAGCCATCGCGGGGATTTCTCCGCCCGTCAAAACGAAATCGCCGATGGAAACTTCCTGGTCGATCCATTTCGCCGCCCGCTCATCGATCCCCTCGTAATGTCCGCAAAGGAAGATCAGATGCTTTTTAGCCGCCAGCTTCCGCGCGGCGGTTTGGGTGAGCTTGTCGCCCTGCGGCGAAAGGTACACGACCCACGGCTTGGACTTCTTCTTCAAAAGAACGCGCCCCAACTTCTTTAAGGCGTTATAAATCGGTTCGACCTTGATCAGCATCCCGGCGCCGCCGCCAAATGGCTTGTCGTCCACTTTGCGGTGCTTGTCCTTCGTGTAATCCCGCAGGTCGTGGATCTGGATATTGACCAGATCCTTCTGTTGAGCTTTCGCGATCAGGCTCTCGCTGAACGGACCCGCAAACATCCCCGGAAATAGCGTAAGGATGTCGATCTTTAAAACCATTTTAAAGACGCGGGAGGAACGAACCTGTTGCGAGGAGCTCTCGCCGGAACTACTTTCCCTGATTAAGGGAAATTCCGGAACGAATCAGAAGTGATTTCGCGGTGTCGGAAGGCTTGGCCCCTTGTGAGAGCCAGTATTGCACTCTTTCCGTGTGAAGGGTGGCCTTATTTTCCTTGCTGCGGGGATCAAAAAATCCAAGCGTCTCGATTTCGGAACCTTCGGCTGCTCTGCGATGATCCACGGCGACCACACGGTAGTGCGGCTGCTTGGTCATTCCTACTCTTTTTAGTCTAATTTTGACGGCCATAATTGGGTATTATCGTATCTAATTCAGGCGGATTTGTCAACGAGCTTTTGCGACGCTGCGGCGCGGATGGAGCGCAGGGCTTCGGTGCGGTCCTTGGCGGCGAATATGGCGTTCCCGGCCACGAAAACATCGGCGCCTTCCTTGGCGGCGACCGCGGCGGTCTCGGGGTTGATGCCTCCGTCCACCTCGATGCGGCAGGAAAGCTTGTTCTTGTCGATATAGGCGCGCAGTTCGCGGACTTTGGGCATCATGTCGGTCATGAACTTCTGGCCGCCGAAACCGGGCTCGACCGTCATAATGAGCACGAGGTCCAGGTCTTTCACAAACGGCAAAAGGGCGGATAGCGGCGTCTTGGGCTGGATGGACATCCCGACCTTTTTGCCCAACTTTTTGATCTTTTGAATGAGCGCATTGGGGTCGGCAACGGCTTCCTGATGGAACGTCACGCTGTCGGCGCCGGCTTTAATAAACTCTTCGGAATATTTCTCCGGGTCGGTGATCATGAGGTGTACGTCCAGAAAAAGCGGGGTCGCCTTGCGGATCCAGTGGACGACGACGGGACCGATGGTTAAATTGGGGACGAAGTGCCCGTCCATGACGTCCACGTGCAGCCACTCCGCGCCGGCCTTTTCTACGGCCTTGATTTCATCGGCCAGTTTGGCGAAATCGGCGGAAAGGATGGAGGGGGATATCAGCACGTTGTTCATAATAGAGGGCCTACTGCAGTTTCCTTTCTTCGGCCAAAATTCCGTTCACGAAAATACGGATGCGCGCGTCCGGGCCGGTGGTTTTTGGGAGTACCAGATCGTGCTTGCTGCCGGGCTCGAGGCTGCCCTTCCAGATTTCGCGGGAACCGAACGAGTCCATCAGGATAAAGCTGTATTGCTTGGCCGATTCGCCCTGGGGCACGTCGAAGCGAAACGCGCGGCCGGAATCGGGCGCGGGAGGAATGCCGGGCGCCCCGGGTGCAGAGGCGCCGGATCCCGCTGAAACGGTCAGTTTCACGGTCTGGCGCGGTACGAGCGGGCTGTCGGGCGCGATTTCCTGCTGCGTTACGCTTCCGGCCGGAGCGGCGGAGGAGGGGTCCTGGACCTTCTGCACGTCCATGCCGGCCTGCTTCGCCCAGGTTTCCGCATCGCCCCACGTCTTGCCGATGAAGTCCGGCATCAAAATCGTTCCATCCTCCGGCGGACCATTGGAGACCGTCACGTGCACGAGCGCGTTTTTCGTCAGGATCGTGCGGGGCAGGGGCTCCTGGGCGATCACAAAATCTTTTTCGTACTTCAGCGACGGGCGCTCGCTGATCTCGCCCAGCGTCAGAAAATTGGTACGGAGCGCGATTTCCACGGAGCGCAGCGACTGGCCGACCAGTTCCGGCACAAACACGGTTTCGCCGCCCTGCGATACCGTGATGCGTACGATTTTGCCCTCGCGCACTTCGGAGCCCGAAGCGGGCGTCTGTCGCAGCACCGTTCCGGCCGGCACCGTATCGTTAAACTCGGCGCCTTCCTTCTTGATTCCCAAATTGTGGTTGGACAGCATCTCGAGCGCTTCCTGGAGGGACTTGCCGGTCAGGTCGGGGACCGTGACGTCCTTTTGCGAATGCACGGCGGCCTTAATCGCCCAGTTGAGCATGAAGGCAAAAAAGAGGACGGAAAAGACGGATAATACGATCCATTCGGACCGTTTCATCCCGGAATTAGAGTCAAACACGGGGCTATTATAGAATTATTTGGGTCGGAAGGAAATCAGGAAGCGTTCTTGTGATAAAACTGCATCTTGGTGCCGCCCAGCTCGAGCATGTCGCCCTCATTTAAGAGACGTTCGCCCGTGAGCGGCATCCCGTTCACTTTGGGATAGCCTTCTTTAATGGCAACCAGATAAAATCCATCAATTTTTTTGGTGATCATGGCCGCCACTTCGGGGGCCATCATGCCTTTGATTTTGATTTCCACGCGGTCGGATTTACCGATGTAAGTGGAACCTTCCTTGAGCGTGAACTCTACCTGGTCCACCACGCCTTCGGTGATGCGGAGCCCGCCGTCCTTGTCGAGGCGCTTAAGGGGCGGCGCCTTGATCTCCGGCTCGGCGGCGTCGGACAAAGCGGCCGAGGCCGCGCTCTCCTGGCTCTCGAAAGCCTTGGCGACCTGTTCGGCCGAGACCGACACGGACCGGTCGTCCACGAAAACCAGCGAATGCTTGGCGATGACCACGACGTCCTGGTTATGGATGCCGGCCTTGATGATCTTCTTGTCGTTGACCATCGTGCCGTTGGTGGAGTTTAAATCTTCGACGAAATAGGTGTCGCCCTGCAGGATGATGCGGGCATGGTGGCGCGAGATGGCGGGGTGATCCAGCGGAATGTCGTTATCCGCTTCGCGCCCAATGGTGACGACCGAGGAGATGATGGGAAACTCCTTGATGACGGCCGCCTCGAATTTAACAATCAGCTTTGGCACAGTATCTTGATCCCTCGTTATTTATGGAGTTGAGCGCAGACCACGGTGACGTTATCCACGCCGCCCGACGCGTTTGCCAGATCGATTAAGTGCTCCGTGATCATCTTCGGCGTTTTCATTTCCAAAACGGTTTTCATGATCTCGGCATCCGAGACCATCTTGTTCAGTCCGTCCGTGCAGGCGATGAAAAGATCCTTGTCCTGGCCTTCCACTTCCGTCATGTCCACTTCCACGTTCTCGTCCACGCCGAGCGCGCGGGTCAAAATGTTTTTGAGGTGCGACTTCTCCGCTTCATCCTGCTTCAAAATTCCCTGCCGCACCTGATCGGCCACAAGCGAATGGTCGTTCGTAACCTGGCTCAGCTTCCCGCCGCGCACCAGGTAAATCCGGCTGTCGCCGATGTGGCTGATGGAAACCTTGTTCTTCTGCACGTAAAAACAGTCGATGGTCGTTCCCATGCCCTGATGCTGGGGCTTGGCGCGCGCCGATTCGAAAATAAACTGGTTCGATAGCCGTACGCAGGATGCGAGCTGATTGGTGCGCTCGCTGAACTGCGGGTTCACCTTGCCGATGATCTTGGGCGAACCGCCCGCGACGATGAACCGCCTGAAGGAGTCGCGCACCACGTCCACCGCCATCTTGCTCGCGACTTCGCCCGCGCTGTGGCCGCCCATGCCGTCGGCGACGATAAAAAGACCGATTTCCGAATCGATGAGCAAATTGTCCTCGTTGTTCTTGCGGACCCTGCCCGGATCCGTCTTTCCGTACGCTTCAACTTTCACGGAAAACCCCCCGGTTCGCACGATATTCTAGCTCAATTTCGGTTAAAAATCTCATGGCCCCCAAACTTTGCTCCACGTTATGCGCCGCCGGGCAGTTTGACCAGGCAGGCGCGCAAATCTTTGGCCATCTCCCCGCCTTTTTGATATCTCTTTTCAGGATCTTTGGTCAAAGCCTTGTTGATGACTTCGACAGCCTCGGCCGGGATGTCGGCGCGGACCGCGCGCGCATCGGGATGGGGGTCGTTGGCGATTTGGAACAATAAAGTTCCGATCGCTTCGCCGCCCTTAAAGGGTTTTTCGCCGGTGAGCAGTTCGTAGAGTGTGACGCCCAGCGAGAAGATGTCGCTGCGCCCGTCCACCTTTTTGCCCGCGATCTGCTCGGGGCTCATGTAGGACGGCGTGCCCATGACGGTGCCGGTGGCGGTCTTGGACGAGCCCTGGATGCGCGCGATGCCGAAGTCGGCGACGCGAACGGTGCCGTCTTTCAAAATCATGATGTTGGCAGGCTTGATGTCGCGGTGCACCACGCCCTGCTGGTGCGCGTAGTCGAGCGCGTCCGCCACCTTGGCGATAAAATCGATCACCTGCGGCATGGGGAGCAGAGTATCCTTCGTCGTCCACTTTTTCAAATCGTCACCTTCCATCAGCTCCATGGCGATGTAGGCCATGTCCTGGTCTTCGCCAGCGTCAAAAATCTTGACAATGTTGGGGTGAGAAAGATTGCCGGCGGATTCGGCTTCGCGGAAGAAGCGTTCTTTCAGCTCCTTCATGGTCGCCTCGTCCACTTCATCGTCGAACATCATGGTTTTGATGGCCACGGTGCGGTTGATCTTGGGGTCTTTGCCGAGATACACGACGCCCATGGCGCCGCGCCCGAGCTCCTTGATAATTTCGTAGCGGCCCAGCATGGGTTTCGCCGCCGCCGCGTCGATCACGACCGTGCCTTCCTTGTTCATCTTGCCGCCGCCCAGCGAGCTGCCGAACACGGCGCCCTCGGCGGCCTTGCGCAGGATATCGATCTTGGTCGGGATGTCCTTAAATTTGGGATCGGTCTTGGCGATGTACTCGTAAACCGCAACGGCCTTGTTGAACTGGCGCTTGCGTTCAAAGTCGAGAGCCAAGTTGTAGAGCAGGTCTTTCATCGCGTCGTCCATGGGGCACTTGCGGAATTTCTCGAAGGCAAGGTCCAGGTTGCCCTGGCCCTGGAACGAAAGTCCCAGCATCTTGTTGGTTTCGATTTCGCTCGCTTCCGAAAGCTCCTTCGATTTTTCCGTGGTGAAAAACTTTTTTGAGATGATGACGATGTAACCCAAAATGAGAAGGAAAAAGGGATAGACCAGCTTGATCCAGAGGCCCTGTTTGAAAAGGTACATAGCGGGGGCGATGAGCAAAATGCCAAGCACGAGGGCGCTGACGAATCCCGCGCTGGCTTTGAGGCGCGGCAGGAGCAGGGTGATGAAAAGCCCGACAAGAAGGATCATCCCCAGTTCCGCGCCGAAGGACCACGACGGCTTCACGATGAAATTCTGGCGCAGGATGTTCTGGATGACGTTCGCGATGTACTCGGCGCCGGGGAAGTTGGTCGCGACAGGCGTGGTGTAGAGCGAGCCGAGGCCCGAGGCGGTGAAGGCCACAATCACGATTTTGTTTTTGAACGCCTGCGGCTGGACCTTCTGATTGATGACGTCGTAGAAAGAGTAGTAGGGAAAGCTCTGCGCCCCGCCGATGTAAGAGATGGCCATGCTGTTTTCCTGATCGAGAGGGATCGCGGTTTTTCCGATCTGGACGCTCTGGCCGAGGCGGATTTTGATGTCGTCCAGCGGGAGGCCCAGGTAGGTCCTCACGGCCTGCAGCGCGAACGAGGGGTAATACTTGCCGTAAAATTTGACGATGGGGATTTCGCGGCGCAGCACGCCGTCCACGTCAGGAACGACCGTCACGTGACCCGAGCCCAGAGAGTTTTCCGCGTACTCATCGATGGGAAGTCCCGCTTCGCTCGCTTCCGGAACCGGGAACGCCGCCTCATCGGCCGGGTTTTCAACCGCGCTGACCGTGCTCATGGCGAGTGCCAGAGGCATCTCTTCTTCCTCTTCGCCCGCGGCGGGAACCGCCTGCGGTGTTCCTCCAAGGCCGAACGACATGGCGAGCAGGACTTTCTGCGAATCGCGGACCGCGTTGATCACCTTGGTGTCATTGTCGAGTTTCACTTCCGCGCTCGAGAGTTCCGTTAAAAAGCTGTAGTCCCTGGGTTCCCGGATTTTTTTCTGGAGGATCAGCGAGCCGTAGATGCCCGTCAGGTTGCGGATCTCTTCCAGGCCCTGGTTGCCTTCGGGCTCCGAGAAAAGGATGTTGAATCCGATCACTTTGGGCTCGTACTGGTTCAGCTGGTTGATAAGCTCCGCCATCCGCCAGCGCGGCCAGGGCCAGCGGCCGATCTTGTTGATGCTCTCATCGTCGATGGAAACGATCACGACCTCTTCGCCGCGTTTGCCCGGCTCGATCTGCTGCCGGAGTTTCGCGCGCGCGTCGTAGAGCATGAGCTCCATGTTTTCAAAGATGGGGGACTGGAAATAGAAGAGGGAAAGGACGAGGCAGGTCAGGACCGCGCCGATGGTGTAATCAGAGAAGAGAAAGTTTTTTTTCACAGCCCGTGGATGAACCCGGTTGTCATTTTTCTAGGGTGTTCCTTTAAAAAATGCGGTGATCTCTCGGCAGAGGACCGTTCAGATTGCGAACGGGTTAACTATAACAGAAATGTCTTGTGTTATCAAGGTAAAGCGGAAGATTGTTCAGACGCCCCTGCGGCGGGCCGGCCAGAGGATTTTATGCAGCTGAAGGTTCACCCGGACCCGGGGGTTTTTGAGCCGGATAGCCCAGTTTGCGAGCTTTTGCGCGGTTTTTTCGACCCCATTCATGCGGGCTCGCTGAATCGGTTGATGGATCGGCTGAATAGAGACCGGGACCTGGTCTCGGCCGGTCCTGCGGATCAGGGACTGCATCTCCGCGATCTCGGCCCTGGAAAAGTCGGTGACCAGTTTGATGAGGTCATTCTTCGGCCGCAATACGTTCAGGTTCGCCGCGTTCATTTTGTGTCCCATTCCGCTCGATTTCAGCTTCCAGTCCATAATGACGGACACATTGGGTTTGAGGTAGGGCCGGATGTCGAGCGATCCGCCGGTTTCGATATCAAAATGGATTTTGGGAAACGTCCGGATGAGTTTGAGGCAGTCTTCCCTATGTAGGAGCGGTTCGCCGCCGGTGAGGCAGACGAATCGGGTTTTGGATAGACGAATCGCGGCCGCAATTTTTGCGAAGGGGAATTCCTTACCGGGGCCGAACGTGTAGCTGGAGTCGCACCAGCTGCAGCGCAGATTGCAGCGCGCGAAGCGCACGAAGTACGCGAGCTGGCCGGAGCGCAGGCCCTCGCCCTGGATCGACAGGTAATGTTCAATGAGTTTCATGGGCGCATCCTTTGTTTATCCGCCGGCCTTGTTTCTTTCATAATGATGGCAAGTATTTTACAATATCCGGTATGACCGTTATGAACTCGACAGCGGCTGCGTCCGTGGCTGTCAAAAATCTCGCTTACCGCATGGGTTTTGACCTGGTTTCGATCAGCTCCGCGGCGCCGTTGGAGCAGGATCGGGACCGCTACAAGGAATGGTGCGAGAGCGGTTACGCCGCCGATCTCGCTTACATGGTGCGCGAAGCGCCGCGCCGCTGGGTCCCCGAGGATCTCCTGCCGGGCGCCAAAAGCGTCATCACGTTCGCCGTCAATTTCTTTTCCAGCGCCGCGCGCGCCGAATCACGCCGCGGTTTCGGCCGCGTCGCCCGTTACGCCTGGGGCCGGGACTATCATGAGGTTATCAAAATCCGCCTTGAGCAGTGGGTACAGAATTTGAAGCAGGAACTGAGCCGTGACTTCGCCACAAAAATCCTTGTTGATTCCGGACCGTTGCTGGAACGGGCCTTCGCCAACGAAAGCGGCCTCGGATTCGTCGGCAAAAACACCGTGATCATCAGCCGTAAGCTGGGATCCTTTATATTTTTGTCGGAAATCGTGACGGATCTGGAGCTTGAGCCGGACCGCATCCCCGAAGGGGAGAGTCAAAAAAAAGATCCCTGCGGTTCCTGCAAAGAATGCATCGCCGATTGCCCGACGAATGCCCTGGTCGGGCCGCGCGTGCTTGACGCCCGTAAATGTATTTCCTACTGGACGATCGAAAACAAGGGGGGGATTCCGCCCGGTATGCGCGCCGGAATCGGTGACTGGATCTTCGGCTGCGATATCTGCCAGGAAGTCTGCCCTTACGTTGGACTTGCGCGCGACACCCAATGGAAGGAATTTCTGCCCGTATCGGGCGCGGGTTCTCATCTGTCGCTTCTGGAGGTGCTGTCCTGGGACAGCGACGCGCAGTTTAAAACGAGATTCGCCGGCACGCCTCTGCTCCGCGCCAAGCGCTTCGGCCTGATGCGCAACGCCTGTATCGTCGCCGCCAACCAACAATTCACCGAAGCTATCCCTCTTCTCACTACTCTCGCCCGTAACGATACCAACCCAATCCTCCAAGAACACGCCACCTGGGCCCTCTCTCAGTTTAGATAAGAAAGCAAAGATTAGGGCTGTAAAATTATTTTGATCAGGCTTACGTTCGACGTGCGTTTAGCGCGCACGGCGAACGTCAGAGCCGAGGCCGCTGGCCGAGGCGTCCTGAGAAGAATAATTTTACTGCCCTACTTTTTTGGGTTTGTTATCGGGTGATACTTGAGGACGACAATGAATACGCCGGTGAAGAAGAACGTGTTGACGATGCCGAGGAGTTTGAACGCGAGGTCGGAAGACATAATCGCGGAGGGCAGCATCGCGATGATGCAGACCCAGACGCCGATCAGCCAGGAGAGGCTGATATCGTCCGCTGATTTCCGCTTATAGATGCGCCAGATGAGGGGGATATTCCAGAACGGTAGGAGGACCGCGGAGATTTGTCCGATGAGGGCGATCCAGGATATATCGTTCATTTCTTTTCTTCCGAGCGGTCCACGATGAACCGGTACTCGATTTCGCCGGACTGGATGAGCCCGAGGTCTTTGCGCGCGACCTGCTCGATGGCGTGGGGATCGTGCTTGAGCCGGTCGATTTCCATCGTCAGGTTTTTATTGTTTTCTTTCATCTCGGTCAATTTTTGCTCCAGCTTGCGCAGCGTCCTTTTTTTCTGCCAGTAGGTGCGCAGCCCCTCGCTCGACAGCAACCCTATCAAGCCCAGGCCCGCCAGGATCCATTTCCAATGGCGTTTGAGCTTTTCGAGCAACGGAAACCCCCTCGGCGCTTACGCGAACGCGAGGGCTTGTTTGCCGGAGAATTCCGCTTTGGAGCCGAGTTCCTGCTCGATGCGGAGAAGCTGGTTGTATTTGGCGATGCGCTCGGAGCGGCTGGCGGAGCCGGTTTTGATCTGGCCAGCGTTGGTGGCGACCGCCAGGTCCGCGATGAACGTGTCTTCGGTTTCGCCGGAACGGTGCGAGATGACCGCGGTGTAATCGGCCTTCTGCGCCATGTTGATGGCTTCGACCGTTTCGGTAAGCGTCCCGATCTGGTTCAGCTTGATCAGGATCGACGTCGCGACACCCTTCTTGATTCCGGAAGACAGCAGTTCCGTGTTGGTGCAGAACAAATCGTCGCCGACGAGCTGGACGTTTTTGCTGATTTTGTCCGTCAGCATTTTCCAGCCGTTCCAGTCGTTTTCGGCCAGGCCGTCCTCGATGGAAACGATGGGATACTTCGAAGTCCACTTGGCGTAGAACTCCACCATTGCGGCGGAATCCTTGATGCCGTCTTTCGGCTCGCCTTCGAGGTTGTACTTGCCGTTCTCGAAAAACTCGCTGGAGGCGGGATCGAGGGCAATGGAAACGTCCTGGCCGGGCTTGTAGCCGGCGGACTTGATGGCTTCCATAATGACTTCAACCGCTTCCTCGTTCGACTTGAGGTCGGGCGCGAACCCGCCTTCATCGCCGACAGCCGTGTTGAGGTTCTTCTTTTTCAAAATCGACTTCAGGTGGTGGAACACTTCCGCGCCCCAGCGCAGCGCTTCGCCGAACGATTTCGCGCCGACGGGCATCGCCATGAACTCCTGGAAGTCCACGTTGTTATCGGCATGCGCGCCGCCGTTGATGATGTTCATCATGGGGACGGGCAGGACATAATTTTTGTGTTTGAGGCCGTAAGCTTTGCGGATGGTTTCGTAGAGGGGAGCGCCTTGCGTCGCGGCCGAAGCGCGGGCGCAGGCGAGCGATACGCCGAGGATGGCGTTGGCGCCGAGCTTGCCTTTGTTCTTCGTGCCGTCGAGCTCGAGCATCTTTTTATCGAGGGCGATCTGTTCGGTAACGTCCATGCCGGCGAGTCCCTTCGCGAGCGCTTCGTTCACGTTTTTGACGGCTTTCAGCACGCCCTTGCCAAGGTAGCGCGACTTGTCGCCGTCGCGCATTTCCACCGCTTCGTGCTCGCCGGTCGATGCGCCGGACGGAACCGCGGCGCGGCCCGTGTATCCCTGGTTGGTGGTGACTTCGACTTCCACCGTGGGGTTGCCGCGTGAATCCAGAATTTCCCTGCCGAATATCGTCTTGATCTTACTCATGATGGTCCGTCCTCCGCTTCAATGTAATTTTAAATTTTGTTTTGTTCGAGCCGCTCGATGGCCTGGATGTTTTCGATGGTTTGCGCCTGCGCTTGCGGGTCGGGAAGCTGCAGTTCCGCCGCCTTCTTCCAATTCGTTTTTGCGTCGGAAAACCGGCGGAGGAGATAATAGCAATTTCCGATATTGTTGTAAACTTCGCCGTAATTCCGCAGCCTCACCGAAATTTGATAGGCCTCGAGCGCTTTGGGGATGTCTCCCACCGCGCGCCGGCATTCGCCAAGCTCGTACGCCGCGCGTTCGGAATGATAGTAATCAAGCTGAACCACCTGTTCGTAGAGCGGCGCGGCATTCGCAAAGTCTTTCCGCGCCTTCAGCGCTTCCGCCCGGTCGCGAATCATCTCCGCCCGGAACGGCGGCAAAATCCACTTCCAGAAAATCGCCGCGGCAATTAAACCAATGACAGCATAGTGGCTAGACGATAAAGCTCGCCGCTCAGCCGGCTGGTCAGTTGGATAAGACTTTTTCTCGGCAAATGCCAATAGATAAATCAGCAGGCAGGCATTGGGAGTGATGCGAAAAGGGAAGTTTGTGACGGAATAAAACAGAAATGAGAGTACCGACGCTGACACTCCAATATCCTGCGCGTCTAAATCGGCATCCTTTGCCCGGCGGTAAAACCAGACGGCGAAGATCGAGATGAATGCGATCAGGCCGATCAGTCCGGTTTCGGCTGTGATCTGCAGGTATTCATTGTGCACGTTGGACTCGCTCGTGCCGATCAGCGATCGGTTCATGCTGCGGCTGACCTCTGCCTGATAAAGCGCGAAGTGGACTTTGACGTTGCCCGCGCCGACGCCGGTCAGCGGGTGATCGGCGATGATCCGTTCCGCTGTGCGCCACTTTAAGATCCGTTCCTGAATCGACTGATGGTCCGGCATCCTCTGCGCGCTGATCCAGAATGCGGTGCCGAACGCGGCGGCGCCCAGAACGATTAAAATCGGAAGGGAAACTATTTTTTTGATGTTTAGCTTTTTTCCAGCGATCCAAACGCCGCCGACAATTGCGATCGCCACGGCCAGCGCCGCCCAAGCTCCAAGGGTTCGGCCCCAGAAGAGATTCAGCAGGCCGAGTGCCGCGACAAGGCCCGAACCCCAGCGGTTTTCTTTCTGCGCAAAAAACCGCCCCGCGAAAAACGGAACGATCATCACCCACCAGCCCGCGGCAAAATTCGGATTGCCGAAAGTGGACGCGGGGCGCCCCGGCCATTCCATTCCCCATGCAATAAAGTCGAGTCCGAACTTTTGCAGCGCGCCATAAATGCCCGCGGCAAGGCTCGCCCATAAAATGGCCGAATCGATTTTTTCCCGGATGGCGTCATCTGAAAAATCGAGACTGGCGACGTAGAGCCCGACAAGCAAGACCTGCCAGGCGGCGCTTTCCATAACCAGCGGCGGATGGACGGCGCTCTTTAAGGATATTAACTGAGCGGAAACGTAACATAGCAGAGGGATCAAAAGCGGATAGTTTTTGTGAGAAAATGCGGTTTTAACGGAACTGGGACCCGAGGATTGGTGTCCTGCGGCTGAAGAGCCTGCAAAGTGCGTCTGAACGATCCATGACAGCATTAAAAGCAGGAGGATGCTTTGAGCGAGCGTGTCTTTGATGCGGAACGGATCGTGCGCGCCCGTAAAAAAGACAACGGGGACGATCAGGAAAAGCGCGGGGAGCAGGAGTGCGGCGAGGGGCGGGGCGCTAAACCCCGATGATTTTCTTGCCTTGGGCAATGAGGGCCTGCAGCTTCTTGGGCTGATCGGTTTCAACGTAGAGGCGAACCACGGGCTCCGTACCCGACAACCGGATTCCGATCCAGGACTGGTCCTTGAATATAAATTTGAACCCGTCCATGTCCACGATGCGCTTCACGGTGAACTCGCCGAAGCTGGTGGGAGGGCGGTTGGACAGCCTTTCTTTGAGCGCCGACATTTTGTCCGGCATGATGTGGAAATTGAGCCGCTCGGTGACGAAAAATCCGACTTTCTTCTGCAAATCGAGCAGGCACTGGCGGAGCGGCTTTTTGGAAACGGCGCGCACTTCGGCCATCAGCAGGCAGGCCAGGATGCCGTCTTTTTCGGGGATATGGCCCTTCACCGTCATGCCGCCCGACTCTTCGCCGCCCAGGATGAAATTTTCCTTCTGCATGACGTCGGCGATAAATTTGAAGCCCACCGGCGTTTCGCGCACTTCGATGCCGTGCATCTTGGCGACCGCGTCCAGGAAATGGCTGGTCATGACCGAGCGCGCCACGACGCCGCTCCATTTGCGCGTCCGCATGAGGTGGTCGAGCGCAAGCGGCAGAATTTCGTTGGGCGTCAGGAACGAGCCGTCCGAGTCCACGATGCCGAAGCGGTCCGCGTCGCCGTCGGTTGCGAGGCCCAGGTGCGCTTTTTGCTTTTTCATCAGGGCCATCATCTCGCTCAAATTTTCCTTCGCAGGTTCCGGGTGGTGGCCGCCAAACAGGACGTCGCGGTGGTTGTGCAGAACGGTGAGCTTGAGGTCGCAGTCTTCCAGCAGGGAGTCCAGATAGCCGCGCGCCGTGCCGCACAGCAGGTCGCAGATGACCGTCATCTTGGATTTGCTGAGCGCCTTGAAATCGATCAGCTTGTGGATGTGTTTGGTGTAGCTCGGCAGGGGGTCTAAATCGACGATCAATTTTTTCTTGCGTCCGTCGGCGAGCGGCATGCGCACCAGCGGCCTCGCCTCGCCCAAAATCGCCGCGCAGCGCTCTTCCAGAGTCCGCGTAATTTCGGGCAGAGCCGGCCCGCCCCAGGAAGTGGAAAATTTGATGCCCGAATACTCGGCCGGGTTGTGGCTGGCAGTGACGTTCACGGCTCCGGCCGCCTTGCGCTCCATGATCTCGTGCGCGAGCACGGGGGTCGGAACGTCGCGGGTCGTGAGCAAAACCTGGATGGCGTTGGCGGTCAGGACTTCGGTGACGGCCGCGGCAAAATTTTCGGAATGAAAACGGGTGTCGTAACCGACGATGACCTGCTTGTGCTGGAGCTTTTCGGACTTCAGGTAGTCGGCGATGGCCTGCGAAAGGACGCGCACGTTATGAAACGTGAAGTCCTGAGCGATGATCGCTCTCCAGCCGGCGGTACCGAAACGAATGGGCACGATGGGATTCCTTTAGGGGATGATTTGAAAACTTGCCACAGCAAAATACAACTTTAGCTTGGGGCTGTCAACAAGAAAACACGGGTAATTCCCCGGGCTATTTGGAGAGGGCTTCCTTGAGGATTTGGTTGACGAGCTGGGGGTTGGCCTGGCCCTTGGATAGTTTCATCACCGCGCCGACCAGAGCGCCGATCGCGGCTTCCTTGCCGCTCTTGAACTCGTCGGCGGCCTTTTTATTCTGGGAGATGGCGTCCTTGGCCCACTGTTCGATCTGCCCTTTATCCAGCACCTGCACGAGGCCTTTGTCTTTCACGATCTGCGCGGGTTTCTTGCCCGTCTTCCACATGTCGTCAAAAACGGTCTTGGCGATTTTTCCGGAGATGGTGCCGTCATCGATCAGCCGTACCAGCTCGGCGATGTTTTCAGGGGGGATGGGAGAAGATTCGATTGATTTGCTCTCGGCGTTCAGCCGGCCTGAAAGCTCGGAGGTGATCCAATTGGCGATGGACTTGAAGTTAGATTTTCCGTTGCCGGATTCCAGCGCCTTGGCATAATAGTTGCCAAGCGCCTTGTCGGAAGTGAGAACGGTGGCGTCGTATTCGGAAAGCTGGTAGTCATCCATGAAGCGCTGCTTTCGCGCGGCCGGCAGCTCGGGCAGGTTATTGCGCAGGTTCTCGACCCAGGCCTTGTCCAGCACCAGCGGCGGCAGGTCGGGGTCGGGAAAATAGCGGTAGTCGTGCGCCTGCTCTTTCGAGCGCATGGTCCGCGTCTCCTGCTTGTCCGCGTCCCAAAGCCGCGTTTCCTGGACGATGCGCTCTCCGTTTTCCACCGCTTCGGTCTGCCGCGCGATCTCGTGCACGATCGCGTCGCGCACGCCGCGGAACGAGTTCATGTTTTTCAACTCCACGCGCGTGCCAAACTTTTTTTCTCCCACCGGGCGTATCGAAATGTTGGCGTCGCAGCGCAAAGAACCTTTCTCCATGTCGCAATCGGAAACTTCGAGATACTGCAAAATCATTTTGAGGGTGGAAAGATATTCCTGCGCCTGTTCCGGGGAGCGGATATCGGGCTCGGACACAATTTCCATCAGCGGAATGCCGGTGCGGTTCAAGTCGACGAGCGAATAATCCAGCTCTTTGGATCCCACGGTATGGATCAATTTGCCGGCATCTTCTTCCAGGTGAATGCGCGTGATGCCGATCACGTCATTCGTGCCCATGATCTGCAGCTTGCCGTGTTCGGCCAGCGGCTTTTCAAATTGGGTGATCTGATAATTCTTGGGCAGGTCGGGATAGAAATACTGCTTGCGGGCAAAAATGGATTCGAGGTTGATGGAACAGCCGAGAGCCAGGCCCGTCTTCACGAGATATTCCACGGCCTTTTGGTTGGGCACGGGCAATACGCCCGGATAGCCGCTGCAAATCGGGCAGATATTCTCGTTGGGTACTTCGCCGAACGTGGTGGGGCAGGAGCAGAAAAGCTTGCTGTCCGTTTTGATCTGGCAATGGACTTCGAGGCCGATCACGCATTCGTATTTGGTTTGTGTCGTCACTGATTTCTATTCCTCTGGTTTCGTTTCTGGTCCCCTGACAATCCATAATCACAGCCCTTCGTCAGGGGACGGCGACAATTTTGCCGCCATTTAACGGCCCTATATTACAAAATTGTCGCCGAAATATGGTATTCTCTGCGCAAGAAATCGAAGGAAAAAAGGAAAATGATGAAAATCAAAGAACGCAGGAAGCCATTTTTGAACAAGGTCGCCTTCATCAGTGGCGCGACGAGGGGGATCGGCCTCGCCATCGCTGAGAAGCTGGCGGAGCGCGGCGCGAACATCGTTTTTACATATCTCCGCAGCCGTTCGGATGCGGCCGCGGCGCAGAAACACTTGGAAAGCTACGGAGTAAAGGTCTCGCCGCACCGCGCCAATATGGGCAGCGAAGAGATGGTCCGGGGCGTTTTTGACGAGATCAAAAAGGAATACGGCGCCCTCGATTTTCTGATCCACAATGCCGCCACCGGCGACCTGAAGGCCGCGCTGGAAATTTCGCTGGACGAATGGCAGCGGTCCCAGGACATCAACGTGCGCTCGCTGCTGCTTTCCGCCCAGCTCGCGGCTCCGCTCATGGAAGGCCGCCACGGCAAGATCCTTTCCATTTCCAGCCACGGTTCCGAGCGCTGCCTGCCGCATTACTCCGCGGTCGGCGTGGCGAAGTCAGGCATCGAGTGCCTGAGCCGCTACCTCGCGGTCGAGTTCGCGCCCAAGAACATCAGCGTCAACGTCATCATGGCCGGCACCACGGAAACGCAGTCGCTCAAAAAAATCCCGCGGCACGAAGAAATGCTCGATCTCGCGAAGTCCAAGACTCCGGTCGGACGCATCGGACACCCCAGCGATATCGCCAACGTCGCGGTATTCCTGTGCTCCGAAGAATCCAAGTGGATTGTGGGCCAGACGATCGTGGCGGACGGCGGGTACTCGCTACTGGCGTAGCAGTTTCTTCAGCAGTTTCTTGTCGGAGGGATACTTCACTTTCTTTCCGGCTTCTTTCAAATCCATCCACTTCACTTTCCTGATTTCGTCCGGATCGCTTTCCCCGGTCTTGCGCATCGGTTCCATCAGATACCAGATCACTTCCTTGCGGATCAAGTCCGATTCGCGCCGGAACCAATAGGCCACATTTTCAAACGCTTTGGACTTGCCGGTGCGGCTTGCGCCAGAAATGGAGCAGCGCCAACCCGTTTCCTCTTCCACTTCGCGCAGCGCCGCTCCCTCGTTCGTCTCGCCTTTTTCCAGGTGACCTTTGGGAAACGTCCAGCGGATTTCGCCCAGCAGGTTTTTGACCTCCACCATCAGGACTTGATGGCCGCCGCGCCCCGGCCGCAGCACCAGGCCGCCGGCGGATTTTTCAACGCGAAATCTCTTTTTTGACACCATAACATGTCCAGTTTAATAAATCCCCTCAGGGTTGACAATCGGGGCGATTCGGGTTATATTAAGCGTGGATTTTAATCCCCAAAACGTCATGAGACAAACTCAGGCACCCATCTTGCGGCAACCCACGTCCCATCCCTCCAATGGCTGACACGACCGTCAGTGAGATCTGCGAACTTTTTACGACCGGCGGATACTTCGATTCCGACGTGGCCCAGAAGGTCATGGAAGAGTGCGACAAAACCGGCAAGGACGCTCCGCTGGCCATCATTGATATGCAGCTGGTCCCTAAGGACGAAGTCTTGAACGTGCTCTCGCGCAAGTATGACGTGCCGGGCATCGATCTGGCGGAAATGGAAGTCGACGTCGAAGTCGCCAAACTGCTCCCCAAAGAACTCGCCAAGGAAAAGACCATCGTTGCTTTCAGCAAAGAAGAGGAGACCATCCTGGTCGCCATGAAAAATCCCGCAGATACGTTCGTGCTCGAAGACATCAACATGCGCTTCGGCATCACCGCCAAGCCGTATCTCGCCATCTCGTCCGATATCATGAAGGCCATCGCCAAGGTGCATGGCGAGGAGGCCAGCGCGGAAGAGACGGCGGAGGGGGAAGAACAGACCGCAGCGGAAGCGCAGATTTCGCAGGAAGAGCTGGCCGAAGACGCGAAGGAAATGACCGATGAGCTGCTCGCCGGTCTCGACTCGGCGCCCGGCTCGGAAGGCCAGATTGAAATCGACAAGGCAGCGGCCGAAGTCGAAGACATCATGCAAGTCAGCGCTTCGGCGCCCGTCGTTGAAAAGCTGATGAACGCCATCATCCTCGAAGCCATTCGCCTCGGCGCTTCCGACATCCACGTGGAGCCCTTCGAAAAGAAGATCCTCGTCCGCTACCGCGTGGACGGCGCGCTCCGCAAAAGCACTTTTAAAGTCCCCTTCACTTTCCGCAACGCCCTCATCGCCAAGATCAAGATCATGGGCGGCATGAACATCACGGAGCGCCGCATCCCTCAGGACGGACGCATCGCGATCAAGATCAAAAACAAACCCTATGAGTTCCGCGTCAACGTCGTGCCCACCGTCATGGGTGAAAGCGCCGTGCTTCGTATCCTGGACCGTTCAGGAGCCAAGTTAACTCTCGACCAGCTCGGCTTCCTGACCGACACCAAAGAAGGATTTTTGGAATCCCTATCGAAGCCCTACGGACTGATCCTGGTCTGCGGCCCCACCGGTTCCGGCAAATCCTTCACGCTGATGGCAGCATTAGCCGCCGTCCGCGACCCGGAGGAAAAGATTTTGACCGCCGAAAACCCGGTGGAGTACAACCTGGAAGGCGTCGTTCAGGTCCAGGTGAACCCGGACCTTTCGCTTGGCGACGGCAAGAAGTTCGATTTCTCCGCCGCACTTCGCTCCTTCCTCCGTCAGGACCCCGACACCATCATGGTCGGCGAAATCCGCGACGAAGAAACGGGGCATATCGCCTGCGAAGCCGCGATGACGGGACATCTCGTTTTGTCCACCATCCACACCAATGACGCGACTTCGGTGATTGCGCGTCTCGCCGAAATGGGCGTAGCTCCTTACTTGATCGCATCCACTTTGGAAGCCGTTCTGGCCCAGCGGCTGATCCGGACCCTCTGCAAGAACTGCAAAGTCCCCGACACCGAGCCCGATCCCGGCCTGATCGCGTCCATCCAGGAAGGCGGGGTGGACACGGCTAACGCGACGTTCATGAAGGCTAAAGGCTGCTCGAAGTGCAACAACAAAGGCTACAAGGGCCGGACGGCCATCCACGAGCTGATGGTGATGCGCGACGAGCTGAGGGGTATCTGCAAGCCAGGCGTAAAAAACGATGATGTGCGCGCCGTGGCCGTTAAATGCGGCATGCGGACCCTGGTTCAGGACGGACTCACCAAAGTTTGCGCGGGCCTGACATCGTACGAAGAAATCATGGCGGCGGCCAAATAATGGGCATCCTGGCGAAGTGTTCCAACTGCAACGAGCCCTTTGAGCGGCTCTTCAAGTTCTGTCCCAACTGCGGTCTCAGCGTGGTGGGGGACGGCTTCACGGACAAGGCGGGCGTGGCGGTGCGCGACCTCTTCGAGATCGCGCGGAGCTTCTCGTCCGTCACGGACCTCGATTTGCTGCTGAAAAAGATCTCGGCCGCCGCGGAAAAGCTCACCCAGTCGGAAGCCTCCAGCGTCATGCTGCTCGACGACGCCAAAGAGTTTCTCTACTTCAAGTCGGCGGGTGGGGAAAAGAGCAGCATCGTGAAGACCATTAAAGTTCCCGTGGGGCAGGGCATCGCGGGCTGGGTGGCTCAGAACGGCCAGCCTCTCCTGATCGAAGACGTCAGCAAGGACGCGCGCTTCTCTGCGGCCGCCGTCGACGATAAAAGCGGGTTCACCACGCGCTCCATCCTCTGCGTCCCCCTCTTCGTTTCCGGCGACGTCATCGGCGTCATGGAAGTGCTCAACAAGAAGACCGTCCCCGGCGGCGACCCCGCCAAGTCCAAGTTCTCAAGCGAGGATCTGGACATCCTGGGCAGCCTGGCGGGCTTCGCGGCCGTCTCCATCGTCAATTCGCGCCTTTCAACGGACCAGAAGAATTTTTTCGCCAACATCATCGAGATCCTTGTCTCGGGTGTGGAGATGGTTTCCAAGGAGCCCCAGGGCCACGGATGGCGCGTCGCGCAGGCCACATGCGCCATTGCGCGCCGCCTCAAGATATCAGGACCCCTCTACAAGACCATTTACTATGCGTCCCTGCTGCACGACATCGGTTATATCACCGCACCCAAGCAGATTAACTCCAAGAAGGTCTCCATGTTTGAGGACCGGCAGGATAAGATCGAGCATCTGCATCCTGAATCCGGCGCTTTGCTGTTGGAATCCATCAATTTGCTCAAACCCTGCGCTCCTTTGGTCCGCGCCCACCACGAATATTGGGATGGATCAGGCTTTCCCGGCAAATTAAAGGGCGAAGAGATTCCTCTAGGGGCCCGCATCCTGTCTTTGGTGGAGGCGGTTGAGGAATTGCGCCATCCTTTGATGTCTGAAGAAGAGTTCAAAAAGAACGCCGAGCAATTCGTTTCCAAAAATTCCGACAAATTGTTCGATCCGCAGATTGCCGTTGCCTATCTTTTGGAGATGTCATCCCAAAAGGAGGCCGCGCCCCAGTCCTCAGCCTCGTCCCCTGCCGCTCCCGCGGCCCCGCAGTCACCCGCCAAGTCCTGATCCGCGCGAAAATCCCGCGCAATCAATTCAGCTTCTCGACGGTAAATCGCTCAAAAACGGCCTTTTTTTGATGTTATTTCAGGGTCCCGCTAGGGCTGTATCCTGTAAATCGAATTGATTTTTCAATAGTTTTTCAGTTGTTCGCTTTTGGCGTTTGTTTCCTTTCGGCGTCTTTCCATTTTTCAATTTTTCAATCGTTTTCAAGACACACCATGAGAGGCCGCGCTCCCGGCCTTTGATGGTTTTTTCAAGACCCGCCCCAACCCCCAAAAATTCCGCGACCGGCCTACCTTGTCTTTTCCGGACTTGCCAAAATCTTTAAGAAAATTTGAAAAAAGTGGATCCGATCCATGCCCTCCTTTGGTGGTCTTTTTGGACCCCGGTCCCAAATCCTTGGTTTGGCGTTGGAAGGGGGCCGGGCCTTTGTTGGGGTTTTGGAAGTCATCAAAAATCCAATGATTTTTTGGCAAAAAAGGATGCCATGCCTACCCTTGTCTGCCATGGTGTTTTAGGGGCCACACACCATGAAAGCCAAATCGGGCCGTCAGCCGGAAATGGCTTAAAACCGGTTTAAAAAATTCAAGACTTTTTGACGTTTTTAATACCTGGATACCCTAAAAATCGAATTTTCAATGCCCGATCCGGGACCTTCCTGCAGCATTTTCAGTGCTAACGAAATAAATCTAATAAAATATATCATTTCAAACATTAAAATAGTTAATAAATAAGGAATATGGTTAATAAAATAATAATGATTCTAGGATAATATAAGGAAATGTAATTGGGTATTAACATAACATAATATATATTATCGGTAGTATAAAAACGAGTGAAATGAGGGCAGGATTTGGTATTGGGCAGGAGCGGGTTACGCGGGATTATGAACTAAAATAAGGCGGGTTACGCGGACCAATGTTCAAGGCCAAAATCATCGCCGGGGCGCTTCAGGAGCACGCTATTTTGATGCGGCCAACGCTCGGCTTCAAGGCCTCCTTTATGGACCGTCACGATGAATTCTAAACCTTCGTTTGGCTGGGCGCCAAGGGTGTCAAAAGGGATGGCCAGCTCCAGAATTTTATCGATCGCATAGTCCTTTAGGAAGCCCGGACTGCGGGCCTGGTTCGAGATGATTTTGGCCTCTTTAATGTAGGATCTGGGCCTCCCGGAACCATCCTCCGTTTTCTCCATTTGGAGGATGATTACAATGTCCTGAGGTTCCAAAAAGTGGATGCGGATTTCATGGTCTGCCAAATCAGATTCCTTGAAAGGGATCCTGGGGTCCAGTCGCAGGTACAGCTTGTCCATGTCAAAGCCGTAATGGAGGGATGATAAGAATCGGTCAGCGGCATGCATGGCCCCCCCGGACCCGGCCGCGTGATAAGATCCTCCGGAACGCCATTCAAAGTAGGTTGTAACGAGACCATCAATGCGCGGGTGGATCAGTCCGACAGGAGTAGAAGACTGGTCTTTGTCTTCTTTTTGTTTGATCGCTACCCCCAGCTTTTCCGGCGGTTTTGAACCCAGCAGAGTGTAAACATTGCCCAGGTGCTTGCGGAATAGTTCGTCAAAAACCGCGTCCTGTGCCGTATAGTTTTGGTCGCCGTACCACCAACACCAGTCCGACCCTTCCGCAATCCAAAGGGATTCCTTGGCCTTGAGAACCTCAGCGCTCCCGGCCCGGTCGGGGCGGGACTGGACATATTCGGCCAGGAATTTCCGGGTTTGAAAAACCCAGTCCCAGGCCAGGTTATCTTCCGGATGCCCGATCCATATGGCAAAATTGGCGTTAATCCAGGATCCCGCCCACAATTGCTTCAGCGTGTTTTGAGTCGGATGGGCGTCCAGGTACCCCGAAACCGTGGTTGTTTGGATGCGGGGATGGTGTGAAAGAGCTCCGTAGAGAGCGCGCAGGAAGTCCTGGCCGTCGCGCGGATAATGTTCCCAGCAGTTTTCCCCGTCTAGGATCACCGAAACCAGAGGCGGTCGGTCCGACTGCGGTATCGAGTCGGCGATCTTGCAGACTCTTCCCACGAAATCCTCCACCGCTTTTTGCGGGTCCATGCGGGAGTATACGAAACCGATGGCGTCCGAGAGGGAGTGGTCGCGGAAAATCATGTCCAGGCTTCCCCCGCCGCTCGCGGTCTGAGACTCGGGCTGAACTCGATAAGGTTGATATATTTGTTCGCGTCCCTGCAGGGGCGTGCCGGCGATGCGCATTGAATGGTAAAGGACGCCTTCATCGGTGGCGGCCCATCGCACGCCCGCGCGGGACAATACGGCCGCCGTTTCCTCGGAAACGGACCCTTCCGAGGGCCACATGCCGGCGGGTCTGCGGCCGAAAGTTCTCTCCATGAAATCGAGCGCCTTTTCCACCTGGAGCTGCGCGTCTTCGGGATGTTGGAAGCGCTGTTTGGGCTTGAGGGACCCGGGCATGGCGATCTGGGCGGCGTCGGTATCGCAGAGCAGCGGCAGGATCGGATGATAAAACGGCGTCGTCGATATTTCGATCTGCCCCCTGTCCCAAAGTTCCTTGTGTTTCTGCGCGATCATTCCGCAGATTTCGCGCTGCTTGTCGATCAGGGCCGATTTGTCGGCTTCGGTGAAGTGCTGGCCCTTCCGGTACAAATCCTTGACCAGGGCGTCGCGTTCCTGCCAATAGGGGTCCATCCAGGCCAGATTGAACCAGACCTGAAGGTCCAGGAAATCCTGCGCGCTGAAATAGGCGCGCTTGCGCTTAATCTCTTCGCGGCTCGACGTTCGTCCGCGCTTTTCAAAGAGTTCCCCATAGCGCTTGTTGGGAAAGATCATCGTGTCCCAGTTGCAATAAAAGAAATGCTCCAGGATCCAGACTTTGTCGTCTTCTTTCAATTGCTTTGCCGGGATCAGGGTTTTTTCGAGCCAGGGATCTGAAACCTGATTTTTTGAGAAGTCGTCCAGCTGGGCCAGGAGCGAAGGCACCAGGTTGATAGTGAGCCTTACGTTGGGAAATTCATCCAGAATCGCTGCCATGTCGTAATAGTCTTTGGTCGCGTGCAGGCGGACCCAGGGCATGATGGCCCGGTTGGTTTCCAGGTCTTTATAGTAGGGCTGGTGTTGGTGCCAGAGGAGGGCGAGCGCTATTTTGTCGGACAAATCTAGAAACGGGCGGAGGCTTCAAACATCAGGCGGGAGGAACCGACGTTGTTGAGGTTGGCCGCCGGGAAAAATTTGCCCCAGCGCAGGGCGAGGTTGATGCGCTTGGCGTAAGTATAGCTGGTGGAGATGATGAGCTCGCGGCCCAGCTCGTTGTCGGGAATCGTGGTCGGTGCGTTGTTTCGAACGTCGGGGGTTTCGATGGCGGTGAAGATGTAAAATTCAAGTCCTGCGGTAAGTCCGGTGAGGGGGTTGACGGAGCCTTTGAAACCGAACGTGCGGAGACCCGAGAAGAGCGAGGTATAGGGTAGAGGCGGAAGGGTTGTTCCCGGCGCAGCCTGCAGAGTTTGATCGACCAGCACGCGGTCTTCGTTGAAGAAGCTGTAGGGTGTGGCCGCGAAGAATTCGCCCGCTCCCGTGCGTTCAAGTCCGTCGTATTTGTGCCCGAAGGGAGCGTTGAACCGTTCGTCTTTGTCCAGGCTGCCGGAGCTGTCGCCCGAGCCCTGCATGAAGACAAAAGTGAGAATCATGCGGCGGTAGCGCGGGTGAACGAAATCGAAACCTCCTTCAAATGTGAGCGCCGATCCGCTGATGCCGATTTCCTGAGGGGCGGGAGTCGGGACGAAAGCCGGTCCCGCGCCCGGAACCGTGTTGTAAAGCTCCACCTTGCCGCTTTGGAGCGCAAATTCCGCGTTATAAAACGCCCCTTTCTCGAGCCGTCCGCCCACCTGCAAGTCGACGTACTGCCGTTTGATCCGTTCGCTGGTCGCCGATGCGGTTGAAAGGTTCGTGTAGGAGCTGCCGGATTTATCCTGATCTACGATGTATCCGAGCCGGACGTTGTGGATTCCCCAGTTATAAGAAAGGCCGCCGAGATAAAGGTCGTGGTCGCCGCCTCCAATACGCTCTTTAGCTTTCGCGGTGAAGAGGTGCGTGCGCAGTCCCCAGAAGGGGCCCGCGTCTAACCGGACGCCGTTGAACCCCAGGTCGTCATCGTCCAGCAAGAGACCCGATCCCCACTTATAAGGAATCCGGCCGATGGACGCGTTCACGGGAAAATCAAAAATTTCGTTCGCCTGGATATAGGCGTTTTCCACGAACGGCGTGAAATCTTCCTTGGGGTAGCGGCCGATCAGCGGCTGGGTGGAGCCCGACACTCCGATGGCCTGAAGGACCGTGCCGACTTCGATGCCCGGGTCAAAACGGGCTTTCATATAGACCTTGGCTCGCTGGGTATAATAACTCTCGTCCAATGCGGAACGAACGGTGCCGGTCGTCAGCGTGGTTGTGTTGAAAGGGCGGACGATCTGGCTGTTATAGGTTGGGTTGGAGAATTGGACGCCGCGGACGCGGTATTCGGAGCCGATGTCCAGCTTGGTCTCGGCGCTCGCCGCTCCTGCAAAAAGAAAGGAACAAAAAACCCCCAGGCAGGCCGCAACGGGTTTTTTGTTCCTCAAAAATGACGCCAAATTCGGATGTTTCAAAGTCTGTTTTCCGTCGATGCCATAACATACTAAAAACCTTGACAGTTGTCAAAGAAACTTGGTATAAACACTCTATGTTGAAGTTCCTTCTCGCGTTCGTTTTATCCATCACATCCACGATATTTTCCGGCGCCGCGCTGCACGCGGCCGATTTGTCCGGCCTGCTCTATCGCGTCACCGGGGCGGTTGAAATTTCGGCGGATGGCGGAAAAGCCTGGAAACCGGCCCGCGTCGGTGCGGGCCTTGCCAAAAACGACCGCATTCGAACCGGAGCGGGCGCTTCCGCGCTTCTCCTTATGGATGACGGCTCCTATTACAACGTCAAGGAAAAATGCGATCTGGAAATCCTGGAACTTACTTATGACCGCAAAACGAAGGTTATGGAATCCTCCTTCAAAATCAACAAAGGCCGATTTTTGGGTCGGGTGACCAAGCTGATCTCCAACGCCAACGCCACGTTCAGGACGCCCACCGCTCTGGTGGCGGTGCGCGGAACGGAGCTGGCTATTGACGTCGCGGACAGCGGCGAAACCGCCGTCTATCTGAACGAAGGCCGCATCGTGGTAACCGATTTTGTAACGGAGCGCGGCCTCCCGGGCGACCAGCGCGAGCTTTTATTGGACCTCATCCACGAAGTGGCGCTTAAAAACCGCGAAGCCGTGAAAGTTTCTTCCACCGGAATCCGCCGCGACAAGCGGTCCAAGGCTCAATTGGACGCTTCCGGCGCCGAGTTCGCCGAACTGGCGAAAGAAGGCGACGCCGCCGCGCGCCAGGGATCCGCGGTCAGCTTTGAAGAGTCTCAGTCCCGCCGCAAAAAATCCCGCGAAGAAGTCTTAAAATAATCCGATTGTGAAAACGCAACGTCATTACTTGAGGGCGGTTCCCGCTTGGCCGGCAGGGTGGATGGCCTTGAGCGCCGCGGCCCTTTTTTCCGTATCGGCGCAGGCAGCCGATCTGGACGCGGTCTATCAGCCCGGCGCGGCGCCCACGCAGGTTTATTCGGAGCCTGTAGACGTCATCGCTTTGGACGCGCTTGGCTCTCCGGGCCGCCAGGCCAGCCTCTCCGCCGGGCTCTATCGCCGGGGCAAAAAGCTTTTCCGCACAATCAGCGACACTCAAGTCTCCTTCACGGTCGCGGGCTCCAGCGCCGGAACTTCCGAATCCAAGAAATCCGGCATGGCCGAGCTTCCTTATCTAATCGGCGACAGCACCGGGCAATATTTAATTTCCGTTTCCCTTACCGAAAACGATCTTTTTCGGGGCGCGACGGGCTATGCTCTCCTTGCGATTGTATCGCAGAATTTCCCCCTTCTGCTGGTTGATTTTGACAGCGCCCTCTACAAGGGTCTCTCGGGAAAGTTCGATCTGGCCGGAGTCGAGAGGCTTAAACCCATGCCCGGCTCGGCTCAAGCGCTCGGCAGCCTGCAAGAGAAGTATCAGATCGTTTATCTGACGGAATATGAAGTCACCGATCTCCCCAAAATCCGCCGGTGGATCCATCACTGGAAGATGCCGAAAGCGCCCGTCCTTTTTTGGGACCGCGGCGAGAGGGTTTTGAAAAATGACGGCTGGAAGGCGCGGGAGCTTGCCCAGCTCTTAAAGCGCTGGAACAACGTTCAGGCGGCGTTAGCCGGATCTTCCGCTTCGCTCGAAGCGTTCCGCGCCAGCAAGCTCAAAACCGTCGGGGTCCGCTCCAAATGGACCCAGGAGCCCGGCACGGAGAGCGACTGGCGCGAAGTCCTTAAAGAAATCGAATCCAAATAATTTAGAGTTCCCATAAAATAGAAAAGCCCCGAAACAAGTCGGGGCTTTTCTATTTACGACTGATCCGCGAAAGCGGATCAGCTTGAAACTCTGCTTACTTTAGAAGTGCCAGCGCAGTGAAGCGCGGGTGATGAGGTCCGAAACCCCCGCTCCCGAGTCCAGATCGAACACGTTGCTGACCAGCGCCAGGTCGATGTCCAGGTCCTTGTGGGGTTTGACGCCCAGTCCCAAGGTGACCGTCGGCGCGACCGAAGCGTCCACTTTGGACGAACGAACGGACCGTTGGTCCAGGATCAGACCGGCGCGGTTGGTGACGTCGGTGATTTCGACTTCATTTTTACCGAAGAGCACTTTGCGCACGCCGAACCGGGTCGCGACTTTGGACCAGGTCTGGTGTTCCACCGCGACGCCGACGGGAATGCCCGACTGCGTTTCTTCGCGGGTTTCCTTGTCGCGCAGGCCCGCCACTCCGAACACGAGCGGATTGTTCTCCGTCAGCTTGAACTCGCGCTCCGATTTGGCGCGCACGTAGCTGGTGAAGAAGATAATCCGCGACGCGGGGTTGTGCATGTAATGATAGGCCAGGTCGAACTTGATGTTGTTCCCCTTGTCCGAAGTTTCCCAGGTCCGGTCGATGTCGTTGGCGACGTTGTTGGTCTGGCCGCTGCCGTCCGAATCGAGCCGCATGGTGCCCTTGCTGGACGCGTTGGGGCGGTCATAGGTGAAGGCCGCGATCAGCTTGCTGCCCTCGTTCTTGGGGCAATTGAAGATAGCCCGGGTGACGAAGCCGAGATTGCCGGCTCCATCGGATTCGAGCGAGCTGGACTGAGTCGCCGCCGCCGCTCCGCTGGCCGCAAGGCGCGCTTCGCTGTGAGTGTTATCCACTTTGACCCGCGATACGTTGATCGCGAAGTCCAGGATATCGATCGAGCCGATGTTTTTGACGGCCGCGCCGATGCTCATCTGGTGGTCCGTGGTCATCCTTTCATTCCGGATCGAACCGTCATTCGCGGTATTGGGAGTCCCGGCTGTGGGATTGTTGTCGCTCCAGGACTCTTCGTCCTTGTTCCTCGCGTAAGCGTAAGCGAGACCCAGCACGACTTGATCGCCGACCGGCAGGGCGTAGAGGAGGTCGATCATGTTGCGCGGCGCGAGCACTCTGGAATCATAGAGGGCGTGGCCGAAGAAAGGCGCGGGATCGTTGTTGATGTTGCCCAGGAAAGCTCCGCCATTGCCGTTTTGAACGCCCGTGAGCGTTATGGACGCGCTGGCGTCTCCGCCTGCGGTCACTCCGGCTCCGCCGCCGATAGGTTGGGCGACGCTGCCGGCGATCCCGTTATAGGGTCTGCCGAAGAATGTTGCAAGCCGTCCGACCGGAAGGCCGACCGTTCCGCCGCCCCAGGTGTTGCCGTTTCCGCCCCAGACTTCTCCATAGACGCACTCATACATCATGAGGTAGATGGGGTTTATGAACATGTTGAAGGGCGTCAGGTCTTGCGAGTTGCCGAGCCCAAGTCCTCCCGACCGGGAGTCGGTCGGGGAGTTAATGAAGGGCGAGGTGAAACCCGGCGTGCCGGGTATGATCCCCGTGCTTTCGTAGACGCTCGCTTCGGCGCTCGAGAGAGACGATGTTCCGCTGGTGGCGTCGTTGGTCAGCGCGTGGGACAGTTGAGACATTCCAAAACAAAGGGCCGCAGCCAATAAAAGCTGAGACCCTCGTTTATTCCTGGTCTTGTTCATCAATGAACCTCCTTGTTATGCCGTCCGCCATTGGACGGTACTAAAGACGATAATGACGACAGTCCGACGACCAAAATCTAGCAAAAGGATTTCGCGCTGTCAAACGCGTACGGAATTATTTGGGTTGGGAAGGTCCGCCCGGCTGGGCGTTCTGGAAGGGTTGAGGTGAAATGGATTGGTAACGCGCCTTGGCGACTTCGGCCCAGGGTGTACCCGGAAAAAGCGTGATGATCTGGCCGTAAGTTTCCTTTGCGGCGTCCGGGTTGTGGGCGAGTTCCTGGGAGCGGCCCAGCGCTTCGTAAACTTTGGGCGAGAGAAAATGGTCCTGAAACTCCGTTACGAACTTCCTGTAGGTTTCGGCCGCGGCGTTATAGTCCCCGGAGTCTTCCTCGGCCGCGCCTTTGGAGGCGAGAACGAGCGGGAGAATCACTCTGGGCGGATCGTTTTTGAGGCATTCCTTGTAGCTTTCCAGCGATTCCGCGTATTTGCCCTGGCGGTACAGCACGTCGCCTTTTGAAAGCATCGCGTAGGCCGCGGCCGGCGTGCGGCCGTAATTGGTGGTGACGTCGTTGAAGAGGCCGAGCGCTCCGTCCCAGTTCTGCATGATCATGGCGTTCTGTCCCGCGGAGTAGCGTTCCCACGCCTGTTCACGCACGTTCTTGAAATTGGAGATGATGAAAGCTCCGACCACGAGCGCCACAGCGGCGGTGCCGATCACGGAAAAAAATGTCTGCCGGTGCGTTCCGGCCCACTCGATCCCCTTCTTGATGGACTCCTGAAGCGGATCTTTTTTCAGCTGCTCTCTGGACGATAAAACTTGCGGCATCGCGGGACTCCCTTAATTAGTCTGTTTTAACTGCTGGATCATCGCCCCCGGCCGGAATTGAACTGGCAACCTTGTCCTTAGGACGGACCTGCTCTATCCAATTGAGCTACGGGGGCAAAACGAATCGTCGTCGGAAACCAAAAATACGATAACAAATCGATCTGCGAATGTCAAAGCGGCGGTTTTTTGGCCGATCTGACTTGTGCGAAACGCATTTTTCGGCTACAATGGGCGCGCATGGCAATCGAAGCTTCCGCCAAAACCATTGTCATTATTGATGACGACGACACCGTTCTCTCGCTTTACTACGTGATGCTTTCGAGGGAAGGCTTCAAGGTCGTCCCGTTCAAGAACGCGACCGACGCGCTTTCCAAGATCGGCGTCAAAAAGTACAAAATTGATCTGGTTCTGCTGGACCTGATGATGCCGGGGGTCGGCGGGTACGATCTGCTAAAAAAACTGCAGGAAACGGAGAGCTACAAGAACGTGCCGATTTTCGTGATCAGCGCCCGGAATCTGGATGCGGAAACGGTGGAGTTGATCCGGAACGAGCCGAACGTCAAGGATTTCATCCCCAAACCGCTGGATACCGGGAAGTTTCCTTCTATGGTGCACGAACTGCTGCAAACCCGCCGCTCAGCTCCGGCGGAGTCGGAATAACCCGCGCCTAGTACTCGCCCTTAATACTTAATCAGCGAAAAGACGTCCTGTCCCTTCAGGTTTTCGCGTCCCTTCAAAAACGTCAGTTCGATCAAAATAGCGATGCCCACGATTTTGGCCCCGACTTTTTTCAGCAGCTCCGCCGTCGCCTTGGCGGTTCCGCCGGTGGCCAGCAGATCATCCACGATCAACACTCGCGTTCCCTTTTTTACGGCGTCTTCGTGCATTTCCAACGTATCCGTGCCGTACTCCAGGGCGTAGGTGGCGGAAATTGTTTTATAGGGAAGTTTCCCTTTTTTGCGGATCGGAATGACTCCAGCCTTCAGTTTGTAGGCCAGCGCCGCCCCAAAAATGAAGCCGCGCGACTCGATGCCGATCACTTTTTCGATCTTTTTTGATTTGTAGTGGTCGGCCAGCTCGTCAATCACTTTTTGAAAAAGCTCGCCGTTTTCAAGCAGGGTGGTGATATCCTTGAAAAGAATTCCTTTTTTGGGAAAATCGGGGATGTCCCGGATGGCGGTCTTCAGATCAAATTTCTTGGCCATGATGGATGCTCCTTGAAGTTAACTCAATCCCATTTTCTGGGCGATTTGCCGGAGGTGCATGGTGGCGCGCTCCTGGATCTGGCGAACGCGCTCGCGGGAGATGCGGTACTTCTTCCCCACCTCTTCGAGCGTCGCGGTTTCGCCGCCGTCCATGCCGAAGCGCATCATCAGAATCTCGCGCTCGCGCTTGGGCAGCCGGTTGATGGCGGTGTCCATCTCGTCGCGGAGTTTGAGCTCCGAGAAAATTTTGTCGGGCTGGTGGCGCGCTTCGTCCGAAATAATATCTTTGAGCGAGAGGTTGTCTTCCTCGTCCAGCGTGAGATCGAGCGAGCCGATGCCGCGGGACGCTTCGACCGCTTCCATGACGCCCTTCACCTGGCGCGCGGTAAGGCCAAGCCGGTCGGCCATTTCCGTGAGCGTCGGGTTGCGTCCCAGCGAGGAGGAAAGGCTTTCCCACTCGCGGAACCATTTGCGCAGCGCTTCCCAGGCATGCGGCGGGATGCGGATGGTCTTGGATTGCTCTTCGATGGAGCGTCGCACGGACTGGTCGATCCAGTAAGAGGCGTAGGTCGAAAAACGGAATCCCTTGTGCGGGTTGAATTTTTTGAGCGCGTGCATGAGGCCCAGGTTGCCTTCCTCGATTAAGTCCAGGAAGTCGAGCCCGGGGCGGAAGTAGCGCTTCGCGATGGGAATCACGAGGCGGAGGTTGCCGAGAACGAGGGCGATTTTGGCATCGTTGCCGAGCTTCACGGTTTCTTCGAGTTTCTTCAAAGTTTTCGCGCTCAGGCGCTTCCTGTTTTTATTGATGCGTTCCAGGGAGACATCGCCCGCGCGGAATTTTTTCCAGAGCTCCAGAAACTTGGGGTGGGTGAGCGGAGGAGTCTTGCGGATCTCCTTGAAATAAAGCGAGACTAGATCGATATTGCTTTCAGCGCGTTCCATGCATTCAAATCCTTTTAATAGGTGATTTCGAAATCATTTTCCCCGGCTCGCTCTTCCATCGGCGTTTCCGAGATTCCATCCACCCGCGACAACGCGGGGCCCTGCTTCAAATCATCGATAAATTTTTCCAGCGTCTTCGTCTCGCCCTGCGCCTCGCATTCCACGCGGCCGTCCGGAGAATTGCGCACCCAGCCGGTAACGCCGCGTTCTCGGGCCCTCAATCTTACAAAATATCGATAGCCGACACCCTGCACGCGGCCGCGGATCAGGAGATGGCGTCGCAAGCGGCGGAGGATTGTCCTGTCCGGCGTCCGGCGCCGCCGGGTGTCCGCGCGGCTTTGGACTTTCGTTCCATGACGATTTGGTGGATCGCCCGCGCGGCGTTCTCGGCGGCCCTGGGCTTTGCCAGCGCCCGGGCGTTGTGCGTCATGTGCAGCAGCCAGTCCGGTCTCGAGAGCATGCGCTCAATCAGCTGCTTCAAATGGTTGATTTTACGCAGGCGGAAGGCCGCGCCGCGCCCGGTCAAAAAGCTGGAGTTGCGCTCTTCTTGGCCGGGGATCGGGTTCACGATCACCATAGGCAGTTCCTTGATGAGCGCTTCGGAGGACGTGAGGCCGCCGGGTTTGGTGACAATGATATCGGAAGCGTTCATGAGCAGCGGCACCTGCTGCGAAAATTGATAGAGGTGGACGTTGTCCCGCGCCGCGATGCTTTTCAGCTTTCCTTCGAGCTCCCGGTTGATTCCGGTCACGATCAAAAGCTGAGGCTCGGGCTCTACGCGCAAAATCTGTTCCGCCATGTCGGCGATCGGCCCCAGGCCGCGCGCGCCGCCCATCAATAGGACGACCGGCGTTTTTTCCTCCAGGCCCAGTTCCTGGCGAGCTTCGCGCACAATGCGCTTTTCGGAGAACGCCGGGTCCACCGGAATTCCGGAAACCTGAACGCGCGCCGCGGGGACGCCCCGGGAAATCAGAGTTTTCCGGGATTCTTCATTCGCGACCAGGTACAGGTCGACTTCCGGGTAAATCCAGTAGGAGTGCACGGCAAAGTCCGTAAGCACCGCAACAAGTGGAACCCTGACCAGGCCGCGGCGCTTCTGATCGGCCACGATCCCGCAGGAAACCGCGTGGGTGCAGATGATTACCGAAGGGTCGTGATCTTCCAGGATGCCTTTCACCTTCGGCTGGTTGAAAAAGCTGAAGAGTTGGCGGAACTCGCGGGTGATCTCTTCGATCTCGTGGTTATCGTAGAGAAAATTCCAGATTTGAGGAGTGTGTTTCAGGATTTCTAGGTATGTCTTCTCGATGAGGGGGCCGAGCGTGGGATACAGTGTGGAGACCGTGTCAAGGCCGGCGGTTTCGAAGCCGGGAAAAAGGCGGTGAATGGATTTCCGGACGGCGTCGGCACAGGCGCGGTGCCCGCTGTTTGGAGACGCATAAAGAAACAGGGCGCGTTCCCCGCTGCGGCCCGGCGTGACCTCTGGGACTTGAACGTCGATCTTCGAATGCATGTCAATCGCCTGGGGTGAGAATTAAATCTGGTCGGGGTGCCGAGAATCGAACTCGGACTACACCCACCCCAAGGGCGCGTACTGCCACTATACTACACCCCGAGTGCGGCAAAACGAAAACGGTCGCAAACTATTTGAGAATTTCCAGGATCTCGTCGAGCGCGGATTGCGTGTCTTTCAAAATTTCCACCGCGGCGGCATTGTCGCCCAGCTCAATCTTGAGCTGTTCGGCGGGCTTGCGCCCGTCGTGGACGAGGGCCTTTTTGGCGCCCTGGATCGTGAATTTTTTCGTGTAAAGCAGGTCCTTGATCTTGAGGACGTTTTCCACGTCCTTCCGGCTGTACTTCCGGTGCCCGGATTCGCGCCGGTTGGGGCGGAGCAGGTTGAATTCGCTTTCCCAGTACCGCAAAACATACGGCGGGATCTGGGTGATGGCGCTCACCTTGCCGATCGAAAAATACTCTTGTTCCGTCGATTCAAGCGTGATCAATTGCGTTCCTGTTTTTTGAAATAACCGTCGACATATTTAACCAAATCCAGGCTTTCTTTGCAACGCGCCCAGGCCGGTCCGGGCGGCGCAAAAACGGCCGAAAGATCAGTTATTGCTGCTGTTTTTGAAGAGCTCTTCGGACGGGATAAACTTGAGCGTGCGTTTGGGCGGAACGTGAACGGGTTCCATGGTTTTGGGGTTGTGGCGCTTCTGCGCGCGCCGGATCTTGGGATAAAAGCTCCCGAAGCCCGACAGAACCACCTTTTCCCCGCCCTGCACGGCCTGGCGCATGGATTCGAGCAGTTTGTCCACTGCGCGCTCGGCTTCCTTGCGCTGTCCCAGAACGAGAGTCATTTTTTTAATGAGGTCGGATTTATTCATGAGTTCGCCTTCCAATGGACGTATTCGGACTCTTCATGCGCAGGCCGGGTCATTAAATCGCGCATGGAATCGCGTATGTTTTTATTTTCGTAGAGGACCCGGTAGATCTCCACAATGATGGGACAGTCGGCTTTCGTCTTCTGAATCAACTGATAAGCGGATTTGGCAGTCGGATATCCTTCGGCCACCATGGGCATTTCTTTCAAGGCCTGGGCCGCTGACTGGCCTTTGCCGATTTTTTCGCCGAGAAGACGGTTGCGGGAATGTTGCGAAAAGCAGGTGACGACCAGGTCTCCCATTCCGGTGAGGCCAAAAAACGTTTCGTGACTGGCGCCAATCTTTTCGCCCAGGCGCGCCATCTCGCTCAAGCCCCGGGTGATGAGCGCGGACTTGGTGTTATCTCCCAAACCCAGGCCGTCGCACGCGCCGCAGGCGATGGCAAAAACGTTCTTGAGCGAGCCGCAGACTTCCGCACCCACGACATCCGGCTGCGTGTAGACGCGGAACGTGGGAGCGGTCAGCATCCTTTGTGTTCGCTCCGCCAGCACTTTGTCGGGTGAAGAGGCCACCACCGCGGTCGGGACGTCCATCGCGACTTCTTCCGCGTGGCTGGGCCCCGAAACGATCACCACCTTGTTTTTAGCGGCGGGGCATTCCTGCTCGATGATTTCGGACATCCGCATCAGGCTTTCGACTTCGATGCCTTTGGAAAGGCTGCAGACCAGCGAAGCTTTGGAAATCGATTTGGCGGCGTTCTTCCAGGTCGCGCGCACGAACTGCGACGGCACGATCGAAAAAATGACATCGCGACCCTGGAGAGCTTCGTTCATGTTCGCGGTGATGAGCATGGACTTGGGGATTTTAAGCTGCGGCAGGAAGGAAAGGGAGCGCGTTTCGTTCATCTGCTTCACCTGGGACTCCACGAATTCCCAGAGCGAGACGTCATGTCCGGCCTTTGCCAGGTGCGACGCGACCGTCGCTCCCCAGGAACCGCCGCCCAGCACGCAGATTTTTTCGCTCATGATTTGTTACCGGAAGATGTTCCCTCGTCCTTGTCTTTGAAGACTTTCATTTCCTCGGACCGCATCAATCTTACAATATTTTTCCGGTGCATGAGGATGATGAGGAGGGCGCAGCAGAGAGAAAGAAAAATGCGGTAACCGGTGGAACGGAAGAGGAGGGCGAAGAGCGGGTTGGAGAGAGCTCCCGCCATGGAGCCGACGGATATGTGGCCGCTCAGCCTGGACGCGATGCCGAACACCACCAGAGACAGCGCGGTCGGAATGGGCAGGAGCGCCATGAAAACGCCCGCGCTGGTCGCGACACCCTTGCCGCCGTTAAATTTGAGCCAGATCGACCAGTTGTGCCCCGCGATCGCAGCGAGGCCGAGGAGCGACGCGAAGGCCTGCGCCCGAGGATCGAGCGTCAGCGAGAGGAAAACCGGCAGAAAGCCTTTCAGAAAATCCACCACCAAGGTGATGATGCCGGCGCGCTTGCCCACCACCCGGAACACGTTCGTGGCGCCGGGGTTCCCGGAGCCGTGCTCGCGGATATCGATGCCCATCAGCCATTTCCCCAGCAGATAGCCTGTCGGACAGGAGCCGATGATATACGCCGCGATGAGCCAGAAAATGGGAAGCGGCGGGGCGATCATCGGGGAATGGGCTCCAGTTTTTTGCTGCCGGCCCAAATGTAGTCGGCTGCGGAAAGGAACGTGATGAATACCATGAGGCGCACCAGCCAGAGGCCGATCAAATCATGAACGGGGAACAACAGGGCGATGGCCGCGGCCATTTGCAGGAGTGTGGAGAGTTTTCCCAGAGGCCGGGGCTCGATGGCAAAAGAACCCGTCAAAATGTAAATGATTCCCCAGCCCAGCACGATGATGAGGTCCCGCGAGAAGATGGCCACGAAAATCCAGAGGTCGATCCGGCCGATGTAGGATAGCCCCACGAAGGTCGCGGTGATCAGCAGCTTGTCCGCCAGGGGATCCAGGAAACTGCCGAGCTTGGTGCGCTCTTTGCGCATCCGCGCCACCGCGCCGTCCAGCATGTCGGTGAGAATGGCGAAGGCGAAGATCGCCAGCGTCCAGTTTTTGAGCGCGGGATATTTCGCCTCGTTCAAAAAAACCATCATAAAGATGGGGACGAGTATAATCCTTAATATGGAGATTCTGTTTGCAAGATTCATTGAATTTATGGCCCCCCGACAATCCATTGCGAGGCTCAGTCGGGGGAAGGCTTCGCCGTATTTTACTTTTTTGCGGGTGAATCTAAAAGTTTTTGGAGCTTGGACCAGTGTTCGGGCTCGAGCCGGATCTGGACCTTCACTCCGCGCGTCTGGTGCGTCACTTTTTCCACTTTCCCGAACCGGTAGAGCGAGGACAGCAGCTTCATTTTCTGGAAGGGCAGATAGACCTCGGTCTCGATCAGGCGGGTCGAAAGCTTCTGCTCCACTGCGCTCAGGAGGGTTCCGAGCCCCGTTCCGCGTATCGCGCTGATGCGGATCGCGTTCATCGGCGGCTGCGCCGGCGCCGCGGCCGTGCTTTTGCTTTTTTCGCGCGCTTCCACCGCGTCGATCTTGTTGTAAATCGAAATCATCCGGGCCGCAGCCTTTTTTTCGCGGCCGTTTTCCTCGTCCAGCGAGTTTAAAATTTCATGCACGGTTTTAGCATGAGCCTCCCGGTCGGGATCTGCGGCGTCAATTACGTGTAAGAGGATATCCGCGTCTACAGTTTCTTCCAGCGTGGCGCGGAAAGCCGCGATCAGGTGCGTGGGCAGTTTTTTGATGAACCCCACCGTATCGGTGAAAAGCGCGATGCGCCCGCTGGGGAGCGCCACGCGGCGCGTCGTGGGATCGAGCGTGGCGAAAAGCTTGTCGTCCGCGTATACGCTTTCCTTGCGTTTGCCGGCGAGTTTAACCAGGGCGTTGAGCAGCGTGGATTTTCCCGCATTGGTGTAGCCGACGATGGCCACGACCGGCAGGGGGATGGCGCGGCGCTGTTCGCGCGCAACTTTTCGGTGCATTTTGACCGATTCAATTTCCCGTTTCAGCTTCGACATGCGATCGCGGATGTGGCGCGCTTCGACTTCGAGTTTCCGTTCGCCCGGGCCGCGGGTTCCGATACCGCCGGTCTGCTGTTCGAACGTGCCGTACCGTTCCGTGATCCGCGGCAGCATATAGGAAAGCTGGGCCAGCTCCACCTGTAAAATGCCCTCGCGCGTCCGGGCGCGCTGCGCGAAGATATCTAGAATTAAACGCGTGCGGTCCAGAATTTTCACGGGGATTTGATCCGTCAGATTTTTCTGCTGCGCGGGCTTCAGTTCTTCGTCAAAGACCAGCGTGTCGAATTTTTTCTGAAAAGCCAGCGCGCAGAGTTCGGCGATCTTCCCCTCGCCGATCAGCGTCGCGTTGTTGGGTTTGTCCAGCGACTGGAGCGTCTGCCCAACCACGATTCCGCCGGCGGTTTCCGCCAGGCGCGCGAGCTCGGTCAGAGAATGCAAAGAATCCTGCGCCTTCCCATTCCTTTTAACGTGCAATCCGACCAGATGAACTCTTTCCATTAAATCTCCTTAAATGTTCCTGAAATTTTATCCGCCATGGCGCCGGCATCAAAAGGATTTTTTGCATCCATCCAATGGATATCGGCCTCGCGGTTGAACCAGGTCACCTGCCGTTTGGCATATTGATAGGTTTCGGTCAGCAGTGAATCAAAAAACGCTTCGCGCGACAGTTTCTTTCCTAAATAAGAGAATGCTTGTCGATAGCCCAAGCTTTGGCATCCGGGATCCTCTGCCTTGTACCCGTCCGCCATCAGTTGTTTTGTTTCCGCGAGGATGGGTTCCATCATTTTTTCCGTCCGTGCTTTAATGCGCTTTTTTAATTCTTCCCGGTCCCAGCGCAGGCCGAATTTCACGGATTGAATATCAGAGCCTTTATCCTGCTTTTGATGATGCTCGGAAAGCGGTTTTTTTGTGATCGCATGGACTTCGAGCGCGCGGACCACGCGCTGGATATTTTGATAGGGAATCTTCTTCGCTGAAATGGGGTCGGCTTTTTCCAGCAGTTCGTGCAGAGCTTTGCGCCCACGGCTTTCCGCAATCGCCATGAATTCTTTTCTGACCGATTCATCGCGCTCCGGCAGTTCCGCAATGCCTTCAAAGAGGGCGCGCACGTAGAGTCCCGTCCCGCCCGTTACAATAGCGGTCTTGCCGCGCTTCCGAATGTCTTTGATCGCGGCGCGCGCGTTCCGCGCATATTCCCCAGCGCTGTAAATTTTGTCAGGATTCAAAAAATCGTAGAGATGGTGCGGGATTTTTTTCCGGTCCCCGGCGGATGGTTTGGACGTCCCTTCATCCAGATATTTGTAAATTTGTCGCGAGTCCGCGTTCACAATTTCACCGCACAGTTTTTCCGCGAGTTCCAGCGCGACGGCGCTTTTGCCGGAGGCAGTGGGGCCGATGAGAACCAGGACGGGATTTTCGGGATGGCGGGAGGAGCGAATGGCGGAATCTTTCAGGCGCGGCTTGGGTTGGCTCAGGTGCGGCCGAATTTTTTGTCGAGCTCCGCGCGGCTGAACGCGAGCGATACGGGCCGCCCGTGCGGGCAGGTGTGCGGATTTTCGCATTCGGAAAGCTGGCGCAGAAGCTCGGTAAGCTCGGAGGCGCTCAGCCGGTCATTGGCTTTGATGGCCGCGCGGCAGGCGGCGTGAGCAATCGCATCCTCGCTGGATAAAAGCGGATCGTTCTTTTGTTCGAGCGCGGCCAGTGCGCCTTCCAGCGCCTCGAGCAGGCGGGACTCTTCGACCAGCGCCGGCGTTTCCGAAACGCGAAACGTGGTCTCGCCGAAAAGTTCGATGCCAAAGCCCAGAGTCCGGAACGTTTCGAGATGATCCTTTAGAGTCTCGGCCTGCGAAAGCGAAACATTCCAAAGAAGAGGGATGAGCAGGGGCTGCGTCGCGGGCTTGCGATGTTCCGCCAGCGCTTTACGAAAACGCTCGTAAAGGACGCGTTCCGCTGCGGCATGCTGGTCCACGATCAGCAGGCTGTCGGTCTGTTCCGCCAAAACATATAGCGCGCTGAACTGCGCGAGCACGCGAGGGACATTCGTCGCGATGGCCAGACCCGCCGCGGGTGGCTGCGCGCCGGGGCCATCCGAGCTGAACGTCGAACTCGATGCTTGAAATGGAAAAAGGGCCGGACGGCCGGACGCGTCAGGAGCAGGTGATGCGTAAGCTGGCGGCGGGTTTCCGGAAACCGGTCTCCCCCCGGTCTGGATTCGAATTTCGGCGGGTGAACCGCCGGCGAAGATCCTGGGCGCGCCGGAAAGCTGGGCGCGCTTGGCGCGGATTTCATTTACGATCGACTCATAAATCTGGTGCTCGTTGCGGAACCGGACTTCGCGCTTCGAAGGGTGAACGTTAACGTCCACCTGGGCCGGATCGATCGATAAAAAGATCAAAGCCGCGGGATGCCGCCCCACAGGCAGGCAGTCTCGGAACGCTTCGTACAGCGCGTGCGAGATCAACCGAGACTGAATCGGACGCTGGTTCACGTAAAAAACCTGGGTGCTGCGCGTGGCCTGATGCGACTCCGGCTTTGAAACCCAGCCGTCAATTTTAAGATAGGGATGCTGGAAGGAAAGCGGAAACAGCGTCTCGCGCGTGAAATTTTTGCCCCAGAGGTCCGTGACCCGGTCGATGAACTGTTGCCGCGCCGGGAGCTCCAGCTTTTTCGTCGAATATTCCAGGTGGATGTGCGGATGGGCAAACGCGACTTCCTCAAAAACCTGAAGGATCTTGGAGCGCTCGGTGTTCTCTGATTTTAAGAACTTGAGCCGCGCAGGCTGATTAAAAAAGAGGTCTTTGACCGTAAACGTCGTGCCCACAGACCGGCCGCACTCTTTTTTTTCGGCGATGCGCCCGCCGCTCAGCGTCAGATAAACTCCGATGGGATGTTCTGAAGAACGGGTGGCCAGTTCCAGCTTGCTGACCGAGGCAATGCTGGGCAGGGCCTCGCCGCGGAACCCAAAGGTATTTAACGATTCAAGGTCTTCGGTTTTGGAGATTTTGGAAGTGGTGTGGCGCTGAAGAGCGAGTTCAGCATCCTCGGGGCTCATTCCGCAGCCGTCGTCGGCGATGCGGATCATTTCGCGCCCCGACCCTTCGGTTTCGAGCGTGATTCTCCGCGCGCCGGCATCGATGGCGTTTTCGAGAAGCTCTTTGACGACGGAGGCCGGCCGCTCGACCACTTCTCCGGCGGCGATCTGCCGGATGACGTGCTCTTCGAGAGCCGCTATCTTCCCCATGGATTTATTTTTTGGAACGGGAGGTTGTTTCGGAAAGTTTGACGGGTTTTTCGCAGATGTCCCAGCTGCTGCAGCCGCGGAAGCAGATATCGGGAAGCTTCATGCCCATTTTGGTTTCGCAGATTTCCCAGTCTTCGGCCATCTTATTGATATGTTTGACGTACTCGGGCTTGATCTTGGTGAAGCTCATGCCGATCAGCCACTCGTTGTCGGTGTGGCGCGCCTTGGCTTTGGCGCCGAGGCTGACGTGGGCGATCTTGCCCTCCACGTTCTTGCAGGCGAAGCTGCCGAGCGTGAGGTTCAAAACGAATTTGGTGCCGGGCTGCAATTCCTTCGCTTGTTCTCCAAGGCTGATGATGCCGACGCCGCCGGCGGAAAGGTTGATGATGAATCCGAGAACTTCAATTTTTTTCCCGTTCTGGATCAGATCCAGTTCCATGGGTTCTCCCATGTTGCGGATGACGGTCAATCGGGAGTGCTTTCTACGTTCTTGTTTCATGATGGTTCCTTGGTCAGATTAAATAGCGACGGCTCGTCATCGATTTTGCCGCGCTTTGATTTTAACAAAGAATGATGTTCGCGTTCCAGGCCGAGGAGGATGTTTTTCGACTTCCGGATTACGGATTCGGGGAGCCCGGCAAGCTTGGCGACATGGATTCCATAGGAGCGATCCGCGGGGCCGGGCAGGATCTTGTGCAGGAACACGACGCCATCCTGCCACTCCTTGGCCGCGACGTTGAAATTTTTGACGCATTGAATTTCGCCCGCGAGGTGTGTGAGCTCAAAATAATGCGTGGCAAAAAGGACCTTGGGGCGCACCGAATAGGCCAGATGCTCGATGACGGCCCAGGCGATGGAAATGCCGTCATAGGTGGATGTGCCGCGTCCGACTTCGTCTAAAATCACCAGGCTTTTTTCCGTGGAGCTTTTTAATATCCGCGCGGTTTCGCGCATTTCCACCATGAACGTGGATTCGCCCTGGGCCAGCCGGTCGCCGGAGCCGATCCGCGTGAAAATCCGGTCCGTCACCGGGATGCGCGCTTCTTTAGCGGGCACGAAAGAGCCGATCTGGGCCATCAATACGATTAAAGCGGTTTGCCGCAAATAAGTTGATTTGCCCGCCATGTTGGGCCCGGTCAATATTAAAATGCGCTGATTGGTTTCGTCCAGAATGCTGTCGTTGGGAACAAAGGCGCCGGCCGGCAGATAGTCCCGCACCACGGGGTGCCAGCCTTCCATGATTTTTAATTCCCCCGCTTCCGCCAGATCGGGCCGGATGAGAGACTTCATCTCCGCCGTTTCGGCAAGGGCCATCAGGCAATCCAACTCCGCAGCGGCTGCGGCAGTTTTCTGTATCCGCTCGGAGTTTTTGCTCGTTTCCGAAACTATTTCTCTGAATATGGATCGCTCGATCCTAAGGGCCTGTTCCTCGGCGCCGAGGATTTTGCCTTCCAGATTTTTGAGTTCCTCGTTTACGTACCGCTCATTATTTACGAGGGTTTGTTTCCGGTGCCAGGCGGTCGGTACCTTGGCGAGATGGGCCTTGGTGACTTCAAAATAGTATCCGAAAACCGAAGTGTAGCCGACCTTCAGGTTGGAGATGCCGGTCGTTTCTTTTTCGCGGGCTTCCAAATCCTGCAGCCAGGTCTTGCCTTCGGAGGCGGCTTTCCGTTTCTCGTCGAGCTCTGCGTCATAGCCCGGCCTGACCGCTCCGCCGTTTTCGAGACTGATGGGCGGGTCATCCGCGAGCGACCGACCGATGAGGTCCACCAGAACGGGGCAGTCGTCCAGCGCCGCGTTCAGGCGGGCGATGGGTTGGGGCAGTTCGGAGGAAGAGGTGCGCATCTCGTCCCAATGGGGCGATGCGATCAGTTTTTTGAGCTCGCCGAGGTGCGCGAGTGAATTCCTGAGGCCCATGAGGTCGCGTGGCCCCGCATGGCCCAAGCCCGCCCGCACGCAGAGGCGTTCGAGGTCGGAGCAACCCTTGAGCGCCTCGCGGCACTTTTTTCGAAGCGCGGACTCCTGCAAAAAATAATCCACCGCGTACTGCCGCTCGGCGATTTTGCCAAGGTTTGTGAGCGGGCCTATAATCCATCGCTTGATCAGCCGCGCTCCCATCCCCGTTATGGTGCGGTCCAAAAACTGCAGCAGGGTTTTATCTTCCGAGCCGTCGTAGCTGTTTGTGAGGAGCTCGAGGTTCTCGATGGTCTCTTTGTCGAGGTTCATGGCGTCGCGGCGCGACGCAAAAACCGGCTCGCGCAGGTTTTGCAGGAAAACGGGATTCATCTTTTGGAGATAGGCCAGCAGGGTGCGCGAAGCCTGCCAGAGCGAGGGGTGATCGGTTTCCAGCTGCTGCCTTAAAGGAGGAAGGATGACCGGTGGCTCTCCCGCAGTCCGGTCGCGTCCGGTAAAAACGGAAACGGACCATTCCGAAAGATGCGACCGGACCTTATGGTCCGAATCCAGCAAAATTTCCGATGGGCTCATCCGCGACATCTCGTCCCGCAGGTTGCAGAAGTCTTCCCCCGTGTCGATCTCGGTCAATAAAAATTGTCCGGTGGAAATATCCACCGCCGCGATCCCCGCCGCGGCAGGAGTTTGTCCCTCTGCCGGCGCGAAAGAAACCGCCGCCAAAAAGTTATTGGATTTTTCCTTTAAGAGATTCGATTCAATGACGGTGCCGGCGGAAATAATCCGAACGACTTCGCGCCTCACGATTCCCTTTCCGGCCGTTGGCTCTTCCGTTTGCTCCGCGATGGCAACTTTGAAGCCTTTCTTGATGAGTTTTGAAATGTAGCGATCCGCCGCGTGATACGGAATGCCGCACATGGGAATGCCCTGCCGCTGGGTGAGCGCCACTTCCAGCACGGGCGCCGCGGCGCGCGCGTCATCGCGGAACATTTCATAGAAATCGCCGAGGCGGAACATCAGGATTTCGTCCTGATGCGCGGCTTTCAACTCCTCGTATTGCTTCATCAGCGGAGTCTGCGCTTCGTCGGATTTTTTCTGCGGATCTAAAGTTTGCTCAGTCATGTCGGTTTGGAATTTATGCGCCTTTCCGGTTGCTCCAGCGGATCACGCGTTCCCGCCAGACCTGGAGCCGTTTTAAGAGCTGATACGTCGACAGCACGTCTTTGACGAACTTCCGCGTTTCCGGAAACTGGATCTCTTTGATCTCCAGGCTCCTGGCTTTGCTTTCTTTCAGCCACTCCCGGACGTTTTTGCCGCCCGCATTGTACGCGGCCAGCAGCAGGATGCTGTCCGAATCATACTCCTTGCGCAGCTTGGAAAGATAGTAGGTGCCGACCAAAATGTTCGTGTCCGGGGCCTCCAGCTGCGCGACGGTATAGTCCTTGAGGCCGAGCTCTTCGGCCATTTCCTGCGCGGTGCCCGGCATCACCTGCATGAGGCCGATGGCCCCCGCGGGCGACTTGGCGCTCTTGATAAAATTTGACTCGACCTTCATGACCGCGGTGATGAAAAGCGGATCCTCTCCGAAGCGTTTCGCGTGGCGGTCCACGACGTCCTTGTGGATGACGGGGTTCAGCATCAGTTCGACCGCCTGGATGCCGACCGGAACCTTTCCCCACTGCACGAAAAGCGCAATGACCATCAGCACGAGGATGAGCGTGCCGAAGCGTTTGTGTTTGCTGAACGAAAAAGCCGGCGTCACAGTCCGCTCGTCCGCGCAAGCTCCGCGGTTCCAGCCGCCGTTTCGCGCCCCCGCAGGTTTTCCATCTTTGCCAGCAGCCGGCCGAGCCGTTCCTCTTTGAGATTTTCGGGCACGTCGTCGGCCTGCGCCGCGGATTCGGTCCCCGCCCGCGGCGAATACTTGAAGCAGTAGGCCATGCTGAAACGGATTTCTTCGGCGAACGAAAGCGTGCGCTCGAAATCCTCTTCGGTCTCGCCGGGGAATCCCACGATGAAATCGGTGGAGAGCGCGAGGCCGGGCCGCGCGCGGCGCAGCTTGCTTGCGATACCGGCGTATTCCGCGCGCGTGTAGTTGCGCTTCATGGATACTAAAACGGGGTCGGAGCCCGACTGGACGGGCAGGTGAATTTCATTTGAAATTTGAGGGATTTCGCCGAGCGCGGCGATAAGTTTGTCGGACATGTAATGCGGGTGCGGGCTCATGAAGCGGATTTCTTCGATGCCGGGAACCTGCGCGACCTGCCGCAGGAGCGAAGCGAAATCGACCAACTCTCCCTGCGATCCGGACGCAAGCTCTGACGGATCTTTGCGGTGCCAGTAGGAGTTCACTGTCTGGCCGAGCAGCATCAGTTTGCGTGCGCCCGCCGCGGCCTTGGCGCGGATTTCATCCAGAATTTTTTCGGCCTGCCGGTAGATTTCGCGCCCGCGTACCGCGGGAACGATGCAGTAGGAGCAGGAATAGTTGCAGCCGCGCATGATGGTCACGAAAGCGGTGTCGTCCGGATGTCCCAGGACCAGGGGCGGGCCTTCGCTCCGCAGCTCGCCCTGCCCGAATGTCATTTCGCTTTCATTGAACCAGTCAAAGCCGGCGGGTTTCACCGTGGCAGCAGGTTCTGGTTGATCAAAAAATCGGTCAAAAATTTGAGGGATACGCTCGATGGACTTGGCGCCGGCCACGAGGTCGACCTGCGGGAAGCGGCCTTTCAGGTTTTTCTTGAGACGCTCGGCGGCGCAGCCCGCCACGATCACTTTGCGCCCCGGCCTCTGCTTTTTCCATTCTTTCAGCCGGCCGATGAAGGAAAGCGCGCGCTGTTCCGCGTGCTGGCGGACCGTGCAGGTATTGAGCAGGACGACGTCGGCGTCTTCTTTATTGGAGGTCGGCGTGAAGCCGCGGCGCAGGAGCTCCGCGCCCATTTCTTCGGAGTCGGCCACGTTCATCTGGCAGCCGAATGTTTCCACGTAGAATTGAAGGGGTTTGGTTGGTTTTTTCATGAATTTCCAGTTTCCGCGATGGGTCGAATTGCATTATTATAACTTATAAGCGGCCGTCCGGGACGGCCTGGACCGCGAACCGGCTTGCCCCGCTTTTCGATTCGTTAAGAACCAGCCGGTGCCCGACTTTTCGGTCCGGCGCGGGCATTTCGTTGCGGAGATAAACGCGGGGTTCGGGCAGAACGAGTATCTTGTCCTTCAGGAAATAGCCGATCCAGGAGTCCTCCCATTCCGCCATGCCCTCGAAGAAAATTCTTTTGACCTGCGGATCACGGTTGACGGCCCGGAGCTCCGCGAACTCCATCGGAATCTGGTAGTACTTCCTCGCGACCCAAACGGCCTCGGCGCTTTTCAGGACCGAAAGCTCCGTCATGAGGATCAACATACCGATTCCCGCCTGCCTAAATGCTTTCCACGGAAACCGGGCCTTTTCCATCTCCTGGAGTCCGCGGGCCGCGAGCATCGGCACCAAAAAGTAAAAGTACGTGGCGTTCTTGAAATAACGGTAGTTCCAGCCGCTCAGATAGGAAACGGTCCCCGAAATCGCGAATGGAAGAAGAACCAATATCCAAAACGTCCGGTCGCGGCTTTTCCAAATTCCGGAGGCCGCCATGATTAAAAGGGCCGGGCTGATGGTCCATTCCAGGATTTGCACGGGTTTCGGCAGAAACGGATGCGAGAAAAATCCTCCCAGCTGAAAGAAAAAGGAGTAATAGCCGCTGGTCACATTCCATCCGCCGAACCCTCCGGTGTTCATCAGCATGATCGGAAAAAAACGGAACGCCTGATAGGGACACAGCGCCGCCGCCAGGCCCAGCGTCATGAAAAGTTTTCCGAGATGGGTCTTCCAGCGCGGGCGGTCCGTCCAGGCGAACCAGGCGAATATGAGAGAAATGGAGAGCGCGGCGAAGGAGAAAAGCTCCGGATAGCAGGCGAGCACTCCCGCGAGGAGGATTCCGGCAAGAGCGATTTTGCGGGGCTGCAGCCCGGGTTCCCGCGTCATGCCGGCGATCACCGCGAGAACGCAGGCAAAAAGCCCGGTCGCCGCGACTTGTGGCAGGAACGCGTTGTAGAGGATGTAAAGAAAGTGCGGGTTGGCCGCCGCGAGAGAGAATCCCAGCGTCAGAAACATTCCCGAAAGGCCGGCGATTCTGCGCGCGAGGATCCAGATCGCGGGAAGGAACAGCCCCGTAAGAAACGCCGCGTGCAGCGTGAAGAGCCGCGCGGGGTCCACGCCCGTCAGCGACGAGAACAGGGATATGAAGTAATAGGAGAGCCACCGCGGCGAAGGGATCTGGGTTGATACGACCCTTTCGATGGTGGTGGCGTCTTCCCATTCCGGCAGGCGTCCGAACGGGTTCAGGAAGGGCTTTAGACCGTGGTCGGTGAGCCAGCTTGCGGTCATGACGTAGTCCACGATGTCAAGGTTTCCGATCGTGAGGCTGGTCATCGTCCGCGACCGGAGCACTATCGGGAGCATCAGGATGGTTGTTGCGATCACGACCGCGGCCGCGTGCGTCCACGTCCGTTTGATCGGGAGCCGCGTTTCCCGGTCGTAGGTTCTCAGGGTCCAAAAAATCAGCGCGGCCGAAATCGCCAGGGCGAACCAGCCGGAAACGCGCGCGCCCACTCCCGCGAAACCGAAGAAGGTCAGGAAGATGCCCGAAAGCACGAACCCGATCCAGGGCCGGAGCACGGTCTCAAGGTCAGGGTCGTCGGGCAGGAGGATTCGCGTGGCCCCGTAACCCACGGCTGCGGCCAGAATATAGGCTCCGCAGGCGGCGAGGACGACGGTTCCCAAGGCTAGTAGAAGTACCATGCGTCCCGCGCATTTTATCTTTTGACGGGGCCCGGAACAAGTTCAGAACGGGTGGTCGAAGGTGAGGTAGACGAGAAAACCCTCCGTGCTGTAGCCGCCGTCGACGCGGGCGAGCAGGAGGTTTCCGGGAGGCACGTAGTAGCGCATGCCGGTGCCCCCGGTGATTTTGGTGCGGTGGAACGTGGCGAAGGCGAAGTCTCGGTAGACATTTCCCGCGTCCACGAAAAAGGCCCAATGGAGCCGCTGATAAATTTTGAAGCGATACTCCGCGTTCCCGGTGAGCGCCAGGTTGTCGCGGAAGCGCCCTTCGATCAGGCCGCGGTTGAAGAAGACGCCGCCCAATTCCGGCAGGTGATAAAAGGGCACGCTGCCGCTTTTGTAATCCATGAACACCTTGAGACCGAGGACCTGCGAGCGGCGGCTGAAGAGAGGAAAAAACTGGCGGATTTCGAGCGTACTGCGGTTGAAATCGGATTCGCTGCCTATCAGCTTGCGGGAATATTCCTGACTGCCCTCAACGAGTGTGCCGAAGGACGGATCGCTCTTGGAATCGCGGGTATCCCAGCGCAGCAGGAGGTTCGTGGTATAGAGCCGGCTGCCGTCTCTGCCTTTCAGATTCGGCAGGTCCCTCCGGAGAATGCCGGCATTTCCCACTTCGGTCAGCGCAAAGTTTTCAAAATTGAAGGCGAAGCCGGCGAAGAGCCGGTCGCGGACCTGATAGAGGAGCGGCAGCCGCGCCTCAAAATACTCCAGGGTGAATTCGGTCTCGTCTTCTTTGCGGGCTTCCCGTCCGATGCCGTAGTAATAGCGCTGATAGTTTTGGAACGCGATTTCAAATTCTCCGCCCCACCGCTCCATGAAGTCGGGTGGAAATTCATATTTCAAGCGGTATTCCTGCTTGTTTTTCAGCGTGTGGAGGATGTGGGCGCGGACCACGTCGTGCTTTTTCCAGAGAGACTCGCGAGCCATCTTGAGACCCAAACCCTGGCCCCGTTCGGGCGAGGAGATGAAGAGCGGCAGGACGTTAAAATTGGGCTTTGCCCCCTTTTCGATTTCGGGGTTGAACTCGAACCAGCGGGAGAAAGCCGCGCGGGGGTTACGGACCGGTTCCGTGATGGTCTGGGTCATGCCTCCGATCATGCCGGCGGTGCGCAGGATGAGGTTTTTGTCTTCGGCGCTCGCGGGTTTCGAGCCCGTGTTAGCGAAGATCACCAGGACAAGAATAAAAAACGACGATAGACGGAAGCTGCGAGGCATGGCGCCCCAAGTTTACCCCCAGATCGCCGAATTTACCAGTGCGGGCCGACTGCTAAACTAAGGAAGGGCAAACGTGATAAAAAGCCGATGGGGCCTGAAATTAAAGCGAAAAGCCCTTCAAAAGGTCCTTGGATTCCAGAGCAGAACGCTTTTGCGCTTCTTTTACGGCGTCGGTGAAGATATCGCAGAGCAGAGACTCCAGCTTCTGCTTTTTATCGGGCGCAAAATACTCGGGGTCAATCTCCAGAGATTCCACTTTGAAAATTCCGTTCATTCGGATCTTGATGCCCGCCTTGGATTCTTCCACCTTGATGTCCTCGAGCTTTTTTTGGATCTCGCGTGCTTTTTTCTGCAGGTCGTACATCTGCTTCATTTTGTCGAACATGGCTCACTCCTTGGATTCATCGGGATATAAAATTTTGATTTCGGAAAGGCAGATATCGGTCAGGTGGTCGTATTCCTCGCGGGATATTTTCCCCTCCTGGCGCCAGCGCTGGATCTGCTCGAGGGTGACGCCGAGCTGATATTTCGTGACCTTCTTGGTGGGGGCCGGGTAGCGCTCCGGGTGCTCCGCCATCTGCGTCGGGAAATAAAACTTCTTCGCGGTCCAGATGATGAGAGCGATGAGAATCAATCCTACTGCCAGGTTGATCATCGCAAAACCTCCGGGTTGACACAGTGTTTCGGCTTTTTGCCGCGCAGCGCCAGAATCAGATTTTCGGCTGCCAGAATGGCCATCTTGTCGCGCGTTTCCACGGTGGCGCTGGCGGTGTGGGGCGCGAGGATCGCATTGTCGAGTTTGGCGAGACCCGGGGCAAGTTCCGGCTCATTCTCGTAGACATCGAGCCCGGCCGCCGCAATCCGTTTTTTACGCAGCGCGCGGACGAGGGCATTTTCGTCAATGATTGGACCGCGCGCGGTGTTTATCAGTATCGCCGTTTTCTTCATGAGCGAAAGTTCCCTGGCTCCGATCAAATGGCGCGTGGCGGGACTCATCGGCACGTGAATGCTGACAAAATCCGATTGGGACAGGAGCGCATTCAAGCTCGCTTTTTTGGCGCCGCATTTTCTTTCCATGTCCGCGTTCGGCCTCCGGCTGAAATACAAAATTTTCATGTCAAATCCCGCGGCCATGCGCGCGAAGGCCGAACCGATGCGCCCCGCCCCGATGATTCCCAAAGTTTTCCGGGAAACGTCATGGCCGTGAAAAAGCATGGGGTTCCAGAATTTAAACTGGCCGCTGCGCGTATAGTGGTCCGACTCCACGATCCGCCGCGCCGCGGCGAAAAGCAGCGCCCAGGCCATTTCGGCGGTCGTTTCGGTCAAAACGCCAGGCGTATTTGTGACGAGAATTTTGCGTTTTGTCGCCGCGGGAACGTCGACGTTGTCGTAGCCCACCGCGTGGTTTGAGAGCACTTTCAGATTCGGTCCCGCCGCGTCCATCGCCGCCGCGTCGAAACGATCCGTCAGCAGGCATAAAATCCCGTCCAATCCTCTGACGCGGCGCAACAGTTCCGCGCGCGGCAAACCTTCGGGTTTCAAGCTGATGGAATAGCGGATGCCCGCGCGCTTCAGCAGGTTCAATCCCGCCTGCGGTATGGGCCTGGTGACCAGAACTTTAAGATTTTTCATCGCGTTTTAATTTTGAAATCTTTGAGCGTTTCATAAGTTCGGCGTTCGAGCAGCGCGGCCGCATTTTTCATGGCCGCTTTCCGGTTGACGGAGCCCTGTACCAGCGGATAGGCGCCGCGCAGCTTCAATTTGCGCAGTTCTGCCGGGCTTGCGTCTAAAACTCCGCAAAATGCGATGGCCGGAACGTTGCACGCGCGCGCTGCATGCGCCACGCCCGAAGGCGTCTTGCCGAACCGCGTTTGAGAATCAATTTTTCCTTCCCCGGTGATCGCGAGGTCCGCGCCGCGCATCTTTTGGCGCAGGCCGACCGTTTCCGCCACGAGTTCCACGCCGGGCTTGAGCGAAGCGTTCAAGAAAGCCATGGCCCCGGCCCCCGCTCCTCCGGCCGCCCCGGCTCCGGGAACGTCACGGACGTTGCGTTTAAGGTCTCTTAAAACGATTTTAGCAAAATGGTTCAATGCCCGGTCGATGGCGGGGATCATGGCGGCCGTGGCGCCCTTTTGCGGGCCGTACACGCGCGCCGATCCGCGCGGGCCGCAGAGCGGATTGGTGACATCCGTGGCGGCAATTACTTTGACTTTGGCCAGGCCGGGATGGATGCCCGAAGCGTCAATCCTCGCGAGCCGGGACAATCCCGCGGCGCCGCGCGGAATGGGATGCCCCGCCTGATCCAAAAAACGGTAACCCAGAGCTTCGGCAAAACCGGTCCCCGCATCATTCGTAGCGACACCGCCCAGCGTCAGCAGGATTTGGCGCGCCCCTCGATCCAAGGCATTTCGAATCTGCTGGCCGGTGCCAAAGGAGCTTGTGTGGAGCGGGTTGCGTTGGGCCGGCGGAACCAGGGCTAAACCGGAGGCTTCGGCCATCTCAATGACGGCCACTCGCCGATTGGAAATCCATCCCCATCGAGCCCGGACCTTGTTCCTTAATGGGTTAAAAACGATGTTTGAAATAACTGTTCCATAAAGATTATCCATCAATGTTAAAAGTGTTCCCTCACCTCCGTCTGCCATGGGGACCAGTTCAAACCGGGCGCGCGGAAAAACCTTTTGCGCGCCGCGGCGGATGGCCCGGGCGGCTTCCAGAGCGGAGAGCGATTCTTTGAAGGAATCAGGGGCGATAACGATTTTCATGGGATTGTCTTGGGGCAAATCAGAAGATTATGTAAAGCCCGGGCGGCGGGTCGGGTCAACCTTGCAGCCGGCCGGTTTACCGGTTTTTGAGCCGCTGGATGATCGTTTTTACAAATGCCGGGAGGTCGTCGGGGGTGCGGGAGGTGATGAGGTTGCGGTCCACAACGACTTCCTTATCTACAAACCGCGCGCCGGCATTTTTAACGTCGTCCCGGATGGCTGAAAAGGAGGTCGCGGTCCGGCCCTTCAAAATGTCCGCCGACGCCAGTACCCAACCGCCGTGACAGATGGAAGCCACCACTTTCCCCGCCTTGTCCATGGAACGGACGAAGCTTAAAACCGATTCGTGGCGACGCAGGAAATCGGGCGCCCAGCCGCCGGGAACGATGACCGCGTCGAAATCCTTGGCCTTGAGCGCTTTAACGTCCTTGTCGGCCTTAACGGGATAGCCGAATTTGCCGGAATATTGAGCGGCGGTTCCGGTACCGGCAAAAATGACCGAAAATCCTTCTTCTTTCAGGCGAAAATAAGGATACCAGACTTCCATGTCCTGATAGTGGTGTTCGACGAGAATGGCAACGCGCTTCATAAGGGTCTCCGTTTACCGCGCCAGCCTCAAAAACGTCTGGAGGTTGCCGGCCAGAAAATAGGGGTTCAGTTTTTTTTCATCCTTCATACTAGAAACCGGTTCCTTGCCGTAAAAATGGCCGGGATAGAGCACGGTGTCATCCGGAAGTTTCATCAACTTTTGGGTGATGGATTCGTACATGGCATGGGGATCTCCCCCCGGCAGGTCGCAGCGGCCGCAGCCGCGCACGAAAAGCGTGTCGCCCGACACGAGATTATTGTTGATAAGGAAACATTGCGAACCCGGGGTGTGGCCCGGCGTGTGCAAAAAGGTGAGTTCCATCCTGCCGATGCTGATCTTGTCGCCCGACGAAACTTTCTTGAGATGGCTGTCGGGAAAGGTGCCGAAAAGCTCGTTGGCGCCGGCCATCGACTTGGAAAAATCCGCCTCGTGCTTGTTGACGTAGACGGGCACGTCGAATTTCTTCAGGAGGTCGTCGATGCCGTTGCAGTGATCGAAGTGGCTGTGGGTGACGAGCGCGCCCGTGAGTTTCAGGTTTTCGGTTTCGATGAAGCGCGTGAGCGTGTCGACCTGCCAGGCGGGGTCGACGAGAACAACTTCGCGGGAATCCGCGTCGCCCACAAAGTAAACGAAGTTGGCCATGGGGCCGACTTCGATCTGTTTAAGGTAGAGCTGGCTCGTGGCGGAGGCCGTTAGGCGGGCGTTTCCGCCGCGACCTGGCATGAGATGCAGTAGCGCGCCCAGGGCATGGCGTTCAGTCGAACCGCGGAAATCTTTTTGTGGCAAAGCTCGCAATTGCCGTAGTTGTTTTTCTCGATGCGGCGGAGCGCGGCTTCGATCTCGTCCAAGATGATCCGTTCGCTGTTGGTGACTTCGAACATCATTTCGCGCTCGAAGGTCTGGGTCGCGACGTCCGCTTCGTCACCGATGTCGGTGTTCGTGAGGTCGTCCTTTTTCCCTTCCACCGTGTTCAGGATATCATTGCGCTTCTCGTTTAGAATGTCGGCAAAATGCTGGAATTGGCTGCCTTTGATGCCGGGGCCGTTGTGCAGCTTGATGACCGGCTTTTCAGGCAGGACGGCTTTGGCGGCTTTCCTGGCCTTGGTCTTCGGCCTGGATTTGGATTTTGCTTTTATTTTTTTCGGTTTCGATTTCTTTTTCTTCATGTGAATCTCCTTGCTGATACACTATCAAATCTTTTAAATTTCTTCAAAATGAAAGAAATAATTAGTTGGTCGAGCTCACGACCTTGATGGTGCGGAGCTGGTCCGTCTCCTGCCCGCTGACCCGGAGGTCTTTCTGCGAGAGGTCGAGCAGATAGTCGCAAATTTCCTTCGTGATGCGCTCCCCCGGAATCAATATGGGAATGCCCGGCGGATAGGGCGTGAGGGTCTGGGCTGAAATGTAGCCGACCGCCTTGGAAATCGGGACGCGCTTGGTTTTTTTGGACAGGAAAACTTCGCGCGGCATCATCACCATCTCGGTGGCGAGTGACGGGATCTTGAGGCTCCAGTTCTTGGCGGTGCCGTGGTACTTTTCGTCGATATCGTCCAGAGCGTGCACCAGCTTGTCCAGATCCTGTTTGTCCGAGCCGTAGCCCAGGATGGCGATCAGATTGAATATGTCGGCCGCGTCTACTTGGATGTTGTATTCCTTGGAAAGGATTCTGTCGATCTCCTGTCCCGAGAGTCCGGTCTTGGTCACGTTGATCGTGAGTTTGGTGACGTCCAGATCGTAGCCGCGCGCCTGGATTTCCTTGCGGGTGAACGAGAAGAAGTGGCGCGTCTGGTTGATCTTCTTGCGCGCGTCTTCCGCGATCTTGATGACGCGTTCGAACGTTTTTTCCCCGTGAAGAACGGCCTGCCGCCGCGCGAGGTCGATGGAGGCGAGCGTCAGGTAATTGGGGCTCGTGGTCTGGAGCATGGAGACGATCTTGCGCACGCGGTTGAAGTCGATGACGTCCGAGTTGAAATGAAGCACGGAGCCCTGCGAAAGCGCGGAAAGAATTTTATGCGTGGACTGCACGCAGAGATCGGCGCCCGCCTCCACCGCGGAGATGGGCAGATCTTCATGAAATTTCAGGTGCGGGCCGTGCGCTTCGTCCACGAGCAATACTTTGCCGTGGCGGTGAACGATTTCGGAGATTTTAAGCAGGTCCGCCGTGACGCCGTTGTAGGTCGGGCTGGTAACGAAGACGGCCTTGGCTTCGGGGAATTGATTGAGCGCGGCTTCGATCTGCTCCGGCAGCGGATCGAAAAGGATGTCGAGATTCTGGTCCACGCGCGGCTGGATCCAGATGGGCCAGACGCCCGACAAAATCACTCCGCCCAAAATCGATTTATGCGCGTTCCGCGACACGATGATGGAATCGCCCGGGTTGCAGGCTGACATCAGCATCACCTGGTTGCCGATCGTGGAACCGTTTACGAGGAAGAGTGATTCCTTGACGCCGTAACATTCCGCCATTAAATCCTGCGCCTTGCGGATGGGCCCGACGGGGTCGTGCAGAGAGTCCACTTCGGGAAAAACGGTGACGTCGAAATAGTACATGTCCTTTCCCGTGACTTCCTTCAGTTTGGGATCGATGCCGCGGCCGTTCTTGTGGCCGGGCGTATGGAAGGACGTCACTTTCCGCTTGGAGCGGGCGTAGAGCGTTTCGAAGATGGGTGCGCGGAGTTGTTTGCTTTGGGACATGGTTTTATTTGTAGAAGTAAACGGGATTTTTCAGAGTGACCAGGCCTTTTTCGCTCTCCAGGGCCCGACGGAAATTTTTGGAGATGCGAAAGAGTCCTTCATGCGTAACGCCGTCGTAAAAATTCAGAGGGCCCGACACGCGCGACTTGATGCGCCGGTTGATTTCAGCCGCGCCCAGCTTAAAGGGGTCGAGCTTCGGATTCGTGGCGCAAAACAAAAAAGACCAGGGCACGTCGAATGACGGAATAAACGTGCTGTAGGACCGCACCACGGGAAAAATTTTCTTGAGCGTGTTGTAAAGTTTCGTGTGCAGCTCCAATTGAAGAAGGCTCCCTGACCCCGACTGCAAGGTAAAAATTCCTTCCGGTTTCAGCCTGGCGCGCAGCTTTCTGTAAAATTCCAGCGTGTAAAGCTGATAGGCCGGGCCTTCTTCCATGGGCGATGGCAGGTCGGAGATGATAATGTCGAACTTCTCGCCGGTTTCCTCGATGTATTGCTTCGCGTCGCCGATCAAAATTTCCGCGCGGGGATTGTTAAACGAACCCTGGTGCCAGGACTTCATGTGCTTCTTGCAGAACTCCACGACTTCGCCGTCGATGTCCACCATGGTGGTTTTTTTGGCGAGGCGGTCCTTCAAAATTTCCCGCGTGGTGGCCCCTTCGCCGCCGCCCAAAATCACGCTGCGCGCCGGGTTCGGGTGGGTCATGAAAGACGGCATCACCAGCGATTCGTGGTAAATAAATTCATCCGATTTCGCGGACTGCATTTCGCCGTCCAGCACCAGGCAGAGTCCAAAGGAGCAGGACTCGGCCAGCATTGCGTCCTGAAATTTGGTTTTTTTACGAACCAGGATTTTTTTGAGCTTGTGGCTGTGGGTTTCGTAAGGCGTCAGCCGTTCCGTGAACCAGCGGCCTTTGGTACCGGCGGCGCCGGTCATTTTTTGCTCCGCGGCTTTTTGACGTCGAGCACGCCGCGCTTCATCTCCGTGGCAGTGGAATGTTGGGCTTTGAGGTGCTTCAAGAGGTATTTGTGCGATACCCATGGATCTACGGAATTGCCGCAGGTATAGATGTCGACCGACGCGAATTTATGTTCGGGCCAGGTGTGGATGGCGAGGTGCGATTCCTGGATCACGACGACGCCCGAAATGCCGTGCGGGTTGAACGTGTGGAACACGACGTCCACGATATGGGCTTTCGCGGCTTTGGCCGCTCCCACTAAAATGTCTTCGATGTGCCCCACGTTCGTCAAAATCTTGGGATCGCAATAATAATATTCGACCAGCAGATGCCGGCCCAGAGGTTTCATAAGGGGCCGGCGTTTTTCAGACGGAATTTAATAATATTTTTCATCATCATTTTATTTTTGAAACAGACAGACTAACATTATAGATTTTCCATAATTTCTGTCAAGCAAATTTGAGCCTAAAATCAGGATTTAATAAGATTTCTGGCAATGAAGCGCAAAATCACCGTAGTCCATCACTCCAACCAGTTCGGGTTGGGCGGCACCGAAAAGGACATGCTGCTGTTCTGCAAGTACCATGACAAGGACGTGTTTGACGTCCATGCCGCGGCGCGCAAATACCCCGTTCCTCCCCACCGGCTTTTTGCCGATTCCGTAAAATCTTTTTTCGGTTCCGAGTCCGCCCGCGCGCGCAAGGCGCAGAACGATATGAACCACATCCGCGTCCCGGATTTTCTGCGCTATCTGGGCGAAGATCACGTGCATTTCTACCGCGTTTCCGCGTTGAGGGGTCTTTTCCGAAAACTTTCCCCTTCGATTTTGCACGTGCACCACAACGGCGAAACGCAGATCCCGCTCAACCGGCCCGAAGCAATCAAGGATATTCCGTTGATCTTCACGATTAACGGCTTTGGCTTTAAGGGTGAGTCGCCGCACCACGAGCGGATTTCGCGGATTTTATTTCCGTCCAACTGGGTGTGGGAGGAAGCCGCGCCCTGGTCGCGCGGCGACGAACGCTGCGGGATGCTCTACTGCCCGATCGAAACGCCGCATGCCGAAACGGATCTGCGCGCGGAAATGGGTATCGAGCCTGATACCGTTGTCTTCGGCCGCGTCGGCCGGAACGCCAACGACATCCACCACCCGATTTCATTGCAGGCTTATAAGGAAGTCGAAAGCGACAAAACGTTATTCCTGGCGCTGGCGCCGCCCCTGCAAATGATCGAAGACGCCAAGAAACTCGGCATCAAAAACATCCGCTGGCTCGAGCCCACGGTGGATGAGGTCTGGCTCTCCCGCTTTTATAACACCATGGATGTTCTGGCCCATGCGCGGCTGGACGGCGAAACGTTCGGCTGCGCCATCGCCGAAGCCATGATCCACGGCCGGCCCGTAATCACGCACCGCTCGCACCTGCGCAACGCCCAGGCCGAATTGCTGGACGCAAACTCCGGTTTTGTGACGGATCAAAACGACGTTAAAAATTACGCGGGAGCGATGCGCGCGTTGATTGCGAACGCGGACCTGCGCAAAAAAATGGGCGGCGCGGCGAAAGCGCGCGCCATGGAGAATTTTGAGGCCGGGCTCATCACCCGGAAGCTGGAGAAGGAATACTTAGAGTATTTGAAGCGGAAGGATTTACTGACGATTTAAGGGACTGCCGGCGATTACAGCGAAGGTTTGGAAACGGTGACAACTCTCTCGGTCACCGCGAAAGTCCCGCCGGTCAGATGATGGATGGTTTTGGCTTTTGAAACGATCAGCGATTTCCCGTCCCAGTAGTCCTGTTCGACTTCCGCGTGCTGGACGCTCCCCACGTAAATCGTCACTTCGTCATAAGGGTGCTGGTTGATCAACCGGCATTCGATGTGCCCGATGCTTTCCTTGATATAGGGCGCCCGGACCCTGGCGCAGGGAACGGCCGTGAGCCCGAAACGCTCGAACTTGTCGAACTGGTCGCCGTGCACGCGCCCGCAGGCGAGCACCTTGTCCGCGCAGTTTTCCCCCATCACGTTGATCACGAATTCGCCCGTTTCCTTCAGAAGCTTTTCCGTGTAGTCGCCCTTTTCGATGACTGTCAGGATGAGGGCGGGGTCGTTGTTGAGGGGCATGGTCCAGTTGATCGGCGCCGCGTTGCGCTTCGCCCCGTTCCCGGTGGAAATGAGGTTGCAAGGGCCGTGGTTGATGAGGTGGTAGGACTGCTCCGGCTTGACGGAAATCCTCATGGGAATATGGTACAAAAAAGAAACCCCGCTTTTGACGGCGGGGTTTCTTTTTTCAGCTCTGTTTTGAGGCGGTTATTGGGCTTTGTGCATCGCGCTTTTTTGCTTTTTCACGGAAGCTTTTTTCATGGGTTTGTTCTTTTTTGAGGCCGCGGCATTGTTGCCGGCGTCTGCGGCGGCGGCCGGCGCGGTTGTGCCGGAAGCTGAGGCGGGATGCGTTTCTTCAGCCATGATGGGGGCGATCATCATCAGGGTGGCAACGGCGGCTAAGAATGTTTTTTTCATGGAATTTCTCCTTAAAGTCATATGCGGGTCCGGCCGCGGATCGGGCCGGAACGGAGACGTTCGGAAAAGACTCGAATTGATTTAGAAGGCCGGCGAGCCGGCGGATGGAGGGCCGCGGCAGGCCCTGCGGGCGACGTATTGCGACACCTGGGCCGCGGTGCCGGTTGGAAGGAGGTTGAAAAACGCGAAGGTCGGAACTTGGAGCGTGACGCCGCCCAGATGCAGGATCGCGGGATGCTGCGAATGGCGATCTTCATCGGCCGAGAAAAAATAGTCGTCAATGCTGGCATAGCCGGCGTTGGGAAAACTGAAATGGATGTAGGAGTAAACGAACGCGCCGAGCGCGAGGAGCGCGATGGTTTTGAAAGAAACGGAGCGGGACGGATTCATGGCCCTTTTATATCTCATTCGACGGTGAAAATCAAGGTTCCAAATTTTGCGGGGTGAAATGCTAAACTAATCGGGCCATGGAAGATGCCATCCGCGAGATCCTGAATTATAAAACCTTCGCCGTGGTCGGCTGCTCGCCGCGGCCGGAGCGCGCGAGCCATTACGTGTCGGAATATCTGATTTCGGCCGGCTATCGGATTATTCCGGTGAACCCCGGGCATCCGATAATCCTGGGGCTCAAATGCTACCCGAACCTTTTGGAGATTCCGGAGCGCGTGGACGGCGTCGTGATTTTCCGGCGCAGCGAGCACGTTTTCCCCATCGTCCAGGACGCGATCGCCATCCGGGCCAAAGCCGTCTGGATGCAGGACGGCGTGGAGCATTATCTTGCGATGGAAACCGCCGTCAAAGCGGGCCTCAAGGTCGTGATGGACGACTGCATCATGCGCCGCCACCAGGACTTCGGCGGACCCCGCCGCAAAACCCAAACCACCTGCTGACATATGAACGCTTCCGCCGTCGCCACTCTGGTTTTTCTGGGCATGGCGGCATCATTATCCGTTTACGTGATCGGCCAGAAAAAAGAGCCTTCCGTCACGCTGTCATGGATATTGGCGTTCTTTTTTCTTCCTTACATAGGAATGATGTTTTTTGTGATGGTGGGGTACCGCCGCTATCGCCGGCGGAGGAGCCTGAAGCCCGAACGGTTGGACGCCCGTTTTCCCGGAGAGCGCTCCGGCCCGCCGTCCGAGCCCGCTCGCGGCGCGGCCGTTACTCAGCTCGAATTTGCGGAACTGGAAAAACTGGCTCTGCATTACACCGGATTTCCTCCCTGTGAAGGCAATCGGATCACCCTGTTTCAGCAGGCGGACGCAACCGATCAGGCGCTGCTGCGCGCCATCCGGGACGCGCGGCACCACGTGCACCTCGAATATTACATTTTTGAACCCGACGAAAAGGGAACGCTCTACGCGGGGGTCCTCCGCGAAGCGGCCGCGCGCGGCGTGGAGTGCCGGCTGCTGGTAGACGCCATCGGATCGTTTCGTTTAAGCGAGAGATGGCTCAAACCTTATCGCGAGGCGGGCGTGCAGGTCGCGTTCTTCCAGCCGCTCCGGCTCCACTCCCCCTGGGGTTTTCACCTGCGCAACCACCGCAAGCTGGCGGTTATTGACGGCAATACCGCGTTCATGGGCAGCCAGAACGTCGCCCATGACGTGACCACCTGGCGCCACCGGCTGATCTCGTGGCGCGAGACCAACGTCTCGATCCGCGGGCCCGCGGTGGATCATCTCCAGACCGTTTTCGCCGAGGACTGGAAGTTTGCCTCGGGCAAAGCCATCGCGGGCGATGATTATTTCCCTCGAAAGCATCCCGCGGGCGACGCGCGGGTTCAATTCATACCGACCACGCCGGAGACGCGGGAAAACGTTTTCCAGATGCTGTTCGTGACCGCCGTCTACGCGGCGCACGAGCGCGTCACGGTGACGACTCCCTATTTCATTCCCACTCCCGCCGTGGTGCTGGCGCTGCAGATTGCGGCGCGCCGGGGCCTGAACGTCGAGATCCTGGTGCCCCGGCTTTCCGATCAGCCTCTCGCCCTCTATGCCGGTCGCAGCTGGTACCGCGAACTCGTGGAAAGCGGCGTGCGGATCTATGAGAACAACCAGCGCTTCATTCACGCGAAAGTCGTCACGATTGACGACAAAGCGGCCCTGCTCGGTTCCGCCAACATGGATAACCGGAGCTTCCTTATCAACTTCGAATCCAGCCTCCTGATTTACGACGCGGGCGTGGTGCGCGACCTGCTTTACGGTTTCGAGGAAAGCGCGTCCCAGTCCAAGCGCATCCAACCGGACGCGCTCCACCGCCAGCCTTTCGCCCGTTCCCTCGCCGAAGGCGCGGCCCGGATCCTCTCTCCCCTGCTCTAATCGTCCCGGACTCTCTTGCCCTTCCGGCGCTCTTTTTGTAAAATCTAACCCTGTTTTTTAGAAATCCTTCCTTAATAAACGATGACCGGTGTCCATCCAATGAAGAAGTGGCTGTCGCCTGAAGCGGAGCGGTATTTAGGGTTGGGTTTGCAGTTGGCGGGTTCAGTATTACTCGGCTTTTTTGCCGGCTTTTATATCGACAGAAAGTTCGGCACCCTGCCGGTCGGAACGCTTACAGGCTGCTGTTTGGGTATGATAATCGGAATGGTCGGATTTTTTTATCAGCTGAAAGGGTTGAATTCGGATCAAGATGAATAGAGTCGCATACGCACTGTCAACGATGCTGGGCGTTTCGGGAACCATGGCGATGATTGCCGGGTTGCTCACGCTGCCGCGCGACGTCAAGAGCGGCCTCCTTCTGGGCATCGCCCTGGCCGCCATGAACGGAATCGCCAGTTTCCTGAGCCTCCACTGGTCCTTCCGCAAATCCAACAAGATATTTTTCACGATCTGGTCCGCCGGGCTCTTCATGCGGGTGATGGTATTGGCGGCCGCCGCTTACGCCGTCTATGGAAACCCCGCTTTCGATTTTTTGTCCACCCTCCTCTCCCTCGTTTTCGCCACGTTCCTCTTCCTTCTGCTTGAACTGGACTTTTTGCCCAAGAGGACCGCGTAGTGGATTTCAAGCACATCCTCGAACACCACATCCTCGACCATCACCTTTTTTCTCTGTCCGGCGGACAGAACACGCTTTTCGTCACCAAACACCTCCTGATGCTCTGGATTTCCTCGATTCTCCTGTTCCTCGTACTGACGTTGGCCCGTAAAAACCGCAAAGTGCATCTCCTCCTGGAAGCCCTGATCATTTTCATCCGCGATGAAGTCGTTGTTCCCGCGCTGGGCCACGCCGGAGAAAAGTATCTCCACTATTTTCTTACGCTTTTCTTTTTCATATTCACCTGCAACCTTCTCGGGATGGTTCCGGGTTCCGCGACCGCGACCGGCAACATCGGCGTCACCGCGGCCCTGTCCATCTGCACGTTTTTTCTGATTCACATCGCCGGCATCCGAGAGCATGGCGTCGGACATTACGTCAAAAGCATCGTGCCCTCGGGCCTTCCGGGCTGGCTGATCCCGATCATGTTTCCCATCGAATTGATCGGTTTTCTTACCAAAACGTTCGCGTTGTCCATTCGTCTTTTCATGAACATGATCGCCGGCCACATCGTGGTGCTGGCGTTCCTCGGGCTCATCTTCATATTCGGCGAGATGAACTCGGCGTTGGGCCTCGCCACGGCGCCGCTCTCGGTGGTCATGGCGCTCTTCATCAGCATGCTGGAGCTCATCATTGTGGTGCCTCTCCAGGCGTTCATCTTCACTTTTTTAACAGCGCTCTTCGTGGGCGCGGCCGTTCATTCTCATTAACAAACAAAAGGAGGAAGTAAAATGCTCTACTTAGGACTTGGTTATTTAGGCGCAGGATTGGGTGCAGGTTTGTGTCTCGTTGCGGCGGCGTTCGCCATCGCCCGTTTGGCCAGCGCGGCCCTTGAAGGAACGGCCCGCCAGCCCGAAGCCGCAGGCGCGCTCCGGACGTCCATGATCATCCCGGCCGCCCTCATCGAAGGTCTCGGATTCTTCGCGCTCGTCATCTGCCTGCTCGTCGCGCTGAACCTTGGGCTCCCCAAGGGTGCCGCCACTGCCGGATCCGACAAGCCCGCCGCCGAAGCGCATTAAGCTCGGAGGACGCGAAAACCGCAAATAAGGATATATCCCATGGAAAATCTGCTAAAACCCGACGCCGGGCTGATGTTCTGGACGGTGGTCACCTTCCTCGCGATGGTGATTATCCTGAAGAAAGTCGCCTGGGGTCCCCTGCTCAAAGTATTGGAAGAGCGCGAGGAAAACATCCGCCGCGAGGTGGAGACCGCGAAATCCAACCGCGAGCAGATGGAAAAGCTCAAGGGCGAATATGAGCGCCAGCTGGGCGAGATCGAACAGCGGGCGCGCGCCCTGCTCCACGAAGCGGAGCAGAAAGGCCTCGCGACGCGCGAAGCGATCCTGAAGGACACGGAATACGAGTCGCGCAAGCTGATGGACAAGACGCGCCAGCAGCTCGAAGCCGAGAAGGAACGGCTGGTGCTTGAGTTGCGCAAGGAAGTCGGCGACCTCTCCATCCAGATGACGGAGAAGCTGCTCAAGCAGAACGTGGACCGCAAAGTCCAGGAAAAGTTCATCGATGACTTCATTACGAGCCTCGATAAATCCGCAAAATGAAGATGAGCGCGAGGGTCTCCGCATGAAGGATACCGCCGCCACCCGGCGTTACGCGGCCGCTCTTTTCGGCGCCGCCCAGACCAAGGGTGTCACGATCGACGGCGTGCTGGCGGAGCTGAAGGCCGCCCTGGCGTTAACGCAGTCGAATGCGGAGCTGTCGGGCGCGTTGCGCCACGCCCTGCTTCCCGCGGAGCAGAAAAAAGCCGCGCTTTCGAAGGCGTCGGCCTCGGCCGGCGGAAAAAAATTCTCCGAAATCACGGTGAACTTTCTGAATCTGCTGATCGACAAAAAGCGGATGGACCTCCTTCCTCTGATCCTCGGAGATTTTGAGGTGCTGGTGCAGGATTCGAAGGGTATGGTGCGGGCGAGCGTCGCCACGCCATCGGCCCTGGACGAAAAATCAAAAAAAGAAATGGAAGAAAGGCTTTCCAAAGTTTTCGGCAAGAAAGTGATGATCGAAAATACCGTTGACGCCAGCCTGCTCGCCGGCGCGGTGGTGAAGGCGGGCGACACGGTCATCGACAACAGTCTGGCGACCCAAATTAAAAATATGAAGCTGAGGTTTGAACATGGCTATTAAACCGGAAGAAATCACAAACGTTTTGAAAAAGCAGATCGAGGGGTTTGACGCCCGCACCGAGCTGAAAGAGGTGGGTTACGTCCTTCAGACCGGCGACGGTATCGCCCGGATCTGGGGCCTCGAAAACGCCATCGCGGGCGAGCTGCTCGAGTTTCCCCACGGCGTGTCGGGAATGGTTTTGAACTTGGAGCGCGAGAGCGTCGGCGCCGTGCTGCTCGGCAACGCGTCGGCCATTAAGGAAGGCGACGAAGTCCGCCGCACCGGAAAAATTATGAGCGTGCCGACCGGTCCCGAGATGATCGGACGCGTCGTTAACCCGCTCGGCCAACCCATCGACGGCAAGGGGCCCATCAAGACGACCAGCACGCGCCCCATCGAAGTGATTGCGACCGGCGTGACGGACCGGCAGCCTGTGAAAGAGCCGCTTCAAACCGGCATCAAGGCCATCGACGCCATGATTCCCATCGGGCGCGGCCAGCGCGAATTGATCATCGGCGACCGCCAGACCGGCAAGACCGCCATCGCGATCGACGCGATCATCAATCAGAAGGGCCAGAACGTCATCTGCGTTTACGTCGCCATCGGCCAGAAGCAGTCGACCGTGGCGCAGGTTGTGCAGAAGCTCGAAGACCACGGCGCAATGGACTATACGATTGTTGTGAGCTCCACCGCTTCGGATCCCGCGCCTCTTCAGTACATCGCACCCTATTCCGGCTGCGCCTTCGCCGAAGAATTCCTCTGGCAGGGCAAGCATGCGCTTTGCGTTTACGACGATCTGTCCAAGCACGCGCAGGCCTACCGCCAGATTTCGCTCCTGCTCCGCCGCCCTCCCGGCCGCGAAGCCTATCCCGGCGACGTGTTTTATTTACACTCCCGCCTGCTCGAGCGCGCCTGCAAACTTTCCGAAAAAAATGGAAGCGGATCGCTCACCGCGCTTCCCGTCATTGAAACGCAGGCCGGCGACGTGTCCGCTTACATCCCGACCAACGTTATTTCGATTACCGATGGACAGATTTATCTCGAAACCGGTCTCTTTTTCTCAGGCGTCCGGCCCGCCGTGAACGTGGGACTTTCCGTCTCGCGCGTCGGCGGCAACGCCCAGACGAAAGCCATGAAGCAGGTGGCAGGACGCCTCCGTCTCGATCTTGCGCAGTACAACGAGCTCGCGGCCTTCGCCTCGTTCGGCTCGGACCTCGATAAGTCCTCGAAGCAGCAGCTCGCCCGCGGCGAACGCATGATCGAGCTGCTCAAACAGGATCAGTATCAGCCCATGCCTTTTGAAAAGCAGGTCATCCTCGTTCATGCCGGCATCACCGGTTCACTGGACGAACTGCCCGTGACCTCGATCCGCCGGTTCGAAAAGGAATTTTTGGCCTTCATCGACCAGAAACACGGCGCCATCCCTCAGGAAATCCGCGAAAAGAAAGTCCTGTCGGATGACCTCAAGACCCGCATCAACCAGGCGGTCGAAGACTTCAGGGTTAACTTCCAGGCGGACGCGCAATAAAAATGCGGGCACTCGTCACCGGCGCGTCCGGGCTCATCGGCTCCAACGTTGCGCTGGAGCTCGCCAAGAAGCATGAAGTCGTCGGGCTCTGCAACATCACGCCCGGCAATCAGGAATACCTGAAGGGCTCGAAAGTCGAGTTTGTGAAGGGCGACATCATCGGTTTCGACTACGACAAGCTGGGCAAGTTTGACGCGATCTTTCACCAGGCGGCGATCACGGACACCACGGTCACGGACCGCGCCGCGATGTTCTCCACGAACGTGGACGCGTTTTTGAAAATTCTGGAATACGCGCAGCGCACCGGCTGCCGCAAAGTGGTGTACGCGTCAAGCGCCGCCACCTACGGCAAGGGCAAGGTTCCCATGAAGGAAACCGATACCCCCGCGCCCGCCAACATTTACGGCGAGAGCAAAGTCGAGATGGAGCGCGTCGCTAAAGATTTCGTGAAGAAGCACCCGGAAATGTCGACTGTGGGGTTGCGCTACTTCAATGTCTACGGCCCGAACGAGTTTCACAAGGCAAAGGCCGCCAGCATGGTGTACCAGCTTTATAAGCAGATCGCCGCCGATCAGTCTCCCCGCATCTTTAAGTGGGGCGACCAGTTCCGCGACTTCATCTATGTGAAAGACGTGGCCCTCGCGAATCTCGCGGCGGCGGAATATAAGGGAAGCGGCGCTTTCAACGTGGGTACGGGCATTCAAACGTCCTTCAACCAGGTGATAGCCATCATCAACAAGGCGCTCGGCAAGAACAAGCCCACGGATTATTTCGATAATCCCTACAGTTTTTATCAGGACGAGACGCAGGCCGACATGGCGCTCAGCAAAAAAGAACTGAAGTTCGAGTGCCAGTTCACCCCGGAATCCGGCATCACCGATTACGTGAAGATTCTCGAGAATCTCGCAGCAAAGGTTTAATTTTTTATGGCGTCATTACGCGAGTTCAGAAAGAAGATTAAGACAGTCAAATCGACCCAGCAGATCACCAAGGCCATGAAGATGGTTTCGGCGGCGCGGCTGCGGCGCGCGCAAGCCCGGATCATGGCGGCGCGTCCCTTCGCCATCCGGATGAATGAACTGCTCAAGGATCTCGCGGGACGGCTGGCAATGGATGAGAAAAAAATGGCGGCCTCGGCCCCCCATCCCCTGCTCGAAGCCCATCAAAATAATAAGGTCGCTTTGCTTTTAGTGACGTCGGACAAGGGCCTTTGCGGTTCTTTCAATACCAATCTGGTGCGCAGGGCCGCGGAATATGTGCGCGACCATCAGGACAAGGATCTCCGGTTTTTTGTCGTGGGCCGCAAGGGCCGCGATTTCTTCAAGCGGTCGGGCTATCCCATCACCGGCGAGTACACGCAGATTTTCAATACGCTCTCTTACACCCATGCGGAAATCATCGGCAAGGATTTGATCGAGCTCTTCCTTAAAGAGCAGCTGTCAGAAGTTGTGGTGATTTACAATGAATTTAAATCCGTGATCCAGCAGAAGCTGACGGTGGAACGGCTGCTGCCGGTTCATCGGCCGGAAGATAAGACGCCAGAGTCTGGGACGACTCGAACTTCGGGGGCCGAAGTGGATTTTCTGTATGAGCCGGACCGCGACAAGCTTTTGGAAGCGCTGCTGCCCCGCTACGTGAAGTCGCAGATCTACAGGATTTTGCTGGAGTCATTTGCGTCGGAGCTGGGCGCGCGCATGTCGGCGATGGATTCGGCCACCAAGAACGCGAAAGAGCTGATAGACATGCTGACGTTGAAACTGAACCGCCAGCGGCAGGCCGTCATCACGCGCGAGATCGCCGAGCTGGTCGGCGGCGCCGAAGCGCTCAAGAACTAGGCCGGATTTTAGAACAGATTTATATTCCATAGAGGAGACAAGATCATGAAAGCAGGAAAAGTCGTGCAGGTTATCGGACCGGTGGTGGACGTCGAGTTCGCTTCCGGGCAGTTGCCTAAAATTTTGAACGCGCTCCGGATCCAGAAGGAAGGCGAGAAAAACGGCAGCACCACCGTCACCGTAGAAGTGGCCCAGCATTTGGGCGACAACATGGTCCGCGCCATTGCCTTGGGTGCCACGGACGGCCTCCGCCGCGGCCTCGCGGTGGAAGACACCGGCGCTCCCATCACGGTTCCCGTCGGAACCGCCTGCTTGGGCCGCATTATGAATGTGCTTGGAGAAGCCGTGGACCATGGCGGCGAGGTGAAGTCGGAACACAAGTCCCCCATCCATCGGTCTCCACCTCCTTTTCACGAACAGGTCACGACTCCCCAGGTTTTCGAAACCGGCATCAAGGTTATCGATCTGCTCGAGCCCTACATGAAGGGCGGAAAAGTCGGACTTTTCGGCGGCGCGGGCGTAGGCAAGACCGTCGTCATCATGGAGCTCATCCATAACGTGGCCAACCACCACGGCGGCGTGTCCGTGTTCGCCGGCGTCGGCGAGCGCACCCGTGAAGGCAACGATTTGTGGCTCGAAATGAAGCAGTCGAAGGTTATCGATAAAGCCGTGCTCGTGTACGGCCAGATGAACGAGCCGCCCGGCTCGCGTCTTCGCGTGGCGCTTTCCGCGCTGACGCAGGCCGAATATTTCCGCGACCAGGCGGGTCAGGACGTTCTGCTCTTCGTGGACAACATTTTCCGCTTCACCCAGGCCGGCTCTGAAGTGTCGGCACTCTTGGGACGCATGCCCTCCGCCGTGGGTTATCAGCCGACGCTTTCCACCGAGATGGGCGAACTGCAGGAGCGCATCACCTCCACCAAGAAGGGTTCCATCACTTCCGTGCAGGCCATTTACGTTCCGGCCGACGACCTGACCGATCCCGCGCCCGCGACCGCGTTCGCGCACTTGGACGCGACGACCGTGTTGTCTCGTTCCATCGCCGAGCTCGGCATCTATCCCGCCGTGGATCCTCTGGACTCCACGTCGCGTATTTTGGATCCGAAAATTTTGGGCGATGAGCATTACAAAGTGGCGCGCCTCGTGCAGAAGCTCCTCCAGCGCTACCGCGATCTCCAGGACATTATCGCGATCCTCGGCATCGATGAGCTTTCCGAAGAGGACAAGCTTACCGTAACGCGCGCCCGCAAAATTCAGAAGTTCCTGTCGCAGCCTTTCTTCGTGGCGCAGGAGTTCACCGGCATTCCCGGAAAATATGTTCCGCTTAAGGAAACCATCCGCGGATTCCGCGAAGTCGCCGAAGGCAAGCATGATGCCTTGCCCGAACAGGCCTTTTATATGGTTGGCGGCATCGATGAAGCCATCGAGAAAGCGAAGCAGATGCAGGCCTAATTATGGCTGAAAACGAATCACCCAGAGTCCAGATGCACGGGGCGTCGTACGTCAAGGGCGAGAGGATCGCCCTTGAGGTCATCACGCCCGAGCGCTCCGTCTTAAAGGACGAGGTGGATTCGGTCGTTCTGCCCGCATGGGACGGCGAGTATGGGATTCTCCCGGGCCATACGCATTTCCTGGCCCAGCTGGTTCCGGGCGAGCTGCGCATGCGCAAAGGCAACGAGACGGAATATTTCGCCGTATCCGGCGGATTCGCGGAAGTGCACCCGAACCGCGTGGAAGTCTTCGCTGAAACCGCCGAGATGTCAAAGGAAATCGATTCGGAGCGCGCCCGGCTTGCGCTTGAACGCGCCAAGGCCGGCGTCAGCAAGGCATTGACTCAGGAAGAGCTCGACAAGGCGCAGGCTTCGCTCCGCCGCGCCCTCATCCGCCTCCGGGTTTCCGAAGGTTTATCCAGACGGATGCAAAAAAAGTAAAATAAGTCCGGTTGTAAAGCCTGCCGAAAAAATTCCGGCAGCGCATAAATCACCTGTCCTTCAGGGGTTGAGTTGAAATTTAAAAACACGTTTCACCCTCGCGCCGCCGCTTTCACGCTCCTCGCCATTTTCGCCGCGGCCCTATGGCTTTCCCCTTCCCGCGCGCTCAACCTTAAGCTGAATCCCTTCGGTTCCGAAGAAAAGAAGATCGAGAAGGCGGAAAAACTCCTGAAAGAAGCCAAATTCGACCCGTCCATCGAACTGGCGGACTCCGTCATCAAGAAGAATCCCCAGGCGCTTTCCGCCTACTCCGTAAAGATCAAAGCCCTCGTGGCGCAGAAAAAATTCCTGGTCGCGTCCGAGACCTACGACCAGATGCTGGTTTCCAATACCGGCGACCACCCTCCCGCCCTTTCCGCCCTGGCCTGGGGCTATATCGTCGAAGCTTTTTCCGATAAATCGTTTTTCGTGCGGGGCAGCGCGGCGCTCGCGCTGGGCGATATTGGGGACCGGCGCGCTTCGAAACCGCTCCAGCACCTGCTCAAAGACGAGTTCGACATCGTGAAGGTCCGGGCCATCGAGGCGATCGGGACGCTGAACGAAACGGACATGGTTCCGGTGCTGAAAAATTTCGTAAACCACAAGAATTATCTGGTGCGGTCCGCCGCGATCGAGTCTCTGGGCAAACTCGGCGACCGCTCCGAGATTGACCGGATGCATCTGGACCTTACGAGCCCGCAATGGAACGTGCGCGCTCGGGCCGCAGAAGTGCTGGGCCGGATCGCGGACCCGAAATCCATTTCCCATTTGAGAAAGCGCCATCGCGACGAGAACCAGTACGTCAGGGTCCGCGTGGCGGAGGCCCTGGCCAAGTGCGGCGACGATAACGTGAAGCCGATTTTTGAGGAGACCATCCAGGGGGGCGAATGGACGGACCGCGTGCGCGCGGCGCAGTCCCTGCTGGATTTAGGCGAAGAAGACGTCGCCCTGTCCGCGCTCACCCAGGCTCTGAAGCAAAAAGACTGGAAGGTTCGCGTCCAGGCGGCCGATGTGCTCGGGAAGAACAAGAACATCGCCGCGCTCAGCCTCATCGAGCCGCTCACGCGTGACGAGCGCTGGGAAGTGCAGTTCGCCGCGGCCCGCGCCCTGGTGGACCTGGGCGACCGGACCGGAGCCGGTAATTTAAGGAAGCTTTTGAACGCGGACGACGCCGAAGTGCGGGCCAACGCCGCCAGCGCGCTCGGCACCGCGGGCGGCAGCGAGGAGTACCTTTACCTGCGCCAGGCCCTGAAAGATTCCGACGGGCGAGTGCGCGTTCAGGCCGCCAAGGCCATCATCCAGATCCGGCGCAGGGTTCCCGATCCAACCCCTTCCACGCAGGAGTCGCAATAGCCCTGCGTTTGGGCATTTTTTTGACGTTTTGTCGTCTTGCGCGCCGTCTCAATTCCTGCTATAAATACGATCTGAATGCACAACGTCTCCATGCTCGATAACATGCTGCCGCTTTTTACGGTGGTCCTCGCGACTTTCATCACCCTGGCGGCGATTTATTTCGCGATCCGCTACCTTGCTTACAAGAGATCTTTCCCCCTACCCCGCCTTTTCGACGTCCTTTGGGTGCTCGGCGGCATCCTGGCCCTGGTGCTGGCGGCTTCATCACAGGAGCCGCTCGCGCAAAAGTTCAGCCCCAGGGCCCTGACATGGCTGGCCTTCGGCACGCTGCTCCTTTTCTCCTACACCATCATCTTCATCCTCGACCAGTTCATCGTCGAATACTTCCTGGTGAAAGTTCTGAAGTTTTACGTTCCGCCGCCCCTCCGCAAGGCGATCGTGCTCTTCATCTTCGTGGTCTCGGCCGTGGTCGGCGTCCAGAAAATTTTCAGCATCAACCCCTGGGCGATCTACGCCCCGACTTCACTGATTTCCCTGGGACTCGGCATCGCGCTCAAGGATGCTTTCAGCACGTTTTTTGCCGGCGTGGCGCTTTCCTCCATCATCCGGATCGGCGACTGGATCGAAGTGGAGCAGGGCCAGGAAGGCGAGGTCGTCAGCATCGACTGGGCGCGGACCGTCATCAAGACCTGGGACGGCGACATCCTTTTCATTCCCAACAACAGCCTTCAGACCGCGACGTTCCGCAGTTTCAGTTACAAGGATCGGAACCACCGGTGCCAGCTCCAGATCGGGGCGGCCTACAAGGATCCGCCGCAGAAGGTGAAAAAAGTCCTCCTCGACTGCACCCAGAACATTTCCGGAATCCTCGAGTCTCCCCAGCCGGAAGTCCTGCTCAGCAGCTACGCCGATTCATCGATCGTCTATACCCTGACGTTCTGGGTGGACAATTACGCCCAGCGCCGCAGGGTATCCAGTGAAGTGGCTTCCCGCGTTTGGTACGCTTTCAACCGCAAGGGCATCGAGATCCCGTTCCCCGCGCGCACGGTCCACATGTTCCGCAAGGCGCCGGAAGAGCGCGAAGCTTCCACCCATTCCCAGTCGATACTGGCCGACATCGATTTATTCAAAGCGCTGTCCGAGGAAGAACAGCAGTTCCTTTCGTCCCGCCTCCAGAAGCAGACCTATCTCAAAGGCGAGGTGGTCGTCCGGCAGGGCAAGGCGGGCAGCTCTTTCTACATGGTGATGAAGGGCAAGCTCGAGGTGATGAAGCAGACGCCGGAAGGAAAAAATATTTTTGTTCACGAGCTCGGCACGGGCGATTTCTTCGGCGAGTTGTCGCTGCTGACCGGCGAGCCGCGTTCCGCCACGGTGAGGGCGCTCGCGGATTCCGAGCTGCTGCGCCTCGACAAGGACGACTTCAAGGAAATCCTGACCCGCGACCCGGGACTTTCCGGATCGCTCGCCGGCATTGTCGCGGCGCGTCAGGCGAAACTTTCCGGCCTCCAGGAAAAGGCCCGGTCGGAAGTACTTGTGAAGGAGCGCCAGGACGATCTTTCGATCAAGATCCGCAATTTTTTCAACCTGAGCCACGATAACTGAATATGAAGAGCAAACTTTTAAGGTACGGCATTTTGATCGGGATGGGCGTAACCCTGCTGATCGTGCTGCTGGATTGGGCGGGCGCGTTCGTGGGCATCGAGAACAGGTCCATCGACCTGCGCCTGCGGCTGCGCGGCGGGCAGGATCCCAAAGCGCCGATTGTGATCGCCGCGATCGACGACGAATCCCTTCAGACCGTGGGCAACTGGCCCTGGCCCCGTAAAGTCCACGCCCAGCTGATTGACGCCTGCCGGAAGGCCGGGGCGACCGCCGTAATCTACGACGTACTTTTCCTGGAGCCGGACCGCTACAACCCTGTCAACGACACGCTGCTCAGCCAGGCGATCAGGAAGTCCGGAAACGTCGTATCCTCATTTGATTTCAAGTACGTGCAGGAAGACGTGGTCGCTCAGGACGAAAAGGGCGGGACGCGCACCAACACCGAGGAATACGTCGTGAAGGAAGACCCCATCCGCAAGGTTTCCGAATCATCCGCGCGGCTGGGCTACGTAAACACCTGGACCGACCCGGACGGTTATTCCCGCTGGGCCACGCTGGATTTCGAATTTGAAGATGAACGCTACTACGCGCTCAACGTCCAGGCCGCGTCGCTCTTAAAAAAGCAGTCTCCCGAGGAGCTTCTGGACGGGCTGAAATTGATCCGCTCCCATGACTGGGGCCAGCCGGTGCGCAAAGCCCTGGTCAACTGGCGCGGCGATGAAAGCGTTTTCGAGCTCCATTCCGTCTCAAAAATATTAGACCCCAGCGTCCCGGCGGAGTGGAAAAAGGAATGGCTCGCGGGGAAGATCATTATTGTCGGCTCCACCGCTCTGGGACTTTACGATCATTACCCGACGCCCTTTTCCCCTTCGTTTCCCGGCCTTTATTTTCACGCCAACGTCGTCGACAACCTCTTGACCGGCGAGTTCCTGCGTCCGGTGCGGGGATTCGCGACTTACGTGCTGATCGTTCTCATGGGCCTCTTAGGCTGCGTGTTCGTGTCCGGCGCGCGCGTGTATCTCGGCGCCAGCGCCTCGATCCTGGTCGCAGCGCTCTACTGGTGGCTCGGCTACATCCTCCAGTCGAAAAAACTGATTTGCATCGAGCTGATCGCGCCCATCACGGCGCTCCTCGGCAGTTACGTCGCGGTTTTCTTCTATCGTTTCCTTATCGAGCAGCGCGAAAAGGCCGGCATCAAGAAGGCCTTCGGCGTGTACGTGAACCCCCACGTCGTGGACCAGATCGCGAAAAACCCGGACGCGCTGAAGCTCGGCGGAGAGATGCGCGAGATGAGCGTGATGTTTTCGGACGTCGCGGGTTTCACCACCATTTCGGAAAAGCTGACGCCGCAGGAGCTGGTCCAGCTGCTGAACCTTTACCTCACCGCGATGACCGACACCATCATGAAGTATGACGGCACCGTCGACAAATACGAGGGCGACGCGATCATGGCGTTTTGGGGAGCGCCGCTCGTCCAGCCGAAACACGCGCACCATGCCTGCATGGCCGTTCTCGAAAACCGCGAACGTCTCACCCAGCTGAACGTGGAGCTGGAGCAAAAAGGGATGAACAAGCTTTTCGCCCGCTGCGGCATCAATACGGGACCCATGAACGTCGGGAACATGGGCTCGAGCCAGAAGTTCAACTACACGGTGATGGGCGATTCCGTGAACCTGGCCTCGCGAATGGAAGGCGCCAACAAGCAATACGGCACGGGCCTCATGATATCCGAAAGCACTTACAGCCAGGTGATGGACGATGTGGAAGTCCGCGAACTCGACCTCCTGCGCGTAAAGGGCAAGAAAATTCCCATCAAGGTTTTTGAGCTGGTGACCCACAAGGGCAAGCTGACCGACGCCCAGAAGCGCGCGTTCGAGGTCTATACGGAAGGGCTGGCGCTGTATCGGTCGCGCAAGTTCAAAGAGGCCATGAAAAAGTTCCAGGAGGCCTGCAGCCACGTTCCGGACGACCCCCCTTCGTTGACGTACATCCAGCGCAGCAAAGACTATATCGAACACCCTCCCGAAAAGGACTGGGACGGCGTTTACGTGATGACATCAAAATGATTCATACCGTTGCGCGGCGGCGATTTTCCGTCTATACTTAGCCCATGGAAATTTTCTGGCGCCTGGTTCTGGGACACCTGATCGGAGACTTCACTCTCCAGACCAACTACATCGCGGCCTGGAAGCGCGAGAGCGTGATGGGTCTCCTGGTCCATTGCCTCATCCACCCTTTCATCTATTGCATACTGTTGTGGAATTACCTGGGCCAGGTCTGGCTGCAGGTCGGGCCCATTCCCCTGCACGGCTGGACCTGCATCACCATCGTTTTCGTCGGGCATTTCGTGGAGGATTTGTGGCGGATCTGGTCGGTGACCAAAAAGGGCGAACCCGACAATATGTTCTTCTATATCTTCGACCAGGTCGTCCATTACATGATCATCTTTTCGGTGTCGCCCGTGGTGGACGGCCACCAGGGCAAGTTCGGCATGATCTCTTACCCCGCACTTTCCGGCATCCTGCCCGGTTCGGCGGCGGATTCGCTGAGCGCCCTCGAGAAATTCTTTACGATCACGCATCCCGAGCCCTGGGTGACGGTGGGCATCCTTTTCGCGATTGTGACTCATTTTACGACGGTGAGCATCTATTTCATCGAGAAGGATTTCTTCGGCCGGCAGTTCCCTTCCGACAGGGAAAAGTACATCGGCATTGCCGAGCGATTGCTCGTGATGGGCTGCGTTCTGCTCCCGGGCAAATTGTGGGTCGCGGTGATCGGTTTCTGGCTGCTGCGTTCTGCGGTTTACAAGGTGAGAAACATCGTTTCCTTCAGCTGGACCAACATCGTGGCGGGCAACGCGACGGCTGTGCTCTGCGGCGCTTTCGCCCGTTTCCTTATCTACTAACCCTTCCTATTTAACCTTCCTTAACCGCGCCCTTGTCGAGCAGGCTCTTCACGGCCGCCACCAGCTTCTCGTTATCCCAGGGCTTGGAGATGAAATGGTCCTTGTCCAGCACGGCGATCTTGCCCTGCAGGGTTTCCATCGGATAGCCGCTCAGGAAAACAATCGGGATGGCCTGGGTTTCCGGATTTTTTTTCAACCGCTCGTAGACCGAAAAACCGCCGCCCGCCGGCATCATGATATCCAATAAAATCAGGTCAGGCTTGAGCTTGACCGCCTGCATGGTCGCCTGCATCGCGTCCATCGCGCTGATGATGCGGTAGTCGTGGGCGCCCAGCAGGGTGCCCAGGGTTTCCAGGATGATGGGGTTATCGTCGACGACAAGGATTTTTTTCATGGAGGCGTGCGGTGTGAAAATTCGCGCCCTATTGGATTTGAACCAATGGCCTTCTGTTTCGTAGACAGACGCTCTATCCCCTGAGCTAAGGGCGCATAAATCGAGGCCCTTATTTTAGCAAATTAGGCGAAGGCGATGGGCGGATGGAGCGCTTACTTTTGCGGACGGTTGGCGGCGATGCGGCTGCAGAGGTCATCGATGGAAAGAGGTTTGGAGCTGCCCTGCGGCTCGCGCAGGACGAAGACTTTGCTCTTGTAGTTCATGGAGAGGTAGGCCGAAACGAGCACGATAGGGATCTCGCAGGTGGTCTCGTTGCTCTTGAGGCGGCGCATGATGTCCACGCCGCTCATGGTGGGCAAAAGGTAGTCGAGCACAATGATGTCAGGCATCACCTCCTCCACCAGCCGGATGCCCTTATCGCCGTCCAGCGCCGAAAAGACTTTGCACCCGAGCTTTTCAAGACCGAACGACATCAGCTGCAGTTCTTCCTCATTATCTTCGATGATGACCACCTTCAATTGGTTCGGGCCGTCGCCCAGCGGATCAAAATCGCCGCAGAAAAACCTGGAATCCGAATCTTTGACCTCGCGCACCAGTTCGCCCAGCTTTTCAAAATCCACGGGTTTGCGCAGGAAGTCCACGATGCCGAGGCGCATTTTGTCCTCCATGGCCGGGCCTTCGGTGACGGACGAAAGGATGACTGGGATGGCGGCGGTCGCGGAATCCTTGCGGAGCCCCTCGATGACTTCGAAACCGGAAATGTCCGGCATCTGGATATCCAGGATGATCAGATCGGGTTTATGTTCTTTGGCTTTGGCGAGGCCCTCGACGCCGGAGTGCGCGAGGATAATTTCGTGGTTGCCCTTCACTTCGAGGTAGGCTTCGAAAAGCGAGGCGATGCTGGCTTCGTCGTCAATGACTAAGACTTTCATCGGGACTCTCCTAACGGGGCGGCGATGCCCCTTTCGCCCCAGATATAACAGGAAAGCCCGGCGATTTCCAGGGAAAATTTAGATTTGTCGGGTCTTGAGCGGGTCTAGCGGCGGCCGCGGGGCGGCGGGCGGAAACGGCGGTGCGTGGGCTTGCTGAAGAAGCGGCGTCGGCTGTTGCGGTGGCAGGGCTCGCAGACGGGAAAGCGGGCGAGAAGCGGCAGCGTTTTGCCGCATTTGTTGCACTTCTGACGCATGTCCATACGGATGGACAGGGCCTTGTCGATCTTATCGATCAGCTCCCATTTGTAGAGCTTCACTTTTTCCTTTTCGAGCGTGTGGAGGTTCATGTCGTCGTGGTTGGCGATCCACATGTAGATGTCGCATTGCTCCACGCTCTGTTCGGCGGCGAGCAGCTGGTCTTCATCGTCGATAGAGTTGCCTCGGAGCGACAGCGGCTGGGGCAGGGGTTTACTCTCGATGAAACTTCGCACGCAGGCATGCCAGTAGTTCACGGAATCCCGGCTGGCCGGGGCTTTGATGAGCTTGAAGGCCAGATCAAAGCCCAACTTCTCCACTTCGGAATCCTTCAGCAGGCCGGCGAGGGCTTTTTGCTGCTCAAGATCGGCCGGCATCAGCACTTCCTTCAGGTGGGGCGGAATGGCGTAGCGCTTTTCCCAAAGGAACAACCGATGGGCCAGCGGCCCCTGCATGGCGGCAATTTCGTCCGGTTCCGGCGAGATGCGGGCGAATTCCAGCTGAGGCGGCTCTACCTTCAAAATCTTTTGCAAAAAGGCCAAATGCTCATAATTCAAAGCTCCTACTTCACCTTTTTCCTTGAGGCCGAAACGCCCGGCGCGCCCCGCGATCTGGCGGGTTTCGGAAGGCAGCAAATTTCTCTGTTGTTCCCCATCAAACTTGGAAATACTGGTAAAGCAAACGTGCGCGGCGGGCAGGTTCATTCCCATGCCGATGGCGTCCGTTGCGACGCAGAGTTGGGCTTCGCCGGTCAGGAAACGCTCGGCTTGCTTTTTCTTGACCTCGGGCGGAAGGTTGCCGTAAATGGCCGAAACCGACCAGCCGCGGCGCTCGAGGTACGTTTTAAGGCTGAGTACGCCTGCGCGCGAGAAAACAACGTAGATGGTGCTGGGGAGCGGCGCGTCGATGCGCCAGGCCTTGTCCACGACAACGAGCGGAGCGAGGCGCTTATGATGGATGACTTTGCAGGGGTAGCCGATTTTTTCCAGCAGCGTCGTGAGGAGTTTTTCGGAATCGGGCGAGGCGATGACTTCCAGGTGCTTGCAGCCCGCGTTCAGGATCGCACGCAGCCAGGCCCAGCCGCGCTGCTTGTCCGCGATCATCTGCGCTTCGTCCAGTACCACGCAGTCGACGGGATGCTCCGGGTTGAACATCTCGACCGTGCAGGAAAGAAATGCGGCATTCGGGATAATATGGCGCTCTTCGCCGGTGACCAGCGAGCAGGGGTGGCCTTGATTGTTGAGCTTGTCGGCGATTTCCCAGGCGAGGAGCCGCAAAGGCGCGAGATACACGCCGGTCGCGGACTGCTTCAGGGCTTCGATGGAATCGTAGGTTTTTCCGGAGTTGGCGGGGCCGAGGTGCAATCGCACCTGGGGCTTATGGGTTTGCTTCAAACTTTATTTCACGACGGGCTGGCGCGCCGTTTCCCAGGCGATCATTCCGCCCTTAAAATTGTGGATGTTGGAGTAGCCCATCTTCTGGAGCATGCCCGCGGCCCGGGTGGAGCGTCCGCCGCGCTGGCAGTAAACGAGAATATCCTGGTCCTTGTTTTCCGGCAGAACCGCTTGCCGTTTTCTGAGCTCGCGAACGGGAATCCAATGGGCGCCCGGGAGGTGGCCTTCCTTAAACTCCGCATCTGATCGGACGTCCAAAATATAAGTGTCCGGCTTTTGATTCAAAAGGGTTTGGGTTTCGCCCGCGTCGAGGTTTTTGACCGCGGGATCCTTGGCATGCAGGTTGAGCAGGATGCTGGCGGTGCAGATCACCAGCAAAGCTCCGGTCAGCCATTTTTGAAATTTCATGAGCGTTCCTCCAAAAAGCGCCGGTGTTCCACTTTGGCGCATTTGTTCTGGACGACGGTGAGCCCCGCGTCCCGGGCCTTTTGCGCGGCCTCATTGTTCACGATGCCCGACTGGAGCCAAAGCGTTTTGATGTCGCCGCGCGCGATCGCCTGATCGGCAATGTCCGGCACGCGCCCCGCGTTCACGAAAAGATCGGCCATATCCACCTTTTCCTGGATATCCGACAGATTTTGATAGACCTTTTCCCCCAAGATGGTATCGCCTTTGGGGTAGACCGGAACGATCTTGAAGCCCTGGCCCTGCAGATAGAGGGCGATCCGGTGACTGTCTTTGGCGGGGTCGGGCGAAAGACCCACCACCGCGATGGTTTTCGTCCCGGAAAAAACTCTTTTAATCTCCTCGGGATTGGAATTGACCGAGGGAACTTCGCATTCGTCCATTCTCATCATTATATCTTAAAGTTTGTATGATAGTTTCCCTCATGCAATTTCGCCACATGTCGCGCGCTTTAAGCCATCCCAATTACCGGCTGTTTTTCTTCGGCCAGGGCGTCTCTCTTTTGGGTACCTGGATGCAGAGCATCGCCATGAGCTGGCTGGTGTACCGGCTGACGCATTCGGTTTACACGCTCGGTTTGATCGGCTTTGCTGATAAGGCGCCGGTTTTTTTGATTACGCCGTTCATCGGCGTCTTCTTGGATCGCTATAACCGCTACAAAACCGTCGTCATCGCCCAGGTGGTCATGATGATGCAGGCTTTCATTCTGGGTGTTTTGACGGTCTCGGGCCAGGTTGAAGTCTGGCATGTCGGGGTCCTGGCCGCACTCTTGGGTTTCGCCAACGCGGTGGACATTCCCGCGCGGCAATCGCTGCTGGTGGAGATGCTGGATGACAAGGCCGATCTCAGCAACGGTATCGCCATGAATTCCATTATTTTCAACAGCGCGCGGCTGGTCGGACCGTCGATCGCCGGCTTTTTGCTTGGGTTTGTGAGCGAAGGGATATGCTTTTTCATGAATGCGGCCAGTTTTTTGTTTGTGCTCTTCGCGCTGCTCCGCATGAATCTCCGCCCCCGCGCCGTTGCCGCCAAACAGACGCATGCCTGGCACGATTTAAAGGAAGGCTGGCGTTACGCCTGGAATTTCCCGCCCACGCGCTCAATCCTGTTTCTCCTGGCCTTCACCAGCTTGGTCGGTATGCCTTTTACGGTTCTCCTGCCAGTGGTCGCGACGCAGTATCTGGGCGGCGGGGCGCGGACGCTGGGCCTCTTGATGGGCGCCACCGGAGCGGGCGCGCTGATCGCGGCATTGACGCTGGCCTCGCGCAAAAATGTGGTCGGGCTCGACCGCTGGATCCCCCGCGCCGCGGGACTCTTTGGTTTCAGCCTCATCGCGTTCGCCTTCTCGCGGAATCTGGCGCTTTCCTTTATATTGCTGCTCGTTGGCGGGTTCGGCATGATGATGCACATGGCGGCCAGCAATACCATCATCCAAACGATTGTCGACGATTCCAAGCGCGGACGGGTGATGAGCCTCTACGTGCTTTCGATTACGGGGATGGCGCCGCTGGGCAGTTATTTTGCGGGGTGGGTAGCGGATAAAATCGGAGTGTCGATGACTCTGGCGTTCGGCGGGGCGGGCTGCGCGGCGGGAGCGTTTTTATTTCTGCTGAAACTTCCTGAAATCCGAGAGCTGATCCATCCGGTTTACAGCAAACTGGGCATTTTCATTCCTGAGGAGGATGTTCCCCTTCAGGGCGACGCATCAAATTAAATCAGGGATAATTTTCTTTAATAAAAGTTTTGATTGCTTTATTGCCGGGCCGATGGGTCGGGTGCCAGACCGCGTAAGCCATCCTCTTTTCCTTCACCGCGTTCATCAATGCGGTTCCATCCTCCGCCTTTCCGTTCTCACCCCAGCCTAATTCGTTTGATATCACCGGCTTATTGGTTGCCAGGCGCAGAAAATCCACGGTCTCCTTAAAGGCCGAAGCGTTGCCGTCCGACCAGTGAAGGTTCACGTAATCGATGGACGAGTGGCGGTAGATCTGGATCATGGCGCGGGCTTTTTCGACGGGTTTTCTCATTTTTTCGGGAAGCTGCTTGGAAGATTTAACCTTGCAGTATTTTTCGGCTGCGGCCGCGTCGCCCTTGGCCAGCGTCCGCTTCGCGTAATCGCAGGCCTTGGCGTTTTGGCCCAGCGAAACGTACTGGAACCAGGTGAGGATCACCGCCGCATCCTGCGTCAGGCCTCCGTTGGTGCAGCGCATGTTGCGCTTCTGCGCTTCCTCGCAGGCGACGCTCAGCTGTTTCGCGTATTCCTTCGGAGCGTCCGGAGCGTTCGAGTAGTAAACTCCGCCGTCTTCTTCATTTTCAATTGCGATCATTGCGGGGCGGTAATTTTCCAGAATTTCCCCCACGGCTTTTTGATAGGCGCCGATATCTTTGGGCGGCTGGGACGCGGCGACGGATTTGGGATTCGTCTTGCCGCTGTTGCGCAGAGTTAAAATGGTCGCGATGCCCGCGTTGCGCAGTTTGAAACATTCGTCGCACTTTCCATTCGTCTTGATCCACTCATCTACCCAAACATCGCCCGGCCGCATGTAGGTCACGCTGGATTCCTTGATGGAGGCAATCACGCTGACGGGTACGCTGGTGCTTTTGGGGGCCATGATGCCCCAAGGATTATTTTCGGCGCGGAGGTCGGGCGGGTTTGCCGCGAAAAGGGTGAGGCCCGCGAAAATGGGCGCAAAAAAAACGGCCCACAAAACGATTGCTCGATGGATGGGCCGCTTCATTGCGGGATAAGGTTCTGCGGTACTTTAATTCTTGACGACGGTATCTTTCTTGAGAGGAGCCAAAAATTCCTCTTCGGAGAGCCAGAGGGCGATCTTGCGGGCCTTCTCGATGATCTGGCGCTTCACGTCTTCGTTCGTCGCTTTCGCGTACTTCGCGCGCAGGTTGCGCAGCTTTTCGCGGCGCTGCTTCCTGTGGCGCAATTCCTTGATGCGGATGACTGCGGACATTCGATTGTCCTCCTTAGTGATGGGCCGGTCTTTTGTCCGGCTTATTGTATCAAACCTATTGCGCCCTGGACAGCTCGTAAATTTTGGGCCTGGGACGGTCGAGCGGCGCGCCCCAGGTGAGGGTGAGCGCGGCGCGGTGCGTCGCCGAGAGACCGCCGGGCTGGGAGCTGAGCGCGTAATCGAATTTGACCGAGCGGAGCTTGAGTCCGATTCCGTACGAGAAGTTGCGGACGATCGAAGATTCCGTCGCGCTCCTGCCGAACTGACCTGCCTGGGAGCTCAGACCCGCGCGCAGGGCAAGCGGGCCGAAACCAAACTCCATGCCGGTGTTAAAGTCGGTCTGCCGCTCGGCCAAGGTGCGAACCGCCTCGGCGAGGAACGTGGCGCGGCCCAATCCGATCCCGACGCCGGCGTTCAGGGAAGTGGGCAGAGGGTCGGTCTGGTTGATATAACTGAGCCCCGGTCCCGCGTTCCTCATCGCAAATCCAAATGAAATGGGCGTTTTGTCGCGCGACAGGTCATAGCTGATGCCAAAATCGCCGGCGAACGTGGTCGCGGCGCGGTACCCGGCCAGCTCAGACTGAATCAGTTTGCCCGTGGCTCCGGCGCGCAGCCTGTCGCTGATCAGGCTGGATGCCGAGACCGACAGCGCGCGGTCCATGGAAGCGAACGAAGAGGTCTTCGCGCCGGACCGGTCGCGTCCCTCCGCGTTCCCGACCGAGAGTTGGGTGAGCGAGACGCCCAGGCCTTCGAGCCTGTTTTTCCGGTGCAGAGACCGGTTCACGGCGAAGGAGGCGTGCGCGTACCGAGAATTCCCCGCCGGATTGGAGAAGGAGGTGAACGCTTCGTATTTGTATTTCGCCGCGCCGAGGTTGGCGGGGTTTGAGTTCAACGACTGCGCGCCGAACGCCATCACCGAGCTGGCCCCTCCCAGCGCGTAGGTGCGAGGGGACGGGTCGATCCGCAGGAACGCCGCGCCCGACGTTTCGGCGGCCGCGGTTTTCGCGAACATCACCGCGATCGAGCACATGAGCGCGGCGATCAGGATGATAAAAGTTCGGACCGAACGGTTCGGTTGGTTCATCACCGCACCACCGCGAAATGCATGAGGGTTTTGACCGGAGTTTGGCCGGGCGTCCGCGTTTCGACGTGAGCGAGGTACATCCCGCTGGGCTTATGGCCCGTCCAGGCGTATTCGGTCGCGCCGCCGGCGTTCGCGGCAAAGACGGCCCCGTGCACCTGCCAGCCGGACACGTCGTAAACTTTCAGTTCGATTTCGGAGCCGGCGGGCGCAGCGATGCGCACGACCGGGTCGTCGGATCCGACCGCGGGATTGGGATAGACGAAAGATTCGTTGGGCAGGCCCGCCGCGGCTGAAGCCGCCGGCGCGGTTTTGAGAACGGGTTTATAGAGAGAAAAATGCGTGACGACTGCCTGGACTTCTCCGCTGCCAGCGGCGGAGTCCTGCAATTCCCAGGAGCCGGTCGCGGGATTGTAATAGGCGATAGCGATGTCTCCCGGGCCGTATCCCGCGGGAATCAATGAAGGATTGTAGGGCAGGACAATAACCGCGCGGTTCAGCGTCCCCGAAGTGATGAGGACGATTTCCCTCCCTTCTCCGAGCGAAACCAGGTTCTGCCGCGCCAGCGCGTTCGAGCGGCTGCCCGCTCCGGCGATCGGTTCGAGTTCAATCACGATCCGTGCTTCGCCGCTGAGAGAGTCCGACGAAAATATCACCCGCGCTCCGCCGGACAAGCTTTCGTAAATGGTCCCGCCCGCGCCCGGAAGGATCATGCCCGCCGGGACGTTTCGCCGGACCGTCATTTCGGCGGATGTGTGGTTCCCCGCCGCGTCGTACGCAATGGCCTGGATCAGGTGCGAGCCGTAGGCGACGCTGGTTTCATCAATCGTTGTCTCGTATGGATTGCTGGTGTCCTCGTCGATTTTGATTCCGTCCAGAAAAAATTCGACTTTGACCACGCCCGTATCGTCCGACGCTGCCGCTGAAATCGTCACAGTTCCCTGGATGACGGCGCCGCTGTCCGGCGAGGCAAACGTGATAATAGGCGATGAGACATCCACCAACGGATCGGGCGGCGGAGGAGGAGGTGGTGGAGGAGGCGGTGGCGTGACGGTTGTTACAACCACGGGATATTCGATCGTGACCGCTACAAAATTTTCAGAGCTGTTGCCGGCGGCATCGTGGGCCCGCGCTCCGATGCTGTGCGGTCCGCTGGACGCGCTTAACGGATTCCAGGTCCATTCGTAGGGCGACTGGGTGTCCGTTGATATCACAATCCCGTCCAGTAGGAAGTTGACCCGGTCAACGCCGATGTTGTCCGAAGCTCCGGCCGTCAGCGTGAAAGTGGCGGTGAGGATCATGCCGGCCGCGGGGCTGGTAATGGCGACTGCCGGCGGCTCCATATCCGGATTGTTAACAATGACCGTTACGGAACTGGTTGCCTTATTGCCTGCCGCGTCGAAAGCGATCGATCCGATCGAATGGGTTCCGCTGGAGGCGTCGATCGTGTCCCAATTGATCTGGTAGGGAGATGCGGTATCGGTGGAATACACCATCCCATCGATCAGAAATTGAACTCGGGACACGGCTATATTATCGGATGCGGAGGCCGTTATGCTGATGACGCCTGAAACCGCGGTTCCATGGACGGGCGATGAAATGAAGACAGAAGGAGATGAAACATCCGCCGCGTAGATAGTGATAACGGCGTCCGCGCTGTGGCCGGCGGCGTCATACGCGCGCGCGGTCAGCTGATGTTCCCCCGCGGAAGCGGTCGAGGCGTTCCAGACGAAACTGTAGGGCGCCGCGAAATCGGAAGCCGCCGCGGCACCGTCCACCCAAAACTGGACGTGAGATATCCCGGCATTATCAACCGCGTTGACGGAGATTATGACGGATCCCGTTATGGTGGATCCGTGGACCAGCTGCGTGAAAGATATGGAAGGCGTCGAGACGTCCAGCACTTGTACCGTGACGAAGGACATGGAACTGTTCCCGGCCGCGTCGAACGCGCGCGCGGTCAGAGCGTGCGTCCCGATGGATTCGCCTCCCGTCTCCCAGGAAAAAGCGTAGGGCGCAAGGGTGTCGATGGATCGGACCGCGCCGTCCACCAGAAATTCAACCAGCGCCACGTCCGCGTTGTCCGACGCGGATGCGGAGATGTTTACAGTGCCCGAAACGCCGCCGCCGGCTCCGGGCGACGTGATCGCAACGGAAGGCGAGGATACATCCATCACTTCGACGGTCAGCGAACTATCGGAAAAATTGCTTTCGGCATCGAACGCGCGAGCGGTCACGGTATGGGTTCCGATCGATTCTTCCGCCGTGTTCCAGGAATACGCATAAGGCAAAACGGAATCTGTGGACCGAACCATTCCATCCACCGAAAATTCCACCCTCATGACGCCGACATTGTCCGAGGCCGAGGCTTCGATATTGATGATGCCGGAAACCGCTGTTCCCGGAACGGGCGAGACGATGGAAACGACCGGCAGGTTGGTGTCTTGAACCATGACCGTAACAGTGCTTGTATGATGGTTGCCGGCGGCGTCATAAGCCCGAACCGCAAGCGCATGGGCGCCGATTGCCGCCGATGAGGAGTCCCATGCAAAATGAAACGGGTTGGAGCTCGACACCGCGACCATTCCGCCATCCGCCAAAAATTGAACGAAAACCACGCCCGCGTTATCCGATGCGGAGGCCGCGACGTTAACGACGCCCGAAACGCCGGCTCCTTCCGTTGGAGCGATGATGGCAACGCCGGGCGAGGAAACGTCCAGCACCGTGAGGCTCACGGAATCTGAAGACCGGTTACCGGCCGCGTCAAAGGCGGCCGCTGCCAGGCTGTGAACGCCGATGGCTGCAGCGGAGCTATCCCAGGCGTGCTCATAAGGAGCGGCAAAGTCTGTCGAAACGGCGACCCCGTCCACGAAGAACTCAACGCGCGAAACTCCGGCGTTATCCGACGCGCTTGCCGCCAGGTTTACGGAGCCGTGGACTCCGGATCCGTGCAGCGGGTTTGTGATCGCGATCGTTGGAGAAGAAACATCCGGCACATGAACAGTGATGGAGCCGGCGGCCTGGTTACCCGCGGCATCCATAGCCCGCACGGACAGGACGTGACCGCCGATGGAAACTGAAGATGCGTCCCACGCGAAGCCGTACAGGGTAAAACTGGAGGAGGCGATGGCAGCGCTGTCCGCTAAAACTCCATCCACCAGAAAATCGATGGAAACGATGCCGGAGTTATCAGAAACGGTTCCTGATATTTCGACGAGCCCGGCAGCCGATGAACCATCGGCCGGAGATGAGATAACCAACAGGGGCGGAGACACATCTGCGACTGTCACGCTGATTTCGTGAGATGAAAAGTTTCCGGTCGCGTCGCGGGCCAGGGCCCGGATCGCGTGCGTTCCAATGGAGACCTGAGACGTATCCCAGATAAAGGAGTAGGGCGAAGAAGCATCGGTGGAATGCAGGACTCCGTCCACAAAGAATTGGGTATGAGTCACGCCGATGTTGTCCGAAGCCAGCGCGAGGACCGATACTGCGCCTGAGACCGAGGCCCCGTTAGCCGGCGAGGTGATTGCGACGTCCGGAAGCACCGCGTCGGGAACGATGACGGTGACGGAACTGGTCCGGTGATTGCCGGCCACGTCAAAGGCCCTCGCGGCCAGAAGGTGCGTCCCGATCTCCGGGGTGGAGGCGTGCCAGTCAAACGAAACGGATGACGCAGTTCCCGATACGACCCGGGTTGAAGCCGTCACGGTCCCATCGACTAAAAATTGGATGGACTCGATTCCGATAAAGTCCGACGCGTCGGCAATCAGGGTCCCGGTCCCCGCCCAGACGGAGTTGTTGGCAGGCGCGGTAATGGTCACGCTTGGAGACGTGACGTCCAGAACGGTGACGGAAACGGAGCGCGTGGCTCCGAGCCCCGCCGCGTCGTAGGCAATCGCGGTCACGACGTGCGGACCCGAGGTTTCGAAGACCGTGTTCCAGGAAAATGTGTAGGGGCTCGAGGTGTCGGTGGAGCGGACTGCGCCATCAATCAGAAACTGGACCTGCGTGACGCCGAAATTGTCCGAAGCGTTGGCGCGCACCGTCGTTGAACCGCGCACCGCGGCGCCGTCGGTCGGCGCGGTCAATATCAGGCTGGGCGGGACAAGGTCGATGTTTTCCACGATGACCGTGGTCGTGCCGCTCCAGGCGCGGAAGCCCGCGGCGTCGAACGCCTCCGCGTTCAGTGTGTGAGTTCCCTCCGCGACGGTCAGGGTGTTCCAGGAAAACGTGTAAGGGCTCGACGTGTCTGTGGACCGGACCGCTCCGTCCACCCAGAACAGCACGCTGGCGATCCCAAAATTATCGGAGGCGGAAGCCCGCACCGTGGTCGAGCCGCGCACCGTGGATCCTTCCGCCGGCGCGGTCAGGGAAACGGAGGGCGGAACAAGATCGATGTTTTCAACCGTGACCGTCACGGTGCTCGCCGCAACGTTGCTGCCCACGTCCACGGCCCAGGCGGAAACCATATGGGTCCCCTCGGCGACGCCCAGCGTATCCCAGGAAAATTCGTAGGGTTGGGATGCGTCGGTGGACTGCTGTACTCCATCCACAAAAAAGAAAACGCGCCTCACCTTTTGGTCGTCCGAGGCGCTGGCCGTCACGTTCACGGTTCCCCTCACGGTGGATCCATTGGCCGGAGACGCGACCGACGCGGACGGCGGTAGGACGTCGGGCAAGTTCAAGACGGTCACGGTCATGGATGACGACGAATGATTTCCGGCGTAATCGTAAGCCAAAATTTCAATCGCGTGGCCGGCGGCGGTTTCATCAAAAGTGTCCCAGGAATATTGATAGGGGACCGAATAGGCGGTGTGGCGAAGGACGCCGTCGATCCGAAATTCCGCTTTCTTGATGATGACGTCATCCGAGAGGACCGCCTTCAGCGTAACATCCCCCGCGATGATCGAATCTGCCAAGGGAGAGCTGATGGAAATCAACGGCGGCGTGATATCAGGAATCGCAGGATAGGGGTTTGGATTTCCGAGACGGCTCCAGATGTAATCGGTCAGGGACGTTCCCGGCGCGGCAAATCCCCGCGCTTCATCGTTCAGAGGAATGCTGTTCCCGGCGTCGGGCTCGGAAAATAGGCTGTGGATGCGTTCCTGGTACGGCCAGGGCCAGAGGTCTTCGGAAGTCAGCGCGTCGGAACCGGTTTCGCCGTAGAGGGATCCGGAAACGCCGTAGCGTTTCACGATCGTCGCGCCGCGGTTTCCCCCGTTCAGCCCCGTGCCGAACGCCGGCGAATCGGGCTCTACCTGAGTGATGTATTTGACGAGGGGATTTGAGGACAGCGGCTGCGCTCCTGCCGCGGGATCCAGCCAGTAGTGGTTATGGGTTTCGGACGAAATCCCCATGTTGTTGGAAGCGTTGTCGTAAAAAAAGCTGTTCCGGATAGCCGCGACCATTCCGTTGTAGCTCCAATACCCGCGCCCTCCGCTCGCGCCGATCGTGACCTGCTCGATCACCGAGCCCGTGGAAAGCGACCGCTGGCCCGCGACGCCGTCGGTCTGCGCGCCCCAGGCCACGCAATCGCGCAGGTCGTTGCCGGTTGAGCCCGCGTCTTCGTTCAGCAGCCAGCCGCGTTCCCGGGTTTTGAGCGCGATGGATCCGTAGTAATCAATGTTGGTCGCGGCATGCGGGTTGTAAAAACCGGCATAGACGCCTTCGCCGCTTGGGTTGTTGGGCGGGTTGAAGTCGATCGCCAGGCAGTTTTGCATCACGTTGTCCCGCGCTCCCTGGATGCCGGACGTCGCGCCGTAGTTGGCGATGCCGGCGTGCGGTTCGGGGCTTCCGCCGCCGTCGAAACGCACCACGCAGCGCCGCAGGATGTTCCGTTCCGAATATCCGCCGGTTCCGCCGATCAGGATTCCGTAGCGCATCGCCCCCGTCACCCACACGTCTTCGAGCAGACAGTCTTTGGTGCCCGTGATGCCGTTCAGCGATGAAAGCTCGATCACGTTTCCGTACTGCGCGTTCCAGGCGACGCCGTTCTTAATGCCGATCCGCATCAATTTGATGTGATGGGAGTCTGTAACGTAAATCGCGTGGCTGCCGGTGCCGTCTTTGATGGTCAGCCCTTCGATCCGGATAAAGCTTTTCTGGTTGAGTGTAACGGCGGTGGGATGGTTTTTGAGGACGGCTTGGCCGTCGGTTTCGGCGCGGATGACGGTGTAAGTTGCTGAAGAGCCGCTTGGAGGATTGTCGATGGCCCCGCCCGAATAGTCGTAGAGCCCGTCCTTAAAAACGTAGGTATGCCCGCCTCCCTGCGCGAAGGCTTTGGCTGTGGTTTTCCAGGGCGCCGTGCTGGACCCGGTTCCTGCCGTATCGCTGCCGTCGGGTGACAGGTAAAAAACAGCCGCCCCGACCCGCGATCCCGAGAGGGACGCGAGGAGTGCAGCGAGAGTAAAAAGTGACGCCCGTCCGAGCTTCATTTCGCTCCGATGTTCCCCCCGAATTTTGTGTGGCGGTGTTTACTAAGGTAGGCAGGTCCTTCCCCCGCAAACGTGGGCTATATTGTAGGAATTGAGGCGGGCTTAAATCCTTAACTAATTGTAAATATAATGTAACATAATGCAGATATCATACGTAGATATGCTAACCAAAATTATTTTTGCTTTTTCTTTGACTCCCAAAAACTTCTAACCTTCCTGAAATAACCTATCCTTTCCGATATCTTTTCGATCTCTTTGGGGTAAAAAACATCCAGCGTGTCGCAGAGCTCAATCATCCATCCTTTTCGCCGGTTTTTGGGGTTGAGGGTAACTTTGTTTGCGTTCGCGATCTGAATTTGTCCCCACCCAAGGGCTCCAATAGTCAGGCAATTCCAACTGAAAAATTCGATTGGAACAAATGTGACATGCTTAACAATCAGCTGGGTTTTTCTAACCGCGTAATCAACTTTTAGAATTAAGAAATAATTTCTGTCGTCCTCGTAAAACCGTGACAGGCGCTCAACAGATGTAAGGTTCGGCATGTTGAATTTTGTATCGAGACGGTGGGTCTTGACATCCACTACATGGTAAAAATTATCCTTGTCAGTGAATGCAAGGTCGGCCATTGCTCTTCGCGCAAATGACGACGAGTAATCCTTCACCATACTTCCGAGGATATTTTTAAAATTTTCAGATATGATATCCTGAATCGCATCGCCGACCGCTCTGGGGCTGTCGGCTGTCCTCTCCGAAAGGAAATTTTTTTGGTTGTTGAGACAGGTTTTAATTCTTACTTCAATTTTCTTGTAGTTGCGGCCGGAAAATATGGGGCTGCTCACGACAAAAGTACTTTTGCCTCAAATAAATCTCCCGCCGGATCAAATGTCAACTTTTTCGACTGAGAATTTTGAATATTTAGAGTGTTCCTTTCCCAAAATACCCCGTCAGAGTAGCCCTGTATGGTTTTATCAGTTGACGCCAGCTCGAGGCGTTTTTCCGCCAGGCAGCAGTACAACTCATCCATGTCAATGCCAACATATCTGCGGCCAAGTTTTTTTGCCACGACTGACGTCGTCCCCGAGCCGAGGAACGGGTCAAAAACCACGTCATTGGGGTTGGAGCTGGCCAGAATTATTTTTGCGGCCAATTTTTCCGGTTTTTGAGTGGGGTGGTCCGTATTTTCGGGCATGGACCAAAATGGGATGGTGATATCGGTCCATATATTGGACGGATGCGTAACGCGGTATTTTCCGTCGTTGGTTTCTTCCCAGTCTTTGGGCTGGCCGTCCTGATTTTTGTAAGGTGCAATGACTTTTCGTTTCATCATCACCGCATCCACGTTAAAGATGTATTCGTCCGAAAGAGTGCAAAACCAGATATCTTCGGAGCAGTTTTTCCAGTTGGATTTTGCTCCCCGGCCTTTATCCCTTTCGAATGTGATGCGGTTTCTGATTTTAAGGTACTTTTTTAGAACGGCGTGAAGCGCTCCTGAGGATTTCCAATCGCCGCACACATAAAGTGAAGCAGTCGGCTTGAGCGTTCGGATAACTCCGGGGATCCACTTATCAAGCCACGCGGCATATTCATCGCTACCCACTTCCTGAAACGAGCTGGAGTTAAAGGTTTTATTCAGGTTATAGGGCGGGTCGACGAGGACAAGATCTACGAATTTTTCCGGCAGGTGCTTCAGAGCAGCAAATAAATCCTGGCAAATTGTTTTGTCGATTACGGCGCGGGCGGAAACCTTGCTTTCAATTTTGACCAACCGCTTCCTGAGCCGCGCGATCTCAGCGCCGCTCAATGTCATCGTTCTGTTTCGCCCCGCGCGTTCTTTCATGAAAAGGTTTCGGAGAGGGAGGGATTCGAACCCTCGGTACAGGTTTTCACCCGTACAGCGGTTTAGCAAACCACCGCCTTAAGCCACTCGGCCACCCCTCCTAGTAAAATCACACTGATTTATTATACTGCATTAAAAGAGCTTGAAAAATCCTAAAAATTTAACCAAATATATTGTCGAGTTTTTGTCGACTTTGACTATGCCACCGAACTTTTTTGATAAAAGATGGAACCTTCTTTACTAAGTCCATCAGCGTCATCCAAATACCATTGAATAGCATTTGGCGTACTATGGCTTAAATACATTCTTAATTGATTAAAATCAAGGCCTGCCATGGCTGCGTGCATTGCGAATGTGTGCCGAGCATCATATGAATGGCGCTCAAGAAAAACTCCCCCCATTTTCGCTCGGACTTTATTGAAATTCTTTTGCATTTTTCTACTCGAATAAGGCTTACCATTTTTTGGATCTGCGAAAATATATCCAGTTTTTGGATGTCCTTTGAGCCTGCTAATAAATCCGACAACTTTAGGTCCAAGCGGTTTATAGTCTAACCAAACGAATGGATTTTTTTCTTGATCTTTTGAAAGCCGTTGCTTCGATTTATGAAAGTAAATTTTGCATTCTGACTTATTGATGTCTTCTTCATTAAGATAATAGAGCTCATTAGGCCTTCGACCAGTATAAAAAAATAGTTTCATGTATTTCCGGTAGATAGGGGATTTAATTTGCCGAAGAAAAAGGATAATTTGCTCCCTTCTAAACCATTTGTTTACTCTCTTTTTTCCAGCCAAATACTTTAAGCCGGCCAAGGGGTTAATCTGCAGGAACCCAAGGTCTACAGCAGCATTCATGATTGTGCTCAGAACTGAATGTTCATTGTTTATGGTATTTGGGGAGCACGGGCGTGGACTTTTTAAAGTTGATAGTTCACCGCGCGTTCTGAGTTGGCGATAATCCTGTACCATGAATTTATCTATTTCATGAAGATATTTATTCCCGAAAGTAGATAGTAACGCCACCAAATGTTTTTTGTTTCCCTCAATAGTTGAGGGCTTTGTTGTCAATGAGCGATGCTGAAAATAGTATTGGTTTACAAACTCCACTAGCTTGATTGCGCCTTTAGCGCCGATAAGCGCAGTTTTTGCTGCTGCTTCCTTACCGGATAGTAACTGCTCTAGTTGAGTTAGAGGGATTATACCGCGAACTCTTCTTTGTTCAACGGTAAAATCAAAATAGACGTCGCTCTGTGAAACCCGCTGGACCTTCATTGTAGGATATTAGACTCCTTTGTTCAAACGTATGCTTTTCATGGCTTTTTCTCTAAATTCAAGTTAAGATCTACAGGGGTTTTCTTAGGGCGCCCTCTCTTTCTCTTAGGCACGAATGGTTTGATCGTTTTGAGTTGCTCAAGTTCAAAATAATGCCAATTGCCTTTCCCAACATTTATTGCACCATAATATTCCCACCACTTTACTCCTTCAATTCTCTTACCATTTACAATTGGCTCCCTATTAAACGTTGAGGGGCTTACATTTAAGAATGCCGCCGCCTGCTTTGAATTTAGGTCTTTCTTTTTAGTTAATGCCCCCTTATCCCCTGGCTGTTTCAGATCATTTGAATATAAATTGCTGCTAGAAATAGGGTTTGGGTCTTCATTTGAATCTGCTTTAATGATAGGAGAGATGCAGTATTTAATGTCCCCTGCATCATTGATCCAGTATTTTTCAGCAGTAAAAGGGTGGGCGCTATGGGCTGCCTCTATTTTTGAAAGGTTATCAGGGGTAATTCTAAGCATAGGGGCATTATTTGATAGGGTAGGTAGAAGCGAAGCAATTTGAGTAAGGCGGCTGATGTTCTCCTGGTTGATTTCTAAGGAAATCTTTTGGATACGTCCGTGAGATCGGACAATTTCTACTTTCGCCGCTCCAGCCAGTTTGTGTATGAGCCCTAAGATTTCGTGCATGCTAAAGTTTAACAGCTCAGCCATTGATGTGGTAGTTACAGGCGGGCGGCGTTTTCAACAAAAGAGTACCTAGCAAAACGACATATTTAATAGTTACATAAAATGTAAGTATTATTGAATTAATTTATTATATGGTGTATTATTACTACATAATACGTAATAAAATATGAAGAATGAGACGAAGGATAAAAAACAGCTTCTATTCGAAATGGCTGATAGCCAGGGCGGGTACTTTACTGCCAAACAGGCTAGTAAAGTTGGCTATTCTAGTCGGCTTCAGCATTACCATAAGGAAAATGGAGACTGGCTATCGGTAGAAAGAGGGATTTATAGGCTTAAGAACTATCCCGTATCAGATAGGGATAATATGATTAGGTGGTCCCTTTGGAGCTTCAATAGGAAGGAAGAGCCACAGGGTGTTTTTTCTCATCAAACCGCGCTTGCACTTCATGAGCTTGGCGATTTCATGCCATCAAAAATTCACATCACTGTTCCCCCTAGGTTTATAAAGAAAATTTCTAATAAAGTCGTTGTGCTTCATCGCACTGTTCTAGCGCCAGAGGATATCGAAAAGCGCTCTTCTTTCAAGGTAACAACCCCTCTCCGCACGCTGTTTGATGCTTTTGAGGCCCATGTGGAATCGGACCAGCTTGAGCGAGCAATCAATGACGCTCTTACTCGAGGCCTTGTGCGTCTAGACCAGGTTCATAGAAAGGGGGCAACAGAGGAAATGGAAAGATTTCTATCCTACGTTAGGGATCTTCGCAATCAAGCCGTTCATAAGGCATCCCCCCGTGGCTAGTTCAAAATCCTACGCTACTGCAGTTGCCTTCCGTAGAGCGCTTGAAGACCGGCTTCAACAGATTGCGAAGATAGAGGGCACTGACCTGCAAAGGCTCCGTAAGCAGGTAGCTTTCGATCGACTCCTTGCGAGGCTCTTTACTAAAGGTCATCCTCAGTGGGTGCTCAAAGGCGGTTACGCATTGGAGCTTCGGATAAAGGATGCGCGCGCGACGAGAGATATTGATTTGGTTTTAAAGGATGGGAGTGCATCCATTCTGCAGATACTTCAGGAGATCGCCGCAATTGATATGAAGGATTTCTTTGCGTTTGGTATAGGAAATTCGATCATGGATTTGGAAGGCTCGCCTTATGGAGGTTCCCGATATCCCGTTGAAGCGCGGATGGATGGTCGGATCTTCGCCAAATTTCATTTGGATCTTGCTATCGGCGATGTCATTATTGAACCGTTGGAGACAATCAAAAGCAGGGATTGGCTTCGGTTCGCTGGCATTCCCCCCGCTTCATTACCGGTCATCTCTCAAGAACAGCATTTTGCGGAAAAAGTACATGCTTATACTCTACAACGGGAAAGGCCGAACTCCCGAGTTAGGGACCTAGTAGATATGATCTTACTGATTCAATCGGAGAAGATGAGCAAGGTAAAAGTGAAGCAGGCTCTCAAAGCTACTTTTAAAAGAAGAAAGACCCATGCGTTGCCAAAGGAGCTTAACCCTCCACTGGAAGCATGGGAAAAGCCATTTTCTGCGCTGGCTGAAGAGTGTGGTTTGGATACAAATATGGCAGCAGCGTTTAAATTGCTTAGAGCATTTTTTTTGAGTTTGAATTAACTTTCTATGCTTTCTTGGGATACAAAAGGCTTTTTAGCTTTTTGATGCCTATGTTAACTAACAAGATAAGGCCGCTGGCATGACGGTACTGAGATTGTTTAACTTTAGATTGATGTGCATTTGTTAGATCGATAGTCCACTCAAATTTGTCATCCGGTAATTTATATCGCCTCCGATAACGCTTGTCACGTAATTCCCATATTGGGTAGTATGGATTATGAGCAAAAGCATTTCTCAAACACCTAACGAAGCAAAAATAATCATCTTTAAGTCGGTTTGGAAAATGCTGCTCCAAGACAGTGTCCAAAGTTATGATTAGATTCTGTGTGGAAATAATTTCAATGGACCATGCTGCTCGATCTCGATTAATTTTATGACGATTTTCAAAGCCTAATGAATAAGGGCCTAATGCTACTTCATGCAAAGAGCTTTCAAATTTTCCAGCTCCAGCAGAAAAAATTCCACTAAGCTCAATGGAAAGTATTAAAGCTTCTTTGGCTATTTTGAGTGATTGAATGTTCCTATTGATTAAAGATTTCATAGTTACAGAGATTTATAAATTGTCTAAGTTTTTTCATAAGGTGTATTTTGGATTATATCACTATTGGGAAGGCCAGTCCGTTGACCAGCGACGTTAAAACTTCCATAATCGTAAAGTCGCCGGAGGGATCAAGGGAACCGGCCCTAACACCGGTCATTCCAGTCCAACCTACCGCACACTCCGGCGATCCAATTTAATGTCTAATGATCAGTATCCCGCGCCTTTATTAACCGTGCCAGATCTATCTAACTGGTTGCGGGTAAAGGAATCAACTATAAGGAAATGGGTTTGTTATAAAAAAATACCCTATCTGAAGGTGGGAAGGCATGTATGCTTTGACAGGAAACAAATTGAAGCTTGGCTTACCAGTAATTCTCCGAATAGTGTGGTATCAGGAATGAGGTGATTTAATCATAACTTGGATATCACTGTTCTCAAGAATCTAGCTTTTGAGTTCTTTTCTGAAGAATGACGTCTACCAAGGCCCAAACCAAGTGGTTAGCTCGAATCACCTGTCTGGGAAAGAGTGCTTGATACCACGTAGTGCAAACTCCAGTGTGAATTTAGGTCTGTCCGTCCCAAATCGATTTTAGTACTATTGTAATATTGTAAATTTCGGTATCGGTAAAACCAATCCCAGGCCCTATAAATCGATGACAAGCTCACCATCATTTCTAAGTGACAATGAAACCAAAGTCGATCTTCTCAATGCTGAGGCGATCGCCACGACCATTATAAAGGTGCTTCGTGAGAGGCCAGATAAGCCGGTCACTATTGGTGTTCATGGCGATTGGGGTGCGGGCAAGTCCAGCGTATTGGAGATGATTGAGGCCGGCCTAGAAAAAGAGGAAGACATACTCTGTCTGAAATTTAATGGCTGGAGGTTTCAAGGTTTCGAGGATGCAAAAATTGCTCTTATTGAAGGAATAGTTACTGACCTCCTGGAGAAGCGACCCAAGCTCAAGAAGGTTGAAGGTGCTGTTAAAGAAGTGTTTGACCGTATTGATTGGATGAAAGTCGCTAAGAGCCTTGGTGGTCTAGCTGTAACCGCATACACCGGCGTTCCAACCCCGGCAATGATCCAGACTGCTATGGGTACATTAGAAAAATTTACTGGAGATCCTGCACAGATTTTTAGCAAAGAGAATGTCCAGGCTGCGGTGGCAGGAGTGAAATCTACTCTCGCGCTTAAACCGGCTAGCGACAGCAAGAACATTCCCAATGAAATTCAGGAGTTCCGAAAGGCATTCGATAAGCTTCTGACAGAGGCAAAGATTAAGCAGTTAGTCGTGTTGGTTGATGATCTCGACCGGTGTCTACCGGACACAGCAATTGAAACGCTTGAAGCAATTAGATTATTTGTCTTTACATCCAAAACTGCGTTCGTAATCGCGGCTGATGAAGCGATGATTGAGTATGCTGTCCGCAAGCATTTCCCGGAGCTGCCTGATACCTCTGGGCCACAAACCTATGCACGTAATTACCTCGAAAAGCTAATCCAGGTTCCATTTCGCATCCCATCACTTGGAGAAACAGAAACACGTATCTACGTGACCCTTCTGCTAGTCGGAGCTGAGCTAGGAGATGAAGACTCAAACTTTAATAAGTTAATCGCGGTCGCTCGCGAGAGATTGAAACGTCCTTGGACCAGAAATATTATCGATGCTGGGGTTATCAAAACTGCATTGGGCGGTAAGGACTCTCAAGCTCAGGATGCACTTGCATTGAGTGACCAAATTGCTCCTATTCTTGCAAGTGGTACAAAAGGCAATCCAAGACAAATTAAGCGTTTCATAAACACGATTTTACTGCGACAAAGAACTGCCGAAGCTCGAGGCTTTGGTGCGGAAGTTAAACTTCCTATCTTAGCCAAATTATTGCTTGCTGAGCGCTATTTGCCCCATCTGTACGATCAGATTGCCAGCATCGCAGCTATTTCTTCTGATGGGAAATGTGCCGATCTCTCATCGCTAGAAGCGGTCAGTAAAGAGGGGGCTGCAAACCCAAAGAGTGTCACTAAACCATCTCCAACGGGAACAGTCACCAAAGATACAGCATCCGCTAAAGATATTAAGAAGCCCGAGAGTGGAATGCTTGCGGAGTGGCTTTCGGCGCCTTCTATCATTGCATGGTCCAAAATTAGTCCGGCATTGGCAGAGACGGATCTTCGTCCCTATCTCTTCGTCGCGAAGGAGCGTAAGGATTACTTTGGAGGTTCTTCTGTTTTGGGACATTTGGCCGCGCTCGCAGAGAAATTGTTTGGGCCAAAGCTCGCTGTTCAAGGACTTGATGCAGAGCTTAAGCGACTTAACGCAGTAGAGGCAGCACAGGTATTTGAAGCGGTACGTGGACGGATCATGGCTGCAGGAGCTCTGGACCCCCAGCCCGATGGGATTGAGGGTATCACAGTTTTAGTGAAAGCGCATTCTAGCCTTCAATCTAATCTATTAGACTTCTTAGAAAATATGCCGACTGCACGCATTGGTGCCTGGGTAGTGAGTGGCTGGGCGGGCGTCATCACAGATGCTGCAGCAGCAAAACGCTTTGGTGCCCTTTTACAGGCATGGATGATCGTTACAGATAACTCAAAATTGAAGGCTGCTGCAACTGCCGCAGCGGCTCTTCGAACCAAAGGTTCTCGCTAGTGGGTACTTCTGGTTCAAATCCTGGTCCTGGAGATCGGACACCTCTTATCCCAACTTGGTTGGATCAAGGTGGAGACGCACCTCCAGCTCCGCCACCGCCAATTCCCCCACCATTGCCGGGACTACCTGCTTCACCAACCCCCGGAAATCCTAGACCTCAACCATCACCTGTACCAACGCCAATTCCACCAGCCAGACCTCCGCTGCCTCCGCCTGCACCTCCAAATCGATTTAGAGGAGCACGACAAGCTTTTTCTGGTTTTGCCGGTTCTGGCGGAAGAAGTACTACGCATCTTGGAAGGGCAGTATCGAGATATGTTTCTACCGCATCAGGAGGTGCTAGAAATGCAGCGCAGCGAATGGGCTCATCTCGGCGCGCTGGCAGTGCATTAATCGGTTTTCTTTCTGATACGGTCGCCCGCGGTGCGCGAGAAGCTCTTAAATCACTCAACCTAGAAGGATTGATTGGACGTTCGATTGAAGAGATATTTCTTGGAATAGCTGACTATGTGTGCCCTGCAGGTGGGACTATTGATGAAGGTATTGCGCGTGATGCATTTATCGAAACAATCGCGGACCTTCAGATCACTGACCTTAATGCACTCACAGTAGATCAAATGCAAACCGTTTTTGAGTATTATGCCACGCACACTATTGTTGGTCGGCTCTGTAATGATATCGGTGCAAATGCAATCATTTTCCCTGCGAATGTCCAGGATGCCGAGCGGACTCAGACACAGCTGGAAGATTTCATTAGACGCGGAGTTTCGGATGCCTTAGTTAGAGGAAAAGCAAACTTGCAAGCTCTAACCCCAGATCGAGTTCTTGGATATGTAGAAGAAGTTTACGAACAGGCTTTTATGATCTTGCAAAAGCTCGGCGACGAGGCTGACCAATGAAACGGCACGTGATAGCAGGGCATTTTGGTTCGGGCGATAGGTTTAATATCATCACAGCCACTGATGAAACACTTACCCGTCTTAATCTTTTGTCTTCAGAAAGAAGATTGGATTATGGTATTGATAGTGCATTGAGTGCCCTTGCTAAACTCGGAGTATTACCTAGTGAGATTGGTAACGATCTCCTTATTCTTGCAGCTCATGTGCATGCGGCGGACACTCGTATTTCACGCCGGAAAGATTCTCAGGATACATGGACAAGAGAGATCCGGATTGTGGTTCCCGTAAGTAATCCGGATAGATGGGCAACTAATGCTGAGTTACTACAAAAAACACTGGGCTTTTTAACAGGAGACCGATGGATAATAGGTTTTCGTCCTCGCCCCCAAGGGTTTGCAGCACTTACTCCCTTACGTCCGAAAAAAGCCCCAGAAAACCCAAAATATGGCAATGTCTCACTTTTTTCAGGCGGACTAGACAGTTTAATCGGTGCCATAGATTTGGTTGAACAGGGTATGACCCCTCTATTTGCTAGCCATGCAGGCGAAGGTGCTACTAGTGGTGCGCAGAGGGATTGTTTTGCTCTACTCGAAAAACACTACGATAAGCTCTCACTTGATCGTTTGCGTGTATGGATGTCCTTCCCCAAAAATCTAGTTCGAGGTAGCGATTCCGAAAACACAACGCGTGGGCGATCATTTTTATTTTTTGCTATTGGGGTCTTTGCGGGGACTGGATTAAAAAGAGCTTTTAAGCTCTTCGTGCCTGAAAATGGTTTGATTGCTCTCAATGTTCCTTTAGATCTTTTAAGACTTGGATCGCTGAGTACACGAACCACTCATCCGTTTTATATAGCTCGCTGGAATGAATTGTTATCGAGATTGGGGATAGAAGGAAAAATTGAGAACTCATACTGGAATAAGACTAAAGGTGAGATGGTCTCCAACTGTGCAAATAAGGCTCTCCTTAGAAAACTTATTCCTGCTTCCATTTCTTGTTCATCTCCTTCGAAAGGCCGCTGGAGTGGGCACGGCATAGAGCACTGTGGGTATTGTTTACCTTGTATTATTCGAAGGGCGGCTCTCCTTAAGGGGTTGGATGGTCAATCCGACCCTACCACTTATACAATTGCCAACCTTTCTACAAGAGCACTCAATGCAAATGAGTCTGAAGGGCAACAAGTTAGATCTTTCCAATTTGCTATTGAACGACTGCAGGCTAGATCAGACCTTGCTAAACTCTTGATACACAAACCTGGGTCACTTAAAGATGAGTCATTCGAACGTCAGAATGCTTTAGCTCAGGTTTATCGTCGTGGAATGAGTGAGGTCGCAGCATTGCTTGCCAAAGTGCGTACGCGGTCCGTATAGTACTAAGTTAATGATGGGCAGATTAGTGGATTTTCATTGTCATTTAGATCTTTTTCCTGATCACGTCGCAGCAGTGGACTCATGTGAACGTGATCGCATGTTTACGCTCGCCGTTACTACGACGCCTAGGGCTTGGCCTAGGAATCGTGATCTTACGGCCAAGAAGCATTATGTGCGTGCAGCACTCGGACTTCATCCTCAACTAGTCAAAGAACATGCTCAAGAGTTATCTCTATGGGAATCATATTTATCAGAAGCTCGTTATATTGGAGAAGTCGGGCTCGACGCTGGTCCTCAATATATTCACTCGCTTCCACAACAGAAAAAGCTCTTTCAACGTGTACTTCAATGTTGTGCAGAGACTGGCGGTAAGATCCTTACTGTCCACAGTGTGCGTGCGGCGAGTCTTGTTTTAGATATGATTGAAAAATACCTGCCTTCGCAACGAGGCAAAGTTGTTCTTCACTGGTTTACGGGAAGTCGTGCTGAGGCACATCGTGCGATTAAGCTAGGTTGTTTATTTTCTGTGAATATAAATATGTTGCGGAACGATCGTCATCGCAAACTATTGGTAGAGTTACCATTAGAATCCTTTCTTACAGAAACTGATGCTCCCTTTACTCAAAAAGAATCTAGCATATCTCATTCGAATGATGTGGCTATCACCATAGAGGAGCTTGCTAATCTTCGAAAGCTTGAAATCATGACTATTCGACACCAGATAGAAGCCAACCTCCGCACTCTAGTCTCCACAAGTAAACTGAACGATGATGCCCGACAATACCTTTAATGATAGGGTAATTTTGTTATCAGAAGGATTTCACAAATCTAAGAGTGAATATGAAACATATCTTTTCCTTATTTGTGGATTAAATTCAGCCTGGATTTGAAGTTGGTTATATGTCATTTTTGGAAGATATGGACACTTTTCATAATCCATATGATATTTAATCACCCAGGTCACGAATTCCCTTGCAACGTCTCCGGCAACATCTTTATTTACAATAATCCTTTCAGCGCCCATTGATCTTCCATATTCAAGTATTGTCTTCCAGAGCCACTCCCTCCAGCCTGAATAACTGTCAATTTCGTAGCGCATTGCCTCAATTGAATCAATAACGATCGTTTTCCCCCTGTCCGCGAAAAACAGCATGACAACCCCAAGATAGGGATGTTTCACGATTCCTTCCCGTTTGATATACAAGAAAATGTGATCAGGCGAAGCTATCCATTGAATCAGAGCATCCTGCTCCTGTCCTTGAAAAAAATAACAACAGCTAACTTCTCTTGCTGTCACGTTCAAATTATTCAATGAGCATCCCCCAACCTCCAGGAATATATTGTTTTTACGTTTTCTGCTGAAGAGTAGACGGTCCGTGATTTCAATAATTGCTTTACAATTGCTGAACTCAGATTGTAATTTTTTTATGATTACTGACGCAGCAACCCATGTTGGGTTCATCCTATATTTCCAAAGGCTCATGTTTTCAACAGTTGATGCCATGATCCACTCATATAGTTCGACTCTTTTACCATTGGCGATCGAATCTCTACCTCGGCGTAACAGTTCCGCGTTTCCAAGGGCATTTTCTCCGCATTTGATTACTTCGGGAATTCCTCGGGTTATCAGAGCAAAAAAAACCGAAAAGATATCATTCGGACTGATCTTCTTTACGGCCGTCTTCGCGCTTCGTCCACTGGATGAAAAGTTCCCAATAATGCTTCCTTCGCCATAACGAGCAATCTTGATTTTGCTTGCTTGGGCCAACCTAATAATCTTATTGGGGGTATATCTCAATATGAGTAAACTTAGAACTCCCATAGTATTGGTGTTTACCCCCATTGCCTGTAAAGTGTGTAACATTCGTGAATTAGAAATACTCTTGGTTCGAGTCATAGATAAAGAGACCTCCTCTTTACCTATGATGCCCATGCAAGTTCAGATTGTTTCACACCTGGTCAAAGACTTTTTTCACAAGGCCTTTTCGAATCCGGGATAGAGTTACATGATCAATGCCTAACTTGCGCTCCAGGTCTCTTAGCGGGTTAAGCCGGCCTTCTTTCAAAATGTCGGATAGAAGCAGGATTTCCCGGCGCGATAGCGTCTGGACTATTCGCATCAGCTGCATTCTGATTAGACATTGGTTCAGGGGTTTATGCCAGGGGGCGTAGCCCTTCTGAATCGTTGATTCTGAAACCGCATCAAACGGAACATTCACTTGCTGATGCTTTCGGATCCGGTAGAGCCGCTTTCTCAGTTCCCGAGACCAATATACGGCCGCATAGTGCGATAGAGCGCCTTTTTTAGCTCTGTATCCCGGTAAGATGTGAAAATAGAGGATCCACAAGGCTTCTGCGAATAGCTCATCGTAGTCCATCCCAAAGCAGGTCTTGTTAGAAGGCTTTACTCCCAAGCCGCGGATGATTCGATCGATAAGCGGAGTGAACTGCTTTGCAATTATGGAGAAATCTGACCTATGGTTGGATATAGGGTTTCCTTTGTACTTTTTCATTGGTACCTCCCAAAAGAAAAACCCCCGTGGGATCACTCCCACAGGGGTTCTTACTTTTTCTCTATTTGTTATTAGTTAATGTTTGTGTCCGGCATTTGCATCAAGGTACGCAGCGCGCGACGATACTGAATAGGTGTAGTCAGGTTTAAGTCCGGTACACCCATCAGGTCTTTTAGGTAATGTTCGACATATTCCCCATCCATCGGCCCCTTTTTGATCTGAACAAGCCAATAGATTTCCTTCCAATCAGAGCTCGTTGGGTGCTTGGCAGGGGCGAGATAGTCATATGGCGACATTCTGCCCGTTACTGCAATTTCAATGTTAAGTATTCTTTTTCTGGTCATTCAAGCTTACCTCGTCAATTTGAATCGATGCTTTATTTGGATCAAAAATAACTCGTTGGGAGTTTTGAGAAGGGAGACTAACCGCAATCAGAATTGCATCAATTACAGATTTAGCTAGAAGGGTATTGGTAGGATTGGGTGGGTTGCAGGTCACATACGGAGACTGAGCGCCTAGAAATCTCGCATTTGCGCATTTCTTGGAGTTCAGCAGGTTCTGGCCTAGGAAATAGATCCCACACCAGCTCCCACCTATAGGCGCGATCGGAATTGTCAGGCAGTTCGAATAGGCCCAGCCCTTATCCCTCATGAAGTCAGAGGGAGACCAACCCAGGTGGAAATAATCGATCGCTTGCGCATTAATTTGAAGAATGTCTGTCACCAGCTTGGCTTGAGCGTCGTTTGAAAGAAGATTTGCGTGAAATTCCTCGGCCCACTGAGGGATAAGCCATGGCTGGATACCGGAGCTTGTAACTCCGCGCCAGCCTAGGTATTTCGCTGCCGAGGAAATAGAATCAGCCGCTCTCTTAACGGCATCAATGGCGTGCATGTAAGACCAGATTTTGTCGCAGGAGAGGCAACTGAGCCAACCGCTTCCCGTGTTCCAAACTGCAAAGTGCAGGTTTTTATTGGGGCAATCGAGGACCAATTCATGGCCTTTCTCCATGAATTGGATTTCATGCCGCATTAAGAAACCTACAATCGATTTTTTAAGGTTTTTCATCGATTTTAGGTGGTATATAAGCTCTCAGAACATACTCTTTAACGTGCTTTGCAAATGCAGCGATCCTTCTCCCATCCCGTTTTACCTGGATTTTGCCTGACTCCAGGAGGCGGTACGCCGCGCGCTGACTAATGCTTAGAGCCGCTTGGATGTCTGCGGCGGTCAGGACCTGGTGGTCCGGAATGTGAATTAATCTCGTGAGCTTGAGCGGCTCAAGAGGGTCTCTTTCGAACCATGTCATACGTCACCTCGCTTTTTGAAAATAAAAAACCGGCAGAAAATGAAATCTGCCGGTTTTTTTCCGCGCCTTTTCCCAATTCCTAGTTGAGAATAGGGTCCTTCCTTGAAATGCCTGGAGGGTCGCAGGCTATCCGATTATCCTTCATGTAGATCCAACGAATCCTTGGCTTTCGTCTGGTTTCTTTCGGAACCGCTTCATACTTTCTGAGCACCCAAGATTTGACATCCTTCACCTTGGCACCGAATTTACCGGTTCCAGCCGCTATTGGAATATCGCCGTTTTCGAGCAGCCGATAAGCAGTCCGGGGGCTTTTTCGGATGCTGACGGCAATCATTTCAACATCCATGATTTCCTCATCCGGGAAATGAAATATTCGGAGTTCTTTAAGAATGTCGTTTGGATCTCTCTCAAAGCTCACGATATTTCACTCCCATACGGGTCGTTATATTTAGTTGCCGATTGTACGGTTGTGTCGGCTGAGAATACTTTCGATTTCATATTTTCTAGCCATTAGATCAAACCGCATCTTTGAATCGATAGGACCTTTCGGGTTGTTTAATTGATCCTTGATCGAAGTATGTTCTGCATTAAGGCCATCGAAGTCCATCTCTGGTGCGGGGTTGCTATCGCTTGCAACCTCAAGGATTTGGTTATGAGCTGGATCATAACTCAACGCCAGCTCAAGTGCTTTTGCGACGCATAAGTGATGTACTTCGGGCCCGATCAGGGTATCGTAGTTTTCCCAATTAAAGTCCACTACAAACTTGCGAGATTGCCGCATTGCTGTATAGGCCATGCATTTGACGTAATCATCGGTTATCTTTGCATGGCGATTCATGCTCTTTAGTATGGCTTGCATTTCCGATACGAGCATTAATCTTAAACACCGATTGAATAGTTTTCTGCCAAAGTACGGCCTAAGTCCTTGATATGAATAAAGTCCCATGTACGATGCAAGAGCATTTTTATGTCGTACATACGACGCTTCTTCATTTCGAGCACAATAATTTGGGAAAACTGGATCACTAAGATTTGCACCATCCTGTTTGATACGCTTTACAGTCCAAGGTTCAAGCAATTTCTGCAACGCCGGCGTAGCAACCGTATAATACGCGCGTTTCCCTTTATAGAATGAGGGCGTACGATTTTGCTTGTGGTATGTCTTAATCATTAAATCATACTCGTGGGATTTGTTCTTGAAGCGGCCGCTTGAATCATCAATTGAAAGTTCTCCCAGTTTAAAATTATCAGGACTCATCTCTTCTCCCGGTCGAATACCAGCTAACGCATGAAGGGCAAATATGGCGGTGTTTTCGACACGTTTTCTTTGGTGGCCTTCCAGCATCCAATATTCGATCGCCTTTTTAATTGCCAGTCCCGGGTGAATTCTATCATCAAGTTCTGGATTCTCCCATTTAATTGGAGTGTTTGTTTTCGGCGGGAATGCTAGCCATTCTTCAATTTTATTACGTTGCTCGGAATCCTTCGGTAAATCCATAGCTATCGAGCCCATTAGATTCCGAATGATGCCGCAAGCTTCCGGAGTCCATAGCAATGTTGGATATCGAAAGCTTGTAAAACTTGTTGATGGGGTAGTTTTATAAGCAGCAATATCTTCATCAGAGAAGCTTCTTGGATCAACGTCCACTTCTTTCAGATTTCTCCGAGTTGCCATGGCCGTTATTAGGTTTTTGATTCTTGATAGAGAATGTTCAATTTTTATGCCCCACCAACGGGTCCTCGTTTTGTAGGTTCCTGCAATTATGGGCAATTCGTTTAGCTTTCGAGTGTATAGTTTAATGATACAGTTTTGAGTTATGGGTGAATAAACTTTAATGACATCTTTAATTTGCTCCATCGACATGGTTTTCATTTTTTGCTCTCCTTGAATGGTTGTCTAGAATGCCAGAATTGTCATTTTTTAATTGACACTGTTTCGACATGTTCAATAAGAACTGACATTTCTGGCAAAAGACCGTTTTTTATATGTCATTGCCATGTTTTTCATGGCAAATAAAAATCCGAGGGCATCATGTCGTCGCGCAAATCTGCGCTTCAACGTGATACCCTCGGATGACCCGCCGGGTTCAATCGTTTGACTGCTTACTTCTGATCTATACTATTTCTGTACCAATATTTACTGCAAATTCATGCACAAAAAAGTTGTCGGGATTTTGTCGACTTTTGTGCAAAAACCTGCAATAACTTGCAACAAATTGCAACGATTTATTTAGAGACTTCGGTGTGATTTTAGAGGAGGAACTGCGTTTTTCGTCGGAGAGAGCAAAATGGCCTTTTTAGTTTAGCAAACCACCGCCTTAAGCCACTCGGCCACCTCTCCACAAAAACAACATTAGAGTACTTTCAAAGGAATAGGAAAAGGCACATATCAATATTTGTCTCATAATATCACTCCGTGAAGGGATTTTCAATGGCTGTCCCGTCGTTGACTTGCCGAGGCTGTTCTTGATACAATCTCCCCTCACTTATGCAAAAACTCAAACTTGGATTTCCCAAAGGAAGCCTGCAGGAATCGACCCTCGAACTGTTTAAGAAGGCGGGCATCCGCATTTATCCCACCGAGCGCGGTTATTTCCCCAACACGGACGACGACGAACTGGACATCATGATGGTCCGCGCGCAGGAAATGGCGAAGTATGTCGAAGACGGCACGTTTGATGTGGGCCTCACCGGTTTTGACTGGATCAATGAAACCAACGCCACCGTTGTTGAGATTTGCGAACTGATTTACGCGAAGTCCGGTTTCCGTCCCGTCCGCTGGGTACTGGCGGTTCCGGAAAATTCCACCATCAAAACGGTTAAAGATTTGCAGGGCAAGCGCATCGCGACCGAAGCGGTCAACATCGTTAAGAAATACCTCGCTAAGCACAAGGTTAAAGCCGAGGTTGAGTTTTCCTGGGGCGCCACCGAAGCCAAAGCCGGCTTCCTCGTAGATGCCATCGTGGAGCTCACCGAAACCGGTTCTTCGCTCCGCGCCAACAAGCTGCGCATCGTGGACGAAATTCTTTCTTCCACCACCCGCCTCATCACTAACGCCAAGGCCATGAAAAACCCCTGGAAGAAGCAGAAGATCGAGAACCTCGCGATCCTGCTCAAGGGCGCGCTCGCCGCCGAAGGCATGGTCGGCCTCAAAATGAATTTGCTGGAAAAAGATCTCTCCAAGATCATGCGGATTTTGCCGGCCCTCAAAAAGCCGACGTTGTCGCACCTCACCGTCCCGGGCTGGGTCGCGGTTGAAGTCATCCTCGAGGAAAAGAAAGTCAAAAAGATCATCCCCGAGCTCAAACGCGCCGGCGCCGAAGGCATCATCGAATACCCCCTCAACAAGCTCATCTATTAAACTCCCGGCATCAAAAGATATAATGGACTCATATTTCCGATAGAAATATGAAGATCCTTTTTGTCCTTTCGCAGATCGAAGTTACCGGCGCCGAGACCTATGCTCTGACGCTGGCCGCGGCCTTGCGGGAGCGCGGCCATGAAGTGATCCTGGTTTCGGAAAAGCTACGCAACACCGACGGTTTCAAATTTTATTCCGTTCCCCTCCACACGCGCAACACCAGTTATTTCGGGCGCTTTTTGAATACCTGGGAGCTGCGCCGCATCATCCATCAGGAAGGCATCCAGCTGATCCATTCCCATTCGCGGGCGGCGAATCTGGTCGCGGAATTCGCGCGCGGCAAACTGCCGATGGTGGTTTCGGTGCATGGCCGCTGGCGGGTGCATTTTGCGGCGCGCTTCCTGCCCTGCCTGGGCGAGCGCACCATCGCCATCTGCCCCTACTTGCAGCGCTACCTCGCTGATGAAGTGGAGTTTGACCCTAACCGTGTTCGCATGGTTCCGAACGGCATCAATACCGATGCCTTCGTGCCGTCCAATTCCTCCGAGCCGCGCAATGAGATCGTGATGGTGGCGCGCTTCTCGGGGCAGAAAGGAAACACGATCCGTTTTCTCATCAAGAATATTTTCCCTGAGGTTCTGAAGAAAAATCCCTACTATGGCGTGACGCTGGTGTCACAGCGCTCGCCCGCCGATGAAATGAAAATTGCCGATCTCAATCATCAGCTGGGCCGCGAAGCGGTGAAGCTGGTGGAATGGAGCGGGAGCCTCGTTCCTTTCTATCATCGCGCGGCGGTGGTGGTGGGTGCCGGACGCGTGGTGATGGAAGCCATGAGCTGCGGCCGGCCTGTAGTCTGTATCGGCGAGTCCTCGGCGCCCGGACTGCTCGAGCCCGAAAGCTTCGAGAAAGCGTTCGATTCCAATTTCGGCGATTGCGGCGACTGGAATCTCTTTGAGAAGGATCAGAACCTCGAGCGCGACCTGAACCTGATTTTAACCGATTCCAAACTCAACGCCTGGCTCTCCGATTGGGGCCGCAAGAAAGCGCTCGAATTCTTCGACTGGAAAAAAGTCGGGGCCTCCGTTGAAAATGTGTATAAAGAGCTTGTGATGGCGAATGCTGATGATACTGAAAGGACTTCGCGGTGAGCCGGCCCTGGGTTCCCATCCTTTGCTATCACCGGGTCTGTCCGAGGACCGATCCTGAATTTAATTTCGCGTCGCTCAGCGTAACGCCGGAAAACTTTGCCGCGCAGATGGGGCTGCTCAAAAAATTGCGTTATAATCCCGTTTCGCTCCAGAACCTTTCAGCTTGCCTCAACGATCAGAAGAATCTTCCGCCCCGCTCCGTCGCCATCACTTTTGATGACGGTTATGAGGATAACTACACATACGCTTTCCCCATCCTGAAAAAATATGGATTCCCCTCCACCATCTTTTTGGTGACGGACCATATCAAGGGAAAAAATGTCTGGGATTCGGGTAAGACCGCGTTGTTGAACCGCGAGCAGATTGAAGAGATGCAATTGGGCGGTGTCAATTTTGGTTCGCACACGGCCAATCATGTGGATTTATCCAAAGAAAAAGAAGAGAGCGCCCGACGGGAACTGAAAAAATCATACGACGCTTTGGTGGAGATCACCCAAAGAACGGACATCCCCTTCTGTTATCCCTATACTCGCTATACGGATGACGCCAAACGATGGGTGAAGGAAGCGGGCTACAATTGCGCGGTGGCGGGCGATCGCGGCAAACTCAATCAGTCGGAAGATCTATTTGATTTGTGGCGGGTGCAGGTGTTCCCATCCACGGGACTTTTCGGTTTTTGGAAGAAGATCCAGTCGTGGTATCCCGTCTGGCAAAGGCGGGCGATTGAACGAAAAGAAGCTCGAAAGCGTTAAGAGTTAGGAAAGAAGGTGCAGCAGGATCGCCTTCTGGACGTGCAGGCGGTTTTCGGCTTGATCGAAGATGACGGATTGAGGGCCTTCCATCACCTCCTCGGTGATTTCCTCGCCCCGGTGGGCCGGCAGGCAATGCATGACGATGGCATCTTTCTTGGCCGCGCCCAACAGCTTCGCGTTCACCTGGTACGGCATAAAAATCTGTTTCCGCTGGTCCCGTTCCTCATCCTTGCCCATCGAAGCCCAGACGTCTGTGTAAATAATATCCGCGCCCGCCGCCGTTTTCATGGGGTCCGTCTCAAAGGATAACCGCGCGCCGGTTTTCTTTGCAATCTCTTCGCCCCGCTGAATGAACTCTTTTTCCACGTCGTAGCTTTTGGGGCTGCCGATGGAGATTTCCATCCCCATCATCGCGGCCAGCAAAATCCAGGAATGGGCCATGTTGTTGCCATCCCCCACATAGGCAACTTTGATTTTTTTAAGGTCCGTCAAAGTCTTGCACTTCTTTTCGACAATCGTGAAAAGGTCGCTGAGCACCTGAACGGGGTGTTCCTTGTCCGTCAGCCCGTTGATGACCGGCACGGAAGCCCAATGGGCCAGGTCCTGCACGTCTTCGTGCTTGTTGGCCCGGATCATGATGCCGTCCACATATCTTGATAGTACCCGGGCGGTATCCGGCATGGTTTCGCCCCGCTTGATCTGCAAATCCTGGTTATTGAGCACCAGAGGATGGCCGCCCATCTGGGACATGCCCACCGCGAAGGAAACGGCCGTCCGGGTCGAAGGTTTCTGGAAAATCATGGCCAGAGACTTGCCCTGGAGGGCTTCCACGTACTTCTTCCGGTTGGCTTTGAGCTGGCGCGAGGATTCCATGAGGGCGGAAATCTCCGCCTCCGAAAAGTCGGTCATGGATATGAAATCCTTGTTTTCGCCTTTAGGTTTCACTGTATTTTCCTTTGGATTGGATCGGGGAATCGCTAATGCGGTGTCCATAGATGCCTATCTATCAAGAGGAAGTATTATAGCTAATTCGGCAGGAGCCTAGAAGCGGAGTTCCAGGTTCATCCCGATGTCGGAACTGTCCGTCGTGAGGCCGATCAGGAGGGAGTATTGAAGGTCCAGCCACTCCGTAAAGGCCCAACCGAGGCCGGGAGCCAGGTACAGCTCGTCCGGAGAAGGGCCCCTGCCATCGCCTTTGACCTTGTTCCGGGCATGGTTGAAGCCCTTGAGCTCGGCATGGAGCGTCATGGGATGAAAACGGGTATCGGAAACGATGGCCTTCAGGGGCACGGTGACGCCGCCGTTGTAGGAAAAGATGGCCCCGACTTTGGTATCGTCCGAGTTTTCGAGAGTATAGCGGTAGCCGAGTCCGAAATGCGCGCGGATGGGGTCGAGCGGGAGGACGAGTCCCCAGTTGAAGAGGAAGCCCAGCGCTCCGTTGCCGAGGCCGCGCTCAAAACTGCCGGTGGGCATGACAAGTCCGAACTCCGCGTCCAGGCCCGGTATGCGCGACTCGCGGTTCGCGTCAAAAAAGCGGTAGCGGCCCGCGATGATGAGGTCGCTGACGCCGAACTGCGCGCCGCGGTTCCGGCGGTCGGACAGCGTGGCGCCCAGGGAAGCGCCGACTTCGACTTTGTCGATGACGCCGTACGTGATCTGATAAGGAAAGTGGAAGAAATCCGCGTCGGTCTCGGCGCCGGAAGGGATGACGCCGTTCATGCCGAGTGCGAAGGCCGCGGACTGGTCCACCTGCCCCGCGGGCGTGGCCAGCCGGTCCTGCAGGCTCCAATAATTCAGGGACGATATCCGGGCTTCCGCCGGGACCGTCAGGCAAGCCACCATGCAGAAGATGGCCGCCGATAGATTTAACGTTAAAATTTTTTTCATGTGATGCCTCCTGATGCCGCGCTAATGGGCCAGGCTTTCGATGGCCTCGCGCACGATATCTTGATTGATGGCTGTCGCTTTCCGGCCCATGCCGGTGAGGAGCGCCATGTCCGCGATCTGGTTGATGCGCCGCGGGATTCCCCCGCTGCGCTCGTGCAGCAGCTGCAGCGCCGGGCCTTCGAAGATTCCTTTCTGCGCCCCCGCCACCGTCAGCCGGTGCTTCACGTATTCCGTGGTTTCCTCGGCTTCGAGGCCCTGCAGGTCGTAACGCAGGGCGATGCGCTGGTTGAGCTGCTTGTTGAATTCTACTTTATTTTTGAGTTCGGGCTGCCCGAGCAGGAGCAAAGTCACAAGGTCCTGCGACGCGGTCTGGTGGTTCAGCAGCAGGCGCAGCTCCTCGAAAATTTCCGGCTTCTCGATCGCGTGGGCCTCGTCCACCACCACCACGGTCTTCCGCCCCTCGCGCGCGTTGGAATTGAAAATTTCCTCGAGCGCCATGAGGACGTCGGCCTTGCGGGTCGGGACGCCGGCCGCGCTCCCGCCACCCGCTCCGCCCAACAGGTGGACCATCATGCGCAGGATTTCCGTGTCGTCCAGCCGCGGGTTGGTGATGAACGCGACGCGGTACACGTCTTTTTCCAATTCCTTAAAGAGAGCGTTGGCGAGCAGGGTTTTTCCGCAGCCGTAGGTCCCGGTCAGGAGCCCGGCGCCTTTGCCTTCGCGCACGACGTAGAGGAGGCGCGACAGGCCTTCGCGGTGCTGGGGCGAATCGAAGAGAAATTTTGGGTTCGGGGTATTTTCGAAGGGTTTATCGTTTAACTGCCAGTAGGACGTGTACATGCCGGTCTAGCGCCGCATCAGGCTTCGGAGGCCGCTTCTTTTTCCGCTTCCTTGAGCGTCTTGAGGTGGAACCCTTCGGACATCAGGATGGGAATGCCGAGGGCCATAACGAAGACGTATTGGAACGCGTGCAGCAGCAGGACGAAGGAGAAGGCGAGCGTCTTGCCGATGCCGAAAAGCGAAAGCGCGGCCACGCCGCCCGCTTCGAACGTTCCGGCGGCGCCCGGAGCGGCGGGGACCATCACGCCGAGGATGAGCCCCACCATCACCATGGCGGATTTAAGCCAGGTGAGGTGCAAGTCGAGGCATTGCGACACAAAAAGCACCGCGGCGATATCGAGCGGCCAGATCACGAAGGAAAGCGCCATGAGTTTCGCCACTTCGCGTTTAGACTGCACGACTTTGAGGCCGGACGAAAATTTTTCGATGAAGTGGCAGAGTTTTTCCGGCAGGTGTTTCCGCAGGAAAGCGAAGAACTGTTGAGAGTTGATCCGACCGCTGAAGATTTTGAACGCGGCGATGGCCGCGACCAGAACGGCGCCGCCGATCGCAAGGTTGCGCGGGCTGAAGAAATTGCCGAAACCCAGCGCCGTGGCGACCAGCGCGCCGATGATCGCGATGGAGCCGAGGTCGCAAAGCCGCTCCATGACGATGGTGGCGAAGACGGTGCTCTTTGGGATTCCCGCCTTGTGGCCCGCCCAGAACGCCCGCACGAGCTCCCCCGCCCGGAAAGGCAGGATATTGTTGATGAACACGCCGCCGATCTGCCAGCGGACGAGCGTGAAGAGCGGGACGGATTGGAACGGCGAGAGCAGTATTTTCCAGCGCAGTCCGCGCAGCATGAACGTGATGGACGACATCGCGCCCGCGAAGACCAGCGGCGTGAGCGTGGCGGAAGCGAGGATCCCCTTCAACTCGCTCCAATGAACGTTTTTTGTGGCGAAGTAGAGGCCAAGGCCCGACGCGCCGACGCCGATCAGGAGCGGAAGGACTTTGCTTTTCAGGGTGTTCGCGCTCATACGAGGAGAGCCAGCACGAGGCCCAGGCTGATGAAGAACGCTCCCCAGGAAATCGTCTCTTTGTTGAACGCCTTCGATTTGCCCGTGAGCGCGGGGACGTGGATCAGATCGCCTTCCCGGACCGCCGGATCCGGGACGAGTCCGTTTTTGATTTCATTCAAACTGAACGTTCGTTTCATGTTTTGACCTTCTTCCTCGCGGATCAGAAAAATTTTTGAAAGGTTAGCGCGGGATTTCAGTCCGCCCGCGGTCGTCAGCATCTGGGCGAGTCCCGTCGATTCCTTCACGCGGTAAAAACCTTCCGCCCGGACTTCTCCAAAGACGTATGCGGGCAGGATTTTCCGCACTTCGACCACATCCCCCGGCTCCAGGTGAAAATCGTCGACCGGCTCGGACGATTCCGCGAAAGCCGCGATATCAAACGACAGTTTCTTGCGGCTTTTTTTCGTCATGCGGTGGATCAGCACGGACCGCTTATCGGCGCCCGCCGCGAACCCGCCGCTGCGCGAGACGAGCTCGTAACAGCCCATGCCCGCCGCGAAACCGTACACGCCTTCATTTTTGACGCAGCCGATGAGCGCCACGCGCTTCTCCGGATCGAAATCCTTCGCGGAGACCTGCACCGCGCTCTTCAAAAAGCTGTCCTCGATTTTTTTGGCGGCGCTGCCGCTCAACTGTTCCGCGGTCAGCCCCGCCGCCGCGGTCATCCCCGCCGGCGGAAGATGCGTTCGTCCATCGGGAGAAACCACCGTGGTCCGGCTGAAGTCGGGGTATTTTACAAAATTAACCGATACGATCTGTCCGGACTCGATGGTTTGGGACGAGGCGTGCTCCAAAAAGGGTTCGGGAGAAAGCGGTTCAAGCTTGGACGGGACGGCCGCTTCGGCCGCGGCGGCCTCGGTCTGCGGGATTGCTTCGGGCGCGGCTTCCACGGTGTCGAGCGGCGTCGGCGCGGGGGCTGCCCGCTGAGGCGCCGTGTCGTAAACGTTCAGGATCAGCCGGTCGCCGGAGCGTTCAATGTCGTAAGGGTAGTTTTTGCGGAAGGCGACGGAAATTTTCACGGTGGGAGGCTTGGCGGTGACCCGTTTGACCTGCACTTCGCGGATATACCCTTTCGCGGGTTTGACGTTGTGGATCCTGGCCGGCAGGACGTTCCGCGCGTTATAGAGGTAGATGATCGCCGCCGAAGGGTTTTCTCCGGCTGCTTCTTCCACCGGCACTTCCTTAAATTCTTCGAGACCCGGAACGTTCAGCGTCAGAACGGATTTGCCCGCGCTCTGCGTGATTAAAAGTTTGTTAAGTCTCGCGGCTTGGGTTGCAGCTGGTTTTTCGGCCGCCAGCGCTGGTTCCGCGGCCGGTTGCGCCGAAGCCTGCGGAATTTCAGTCGGAGCGGGCGGCGCTTCCGCCGTTTCGTTCGGAGGCCGAACGGTTTCCCCTTCCTTCCATTCCTTGATCCGCCTGGCCGACCACTTGTCGATTTCACCGTAGAGTTCCGTGATATCAAACTTGGCCGCGCTGTATTTTTCCCGCAGGCGGTTCAAAATAAAGAGCCGGTCGTTGGCGTTCAGGCTTTTTTCCTGCGCGGTTTTGCGGTAATAGGAGAGGTCCTGCCGGAATTGTTTTTTTGTGACGGTTTCAGCGGCCCCGGCGGCTCCAGAGATCGCCGCGCTCAGGAAAAAGCCCAGCGTTAGAATCAGGATGCCGGCATTCTTCATCTTTTCTTGCCGCTGCCCACGGAGAGAAACGAGCTCGGGATTTTTTGCGAGGATTGTTTCACTCTTTTATTGTTCGGGTCGCGGATCATCCGGCCGTCGACGATAAAGTTGTAGGAATAATCGCCCGGAGCAATGGACAGCGTAATCACCCAATGGCCGTAGGCGTCCTTCTTCATGAGCTTGGGGCTCCATTGGTTGAAGTCGCCGACGATCGAGACGCGCCGGGCCGCGACGTCATTGTACTTGAAAAGGATTTTGCGCGGCGGTCCTTTCGGCGCCGGTTTGGCCTGCGTTTCGGCCGCTGGCGCGGGTTCCTTCGTAACCGGAGCGGGCGTCGCGGCGGGTTCGGCGGGTTGGATCTGCGCAGGTTCCTGAACGGGCGCGGACAGAGCGGCGGGCATTGAGACCGGCGCTGCGACCACGGGCGGCGGAACTTCGTTTTTTTTCTTGACCCGGTCCCAGATGATGAATCCCGCTCCCCCCATCACCAGGAGGTCCAGGATCAGCAGCATCATGAGGGAACCGCGGCTCATCAGCGCGCGGAGCCCGAAAGGGAGGCGAGTACCTGATAGATCTTTTCGATTTTGGCGGAGAGTTCGGAAATTTGCGCGGCGTCCTGTTTCGAAGCCGGCGATTGCGCCGCGGCCGCGGGCTGGCTGGCGGCGCGCTCCAGCTTCTGCGTGATCGCCTGCAGCTGCGCTTCGATTTTTTCCAGCTGCGCAGTCACCTGCTCCAAACTAAGTTGGGAGACGGAGGCGGCGGCGGAAACGGCCGGAGGAGCCTGCGGCGCAGGAGGCGCCGGCATTGTCATCGTCATGGGCATGGGAGGCTGCGAAGGAGCGGCGGGCCTGCGCATCGCGGGCGCAATGGGCGCGGAGGGCGGCGGCGCAGCCGGTGCAGACGGCGTGAAGAAATCGGCGAAGTTGTCGGGCAGGGCCGCTTCAATCTCCTGCTTTTTCCGGAAGGATCGGATGATCCAGAATATCCCCAGGAACGACACGATCAGAAGGCCGACGCCTGCCGTCAGATAAATATCTTTCAAAATGAAATCCATCATCCCAGCCACCAGCGCCGCGTGCGCAGTTCCAGGATCAGGGACGGGTCGGACAGCGGCAGATCGCATTCGTCCACGGGTTTTTCGATGGAGAGGTCCTGGATCTCCGCGAGGTCCACGACCCGGTCGCTCCGAACGGCGCGGCCTTCGGCGTCGACCACGATTTTCACGATGGGCCGCACCGGGAGCTTGCGGTTCAGGTCCGTCACTCGCGCGACTTCGCCGCTGCTCAGCTTCACGTAGCTTCCCGGAGGAAAAATCGTCAGGGTTTCGCGCAACGCCTTGATCAGGCTGCCGTCAAAAAGGTCGCCGGAATATTCCATGAGGAGGCGCAGGGCTTCGAAAGGCAGTTTGCGGCCGCGATAAGGCCGCGAATGCGTGAAAGATTCATAGGTGTCGCAGAGCCCGACCAGCCGCGCCTCGGGGCTGATCTGATCGCGCGTCAGGTGTTTCGGAAATCCCTGGCCGTTGTTGCGCTCCTGGGACTGGAGGACGATGCTCTGGACGATCTCGCGCGGTTCCGTTGCGAGCGAGGCGATGAATTCCTGCAACAGCTCTTCGCTCTCGCCGACGTACTGGTTCCAGATCAGCCGCTCTTCCTGGGTAAATATCCGCGCCTTCAGGTAATCCTGCTGGCGGCGGATGAGTCCCGCGTCGTGGAGCAGCGCTCCGACCCCGACCGCGAGCTGCGTGGAGGCCGGCCAGCCCAGGTGCTGGGCGGCGGCGATGGAAAAAATCGTGACGTTGGCGATATGGCCGATCAGGTGGTCTTCGGGAGTGGACCGTTCCGCGAGCTCCAGCATCGCCGATCGGGACCGGGCGGTGGCGCGCATCGTATGTTCAACCGACGCGCAGAGCGCCTCGAGGTCAGGAGTTCTGGCCGGGACGGCGGTGAAGCATTCGCAGACCATCCGCGCGGTCTGGATGAGCCGTCCGTAAACTTCCACGGGCGGCTGGGCGGATTTCTGCTCCGATTCAAATTTTTTGAAATAGTAATCTTCATCGATGACGTGGGCGGAGGGTTCTGCGGGAACGGCCGGAGCGGCACGGAAAGAATCCGTCCGGGGATGGATCAGCGGAGTGACCGGAGCCTGGCGCTCTTTTCCGGTCGGTAAAATATCAGAAATGCGCATGGATGAGTCCCTTATTCAGGTTATTCATTCGCCTCATTTTTACCAAAAATCCGGCGATAAATCAACGAACGCGCCTGCGCGCTTCCGTTCGCGTGCGTACGAGAACGCCTGGCGGACGCTATTTCTCCTGGACGAGGACCTTGAACGTGCCGCCCATGCCTTCGGGATGGATCAGGCTTTTGACGGCCGCGGACGCCTTGAACTGCGCGATAGGATCGGTTTCGCGCCGCACCGCCTCGGCCATTTCCCCCGCTCCGTTTTCCAGCAGGAAATCGGACTGCGTCTGGAACGACCGCTGGCGCAGGCCCTGTTCTTCGCCCGCGCGGATCAGCGCGGTAAAATTCGCGTGCGACGTGAGGTCCTGCTCGCCGATCCGGCTGTAAAAGTCCCGGTTCGCCGCGTGGCGGAAATGCGCGAGCAGCGTTCCCTCGGAGCGCAGCTCGGAGTAGAGCTCCAACGCGCTGAGGCCATAGTCGATCGTGATGACCAGGCCGCTTTTGATCGAGCGGCCGATCCGTTCCATCCAGGCGCGCGCGGCGGGATGCGCCTCGGCTTTGCAGCCTTCGGCCGGCGGGACGCCCAGCCATTCGAAATATCGCGCGGCTTCGGCGGAGGGGTCCAGCCAGCTTTCCTTGAGGCTCGGGTTCAGAAAAATTTCTTTTAACTTTCCGCCCTGGACCGCGACCCTGCGGACGGGGAGCGCGTCGAAAAACTCGTTCGAGAATACGAACCCTTCGATGGACGCTTCGGGAAAATCAAATTCGGCCTGGATGCGGAAGGCGGGATGCACGTCCGACAACGCGGCCGCGGCTTCGCGGCGCCGCGCGCTGGTTTCCACGGCGACGTAGGTCAATGAATGATAAAAGTCGGGATATTTGCGGCAGGCGTCCAGAATTTTCCGAGCGAGCACTCCCGACCCCGCGCCCAGCTCGATCAGCCGGATTTTTTGGCCGGGAAACTTCTGCTTCCAGCGGTTATGGAAATAGTGGGCCAGCAGTTCCGCGTATACGGGATGCACGTCCACGTTGGTGTAATAATCGAAGGTTTTTTCCCGGCAGGAATAGTAGCCCCAGTCGGGGTGATAGAGAGCCAGTTCCATGAAGCGCGCGACGTCCATCGGGCCTTTGGCCTCGATTTCCTCGCCGATCAACGCGCGGAGATGCGGATCCGCCGCCCCCTGATGTTCCATGGATTTACCTTTGGCAGCCCACGCCGCCGGCGCGTCCAGGCAGCGTATCGAGAATCACTTCGCCTCGCGGCGCGCTGCCGGAATTTTTGCAAATCGAATCCAATGTTACAAACTCGCAGCCCTGACGCTTCAAATCGCGCACCCAATCGGAAAATTCGGCGAAGAGCGCCGTCCCTTCCACCTCCGTATGAATCGAATGGACGTGGACCGGTAACGGCGATTCCTTCATGCATTGCGTCAGCCGGTCGTGAACATTGGCCTGGGTCAGACCATCGTTACCGAGCAGTTCATCCACGGTCGGCAACGTGGAAGGAATCTGCAGCGTGCGAAAATTTTTTCCGGACATGGAAGGAACAAAGGGCGAGCGTCCGCGTGTATCGCTGGCGTAATCAAAGCCAAAGGCATCGTTCATGGCGAGGCTTTGCGCGCTGCAGAGCCAGGCCGGCGCAGCGAAGGATTTCGGTTTGCGGCCGATCACTTTCTCAAAGGCATCCACGCCCGCCTGATACTGCGCGCGAACTTCGGACTCGCTCATCTCCAACAGATGGTCCTGCCACAAAACGTGATTGTAGCCGTGAATGCCAAGCTCATGGCCATGCTTTTCCACTTCCCGCGCCAACTCGGGGAACGAGGAACCGATCATGGGCGCCGGCAATAACGTTCCGCGCAGCATCGTCTTCACGCTGTAAAGTTTGAGCGCGTTGCTCTTAAACATCTTTTGGATGAAACCTTTCTTTTTGAAAACCCGGAAGATCGCCTTGCCGGCTTCGTCCGGCCCAAAAGGAATAAAAAAGGAAACCTTCGCGCCGACTTCATCGAACAGGCGCAAAAAATTGGGAATGCCGTCGCGCATTCCGTCATATGTGTCGACATCAACCTTGAGAGCTAATTTCATGATAATTTTGCGGCCATGATTTTTTCCGGCGTCCGGCGAACTGAAGTTATTGGTTGGGCGCTTCTTCCCGGAGGAAGTAATCGAGGGTACGCTTGAGAGATGTTTTCAAATCGACTTTGGGGGTCCATCCCAGAAGTTTTTGCGCCTTCTTGATGGAAGGCATGCGGAAATCGATGTCCTGATAGCCCGAGCCGTAATAATCTTTTTCCCGGACGATTTTGATCGCGGAAAGTTTTTTGTAAGGATTGCGGAGCGGGTGCACCGAATAAAGTTGCCGCAACTGTTTCGCGAGCCCGGCGATGCTGAGCTCGCTTTTGGGGTTGCCGATGTTGAAAATTTCTCCGTCGCAAACGCCGCGCTTGTTTTCGATGATTTTCATCAGGCAGGCGATGCCGTCATCCAAATAAGTGAATGCGCGCTTCTGGTGGCCGCCGTTCACGAGGCTGATGGGTTCACCCTTCACGAGGTTGCCAATAAATTGAGTCACAACTCGCGAGCTGCCTTCTTTCGGGGTCTGTAAGCTGTCGAGTTTTGGGCCGATCCAGTTGAACGGGCGGAACAATGTAAAGCGCAGGCCTTCTTTCTCGCCGTAAGCCCAGATCACGCGGTCGAGCAATTGCTTGGAGCAGGAATAGATCCAGCGCTGCATGCGGATGGGCCCCAACACCAGAGGACTTTCATCCTCGTCAAATTCCTTGTCGCTGCACATGCCGTAAACTTCGGAGGTGGATGGGAACAAAATCCGCTTTTTATATTTGACGCAGGCGCGAACGATTTTTAAATTTTCCTCGAAATCGAGCTCAAACACGCGGATGGGATCTTTAACGTAAGTGGCAGGCGTGGCGATGGCGACGAGAGGCAAAATGACGTCGCACTTTTTAACATGATACTCGATCCATTCCTTATTGATGGAGATGTCTCCCTCCACGAAATGGAAACGCGGGTGGCGGATGGAATGTTCGAGGCGGTTGTCGGACAGGTCCATCCCATAGACTTCCCAATTGGTGGTCTTCAGGATGGTTTCGGTCAGCGCGTTGCCGATGAACCCGTTTACGCCGACGATCAATATCTTCATTGTTGGCCTCTCATGACCCCAACATTGTACCAATCTTGACGCGGTTTTTTTTGGCCCAGTCGCGGCCGCTCATCTCCTTGCCGCCTTCGCTTTGAACCTGGTCGATCCGGTAGGCGCCCTGGCCGCAACAAACGATGAGCGGTGACAGGCAGAGGACTTCGCCGTGGACTTTGCCGCCCGACATGGTTTGAGGTTCGCCCTGCCAGACAAAAAACTTCTTTCCGTCCAAAAACGAGAAGGCGCCGGGATAGGGGTGCGTTACGGCCCGCACCAGATTGTGCACGGCCTGCGCGCGCGCCGTCCAATCAATTTTACCGTCTTCGGGTTTGCGCCCGCCGAAATAAGTCGCCTGTCCCGCATCCTGCGCGACGCGCGGCGCGATGCCCTTTTCAATGAGCGGCACGGTTTCTTCGAGCAGAGGCCAGGTGAGCGGCACAAGCTTCTTGTAGAGCGTGAGAGCCGTATCGTTATCGGCGATCGCGACTCTTTTCTGCGCCACGATGTCCCCGGCGTCGGGTTTCGCGACCATGTGATGCAGGGTGAGACCCGTCACCTTCTCGCCCTTCACCAGCACCCAGTTCACCGGCGCGCGGCCGCGGAACTTGGGCAGAAGTGAGCCATGCAGATTGTAAGAGCCCTTGGGCGGAATCGCGAGGATGCATTCGCGGATCATGTTGCGGTAATAAAAGGAAAAAATTGCGTCGGGCTTCATCGCCTTGATCTTGATGATCCACTCGGGATCGTTCAGATCGGCATCGAGATGAACGGGGATTTTGAATTCATCGGCGAGTTTTTTCACCGAGCCGAACCAGATGTTTTCCTTCGCGTCGTCCTTGTGGGTGAAGACGGCGACGATTTCGTGGCGCATCGCCCGCATCGCGAGCAGCCCCTCGCAGCCGATGTCGTGGTAGGCGAAGAGCACGACGCGCATCAGGATTTTCCCCGCGGATTGTTGCGGATCAGGTAAAGCGTGATCTCGCCGCTGTTCTCCGCGAACCCGGACGCTTTCCGGAGAATTTCATACGGGACATCGGTCTGGAGCCAGGCTTCCGGAACGACCGCGTAAACGGTTTCCCGGCCCATCAGGAGCGCGTTCAGCGAAATGTCCTCGACTTTGGGGAACGTTCGCCCGCCGTAGATGAAGAGGCTCGGTTCCGAAACGAAATAGCCGACCAGCCGCGCATCCTGCGGGACTTGGGCCCGGATCGCGAGGCCGATGGGCTTCATCACGCGGAAACGCTCGATCCAGGGCAGGGCCCAGAGTTTGGCCGAGCCCAGGAACAGAAAGCCGGAGCAGACGATCCAGTAAAAACTTTTGCGCCATTCCCCTTTTCCGACGCCATGGCGCGCGGCGGCTCCCAACCCGGCGAGCATGAACGCAAACGGCGCCAAGAGCGAGATGGAAAAATACTGCGGGCGTTTCGCGAGCAGCGCGGCGGCCGGGACGATCAGCATGACGGCTCCCAGGATCAGGCTCCACAGATATGTTTTACGCACGACCTGCGGTTCCCGCATCTGGTCCTCCCAGAATTTTCCGGTCCAGCAGGCCATCACCGGCAAAATCGGCGCGATGTAATGCGGCAGTTTATTGGCGCTGTTGGAAAAGAAAACGAAGAGGAAGAGGATCCAGGTGAGGATCAGGAAATGGTCCACGCCGACCGGAGCGCCCGCGGCCCGGTCGCGCCAGTTTTGCAGGATGCCCCGCGCAAAGAACGCGGTCCAGGGAAAAAATCCCAACAGCAGAACGATGATGTAATAGTATGTCGGGCCGGTGTGTCCTTCCATCCCCTGCAGAAACCGGAAGATATTGTCGTAAAGAAAAAAGGTGCTGGTCGCCTGCTTTTCCTGCGAGAAGGAATAAAGGAACCAGGGAGCGGTGATCGCGACGGGAATGATGGAAAGAAGGGCGCAGCGCGTTACGTTTTTCAGCAGGAAATCGGAGCGCGATCCCCAGCGGGCGAAATATTCAAACAAAAGATAGATCGGGATCGGAAAAAAGGCGATGGGCCCCTTCGTCATCGCGGCCATCCCGATGGCGGCATAGGAAACCATCAGATACAGAATTTCCGTTTTGGGATTTTTTTGCGCCAGGATGTAAAACCAAAGCGAAATCAGGGAAAAGAAGATGAACAGCGGATCGGTCATCAACAAATTAAAACAGCCGGTAAAGAGAATGGAAGATGAAAGGATCAGCGCCGATTTGAGGCCGGTGCCGCCGCCCCAAAGCGATTGCGCGATGAAATAGGTCAGCCAGCAGCAGAGGATGCCGAGCAGGGCGGATGGAAGGCGGTATCCGGTTTCGTTATGGCCAAATATTTTTGTGCCCGCATGCGTCACCCAATAAAGGAAGACCGGTTTTTCGATGAAGGGCTGACCTTCCAGCGTCGGGATCAGCCAGTTGCGGCTCTGCTGCATTTCGATGGTCGCCTGGGCGTATTCGGTTTCGTCCCGGTCCCAGAGCGCCGAGCGCGTGAGGCCGGTGAGCAGGACCGTGCCGGAAAACAGCGTGATGATCGCGAGATTCTTCCAGTGAGGAAACGTCGGCGGCGGCGTGGGCGGCAGCTCGCCCCGGACGCGGAATCCCGAAGGCACCGGAACGGGTTCTTCCACCCAGGCGGCGCACTTGCGCGCGACGAAAGCGCCGACCAGTCCTCCCAAAACCGCTCCCGCGATCACGTCGGTCAGGTAATGGTCGCGCAGGAGCACGCGCCCGATCAGCGCGACGGACGCTGCGAAGGAGAAAAGGTAAACTCGGGCCTTCGGATAGAAATAGGAAAAGAACACGGCGAGCGCGAAGACGGAGGTGGAATGGCCGGATGGAAACGAATCAAAACCGTTCCAGTGGGAGTTGGGCCCCGCGAAATGAAAAGTGCCCAGGTCCAGGCGAGGGCGGGCGCGGCCGAAGACGTGCTTGAGCGTCTGCACCGCGATGCCGGACGAGGCGAGCGCGATCACGGCCATGGCGCCGCTGCGGATTTTCTTCGCGTCGCCTTTCAAGTATCCGTAGATTGCCAGGAGGATGCAGAGGAACGCGAGGTCGTCGCCTTCCCCGATGCGTTTGAGGATCGTGCCGATGTGGAGAAGAAACGGCGGAGCGGGATGCGCCGCGAGGAAGTTTAAAATCCAGCCGTCAATGTTCAACGATTTCTTGCACGCGGTAGCGCGGGCGCTTGCGGACTTCCTGGTAAATACGGCCGATGTATTCCCCCATGATGCCGATGGCCAGCACTTGAAGTCCGACGAAGAAAAAGAGGATGCCGAACAGCGTGAAGACTCCGCCCACCGCCCATTCCGAACCCATGATCAGTCGCATGACGAGCAAAAAGACGGCGAAGGCCAGTCCCGAAAACGCAATCACCACTCCGGCCAAACCAATAATCTGAATGGGCATCAAGGAAAAGCTGGTCATCAAATCAAAATTGAGATGGAGCAGCTTCAATAAACTGTACTTGGATTCGCCGCGCGACCGCGCCTGATGGTCCACGGGAATTTCGATCACGGAGCTGGCCAGGGAATTCGCGAGCGCGGGAATATAGGTTGAAACCTCGCCGCTTTCCAGCATCGCCTCCACAAGTTCCTTTTTATAGGCGCGGAGCATGCAGCCGTAGTCTTTCAAATGGACGCCCACGAAGCGTGACGTCATCTTGGCCACGAGATAGGTCGGGATTTTCCGTAAAATCGAATCCTGCCGGTTCTGCCGGAACCCGCTGACGACTTCATAGCCTTTGTCGATCATCTCGAGCAGCTTGGGAATCTCTTCGGGCGGGTTCTGCAGGTCGGCATCGAGCGTAACGACCACGCCGCCTTGGGCCTTTGCGAATCCTGCGAAGATTGCGTTATGCTGTCCGTAGTTGCGATTAAAGCGAATCACTTTCAGATGGGAATCATTTTTGGCGAGATCCTTCAGCATCGCGAAACTGCGGTCCTTGCTGCCGTCATCCACCAAAATGATTTCGTAGGGTTTCCCCGTCGCGGACATGGTTTTAGTCATGCGGCCGATCAGCTCGGGAATATTTTCCTGCTCGTTAAAAACCGGGATGATGACTGAAATATCCAGAGGCATTCTACCGATACCGTCCTATACCGCCACGGCGGAGCTTTTAGAATTTTCCCGGACGGTCTTTTTGACCGCCTCGATCACGTCGCGCACGTCCGCTTCGGTGAGTCCGGGATAGAGCGGCAGGGATAAAATCCGGTCGGAAACGTAGCTGGCATTGGGCAGCTCCACTCCCTTAAACATCGGCTCATAATAGGAATGGCGATGGACCGCGGTGAAATGGACACCGGTGCCGATCTTCTGCTCGGAAAGCTTTTGAATGAATTCCTCGCGGTTGATCTTCATCTTTTCGATTTTGAGAGCCATCACGTAAAGATGCCACGAATGCACCTGATCATAGGGCGCTTTTTCCGGCAATACAATTTCGTCGATGCCGCGCAGCTCTTTTTCGTACATGGCGGCGTACCGCGCCCGGACCGCGTTAAAATCAGGCAGTTTTTTCAATTGATGGATGCCGATGCCGGCCTGGATGTCCATCATGTTGTATTTAAAACCGAGGCGCGAGATGTCGTAGAGCGGGCTGCCGGCCTGGGCATAGCGTTTCCAGGCGTTCTTGTTCATGCCGTGGAAGCGCAGCAGAGCCATTTCTTCGGCCCAGTCCGCGCGGGCGGTGGTGATCATTCCCCCTTCGCCTGTCGTCATGTTCTTGATGGGATGGAAGGAAAAAACCGTCGCGTCCGACATTGAGCCGACTTTCTTTCCCTTATATTCGGTCCCGATCGCATGCGCCGCGTCTTCCACGACCGTCAGCTTGTGCTTTCTGGCGATCGCGCCGATCGCGTCCATGTCGCAGGCCTGGCCCGCGAAGTGGACCGGCACGATCATCTTGGTGCGGGAGGTGATCTTTTCCTCGATCTTGGAGCAATCAATATTAAAAGTTCTTAAATCGATGTCCGCCAAAACGGGTTTGGCGCCGATGGCGGCCAACATACTGACGGTCGAAATAAAGGTGAGCGGGGTGGTGATGACCTCATCGCCGGGCTTGAGACCCGCCGCGAGGTAAGCCACGTGCAAACCGGCGGTGGCGGAGTTTAAGGCGATGGCATGCGGCGCGCCGACATAGCGGGCCACATCGGCTTCAAACTGCTGGACTTTGGGTCCGGTGGTGATCCATCCGGATTCCAAAGATTGAGTGACTTCAGCGATTTCCTCTTTGCCGATGGAGGGTTTGGAAAATGGCAGGAAATTTTCTCTCAAGAAATGACTCCAAACATATCTTTGATGGGTTTGCGGCGCATCACTGAGACTTCGAAGCGGGAAGCTCGACGGCTATGACCGTTCCGCCTTCCGCGTTGCCGGCGACCGTGATCCAGCCGTGGTGCGCGTTGACGATCCTCTTGGCGCGGCAAAGCCCCAGGCCCTGGTGGCCTTTTTTGGTGGTGAAGAAGGGCTGAAAAAGCTTGGACTGGATTTTGTCGGGGACGCCGGACCCGTTGTCGATCACCTGGATTTCCACTTTGCCGGCCGGGTGGCGGAACGTTTTGAGGCGGATGACCGACCCCGCGGGCGAAGCTTCAATGGCGTTGGAAATAATATGTTGCAAGGCCTCTTTTAAGAGGCGCCGGTCGCCGGCGATGGCCGGGACTTCGCCGAAATCCTTGGCAAAGCTGACCTGCGCCACTTTCGCTTTTTCGTCCAGCCCGCGCAGAACGCTTTCCATCAGCTCGTTGGCGGGCAGAGGCTCGATGATCGCTTCGGACGGGCGCGAAAGTTCCATGAAAGCGTCGAGCGCCTTTTCCGCCTGAGTCTGGGTTTCGATCAGTTCCGTCTGCATGCCCTGGGCGATGCAGCCCGTGGCGAGCGACAAATAGTTTTTAAGCCTTCGCGACAACCCTTCCGCCATCTTTTCCTGCGCCGCGAAATGCAGCTGTTCCCGCATGGCCGAGGTATCGTTGTGGTGCAAAATGTTCTCTTTGAGGATGGCGTTTTCTTCCTTCAAAATCTTGTGCTCGGCCGCGAGCGAAAAATTGTTGGCCTTGATGTCGTCGATCAGCCCCTTGAGCTCGGTCTTTTCCAGCTCCAGGCGCTGCGCCCGTTTTTCGAGGTCGGCCCGCGCGTTATCGACGCCCTGCTGGAGAGCTCGGGCGTCCTCTTGCCGGCGCTTCTTTTCGGCTTCCAACTGTTGGGTCAGGGCGGAGGTATTTTCGAGCTCGGTTTTGTGAAGCTGAAAGGCTTTGGTGGCCTGGCCGCGGAGGTCGATGTTTTCCGCCTGCAGAGCCTCGAGGCGCTGCCTCAGCTCGCCAATCTGTCGCTCGACGTCCTGCCGGACGCCGGGATCCGCGGAGGGGCGCGACGCGAAACGGGACTCTATTTCCTGAATCCGGCGGGAGAGCGCGCTTTCCTTCTGGACGAGCTGCTCCTCCCACTTGCGCTTTTCCTGCTCATAGTGGCGCTTCCAAAAATCCTGGGGCGGGGTGCTTTCCGGGGACGAGGGCGGGAGCGGAGAAAAATCGGTGCCGGTGCCCTGCGCGCCTAAAAATCGGCTCTGCAGGTCCCGGATCTTTTGTCGGACTCTATCGAAATCATCCATGGTTCATTAGCGGTTTATCAGCACGAAATTACGCTGGCTGATTATAACAAAACTGAGGGGTCTGGGAGCGGCTGGATTTTCGGAAGGTGAGCTAAGGCTGAGGAGGCTGGGTTACGTGTAAAGAAGGCTGCGGACTTTGGACTTAAAGGTATCGACATCGATGGGCTTGACCAGGAAACCGTCCACACCGCCGGCCTGGAGGATGCGTTCCCGATTTTCGGACTCATCGTAGCCGGTCACGGCGATGATCCTGGTTCCGGCCAGTTTGGCGTCTTCGCGGATGCTGCGCAGGACCCGGAACCCATCCATGCCGGGCAGGATCAGGTCCAGAATCACCAGGTGGGGGGTCTCGCGCGCCATGATTTTGCCGGCCTCGAAGCCGTCCATGGCCCGGAAGACCTGGGCGTTTTTGAAATTCAGGATCAGGATCTGGTACAGGATTTCGCTGATGCTTTCATCATCTTCTATGATCAGAATTTTGCGGGCCTGGGGTTCGCCCGCAGTGGAACCGGCAGCCTTTCCGAAAGTCTCGGGCTCTTTCGGTTCAGTACCTCCCTGAAGGGCCTGGAGAATCTCCTCCGAGATCGGGATCTGGTGCAGCTTAAGGAACAGGAGGAGGGCTTCCTTTTTAACCCTGCGGTGGCCCCCGGGGGTTTTGAACGCGGGCAGCTTGCCGTCATCCACCCAATTCGAAACGGTACTGTGGACCACCCCGCAGATCCGGCTGACCTCAAAGGTGGTCAGCGGTTTATCTTCCAGGATATGCCGGAGCATCGAGCCCCATTTTTGTTTTTTGCTTTTCATAAATTCCGCGTTTAATTCGTTTTAAGTGCCAAGTTTGCTATCATCAAAATTTACTATTATTCGCATTATTTGATGAATATAGGCTGATTTACTTAAAGTATAACTTTATATATTGATGATTTCAAGGATTCTAGCGCCGAATTTTTTCCAGACGCTTTTTGAGGTCCCGAAGCTCGTTTTCAACGTCCCGGAGGCTGGTCTCATCCGGATTTTGCTCGCCGTACCGCACCCGGTAGAAAAGCCCATGAATCTTGCCGGCAGATGCTTTTAAGTCGCGGAATTCGGATTTTTCCCGCTCCAGCCGGCCGTAAAATTCGAGCGGCGTTTCATGGGATTTTTTGGCCCAACCCTGCCGCTCGAAGAGCCTCAGCATCTCAAAATAGAAGTTCCCCGGGCCCCCTTTCCCCGTAACCAGTCCCCGCTTTTTGAGCCATCTTTTGAGGGTCCAAAAACCCAAAAAAAGGAGCGGAAGGATGGCTGCCGCCAGGCCCAAAATGAGCGCGGTTCCCGGCCTTCCTGCATCCGCCGGACTGTTCCCTGAGTGGTCACTGTCGTCCCCTTTCGTCTTACCTCTGCGCTGCCAGAATCGTTCCCTCCAGGATCCGGAAAACTTTTCAAACTGGGCGCTGAACGCGGTGGATTTCAGCTCCACGTTTTTGGCGATGGCCTTTTGGGATTCCATGTCATAACCCAGGACATAGGCGGTCCAAAGGAAGTTCCAATACTCGATCCTTTCTTTGGCTTCGTTCCAGATCGAAAACTCCGCTTCGGCGCCCTGAACGATGGGTGATGGGTCGAAAGGCACCCATATCCCGCCCATTTCGGCTTCCACCCAGGAATGGGCGTCCTTGGCGCGGACCACGAAGTACTTTCCCTTGTCGTTCCAGTCGCGCATCAGGAAGCCGTTCACGATGCGGGACGGGATCTTTTCGGCGCGCAGCAGCACGGCCATGGCGGAGGCGAAGTATTCGCAGGTGCCTTGCTTGTCCGTGAAAAGGAACGATTCGACCGGTTGGTCCATGTTCTGAGGCCTGACGGTTAAATTGTAGGCGTAGTTGCGGCGCAGATATTGCTCGATTTTGCGCGCCTTGGCATAAGGCGAGTCTCTTCGGCTCACGATCTGCCCAAGCAGGCTTTGCAGGGCATTTTGATCCATTTCCGGCAGTTCCAGGTAAGGTTCCATCTCCGCCTGCGTTTCCGCTTTCGCTTCCCGCGCGGTTTGAGCTTCCCGCGACCGGCGGACCAGCGTCGCCTCGTCGGGCTGCTGCATCAGCGATTTGACGCTGTAGTGGAACCGGCCTTTGGTCTGTTCCGGGCGGCGCACCGATCCGTCCTCGCCGATCAGGATCTGCGGCAGTTTGGCTTCGATGGTGTCGATCCAGGGGAGCCCGAAGAGCGTCGAATGCCCGATCGATTCGAGATAGATGTCCTGCCTCACGTAGGATTGGGTGGTGACGGCCATCCCGAAATCTTTTGACAACAGTTCTTTCGCAGGCCCGCCCACGGGAAAATAGTTTTTGACGATCTTCTGGATGAACGGTTTGCGGCCTTCCTGCTGTTGGGCCGGCAGGGCGCTCCATCCCTGGCCGTTGAAGGAGGCGAGCGTGTGGCCGCGGAGGTATCCGGCGGCGATATTTTTGCGCTGCTCGGTCGGAATTTCCACGCGCATGACCAGCGCCGCGCTCTCGCGGATGTTCCCCGCTTTGCGAAGGTTCACCGTGTCGGCGTAGCCGGACTCGTGCGCCGGGTTCAGGAACGCGCCCTGGAACACGGCCAGCGACAGCCGCGGGAAGAAGATGAATATCCCGGCGGAAAAGATGGCCACCAGGCCCAGGGTGATAGCGGCGTTGCGCCGCGCGAAGCGGTAGAGGTCGCGGAGGTCGGCCGAGTCGGTATTATTTTTCGCCTCGCTTCCCGCCGCGGATTGTCCGGCCAGCGTGTGCAGCGTCATCGTCCAGGTCGCGCCCACGATGTAGAGGGCGAAGCCGATCAGGAAACTGAAATCGAGCGCCAGCGTCGATGCGCTGAGCAGGAGAAAAAATGAGAGCGCGATGATCTGCATCAGGTCGTCTTCGCCTTTTTCAAAGAGCAGCTTCAGCAGCATAAAGAAGATGAGGAAGTCCGCGACGATCAGCAGGAACGGGGTTTCCGCCGCGAAGAAGCGCAGGGCCGACGCTGCGAAGAGCGCCAGCACGACGGCATTCTGCAGCCAGACGGTTTTGCGGAGCGGTTGGCGCGTCTCGGCGAGTAGCGCTAACGGAACGAGAATGGCCGCGGCGATCAAGCTGTGCGCCTGGATTTCCCGCGTCAGCAGGAGGATGCCGAGCGAAAGGACCGCGAGGGTCCAGACGGAGATGAGGCGGACGCGGCTCAGCGGGTTTTCCATAGCGATAGCGCCGAAACACCCCTGTCGGCGAGAGGCGAAGAAGAATCTCCCATAGTCTCAATGCTCGCTGCGGACTGTTTTGCTTTTGAATCGAGATGGTTGGGGTCGAAGAGAGCGAGATAACGAAGCATTTGGGCTAAATCTTTCCTTTGGGCGGAGAGCGGGGCGGCAAAATCTTCGCTGACGATCCCCACCGAAAAGCCCTGCTCGAAACTGCGGATCAGATAGGTCGCCGTGAAGGCCACCGCGTCTTCAAGTTCTTCGGCGCTTAAGGCTTGCCAGTCGGAGATCGGGCGGAGATCCAACAGAAACTCCCGGTCGCGGTCCTCTTCGGTTTCGATCACCATCCAGCGGCTGCGCTTCGCCGAGGCTTTCCAGAGGATGCGCCGCGGGTTATCCCCCTGCGCGAAGTCCCGGACGCCCCAGAAATTGTCGCCGCGCCCCCGCACCGGCGCCGACTGGTCGCGCCGCTTGGAGAAATCGGACCGCATCCTCAGCGGGACTTTAACGTGCGCGGGATAGACCAGCAGAGTTTCCTCCGGCTCCACCGTTAATGATTTCTTGAAGAAACCAAATGGAAACTGAGTCTCGATTTTGATCGGCGGCATCTTGTACTCGCCCCGCCGGCCGGGCCGCAGGACAATATCGCCGCTGCGCTGTCCTCCCGCCGGAATAAAAAGAAAAAAGGTCTTCAGGAAATTTCTAGAGATCAGGGAAGCATGCTTGGGGTTATGTGAGGTAGAGGGTTTACTTTGGTTTGGCGCGGATTCAAACGGATCTGCGAACTGTACGAGCAGGCCGATCGAAGGTATTTTGCGCTTCGTGTTCTTCAGGATGATCCGGACCGATGCAGGTTCCTTGGCAGTGATCTCCCCGGGCAATATCCAGTCGATTTCAATGCCGCGCAGGCTCATCTCGGAGATGATGCCGGAAGCCGTGATCACGCCCAGCATCATTCCAAAAACCATGTAGACGAGATTGTTGCCGGTGTTCATGGCGGCGAAGCCGATGCCGAGCGCGAGGAGAACGACGTAAGTGCCGAGGCGGGTGAATTGGAGTTGGCGCGGCGGTTTTAATATTCGCCGGAGCCAGGCGCGGAACTTCATGGGATTACAGGGGAACGGCGACGCGGTCGAGGATTTCTTTGATGATCTTTTCGGAGGCGCTCGATTCGGGCTCGCCGTTCACGGACTTCAGCATCACCCGATGGGCGAGTACGGCAGACGCATTTTGCTTGATGTCGTCCGGCGTCACGAAATCCCGGCCTTCGATCAAAGCGTTAGCTTGGGCGACGCGGCGGAGAGCAATGGATCCGCGCGGGCTGACTCCGAGTTCCAGGAACGGAGACTCGCGCGTCTCTTTCACAATCTGCAGAATATAGTCATCGAGGGAACCATCCACCTTGATCTTCCCCACCGCTTCGAAAAGTTTGAGCACGGATTCGCGGTTCATGACGGGTTCCAACGCGTCCACCGAACGCGCGCTGATCCGCTCGCGCAGGACCTGCTTCTCATCCACCGCGTCCGGATAGCCGATGGACAGCCGCATCAAAAAGCGGTCGCGCTGCGATTCCGGCAGCGGATACGTCCCATAATGCTCATAAGGATTCTGCGTCGCGATCACAAAAAACGGGTCTGGCAGAGTGTGCGTATGTCCATCCATCGAGACCTGACGCTCGTTCATGGCTTCCAGCAAAGCGCTCTGCGCCTTGGGCGTCGAACGGTTAATCTCATCAGCCAATATCACCTGATGAAATATCGGCCCGGGTTTAAATTCGAATTTGCCGGATTTGGCGTCGTAAATGGAAACGCCCAGCACGTCGCTGGGCAGGAGATCGGAAGTGAACTGGATGCGCTGGAACGTTAAATCGAGGCTCTTCGCCAGGGCCAGCGCCAGCGTGGTTTTTCCCACGCCGGGGATATCTTCAATTAAAAGATGGCCTTCGGATAAAAGGCAGAGCGCAGCTTTCCGGACGATCCCGGGTTTGCCGCGGAACACCTTCGCGATGTTGGATTCGATTTGTGACGGGTTTGGCATGCTTCCTCGCAACGGAAGTATGGGCGATAATGGGTTTTTTGTAAAGGGCGATTAATAAGGAAGTTTTCGGTTCAGCCAGAAGAGCGCGTCGATGGGAGTGCCGTGCAAATAGATGCCCAAATGAAGGTGATCGGAGTTGGAGACGCCGGTGGAGCCCACGAGCGCGATTGTTTCGCCTTTTTTGACAGTCTGTCCTGGGGTCACGAGAATTTTGGAAGCATGCATGTGGACGCTGGTCACTCCATGGCCGTGATCCAGGATCACCATGTTGCCTTCTTCCGTGAAGGGTCCGGCGATCAGAACTCTGCCGTTATTGGCGGCCAGCATCGGCGAGCCTTTGGGCGCCCCAAAATCCGTGCCGCGATGGAAATAATTTTTGCGCAGCTTGCCGTCAATCCTGCGCTGCTCGCCGTAATGGCTTTCGATGGGGCCTTTTACCGGCGTGATGAATTCCCCATCCCAATATCGGTCCGCGGTCTCGGTTCGAAGCGCCGCACGAATCCGCTTCACTTCGTCTTCACTGTCGCCTTTTTCAACCAGATCCTTCTTGTCTTTGGTCAGCGGCAAATCATCGATGGGAAATTTGGTTTGGATGATTTTGACTTTTCCAGATGCGATCTTTTCCCCGTTCTCCCGGAGCTCAATCTTTTCTTTGCCCGGGACGGCATTTGCCGGCACCGCGATCAGGCAATGCCATTCGTCGGGCTGTTTGGGGTTGGGATAACAGGCCGTTTCCTGCCCGCGGAAGAAGGCGGTCAGCGAGGTTGCGGGATGTTCCGGATTGCTGTACTGCGCCGCGACAAACTGTCCCTGCGCCGCGTTTTCCGTCACGCGCATCTTCGCAAAAAGCGGGTTCGCGGCCAGTAAAATCAGGAAAGTCAGGCGATAGTTCATCCTGGGAATTATAGGAATTTATTTTGTATTATTGAAACGTTCTCGACGCGGGTGTAGTTCAATGGTAGAACGGTAGCTTCCCAAGCTTCAGACGTGGGTTCGATTCCCATCACCCGCTCCAGATTTAGTTCCTGCAGACAGGTCTTTTCGGAAGGTCGGCGTTCAGGTTCTTCGTGGCTTTCTTCGTGATCGGAAAAGTGTAGGGCTCCTCGCGCGCATTTAAGTAGCTGTCCGCTCCACCCACCGTAAATTCGTCAATCTCCGGCTCGCAGCGCACCGTCAGCTTCAAATTCCCCTCTTCGATGTCCTTGATGTGCTTCGCCCCAATCACCTTGCCGCAATCCTTCGCCTTATAGGATTTCTGCGGAGTGTCGTTCGGCCGTTTCCGGAAAATGATCCCCTCTTCCTGTTCGTCATACTGCACGGTGTTGTTGCTGCATTCGGAAAGCAACGTCAGTGAACCGGCGGCGCTGTCGAACCAAATCGCGCGCTGTGTTTTGTTCCAGTAAATCACGTGATCGCGCTGCTTGCCGAGCGAATCGCGGGCGCGAATCTGCCCCTGATAAATATATTGCGTGCAGCCGGAAAAAACGAGGATTAAAAGCAGCGGAAGGATTTTTTTCATCAATGGGTCACCATGTCCACCAGAAGATCGCCGATGGTGCCGTGCGGCCAGTAATCGACGTGCGCGATTAGCCAGACGCTGCCCGTATCCACCACCTTGTCCATAATAAACCAGTTGTTCGCTTTTTTCGTGTATTTTTCGACGGCGGTATAGCCCTTCATCGGTTTGCCGTAAAGCGAGCCGGTGACGACGGGATCGGTGCGGCTCAAAACGTTGGTCCAGCGGAATTGATATTTTCCCTTCCCAAGTTTGCGGACGCCCGTGCGCTTGAACATCGCGAGACCCAGCGGCGAACCCAGCGTTACCAGCCCCTGCACGGGCCAGGTCTTGCGGTCATTGGGCTTAAAAAGCTTTTTGTCTGCCATCAATTCGTTGACGGCGTCAAACGAGTAAACCGTGCCCAAACTGTGGGCGACGATATAAAGAGGATTGCCCGCTTTGTAGTATTCGAGGATTTTATTTTTGAGGCCGGTGCGGATGGCTTTGGCGGTCTTGCCGTTCCTCAAGTTGATGAGAACGTCCAGCACGACGTCGGCGGCCATATCGATGGGTTTCTGCGCGTGCAGGCCTTGGGAAAAGATGCCGATGACCTGGCGTAAGCGCTTTTGGGCCTGATCGTTGATGTTTTCGTATTTGTACATCACCGTGTCAAAGTCGAGATGCATGCCGTTCAGGCGGTCGGTGATGAGTTGGCGGATGGTCACGTCCTGGTTCATTCCCGCGTCATCGCCCGATTGGACGCCGTGGACGATCAGGACAATGCGTTTTTTCTTGGGATCAACGGGCATTAAGTATGGGTGGTTAGGCGTTGAACATCAGGCGTCGGGAAAGAGGTTGTGCATGTCGAAGCCGGCTTCGCTGAGCGCGTGGCGCTCTTTGCGGGAAAAGTGATGGCGCTGGCGGATTCGCTCCAAAATCCTCGGAATTTCCTCGGCGGTTAAAAGCATCTCCCCGCGCGTGGACAAACCTTCATGCCGGGACGATAAATCTTTCAGCAATCGCAGGAGTTCTTCCCGCTGATAGGCGTATAAGTCCGAGCTTTCTTGAAGGGTTTCGTCTGCCATGGCGTCCTTATTCTGCGATTTTTTTGGCCTTTTTCAAAACGTCGACGAACATGTCCATCGTGAGGAGGCCCGTTTGCGTGTTCTGGCGGCTCGGGTGATAGATATCCACCAGCGCCGGATGGCCGTCAAATTTGTGCACAGCGCCGTGCTTAAAAACATATTGGGATTTGCGGGCGCCCATCAAATGGAGATAGTAATCGTGGGCGATGCGGCCGAGCGCCAAAACAACGCGGACATTTTTGAGCAGGGCGAGTTCTTCTCGCACAAACTCCACGCAGATTTTGAGTTCCTCGGGGAGCGGCTTGTTTTGAGGAGGGGCGCAGCGTCCGACCGCGGTGATATAGGCGTCGATGAGCTTCAGCCCATCGTCCGTTGATTCGCCGTTGGGCTGGTTCGCGAGGCCAACATTATGCAAAGCAGGAAAAAGAAATCGCCCCGACGCGTCGCCCGTAAACATCCGCCCGGTGCGGTTCGATCCGTATCGCCCCGGCGCCAGGCCCAACAACAAAATCCGCGCTTTCGGATCGCCGAAGCTCGGCACGGGCTTGCAAAAGTAGGTCGGAAATTTGGCCCGGATTTCGCCGATATACTTCACCAAACGGGGGCATCGGCGGCAGGCCATCACCCGTTTTTGGACCTCTATTAAGGTAGCCGATGATTGTTTCACGTGGTAAAAAACCTCAGTTTTAAGGGGTTTTGAGCGGTTTATGGCTCCCGGCGTTCGCTAAGCGTTGCGGAGCCGGAGCGCGTTGGCGATGACCGAGACGGAGCTGAAAGTCATGGCCAGGGCGGCGATCATGGGGCTGAGCAGCATGCCGGTGAAGGGATACAAGATGCCGGCCGCGAGAGGAATGCCGAGCGCGTTGTATCCGAAAGCGAATATCAAATTCTGGATGATGTTGGCGCGCGTGCGTTTGGCCAGGCGGTGCGCGCGGGCGAGAGCGGAAATATCTCCCTTGATGAGGACGATGCCGGCATTCTGCAAAGCGATATCCGAGCCCGATCCCATGGCGATGCCTGCGTCGGCGGCGGCGAGAGCGGGCGCGTCGTTGACGCCGTCGCCCGCCATGGCGACTTTGCGGCCCTGGTCGCGCATCTTCTGCACGGCCTTGGCCTTGTCGCCCGGCAGCATCTGGGCTTTCCACTCGGCGATCCCGGCCTGCCGCGCGATGTTGGCGGCCACTCGCGCATGGTCGCCCGTCATCATGATCACCTTGATGCCTTCCTTCTGCAGGTCCCGGACTGCGTTCGAGGTCCAGGTGCGGATGGCATCCGCGAGCACGATCAGCCCCGCGGGCTTGTCGGCCAGCGCGACGAAGAGAACCCCTTCTCCCCTTTCATGGTATTTTTGAGACTCCTTTTCCAGGGGCGCCGCGTCGATGCCCAGCTTCTGGAGCCAGGCGGCGTTGCCGATGGCGGCGTTCTGCGAGCCGACGAGGCCGCGGACGCCGTAGCCGGCTTCGATCTGGACGCTGCTGGCATTGGGCGCTGTCAGCTTCTTTTCGTCGACAAATTTTTTGACGGCGAGCGCCGCTGGATGTTCGCTGCCTTTCTCCAGGGCGGCGGCAACCTGGAGCAGTTGGTCTTCGGTAAAATCGGGCAGGGCGACAATTTTCTGGACGCGCGGGGCGCCTTCGGTGAGGGTGCCGGTCTTGTCGACTACGAGCGTATCGATGCCGGCCAGCGCTTCGAGCGCGGCCGCGTCTTTAACGAGTACGCCGGATTTCGCGCCGCGTCCCACCGCCACCATAATGGACATCGGCGTGGCGAGTCCCAAAGCGCAGGGGCAGGCGATGATGAGCACGGCGAGAGCGTTCACGAGGGCGTAAGCCGATCGCGGCTCGGGCCCCCAAATCTGCCAGGCGACGAAGGTGGCGAGCGCTGCCAGCGCCACCGCCGGCACGAAGATCGCCGAGACCTGATCGGCCAACCGTTGAATCGGCGCGCGGGTTCTTTGTGCTTCCCGCACGAGCGCGATCATCTGCGCCAGCAATGTATCCGCGCCCACTTTCTCGGCGCGCATCACAAAAGTCCCCACTTGATTCAGCGTTCCCCCGGTGACTTTATCCCCCTCCGCTTTTTCCACGGGCATCGATTCGCCCGTCATCATGGACTCATCGATAGAGGCCTGGCCTTCAATCAAAATTCCATCCACAGGGATTTTTTCTCCGGGCCGCAGGCGCAGCCGGTCGCCGGGTTTGATCGATTCAACGGCGACGTCGGTTTCCGTGCCGTCGTCCTTGATCAGCCGCGCGGTTTTGGGCGCGAGGTTCAGCAAAGAACGAATGGCTCCGCTCGTTTTGGAGCGGGCTTTCAGTTCCAGCACCTGGCCGAGCAGAACGAGGGTGATGATGACCGCCGCGGATTCGAAGTAAAGATGCAGTAATCCGTCGTGCGAGCGGAAATCGCTCGGAAAAAGCCCGGGCCGGAGCAGGGCGGCGACGCTGAAAAAGTACGCGGTTCCGGTGCCCGCCGCGATCAGCGTGAACATGTTGGGCGAGAAATTTTTGACGGAGTCCCAGGCGCGCGCGAAAAACGGCCGGCCGCCCCAGAGCACCACGGGCGTCGCGAGTAAAAATTGGATCCAGTTGAATTGCGGTCCGCTCCAGGCGTGGGATTTCATCCCGGCCATGGCGATGGCGAGCAGCGGCACCGACAGTATGGCGCTGCCTACAAACCGCCGCGTCATGTCGCGCAGCTCCGCGTTCATTTCGTCGGCCCCGTTGTCCATCATTGGCTCGAGCGCCATGCCGCATTTGGGGCAGGCTCCCCCGCCGTAGCGCCGGATCTCCGGATGCATCGGGCAGGTATAAACGGCGCTTTTCGCCTCCGCTTTAGTGGAAGCGCTTACAGTCACGCTTGCGGTTGTGCTTATAGGTGTAGGAGTGGGTGTGGATGTAGGTGTGGCCGACACGGGCGCCGGAACAGTCGTTGTCGCCGTAACAGCCGCCGGTTCCGGCTTGGATTTCAGGTAGGCCTTCGGGTCCTGGCTGAACTTATCCGCGCAATAGCGCGAACAGAAGTAGTATGTCTCGCCCCGATAAAATATCTGGTAGTGGGAAGTCTCGTCCGCCTCCATCCCGCAAACGGGGTCTTTGGAAACCGTCTTTGTCATGGAGGAATTTTATCAAATTAAGAGGGCAGAGCCCGCGGGAGGCCAATTGACCCCCGGGGGTGATTTTGATATATTTAGGGACGGATTTTTCACAGTCCACCGCTTTTTGCGGGTGTGGTTCAATGGTAGAACGGGACCTTGCCAAGGTTCAGACGAGGGTTCGATTCCCTTCACCCGCTCCAGTTTTTTCCGCAGTTTCCTCCGGCTAACTCTTCCTCTCCATTCAATAAAATATTAAACTCATCCAAATTAGCTTTGGAGGTTTCAGTGAACTTAAAGATTGGATTTCTTGCCTGCTGGATGGCTCTTTTGTCGGTGAGTGCGTCTTTCGCGGACGGAACGATGATCTGCTCCTTCGAAAAGTTCACGTCCGTAGAAGCGGAATATGGCCGGCTTTCCAACGGCACCAGCATGGACACGATCAGCGTCATCTTTACCAACCTCAATACCAGCGCCCCCCTGATCCGGGCCAACGCAACCGAAGTCAACCTGCAGGTCTTAAAGCGCACATCCAATTCGATTTATATGACCGAAGAAACGCCGGAGGGCAATCTCAACTTCTGGACCGTGTTTCCGCAGGCAAAAGTCGCCATCTACTCAAAGCAGTACCTGTTCGGGGACACCCCGTTTGGCACGATGGGTATTGGGAAGTGCGAGTAAGGAACTGAATTACTGCAGGTAGGTTTTGTTGCGCGTGAGGGGCTTGCGGGCGCCGAAACCTTCATCGACGTTGTGCCAATGCCGGACCTTCTTCTCCCCGTACTTCCAGCAGAGAAACACTTCCTCTTCCTGTTCAGCCGAGTAATGCGGAAAGTCCACTAAACCGATCGATAAATCTTTGATGACGCCGCCCATTTCCATGATGGCGTCCAGAGAGATCTTGGCCTGTTCCAGCAGAAAGTGGGCCTGAGACTGCCGCATCTGCTGGTGGGCGATGACTTCCGGCTCGGGTTCCCCGACGTCGGGCACCTTTTTCCGGATCTCCTGAAGGATGACCTGGGCGTTTTCCCGCAGGGCCCAAAAGTTCTGGAAGTGCTCTTCCATCTTGGGGATGAGCACGTTGACCTCTTCGGCGCTGAAATATTGGTCCTGATCGTCCATTTCTTCCATAGGGTGATATTATATCACAGTTTTCCGGATTGCCGCCGTCGGGCGGATTTGTTAAAATAGACCCATGCAAACCACCATTAAAGCCGCGCCCGAAAACCTGATCCTGGCCAAGCCCCGAGGCTTCTGCGCCGGGGTGGAACGCGCCATCGAAATCGTCGATATCGCCCTCAAAATTTACCCCAAACCCGTCTACGTTTACCATGAAATCGTGCACAACACCTACGTGGTGCGCGACCTGGGCAGCCGCGGGGCCGTGTTCGTGGACTCGGTCGAAGAGGTGCCCAACAACTCAACCCTCATTTTCTCGGCCCACGGCGTTTCCCCCGAAATCCGGGCGCAGACCAAGGCCCGCAACATCAAGATTATTGACGCCACCTGCCCGCTGGTTACAAAGGTTCATATGGAAGCGATTATGTTCGCCAAGCAGGGCAAGACCATTATCCTGGTCGGCCACGAGGGCCATGATGAAGTGGTGGGCACGATGGGCGAGGCGCCGGACCGGATTGTGCTTGTGGACACCCCGGAAGACGTGGAACGGCTCGAAATCGAGAATCCTGATGAAGTGGCCGTCATCACCCAAACCACCCTTTCTTTGGATGATACAAAAGACACGATTGCCGCCATCAAGAAGAAGTTTCCCAAGGTCGTTTTCCCCGCTAAAGAAGATATTTGTTACGCCACCACCAACCGGCAGATCGCCGTGAAGGATTTGGCGAAAAAGGCTGATTTGATTCTGGTGATTGGCTCCGAGAATTCGTCCAACTCCAAGCGGTTGGCCGAAGTTTCAAAAGATAAGGGCGTGAAGGCCTATTTGATTGATGATGTCACGAAGATCATTCCCACCTGGTTTGAGGGCGTTAAAACCGTCGGCATTACCGCCGGCGCGTCGGCCCCGGAGCATCTGGTGGAAGAAGTGATTCAGTATTTTAAGAAGCTGGGCGTGAGCACCGTGAGAGAGGAAGAAAGCATCCAGGAAAGCGTAAAATTCGGACTCCCGCCCGAACTGACCAAGGTCTAAATTAGGGACAGCGCCCTATTTCCGTAGTTGCGCCGTAACCTTCAGCCGCTCTGCTTGAGCGGCTTTTTTATTGCCAAATCAGGGACTATTTGTTGAGGGTGCGCTTCATCTTCTTTTCGAGAGAAGCGACTTTGCCGCCGATGCGGTCGGGCGCGGCGTTCTTGCGGTCGTCCACGGTGATGGCGATGCTGACGCGCTCGCATTGATCGAGGCAGGCCTTGCGGCAGCGGTCGATGAGGTCCATCACCTGTTTCCAGTCGCCTTCCACGGCGGTGCCCATGGGGCCTACCTTATATGGCAAGCCGCTCTCGGCGATGGGTGAGAGCGCCTTGGAAAGGATGTCGGACAGGGATTCAGACTTGGTTCCGATGGGAGTAAGGGTGAACTGAACAATCATGCCGCTGCTCCTTTATATTTGATTGCAGCGGCATGTCCCTCTGAGTCCAGATTTCGAAAGAGGGACTATGAACACTGTTGGTTGGAGTTCTTGCTAGCTGAGCTCCATCATGCGGTCGAGGGCTTTCCTGGCTTTGCCCGCCACCGCTTCGGGCACCGTGACGCGGTACTGCAGGTCTTCCAGCGACCACATCAGCTTCTCGAGGGTGATCTTTTTCATGAATTCGCAGGTTGCCTCGCTGGCCGCCGGGAAAAATTCCTTGCCCGGGTTTTCCTTCTCCAGCCGATGGATGATTCCGGTCTCTGTGGCAATGATGAATTGTTTGGCAGATGAGGCCTTGGCATGCTTGATGATGCCGTCGGTCGATAAAATCTTGTCCGCGAGACCCATGCTGGCGGTCAGGCATCCGCATTCGGGATGCATCAAAAATTCGGCTTTGGGATGCTGCTTTTTAAGATCGACGATGGGTTCGGGGCGGATGCGCACGTGGGTGTGGCAGGAACCGTTCCATAAATGAATCTTGCGGCCCGTCTGGCTGCGCACCCACTGGCCGAGAAACATATCGGGCAAAAAGAGGATTTCCTTGTCGGCGGGGAGCGACTCCACGATCTTCTTGGCGTTGCTGGATGTGACAATGACGTCGGATTCTGCTTTCACGGCGGCGGTGGTGTTGATGTAGGCCACAACGAGCGCGCCGGGGTGTTCCTGCTTCCAGGCGCGGAGCTGATCGGCCGTGATGCACTCGGCGAGCGAGCAGCCGGCTTCGAGATCGGGAATGAGAACGGTTTTATCGGGATTCATGATGGCCGCAGACTCCGCCATGAAATGCACGCCGCAGACGACGATGACCGGATGATCGGTATTTTGCGCGTACTTGGCCATGCCGAGGGAGTCGCCCAAGTAGTCGGCGATATCCTGGATCTCGGGCAACTGATAGTTATGCGCGACGATCACCGCGTTCCGCTTTTTCTTCAGCTCGAGAACTTTATCTCGTAGAGTTTGAGTTTCAATGGTTGGCATGATAATGGTAAGCCTTCGCCTCTGAACGAGGTCCTGCTAGGTCAGATTCCGGATTATCCGAAAAGTTTCTGTTTGCGGGCGAGAATGTTGTCGAGGGCGTCTTTGGGAGCTTCCACCTCGCCCAGGTTTTCGTGGCCTGAGCCGGGGCCGTGGTAGTCCGATCCGCCCGTGACGAGCAGGTCGTTCTTCTTCGCGAACTGCAGAAAATTGCCGATCTGGCTGTTGGAATGCGACGGGTAATGGACCTCGATGCCCTGCAGGCCTTCCTTCATGAGCTCGAGGATGGTCGGTTCGGAAACGTAATAGCTGGGATGCGCGAGCACCGGAATGCCTTTGCAGGCCAGAATCATCTGGATGGCATCCTTGGGCGTGGGGCCCTGATAAAAAACGTAGGCTGATTTCCCCTTCGCGAGATATTTGTCGAAAGCCTCTTTGCGCGAGAAGACGATGCCTTTTTCCTTCAGCTTGTCGGCGATGTGCGGACGGCCGATCGCGGCGGAATCCTTTTCGGATTTAAAGTCGGAGACCGAGAGTTTGATGCCCATGTGGTTCAGCTTGTCCAAAATCATTTTGGCGCGGGTCTGGCGGATTTCGCGGTGATAGGTGAGCGTTTTCTGGAACTGCTCGTTGTTTTCGTCGATGAAATAGCCCAGCACGTGGACGGAGGTTTCCGTTTCTTGAGTGTTGATCTCGACCGCCGGGATGATCGTCATGTTGTACTGCTTGGCTTTCTCGCGGGCCGCGGCAAGGCCGCCGGTGCTGTCGTGATCGGACAGCGCCATGTGCGTGATGCCGCAGCGGTGCGCCGCGGTGACTAAATCTTCCGGCTCGATGGTGCCGTCGGAGTAGGTGGAATGCGTGTGGAGGTCGATCCGCATGCCGTTGGTCTCGCTCATGATTTGGCGCCGCCGACCGGCTCTGCGATAGGCGTGTAGATTTCTCCGCCCTTCTTAACGAATTCCTGGGATTTTTCCGCCATGCCCTTGGCCAGCGCGTCCTGTTCGGTCGCGCCGATTTGGGCCGCGTAGTCGCGGACGTCCTGCGTGATCTTCATGCTGCAGAACTGCGGGCCGCACATGGAGCAGAAGTGCGCGACCTTGGCGCCGTCGGCGGGCAGGGTCTCGTCGTGAAATTCCTTCGCGGTGTCGGGATCGAGCGAAAGGTTGAACTGATCGCCCCAGCGGAACTCGAAGCGCGCCTGCGAGAGCGCGTTGTCTCGCGCCTGAGCCGCGGGATGGCCCTTGGCCAGATCGGCCGCATGGGCCGCGATTTTATAAGTGATCACGCCGTCTTTGACGTCCTTGCGGTTCGGCAGGCCCAGGTGCTCTTTGGGCGTGACGTAGCAGAGCATCGCGCAGCCGAACCAGCCGATCATCGCGGCGCCGATGCCGGACGTGATGTGGTCGTAACCGGGCGCGATGTCCGTGGTGAGCGGTCCCAGCGTATAGAACGGGGCCTCTTTGCAGACTTCCAGCTGTTTATCCATGTTTTCCTTGATAAGGTGCATGGGCACGTGGCCGGGGCCTTCGATCATGGTTTGCACGTCGTGCTTCCAGGCGATTTGAGTCAGCTCGCCCAACGTCTCGAGTTCGCCGAACTGCGCGGCGTCATTGGCGTCGGCGATCGAGCCGGGGCGGAGGCCGTCTCCCAGGCTGAAGCTGACGTCGTAGGCCTTCATGATCTCGCAGATCTCTTCGAAATGCGTGTAGAGGAAATTTTCTTTGTGATGCGTGAGGCACCACTTGGCGAGGATGGATCCGCCGCGGGACACGATGCCCGTCACGCGCTTGGCGGTGAGCGGAACATAGCGGAGAAGCACGCCCGCGTGGATCGTGAAATAATCCACGCCCTGCTCGGCCTGCTCGATCAGC
>CAZFYO010000002.1:0-264502 GCA_964523525.1 uncultured Elusimicrobia bacterium
TCAACGTCGTCTTGCCATGGTCCACGTGGCCTATCGTCCCGACGTTTACGTGCGGCTTTGTTCTCTCAAATTTCGCTTTTGACATTGACTCGATGCCTCCTTAGGCTTTCTTCTTTAAAATTATGACGCTGCGACCGAAACTTTCTGAACGATCTGCTCGGCGATGGCGCGCGGCACTTCTTCATAGTGCGACGGCTCCATCGAATAGCTGGCACGGCCCTGGGACAAAGACCGGACGGTGGTGGCGTATCCGAACATTTCGGACAGAGGCACGGTTCCGTTGATCACCTTGATGTTGCCGCGAGGTTCCATGCTCATAATCTTCGCGCGGCGCGAGTTCAAATCGCCGATAACATCACCCATATATTCTTCGGGCGTCAGCACTTCGATTTTCATGATCGGTTCCAGCAGAACGGGGCTGGCGCGTTTGCAGCCATCCTTAAATGCCATGGATCCGGCGATTTTGAACGCCATTTCGTTGGAATCCACTTCGTGGAAGCTTCCATCAAATAGCGTCACGCGGACATCCACAACGGGATAGCCGGCCAAGGCGCCCGAGTTGAGCGCTTCGGCAACTCCCTTTTCAACGCCTGGAATAAATTCCTTGGGGATGCGTCCGCCCTTGATCTTGTCGATAAATTCAAAGCCTGACTTGGGAGGCAGAGGGTCGATGTTCATCCACACGTGACCATATTGGCCGCGGCCACCGGTCTGCTTGATGTATTTGCCTTCCGATTCCACGCTCTTGCGGATGGTTTCGCGGTAGGCAACCTGGGGCTTGCCGACGTTCGCATCCACCTTAAATTCGCGCCGCATGCGGTCGACGATAATATCCAAATGCAGTTCACCCATGCCGGAAATAATGGTCTGGCCGGTTTCCTCATCCGTGCGGATGCGGAACGTCGGATCTTCTTCGGCGAGGCGGGCGAGCGCGATGCCCATCTTTTCTTCGTCGGACTTGGTCTTGGGCTCGATGGAAATGGAGATAACGGGCTCCGGGAACTTCATGGATTCGAGAACGATTGCATGATCTTCGTCGCACAGGGTGTCGCCCGTGCCGACGTTCTTCAGACCCACCGCCGCAGCAATATCGCCCGCAAAAAGGTCTTTGATTTCCTCGCGCTTATCGGCATGCATGCGCAGGATGCGTCCAATGCGCTCGCTGGTGCGCTTCTTCGCGTTGTAAACGGAAGTTCCCTGCGAAAGTTTTCCGGAATAAACTCTAAAGTAAGTCAATTTTCCGACGTGAGGATCGGATTGAATCTTGAAAGCCAGCGCGCGGAAAGGAGCGTCGTCCTTCGCTTCGAACGTGACTTCCTGATCCGTCTTGGCGTCGATGCCCACGAGGTTGGCGCGCTCGAGAGGGCTCGGCAAAAAGTCGCAAACCGCGTCCAGCATGGGCTGCACACCTTTATTCTTAAAAGAAGAACCGCAGAGCAGGGGATAAAACTTACCCGCGATCACGGCCTTGCGGATGACGGGAACCATTTCCTTCTCGGACACCTCTTCCCCATTTAAGAACTTCTCCGCGATCTTGTCGTCAAAATCCGAAAGGGCTTCAACCAGTTTATCCCGGTACTGCTTCGCCTTATCTTTATAGTCCGCAGGAATTTCTCCGACGGTAAACTGCGCGCCCAGCTCTTCACCGGACCAGACATATGCTTGCATGCGGATCAAATCAATCAGTCCCACAAAATTACTCTCGGCGCCGATAGGGATTTGAATGGGAACCGCATTGACCCCCAAACGCTGCTTCATGGAATCGAGGCACATATAAAAGTCCGCACCCACCTTGTCCATTTTGTTTGCGAAAACGATGCGGGGCACGTTATACATGTCGGCCAGACGCCAGTTGGTTTCGGACTGAGGCTCCACACCCTGCGAGCCGTCCAAAACGACCACCGCTCCGTCCAGTACGCGGAGGGAACGGTTCACTTCAACGGTAAAATCGATATGCCCCGGAGTGTCGATGATATTGATCTGCTCGTTGCGCCATTTGCAATAAGTGGCAGCTGAGGTGATGGTAATACCGCGCTCGCGCTCCTGCTCCATCCAGTCCATCGTGGTGGTGCCGTCGTGCACTTCGCCGATTTTATGAATGCGTCCCGCGTAATAAAGGATGCGCTCCGTCGTCGTGGTCTTACCCGCGTCGATGTGGGCCGTAATGCCGATGTTGCGGACTCTATCTAATGGAAACTCTCTAGGCATGATCTTTTAATCCTATTCCTTATATATTGTTGAATTACCAGCGGTAGTGGGCGAAAGCCTTGTTGGCTTCGGCCATCTTGTGGGTATCTTCACGCTTCTTGAACGCGCTGCCTTCCTTCTTGGCGGCGGCGACGATCTCTTCGGCAAAGCGGTCGGCCATTGAGCGGCCCGTCTTGGAGCGGGACGCGTCCAACAGCCAGCCGATGGCGAGCGTGATGGAGCGGATAGCCGGAACTTCCATGGGAACCTGATAGGTTGCGCCGCCGACGCGCCGGGGCCGGACTTCTACCAGCGGGCGAATCGTTTCGATCGCGCGGTTGAGAACCACCAGGGAATCTTCCTTGGTCTTTTCGTTCACTTTTGCCATCGCCCCATAAACGATGCCCTCAGCGATGTTTTTTTTGCCTTCAAAATTAATCTTATTGATGATGCGGGAAACCAGCACCGAGCTGTACTTGTAATCGGGCGGCGGAAGTCCGCGCTTTTCTCTGGGTTTTAAGGTTTTACGAGGCATGGTGTCATTTCCCCCTTACGCGGCCTTCGGGCGCTTCGCGCCGTACTTGGAACGTCCCTGCCGGCGGTCCGTCACGCCCGACGTATCGAGCGTTCCGCGGATAATATGGTAACGCACGCCGGGAAGGTCCTTTACGCGGCCTCCGCGGATCATGACGATCGAGTGTTCCTGCAGGTTGTGACCGACGCCAGGAATATAAGACGTCACTTCCATCCCGTTCGAGAGTTTTACGCGCGCCACTTTCCGCAGAGCGGAGTTGGGCTTTTTAGGCGTAGTGGTATAGACGCGGGTGCAAACACCGCGCTTCTGCGGGCAGGACTCCAGCGCCGGGGCCTTGGTTTTTCTGTTGGCCTTATAGCGGCCGGAACGAACGAGTTGGGTAGTTGTAGGCATCTTTACTATTCCTTTATCTTTAAGTTATTGGCCGAGCTGGTGGGTTCTGAGGCCTGTTCCAGCGGGAATCAAATGTCCGATGATCACGTTTTCTTTCAAACCGACGAGGTGATCGACTTCGCCGGAAACAGCCGCGTCCGTCAGAATCCTCGACGTTTCCTGGAAGGAAGCGGCGGAGATAAAGGAATCCGATGAAAGCGACGCCTTCGTAATGCCGAGCAGAATGGGCTGAACCTGCGCAGATTCGCCTTTCGCCGACTCCACAGTCTGATTCTCCAGCTTGAACCTTCTCTTCGAAACGATTTCGCCGGCCAGGAGCGACGTGTCACCCGACTTCGTGATGCGGACATTGGACAGCATTTGCCGCACGACGACTTCGATGTGCTTGTCGTTGATCATAACGCCCTGGAGGCGGTACACTTCCTGGATCTCGTTGACGAGATGCTCCTGACATTCCTTGGCGCCTTTGACGCGCAGGATATCGTGAGGGTTGATGGCGCCGTCGGTGAGGGGTTCGCCCACGCCGACCTTGTCGCCTTCGTACACCACCAAGTGTTTGCCCTGTGGGATCTGATACTCGCGAGCCACGCCGGTTTCCTCGTTGGTGACGACCACTTTCAAATTGCCTTTCAGGTTCGTTCCCAGCTTGACCACGCCGTCGATTTCCGAAATGACGGCGGCGTTGCGGGGTTTGCGCGCCTCGAAGAGTTCGGCCACGCGCGGCAGACCGCCCGTGATATCCTTGGTCTTCGTGACTTCCTGAGGGATCTTGGCCAGAACGTCGCCGGCCTTCACTTCTTCGCCGTCATCCACCACGATGTTGGTGTCCACGGGCAGAGGGTAAGTCACGTCCTTTTTATTGCCCTTGCCCTGAATGACGATGCGCGGATGCATGCGTTCCGCGCGGTGCTCGATGATGACGCGCTCGATCAGACCTGTAATTTTGTTCTTTTCCTGGCTGAGAGTCGTACCTTCAATGATGTCGTCCCATTTCACCACGCCGTCCTGTTCGGTGATGATGGGCATCGCGTACGGATCCCACTCGGCGATCAGTTCGCCCTTTGAAACTTTCTTGCCGTCCGTGATCTTGATACGGGCGCCGTAAGGGATGGCGAAATGCTTTTTCTCCTTGCCGCTTTCGGTCTGGATGGCGACCTCGGTGTTACGGGAGGTGGCCAGCGTGGCGCCTTCCTTATTTTTGATGGTTCTCAGATTGTAGAAACGCACGTTGCCGTCGTCCGAGGCGCGGACTTCGGAGCGCTTCACGACGCGGGAGGCCGTACCGCCGATGTGGAAGGTACGGAGCGTCAGCTGAGTTCCGGGTTCGCCGATGGACTGGGCCGCAATGATGCCGACCGCTTCGCCGATCTGAACCGGCTTGCCCATCGCAAGGTTCAGGCCGTAGCAGGAGGCGCAGACGCCATGTTCCGCCTCGCAGGTAAGAACGGAACGGATGCGGATGCGATCGATGCCGGATTCCACGATCTTCTTGGCGGTCTCGGGCGAAATGATGGCTCCCGATTCGATCAAGCGCTCTTCGTCCAGGAGGCCGACGATGTTATCCATCACGACGCGCCCGACGATACGGTCTTCCAGAGGCTCGATGATTTCTTCACCCGAATGCAGTGTGCCGATACGGACGCCGTTGATGGTGCCGCAGTCTTCTTCCGTAACGACGATGTCGTGCGCGACGTCCACGAGGCGGCGCGTGAGGTAACCGGCATCCGCGGTTTTAAGTGCGGTATCGGCCAGACCCTTGCGTCCGCCGTGGGTCGAAATGAAATATTCCAGAACCGTGAGGCCTTCGCGGAAGTTGGACAGAACCGGCTGTTCGATAATTTCGCCGACGCCGCCGGTGAGTTTCTTCTGGGGCTTCGCCATCAGACCGCGCATGCCGGCGAGCTGCCGGACCTGGGCGGCGGAACCGCGGGCGCCGGAGTTGGCCATCATGTAAACGGCGTTGAATCGGGATTCTCCCTCGACGTATTGGGTCTCGTCCTTCTTCTTCATTTCGTCGAACATAATCTTTCCGACATTGTCGGTGACATGGGTCCAGATGTCGATGATCTTGTTATAGCGCTCGGAATCGGTGATGATGCCCTGGCGCGCCTGGGATTCGATTTCACGCACGAAGCCGCGGGCCTTCTTGATCATCTCTTCCTTCGCGCTCGGGATGATCATGTCGGCGATGGAGATGGAGATGCCGGCGCGCGTGGCGAACCGGTAACCGAGGTTCTTGATATCCTCGAGCAGCTGAATGGTGCGGTTGTGTCCGATGGTCTTGTAGCAGCGTTCCATCAGGCCGGCAAGTTCCTTTTTTGAAAGCTCGATATTGACGTAGCCGAGCTCTTTGGGAACAACCTGGTTGAAAATGATACGGCCCACCGTGGTGTACTGCTTCCACTTGGAGGCAACCTTCTGCTCTTTATCCTCGAGGCCTTCCTCGCGGAGAGGCGTGACGCCGCGGACTTTGATTTTTGCATGAAGATCCACTTCCTCGTTTTGGAACGCGGAGATGACTTCGTCGGTGCCGGAGAAAACTTTTCCTTCCCCTTTGACGCCCGGCTTGATCTTGGTGAGGTAGCAGCAGCCGAGCACCATGTCCTGAGCGGGCGTGGCGATGGGCTTGCCGGACGCGGGCGACAAAATGTTATTGGTCGCCATCATCAGGAAGCGGGCTTCCAGCTGCGCTTCGAGAGACAGCGGAACGTGAACGGCCATCTGGTCACCGTCGAAGTCGGCGTTAAACGCGGCGCAGGTCAGAGGGTGAAGCTGGATGGCTTTACCTTCGATGAGCACGGGTTCGAACGCCTGGATGCCGAGGCGGTGAAGCGTCGGAGCGCGGTTTAGAAGGACCGGATGTTCCTTGGTAATGTGTTCCAGGATGTCCCAGATTTCGGGCTTGGCGCGCTCCAACATGCGCTTCGCGGCCTTAAGAGTGACGGTGCCGCTCTTCATGAGCTCGCGAATGATGAAGGGCTTGAAGAGTTCGAGCGCCATTTCTTTGGGCAATCCGCACTGATGCATCTTGAGGTTGGGGCCGACCACGATAACGGAACGGCCCGAATAGTCCACGCGCTTGCCGAGCAAGTTCTGACGGAAGCGGCCCTGTTTACCTTTAAGAATATCGGAGAGGGACTTGAGCGGCCGGTTGCCCGCGCCCACGACCACCTTGCCGCGCGCGCCGTTTTCAAACAGCGCGTCCACAGATTCCTGCAGCATGCGCTTTTCGTTATGGATCATGACTTCGGGAGCGCGCAGGGATTCAATGTGCTTCAACCGGTTATTTCTGTTGATGATGCGGCGATAGAGATCGTTGAGATCGGACGTCGCGAAGCGGCCGCCTTCCAGGGGAACGAGCGGGCGCAGATCGGGCGGAATGACGGGAAGAACGGTGAGAACCATCCATTCGGGCCGGTTGCCGCTGGAAACGAAACCTTCCATCACGCGGAGACGCTTGCGAAGTTTCTCGCGCTCCGTTTCCGATTCGACGCCCTTCAGCTTCTCGCGAAGCTCGATGGCGTCCTTTTTAACGTCGATTTTTTCCAGCAGTTCGCGGATGGCTCCGGCGCCAATGCCGAGCTTGAGCTTGGAGCCCCACTCGCTGCGCGCCTTCTGCGCTTCGTCATCGCTGAGAAGCTGCTTTTGGTAGAAAATGATTTTGCCGTCGGGATTGCGGAAGTCTTCCAGAACGACATACTTGGCGTAGTAAACGATCCGCTCGAGTTCGGAAAGCCGGAGATCGAGCAGCGCGCCGATGCGGGAAGGCGACTTCCTTAAGAACCAGATATGCGCCACGGGAACGGCCAGATCAATATGGCCCATCCGCTCGCGACGGACCGCGGACTCGGTGACTTCAACGCCGCAACGATCGCAGACCGTACCGCGGTACTTGATGTACTTGTACTTGCCGCAGTTACACTCCCAGTCTTTGACGGGTCCGAAAATTCTTTCGCAGAAGAGGCCGTCTCTCTCGGGCTTGAAAGAACGGTAGTTGATGGTTTCGGGCTTGCGAACTTCGCCGAAGGACCAGGAACGGACCTGGTCGGGGCTGGCGATGGAGATTTGGATGGCTCCAAAATCTCCAAAGTTCATTCCCCAATGGGCTTTCTTCTTCCCTTTGGACTGAGACCCGCTGCGTTTGCGATCGAGTAAATCAACTGCCATAAGATTATTTCCCTCCCAAGGACATCAAATTTATTTCGCGCCGACGGTTTCTTTTGCGCCTGTCTTCTTGTCTCCGGCTTCCTTTTCCGCATCGGTCAACTTGCGAAGATCGATGGAAAGTCCCAGGGATTGCAGTTCGCGAACCAAAACCTTGAACGATTCGGGGATGCCGGGCTCGGACATCAGCTCGCCTTTGATGATGGACTCGTACATCTTGGTGCGGCTGACCACATCGTCGGATTTCACCGTCAGGAACTCCTGAAGGATATAAGCGGCGCCGTAGCCCTCGATGGCCCAAACTTCCATTTCGCCGAAACGCTGGCCGCCGAACTGGGCTTTGCCGCCGAGAGGCTGGCGCGTGACGAGGGAGTAGGGTCCCGTGCTGCGCGCGTGGATCTTGTCTTCCACCATATGCGCGAGCTTGAGCATGTACATGTAGCCGACCGTGACCTTTTCCTTAAAGGGAACACCGGTGCGGCCGTCGTAAAGAGTATTGCGGCAATAATCGTCCGGGAGGAACTTCTCCGGAACACCCTTCTTTTTCAAATAAGCTTTGGCTTCGCGGATCTTTTCGATGACCTGCTCTTCCTTGGCGCCGTCGAAGACGGGGGTGAGCATCTGCACGTCCAGGACCTTACCGGCCCAGCCGAGCATGGTTTCGAGGATCTGACCGACGTTCATACGGGAAGGAACGCCGAGCGGCGAGAGCACCATATCCACAGGGGTGCCGTCGGCCATGTGGGGCATGTCGGAGCGCGAGACGATGCGCGCGACCACACCCTTGTTGCCGTGACGTCCGGCCAGTTTGTCGCCGACCTGGATCTTGCGGCGCGAGGCCACGTAAACTTTGACAATCTTGTTGACCGTGACGGGCATTTCATCGCCCATCTTGATATTTTCTTTCTGGCGGGCGTACCACTTCCGCAGGTTCTGCTCGCGCTTTTCATACAGCGTAGTGAGCTCTTTGCGGAATTCCGCGACGTTCTTCGCGGACGCGCCATCCATATATTCTTCGAGATTGTTGAGAGCGTCCTTCTTTTCCTGCTTGAGGAGGGTCATCTCGCGGTCAAAGTCGTTTTCGAAGTCCTTGAGCTTGGCGTCTTCTTCCTTTTTGCCTAGCTTCTCGCGGCGCTCAAAAATCTCAACCGAGAGGACCTTGCCCGTGACGCCGGGCGGAACGCGCAGAGACGCGTCGCCAACTTCTTCGGACTTTTTGCCGAAAATGACTTTCAGAAGCTTTTCTTCGGGAGAAACCTGCTGCTCGCCCTTGGGGGTAACTTTGCCGACAAGAATATCGCCGGGGCCGACTTCGGCGCCCAAACGAATGATGCCGCGCTCGTCCAGCTGCGTCAGCGCGTCCGCGCCGACGTTCGGAATGTCGCGGGTGATCTCCTCGGGTCCGAGCTTGGTGTCCCGGGCTTCGATCTTAAACTCAGTGACGTGAATCGAGGTAAAAACATCATCCACGACGAGCCGGTCGCTCATGAGGATGGCGTCTTCGAAGTTGTATCCCTCCCAAGGCATGAACGCAACGAGAATGTTCTTGCCGAGGGCGATCTGCCCTTCGTTAGTGCTGGGACCGTCGGCCAGGGGATCGAGCTTCTTCACCCTGTCCCCCACCTTCACGATGGGCCGGAAGTTGATGCAGGTGTCCTGATTGGAACGAACGTATTTTCTCAGAGTGTACTGATCGATGGGGTTTTTCTTATCGTCCTCATCGGCCCACACGAAGATGAGGTTCGAATTAACGGAAATGACGCGGCCGGCGCGCTTGGCCACGATGGTCGCGTGAGAATCCTTTGCCACGCGATCTTCGATGCCGGTTCCGACTACGGGCATTTCGGCGCGGAGCAGGGGCACGGACTGACGCTGCATGTTGGACCCCATGAGGGCGCGGTTCGCGTCGTCATGTTCCAGGAAGGGAATCATGGAAGCGGAAACCGAGACGACCTGCATGGGCGAAATGTCCATGTAGTCGATGTCCTTGGGATCTTTCAGAGGGAAATCGCCGCGATACCGGCAGGAGATCAGGTCCGTGAGGAACTTGCCGTTCTTGTCGATGGGCGCATTGGCCTGGGCGATAACGAATTCGTCTTCCTTGTCGGCGGTCAAATAATCCACATCGTCAGACACCCGGCCATTGGTTACCCGACGATAGGGCGACTCGATCAAGCCGTACTGGTTGACGCGCGCAAAGCAGGCGAGCGAAGTGATAAGACCGATATTCGGACCTTCCGGCGTTTCGATGGGGCAGAGCCGGCCGTAGTGCGTGTGATGCACGTCGCGAACTTCGAACCCGGCGCGCTTCCGGTGCAATCCGCCTGGTCCGAGAGCGGAGAGGCGGCGCTTGTGGGTCAGCTCGGCCAGAGGGTTGGTCTGGTCCATGAACTGGGAAAGCTGAGACGTTCCAAAAAACTTGCGCACGATGCCGACCACGGGCGAGGTGTTCAAAACCACGCGGGGCGTGAGCATCGCTTTGTCGGGAAGGTTCATCTTGTCCCGGGCGAGGCGCGCCATCTGCATGAGACCGATGCGGAGCTGGTTCTCGAGCAGTTCCCCCACCACGCGGACGCGGCGGTTACCGAGATGGTCGATATCATCCACCTCCACCTTGACCTTTGTGCCGTCCACGTCGAGGTGGATGAGGCCGTTGTTCAGGGCGATAAGATACTGCAGCGTGACGATGACGTCTTCGATCGCGAGCGTGCGCTTGCGGTCCGAAGGCATCTGAAAGCTGAAATCCTTGCGGGAAGCCAGCTGCTTGAGGAGCGGCGTAAACTTTTTCAGGACCTTGTAGCGTCCCACCGCGGTGAAATCATACTTGCGGACGCTGTTCAGAATCAGGTTATCGAGATAGCTCTCGGCCTGCTCGGGGGCGATATATTCCTGGGCGCGCAAAATGCGGTAAATGGCCTGAGTGGCCTCCTTCTTGGTCTTGTATGGATCTTTGATGAGCGTATTGCGGATGGAAACGTCGTTCAACGCAGGGTCCAGCTTTAAGACGAGAACGTCTTTGATCTTCTTTTCCTGGAACTTGGCGAACAGATCGCGGGTGATTTCGCGGTTGGCTTCAGCCAGAATTTCTCCGGAGGTTTTATCCACCACGTCGGCGGCAACCACGCGACCGACCGTCTCTTCCACCGAAAGCTTGTCCACATGAAGCGATTCGGTCTCATAAAAAATCTTCAGGATGTCGCTGTCGGACGTGATGCCGAGAGCGCGCAAGAAAGTTGTCGCGGGAATTTTGCGCTTCTTGTCTATGCGCACGTAAAGCGCATTGTTCAGATCGTATTCGAATTCCACCCAGGCGCCGCGATAGGGGATGATGCGGGCGTAGTAGAGCTTTTTACCGTAGGAGGAGATGGCCTTCTCTTCGTCCTCTTCAAAAATGATGCCGGGTGAGCGATGCAACTGGCTGACAACGACGCGTTCGGCTCCATTAATGACAAAGGTGGCCGTTTCGGTCATCAGCGGCGCTTCGCAGAGGAATACTTCTTGCTCCGCGACCTGCTTTATCTTGCCGCCTTCCTTCTTTTCCACCAGCCGGATGTGCGCCTTGATGGGGGCCGCAAAAGTAGCGTCCTTGGAGATGGCTTCATCGATGGAGTACTTGGGTTCGCCGATTTCGTAATGGGAAAACTGAAGTTCCAGAGTTTCATCCGTGTTGACAATGGGAAAGACGTCCAGGAGGGCGGCCTGCAACCCCTGCATCTTTCTCTTTTCGGGGTCGGTGTCGGCCTGTAAAAATTCTTCGTACGACTTCCGCTGCATCTCGAGCAACTCGGGCAGGGGAATGATGGACGGGATCCGGGCGAAGTTAACTTTGTTAATAGAATTATCCTCCACTCGATTTATCATTAAAATCGAGATCAAATAATGATTAAACTGAACATCACTTCCTTACTAAAAGCTTGTTACGCGCCTGATTTTAGAGTGGGTATTATAGCGAACTGAAAGCTGAATGTCAAACTTATTTCAAGATTTACAGCCACTGGCGCCATTCGTTTTCCAGCTCCTGGAGCGTGCGCCATTTTCCCGGATACGCGTCCTGCAAAGCGTCCACAAAAGTCCTGTCATTTTTCAACGCGCCCAACAGGGTGTAGAACGCGAACTGCCCCTCCTTTTTAATCAAAAATTGCGCCAAAAACTGGGTGTGCCAGTACCACAGGTCAATATTGGTGTAATCGTTCGGCTGATTCGCGAAATAAAATCTTCCCACATTTTGGGGAACGACATGAATTGGAAGGAATGAGACCATTTCGTTAATGGGAACGGGGTTGCGCTTGACGATGGAACGCGTCAAACGAATGAAATCTTCTTTTAATCCATCATTATAAAACTCCATTTCTTCATACGTGGCCAAACCTTCGTTCAACCATTTCAGACGCGAGAGTTTTTCCGGCGATGATGCACCCATGAATTCGTTGAAAACCAGATGGGTGACCTCATGGGCCAGCTGGGAAGCCGTCAAACCCGATTCGTAGGTCGCGATGGAAACCCTCGACTGGATTCCCCTTTCCGAAGGGAGGATTTCCCCCAGCGGCTTGGTCACCGTGACCCCGCCGGACCATGCGGGAAGGCTAGTTTCCTGATGGAATTCCTCGGGTGTGCGATAGACGGTAATGCGGTAATTTTCGCGAGGCTTGAACGACATTAAATTCATGTCGAACATCACCTTTTTATAAACGTTTTCCGCGTTCTCCGCGATATTCATGTTTTTGTTCATGTCGTACCCATAAACCACAAAATGAAGGGACTGATAGAACCGCATTTCAGGGTTTGAAGGGGCGGAACGGGAAGATGGCCCATCGGAATGCACCGGAACGAATTCAAGCCCGCAAGCACTTAATATAAGGAAGGCGGGTAAAAGGGCTAACCATCCGAGCCGCGAAATCATGAACAGAGGCGAGCGGCAGTCAGGAACGCTTCCTTCATTGGCGTCGCATCGGCCCGGCCGCGGCCCGCGATATCAAATGCCGTCCCATGCCCCGGAGAAGTCCTCGCGAAGGGAAGTCCCAGGCTGACGTTCACCAGTTTTTGGGAGGCGAACAGCTTGAGCGGAATGAGCGATTGATCGTGATATTGGGTGATGAGGCAATCATAGAGCCCCTCTCTGTGATCGCGATAGGCGGAATCAGCCGGCAAGGGACCCGAAAACCGGACGCCGCGAAACTTTTTGCGGAGCGCCGCGACCGCCGGAGCGATGACGGTTATTTCCTCGCGCCCGAAAAGCCCGCCTTCTCCAGCGTGAGGGTTCAGGGCGCAGACGCCGATGCGCGGCGACCGAATCTTAAGCGCCCGCATCCAAAGGACCGCCTGGACGGCGGCAGCGGAAATTTCGCGGATTTTCAGCCGGGATGGAACCTGGGAGAAAGCGATGTGGCGGGTGGAGAGCACGGTGCGAAGCGGTTCGGAAACGATCGCCATGGCGATGTCCCGGACACCGCAGAGATCCGCCAGCAGTTCAGTGTGGCCATCGTAACGAATGCCCGCCATTTTCCAGGCGGACTTGGATATCGGCGCGTGCACGAGCCCCTGAACAAGCCGGGCCGCGGCCAATTCCACGGACAGCCGGACCCACAGGAACGAGGCGAGGCCGGACGCGGCCGACGGGCGTCCCACGGGCATGCGGGTGAAATTCGGAACCGGCTGATGGAGAATATCTATGACTCCGGGAACGAACCTGGCCTGGGCGGGATTTAATACGGGCCGGATCTTAACCGAAGCCGCGCGCAAACGGAGCGCGAGGGCCTGGCAATCCCCGATAACGAGTGGATTGGCGCGGCGATAGAGGCTGCGGTCCGAAAGGGATTTTAATACGACCTCGGGGCCGATCCCAGCAGGATCGCCCAGGGTCACGGCGAGTATGGGTTTTTTTCGGGGATTAATTGATCGGATTGACTTTAACGTTCGCTTTGGCCCGCAAACCCTTCAGGTAACTTTCGAGCTTCTGCGTGAAATTTCTTTGGGCGACGTAATTTTTGAGGTCTTCGCCGATGTCGTCAAACTCCAGGGGATGGGGCAGCTTTTTTTCCACCAATTTGACGAGGTGGTAGCCGATCTCCGTTTCGATGATCCCGCTGGTGTCGCCTTCCTTGATATTTCCAAAAACGAATGCGTCAATCTCGGGGAGCCCCATGTCGCTCTTCGCGACAAAACCCAAATCTCCGCCCCGGTCTTTGCTGAGCGGGTCATCCGAATATTTTTTCGCCAGGAAGGCAAAATCTTCTCCGGCCTTGAGTTTCTGCTGGACCGACTCAATATTCTTCCTGGCGCCCGCCCTTTCCGCTGCGTCGCCCTTCTTGGCGCGCGCCAGAATGTGGCGGATGCGCGCCTGTTCCCCGGTCATCCGTTCGAGGTACTTGGAAATTTGGGCAAGGTCAGCCTCTTCTTCGGGCGAAACCGTCGCGACGGGCTTACCCGCCATCTTGTTCTTGATCTTATCGTAGTATCGTTTGACTTCTTCGTCCTTGGGCATTTCCACTTTCGACTTGACGTCCATCTCGATCAGGCGGACTTTCATGAGCTGTTCCTCGACTCGCTTGTTGAACTGGTCCTGCGTCAGGCCTTCCTTGGCGAGCTGTTCTTGAAACGCCTTTTCGGCCTGGATCGGGGTGCGGGGCTTCCCCGCTTCATCGGCCATGAAGGGCTCCTTAAACTGCTCAATGCCGCGCTCAATTTCCACTTTTGTGACGCGGAATTTTTTGTTCCTGGCTTCCTGCAGGAGGAGTTTTTCCTCGATAAGCCGGTCCAGAATTTCCTTCTTGAGGTTCGTGAGCTTTTCGGGAGTCTGGTCTTTTTCGGGAGCGGTCTTTTTGAAGCGCGCGATGAAAGGTTCAGATTCCTTTTCGAGCTCGTCCATGAAAATCGGTTCGTTGTTGACCACGGCGACCGTCTTACCCACGGTTTTCTGCGCCGCCGCCGAAGCCTCAGCCGCGGGCTCGGCGCGAAGACGGGGAGCGAACGCGAGCGTCAGCGCGAAAACGGCAACGGCGACGCGCCGGGAAGCTAAAATTTGATGAAAGGAGTCGTATTGTTTCATGAATGGTTCCTCTGTTTATTGAACGGACGGGTTAACGGACTGAACGGACAATTCCGCGGGCGCTGCGCCGACGGGAATGGACGCCAGGCCGTTTTCATCGATCCAGACTTTCTGGCGGACCTTGGCCTTTTCGATCCATTGGTCAAATTTTTGCTTTTCGAGGAAACGACGGATCTGGGGAGCGGCTGCTTCGAAACTTTGCCCCTTGGTTTTGATTTCCCCGTTTTTGCGAATGATATGGTAACCGATCTTGGTCTTGACGATCCCGGATATTTGGCCCGACTTCAAAGGAAACAGCGCTTTTTCGAATTCCGGAAGATCCGTCAGGTCGCCGCGGATGACCTCGCCGATCAATCCCCCGCGCCCGGCGGAAGGGTCTCGTGAAACTTCCTGGGCAACCTTTGCAAAATCTTCTCCCTTTTTGAGGCGAGACAGGGCCGCGGCGGCCTCCTCTTCCGTTGAGCTCAGGATATGGCTGGCCGTCACACGCACAGGGTTCTTAAAATCAGACTCGTTCTTTTGGTAGTAGTCGGTCAGTTCCGCCTCCGTCACCTTCAACTCGCCGTCCTGCAATTCCTGGAGATATTCCTTAAGGACCAGGCTTTTGCGGTATTCCTGCTCCTGCTCGCGGGCCCGATCCTTGTATTCTTTGAGGCCGTCCTGGACAGTCTTCCGGCGGGCTACGCCGGACTTTTCGGCTTCATTCATCAGGATCTTTTCCTTCAAAATGATGTCCAGAAACTGCTTTTTGCCTTCGATGGTGGCGAGATAGTTTTGATAGGCGGGCGGAGAATTGGATATTTCATTCGTGAAATCGGCCCGTGTGATCTTGACGCGCCCCGCCTTGGCCACGACCTCGCGGTCACTGTTCTTACAGGCGGTCAGGCCCGCCGACAGGGTAGCGAAGAAAACTATTAAGGAAAGGATTTTCATACAGGGATTCAGACTATAACAAATTTCCGGATTCGATTCAAGAAATCCTCAATCTGGCCGAAAATGTCTTTGTTCGGGTCGTCCGGAATCAGCAGAATGCTGATCGCGCGTTCGGTTTCATTGGAGGGCGGCAGGACTTCCAGGGCATCCGTGAGCGCTCCGGCCAATCCCCCCAGATTAATGGGCAGGTCCTTTTGGTCCTGGCCCACCTTCCAGCTCATCACAATTCCTGTTTCGGATTCGTAAATGCGGTCGACCTTGAGGTCGCGCGCCAGCCATTTTAAGTCTATGATTTTATAGAGGTTCTGGAGCGCTTCCGGGGCGGGACCGAAACGGTCCTGGAGCTCGGCCTTGAGCTGATCGCCGGATTCTGGAGATGCAACGGACGCGAGCTTCTTGTAGATCAGGATGCGTTCCCCCGGGACCTGGATGTAGTCCTCCGGAATATAAGCGGGGAGGTTGAGCTCTATCTCCGGGAGCGCCGCGGGTTTCTGCGGCGCGGCGGGCTCGGGGCGGGGCGCGGTCTTGCCCTTCGAAGCGCCGCGGTTCCTGCGCTGCTTTTCGATTTCCTCGGAAAGCATCTGGCAGTAAAGATCTAGGCCGATCGCATTCACCCAGCCATGCTGCTGCTGGCCCAGGAAATTCCCGGTGCCGCGGATCTCCATGTCGCGCATGGCGAGCTTGATGCCCGAGCCCAGCGATGAAAACTCCTGAATGGCTTCAAGGCGCTTGCGCGCATCATCCGACAGGTGCGACCAGCCAGAAAAGAAAAGATAACAGTAGGCTTTTTCGCTCTGCCTTCCTACGCGGCCGCGCAGCTGGTAAAGTTGTGACAGGCCAAACTCTTCCGAATCTTCAACAATCAATGTGTTTACGCTCGGAATGTCGAGTCCGGATTCGATGATGGACGTGGCGAGCAATACGTCCCACTTCCGGTGCAAAAAATTCCACATGGCTTTCTCGAGCCCATCGGCGGTCATCTGGCCGTGCGCGATACCGACTTTGAGTCCCGGCACGATCTTTTCCAACACTTCCTTGCGCTTCTCGATGCTGCTGATCCGGTTGTGGACGTAAAAAACCTGCCCGCCGCGCCCCAGCTCCCGCTGGATCGCTTCCTTCACAATTTTCTCGTCAAAAAGTCCCACTTGCGTTTCGATCGGGAGGCGCCCCTGCGGCGGCGTCTCAACAATCGAGATGTCTCTGATTCCCCCCAAGGCAAACGAGAGGGTGCGCGGGATAGGAGTGGCCGAAAGCGAAAGGACATCCATCGAGGCCTTAACTTTTTTCAGCATTTCCTTTTGTTTGACGCCAAATCGGTGCTCTTCATCGATGATCAGCAGCCCTAGCCGCTCGATGGAAACATCTTTTTGAATCAGACGGTGCGTGCCGATGATGATATCCACATGGCCCGCCTTTAAGTCAGCCAGCACCTTCGACTGCTCCTGTTTGGTTTGGAAACGCGAGATCATGGCGATGTGGACGGGGAAGGCGGCGAAACGGTTCGTGAAATTCTTGTAGTGCTGTTCCGCCAGGATCGTGGTGGGCACGAGCACCGCCACCTGCAGCCGGCGGCTGACGGCCTTGAACGCGGCGCGCATGGCGATTTCGGTCTTGCCATAGCCCACGTCGCCGCAGACGAGGCGGTCCATCAATTTTTGCGAATCCATGTCGCTGTAGACCGCGTCGATGGCGGCGCGCTGGTCGGAAGTCTCTTCGTAAGGAAATGCTTCCTCAAACTCGCTCAGCATGTTCTGCTGGGGCCCGCTTTCGATATCGATGGGGCGCCCGGCGGCCTCGCGTTCCGCCGCGGTCTTCAGCAGTTCGCCCGCGATCTCCTCGACTTCCTTTTTCACTTTCTGCTTGACGCGTTCCCAGGCCGCGCCGTCCAGAGAATAGAGTTCGGGCTTTTTTCCTTCCTGCGCGACATATTTCTGCACCAGGCGGAAATCGTTGATGGGAACCAGCAGGCGGTCGCCTTTTTTATAGCTGAGCGCCAAAAATTCCGAAATCTTTTCGCTCTCGCGGGATTTGCGCGTCTTGCTGCGAAGTTTGAGGCTCACTTTTTCCAAGCCCTGATATCGCCCGATGCCAAAATGCTCGTGAACCACATAGTCGCCGATTTTGATGTCGGCCATGGATTCGAGCTTCCGCCCGAGCTTGAATTTTGGCATCCGCCGCCGGAACGTTTTGACTCCCGTCAGGTCGTCATAGCTCCAGACTGAAATTTTCAAATCTTCATGGGAATATCCTTCGTAGAGAGGCGCCACTAAAATCTTTGGCCAGTCGCCCGGCTCGAGGCGCAGGCCGTCCAATATTTCTTCCAGGCGATGGGTTTCCCCCATGTTGTGCGTCAGCACAAAGGTCCGGATATTTTGTTGAGCGGCGGTCCCAAGCTCCTTTTTAAGCATCTCCCAATTAAGGTGGATGCGAGAGCAGGGCGCAAGGCCCGAAGGCTGGCCGGCAAGTCCCGTGATGATCCGCGAACGGCCGGACGGAATTTGTTTCAGGAGCGCGGGGTCTTCTTCAACGCGGGGATCGGCGACGATGAAAATCGTGGATTCGGGAAAAAAGTCGGCGATGGTGGAAAATTCCGCGGCGGCGGGAATGCGCGCCGTGAGCGGAACCGCGATGGTTTCAATTAAAAACTCCCGCGTACGCTGCGTTCCCGGATCGAAAAGGTGCATGCCTTCAACGGTGTCGTGATCGAAAACCATGCGCACCGGCTCTTCGCTGTTGGGCGACCAGAAATCGAAAACTTCTCCGCGCACCGCAAACTGGCCCGTTTCCTCCACGGAGTCGGTTCGCATATACCCATTCTCGGAAAGAAAGCGGATAAAATCGGCATGTTCAACGGACCGCCCCACCTTGATCTGCCAGCGACGGTCCGTAAAGGCCCGGCGCGAAAAGGACTTTTCCAGCAGAGCGTCCATGCTGCCGGACCAGAGAATTCCCTTCTTGTGATAAGAATCTTCAACCAAGGCGGAACGCTCTTGAGGCGCCTGATAAGGGAGATAGCCGACCGACCAATCCTTCATTTCGGGGATGAGCGAAGCGAGGGACTGCGCGTCCTGGCCAAACGTTTCCGCCCGGTCTTCGCTGCAGATCACAAAAACGGAACGCCCGGCGAGCGCTAACCGGACCGCAAGATAAGGCAGTCCGCTTTGAACCTGCAAGAGGAACGGCTGACTCTGCGACGCCGGCAGCGCCGCGAGCTGATCCAATAAATCCCAATGGGGCAAAAGCTCTTTCATGATTCTATAGATATAACGTTTGGCCTAAGGTTTCCGTTTAAGGAGCGCGACGGACTCGATATGGGCGGAATGAGGGAAGAGATCGACGGGCTGGACTTTCTTCACTTCATATTTTTGCGCGCAAAGAATCTTGAGATCGCGAGCCAGCGTGGACGGCTCGCAGGAAACGTAAACGATGGTTCCGGGCGACAATGCGATAATTTTGCGCAGTACCCCTTCCGCACAGCCGGCGCGGGGCGGATCGAGAACGATCACGGATGGAGGACTCCCGGGAGCTGCGGCGCGGCGGGCCATATAAGCTTCGGCATCCGCGCGAATAAACTCCGCATTGCTGATTCCATTCAACTTCGCATTTTCTTTTGCGTCCGCAATGGAGGAGTGCGCTTCTTCCACCCCTGTGACTTTACCGAAGTGCGGCGCTAACGCGAGCGCGATGCCGCCCACCCCGCAATAGACATCCAATGCGCCGCCGCGTTCCGTTTCCGATAACGCGAAGTCGCGCGCCGTCCGGTACAGAATCTCGGCGGCACCCGTATTTACCTGAAAAAAAGAGCCCGCGGAAACCTTCAGCTTTAAAGCCGCGCCATTGGGACCCAAGCCCTTCATGATTTCAACGAGGTGACTGCGGCCAAAAATTGGATTCCATTTTCGGCCCAGGATCACATTGGTTTGATCAGGATTAATATTTTGAGAGAATCCGACTACTTTAGGAAAATTCTTGTGGAAAAAGTGCTGCCACTCTTTTGCGCGCGGCAGAGCATCGTTCCGGGTCACGAACGTTACCAGCAGCTCGCCCGTGGCAAAATCTTCGCGGACGATCAGGTGGCGCAGCCAGCCGCGCTCCAGGTCTTCATCATATGCGCGGATTCCCCACTCGTCCATTTTTTTCTTAACCCCGCGCACGAGACTCATCACGGATTCGGAATGGATGTGGCAATCATCGATCGATACAATCTCATGCGATTGCGGCACAAAGAACCCGGCCATCGCGCCCGATTTGCTCGGGCGGAACGGGATCTGGATTTTGTTGCGGTAGCGCCATCGCCGCGTCGTATCCATCAGAATGGGCAAAACAAGGCCGGAGTTTAACCCAGCGATTTTGGTCAAAGTTTCTTTTAATGTCACGGATTTAGCATCCGCCTGACCCTCATCATTCATATGCTGAAAATTACAGCCGCCGCATGGGCGATTTTTACCGGGGACGAAATAATAAGGACAGGGAGGAGCGGTACGCTGTTTGGAGGGGGTTAGAACTTCCATGATCTTCCCGCGCGCGAAGTTCTTCTTGAGCTCGACAATCTTGACCTTGAGCCGGTCGCCGGGCGCGGCATAGGGAATAAAAACGACCAGTGGAAACTTGGAAGCGGCGGACGTCAGCCGCGCGATGCCGTCGCCGCCCAGCGCGAGCTTTTCGATGGCGACATCAACGATCGAGCCAAGACTGATGGGAGAGTAATCGTGCGATGAGTTCAAAGGATTGGGATGGGAAGAAAAAACCGACGGGGACGTACCGTATTCTTATGAAAAACTGGCGGGGACGACGGGATTTGAACCCGCGATCTCTGCCTTGACAGGGCAGCGTGTTAACCGAGCTACACCACATCCCCACTGAAAATCGTCAACGACACCCGGAAACAGAAAATATCTTATCAAAATGGCCCCTTTTTCACAAGCAATCGCCGTTCTTGTATTCAGAAATGGGAATTGATAGCATAATTTAAATTTCTCCAAGGAGAACAAAATGAAACGGATTTTATGTTTATCGATTTTAATGCTGACGGTTGCCGCGGGCTGCAAGCCGCGCGAAAAAACGATCAAGGTCGCGCTGGCGGTTCCCCTTACCGCGGACATCGCCGCCATGGGGCAGGGCATGAAGCGGGGCGCGGAGCTGGCGGTGGCGGATGCCAACGCATCGGGCCGTTTTAAGACTCGCATTGAGCTGGCGGCTTTTGATGACCGCGCCGATCCCAAGGAAGCGGTGAACGTGGCGAACCAGATTGTTTCGGATTCCAATATCGTCGCCGTCATCGGCCATCTGAACTCCGGCTGTTCCATCCCTGCCGCACAGGTTTACGCCAAAGCGGGCATCCTGATGATCACGCCGGCCGCGACCAATCCCAAACTGACGCAACAGCAGATGGAACCTTCCTGGAAATGGGTCAAAAACATTTTCCGCGTGAACACGACCGATGACGTACAGGGACAGGCTTCCGCAAACTTCATGCTGAGCCAGCTCAAGAAAAAGTCCGCGGCTATCATTCATGATAAAACGCCCTACGGACAGGGACTGGCCGAAGAGTTCAAGAAAGAGTTTGAAGCCAAGGGCGGCAAGGTCACTTCTTTTGACGGCATCTCGGTGGGCGACAAGGATTACAAAGCGCTGCTAACCCGCATCAAATCGGAAAAACCCCAGGCGATCTATTTTGGCGGCATCTACAACGAGGGCGGACTGATTTTGAAGCAGGCAACGGAGATCGGGATGAAAATTGCCTACATGTCGGGCGACGCCATGCAGTCGCCCGAATTCATGAAGATCGCGGGTGCATCGTCCGATGGCGCCTACGTTACGAACGTCGGCGTTCCCCCCGAACGGATTCCTTCCGCGAAAGCTTTCCTCGACAAGTACAAAGCGGACTATCCCAACACGGATTTCCAGCCTTACGATCATTACACTTATGAAGCGACCATGATCGCGATTGACGCACTTGAAAAAGCGGGGCTTTCCGCCGCAAATGACGGCAGCGCGGGCGGAGCGAGCGCGAACAAGGCCGCGATGATCGAATATCTGCGCACGCTGAAGTATGACGGCGTGCTCGGCCGGACCGAATTTGACGAGAAGGGCGACACCAAGAATAAGGCCGTCACGGTTTATATCGTTAAAGGCAATCAGTTCGTTCCGGTTAATTAACGGTTCTGATACCGATTCCTACGACTTTCACCCTCATCGTATTTACACATATTTAGGAGCGCTTCCATTCCACATTTAGTTGTCATCGGCGCGGGGCCCGCAGGCGAGGCCGCCGCCAAAACCGCGGCGAAACGCAAGTGGGACGTCACGCTGGTTGAAAAGGAATTCGCGGGCGGGCTTTGCCTGAACCGAGGCTGTATCCCATCCAAAACACTGCTGGCCATCGGCAAGAAATACTACGATTTCAAGAAATCTCCTCTTTACGCCGCCGGAATCAAGTCTGTTGACCCGCAGGCCGTTTGGGCGGAGATGAAGTCCGAAAAGAACAAAGTGATCGCGAAGCTGCGCGGCGATCTCGACAAATCTTTTTCGATGCTCGGCGTCAAACGTATTCAGGGCAAAGCGGTATTCGAATCCAAAAACAGTTTCGCCGTCACGACCGCGGAAGGCAAAAGCTCACTCAAATTTGATAAGGCTGTAATCGCCGCGGGGTCTTCCCCTGTCTTTTTCCCTCCCACGGATCAGTTTCCTGACCAGACTCTAGATAGTGACAAGATATTTGAGATTGAGCGCGTTCCCCAAAGCATTGTGATTGTGGGCGGAGGAGCAGTGGGCTGCGAGTTCGCCTGCCTCTTTAACGCACTGGGCAGCAAAGTTTCCATCATTGAAAAGACGGCGGGGCTCGTGCCGGGCGAAGATCCGGGCATCGTGCAGGCGCTGCGCAAAGTATTTGAAGCGCGCGGGATCGAGATCTTCGACTCGATCACCATCGAAGAGCTGAAGCACGGCAATGTTTGGAACATCAAGCTTTCGAATCAGAAGATGATTGAGGCCGAAGCGTTATTGGTTTGCACCGGGCGTAGACCGGATGTTCAAGCGTTAAACCTGGATGCGGCCGGAATTAAAGCCGAGCGCAACCGGATGGTATTAAACGGCTCTCTGCAGACTTCGAACGAAAATGTCTTCGCTGCGGGCGATGTAACGGGACTTTCCTTGCTGGCCCATTCCGGAACCGCGCAGGGTGAATGCGCCGCGCGAAACGCCATGGGCGAGAACATGACTTATAACGGCAGCCTTGTGCCGCGCTGCCTCTACACCTGGCCCGAAGTGGCCTCGGTCGGCCAATGGAAGGAAGCCGCGGAGAAGGCCGGGATTCCCGTTAAAGGCCAGCGTTATTTTTTCCAGGGCAGCGCGCGCGCGATGGCGGAAAACCAGACCGATGGGTTCGCCCAAATTTTAAGCCACGCCGAATCCGGAAAGATCATTGGCGCCCAGATCATCGGCCCCGGGGCTGCGGAAATCATCCATATACTCACCGTTGCCATCAAAAATCAAATGACCCGGGATTCCCTCAAAGATGTAATTTTCGCTCACCCCTCTTTTTCCGAAAGCATCCGCTGGGCGCTCGAACGATAAGTCGCGCCCCCATTCCATCGTCAACTCGCTCTCAACTTCCGCCCTCCATCAAAATTTTGTACAGTATCCCCTAAATTATCCCGCTTCCTTATACATTGTGAGAGCTTCTCCCCTTCCCGTTTATTTCCGCCAAAGCGTCCCTCAGGGACGGACTTTTTTTGACCTCACCGAAACGCTGAACGGCCTCAAACTCAACACGGTCTGCGAAGAAGCCAAGTGCCCGAACCGCACCAATTGCTACGCGCGCGGAACGCTGACGTTTCAGATTTTAGGCGACATCTGCACGCGGCGCTGCGGGTTCTGCGCGGAAAAAACCGGGCGGCCCGGAATGGTCGACCAGACTGAGCCGGAACGGATTTTAGAAGCGGCGACGCGGCTCAAACTCAAACATATCGTGATCACCGCCCCCGCACGTGACGATCTCGCCGATGGCGGCGCTTCCGCTTTCTGCAATACGATTTCCATTTTGAAGCAAAACCTGCCGCAAACCACCGTCGAAATCCTGATCAGCGATCTGGAAGACAATGAGAAAGCGCTGAACCAGGTTTTGGACGCGCAGCCCGACGTTTTCAATCACAATATCGAAACCGTGGAACGGCTCACGCCTAAAGTGCGGGCCAAAGCGACCTACGCGCGATCGCTCAAAGTTTTAAAGTTCGCCGCCGGCCGCCAGCCGGATATCAAAACCAAATCCGGCCTGATGGTGGGCCTCGGCGAAACCATGGATGAAATCAGCCGTACCCTGGAAGATCTCCGCGAACATTCCGTGCAATATCTGACCGTCGGCCACTATCTGCCGCCTTCCGGAGACCATCTCCCCCTTTCCCGCTATTACAGCCTTGAAGAATTTAAGCTGATTGAAGATAAAGCGCGCGCACTCGGATTTGAGCAGGTTTTCTCAGGGCCGCTGATTCGCTCATCTTATCATGCCGATGAAATGGCGGCGGAGCTCGCATGCAAACCATGACCGCCGCACCCCGCCGCACTGCGCTTTTTGAAGCGCAGAAGAAACTCGGCGCGAAGTTCACCGAGTTCGCCGGCTGGGAAATGCCGGTCATCTTTACCAGCATCACGCAGGAGCACATGGCGGTGCGGGAACAGGCGGGTCTCTTCGACATTTCTCACATGGGCCAGATCTATGTGGAGGGCGACAGTGCGCTCGCGTTCCTACAGAAAATCTGCACGAATGACATTTCCAGATGCAAACCGAAGCATGGCATCTACTCCCACATGCTCAACGAGCGCGGTGGAGTCATCGACGACATTTTTGTATACTGGTTGGACTCAAAAAAATATCTGGTGGTCGTCAACGCCGCGACGATCGAAAAAGATTTCAGCTGGATGAAGAAACAAGCTCCATCAGGCGTGGAGTTGAGCAACGCAAGCGATTCGGTCGGCATGCTCGCCCTGCAGGGCCCCAAAGCCCAAAAGATCGCCAACAAAATTTTCAGCGTCCTGCCCGACCGCCACGGTTATCTCGACGCTCCGTTTCAAAGCCACAAAGTCAGCCTCTGCCGCACCGGATACACCGGCGAAGACGGGTTTGAAATGATCGCCCCCACCGCCGCTCTTGAAGCTCTTTGGAAAACCCTGCTGGACCTGGGACAATCGGACGGGATTCTCCCCTGCGCCCTGGGCGCGCGCGACACGCTGCGGCTCGAAGCCGGTTATCTGCTGTACGGCATGGACATGGACGACGACCACACGACGCTCGAATCAGGCCCCAATTGGGTCGTCAAAATGAATAAAGATTTTTTTATCGGCAAGGATGTTTTGGAAAAGCAGCAGAAGGATGGCTTAAAGCGCAAACTCACCGCGTTTAAGCTGACAGACCGCGGAATCCCCCGGCATCTTCACAAGATTTATTGCGATGGCCGTGAAGTGGGAGTTGTCACCAGCGGGACTTATTCTCCGCTTTTGAAAGTCGGCATCGCGCTCGGATACGTTCCGCCCCAATTGCTCGGAGCCATCTCCATCGATTGCGGCGGTAAAAAAATCCCGGCGGAAGTTACATCCACCCCGTTTTATAAAAAGTAAAGGAGCATCTCATGGACGTCAATCAACTGAAGTTTGCAAAGACTCACGAATGGATTTCGCCGGACGGCAAGGTCGGCATTTCGGACCATGCCCAGAAGGAAGTGACGGACGTGGTGTTCGTTGAGCTTCCCACCGCCGGCAAGGAATTAGCGAAGGAAGGCGAGGCGGCGACGATCGAGTCCGTGAAAGCCGCGTTCCCCATCTACGCGCCGGTTTCGGGGAAGGTTGCTCAGGTGAATGAAGCCATCGCCAAAAATCCCGCACTCGTGAATGAATCTCCTTATGAAAAGGGCTGGCTCTTTCAGCTTTCCGTTTCCAAAGCCGCCGAGCTCGGCGCGCTCATGACGCACGACCAATATCAGGAATTCTTGAAAAAAGAAGCGCATTAATGGCCTTTACCGCGAACACCGAGAAAGAAAAATCCGAGCTTCTGAGGGAGATCGGGGTCCATCGCTTTGAGGACCTGATTTCCAACATCCCCCAGAACGCGCTTTTCACCCCCGCCAAAAACGGCATTTTAAGAGACGGCCTCTCCGAGATGGAAGTGCAGGAAACCCTCGAGAAACTCGCCGGCAAAAACAAAACCGTTCAGCAGTCGCCGAGCTTTTTAGGCGCGGGCGCATACAATCACTTTGTTCCAGCCGCCGTTGGCGCAATTATTTCGCGCGGCGAGTTCTTGACGGCTTACACGCCATATCAGCCCGAGGCGAGCCAGGGAACGCTGCAGGCTACGTTCGAGTTCCAGACCATGGTCGCCGAGATTTACGGGATGGACGTGGCGAACGCGTCGCTTTACGACGGCGCGTCGGCTTTGGCGGAAGGCATTCTGCTGGCGCTCCGCGAAACAGGTCGCAACAAGATTTTGATTTCCTCCGCGGTGCATCCGGAATACCGGCAGGTCGTCCGCACCTACTGCAAAAACTTTACGATCATCGAATTGCCCTGCGAAAACGGCGTTACGTCCTTTGCCGATCTGGAGAAGCATCTCGATGCTGATACGGCCTGCGTGGCGATCCAGAACCCGAATTTCTTTGGCTCACTGGAAGAAGGTCAGAAGTGGGCCGATGCGGCGCATGCCAAAGGAGCGCTTTTGATCACAAGCTCCAACCCCATTGCCCATGGCCTCTTGACCGCTCCCGGCGCTTATGGCGCGGATATCGCTACTGGGGAAGGTCAGCCGCTGGGCGTTTCCCTCAATTTCGGCGGACCGTACCTCGGCTTGATCGCCTGCAAAGAAAAATTTGTCCGGAAGATGCCTGGCCGGATCTGCGGCATCACCAAGGATTTGGAAGGGCGCCGAGGTTTCGTCCTGACTCTCCAGACCAGAGAACAGCATATACGCCGCGAGAAGGCTACGTCCAACATCTGCACCAACGAAGCCCTGATGGCGTTGGCCGCTACCGTCCACATGAGCCTGCTCGGCCCCGAAGGGCTTAAAGAAGTGGCGACGCTTTGCCTGCAAAAAGCCCATTATGCCGCGGAATCCATCGGAAAGATCAAAGGATTTTCGCTGGCCTTTACATCCCCCTATTTCAATGAGTTCGTTATCCGCTCCAAGATCGCTCCAGCTAAGGTTAACACCCAGCTCCGCAAAAAAGGAATCACGGGAGGACTGGAACTCGGCCGGTTCTATCCGGAGTGGGCAGACGCCATGCTTTTCTGTGTAACAGAAATGAATTCAAAAGTGCAGATTGATGCTTTAGTTAAAGCTTTGGAAGAGGTTTCCCTTGCAGGCTGAACAGCAGCGCCCGGAGTCACCCAAAATGGAGATGAATCGCAAAGTTTTAGAGCCGTTGGTTTTTGAGCACAGCGTGGAGACGCGCCGCGGGATCACGTTCCCCAAGTGCGATGTTCCGGAAAAGAAAGCCGCATCGCTCGTCCCCCAGAACCAGCTGAGATCCAAAGCCCCGCAGCTTCCCCAGCTTTCCGAATTTGACGTGGTGCGCCACTACACGCGGCTTTCCCAGCTCAATTTCTGCGCCGATACCAATTTCTATCCGCTCGGCTCCTGCACCATGAAGTACAATCCGAAGGTCAACGAGAAAACCTCGGGGCTTTCAGGTTTTACGAACGCACATCCTTACCAGGGTGATGCCGATATCCAGGGCACGCTGGAACTGCTTTGGCAGTTGGAACGGTTCCTCTGCGAGCTGACGGGTCTGGATGCCTTCTCGCTGCATCCCGCGGCGGGAGCGCAAGGCGAACTGGTCGGCCTCATGGTTGCGCGCAACTATTTCGAATCGAAGAAAGAAAAGCGGACGCAGGTTCTTGTTCCTGACAGCGCTCATGGCACCAACCCCGCAAGCGCCGCGCTTGCCGGCTTTTCGGTGGTATCGATCCCTTCCAACGACCGCGGCCGCATCAATAAGGAAGCTCTGCAGAAGGCCCTCAGCCCCGAAGTCGCTTTCGTCATGATCACCTGCCCCAATACGCTCGGACTCTTTGAAGACGATATTCAGGAAATCGCCGACATGGTCCACAAGGCGGGCGCTCTGCTTTACATGGATGGCGCCAACTTTAACGCGTTGGTCGGCTTGGCCGAACCCGCAAAGCTTGGCTTTGACGTGATGCACATCAACCTGCACAAGACCTTCAGCGTGCCGCACGGCGGCGGCGGACCCGGAGCCGGACCCCTGGGCGTCAAAAAGCACCTCGAAAAATTCCTGCCGCTCCCCCGCATCCAAAAAGAAGGCGACACCTTCAAGCTGATTACGGAAGAGAAGCTTTCGATCGGCCAGGTCCGCGCCTTCTTCGGAAACACCGGAGCGCTGGTTCGGGCTTATACCTACATATTGTCGCTGGGCCTCGATGGCCTTGCGGGCGTCAGCCGGAACGCGATTTTGAACGCAAACTACCTGATGGCCAAGCTCAAACCCTACTACAAACCCTACATTCAAGAAGCCTGCATGCACGAATGCGTGCTGACCGGCATCGATTATGCGAAGCAGGGCGTTAAAACGTTAGACATCGTTAAACGCCTCCTCGATTACGGATTTTATGCGCCAACCATCTATTTTCCTTTAATCGTTCCCGAAGCGATGATGGTGGAGCCGACCGAAACGGAATCCAAGAAATCGATGGACGATTTCGTGACTGCCATGCGGCAGATTTCCGAAGAAGCGAAACGCGATCCGGACAAACTGCGCAGCGCCCCCCACGGGACTCCGGTCCGCCGGCTGGACGAAGTCACCGCGGCGCGCAACCCCTACCTGAAGTGGAAGCCCGGAAGGCCTGAGTAGCATCGGCCCGCGCGAATGACTCTTCTCAGCGCACCCAAAAAATCCCAAATCCCCGAAAACAATCCCCTCCTATCCCAAAATGACTGGGACTGGCTGCCTTATGCCTGCGAAGCGGCCGCCCCCACCATGCAGAAAGATCGCGACCTCTTCGAGCGGGTCAAAGCCGGAAACCATCTTCCTTATATAAGATTTTACCGCTGGGAAAAGCCCGCCATCTCCTTTGGCCGGACCCATGACATGACCAAGGTGCCGCAGGAAACTTTTAAGGCGGATGGCTGGTCCATCGTGCAGCGGCCCACGGGCGGCGGAACCGTGCTGCATCAGAAGGACCTCTGCTTTTCTATCGTCTGGAGAAAGCAGAATGCCGCGCTCCCCTGGCGCATCAACGATTCCTATCTTTTCATCCACAAATGGATCCGGAATTCCCTGGCGGCGCTGGGACACTCATGTGATTTTCATAAGGTTTCGGCCGAAAGCGCCTATTACGGCGATGCGCTTTGTTTCCAGAATCCGGTCTGCTCTGATTTGCTCGAAGGCGGGCGCAAGATCGTGGGCGGCGCGCAATGGCGCAGCCACGACGTGGCGCTGCACCAGGGCTCGATTCAGCTGGATTTAGGACCGGAGAGCCTCGATATTTTCAAACATGAATTTGAAAAGCTGTATAACGTGAGAATGATCGAACCCGCGGCATCATGCTAGTCCAACAGTTAATCAACGGCATCACGCTTGGCTCCATCTATGCCCTGATTTCCCTCGGATATACGCTCGTGTACGGCATCCTCATGATGATTAATTTCGCTCACTCGGAAATCTTCATGATCGGCGCCTTTTTTCCCCTAATTGCGCTCACTCTTCCGGCGGTGCAAGCCATGCCGCCGCTGGCGCAGCTCGCGATCGCGATTATCCTCGCCATGGGCGGGAGCGCGCTTGTCGGATTCCTGATCGAGCGCGTCGCCTACAAACCGCTGCGCCACGCCACGCGCCTGGCGCCGCTCATTTCCGCCATCGGCGTTTCAATTGTGCTTCAGAACACCGTATTTCTGTTTGTCTCGAATCAATCGATGCCTTACCCTGAAATTTTCAATATCCGCCAGATCAAAATCGGCGACAGCGAAATCAACACGCTGCAGATATTCATTATTGGGATCGCGCTGACCCTCATGTTCGTGCTGCGGTTCTTCATTTATAAGACGAAGCTCGGCAAGGCGCTGCGCGCGACGGCGGGCGACCGCGAAACGGCGGAGCTGCTCGGCATCAACACCAACAAGATTATTTCCCTGACATTTTTGATCGGCGGAGCGCTGGGCGGGGCGGCAGGATTACTGAATGGATTATATTACGGTTCCGTAAAGTACAACATGGGCTTTGTGCCGGGCATCAAGGCGTTTACGGCGGCGGTGTTGGGCGGCATCGGCAACGTGGGAGGCGCGGTGCTCGGCGGATTTTTGGTCGGGATCCTGGAAGCTCTGGCGGCGGGATTTATTCCGGGCGGCTCGGAGTGGAAGGATATATTCGCATTCGCGATTTTGATTCTGGTTTTGCTTTTCCGCCCTCAAGGAATCCTGGGCGAGAAAACTCACGACAAACTCTAACCTGACTTTACGGGCGCGCTACTCGGTCGCGCCCGTCCACTCGACGATCCTCTCAACCACCGTCTGATTATCGTGCAGGTCTTTGGCCGCAATGCGGATCTTGTTCTCGCCCGCGTGGTTCAGAACGTGCGGCCAGCGGAACGATCCATCCGGCTTCACCTCCACCGGATGGCCATTCACCGTAACGATTGCGCCCGCATCCACTTTTCCTTCCACGTTCACCAGGTTCTGGCGCGAGCTCGTCCCGCTCTCGGGCCGTATGACCTCGAGGCGCGGCGCGACCGTGTCGATTTCGATCATCGGCAGGTCATAAAACTCCGAGGAGACGCCCTTGTCGTCCGTATAGGAAACGCGGCGGTAATATTTGCCGTCCGCGACCTTGTAGTCGCGCTCCGAAGCGACATCGATGGAGTCGGTCAGGGGCCGCGTCCGGTCAAGAACCGGCCTTGAAAATTGGCGGCTCAATGACAGCTGCACCCGATAACTGTTGCGCGGCTGTTTCTCCTCTTTTCTGGCGCCGGTCGAACCGGACAGCCGCCCCATCTCGGGCGCGTCCAGCGCCTCGGTCTTTCGGACCGTGCGGGTCCTGGGCTGTTCCGTGATCACCTCGCCGCGAGGACCGAAGTCCACCATGTCGTAACCCGGCATGGCGGGCACTTTAACGGGCACCGACGGGGGTGTTTTCAGAAGCGTGACGTTCGCGAACCCTTCGCTCACCACCACGCTCTTGCCGGTATCGATCCCCAAAACCTCGGTGCTGCCGCGCTCCACCTGAACAATCGTGGACAAATCCTTTCGAACGCGCGCTTTGTATACCGTATCGGCGGTTTTCGGGTTGACTTCAACGGTCGGGGTGATGACCCTCGTGCGGCCGGTGCGAACGACTCCCGACATCAGGTTGACCTCCTCGCGCTTAAGTTCCGGACGCAGGATAACGAGAGACTTCTGCGCAATGCGCAGCATGTCCCCGCTGAAAAATTTCACGTGCGCTTCCGCCTCGTCCATGGTCCGGATACCGTCTTCGTTATAGATGTCGAGGTTGCGCGCCGCATTCTTCCAGTTCGGCTGTTCGCGCCGGCGATACAAGACTTCGTTCAGGATATAGACCAAGTCGGCTTTCCGCAGCTTTTCCTTGATCAGGACGACGGGCACCTTGATCTTCATACCCGGCAGAGCCGCATTCGGATCGCTCATGGGCAGGTTGTTGTATTTCATGATCTCGGGCCAGCGGCCCGGATCCTGCAGGTACTCCCGGGCGATGGCCCAAAGCGTTTGGCCTTCCCGGACGCGGATTTCCTGCATTTCGCCCTCGGCCCGGAGGGAACCCGCGGCCAGTATCAGAAGAGTGAATAGGATCAGCCGTTTCATCACAGCTCTGGCCCTCCGTTTTCCTTTCCGCCCTTTTCTGCGTTGGAGGCGGCGAATTTCTTGGGTATCCAGAATATGAATTTGGACCCATCGTTGACTTTTGATTCCACCCAGATCTGGCCGTGATGAAGCTCGATAAAATATTTGCAGATGGTCAGGCCCAGACCCGTTCCCCCCTTGCCGGTGTCAGAAGGGCTCGAGAGCTGTTGAAACTTATCAAATATCTTTTCCTTGTAGTTATCGGGGATGCCGGGCCCCCGGTCTTCAACGGACAGCTGCACCTTGTCCGGAAAGTTCTCGAGAACGATCTTGACGGTGGAGTCGTGCGGCGAAAACTTGAGGGCGTTGGCGACCAGGTTGCTGACGGAGCGCTCGATCATCGCGGAATCCCCCGTGACGCCCAGGGCATTCTTGTCGACGCCCAGCGGCATGAGAAGGTCGAGAGAAATGTTCTTGCGTTTGGCCAGCCCCTCGTAGAGCGCCGCGGTGTCTTCCAGCAGCGCCGCGACGTTAAAGGGCCCCACCTGCGGCTGGAGCTCTCCCGCCTCAAACTTGGCGATGTCCAGGATGTCGTTTACCATGCCCATCAGCCGGCCGCCGGCTTTCTGGATCGTATCCAGCATCTTCCCCTGCTGGTCGGTGACCGGACCGCCCACGCCGTCCCTGAGGAACTTGACGAACCCCATAATGGAGCTCAAGGGGTTGCGCAGGTCATGAGTGATGGAATGCAGGAACGTTTCCTTGAGTTTGTCCATCTCGCGTTCGAGCGTCACTTCATGGAAAGCCAGAACCACGCCGATCTTCTTGGAGCTGCCGGGCCGAAAAACCGGCTCCGAGGTAACCTGGTAATGCCGGACTTCGGGAGAAGTCATGGATATTTCGCGTGAAGCGTTCGGCTGCTGATGCTCAAAGACTTCCCGGACCGCGGATTGGACCGCGGCGATCCCGAGGGAATCAAAGAGGTTTTTGCCGAGCCAGGGCCTGGGATCGATTGACGCTTCCCCCTTCCCGCTCGAAAGCGACAGGAGCATCGCAGCCTTTTCATTGACCAGCTGGATTTTACCGGCGTTATCGGTGAGGATGATCCCGTCCGCGATGGAAAAAACGATCGCCTCGGTCTTGGTTTTTTCCGAGATCAGCCGGTCGATCTGTAGGTCGGAATACTGCCGGAGGCTCTTCACCATCTCGTTGAAGGTTCCGGCCAGGTCGCTCATCTCGTCTTCCGTGTCGACCTTCACGACGTGGTTGAAATCTCCCTTGGCCACCTTCTGCGCGCCGCCGATCAGAGAGAAGATGGGTTTGAGCAGGTCCTTGGCCAGGTAAAATGCGATGACGCCCGCGAACAGCAGCGTGGCCCAGAGGATGATATTGGCGCGCTTTTTAGTCTCATAGACGGCGTAGTAGGCGCTCCGCATGGGCTGTTCGATGACGCAGATCCAGCCCGTGGACTTTACGCGGGCGTAGGCCCCCACGAGGGGCTGGCCGTCGCCGATCCTGAATTCCCGCGATCCGATCGAACGGTTCTGCAGCGCCTCCGCCACCAGTGGATGCTCGTTGGCGGAAACTTTCTGCAGCATCTTCTGCGGCTCGGAATGGATGATGATCACGCCGCGTTCGTCCACCACGAACGCCTTGCGATCGACGCCCTGGACGCCCGCGCCTTCGATGGCGAGGTCCGTCCAGAAATTGGAAAGCGAAACCACCGCGAAAAAAGAGCCCCTCTCCGCCCGGGCGGGGTCCATGGGAAAGACCATCAGGAAGATCGGCTTCCCGTTGCGGATATCAAAACGGTAGCGCGGCTGGCGCAGAGAGTCATTGGGCCCGGCGTATTCCAGGTAAAACGGATCCTTCGAATAATCCTGCAGAGACCGCTCATCTGGATAAAATGAGCTCACAGCCTTCAAAATTTCTCGGCCTGACGGGTTCATGAACGCGATGCTGACGAATTCCGGGTTGGTGTCGATCAACGCCTGGAGAGGCCCAGGGGTGACCGCGCCTTGCAGCCGCAGGGTCTCGATGGCGGCGCGCGCCTTGCCCGCGAAACCGCTCAGGTTGATGTCAATTTTTTCCGCAAGAGAATTGACGAGGTTGGTGTGCAGCTCCAAAATATTGGTTTCAAGATGGTCTTTGTTCAGATTAACGGTCTGCCAGCCGACGATAAACGCGGGCAGAGTGGACAGGAAGATCAGCACGATGGCGATCTTGGGGAAGAGCTTAAGGCGCAGCACGCTCCATATCTATACTAAGGAAGGAAATTTGTCAATGAGACGGTAGATTTTTGTTTTACAGCAGTCTGATGGATCCCGGACGGGGGCCGAAAAGTCAGCGTTTTTTGACGAAGAAGTAGAGGTCTCCCGGATACCAGAGGCGCTCCGCGAACTTTTCCGCCATTGCACCATGGCCCGAGTAAAAGTCCACACGGTTCCAGCTTTTGATCGCGCCGCCCTCGTCCTGGTTCAGGACGAAGCGCGTCATGGGGACGCTGCCTTTGGGAACGAGATTATCGTCGAACGCCGGCTTCTGCGTCATAATAAAAGCCAGCGCCCCCGGAGGGTAAATCTTCGGGTCCGTGGCGATGCTGCGCCCGTCGGTGAGCGAAACCATGAGCGAACCGCGCACCGCGGTCGTGGCGCTCGTTAACTCGAAAAAGATGTAGCGCGCGTTGCGGTTTAAGATCGCCTGCCGCTTTGAATCGTCCAGGCCGTTCAGGTATTTCCACATGCGGTCCTTGTTGAACTCCGCCTTGGGGATCGCTCCGCTTTCGATGATCGACAACCCGATCGAGCTGTACTTCCGCCCGTTGTCCCCCGCGTAGCGCACGTGATAAGACTCGGTCCCGCCGGGCACGTTGATCCAGCCCGAGCCTTGGATCTGCAGCGTCAAAACATCCAGGGGATTTTTCGCCCAGGCGATTTCGAGATTCCTGCCGGACAGGACTTTCCGAGTGTCAATCTCTTCGCGGCTGTAATAGGGCACGAGTTTCCGGCCGTCGAAGCGCCCCGCCATCCGTTCGCCTTTGCGGGCCGGATCGAAATCTTCCCAATAGAGGTCTGCCAGGTCCGGCGGACGGGCGTAAATGGGATAGCGGTATTCGGAATCTGGCGCAAGCCGGGCGGAGATGCTGGGAGCAAAGTACGACGAGAACGTCACTCCGCCGCTTTTGCCTCCGACCTCCGCGCGGTAAACGTCAAAATCTTTGCGAACGCGGCGGTTGATTTCTTCCGGAGCGGCGCCGCGGATCAGCTTCTGAAAGTGGCGCAGGCTTTCGACCATGAGCCCGACCGTGACTGTTTCGGATCCAAACGCGAGGGTCGCGGTGGAAGGCAGGGGAGCGTAGTAGTCAAAACTGCTGTCGATGGCGCGGGACAGAGCGGAAACGTCCGCGTCGTCGATCAATTCGGGGATTTCCGCGGCAGGGAGCTTCCTCAGCCGCGAGGCCCCGCCCGCGGCGCCGGGACCGTCGGCGGCAAACGCCGGCTGGAACGTCAACAGGAAAAACGCGGCGAGAAAAATTCGGATCATTTTGAAAAGAGAATGTCCACGAACCGGTCAACGTCCTTGAAATTTTCCAGGCAGTGATCGGGTTCGTGCTCGTTCAATTCGGGAACGTCCATGTGCCCGGTGGCGACCGCGATCACGTTGAACTTCGCCGCGCGCGCGGCCCAGATGTCGCGTTCCGTGTCCCCCACGATCCAGACGTCTTCGGCGGCAATCGGCGCGTTCAAAAATTTTTCAGCCTTCTTCTTGCCTTCAAGCAGCAAAGCGGAACGTTCTTCCGCATCCGAACCGAACCCGCCGAAGGGCAAATAGCCGTTCAAGCCGGAACGTTCGAGCTTGATGCGCGCGCCCTGCTCAATGTTTCCGGTCCCAAGCCCCATCACGACCCCCAAACCTTCGAGCCGGCTCAGCAAATCGGGGATCCGATGCATCACTTCATAGTCTTCCGCGGTCCGGCATTCGTCCGGAAGCCGCTCCAAATAGGCGCGCTGCACGCGCTCCATCTCCGAGACATCGCAATCGCGGTCAAAATTCAACTTAAAAATCTCGCGGATGATCGCGGGATCCGTTTTTCCGGCCGGATTTACATTTTTCATGGCGCGGGGCAGTTTATAGAGCTCCACAAACGCCTTTTCAAGCGCGCGCAAACCCGCTCCGCCCGTCGATACGAGCGTTCCATCCAGGTCAAAAAGAATACACTTGACTCCCATAGGTTATTATGTTAAGTTTATGGCACTTATGTTAAAAGCAGTGAATTTATATTCGCTCGTCGCGCTCGGATCGCAATATGTCGTCGTACTGGAAGAGATCGATGGGCCGCGATTGATCCCGATCTGGATCGGACCCGCCGAAGGAAATGCGATCGCGATGCACTTAAACCACATCAGCCTGCCGCGACCCATGACCCACGACCTCATCATCAATTTTTTGGGCGCGATGAAAGCCAAAATCACCAAAGTCGTCATCACTGAGCTCAAAGAAAGCACGTTTTACGCCTCGATTTTCCTGGAGCAGGACCGCAAAGTGGATGAAATTGACGCGCGGCCTTCCGATTCCATTGCTCTCGCGCTTCGCTCTTCCGCCCCGCTCTTCGTGAGCGACGCGGTGTTCGAAAAGTGCGAACCGCTGCTCAAACCGATTTCCAAAGACGAAGTGGACGATTTCAAAAAGAAGCTATCCGACATCAAACCGCAGGACATATACAAAGACATCAAAAAACCCACCGAAGAATAGCCGTAAACCGCTCCAAAAATTAAGGCTGGACCGACTTTTCGAGATTCTCGACCGGGATGACGTCGTCTCCGTTGAACGGCGGTGAAAAAACCGCGACCGCGACGGCCGGAACGGGGCCTGTATTCACGAAATAATGCGCGAGGCCGTGCGGGATGAAAACAACCGACCCTTCCGAGAGTTTGGTTGAATCTTTACCGGAAAAAAGGATGCCCGAGCCCGACTGGACGAAAACGGCGAGGTCGTGAAAGTCGTGCCGGTGGGGTTTTTCCTGGGTGCGGACCTGAATCAGGTGATAGCTGGCGAAATCGCCGTCCAGTATCCGGCTGCTCTTTAGTTCCTGGCCTTCCGGTATGGCGTTCTCCCAAACCGTCCGTTCCAGGGACTTCTGCTCGATCTTCCCCGCCCGGTTGACCTGGTGCAGGAACACGCGGCGTTCCTGGACGCAGCCCGCCCCCCAGAGAATCGCGGCCCCCAGCAGGCAGTAAAATGAGTTTATCAATCTGATTTTTCCCATTGAAGTTATTCCGGGTTCCTATTATAACATTTGGGCGCGCAAAGCCCGAACTTGCCGCATCATCCTGATTTTGATATGCTGAGCATCAATTGGATTCAAAAACTCCCAACACACCGCATATACTGATTGTTGACGACGATGTCGAGCTGTGCCACGTCATCAGCGACACGCTGAAGGAACGAGGATACCGCACCACCTTCGTTGAAAGCGCCGAAGCCGCCCTCGAGTCAATCCAGAACGACCGCTCGGTATCTCTGATCATCCTCGATCTCGAGATTCCCCACATGGGCGGGCTGATCCTCTGCCAGAAACTCAAGGAACATCCCGAAATCAAGCACGTCCCTGTCGTTTTCCTGACGGTACGCGACTCGGATTTCGATAAAAAAACCGCCATGAGCCTCGGCGCCAGCCGTTACATCACAAAACCTTTCCGCCGCAGCCATTTAATTAAGGAAATCGACGCTCTGATCAATTCGGACCGTTCGGAACCGTCGGCTGAACCTGCCGCTCCCGCCGCGTCTCAGGGATCGCAGCCCTTGTCCCCGGCGGCCCCGGGCGCGACCGAAACGCCTTCATCCGCCCCTGCGCGCCCCGCGGCGCCGAAACCGGAAAAGAAGGAAGCGGTTTACAAAACGTTCGAAAGTTTCCGGGGCATCGCGAAACCGGCAACGGATTCCCTCTGGGAATGGGCCAGGAAAAACAAGAAGCTCGCGATCTTCATCGGGGGCGTTTCCATCTTGATCCTGACGTTCGGCCTCTATAAAAGCAGCCGCTGGCTCTGGGGGCTCAAAGAGAAGGTGAAGAGCGTGGCCGCGTCGGAAGGCACCGTCACCGTCAACGTCATGCAGATCGCCCCGGCGCCGTTCCAGGACACACTGGCCGCGGTCGGAACCGTGGCGGGCGGGTCGGAGATCGAGCTCCGATTCCAGACGGAAGGCAACCTCCGCACCCTCAATTACCGCGAGGGCGACGCGATCCGGGCGGGGCAGATCATCGCCACGCTCGACCAGAACCAGACCTCCATCAAGCTGGAGCGCGCCAAATCCGAATATTTCCGCTACGAAAAGCTTTACGCGCTGGGCGGCGTTTCCAAGGACCGGCTCGAAGAAGCGAAGGTCCAGTATGAATACGCCAAAAGCGAGCTCGACAAAACCATCCTCCGCGCCCGGCAGGACGGAATCCTCGGCGACAGAGGCGTCGAAGTGGGCGAGTTCATCACCCCGCAGAAAAAGGTCGGCACGCTTGTCAGCCTGAACACGGTCCTCATCCGGATCGGAGTCATCGAGAAGGAGATCGACAAAATTTATCCCGGCCAGCCGGTCACGGCGACCGTGGACACCTACCCGAACGTTGAATTCAAGGGCAAGATCGAAAACCTGTCGCCCCTCGTCCAGGGCCAATCGAAGACCCTGACGATCGAGGCGCGCCTGCCGAACGACGGCAAACTCCTCCTGCCCGGGATGTTCGCGCGGACCCGCATCGTGATCTACGAGAAGGACGACGTGATCGCGATCCCCAACGATTCTCTCGAGAAAACCCAGACCGGGTACCAGGTCTATGTGGTCGGCAAGGAGACCAAGGCCGAGGTCCGGCAGGTGGAGGTCAGCTACGTCTCCCTGACCCACAGCGTGATTTCAAGCGGGCTGGTGACCGGGGATCAGGTCATCGTTCAAAAGCCCCAGGAGTTGAAAGAAGGTGCACCGCTTAAGGTCATCGAATTCGATAAGGCCGCGCCCGGCACGGAAGGAATGCCCGGGGCCGACGGATCCATGCAGGGAATGGAATAACTTTATCCTTGAATTTTACCGTCTCATGATTTATATTGACAACAGAACCCCGTGAAACTCAGAACCCGATTCATCCTCTTTTCGGTCTTTTTGACTTCGCTGATCGTGCTCGCGACCAGCTATTCCATGCTGCATTTTTTGAAACAGCTGGTGCTCGAAGAAATCGAATCGAACCAGGTCACCCTCGTTGAAAACCTGAAAAAAGTTTCCGAAGAGTCCCAGATCAGCAAAGACGATATCTTCGCCTACAATTACCTGACGTCGCTCCAAAAGACCGCCAAGGGCCTGGCCTACGCCGCCATCGTGGACATCCCCCGCCAGCTGATCCTCGGCAAAAATGACGTTTTTATGGAAGTGATGGGCTCGGAATCCTCGGCGGTCAAGAACGCCCAGGCGGGAGCCGCGCGCGAGCAGTTTTCCATCAAAGGCGGACGCAGCATCCTGAGCCTTTCGGCCGACGTGGCCATCGGATCGGAAAAGACGGCCAAGGTCTATCTCGGGTTCTTCGAGGACAAGGTCCAGGAGAACATCGACAACTCGATCCGGCAGATCACGAAAATAATCTTCTACGTTTCCATCATCGCGTTCGTCATCGGGCTGATTATTTCCCTGATCTTCGCCATCCAGCTGACGGGCCCCATTAAAAAGCTGACGGAGGGCGCCATGGCGCTTGGCGAGGGCAACCTCGACACGCAGATCGCGATCAGGCGGTCGGATGAGATCGGGATCCTGGCCCACGAATTTAACGTCATGGCCGTGAAGCTCAAAGAGCTCGATCAGCTGAAAGACGCCTTCGTTTCCAGCGTATCGCACGAGCTGCGCAGCCCTCTCACCGCCATCTCCGGCTACGTCGAGCTGTTGACCATGAAACCCGTGAATGAGCTCAACCCTGAAAAGACCAAGAAGGCGCTCAACATCATCCAGGAAAGCACTACGCGCCTCACCCAGTTCGTGAACGACATTTTGGACGTCGCCAAAATCAAGGCCGGAAAAATGGAGATCCACAAGACCGGTTTTGACGTGAAGGCCACGAGCGAAAGCGTGTTCGGCCTCTTCCAGCCGCTCTTCGAGCGCAAGAAGATCCAATCGATCCTGCAGGTCGCGCCCAACATCCCCACGCTCGCCGCCGACGGAGAAAAGGTGCGCCAGGTGATCACCAATTTGCTTTCAAACGCCATCAAGTTCACGCCGGAAGGCGGGCGCATCACCCTTTCCGCCACGATTCTCAAGGGCTCCGAAGATTTCGTGACCATCGCCGTGCAGGATACCGGCATCGGAATTCCCAAAGAGCACCAGCACCTGATTTTCGGGCGGTTCCAGCAGATCCCCGGCGCCAAGGACAAAATCACGGGAGCCAAGGGCACGGGTCTCGGCCTGGCCATCGCCAAAGGCATCGTGGAAGCGCACGGCGGGAACATCGGCTTCACGAGCGACGCCGGAAAAGGCACCAATTTCTATTTTACCCTCCCCGTCAAAGCAGATACCGGCAAACACGTTGTCCAGGCCAGAAAACTTGCCTAAATCGGCTGCATGAACTCATCCTCCGGAGAGCGCCTCTCGGGGGATTCTTTTTTTTCCGCGTCCCGCCTGAATCTTCTGGCGCCGCTCCTGATTGCAGCCCTTACCCTCCTCGCCTACGCTAACATCCTCAACAACTCGCTTTTCCTCGACGATCTGGACTTCATCGTCAATAACGCGTACCTCCGGGACTGGCGCTATTTCCCCAGGCTTTTCAGCGAATCGATGACTGCCGGCGCGGCAAAAACCGGCGACTACTATCGCCCGATGATGCAGGTGCTGTTTTTGTCCGGCTATTCCCTGTGGGAATTGAATCCCATGGGATACCATCTCCTTTCAATCTTTTTTCACGCCGCAAACGGATACCTGCTCTACCGGCTGATCCTGGCGGTTTGCGGAGAGTTTTCCGCGGCTCTCGCGGCGGCGCTGATCTTCATCGTGCATCCCGCGCAGACAGAAGCCGTTGCATCGGCTTCGGCGCTGGGCATTCTGCTCGGCCTTTTTTTCGGGTTGGCCGCGCTTCTGCTCCATATGAAGCGAAATGTTCGCGCGACCGCTCTGGCGCTTGTAGCGGCGGCGCTCGCCATCCTTTCCAAAGAAACGATGGTCGTATTGCCGGGCATGATCTTCCTGGCATCCTATTTCTTCCTGAGGAGCGGCGAAACCGAGTCGGCGCGCTTCCGGAAAAGCCTGTTGGACGCGGCGCCCTATCTGGCCATCGCCGGGATTTACGTCGCGCTGCGCTTCACGATTCTCAATTTTGGCGGCACCGGCAACCTTTTCCGCGCGGACAACGTTTTCACCGCGAGCTGGACCGCGAGACTTTACACGTTCCTGGACGCGTTCAAGGAATTGATCCAGATCACGGTTTGGCCCACCCCTCTCTTTATGGAGCGATCCACCCTGATTCCCGTTTACCTGACTCCGCTCGCGGGCCCCGTGCTGTTCGGCGCGGCGCTGTTTACAGGGATGATTGCCGCGGGCGCGGTTCTGGCCTTCCGGCGTCCCGGCTCCCTCGGCGGACGCATGGCCGCAGCGGGACTGTTCTGGTTTCTGTTCTGCATGGTCCCGGTCTCCAACGTGATCATCCCCATCAGCACGACGATCGTCGAGAGCTGGCTTTACATGCCGATCGCGGGACTCCTGATAGGCCTTTCGGGCCTGGCTCTTTCCCTCCGGACGAACGCCGGCGGCCCGCGATTCCGAATTGCCGGCTCTGGCGCCGGCGCCGCCGCGCTGGCGTTGCTGATCGCGCTCTGCCTGTATAAAACCGTGACGCAGAACCGGGTATGGAACAATCCGGTCGCGTTCTACGAGCATAACCTCGCCCACGCTCCGGAGAGCGCCCGGTTCCGCAACAACCTCGCGATGGCTTACAGCGACCAGAAACGTTATCCCGAAGCCATCGAGCAGTATCAAAAGGCCATTTTGTCCAACGATCAGTATCCGGAAACGCACCATAACCTGGCCCTTCTTTACCTGGAAACCGGAAACGCAGCTTCGGCGGAGCGGGAATTCCACCGCGCGATTGAAATGAACCCGCGGTTTCACTTTTCTTACCTGTCGCTGGCCGCGCTTTACGCGAATCTGAAGCGGCTGGACCTGGCGGAACGAGTCCTCCAGACTTTGGTTCAATACGCGCCGGAACGGTGGGAGGGGTATTACAATCTGGGAATCGTGCGGTCCATGATGGGAGACCGGGCCGGGGCCAGGACCCTTTGGCAGAAGGGACTGGAGGCGGATCCCTACAACAAAAATCTGAGGGAAATCCTTGAAAAAAACTGAATTATCAGATAGATTGATGGTCGAAGGAGACCCCGCTTGAACAAGACATTTTTCCCGCATTTCATACTGATCCTTTCAGCCTCCGGGTTGATTTTGTCCGTTCCAGGCCCGCGCAACGCGGCAGCCGAACAGGAAAGCGCTTCCAAAAATCATAAGCTTGCGTCCCAAGCGAGCGCTCCGCTCTACGCTCTGCCGGCCACGATCGCTCAGGTGAACGGGGTCCCCATCACGGCGCAGGATTTCTGGTCCCGGCTGATGCGTGAAGGCGGCATGAGGGTTCTCAACGCAATGATTGACGACGCGCTCATCGAACAGGAAGGAGCCAGGATATTTTCCAAAGGCAAATCGGCAGCGATCGAAAGCGAAGTCGACAAGGTTCTTCTTGATTTTACGAAGCAGTTCGGAAATGAAGAAGGATTTCAGGCGCAGCTCAAAAATCTGGGAATGACTCCCCAACAGTTCAAGTCCGGTATCCGGCGGGACATCTATAAACGGAAACTCATGGAGGACTCTATCAAGATAACAGCCTCCGAGATCGAACGGTATTACGAAAAGAACAGCGAAGCGCTTGCGGAGCCGGAAAAAATCCTGCTGAAACACATATTGGTCGCCACGGAAGAGGAAGCCAAAAGCTTTTTGCTCGCCCTGTCGGTCGGAGCAAACTTCAAACTGCTGGCCGAAAGAAAATCCCTCGATGCCGCGACGAAAAATCACGGAGGAACCCTGGGCTGGTTTGCCCGCGGAGAGCTTCCGCCGGCGATCGAACAGAAAGCCTTTGGACTGCCGCCGGGAGAGACCGATATCGTGGCGACGCCCATGGGGTTTCACATCATCAGGGTCAGCGAAAAATCTCTGGAGAAAGCCGCTGTTCTGGATAAAAAAACCAGAGACCGCATCGAACAGATCCTTAGGCAAAATAAGATGAAAACTATTTACCCGGCATTCATCGAGAAATTAAGGGCGAAATCAAAAATCACCGTTTATACGCAGCCGTAGCGCGGCCGCTCCTGGCGGCCTCCCGATAAACCCATGAAAATCATCCGCCTCGCGGTAGAAAGACCCGTCACGACCGCCATGTTCTACGCGGCGATCATCCTGATCGGATTCATCTCCCTCTTTTCCCTCCCCCGCGAGCTTTTTCCCACCGTTTCCTTCCCCGAACTTCTGGTCGTGACGCACTATGGCGCCGCGGCCCCGGAAGAAATCGAGAACATCATCACGAAAGTGGTGGAGGAGCAGGCCGGGACGGTTCCCAACCTGCGGCGCGTACGGTCCGTGTCGCGAGAAGGGCTTTCCGTCGTGATCCTCGAATTCAACTGGGGCACCGATATCGGACTCGCGCACCTGAGCGTCCGCGAAAAAGTCGATTTGATCAAGGACCGGCTGCCCTCGGAAGCCGAGGAGCCCGTTATCCAGCGCCACAACCCGTTTGCGCAGCCCATGATGATCCTGTCGGTCTCGGGGAGCTTTTCGCTGCCGGAACTGACGCGGCTGGCCAACGACGTCATCAAAAAGCGCCTGCAGAAAGTGGACGGGGTGGCCTCGGCCATCGTTTCGGGCGGACAGGAACGCGAAATCCTGGTTGAAGTCGACCTGGGCAAGATGCAGTCCTCCAATATTTCGCTTGCCGGCATCGTCGATTCACTGAAGAGTTCGAACATCAATTACCCCGCGGGAACCACGCAGGGGCGGTTCTACGAGTACCTGGTGCGCACGATCGGAGAATTCAAAAACGTGCAGGAAATCGGCAACACCATCGTCGCGGTGGACGCGGCGCGCGAAACCCCCGAATACGTTTTCCGTCAGCAAAGCCAGCGCAAGGGCGCCGAATCGTTCCAGCCGCGCCTCCAGCGCCTCGTCGCCCTGAGCAGCATCGCCGAAATCAAAGACACGTTCATGGAGACGAAAAGCTATTCCCGCAACAACCGCAAGCCCAACATTTCCATCGCGGTGCAAAAACAGTTTGACGTCAACACCATCAAGGTGGCCCGGCGCGTCAAGCGGACTTTGGGCGAGCTGACCCAGAGCCTGCCTAAAGACGCCCGGGTTGAGATCATCTACGACGAGTCGAAATTCATCCAGGGCTCCCTGTTCGACGTGGCAACCGACGCGGTCCTGGGCGGCATTCTCGCGTTCCTGGTCCTGCTTTTCTTCCTGCGCAAGGTCAGCGATGCGCTTATCGTTACGGTCTCGCTTCCCATTTCCATCCTGGTCGTGTTCATTTTTCTCTATTTCATGGATCGCAGCATCAATGTGATCGCGCTCGCCGGCCTATCGCTTGGTATCGGCAGCATCGTGGACAACGCCATCGCCGTGCTGGACAATATCGTGGAGCACCGCGGCGCGCACGGGGACGCGGTACGGGCCTCGACGGAGGGCGCGACGCAGGTCGCGGTCGCGCAGTTTTCTTCCATGCTCACCAACATCGTGGTTTTCCTGCCGCTCCTCTTTGCCCAGGGACTGGCGCAACAGCTTTTCAAAGATCTTTTTTACGCCGCCGTCGTGTCCAACATCGCCGCGCTGGTCGTGGCGCTCACACTCATCCCCCGCATCACCGCGCACCCCTTTCAGTTCATGAAGAAGATCGCCGGCGAGAAAGCGGAATCGGCGCCGGAAGCGGAATCGCCCGGCGATGAGCTGATCGGCGTAGGTGGGGCAATCCATTTGAAAGCGACCGGCGCGCCCGCTTTCTACGACCGGCCGAGCCTGCGGAGGTTCAAGTGGCTCCTGGAAGGCCTCACGCCGGACAAATCCAGGAAACTGGATGACTTTTACCGCCGCTGGCTGCTCTGGAGCCTGTCTAACCGCCGGAAAGTCCTGGTCTGGGCCGGCATTCTTTTTGCGGGCTCCCTCGGCATCTTTTCGTTCAAGACAAAGATATTCATGCCCACGGTGGACCAGGGACAGTTCTTGACGCGTCTGGCCATGCCCATCGGCACGCGGCTTGAGATCACGAACAGGATCATGGAGAAAATCGAATTGAAACTGTCGGAAATGCCCGAAGTTCAGGACATGCTGGCCCGCGTGGGATCGAGCGATGAACAGTCCATCGACGCTCTGCGCGATCATCAGGCCGAGTGCACCGTGACCGTTAACCGTAAAAAAACGCGGATATCCACCGGCGACATGATCCTCAAGGTTAAAGAACACCTGAAGGACGTCAACCTGGAAGGCGGCGACATCGAATTTTTGCTCCAGGACTCCTCCGTGAAAGCCATGACCGGAACCTCCGCGCCCATCGCCATCACCGTCAAAGGTCCCGACCTGGGCGTCCTGAGAAAATATTCGGACAATATCCAGCGGGCGATTCGGGCTATCCCGGGAATCGAAGGCGTCAAAACCAATCTTCCCCTCCCCTCTTTTGAAACGCGCGTTTCCATCGACAAGGACCGGGCCAGCGCCTTTGGGCTGACGACGGCCGAAATCGCCCGGACGTCCCTCATCGGCATCCACGGGTTTATACCCACTTACTATAAGGAAGAGGGCAAAGAAATCGGCATCCGGGTACGGCTCCGGGAACAGGACCGGAGCAATCCGGCCTCGCTCCACAAAGTCGCGGTCCGTTCCCAGCAGATGGTGATGGTGCCGCTGGGCGACGTGGCGAACATCACGGCGGGCTACGGACCCAGCGAGATCCAGCGCCTCGACCAGCAGCGAGCCATCGTCGTATCGGCACAGGTATTCGGGCGCAGCCTCGGCGAGGTCATCCAGGAAGTGGATGAAAAGCTCAAGGATTTCCGTGGAGCCAAGGACTATTCGGTTGAGCTGGGCGGAACGAAGAAAGAAATCCAGGAATCATTCGGCGGACTGATATTCGCTTTTGTCCTGTCGGTAGTCCTGATCTACATGATCATGGCCGCAGGCTTCGAATCGCTCCTGCACCCGCTCCTGATCATGATCACCGTTCCCCTCGGAGTCATCGGAGTCGCGGTCGTGCTCCTGGTCACCTTTACCCCCGTCAGCGTGCCGGTCATGCTGGGAGTGGTTCTGCTGGGCGGCATCGTGGTGAATAACGGCATCGTGCTGATCGACCATGTCAATTTTCTGCGGAAGGAAGAGAACAAGGAACTGCTGGAGGCGATCGTGGAAGGCTGCGTGCATCGCTTAAAACCCGTCATGATGACCGCCATCGTGACGATCCTTTCGCTCGTTCCGGTCGCGCTGGGCTTCGGCCAGGGCACCGAAATGTCCTCCCCCATGGCCATCGCGACGCTCGGAGGCCTCATGATTTCGACGGGCCTGACGCTCATCATCCTGCCGGTGCTTTATATGATTGTAGAAGAGCGGCGAAAGGCTAAATCCCACCCTCTGATGGTGGAGGAATGATCAATCCAGAATCGGATTGATTTTTTTCGGTTTCTTCGCGGCCGCCCCGCGTGAAAAAAGGCGGCTGATCCGGCTTAAAGTCCACTCCTTGAAATCATCGATCATCAAAGCGAATCCCGGAAGCACGAACAGTACCAGCACCGTCGAAACGAGTAACCCGCCGATCACCGTCAACGCCATCGGAGCCCAAAGCGATCCCGACCCGCTGTCCTCAAATACGAGGGGCGCCAGGCCCAACACCGTCGTTAACGTCGTCATCAGGATGGGCCGGACGCGCATTTCCCCCGCCACGACCAGCGCCCGATACTTGTTGCAGCGCTTTCTCAAATGCAGGAAAACGTCCACCAGCATGATGGAATTTCCCACCGAGATGCCTCCCAGCATGATAAAACCGATCAGGGTTCCCAATGTTACGGGAGTATCGGTGATGTAAAGCAGAGGGACCGCGCCGATCAGGGTCAGAGGCACGGCGATCAGGATCACCATCGGCTGAAGCACGGATTCAAACAGGCTGGCGAGTACCGTAAATACCAGCAGGATCATGATGATGAAAGCGAACTGGGATTCCTTTTCCGTTTCAATCAGCTTCGGAAAGTCGCCGCCGATCTCGTAGTAATATCCCGTCGGGACCTCGATGGATCCCAGCGACTTCAACGCCTGGTCGGCGACCTTGTTCAGGGCGATGTCTTTGCGGTTGGCGCTGACCTGGATCATGCGCTCCCGCCCCTTCCTCCAGATTTCGCTGGGAGTGAGGCCATATTCGAAGTTGGCGAACTGCTGGACAGGGACAATCACTCCGCGGTTGTTGATCAAAGAAAGAGTTTGCACATCCTCGACGGTCCGGCGGTACGATTCCTGGAGCCGCGCCACCGTCTCAACCTGGGCCTGAGAGGTCAGAAAATAGGTCGCGCGCAGCCCGCGGATCTGGGCATGGAGGTTCTCCGCGATATCCTGGATCGTGAAATCGAACATCGAAGCCTTCTGCCGGTCCACTTCTACCCGGACCTCGGGGCGGCCGGGCTTATACCGCAACTTGATGTCCGCCAGGCCCGGGACTTTCTCGAGGTTTTGTGCGATCTTCACCGCGATGTCCCGCAGTTTCCCGTAATCAAATCCGTAAACGTCGATCAAAAACTCCTTCGAACTCGTGGGCTCCGAGAAGTAAATGAACGCGCTGTACTCCTGCCCTATTTTGGAAACCAGGGGCCTTAAAAAATTGATGATCTCCTGGGCGGTTCTCTGCCGCTCGTTGCCGGGAACGAGCGTGACATAAACCTTGGAAGACCAGCCCTCGACGCGCGACACGGCGGTTTTCACGGACTGCTGAATCTCCGGCAGGTCGTTAATCGTCTTTTCCACCGCGGTCACGACCTTGTCCGAAACATCCAGCTTGGCGCCCGAGGGGAGCTCGACGAAGATTGTAAACTCGTTCTCCTCGGTGCTGCCGACAAATTCCTTATCAAGCTTCTTGTAAAGCCATCCGCTTGCTACCAACAGGATCAGGAGAGCCCCCGCCATCCAGTAGCGCTTCCTCATCAGGAGGATCACGGTTTTTCTGTAAAAGGCCCGCCACTGGCCGGTGTTTCCGACTTTCAGCTTCTTCCGGCCGCCCACCCATTCCTCTCCAGGATCCCGCCTGCGAACAAACCTGAAGGACATCCGGACCAGCCATTGCCACGCGCTTTGCCATCCTCCCACGATTTTCCTCGGTATGCGCGGCCCGGCCCAGTCCGCGGCTTTTCCGTAATAATCGGAGGACGTCCGGAACAGTTTCTTCTGCCGGGTTCCGACGAACAGCCAAAGATAGGACGAAAGGAACTGACTCTCCTTCTCCCATTTTTCCGGCACGTTTCCCGCCAGGCAGGGAATCAGGCTGACGGAAACCACGAACGAGATCAGGAGCGACGCCGTCACGGTAATGGCCAGACCCGAGTAAAGCATGCGGACCTGCGGGTTCAGAAAAATGATCGGGAGGAACACGATGACCTTGGTGACCGTGCTGGCCACGAGAGCCAGCAGCATTTCGTGAGTGGCCTCGGTCGCAAGGGATTTCCTCTCCTCGACGTTCTGCTCTTCGGTCCTTTCCTGCCCCGCGGCCAGAGCGGCCCTGTTCCTTTCCTTCGCCTTGTTGCGCACGTGGGCGAGGTTCTCGATCACGACGATGGAATCGTCCAGAATCATGCCGGTCGCGATGGCCAGCCCCGAGATCGTCATGACGTTCATGGACAGGTCGCAGGCACTCATCACGGCCAGCGTTATAATGAACGAAAGCGGTATGGAAACGAATATGAAGGAAGCGGTCAGCAGGTCGCGCAGGAAAACCAGCAGGATGATGCCGGACAGGAAAGCGCCTTCGATGAGCGCTTTGCGCACGTCGCTCAGCGCCTTTTTGATGGCGATGGACTGGTCCGATACGATTTCAAAAGTGATGTCTTTGTCGAGGGTCTTCTTGAACTCGTCGGCCGCCTTGCGGATGCGGTTGGCGGTCACGATCGTGTTGGCCAGCGACTCCTTCTGGATGTAAGCCGACACGACAGGCTGGCGGTTGAGCCGCGAATAGTTGTCCGGTTCGAGATAAAAATCACGGATTTCCGCAACGTCCTTCAGGCGGATGCGCGACCCTTCCTTGGTGACGGCAATCGGCAGCTGGCCGATTTCATCGAGCGTCCGGAACGCGCCCACGGTGCGAACCAGGTAGGAGTCCCGGTCTCCGGACATTTTTCCGGAAAGGACGTTTAGGTTCTCGGATCCGATCTGGGAAATGACCTGCCGGATGGGCAGGGCGTAGGCTTCGAGCCGGCCCTGGTCGAACTCGACGAGGATCTTCCGTTCGCGGCCGCCGCCTATCTCGATGTTCCCCACGCCGTCCTGACGTTTCAGAATCGGCTTGAGCTCGTTGTCCGCGATGTCTCTCATCTGTTCGGGCGTGTATTTCTTGGAGGAAAGGGCGACGATCATGATGGGAGACTGGTTCTCGTCGTAGCGCGATATGACGGGCTTTTCGATCTCCTTGGGCAGCCGCCCGCGGATCTTCGCCATGTGTTCCTGGACGACGAGCGCCGCCCGGGAGCTGTCCGTGCCGACTTTGAACTTGAGGGTGATCACGGCGCGTTCCTTGCGCGCGACCGAGACCATATCGTCCAGGTTCGGCAGGGACGCCATCTCGTCTTCGATCGGCTTGATGACCAGGGACTCCACGTCTTCGGGCGGAAGACCGCCGCGAATGCCAACGAAAATCGTGAGCACCCCGGCGTCGCCGCCGGGCAGGAGGTCCACCGGCATCCTGAAAAACGAAATGATGCCGACCAGGGCCAGGACCGCGTAAACCATCGCGGTGGTGACCGGCCGGTCAATGAAGAATCGCAGGAATTTCATATCGGATGGGGCGGCGCGGGCGGAGCGGGACCGCCCGGGCGGCTATTCGGAATCGCCGCCCATGTCGGGAGAATATTCTTTGAGCTTGGTGAGAAAACTTTTGTAATCCATATCCAGCATCTCCGAGGCTTTCTTCTTGTTGCCTCCGGTCTTCTTGAGCGTGGACAGGATCTGCTCCTTTTCCACCTTCTTCAGGATTTCCCGCATGGTCTTATTCTCGCCCAGCGAGACGGCGGCCGCCTGTTCCTTGTGCGAAAAATAACTCTGGATGCCGATGGGAAAATGGGATGTTTCGATGGATCCCGATTCGCAGAGCAGCGAGGCGGAATAGAGCGCGTGCTTCAGCTCGCGGACGTTTCCGGGCCAGGGGTAGTCTTTTATCATCTTGCGCGAAGCGTCGGAAAGGGTCAGGCGGCCTTTTTTGAGCTTTTCCCTGTTTTCGTCCAGAAAATACGACACCAGAGAAACGATCTCCGCTTCCGTTCGGTTCCTCAGCGGCAGGAGCTGAATGGTGAGGGCGCCCAGCCGGTAAAAGAGGTCCTCCCGGAACTGCCCGGAGGCCGCCGCCTTTTTCAAATCGGCGTTGGTCGCGGCGATGATGCGGATGTCCAGCGTGATGGATTTCTTTCCGCCGAGGCGCATGAGCGTTCGATCCTCGATGAACCGCAGCAGTTTCGCCTGCATCGCCAGAGGAACGTTGCCGATTTCGTCCAGAAAAAGCGTTCCTCCGTCGGCGAGCTGGAAGCGTCCGATCTTCGCGGAGTCCGCGCCGGTGAACGCTCCTTTTTCGTAGCCGAACAGCTCCGATTCGAACAGAGCCTCCGGAATGGAGGCGCAATCCACGATAATGAGGGGTTTGGACGAGCGGCGGCTTTTGGAATGCACGTACTGAGCCAGAAATTCCTTGCCCGTGCCGCTTTCTCCAAGCAGGAGGACCGGCTCATCCACCGTGGCGAACTTATCCGCCGCGGACAGGACGGCGTCCATCGCCTTGGATTGGGACGCCTTGAACGTCCCGGGAGAAAACGGCTCCGGCCCCGGCTCGATCGCGCGTTCGACCGCGAAGTATTTCTCGATGGACTTCGCGATCATCTGGGGATCGAGCGGTTTGACGAGATAGTCCGCCGCGCCCAGGCGCATCGCGGTCACGACCGAATCCACGGTCTGGTACGCGGTCATCATGACCACGCGCATTCCCGGCGCGATCTCCCGGAATTTGGACAGGGCCTGGATCCCGTCCATCCCCGGCAGGCGGATATCCAGAAACGCCATGGGACTCGATCCGCCCGAACGCAGGTAAGCGATCGCTTCCTCCGCGGAGGAAAAGAACCGGATATTGTATTTCATGCTCTCCAATATCTTGGAGAAAATCATCTTAACCCCAGGTTCATCGTCCACGACGATGATTTCGCGCGGTTCGCCGGTCATTTTCCGCCCTCCGCCGGCAGGTCGATTTCAAAAGCGGTAAAAGGCCGTCCGTCCCGGTCCGAACTTTGCGCCCGAATCCTGCCCCCGTGCTGCTCGATGACTTTTTTGACGATCGCCAGGCCCAACCCGCTGCCACTCTCCTTCGTCGTGAAGAACGGAACGAAAATCTTCTCTTCGTTCCCGGGCTCGATCCGGCTGCCCGAATTTTCGATCAAAACGCTGATTTTGCTCTGGCCATTGTTCCGGACGAGAACGCTCCGGACCAGCAATGTCTGGTCTTTTTGCTCTCCGATCGCCTGCAGTGCGTTGATGATCAGGTTTTCCAGCGCCTCCTGGAGGACATGGGGATCGCAGGGGATGTCGGGGAGCGCGGGATCCAGCTGTTTTTCCATCTTTACGCCCTGGATCTGGAGCTGAACGGAAAGGGACCCGACGGTGGTCTCCAATATCTTGTTGATGCTGCCGGGAACCTTCTGGAGCTCATAGGTTTTCGAGTAATCGATCAGATCGCTGGTCGTCTTTTCCAGGGAACGTATTTTATCAATGATGGCTTCGATCACGTCTTTGAAGTCGGCGGTCCCGGTATCGGTGATTTTCTCGTTCAGGTAATGGGCGCACATGAGGATCACCGAAAGCGAGTTGCGCATCTTGTGAGAGAGCCACGCGGCCACCGTTCCGATCGCGGCCAGCCGCTCCTGCTCGACGAGCTTTTCCTGCGACTCTTTCAGCTTCCGCTTTAATTCGATTTTTTCCTGGCACCTGCGGAGGGTGTTCAAAAAGAAATCGCGCGTCAGAGGTTTGGTCAGGTAATCGTAGGCGCCGAAACGCACGGCGTCCACGGCGGAAGCCAGGCCGCCGAAGGCCGTCATCAAAATTATTTCCATCTCGGGATAGAGGGGTTTGGCTTCTTTCAGGAGGGCGATGCCGTCCATCTCCGGCATCTGGATGTCGCTGATGAGGATGTTGTAGGAGTTTTGAGAGAGCAAAGCGAGCGCTTCCTTTCCGTTGGCGCAGGAATCGACGCTGTAACCGGTGCCGTCCAGGAAATCCACGCAGATTTCCCGGGTGTGCATCTCATCGTCCACCACCAGAACTCGCGGGTCGCTCATAAAGCCCCATTCTCAATCCTCGTCGCGGCTTTTCCTTTCGTCGAAGCGGTAACCCGCCCCGGCGATGGTTTTGATCTTGTAATCATGCTCCCTGAGCTTTTTTCTCAGGCGGTTGATGTGGGTGTAAACGGTCGCGGGCATCGAGTTGCAGTGAGATCCCCACACATGATCGAAGATTTCCTGGTCCGTCATGACCCTGTGGCGGTTGTTGTACAGGAGCCGGAAGATGTTCAACTCCTTCGGGGTGAGATGCACGTCGCGCCGGTTGATCTGCACGGTCCTCTTGTCGAAGTCGATCGACAGGGTTCCGGACACGTACTTGCTCGAGGTTTGATTGAGCAGCTGCGAGCGCCGGAACGCGACCTGGATGCGGGCCAGCAGCTCCTTGGGGCTGAACGGTTTGGTCATGAAATCGTCACCCCCGAGGTTGAGGGCGGCGATCTTGTCCATCTCCTGGCTCCGCACGGTCAGGAATATGACCGGGATATGGCTGAGCGGCTCTTTTTCCTTGAGCTCCCTGCAGAACTCGAGGCCGCCTTTGGCCGGCACTTCGATATCCAGAAGAATGAGGTCGGGAGCGGCCTGCAGGACCTTTTCCCAGGCCTCTTCGGTCGTATGGCTGACCCCCACGCGGAACTGATGCTCTTTCAGGATGTCGGAGAGCAGCGTGCAGATCTTGATATCGTCGTCAACGATGAGTATATGTTTTGACATGGAAACGCTCCCTAAAGGCGCAGACTGCGGCTCACATGGCCGATGACTTTCCTTTTAGCGGCTTTCCGCCCTTTCTGTTATTGCTTCTGCGCTACGGGCGCGGCCGGGGCCTTTCCCTGCTGTCCCTGGTTGTCCTGAAGGCGCTTGCGGATGTCCTCGAGGTTCACCTGCTGCTGGCGCTGGATGTTCGCGATCCGGCGGCGCATCTGGAAACCGCGGAGCTCCGAGCTCACGTAATAGAACAGTCCGGCCGCGATCACGACGCCGGAAATGACGTATGAGACCATTTTCTTCTGGGCGTCGGTCATTCCGAACGAGATCACGAGCGTCAACAATCCGATCGCGACGACGACGAGTCCAAGCATTGCATCCATCGGTGTAGGCATTGTATCCTCCTTATTTTGTTTGCGTTGTTTTTTCCTTCTGTGAACGGAGCCACTCTTCCCGCGGGATCTCGAGCATCGTGCCGCCCCGGACGTTCCGGACGACGACGCGGTCCACCCAGTTTCCCGCCGGATACTTCTTCTCGACGGCAGACAGCTGCTCGACGAGGGTGTTTCTGATCAAACTGATCGAGACGGACGCGGTCCCGGAAGAAGAAGCGCTTTCGTAATGGCTCACTTCGAGCGCCAGCGTGCGGCCTTCGTCCTCCATCTTCGGCGTCAGCTTCTCGATGCCGAGGAGAACTCCCAGAAAAGGATTGGAGCGCGAGCCGATGTTGATGCGGGAGGCGACCCAGCGGCCCATGAACTCGGGAAGCGAAAGGTCGTTCCACCGCTCAGCCGAATCGGTCGAGGCCTTCAATTCCCCGGCCGAGTCTGCGTTCTTTTCCTTATTAATCTCAAGGATCAGCCTTTCGTCAAAATCGTTCTTGGATATCCGCCAGTATATCAGGTCTTTTAAGTCCTGAAGCCTCCGAACCAGGTGGGCTCGCACTCCCCAGGTCCGGTCCACCGCTTCCAGCACCGTGTAGTCGATCTCGGCATTGGTGCTGAGCGCGATTCTTGAAATGGACAGCATGGCGTTTTCCAAACTCGTCGCGACCTCTTTGGACAGCTCGAAATTTTCCGAAATCAGGCCCTGGATCGGGAAGGAGATGTAGAGGGTCTTTCCCGCCAGCTTCGACTCGCACTCAACTTCCAGCTCTTCCCGAAAAAGTTTCTGGATCGCGTCGTGAAGCTGATCCTTAGGGTACGACGCCGAGCACCCCGACCATAAGAGGGCGCCGGCCAGGACGAGAAGGCTTGTCCGCATCCCTCTTTTCCGTGGATCACAGACCATTGCCCCTCTGATAAAAGGCCGACGGCACCCGCACCTTTCCCTGCTCCTTAAAAATCTGGTCGATCTGATCGTATTCCAGCTCTTCTTGCTTGATCAGCTCCTGCGCGAACCGTTCGACGATGTCCCATTCCTTCTTGAGCGTCGCCTCCACGTCCTTGAGGCATATTTTCAAAATTTCCTGGGTCTGTTCGTTTAGCTGGTCCTTCATCTCATCGGAAATCTCGTGTTTGGGAATGACCGTGAAATCGCCGATCAAACCGTTCGTTCCCATGCCGAAGCGCCAAACCATGTCGTGGGCCAGCGCGGTCGCTTTCTGGAAATCGGATGCGACGCCGCTGGACGTGACCTTAAACTTGAGCTTCTCCGCCACGTAGCCGGCCAGCGCCACCTTGATATCGGCCATGATCTTCTCGCGGTTGGCGGTGTGGAACTCCTCGCGCGGCTGGTGGTGAACCATGCCCAGCGCTCCGCCGCGGGAAATGATCGAAGCCTTAAAAACGTCGTCGGTGGGATGCAGAAAATAGAGGATCACGAGGTGTCCGGTTTCGTGATAGGCGATCAGCTCTTTTTCCTGCGACGTCATGGTGAGCCGGTGCGCGATGCCAAGGTCGATGCGGTCCATGGCTTCCGAGATTTCCTCGAGAGTAATGGCCTCTTTTTGGTTGCGCGCCGCGATCAGGGCCGACTCCTTGACGATATTTTCAATATCCGCGGGCGACTTATAGACCGCTTTGCGCGCAAGACGCCCCACGTCCACTTCGGGGGCGCACTTCACTTTTGCCAGGTAATATTTGAACAGGTCCTCGCGCTCCTTCAAATTGGGTTTGCTGATGTGAATCTTCCGGTCGAATCGTCCGGGCCGCAGCAGCGCCGCGTCCAGCACGCCTTCCGCCGCGTTCGTCGCGCCGATCACGACCACATTTTCCTGCTTTTCCCCCAGGCCGTCCATCTCCACGAGGAGCTGGTTCTGGGTGCTGTTGGTTTCCTCTCCGCCGCCCTGGAACGAGAAGGTGCGGCCTCGCCCGATGACGTCCAGCTCGTCGATGAACACGATGCAGGCGCCATAAGCGTAGGCTTCTTCGCGCGCTTTCGCGAAAAGTTTCCGGACGCGCGACGCGCCGACTCCGACAAAAATCTCCACAAACTCGCTGCCCGCGATGGATATAAAGGGAATCCCTGACTCGCAGGCGATGGCCTTGGCCAGCAGCGTCTTGCCGCAGCCCGGAGGCCCTTCCATCAAAACGCCCTTAATGATACGGCCGCCGATCTTCTTCACTTTGGCGCGGTCTTTGAGCAGCTGGACGACCTCGAGCGCCTCCCGCTTGGCGTCATCAAGCCCGATGATGTCCTTAAAGCGGACGTTAACGTCCTCGATGTTGATCTTCGCCTTCTTCATCGAGGAAAATCCGCCCTTGAAGACCGTCATGTACATATAAACGAAAACGATCGCGTTCAGCGCGGTCAGGAAAACGTTCAACGGAATCTGCGCCAGCGTCAGGTTGCGATAAAACGATTCCATCGACATCAGGCCGATCACGGTGAAAAACAGCGTGACGATGGTGATGAAGATGATGAGGATTTTGGCCTTGTTCCTCATCCAGTAGATTTTCAGTTTTTTCATGGGTTTCCTTTCAAAATCAGCTTTTGCCGTCCGACAGGTGTTTCTGCACCTTGTCCAAAAAATCGCGGATTCCGAACGGCTTTTCAATGAAGTCCACCACGTTCGGCGCGGTCCTAAAAAATTCTTCCATCTGCGCCTTGGAAGTCAGCATGATCACCGGAATCCGGCGCAGCTCATCCTCTTCGCAAAGTTTGGACTGGATCGTGTAGCCGTCCATCCCCGGGAGCATGACGTCCAGCAGGATCAGGTCGGGGCGGTGCTCTCCGGCCATCGCGATGGCCTGCGTCCCGTCCGCCGTATGGATCAGTTCCACTCCTCTGGGCTTCAGGATCATCTGCACCAGCTCCGCCGTGGGTATATCGTCTTCGATCATCAATATTTTTGACATGTCATTCCTCGATAAAATCCCAGGATTTCAGATTTTTCGTCGGTAAATCATTTGTTTTCATTGATTTATCCGCACGATTTTTATATATGTATAGCATGCAAGACGCATCCCCCGATATCCCCATCTCCGAGCTGGCCGGCAGCAACAAAGTCCTGATCATCGATGACGACGCCAACCTTTGCAGCATGCTCAAAGATATCGTCGAAGAATACGAGTTTCAGACGGCCGTCGCGGAAACTCAGGACCAGGCCGTCGAGCTCATGCAAAAATTCAAGCCCACCCTGGCGCTGGTCGATTTCAAGCTGGGCGACATCACCGGGCTCGAGCTCTCGCAGAAGCTGAAAAAATTCGACGTTGATCTGCCCATCATCCTGATGACCGCGTACCCTTCGCTCGACCTGGCCGTCAAAGCCATCCAGAGCGACATATACGATTTTCTCGCCAAACCGGTGGACACGACGTACCTGCTGCGCAGCATGAACAAGGCCATCGAAAAACGGCTGCTGACCGAGGAAAACAAGCGGCTCATCGAGCACCTGAAAAAATCCAACCAGGAACTGGAACGGCTCAGCATCATGAAATCCAAATTTTTATCCATCGTTACCCACGACCTGCGGCTGCCTCTGACGTCCATCCGCGGATACTCCGAAATGCTCCAGGAGCCGAGCCTCGACAAAGAAAGCCAGGAGCGGTGCCTGAGCTCCATTATGAGCTCCGTGGACCGCATGGGCGGTCTGATCAACAATTTAATGGACATGGTGAGCATCGACGCCGGCAAGCTCCGCGTTGAAAAGTCCCCTCTCGATTACACGGCCATCTGCAACGAGCTCAGGCAAACTTTCATTCCCATTTCCGAAAACCAGAAAATCAAGCTGGAATGGGAGATTCCGTCCGGACCCGTTCCGGTCCTGGGCGACTCCCACCGTCTCGTGCAGATCCTCACCAACCTGATTTCGAACGCCTTTAAGCATACTGCCGAAAACAGCGTGGTGAACGTCCGCGTTTCGCGGATCCAGGACGAAAACACCAAAAAGCCGATGGTTCTGACCGAAGTGATCGACCACGGAGAAGGTATCGCTCCGGCCGACCAGGCCAAGATTTTCGAACAGTTTTTTCAGGTGGAATCCTCCCCCACCCGCAGGCAGGGCCTGGGCCTTGGCCTCACGATCACGAAAGAAATCGTCAGCGCGCATGACGGCCAAATCGGGGTCTATTCCGAAGGCCTGGGAAAAGGCAGTCAATTTTGGTTTACGTTGCCGGTTCAAGAGTAGCGGTTTGGCGAAGATCATTAATCGATTTAAAGTTAATTTCCTTCCTTAATTAGCACCAACAATCGAATAAAATCGACATTTAGTTGAATCCTATCAGGAGTTCCCGGGATTGTCAAGTAAGATTAAACTTTTTATAAACTTTGGGGAATCTAGCGGGCGGTGATTTTCTGGACTTCTTCGATAAAACGCTTGGTATCCAGGGGTTTTGTGAAGATTTGGTTGGCGCGGGAGACTTTGGCGGCGATTTCGGACTTGGCGGCGATGACGGAAATGACGAAAACGGGGGTGGCTGCGGTCGCGGGGTCGTCCTTCAGCGCGTTTAAGACCTCAATGCCGTCGGGAGACGGCATCATCAAGTCGAGAGTGACCAGGTCCGGCTTCCACTCCTTGACCGTCTTCACCGCCCCGGCCCCGCTGGTCAGATTCCTGCACTCCAGGCCCAACATCTGCAGGAGGTCGATCATGAAATTGGCGATCGATAATTCGTCCTCAACGACCAATACCTTGGGCACGCGAGATTTTAGAACAGATAGCCCCTCCTGTCAACGCCGCGCGCCGCTTAATTCCTTGAACTCTCTGTAAACTTTTTGTATCATTCAGCGCGTGGACAGTAAAGCTTCCATTTTCATCATCGAGGATGACTACCACATCCGCCACCTGCTGGAAACCATTCTTGAAAAGAATGGCTTCGTGGTGTCCGGCACATCGAACGCCGAAAACGCCCTAAAAAAAATCATCAACGCCCACCCCTCGCTGATCATCCTCGACATTCAGCTTCCGGGCATGAACGGACTGGAGTTCTGCAAAAAAATCCGCAATGACCCGCACACCGGGGACATCCCCCTTATATTCCTCAGCTCCCACTCGTCGGATTTTTACAAGATCACCGGCCTGGAATCCGGAGCGGACGATTTCGTAACGAAACCTTTTAACGAAGGCGAATTACTTTCCCGAATCAAAGCGGTCCTGCGGCGCACCCACAAACTGCCATCCGGAGGCAAGAACGCGATCAAGGAGGGCATATTCTCGATGGATCTGGACAGCCACGTTTTGAAGGCGCAGAACAAGCAGATCGAACTGGCTCCCAAAGAATTCGCGATGATGGCTTTGTTCCTCAGGTCGGAGGGAAAGGTCTTGAGCCGGGACATGCTTTCAACGCAAGTTTGGGAGCACGAAAACCTGGCGACTTCGCGGACGATCGATGTGCACATTGCCCGGCTTCGCAAGAAGCTGGGAAAGTACGGCAAACACATCAAGACGATCGGTAAGCTGGGCTACAGGTACAGCGCGCAGGAAGAGTAAGCAGGAGGTCGGTTAGGTCTTTTTCAGATCGGCCAGGACGTCAATCAGGTCCTTCATCTTAAAAGGTTTGGTCAAATAGTGGTTGGCTCCCAGAGCCAGCCCTTTTTTTATGTCTTCCGGCTGGGCATAGGCGGAAAGGATCAAAACGGGAGTGTTTTTCAGCCGGCTGTCCGCTCGGATCTTTTCGCAAACCTGCCAGCCGTTCAATTTGGGCATTTCCACGTCTAAAATAACCACGCTGGGAACGACCGACAGGGCCTTATCCAGGGCTTCCTGCCCGTTGGTCGCCGTGACCACGTCAAAACCGTACTCTTCAAGGTTATCCTTCAGAAGGAGCAGGAGGTTCTGCTCGTCATCGGCCACCAGAATTAGAATTTTTTCAGCCATGTAATTGAGCGTCAGGGTTTGACCGGGAGCGATATCTGAATGGCGCAGCCTGTCCCGCCTGATTTTTTGTCCTCGATCCGGATGTTCCCCTGCATGCCTTCCAAAATTCCCCTGGCGATCGTCAGGCCGAGGCCCGCGCCCGGAGTCTTCCGGTTGACGTCGTCCATGGAGCGATAAAACGGTTCAAAGACCCTGTCCCGCAAGTCCTTCGCGATACCGGGCCCGCTGTCCTCGACCTGAATGACAAATTTTCCGTCCTGCTTTTCCGCAAAAACGATGATGGTTTCCCCCTGTGGCGTGTATTTGACCGCATTGGACAGAACATGCGACAGGGCCGATTTCAAAAACAGAGCGTCCGCGCTGACCTTCACGGGGTCGTCCTTCTGGGTAAAACCGAACGACTTGCCCGGATACCGCAGGCGAAAATCCTGAATGATCTTCCCCACGAACGGCACGATGGGAACGTCTTCCAGCGTCACCCGGAGCTTGCCTTCCTGCAATTTGGAGATTTCAAAGAGTTCGGACATGAGCGAGACCATACGGCTGGACTCTTCGCTGATGACCCCCAGATACTGCCGGATCTTATCCTCGGGAAGCGTTTTCCACTTGTCCCGCAGCGTGTCCGCGAAGCCCATGACCGCCGTGGTCGGGGTCCTGAGCTCATGCGACATGATCGTGATAAATTGGGTGCGCATTTCGTAGAGAGACTGCAGCTTGGAGTAGGATTCCTGCAGGGCGACTGTCCTGCGGTAGACTTCGTCCTCCAGCTTTTCGTTCCATTCCTTCAGCTGCTGCGTCAATTCGCGGTTTTCCCGGATCAGCCGCTGTTTTTCGAGCACGCGCCCCAGGACGCTCTTGATGTCGTCCATGCTGTAGGGCTTCAGGATGTAGGCGTAAGCGCCCAAATTGAGGGATTCTATCGCGCTGTCCATGTTGGGATTGCCGGTAAGCATGACGACTTCGGTTTCGGGAGAGACTTCCTTGATCTTTTGCATGACCTGAACCCCGTTCATGTCGGGGAGGCGCAAGTCCACCAGGGCGACGGCGGGAGCCGTAAAGCTCATTTGGCCCAAGAAAGCGATCAACTCCTTTCCGGTTGCAAATGATTTAACGCTGTGGCCTTCGGAGGTCAGGACGGTTTCGAGGGACTTGCGAACCCCGTCCTCATCGTCCAAAACGAATATCTGGTTCCGGTTTAGAATCATGGCGCCGTTAGCATAACAGACATTTATTTTTTCGTCAACAGCCTACTTTAAAGCGTTTTCACCCCCATTTTTCAACCGGTCGGACCCGGCCGGGCGGCTGAATATTTGACATTGACAACATTGGGAATTACGGCTATAATCCACGTGCAGCTCGGAATATCTCTCGGGTTTTCGACGACGAAAGCCCAAACCATTGGAGGAAGATAATGTTCGACAACAACAAAATAGCAAGCAAGCTTCGGTTGGTGTTCCAGGCGTTTGCGTGGCTCTCAGCCGCTCTCGGATTGATATTTTTCTTCATTATTCTGATCGGCGGCGGCAGCCAGGAAGCGCCTCGCGCGACTTCCATTCTGGCCCTGGCCCTCGGATTCTTTTACTTCGTATTCTTCTTCCTCATCTCCGAAGTGCTGAGACTTCTCACGCAGATCGAGATGAACACCCGCAAGGACTAATCGGACCAGCCTGCTTCGAACATCCTTATAAGGACTGAGGTGGAATTCAGTCGCCGGCAGTTTTGGATCTTTGTCGCGATCGTTCTGGTGAGTTCCGCCCTGATCGCGTGGTCCCTCGTTTCCCTTTACGGGCCCTTGGGATACCAGGAAGACTATCTGGACGAAGAATATGAGCCCGAAATTGACGAGCTTGAAGATGCCCCATCCAGCCAGGATCGCCCAGCCGCCGAGACCCCGGCGGGGAGCGGTGCAAGAGCTTCCGAAGCTCAGGAAACGGCAAGATAAATCATGAAAGGCCTTTACTGGGTTATCCTAGTGATTGTTCTGCTGGCAGGAGCAGCGGCCTACGTCGGGTTTGAGCACCGGCCAAAGCTCCTCGCCTTGGCCGGAATCGAGAAACCCACTCCGGCGGCGAAAGAGGATTCCCGGAACCCTCAGGAAAAACTGGCCGATTCCATCGCCCAACAGCAGGCCCTGGCTCAACAGGCCAACCAGGCGGCATCCGCCTCGGCCAACGAAGTCCAGCGCAATTTGAAGACGATCGAGGATATCAACAGGATGAACCGGATGAACCAGCAATTGCAGCAGCAACAGCAGTCAAAAATCCGTTAAAATAGGAACCACCGTGAACCAAAGAGAATCCGTCAACCTCGAAATTTCCCACCTGCACCTTTGGCCCATCGTCCGCATCGCTTTCGTTGTATTCGCCGTCATCGGACTCATCGTCGGCGTTTTCGCCTTTTTGATTTTTCCCCACCCGTCTTCGGCCGGCCTGTCCTTTTCGACGCGCCTGTTGTCCGCTCTCCTTTTCGCCGTGCTTTATACCCTCATCGTCTCGCTGGGCATCGGGCTCGTCGCGTGGCTGTACAACGTGCTGAGCGCGAAATTCAACTGGGCGGTGAAGCTCCGGACGAATTCCCTCCCCCCTCAGAACTAATCGAAATTAAATAGGATTCAGCGGCATTTCGGTGGCTTTTTCAAGCGCCGAAATGGATATGAGGTAGAACGACATGGCTTCGCGGAGGCCGATTTCGGCTTCCGCCAGGCTGGTCAGAGACTGCAGATACTGGGTCGCGTCGATCTGGTGCAGGCGGTCCTTCTCCTGGGCGATCGACGCCTCCTTCTTGCGGTACTCCAGCTCGCTCCTGGCAGAATCGATCTGGAGCTTGGCCTTTTCGTAATTGTAAAAGGCCTCTTTCACTTCCATCGTCAAATCCTTCTTGACCTTCCGGTACTCTTCCTCCGCCTTCTCCTGCTCGATTTTGGCTTCCATCACCTTGGACGCCGCTCCGAGCGAGTCCAGCACCCCGATGGTGACCGACTGGGACTCCGTTTCGGTTCGGCTCGTGGACCCGAGGTCCGGCGCGGTTTTTTCCGACGTGGCGGTGGGACTGAATGAACTTCCGCCGAAATACAGCGTGCCCTTGATGCCCAAATTGTAGCTGTCCTTCATCTGCAACGCTTCGCTCTGGAAGGCGGCGCCCGATTGGCCCACGAACGCGCTCGCGTCCACTTTCAAAAGATAATCTCCCCGCGCGGCCTTCCGGGCATATTCGCGGTACTTGCGGGACAAATAGGCCATCTTGAGGTCCGCGCGATGGGTCATCGCGAGGTTCATGACCGTGGGCAGGTCCATTTTCTGCGTCGGGGCTTTGGAATAAGCAACGTCCAGCCGCACGTCCAGATCGCCCAGGCCGCCCTCCAGGTTCATGGCACCCAATAGACGGGACTCCGCGATCTGGATGTCCTTTTCCTGCGATATCACCTTATAGTGGAGCTGTTTGGCGGCTGACAGGACGCCCAGGTATTCGGACTCGGACGCGATGCCGATTTCCTTTTTCTTCAAAGTCGTATCGACGATCAGTTTGCATTCCCCATGGGCCGCGCGGCGGATGACAAGAGCTTCTTTTGCGAGAACGTAGCCGTAGAGGGCTTTAATGATTTCATAGGAGGCGTCGCGCCGGGTTTTGGCCAGCTGGAGCTCGGAAATGTCTCTCTGCGCGCGCGCCTGCTTTTCGGAATAGAAGATGCGGCCGCCCTGGAAAAGGGGCTGTCCGATTTCGACGCCGATTTCTCGCCGCACGAAATCCGCGATCGTGCGCGGATCGTTGGGGTCGGACTGGGTTTTCCCGTTCACGCGGGTCCCGCGGCCGGACAGCACCGGGAAAAAGTTGCGCCGCGCTTCGAAAAGCCGCCTCCGGGAAAGCTCGTATTCATGCTCAACGATCTGAAGCGGCCGGTGGTTGGCCAGCCCCACCCGCAATACCTCCTCAACGTTCGGGCGGCCGGAGAGGGTCATCAAGGGCCGGTCCAGATCATCCGAATAATTGAAACTCTGATAGATCTGGTCGCTGGATGAAGACAAAGGCATCGTTTCGTCCGTATCGCGGAGCGAGTCCGCCGACGGAGCGGGAACGACGGCAATCGGCGGGGCAACGGGCGCGGCCGCGGGCGGAGACTGGCTGGATGCCGCGTCTGCTTTTCGTTTGAGCGCGACGGAGAGAATCCAGTCGTTTTGCGACGGGGTCGCGTTGCAGGCGGAATTGAGCAGGATCTGGATCGACTGGAGTTTAGGCTTCGGCTTGGACGATCCGGAAAGGTCTTTACAGATAAATTTTACGCCCTGAACAAGTTTTTTGTCGATCTTCTTCAGGATTTCGCCGCCGCAATCCACGTCGTCGAACACGTCGACCTGGATCTGGGGCGGGAAAGCGGTCTCCTGGATCGAGTAGCTGATCTTTTTTTCGGTCTCGAACACCACCAGGGCGGAGCGGCCGTCCTCGGCTTCGGTCACTACCACGTTCTCGACGCTGTTCTTGGAATGGGCCGTCCCGCCCGCGCAGAGCAGAGAGACAGCCGCCAGCGTCAATATTTTCTTCATCACCGGCTCGCACCCACCTTCAGCAGGGCCCGCTTGGCGGAAGGATGGTTGGGATAGACGTCGAGCGCGCTCCGCCACTCCTTGATCGCGTCCTCCACGTTCCCCAGGGAATAGGCCATCAACCCCTGCTGATAGTGCTTGTCCGCCTTCTCGTTCTGGGCTTTGAGTGATTTATCCAGCCACTCCTTGGCCTTGGCGTCATCGGAATGGGACCGGTACAGCTGGTCGAAAAATTCGACGGCCTTCAAATGATTGCCCGCGTTGAAATATTCGACGCCTGGATCGTAGTTGAGCGCGGCGACGGCAGCGGGGACCGGCGTCTTAACCGGCGGCGGCGCAGGCGCGGCCACGGGAACAGGTGGAACCGGCGGTACCGGCACGGGAACCGCAGCGGCTGGAACTGAAACAGCGGAAGCCGCGGTAGCAGGAGCCGATATGGGCGCGGCGGCAGCGGGTGCGGCAACACCCATTTTTCCAATCTTGGCGATGTAGTCCAGCGCGACTTCGTTATTGGGGTCGATCTCGACGATCTTTTTCCACTCCGCCAATGATTCCGCGTACTTTTCTTCCTGGAACAGCGACCAGCCGCGATCATAATACTCGCCGATCACGCTCTGATTGTTCTTCTTATTGATTAGCCCATCCAGTTTTGAAATCTCAAGCTGGGCCTGTTCGTCTTTGGGCTCGTACTCCAGGACTTTCCGCCAATGCTGAAGGCTCTCGTCGTAATTCCCGGCCTCGAACGCGGCGACTGCCCGCTTGCGGTACGCCCCGGATTCTGTCTGCGCCGTCTCCTGATAAAATTGTTCGACACGCTGGATGTAAACCGTGACTTTGAAGTTCTCGGCCGATATCTGTTCGGCTTCGCGCCAGACTTTAAGGGCCTCGCCGTAGCGCCGGTTCATATAGTAAAGGATTCCCTGATAGGCCAGGTAATCGCCGGACCCCACCACCGACTGGGATATCTTCCGGCGGATGATCACTTCCACTTCCCCCAGCAGCTTCAAGGCGTCCGTCTGCAGATACTGATGATTGGCGATGTCGCGGAGGTTATCGATCGCGTCCAGCCACTTTTCCTCGCGCACCAGCTTCTTGGAAAGCTTGAGCTTCTGTTCCTCTTCCTTCATGCGGTCAACTGCGCTGCGCTGCAGGTTCTTGCGGCAAAGCTTCACGCCCTTGAGAGCCGCGGCGTCGTACGGATCGATCTGCAGGACTTTTTGAAAATGCATCAGCGCTCTTTCGAAATCCTGGGAGACGTAGGAATTGAACGCCTCGTTGAGGTTCTGCTGAATGGCCTTCTGTTCTTCCTCCGACGGAACCACCGATGCCGCGAACGCGAGGGTTGCGGACAGGAGCAGAGCCGGAATCAAAGACAACCATTTATTGTGTGTCACGGATCACCTGTTTTTAAAGAATGCCCGAAGCATGACTTTTTTCGCGTTGGGGTGCTCCGGATAAATTTTCAGCGCCTGCTTCCAATCTTCGATCGCGCCGGAAAAATCGCCCCGCGCGTACGCCAGGAGGCCGCTCCGGTAGCGAACGTTGCTGGCGCGCTCTCTTTCCTGCAGAGCCTGGTTCAAAAGTTCCTTCGCGTTCAAATCAGTAGGGTCATCCGTCACGCGGCCTTGAAGCAGGCGGATCGCTCCCGCGTAGTCCCCCCTGCGCAAAAGCTCGGAGGATTCTGAACCCGTTGGAACCGGGGCCTGTGCTTGAACTGAGGCAGGAGTCGAAACCGGCGCAGGAACCGGGACAGCGGCCGGTGCGGGCGGTGAAACCGGGGCCGAAGTTGGCTCTGAGACCGGAATTGGTGTCGGCGCGGGCGCAACTTTCTTCACGGGCTCCGGGTTTACTGCAACTTTTTTGGGAGCCGGAGTTGGCGCTGACGCGGGAGCTGGGGCTCGAACTGGAGCGGGGAAGGGAGCCGAAACCGGAAGCGACGCTAAAGTTTGCGGTACCATCCCGAGGGGCTGCAAAAGCGGATTTTTAACGGTGCCCGAACTTAAATCGCAGTCGCAGGGCTGAGTATCGTCAACGGTGGAAGCAATCCCGCCTGAAACGGGCGGCGCGGGCAGCAATTCTTCTATCGCCAGCTGAACAATTTGGTCATTGGGCCGCAATTCCAAGGCTTTTTTCCAGGCTTTCAGGGCCTCGGGGTTCCGGCCTTCGATGCTCTGCAATACGCCCACCGCCACCCAATGCCGGTAAGAGTCGGACTTCTCTTTCTTCGAAACGCCGATCATTTTATCGTTTAGTTTGTCCTTCAGCTTCAAAGCGGACTTGTAGCGCGGAGACTGTTGAAGAATCGATCGGATCGCCATCCAGGCCACAATGTATTCCTTCTGATCGATAAACCGCCCGGCCTTATCGATCTCCTTTTCAAAAGCCTGGTTCTTCTTGGAGCCTTCCTTAACAAATTTCTCTTCCGCGTATTTCAGCGCGTTCAGCGCGGTCGGGTCCCCCGGCTTGATCTTGAGGGCGTCGTTGAATGACTGGATGGACTCCTGATACTTTTCGTCGACAAAGGCGGTCAGACCCTGGTCCAGCAGCCTTTGGAACTCCTCGGCCGCCTGCGGACTGGGTTCCGCCCCCGAGGCATCTACGAACAGCGCGGCCGGAACCAGCCACAGAGCGAGGACGGCCCCCATGGCGACGGCGCGCGGCGGATGTTTCACGTTCATGCCTCTATTTTGGGTTCAGGATATCTCGGATGCTTTGGACGATGGCGTCCGGGGAGCATGGTTTCAGAAGGTAACGCTCGACTAAAAACGATTTTCCGCGCTGCAGGTCGTCAGGGTGCGTGAGGGAACTCTGGATGACGATGGGCAGCGATTTCGTTTCGGGCTGAGACCTCAGCTTCTCGCAGACCTGCCAGCCGTCCATCACGGGCATCGTGATATCGAGCAAAAGCAGGTCGGGCTTCGCCTGGGCGATCTTTTCGACGGCGTCATGCCCGTTGAAAGCCTGGTCCGTGGTGTAGCCCGCAATCCCGAGCTTCATCTTGAGCAGAAAATTCCATTCGCGGTCGTCGTCGACGATGAGTATTTTTTTGGCGGGCATATTATTTGATGATCCATCCTTCTTTGTGAGAGATGGCTGAAAGGGCCTGGTTGATTTTCGACTTGACGGCTTCCGGGACATTCTCGTTCAGCAGCGATTTGAGGGCGGCGATCGCCTCGCGCTTCACCGAGGGGTCCTGCTCGTTCAGCTGAGCGATCAGGATTTCGGCCGAACGCTGGTTGGCCATGCCGGTCATAAGCCGGATGCCCGTGAGGCGGATGCTGATGAGCGGGTTGGTCAGCATTTCCTGGATCCGGCTGAACGCCTCGTCCGGATTCGTCTTGAAAAGCACCTGGATGGTCCGGGCGCGGACCGCGGGGTCGGGATCTTCCAGCAGGTCGCGAAGGACTTCCTGGTCCTTCGTGGCCGGGCTCTTTCCGTCCATCACAATCTCGGCGTCGATGATGTCGATCTTTCTTAACTTGGAGGCGGTGTTGTCCTCGTAAGGAAGCGCGTTCATGGGCGACCCGGCGGAAGGCGGCGGAAGGGACGGCGCGTTGACCGAAATGGAAATGTTTTCCAGCCCCTCCTTCAACCCTTCCTTCATGTACTCCAAATTCTGCTTGGACTGGTCCTGGACCAGCTGGATAAATTTTTCGCCCTGCTCGATCAGGATCTTTTCCCGCCGCGACGATATCCTCTGGACGACAAAGAGCACCGCCGCGACCACCATCAGGATTCCCAGGATGGCCGACACGACGAACCAGGCGGACGCTTTTCGCCCGTACTGGATTTCTCGGACCACCAGGTCTTCCCGTTTCTCAAGGGATTTCAGGATGTCCTTTTTTTCGCTTCCGGTCTGGGTGATGATCTTCTGCAGGGACTGCTGGTTCTGAGACAAAAGCTCTTTCTGGCCCTGGACCACTTTGGAAACGATTTCCTGAAACTGGGCAGCGTCCGCGGGCAGCGAGGCGCTCTTGGGCGACTCTTTATCGACGGAAAATCTCTCCCTGCGCACCTTGTCATACATCCGGTTGGCGGCCTCGATGTCCGGAGCAAGCTGGAGAGCTCTGGAGAGGGTCTGATAGGATTTTTCCTCGCTTCCAACCAGGTAATCTTCGACGGATTCCGCAATCAGGATTTCAGAGAGCAGGTTTTTGGCCTTCAGGTCGCCGGGGCTTTCCTGCAGGCGCGCTTCCAGAATATCCACCGCTTCGCGGTATTCTCCGCGCTGATAGCGTTCCTGGGCCCGGGCGAACGCTTCGGGCTCGGCCGCCCGCGCCATGCCGACGCCGGCCGGAAGGAGGCTGAGAACCGCGAGCAAAACGGCAATGAAGCAGCGCTTCACTCGGCGTTCCCGCGGCTCGCCGCGACGAAGTCCAGCGTCGCCAGCAAATCTTCCCTGGAAAAGGGCTTGTAGAGGTAAGATTGAACGGACTGCGAGCCTTCCTGCTTGAAAATTTCGGTGGACTGCGGGTTCGAAGCCATCAGGATGATGGGAACGGTCTTGGCCGGAGAGTCCTGCACCAGCTGGTGGCTGAGCGCGTAAACATCGATATCGTCGGCAATGATGTTGATCAGCAGCGCGTCGACGGACTGGCTGCCGCAGGCGGCAAGGATCTGGTCCGCGGTCGAAGCCGCGAATACCTCGTAACCGGCTTCCGTGAGAACGCCCGATATCATCGCGGCGCTTTCGGGATGGGACTCGACGAGCATGATCCGCTTCAGCTTTGTCCTGGAGGCAGATGCGCTTTGCGCGGGAACTGCCGTTCCCTGAACGGAACGCGCCGGAAGCGGCGGGGCTTTGTCGCCCAGTATTTCCCTCAGAGCGCGGTTCTCGTCCTGAAGGCGCATACATTCCTGCTGGAACTGCATCTTGAACTGACCGAACTGAACGCCAAGCTTCTGCAGCTCGATATCTTTTTCCTGATAACCGGTTTCCATCTCGTGGACTTCCTGGCGCATCCGCTGCTCCTGCCGGTCATGATCCACGCGCAGGGAGGATATCTCCTGGATTTTTTCTTCGAGCCGGCCGAGGCCTTCGTTGTGCAGCAGCTGAAGATCCGACTGGAGCCTCTGGTTCTCGGCGCGCAGGTCTTCGAACTTGCGGAGCAGGATTGAAATCTGGGAGTCTTTCTCGTTCAGCTGCCCGATGGCCGAAGACAGGTGGTGTTCCTTGTCGGCCAGTGCGTTCTGGGCGGACTGCATGATCTGCTTGGCTTCCTCGGCCCGGTCTTCGGCGAAGCGCCATTTTCTGGACAGCTCTCCGTTTTCCTTGAGCAGGAACGTGATGTTGCCGTTCTGCCATTTCTTGAACAGCTCGTTGATCTGCTCGTTTTTCAGCTTCACTTCGCTCGAGAGCTTTTCGAGCTGTCCCTTCAAAATCGCGTTTTCGGCGTGGAGCTCGCTTGCTTCCCGGGACAGGTCCCCCCGCCTCCGCTGTTCGGACTCCAACGCGTTCAGCCTTTCCTGGGCGATCGTCCAGCGCCGGAGCATTTCTTCCCGGCTGACTTCCAAATTGATCTCATCCATGGCTTTCCCTCATTTAAGTCGATATATCAGGCTGTTACCGGCTTCTGGCCAAAGTTTAGCAGGAGTATGGCTTAAATTCAAGATTATTACTTAAGGAAGGGGTTGTTTGACAAGGCGGGGACCTTTTGATAAAGTTTCGTCGCAAACTATGAAACCGGCCGCCGATACGGTTCATCCAAGGACCATCCAGCTGGGCTATTGGGCCGGAGGCCTCTCCTGCGTCCTGGCGCTGTTCTCTCTGGCGCTGGGATTGTCGCCTCTTCTGACGACATTCAAAAAGAACCTGATCACGGCCCGCTGCCCCGGCACGCAAACCCTGGATCTGAATTCCCCCGGACTCTATACCGGCGTCGGCCTGTCGAAAAACATTGCAGAGCCGGACGCGCTCAAGATCGACAGCCTGGAATACTCTCTGGTGGACTCCGACGGGCAGCTGGTTCCAGCCTTTCTCAAGGTGCCGCGGCGCCAGTATGCCAGCGATCAGCCCGCCGACCACGTGCCTCTGTTTCAGTTCGAAATCGAAAGGAAAGGAAAATATTCCCTCCTTTCAAATTATCCTTACAACATGGAAGGACCGCAGCTGGAAGTCGTTATCATCCACAGCGACGTGAACTATACGCGGGCGGAACTGCTGGTGGGGATTGTTCTCTTCTTTCTTTTCGGCGGGTTGGGATTTTACCTGATTCGGAAGTCCGTCAAAGCGTCCTCAAAAACTCAAAAGCCGGTCTAGACCCCTTCCTTCGCCCTTACGATCCCAAAGCAGCTCGTGTAGCCGTGCACGAACGTTGATTTTCCGACCGGGCCGATTTCGCCGTTACAGAAGAACCCGCTGATAGGCCAGTCACCCACCATCTGCCCAAACAGGGTCGAATCATGGTTGGATTTACCGTAGAGATGCGTCCCCCGCCCGGCGCAGGAGAACAGCAAAACCCCCTTTGAACCCGGAGTTTCCGGCGTCGACTTGCGATTGGAATAGCGCTGGAGGACATGTTTAAGGTCCTGATGGGACGTTTCTGCGTCGCGAAGGTGGAACTGGACCGATTGACCGACCCGGAGCAGCGCGCCCACGGCGAGATACCCCCTCTGCGGATCGGCGGAAACAATATTACGGATCAGAAAATCATCGGACTCCGCGCTCCCGTTGGAATCGCTCACGATCCCGAGGAACAGGGAATGTTGGAGCAGATCTTGGTCCCGAGGGTCCAGCGTATCGTAGATCTCCTGCAGTTTCTGGAGGGGCGGCTGGCCGTCCAGGCCCAACAGGACGTTCCGGTCGCAGGCGGTGATGGAAAACGGCGTGCCGATCGGCCGGCAGCCCTGGGCCACGAGCGGCTCGATAACGACGTTCCCCATGAGCGCCACTCCGACGAGTCCCGAACGGGGCATCTCCTCATTTAAGAACAACGCGTTTTTTCCTGGGGAGCCCGCGCCACTCGCCAGCCCTCCCACTTTCACCGATTTCGGATAGGCGAAGTCCATGCCGGAAAGAAAATTTTCGATCTGAATGGAAAAGGGGTCGGACAGGATCACGAAATTCGGTTCCATGGAAGGATCCACGCCGATCACCTTGTGCCAGGCGCGAGGCCCCGCGTCCAGGTCGGGGATGTCGTCGTCCTCCACCCGAAACGGATGAATCTGCACGTTGGGAAGAACCGCCGCCGCCAGGCTGATGGCGGGCCGGGACTCCACTTCCTCGCTCCCCCCGATAATGCCGCCGCCCGAACAGCCGATCAGGAACGCGCTCGGAAAAGCGGCCGAAATTTCCCGGTGGATTTCCTTGTAGTCCTTCTCGAAGTGAGGCGTAACGAAGAGGGCGAGCAGGTGGGGCCTTTCGCCGTCGAGGGATTTCCGGACCTGCGCGACGGTTTCCCGCACGGCGCCATCGGCCTTCTTGGAAGAGGAAACGGCCGAAACCCACTTCATCAATTTAAGTTGGGCAGACGCTCGTGCCAGTTGGTTTGGGATTGATAATGATAGGACATCCTGAGCAGAGTGGATTCGTCGAACGTCCGGCCCATGATCTGGAATCCCACCGGCAGGCCGCCGTCGGTAAAACCGCAGGGGACGGAGATTCCGGGAATCTCGGCCAGGTTGCAGGAAATGGTGAAGATATCGGACAGATACATCTGCAGAGGATCGGAGGACTTTTCGCCGATCTTGAAGGGCGGCGTCGGAACGGTGGGCGTCAAAATGGCGTCCACGCTTTTGAAGGCGCTTTCAAATTCCTGGCGGATGATGTTCCGCACTTTCTGCGCCTTCGAATAATAAGCGTCATAGTAGCCGGATGAAAGCGCGTAGGTGCCCAGCATGATGCGCCGTTTTACTTCCGGGCCAAAACCTTCGTCTCGGGACTTTTCGTAAAGCTCGACCAGGTTCGCGGCGCTCTTGCTGCGATGGCCGTAACGGATGCCGTCGAAGCGCGCGAGGTTGGCGCTGGCCTCGGACGGCGCCAGGATGTAATAGACCGCCACCGCGTAACTCGTGTGCGGCAGCGAAATTTCCTGAACCTTGGCTCCGAGCTTTTCGTAAACCTTGACCGCTTCCTGGATTTTACCGCCGATAAAGGGATCCAGTTCTTTAACAAAATATTCTTTCGGAAGCCCGATCTTGAGGCCGGCCAAGGATTTTTTCATTTCAGCCGGATAGTCGGGCACAGCTTGATCAACCGAGGTCGAGTCGAGCGGGTCGTGGCCGGAGATGGCTTTCAGCAAAAGCGCGTTATCTTCGACGTTAACGGAAAAGGGTCCGATTTGGTCGAGCGAGGAAGCGAAAGCGATGAGGCCGAAGCGCGACACGCGCCCATAGGTGGGCTTCATGCCGACGATGCCGCAGAAGCTGGCCGGCTGGCGGATGGAACCGCCAGTGTCGGAGCCTAACGATACGGGTGCGAGGCGCGCCGCGACCACGCAGGCGGAACCGCCGCTCGAGCCGCCGGGAACGCGAGCGTTATCCCAAGGGTTCCTGGTGACGCCAAACGCCGAGTTTTCCGTCGAAGAGCCCATGGCGAACTCATCCAGATTGGTTTTGCCGACCAGAAGCGCCCCCGCATCTTTGAGCTTGCGAATGACCGTGGCGTCATAAGGCGCCGTATAGTTCTGCAGGATCTTGGAGGAGCAGGTGGTCTTTGTTCCCGTGACGCAGATATTGTCTTTGATCGCGATGGGAACGCCCAGTAAATCGCCGGAAGCGCTGCCCTTCGCAATTCTGCCGTCAATTTCCGCGGCGGATTTCAGGGTTTCCTCCTCCTGTATGCTGAGATAGGCGTTCAGCTTCGTATTATGGGTCCTGGTCTTCTGCAAAAAGGATTTTGCGATCTCAGTGGCCGAGACCTCTTTGGATTTAACTTTTTGCGCGATTTGCGCCGCGGAGAGCGTTGTCAGTTCCACTATTCGATGACCTTCCTTACTTTGAAGAAATCTTCCTCCCGCTCGGGAGCGTTGGCGAGGATCGCCTCTTTTTTTCCGGACTTCGCGGCTTGATCCTGCCGCCAGACGGGTTTTGAAGGAACGGGCGCGGCGGCGTCCCCTCCCTTGGCGTCCAGCTCCTGCAATTTCTCGATATAGCCCAAAATATTGCCGAGCTGGCCGGTAAAATTATCTTTTTCCTTGTCGGACAGCGCCAGGCGGGCCAGCTTCGCCACGTGCTCGACGTCTTTTTTGGTCAATGCCATCAGAGTTTCTCCAGGGGAGCGTATTTCACGAGCAGTTTTTTCCATTGTCCGGAATCAAATTGTACGGTGACCTTCAGTTCGTCGCCCGCGCCGCTGCGCTGGGTCACGGAGCCTTCGCCGAACTCGGCGTGGCGCACCCGCTGTCCGACGCGAAAGGCGCCGCCGGAAGATTTGGGCTCGGAGAATTCGGAGGACCCGGCGGAACGCGGCGCCGATCCGCGGGATTGAAACTGTCCGTAGCCGGGCATGGACGGGGCATCATACCCGCCCCATTCTTCCTGAGGCTTCTCGCCGGTCTGAATACCCGCCTCGGCGATAAAGCGCGACGGCATGTTCCAGCGAATCTGGCCGTAAAGCCTGCGGCTCGCGGCGCAGGTCAAAAACAATTTTTCCTTGGCGCGCGTCATGGCGACATAGGCGAGCCGGCGCTCTTCTTCCAATTCGTCGGGCTCAAACTGAGTTTCGCCCAGCGGGAACAGCCCCTCTTCAAGTCCCGTCACGAACACCACGGGAAATTCGAGGCCTTTGGCGACGTGGACCGTCATCAGCATCACGCCGTTCTTTTTATCCTCCACCGTATCCAAATTCGTCATCAAAGAGACCTGCTCCAGGTAAGCGCGGGTGCTTTTATCGTCCGACCTTTCTTCAAATTCTTCGGCGGCGTTCATCAATTCCTGCACGTTATCGAGCCGGCCGGCAGCCTCAAGATCCGTCCGCGCTTCTTCCTTCATTAAGTCCAGAATTTTAATTTTATCCAGGACGGAATTCAACAACTGATGGACGGTCAATTTTTCGCGCTCATTCGTCCATTCCTGAAGCATCCGCACGAAATCGCGAATCTTTTCCCCCGTGCGGAAGTTCAAGGCGGCATAAAGGTCGTCGCGCTTCAGGGCTTCGTAAAGCGAAATGGAGTTCAGGGCCGCGAATCGCTCGATGGACTCGATCGTGGTCTTGCCGATGCCGCGCGTCGGAAAATTGATGATGCGCTTCAGGCTCAGGGAATCGTTGGGGTTCATGATCGTCTTCAAATAGGCGAGCACGTCCTTGACCTCGGCGCGCTCGTAGAACCGCACGTTGCCGACGAGGATGTAAGGGATCTCGGCGCGGCGGAACGCGTCTTCCAGCACGCGGGACTGGGCGTTGGTCCGGTAAAACACCGCGAAATGAGAGAAGGGGCGTTTTTGGATCTGGGCGATGTCGGAAACGGTTTCCGCGACGCGGCCCGCCTCCGCGTTTTCGTTCCCCAGCCACTGAAACTCGATGGGCTGGTCGGAGTCGCGCTCCGTCCAGAGCTTTTTGTCTTTCCGCATGCGGTTGTTCTGGACCAGCTTCCAGGCCGCATCCAGAATCGGCTGGGTGGAACGATAATTCTGCTCCAGCTTCACCACATGAACGCTCGGATAATCTTTCTCGAACTCGAGGATGTTCCGGATGTCGGCGCCGCGCCAGGAATAGATCGATTGGTCGTCGTCGCCCACCACGCAGATGTTCTTGTACTTGGAAGCCAGCATCTTCGTCAGGATATACTGCGCGCGGTTGGTGTCCTGATACTCGTCCACCAGGACGTGATGGAAACGCTCCTGCATCTTATCCGCCAGGTCCTTGTTGTTATGGAGGAGCTGGACCGACTTCAAAATGAGATCGCCAAAATCAAAAGCCCCCGCGGCTTTTAATTTCTTTTCATAGAGGGTGTAGATCGACGCGAAAATCTCGCGATTGGGATCGTTGGCCACGGCGGCGGAAATGGCGAAGGATTCGGCGTCCATCAGCTGATCTTTTTCCCGCGAAATCTTGGAAGCCAGCATGTTGGGGGCCAGCTTCTTTTCATCCAATCCCAGCTCCTGGAAGCAATCCTTCAGTATCTTTTTCTGATCATCGTCGTCGTAAATCGTGAAGTCCCGCGAAATGCCGTAGCGCGGACCTTCCGAACGCAAAAACTGGGCGCAGAAGGAGTGGAACGTGGAGATGGAAACGCCGGAGCTTTTGCCTTGCGTCAGCTGGAACACGCGGTCGCGCATCTCGGCGGCGGCCTTGTTGGTGAAAGTAACGGCGAGAATGCTCCAGGGGTACGCGCCGCACTCCAGTAGGTGCGCAATCCGATAGGTAATGACGCGGGTTTTGCCCGTTCCGGCGCCCGCCAGGATCAGCAAAGGCCCCGTGCCATGCAGGACGGCTTCCTTTTGAGGGCCGTTTAAGAGCGAAAGATCGAGAGAGGAAGTCGCCACGGGAGCGTTGGGGGCGTTCATGCGTTGGCCGCTTCTTTCTGCTGGGATTCCTTGGGTATCCAGAAATGAAAGTTGGATCCTTTCCCTTTTTCTGACTCAGCGGCGATGGCGCCGCCATGCTCTTCGACGATATGTTTGGCGATGGTGAGGCCGAGCCCCGTCCCGCCTTTGGTTCCGGGCGCCTGCTGGAATTTATGGAACAGTTTTTTGAGAGCGTCTTCGGGGATTCCCCGTCCGTTATCGATGACCGACAGGCTCACCTTGTCCGGAAAATCTTCGACCAGTATTTCGATCTGCCCGTTCATGGGCGAAAATTTCATGGCGTTGTCCACCAGGTTGGTCAATACCCGCTCCAGCATCTCCGAATCCGCCTGAATGATGATCTGCCGGTCGGCCAGCGCGGCGTCGTCCACGACGTATGACCGGCCGTCCGGCTCGTGGACACGGACCGTTTTGAACACGCGGATCTTGTGGTGGCGGGCGATTTCCTGAAAATTCACCAGGATATCGTCCACCGTGGCGAGCACGTCCCACTCGGTCTTGCTGATCGCCATTTTACCTGCGTCCAGTTTGGCCATATCGAGGATATTGTTGATCATTCGCAGGAGCTTTCCGCTCGAATGCAGCATGATGTTGAGGTATTTCTGCTGGTCCTGGGTGACGTCCCCAAGCGCGCCCTCGATGAAAAGGTTCAGAAACCCCCGGATGGAGGTGAGGGGGCTCTTCAAATCGTGGGTGATGGAGTGCAGGAAATCGTCCTTCAGGTTCTCGAGTTCGCGCTCGAGCGTGATATCGTGCAGCGCGATGACCTGGCCCAGCCGTTCGCCCTGGGCGGTGGTGACCCAGTTTTTCGTGACCTTGAGTATCACGGCCGCGCCGTCGGGGACAACGTTGAGTTCAATGCTGGACCCGCCCGAAGCGCCGTCAGCGGCGGCCAAAAACGATCCGATCTGACTCCGGATCGCCTCGTCTTCAATATAATCCAGAAATTTTTTGTCGAAAGGATAGCCCTTTTTGATGCTCAGCATCTGCCGGGCGCGGGAGTTAATGACGAGAATTTCTCCCCCGAAATCGGTCATAACGATGCCGTCTTCAATGGAAAAGATAATCGCCTGAAGCTTTGTTTTTAGATCCGCGATTTCCTGAGACGATGCGGGCATGGGAGATATAATATTTTATATCGACGGAAATTTCAACGCGCGCTCCGACGGCGGACGCCGCGGGGCCCGCGCCCCGCTACTCGACCATCCGCTTGAGCATCACGATGGCCTTTTCGTTGTTCGGTTCGCGCTTTAGCACTTCCTGAAACTGCGCCGCCGCTTCCTTGATCCGGCCTTCGTAGAAGTAACACAGGCCAAGGTTCAGCCGCGCGTCGATCTTTTCGGGATTGGCCTCGATGCCGCGCCGCCACCACTCAATGGCGTCGCTGCGCCGGTTCACCGTGAAATAAATGTTCCCCAGGTTATTGGCCGGGCCTTCCGCGGCGGGGTTCAGCTGGTGGGCGCGCTCGTAGGCCGCTATCGCTTTGTGGACCGCAAGGGAGTTGATGATTTTTTTGCCGCCGGGATCCACGGACTGGATTTCTTTCGCATGGGCGTAACCCAGCTTCTCCCAGTAGCGCCATTGGTCAGGGTAACGCTGCGCCAGGTCTTCAAGGTCGCGGAGAGTTTGAGCCGAATTCAGGAGTTTCTCGTCGAAAAAATCGGGAGTTCGCGCCAGGACTTTCTGGGAAAGGTAGGGCCGCAACAGGGACGGCAGAAGGCCGGGACCCATCGCGGGGGTCGCGGCCCAGCGCCAGACGCCGTTTTCATTTTTGAATTCGTAGATACCTAACAGATAGAACGAGCCGGAGGCGGGCCGGATTCCCGCAACGCCGATGGCCAGGGCGAAAACCGCCGTCCAGACCGCTTTCTGGAATTTACCTGCGCCTCCAACGGACCAGGCGAGTTCTCTTCCCTGGGCGAAATGCGAAAAACAGATCCCCATACCAAGGAAAAGATAGACGGATGAAACGATGAAGCGCATGTCCACCGAGAAAATGTTCTGGATCAGCAGCGCGGTGATTCCTGCCAGCAGCCCGCCGTAAACCCAGGCGTCGCGCCGCTCGTCGGAGTCCGCCGGAGCGCTTTGCAGGGATGTCCGGAGATGGCGCAGGGCGAACCGGTAAAATGCGCCCAGCATCAGAATGAACACGGCGAAACCGGCGAGTCCGGTCTCGGCCAGTATCTGCAGGTACTCGTTATGCGCGTCGTTGACAATGCGCTCTTTCTGAGGAAAAATGCGCTTCAAATCTTCCGACGCGTATTGGGGAAATTCGATATGGAACGTTCCGTAGCCCGTGCCGAAGATCGGATGGGCGCGCCACATGCGGAGCACGTCTTTCCAGATCGCCGTGTGGGTTTCCTGCGTGGAGGTCAGGCGCGACGCGTGGATCGCCTCGAGCGAACCCGAAATCATCCTTTGATAAACGGGATGGGTTCCGATCAAAGTAAAATGTCCGGCGATCAGCGCGGCGACCAAGATCGCCAGCAGGCGTTTTCTCGCCCGCAGGCCGCGGCTCCATAACCAGTCCTGCCAGTAATCCATCAAAAGAAAGGCCCCGGCTCCGGACAGGGGAAGCGCCATGAACGCCGCGCGGGTCCGCGTCAGAAACAACGCGGTCAGACCCAGAAGGACGGCCAAGCCCACCAGCCCCCGGACCCACGACCTGCGGCATCGAAAGAAAAGCGCGATCGCCCAGGGCAGGGTGATGATGAGAAATGCCGCCAGAAATATGGGGTTGCCGAACGTGGAAAAAACCCGGTCCATCTGCGGCACCTGGATCCGCCCCACGCCGCCGGTCTTTTGCAGGATGCCGTAAAACGATGCCAGCGCCGCGCCGGCCAGCCAGCCGCCGCAAACCCAGGCGCGAAACAGAGGGCCCCTTTCGCCCGAACAGACCTGAACCGCCACCGCGAAGGCCCCGACGGAAAAGACCATCCGTTCAAACTCACTCTGCGCGACCGGCCGGTGGTCCGATAAGTAATAATAAAGGAGCGCCGAGAAAAAATACAGGAGAAGCCAGGGATCAAGGGGAGTCCGGTAATACTTCAATTTTGATTCTGAGATCCGGGAAACCGCCCAGGCCAATGCCGTTCCCAGAAAACCGATCCCGAGAGCCATGAGCTTCAGCCGGTTTAATTTTTCATCGGGAGCGATGGCTGAAATAAGGAGGAAAAGGCCCAGAAATCCCGCGCAGGCGAAGCCCCAGAAGGAACGGTCCGTGGAAGCGTCAGGCGCCGGGGTTTGCGGCTGAACGCGCGACTTGTTTTTTTTCTGGGACATTGGGGATCATTTTAGCAACCTCTGGAGCGGAAATGAACAAAAAAAAGGAGGAAGGCTGGATGCCTTCCTCCTTTCTCCTGACTGAAAAGCTTTATCGCTGCTGCTGCATCGTCTCCCCTTTGTTCTGCATGCGGTCGCCGCGCTGTTCCATTTTCTCGCCGCGTTCCTGCATCCGCTCGCCCCGCTGTTCCATCCGCTCGCCTTTGCGTTCCATGCGGTCCGCGGCCTGATCATGGCCGTCTTCGCGCATGTCATCGGCGCGGGCCTGCATGCGCTCGCCGCGCTGTTCCATTTTCTCGCCGCGATTCTGCATTTGTTCCCCGCGGTTTTCCATCTTCTCTCCGCGGCGTTCCATCCGTTCGCCCTGGCGCTCCATCCGCTCGCCTTTGCGTTCCTGGGACATTCCGCCGTTGCCCATCACCATCGATTTTTCAGATCGTTCCTGGCGGCGCTCGCCGCGGTCCTGCATGCGTTCCCCTTGGCTCTGCATGCGCTCGCCGCGCTGTTCCATCCGCTCGCCCTGGCGTTCCATACGGTCCGCCGCCTGCTCATGCCCGCTTTCCCGCATCGATTCGGATCGCTTCTGCATTCGCTCCCCGCGTTCTTCCATGCGTTCGCCCCGGTTCTCGCGTCGTTCTCCGCGTTGTTCCATCCGTTCCCCCTGGCGCTCCATCCGCTCGCCCCGTTTGTCCATTGAGGAAGCGTCTTCGGTCCAGGCCGGCGCGGCGCAGGCCACTGCTAAAGAGAGGGACATTAAAATCGACTTTTTCATGCGAGGGAAGCCTCCTAGGGATTGGATTTAATGCAGACTCTGAAGTATAGCAGAGTTTATCTTAATTGCAAGATGTTTCAGGCTACTAATTATTGTGACTTTGCGCCGCTGGCCGCGGCCTGTTTAAGACGGTATTGCCGCCTTAAATCCCTCTGAATTTGAAGGTGTTGGTCATAGGTCTGGGTGAAGTGATGGACGCCCGTTCCGTCCGGATCGGCAACAAAGTAGAGGTATGGCGTCTCAGCCGGATAGAGGGCCGCGCGGATGGACTCAATTCCGGGGTTACAGATGGGTCCCGGCGGCAGCCCCGCCCGGCGGTACGTGTTGTAAGGGGACGGATGATGAAGGTCCTTGTAGGTCAACCGGTCCTTCCAATACTTCCCTTCGCTGATGCCGAACTGAACGGTGGGGTCGGCTTCCAGAGGTTTGCGTATTTTCAGCCGGTTATGGTACACGGACGAGATGGCCGCGCGTTCCGAATCGATGCGGGCTTCCCGCTCGATGATGGAAGCCATGGCCAGGACCTGGCGATCGTTCCAGTTGAGCTCCGCCGCGCGCTTCTGGAGGTCGGGACCGTAAACTCTACGGAACTGCCGGACCATTTCGCCGGCGACCGCGTCCGGCTCCGAACCGGGCTCAAAATAGTACGTCTCGGGGTAGAGCATGCCGTCAAGCCCGCCGGTCCGGACCCACTGATGGAACGCCTCGGCGTCCGCGATGATTCCCGCCGCCGCGAGCCGCTCGCCGATCTGCCAGGCCGACCAGCCCTCGGGGAACGTGACCTTGAGACGGAGGGTCTGGCCCTGCCGCAGCTGGGTCAGAATTTTGAAGTACCGATTCTTCTCGAAGAGGTAAGTCCCGTGACGGAACGGGCGTCCCCCGAACGGAAGTTTCGACAGAAATTTGAAAGCGGCCGGAGAGCGGACCACGCCGTTTTCGGCCAGCATCTGCACGACCTGGTTCTGGCCCGACCCCTTCGGAATGCGGATCTGAACGGGATTGGGGTCGGAGGTCCAGCGGGGCCGGGCGATGATGGATCCGGCAATCATCAAGACCGCTGCGGCCAGGGCTAAACCCGCGAGCGCCTTTTTCATTTGGACTGTTTCCTCAGATAGGCCTCGAGCATCAGCGAGGCCGCCAGGGAATCGACGACCTTCTTGCGTTTCTCGCGCGACACATCCATCTCTTCGATCAAAATGGCGTTCGCCTCGCGGCTCGTCATGGTTTCGTCCACAAATTCCACCGGCAGGCCCAGCGCCTCGCCGAGTTTGGCCGCGAACTCGCGGAACGTTTTCCCCTGCGCTCCTTCGCCGCCGTCGGGCGCCCTGGGAAGACCCATCAAAACTTTCTGTACTGATTTTTCGGCGGCGATCTTTTTGAGCTCCGCGATCGCCGGCGTCCAGCCCGCATTCTTCACGAATGGCAGGGGCTGCGCGGTGAACCCGAGCGGATCGGAGACCGCCAGGCCGATGCGCTTGGCGCCGTAGTCGATCGCCAGGATCCGGACCGGCGTCACCGGGCCCCCTTTACCAGCGCCGGAGATTCCGTTCCCGTGGCCAGATCCGTCAGCGTTACAAAGCGATATCCCTGACCCTTCAAAGCGGTGATTATCTCCGGCAAAGCGGTCAGTGTGTTCTCCACGCCCGAATGGAGCAGGACGATGCCGTTTTCCCCGGCCCCCTTCATGACGCGCTCGACAATCGTTTCCGATGGAGGCTGGACATGGTCCTGCGGCAGAACGGTCCAAAGCGCCATGGTGTAGTTCAAATGCGAAGCCTCGGCGACCACATGATCGTTGTATTGGCCGCCCGGAGGCCGGAAAAATTTCATCTTCTGGCTCGTGATCGATTCGACCAGGTTGTGGGTCTTGTCCAATTCTTCAGCCAGGTCCTTTTCGTTCAGCGTGCGGAGGTCCCGGTGGGTATAGGAATGGTTCGCGAGCTCGTGCCCCGCCTGGAAAATTTTCTCGACCAGGTTTGGGTGCAGGGCCGCCTGTTTTCCCACCACGAAGAACGTGGCGGGCACGCCGTTGTCGCTCAGGACCTGGATCAGCCGGTCGGTAAAGCCGATATGCGGCCCGTCATCAAACGTGAGGGCGATCTTCTTGACGGCGGGAGCGGCCTGCGGCGGAGCACCATCGGGTTTTTTAGCCGCGGGAATGGGAGGCATTTTCTTCGGAGCTTTGGAGGCTTCCGGCCGAGAAAACGGCTTTTTTTCTTCCAGGATGATTTCCTGCATCGGCGGCATTTCAGGGACCGCCGGCTTCACGGACTTTTCTTCCCTGAAAGTGAAAACCCCGATCACGCTGAGCGCGACCGGGAGCAGGGCGACCAATGCGAAGTGATAACGCCGGACGACGATGGCCATCCGGCAGAAGTTTAGAGGAAGCTCGAGACCAAATCTCCGATGGCGGAGGTGGAAATTTGGGTGTCCGTGCTTTCGGGTTTGAAGATTTTTTTGGAGGCGATGGCGTTATCGACGGCCTTCGATATCTTTTGCGCGGCCGCGGTTTCACCCAGGTGCTCCAGCATCATGCGCAGCGCTCCGATGGCGGCCAGGGGATTGGCCAGCCCTTTTCCGGCGATATCGGGCGCCGAACCATGGATCGGTTCGAAGAGACCCATGCAGCCGCCGCTCTTTCCCGGCTTGCGGTCGGCATTGATATTGGCGCTCGCGGCCAGACCCAGTCCGCCGGAGATAACGGCGCCGAGATCCGTGATGATATCGCCAAAAATGTTGTTGGTAACCAGAACGTCGAAGAGCTCGGGCCGGCGCACGAAATCCATCGCGGCCGCGTCCACATACAAAGCGTTCCGCTTGATCGAGGAATATTCGTCTCCCACTTCCTCGAATGTCCGGCGCCACAGGTCATGCGCGTACGTTAAAACGTTAGCCTTATCGACGAGCGTCAGCTGGTTGCGGTAACCGCGGTTCTTGCAGGTTTCAAAGGCAAAGCGGATGCAGCGCTCCACGCCGATGCGCGTGTTGATGTCTTCCTGGATGGCCACTTCCTGCGCCGTCCCCTTTTTGAACACGCCGCCCATGCCGGCGTAAACGCTTTCCGTGTTCTCGCGCACGACGATAAAGTTAATATCCTTCGGGCCCTTGCCTTTCAGCGGCGTAAAAACGCCTTCGTACAGCTGGCAGGGACGCAGGTTGATGTAGAGATCAAAATCGAAGCGAAGCTTGAGCAGGATGCCGCGCTCCAAAATTCCGGGAGCGACCCTCGGGTCGCCGACGGCGCCCAGCAAAATGCAGTCCGAAGCGGCCAGCTCCTTATAGACGGTTTCGGGCAGGGCTTCCTTGGTTTTCAAATACTGGCCCGCGCCCAGGTCGTAATCGGTCAACGTCAGCTTGGATTTTAATTCAGGCTGAACTTTCTTGAAAATTTTGATGGATTCACGGAGAACTTCGGGGCCGATACCGTCACCGGGAAGCACCGCGATCTTATAGCTCGAGCTCATGTCATCGTCCTTGGATCTTTACGAGGTTTTAACGGCTTTGATTTCCGCAGGTTTGGGCTGCGGCAAATTCAGTTTCAAGTGCACTTCCTGCAGCTGCTTGGGCGCGGCCGCCGACGGAGCGCCGCTCATCAAATCCGTTCCCTTCTGCGTCTTGGGGAAGGCAATGGTATCGCGAATGGAATCGTCGCCGAGAAAAATCGCCACCATGCGGTCGAGTCCGAGCGCCAGGCCGCCATGAGGCGGCGCGCCAAACGCGAGCGCGTCCAGCAAAAATCCGAACTTCTCCTTCGCCGACTCTTCCGAAATGCCGAGCGCCGAGAAAAGCCGCGACTGAACCGCGCGCTGATGGATACGGATCGAGCCTCCGCCCAACTCCGTTCCGTTCAAAACGACATCGTAGGCCCGTGCGTGCACTTTGCCTGGATCGCTTTCCAAGAATTCCAGATCCGACGGCTTGGGCGACGTAAAGGGATGGTGCATGGCGTTCCAGCGCTTTTCCTCCGCGTCATATTCGAGCAAAGGAAAATCCACGACCCAGCAAAACTTGAAAAGCGGATCTTTCGAGACGGGAATGAGCTTAAAGCGTTTTGAAAGCTCCAACCGCAGAGACCCCAATACGGACACAACCGATTTCCAGGGGCCCGCGCCGAACAAAAGCAGGTCGCCGGCCTTAGCCTTGGTCTTTTCCTGCATCTTCTTGATATCCGCTTCGGAGAAAAATTTAACGATGTTGGATTCGGGGCCGTTTTCCGTCCACTTGATCCAGGCGAGACCTTTCGCGCCCAGCTTCTTCACGAATTCCGTGAGACCGTCGATCTCGCTGCGCGACGCGCTTCCGCCGCCCGGCAGGCAGATCGCCTTCACTACGCCGCCGTCATTCACCGCTCCGGCAAAAACCTGGAAACCGCAATTCGCCAGCTCCTGAGTGAGATCCACAAATTCAAGACCAAACCGCAGATCGGGCTTGTCGCTGCCGTATAAATCCATGGCCTGCTGATAGGGAATGCGAGGAAACGGCGTTGGGCAGTCTTTGCCGAGCGCCGCCTTAAAAGCCTTGGCGAGCACGCGCTCGGTCAATGCAATGACATCTTCCTCGTCGACAAACGACATCTCGATATCAACTTGGGTAAATTCGGGCTGGCGGTCGGAGCGGAGGTCTTCGTCGCGGAAGCAGCGCGCGATCTGATAATATTTTTCCATTCCCCCCACCATCAGAATCTGTTTGAAGAGCTGCGGGGACTGGGGCAGCGCGTAGAAGGTCCCGGGGTTCATTCGCGAGGGCACCAGAAAATCCCGCGCGCCTTCGGGCGTGGACTTCGTTAAAAAGGGCGTTTCGATTTCCAGGAATCCTTCCGCATTCATCGTGCTGCGAATCGCTTCGCTCATCTTGTGCCGCGTGATCAAATTGCGCTGCAGTTCCGGCCGGCGCAGGTCCAAATAGCGGTACTGGAGGCGAATTTCTTCGGAAACGTTGGAGAATTCTGAAATCTGGAAGGGCAGGGCCTGCGAAGTGTTCAAAATTTCGATGGAGTCGGCGATCACTTCGATCTCGCCGGTCGCCAACTGCGGGTTTTCGGTTCCGGCCGGCCGCGCCGAGACTTTGCCGTTCACGCGCAGAACATATTCCGCGCCTAACGTGTTGGCCGTCTTGAACACTTCCTTGTTCTCCGGACGCGCCACGATCTGGACCAGCCCGTCCCGGTCGCGCAAATCAATGAAAAGCACGCCGCCGTGGTCGCGGATGGAATGGACCCAGCCGCACAAAACGACCTCTTTATTCTGATCGGATTTACGGACCTGGCCGCAGGAGTGGGTGCGCTTTTCTTTTCCCTTCATAGACGGTGTATAGTATCAAATACCGTCAGAATTGACAAACGGAAGGCCGAGAGATACAATAGGAGCCTGATTTTAACGTTTTCGATAGTTCGTGGCTGTCCCATTTCAGTTATTTTCTGACTCTCGTAAAAAGGGACTGCCCGATTCTCTAAAGAAGCTTTCATAAGGAAATCGGGGCTGTAGCTCAGTTGGGAGAGCGCCTGCATGGCATGCAGGAGGTCAGGGGTTCGACCCCCCTCAGCTCCACCACTTTTCCGCCCGCACCCACTGAATGGACCATAAAGCCACCATCCACGACCTCAAAGAAAAAGTCCGCCGCTTCTGCGACGACCGCGGCTGGGACCAATACCACAACTCCAAAGACCTCGCCATAGGGGTCATCACCGAAGCTTCCGAACTCCTCGAACATTTCCGATTCAAATCAGGGCCGCAATCCGAAAAATTGCTCAGCGATCCCAAGACGCGCCAGCCGATTTGCGAAGAGTTGATCGACGTGCTGCATACGGTGCTGCGCTTCGCGCAGAAATACGACATCGACCTCGCCACGGAGCTGGACAAAAAAATGAAAAAGAACGCCCTGAAATATCCCCTTCCCAGGCCAAAACCCTATGGCGCAAGGACCCGCTAAACACATCCTGATCATCGAAGACGACGACACGGTCAGTGAATTTTTGGAACTCCTGCTGACGCGTGACGGCTTCAAAGTCACCACGGTCGACAACGCCACTTCCGCCCTCTCCCACCTCAAAGACAACCTCCAGCAAAAAGTAGACCTTGTGATTTCGGATTTAATGATGCCCCGGATGGGCGGATATGATTTCGTGAAGGAAATGCAGCAACCCGGCTATCAAATCGTGCCGGTCTGCATATTAACGTCGAGGGAAATGGATATGGGGATGGTGGAGATGATCCGGATGGAGTCCAACGTCTGCGAGTTTCTGCGAAAACCGATCGATCCCGGACACTTCCGGGAAACCATACACCGGCTCTTAAACCACTCTTTTTAATTCCTGATTTTAATCTGAAGCCCCCGCCTACATCTGCTCCGGCGCGCTGACGCCGAGCAGCGACAACCCCTGCGCCGCAACGGTCCGCGTTGCGTTCAACAGCGTGTACCGCGAGTTTCTCACCGCCGGCTCCGCGTCCAGGACGCGGCAGGAATCGTAAAATTTGTGGAAAAGCGTCGCGCAATCGATGAGATAGGTCGCCAGAGCGTGAGGCGAATTGCTCTGCAGGCATCCTTCCAGAACGTCGTCGAAAAGCATGACCTTCTTCGCCAGCTCGCGTTCCGCGGGCTCGGTTAAAACCACGCCGCTTTTCTGAGCCTCCACGGAATCAAAGGCAACTCCGCGCTTCTCCCCTTCCCGGAAAATGGAACAGATCCGTGCGTGGACGTACTGGACGTAGTAAACCGGGTTCTCGTTCGACTTTTTCTTCGCCAGGTCGACGTCAAAATCGAGCTGGGAGTTGGGGCTGCGGAGCGCGAAGAAAAACCGGCAGGCGTCGCGTCCCACTTCGTCCAAAATTTCCCGCAGCGTCACAAACTGTCCCGAACGCGTGGACATCGCGATCCGCTTCCCGTCGCGCTTCAGCGAAACGAGCTGGTACAGCAGAATTGTCAGAAAATCTTTGGGCAGATCGAGAGCGGCCAGCGAAAGTTCGACCCGCGGCACATAGCCATGATGGTCGTGGCCCCAGATATCGATGCAATGACGGAATCCGCGCGCAAATTTATCCTGGTGATAGGCGATGTCCGAGGCGAAATAGGTGTAACGCCCGTCCGACCGTTTTAGTACGCGGTCTTTATCGGCTTCTTCCTGATCCTTCTCGTCCTGCTCTTTTTCATCCTTGCCCTGCTCGCCTTTGGGCGCGAACCAGAGCGCGCCTTCTTTCTCCTTTAACGCGCCCTTGCTCCGCAAAGTTTCAATCACCGACTCGACCTTCTTGTTTTTATGAAGATCGGATTCCGGAAACCATTCGTTAAACTGAACGCCGAACGCCTCCAAATCGTTTTTGATCCAGTCCAGAATATATTGCCGGGGATAGATGGTAAAATCGTCGCGCTTTTTGGCCTGCATCTCCCTGGCGATATCCGAAATATAGGAACCCTGATAGCCATTTTCCGGAAATGAAATCTGTTTTCCATTCATCTCTTCATGGCGCAGCCGCACCGAGTCAGCCAGAATTTGCATCTGCAGGCCCATGTCGTTGACGTAATATTCGGTTTGCACGCGGTATCCCAGCTGGCGATAGATGCGCGCCAGCGAATCCCCCAGCGCCGCGCCGCGCCCATGGCCGATATGCAGCGGACCCGTCGGATTGGCGGAAACAAATTCGATCATCACGGGCGGGCTCTTCGCGTCCGCCGGCCGCTGGAAAAATGCGGGGCCTTTGGATGATATCGATTGGACCGTATCCTGCAAAAAACTGTTGTTGACCTTGATGTTCAAAAATCCGTTTTTGGAAACATCCACCGACCCGATCACGCCGTTTTTCAGGGATTCGGCCAGCGATTGGGCGACGACGGGAGGGGCGGTTTTGACCTGTTTGGAGAGGGCGAAGGCGGCGTTGCTGGCGAGGTCGGCGTCCACGCCGGTCGCAGGTTCATCGACGGTAAATGAGACTCCTTCCTGGCCGGGATACTTTTTTTGGACGGCCTCGAGGATTTTTTGGTGGATGGCGCGCTTGAGCATCAGCGGACTCTCCGCCGGGCGGCGGAGCGGGACCTACGGGGTTTGGCGGAAGATTTGCGGGAGGGCGTCGGGAAACGGTGCGGATGCCCGTTGCCGTTTCCATTGCCGTTCGATGGGCCCCAGTTCATCGGCTTGGCCTGTTCCCAGAGCCGCTCGATCGAATAATTGCGGCGCACGCCCTCGTGGAAAATATGGATCAGGACGCCGCCGTAGTCGAGCACCTGCCAGGCGTTCTCCTTCTGCCCCTCTTTATGAGCAGGAAGGACCCCAATATCGCCCAGGGAGTCTTCGATGTGGTCTTTCAGGGCGTTCAAATGGGTCTGGGAATTCGCGCTCGCGATAACAATGAAGTCGGCGACGCCGGAATGAGCTTTCCGGAGATCCAGCAGGAGGATATCCTCGGCCTTTTTCTGGTCTGCGAGCTGGGCTGCGCTGATGGCGATGTTTTTGAATTGGTTGGAAGTGAAGCTCAATTACTGACCGCGAAGCCCCGGAGGGGGCTCTTTCTCTTTGGGTTTGGCGTCGAAGGGAATGCCTTCCGTCTGAAAACGGATCTTGAGGTCGTTGGGATTTTCCGATATCGCGAAAGCCTCTTCGCTGGAGATCGAGTTATCCTTGACGAGTTTGAATAACGCCTGATTGAAAGTCTGCATGTTATAAAACGAGGTTGATTCTTCCATCACTTTCGTAATTTGGCCGATTTTGTTGTCTTCGATCAGCTTTTTGATCGTGGGCGTGTTGATCATGATTTCCGCCGCCGCGACCCGGCCGTGGCCGTCCTTTTTTTTGATCAGCCGCTGGGATACGATACAAACGAGCTCGTTGGCGAGCTGCATGCGCACCTGCTGCTGCGCGTCCCCGGTGAAACTGTCCAGCACGCGGTTGATCGACTGCTTCGCGTCGTTGGTGTGGAGCGTTCCGAATACCAAGTGTCCCGTTTCCGCGGCGGTGATGGCAGTGGAGATCGTTTCCCGGTCGCGCATTTCGCCGATCAAAATGATGTCGGGGTCCTGCCGGAGCACTCGCCGCAACGCCTGCCCGAAATCCGTCGTATCGGCGCCGACTTCGCGCTGGTTGATCGAGCACTTGGCATCAGTATAGATAAATTCGATGGGGTCTTCAATGGTGATGATGTGCTTCTGGAAATTCTCGTTGATGTGCTGCACCAGGGCGGCCAGCGTCGTGGATTTGCCGCTGCCGGTCGGTCCCGTGACCAGGAAAAGCCCCTGCGGACGCTGCACCAGCTCCTTTAATATCGGCGGGTGGCCCAGGCTTTCAATGGTGGGAACTTTGGTCGGAATGATCCGGAAAATGGCGGAGACCAGGCCGCGCTGGAAGAAAACGTTGGCGCGGAAACGCGCCATGCCTTCGATATAAAACGAAAAGTCGAGCTCCTTTTCCTTGGCGAGCTTCTCGTGCTGGGAAGGGGCGGTGATGGAGTGGACCAGGATCTGGATTTCTTCATTGGTGAGGATCGGCATTCCTTCGAGAGGGACGATATCGCCGCGCAGCCGCATGAGCGGCGGGCGATTCGCCTTGACGTGGAGATCCGAGGCGCCCTTGTCTACGATGGCTTTAAGGAATTCCTGGAGCGTCATGGACGTTACATCCCCACCGCAGAGCTGAGGTTGGTGCCCGTCTTGCCGGCCCGCACCACTTCCGGGTTCGCGGCCTTGGCGCAGGCGTCTTCCACCGTGATCATTCCTCCCTTCACCAGCTCGATCAGCGCCTTGTCGAGGCTGATCATGCCGAACTTGGAACCCGTCTCGATGGCGTTCGGGATCATGTGGGTTTTTCCCTCCCGCACCAGGTTGCCGATGGCGGGCGTGACCACCATGATCTCGCGGGCCGCAACGCGGCCCTCGCCGTCGGCGCGCGGAATGAGCGATTGGCAGACGACGCCTTTAAGCACCGAAGAAAGCTGGACTCGGATCTGCTGCTGTTGGGCCGTCGGAAAAACGTCGATGATGCGGTCAATGGTCATGGCCGCGTCGGTGGTGTGGAGCGTGCCGAAACACAAGTGCCCCGTCTCGGCCGCGGTCAGAGCGAGACTGATGGTCTCCAGGTCGCGCATTTCGCCGACCAGGATCACGTCCGGGTCTTCGCGGAGCGCGCTCCGCAGCGCATTGGCGAAACTGTGGGTGTTCGCGCCCACTTCGCGCTGCCGGATGATCGAGTTTTCCGACTCATACACAAACTCGATCGGGTCTTCAATCGTCAAAATATGATGATTGTACTTCTGGTTGATCATCTGGATGAGGCAGGCGAGCGTGGTCGATTTGCCTGATCCCGTCGGCCCCGTCACCAGCACCAGGCCGCGCGGCAAATTGGTGAATTCGAGAATCGCATCGGAAAGCCGGAGACTTTCCGGATCGGGAATTTTAGAGGAAATGATCCTGAGCACGGCCTCGACGCCATTTTTTTGCCGCAGGACGTTCACGCGAAAGCGGGAAAGGCCCTTGATTTCAAACGAGCAGTCCAGCTCGAAGGTTTCCTCGAATTTCTGCTTTTGATCGTCATAAAGGACGGAATAGATGAGGCGCTTGGACTCTTCTGCGGAGATGACGGGAAATTCGGGAAGAGGAACGATAACGCCTTTGGAGCGGACCATGGGAGGTTTCCCCACGCAGATGTGAACGTCGGAAGCGCCCTTTTCCACCGCCGCCCTTAAGATGTCGATGAATTCCATGGTATCTCCTTTATTCGGCCAATATCCGGAACATCCTGAGATTTCAGTTGATCAGGCGCTTCATCTCTCTTACGGCCCGATCAAGTCCGACAAAAACGGAACGCGCGACGATGGAAAAACCGATGTTCAGCTCGTGCATGCCCCTGATTTGGGCGACCGGACGAACGTTTCCGTAGTCCAATCCGTGTCCGGCGTTCAAAATCAAGCCTCTATGCCTGGCGAGCTTCGCGGCTGCGGCCAACCGCCTCAATTCCGCCGCCCGCCCGGCCCCCCGCCGGTTGGCGTAGGTGCCCGTATGAAGCTCCACGGCGTCGGCCCCGGTAGCGCATGACGCCTCCACCTGCTTTGCGGATGGATCGATAAAGAGGCTAACAGAGATTCCGGCCTTTTTCAACCGCTTCACGACATTCGTTATTTTGACCTTTTGGCCCGCGACGTCCAGGCCCCCCTCCGTCGTCAACTCCTGACGCTTTTCGGGTACCAAGCAGACGTCGTCCGGCTTCACCCGGCAGGCAAACGCGACAATGGCCGGGGCAATGGACATCTCAAGATTTAAGTGGATTTTGAGCTTCTGTTTGAGGGCAATGACGTCGCGGTCCTGGATGTGCCGCCGGTCTTCGCGGAGATGGACCGTAATTCCGTGGGCTCCGGCCTTCTGCGCGGCCAGCCCCGCTTCAAGCGGGTCGGGGAAAGTTTCGCGGCGCGCCTGGCGAAGGGTCGCGATGTGGTCGATATTGACGCCCAGCTTGACCATCGGCCTATGGCCTCAGGCGAGGACTGACTTCGCCTCTTCGGCGATCTCTTCGGCGATCCGGGCGATCACTTTCTGGGATGGGCCTTCGACCATCACGCGGAGCAGGGGCTCGGTGCCCGAATAGCGCACAAAAACGCGGCCGTTCCGGCCCAGCTGCTGCTCGGCCTTATGGATGGCCTTTTTCACGCGCGGGAGCTGTTCCACGGGAACCTTCTGCTCCACGCGGACGTTCAGGAGGACCTGCGGAGTTTTGGGAAAAACCTTTTCGTAGTAAGAAAGTTTTTTCTTTTTCTGAACCAGGACTTTCAGGATTTGCAGGGCGGTCAGAAGCCCGTCCCCCGTCGGGAGATAGTCCCTGAAGATGATATGGCCCGATTGCTCGCCCCCGAGGATGGCGCCCGAAGATTCCAGCGCTTCCAGCACGGAACGGTCGCCCACGGGACAGCTGACCACGCGGATCCCCAGCTTTTCTATTTTGCGGATGAAGCCGAGATTCGCCATAACTGTCGCCACGACGGCGTTTTCCTTAAGGCGCTTTTCTTCCTTAAAGTGCTGGGCCGCCATGCCGATCAGGACGTCGCCGTCCAGAAGCTGGCCCTTTTCGTCCACGAACTGGACGCGGTCGGCGTCGCCGTCGAACGCGCAGCCGCCGTGGGCGCGGGTCTTGACGACCGCGGACTGCAGGGCCTTGGGATGGAGCGCGCCGGAATGGAGGTTGATGTTTTTGCCGTCGGGGCTGGAGTGAAGCACCGTGACCTGCGCCCCGAGCGATTCCAAAAATCTGGGAGCAATCTGGCTGGCCGAGCCCTGGGCGCAATCCACCACCCACTTGAGTCCCTTCAGAGAAAATCCGTCGGGCAAAGAATCCCTGAGCAACTGCAAGAAAATATCCTTTCCCTCCGCGAAGGGTTCGATGGCTTTGAAGACCTGCCGTGACGGGAGTTTCTTCAGCGCCTTCAGCTGGTGTTCGATCTCCGCTTCCCAGGAATCCGGGATTTTTTTTCCGACAGCGGAGAAGAATTTGATGCCGTTGAACTCGGGCGGATTGTGCGAAGCCGATATCACCGCGCCCCCCAGGAAGTTTTTTTTCTGGAGGATGGCGGCGATCGCCGCGGTGGGAATGACGCCGCAGGAAAAGACGCGAAGCCCCGCTTTCAGAAAACCCCGAGCGAGCTTTTTTTCGATCCAGCCGCCCGAACCGCGCGTGTCGCGGCCGATGACGATGATGGGAGCGGCAACCGTTCCGCCTTTGCCGGACTTCCCGCTCTTCCGGGATTTTTGCGCAATGACGATCCCAGCCGCGTAGCCGATTTTTTCGACGATCGCAGGTTGAAGGGGGTACTTGTCCGTCAGGCCGCGGATGCCGTCGGTGCCGAAGATGGAGTTTTTCATCTGAGTGGATGCCTCAGATAGAACCAGAGCAGGAACGCCATGGAGAGGGCCAGGAGCTTCAGCTGCCAGTTGTTTTTGATTTTAGAGTAAATGGATTTCCAATCGCCCATGGTGAATGTCCTTTGGATGCCCGCTCAGGAATCCGATCTCGGTTCCGCGGACTTGCGGAGGAGCGGCTGTTTAGACTTGGAACGGAAAAGGTCGTGCAGCTGCTCCTGAAGGTCCTTCAAATTCGCATCGCGCTGCAGCCGGCCGTCGCGAGCGAGCGAAATCTGGCCGGTCTCCTCCGAAACGATCAGGGTGAGCGCGTCGGAGCATTCGGAGAGCCCGACCGCCGCGCGGTGGCGCGTCCCCAGAATTTTCGCAAAGTGCGGATCGTCGGTCAGCGGCAGGAGACAGCCCGCCGCCATCAGCTGGTTGCCGGCGAGGATGACCGCGCCGTCGTGGAGCGGCGAGCGCGGGTGCAGGATCGAGAGGATCAGTTCCGTCGAAATTTCCCCCTGGATGCGCGTTCCCGTCTCCATGTAATTCTTGAGCCCGGTCTCTTGTTCCAGCACGATCAGCGCGCCGATGCGCTTTTCCGAGCATTCGCGCAGCGCCTGAATGATCTCGTTGATGAAATCGAATTTATTCGGCAGCAGCCAATGCGAAATCGGCTGGCTGCCGAGCTGGGCGAGCGCCGAACGGATCTCGGGCTGGAACACCACGGCCAGTATGATGATGCCGGCCATCCAGAACTTTTCGAAAATCCAGCTCGTCATGGGAAGGAAGAAAATTTCGTTGACGATGAACGTCAACACGCCCAGAAACACGATGCCCTGCAGGACCTGAACGGAACGCGTTCCCCGCACGAAGAGCATCATGCGGTAAAGGATAAAGGCGACCAGGAATATGTCGATGGAATGACGGAGGATGGGGACGTAATATTCCTGAAATTGGGCCATGACAGGGCTAAGTATGACGGATTTTTAGGATTTGTTCAAGAACGCGAACCAAGTTTCTCGTTTCGGCGACGTCGTGTACGCGAAGGATGGACGCGCCCTGGAGCCAGGACCAGCCCGCGGCCGCCAGGCTTCCGGACAGCCGCGCCTCCGGCGGAAGCGGGGATTCCAAGCCGCCCAGAATTTTCCCCAGGAACGATTTGCGCGAGGCGCCGATCAGGACCGGCGCGCCCAGTGGTTCAAGCTCTTTGAGCTGCGCCAGAAGATCGAGATTATGATCAACGGTCTTTCCGAAACCGATGCCGGGGTCAATCCAGATTTTTTCTCGAGGAATTCCCTTTTTTACGGCAAAACGGATGCGCTCCCCCAAAAAATTCCTGATTTCGTGCGGCGCATTGCGGTAATGGGGCGCGCGCTGCATGGTCACAGGGTTCCCAAGCATGTGCATCAAAACGACGCCGGCCTTTTTACGGCGCACCAGATCCGCCATGAGCGGATCGGCGCGGAGCGCGGAAATATCGTTTACGATTTCGGCGCCTTCGTCCAGGGCCCGCTCCGCGACTTCGGATTTTTGCGTATCGATGGAAACCGGAATTTTGGAATGGCGCCGCTTCAAAGCGCGCACCACGGGAACGACGCGCCGGATCTCTTCTTCCGTTGCAACCGGCATTGAGCCCGGCCGGGTGGATTCTCCGCCCACGTCGAAGATGTCCGCGCCTTCCGCCGCCATCGCGTCGCCTTGAGCCGCCGCCGCGTCCAGCCGGCGGAATTTCCCGCCGTCAAAAAAAGAATCCGGCGTCACATTCAGGATACCCATGATTTGGCAACGCCGGATTCTCATCAAACCGCCTTTCTGAATCTATATTATTCGCAGTTTTCGAATTTCCCCCTCGACTTATGATTAGATTGGCTGCGGCAGCGGGCTGCCCGCCGGGCCCATCAGAGGCGGGATGTCTCCCTGGTTCGAAGGCGCGGACACGGGCGACGCTCCGCCCGATGCTTTTGCCGTCGTGGAGGGCAGTCCGAGCAGCGTTTCGATCTCTTCCAGGTCCAGGACTTCTTTTTCAATCAGCTTTTCGGCCAACATCTTCAGCTTGTCAAAGTTGGATTTCAGGATGTCCCGGGCGCGGACCGCGCATTCGGTGATGATGCGCTTCATCTCGGCATCAATGGCTTCCGCGGTCTTTTCGGAATATTCCCGCTGGTTCGCCATGATGTCGCGGCCCAGGAACACTTCGCCTTCCTTTTTGCGGAACGCGATGGGCCCGAGCGTTTCGCTCATGCCGAACTCGGTCACCATGCGCTGGACCATGGACGTCGCTTTCGCGAAATCGTCCTGGGCGCCGGATGTGACTTCCTTAAAGACCAGTTCTTCTGCGGTGCGCCCGCCCAGGAGGACGGTGACGCGGTTCAAAATCTCTTCTTTCGTCATGAGGTGGCGGTCTTCGAGCGGCAGCTGCATCGTATAGCCGAGAGCGGGGCCGCGGGGAATGATGCTGACCTTATGCAGGGGATCGGTGCCCGGGATAAGCTTGGCAACCAGGGCGTGACCCGACTCGTGGTAGGCAACGACCTTCTTTTCCTTTTCGGAAATGACGTGGGATTTTCGCTCGGGTCCTGCGATGACGCGCTCGATGGCGTCCTCGAACTCTTCCATCTCCACCGACGCCTTGCTTTTGCGCGCGGCAAGCAGGGCCGCTTCGTTTACGATATTCGCGAGGTCCGCCCCCACGAATCCAGGGGTGCTGCGGGCCACCACGGAAAGATCGACGCCGGGGGCGGTCTTCACCGACTTGGCGTGAACCTTCAGGATCGCCTCGCGCCCTTTGAGGTCGGGAGAAGGAATGATGACCTGGCGGTCAAAGCGGCCGGGGCGGAGCAATGCGGGATCCAGGACGTCGGGCCGGTTGGTGGCGGCGATCATGATGACGCCTTCCTTGGTATCGAACCCGTCCATTTCGACCAGGATCTGGTTCAAAGTCTGCTCGCGCTCGTCGTGGCCGCCGCCAAATCCGGCGAACCGGTGGCGGCCGACCGCGTCGATTTCATCAATAAACAAAATGCAGGGCGCGTTCTTCTTGCCCTGCTCGAACAAGTCGCGGACGCGCGACGCTCCGACGCCGACAAACATCTCGACAAATTCCGAGCCGCTGGAAGAAAAGAAGGGAACGTTGGCTTCGCCGGCCACGGCCTTGGCGAGCAGGGTCTTGCCGGTCCCGGGCGCGCCGTAAAGCAGGACGCCTTTGGGGATCTTGCCGCCCAGTTTCTGAAACTTACCCGGGTCCTTGAGGAATTCGATGATTTCTCTCAGTTCTTCCTTAACTTCATCGCAGCCCGCCACGTCGCCGAATGTGACCTTCGTTTTCTTGGCGGACTGGAGCTTGGCGCGGGAACGGCCGAAAGACAGCGCCTGTTTGCCTCCGCCCTGCATGGGGCGGATCAGGAAGAACCAGAAGACGGCCCAGAACAAAAGCACGTAGATGGCGTTCTGGAGCAGGACCGGCCACCAGCTGCGGTCGGATTCGCCGGCGTATTTCGCGACCTTGTAGAACTCGAGCTCCTGGACCAGGTTGGGATCGGGCAGAGGGAAGGTTTTGAACGTGGTTTCTTTTCCTTCCTGCGTGCGCATCTTGCCGCGGATCTGGTCCGCGCGGATGTTGACTTCCTGGATGCGCCCCTCGCGCAGGTTGCGCTTGAAGGTGGAGTAATCCACTTCGTCGTTGACCTTGATGGAGCTGAAAGTCTGGATCACCAGCAGCAGAGTGAAGAAAACCATCATCCAGACCAGGACTTGCTTAAAGTGTTTTGATTTCATTTTGATAGACCTCTTTTTTCAGCACGCCCAAATAGGGCAGATTTCTGTATTTTTCGGCATAATCCAAACCGTAACCGACTACAAATTCGTTGGGGATCCGGAAACCCGCGTAATCCGCCTTCACGTCCACGTGCCGGTTTCCCGGCTTGTCCAGAAAAACGCACACTTTAAGGGACCGGGGTTTGCGGGTGCGGAGGTTTTCTTTTAAGTACTGCAGCGTCAGACCCGTGTCGAGGATGTCTTCCACCAGGAGGATATCCTTTCCCTCCGGATTTTCCCGGAGATCCAACAAAAGACGGACGACGCCGGATGATCGTGCGTCCTTCCCATACGAAGCCACCGACATGAAGTCCACGGAACAGGGAATCGTCAGGAGGCGGATCAAATCGGAAAGGAAAACCACGCTTCCCTTCAAAACGCCGATTAAAACGAGATTTCTGCCGGCGTAATCGCGCGAGATGGCGCGCGCCAGTCGCCTCACCCCTGCGGCGATATCGGCCGAGTCCAGCAACACTTTTTCAATGTCCGGATTTCCGCGTTTTTTCATGCGTCCTCGGCGACGTTTTCATCATACCTTATAACATCGGCCCCATCAAGGCGGTGGGATTGGGCGTAAGACGACAGCAATGCCAGGTTCTGCACGATTCTGGGCTGGACCCTTTCCATGAGCGGAATCAGCTTGAGCCTCACCCAGTTCCGGCGGTGGATCAAAGAACGGTTGCTTGTATCCTCAAAAAATCTCAGGCGTTGGGACTTCGCGTACGCGGCGATTTCCGGGCGGCTAAAAGCCAGCAGGGGCCGGAATAGGCTGATGCGCGCATCGCGCGTCCGGCCCGTGATGTCTTTGAGCGGGCGGCGGAGGAGCATCCCGCAGAGCCCGCCGATCCCGGTGCCGCGCAACAGATTCAACAGCAGGGTCTCGGCCTGGTCGTTGGCGTTGTGCGCGACCAAAACGGACCGCGCTCCGGATTCCCGGGCCATGTCGCCGAGCGCTTCGTAGCGCAGGGCGCGCGCGGCGGCCTCAATGCTCAGCCTGCGCCGCTTTGCGAAAGAACGGACCTGAACCGAACGGGTAACGAACTTAAGATGCAATAAGCGCGCGATTGTTTCAACAAATCTTTCGTTTTTCTGGGATTCGCGGCCGCGGAGGTTGTGCTGGACGTGCGCGACGGTCATGTCCCACTTGCGTTCCCTGCGCAACCGCCAGAAGGCGTGCAGCATCGCGACGGAGTCCGTGCCGCCCGAAACCGCCGCAAGAATTTTGCCCGGAGGAACCTTTTTCAGAATGTCCTGCGACCGGAACCTCTGAAAAAATCCGCCGTCGGCGCGGTGCATGTTACCGTCCCACCTGTTTTTTCTCCGCGGGATAGTCTTCGCCGAGGATCACTTCGATGTCCACGAGCGGTTTGCTTTCCATGTGCGTGAAAACTTCCGTTTTGGGCGTAGCCAGCGCCAAGGCGACAGCGCGCGCCGCTTCCAGATTGCCTTTGTGGTCGCGCACGATTGTCCGCGTCTGGCGGGATTTGTAGTTCCCCCACTTCACCACGTCGAAACCCTTGGCGCGCAGCTCCCGCACCACAGTCAGAGCGAGGCCCGGCTTGGAGGAAGCGTTCCAGACCTCGACCGTGGAGGCCTTTCCGGACGAAACCGGGGCGGATCCGCCGCCCTCCGCGGCGTTATCGGGTTCCGGGAGCGGGGCCCGAGGCCCCTCCGACAGGACGCGAGCCGTGGCCGAAAGGCCGTCGGGATCCGGGATCCAAAAACCGTTCTGGGCGCGGCCCGGCAGCTGCATCAGCCGGATCTGGTGCTTGCCCACGTCTTTTAATTCCCACAGGACGAGAAACTTTTCAAAGATGTTCAAATTGGTCCTGATGGACGGGATCGAGATGAACAGGATGCGCGGCAGCTTGACGAGATTCAGCGGATTTTTGAACCGGTCGAGAATTTTCAGCACGAACTGCTGCTGCCGCGCGACGCGCCCGTAGTCGCCGGAATGACCGCGGTAGCGCACGTATTCAAGGGCTTTCTGCCCGTTCAGGACGTAGCGGCCCGGGTCAAAATGGATGTGAAGCCTTCCCCAGTTGTCGTCGTAATGCATGGGTTCGTCGACCGTGACGGGAACGCCGCCCAGCAGGTCGATGACTTTGCGGAACGCGTCGTAGTCGAGCTGGGCGTAATAGCTGATTTCCGGCAGTTCGCTGCTCGCCTGCGAAACCGCCGCGCCACCGGCTTCCGCACCGGCGCCGGGCGCTCCCTCCGGCCCCGCGAAGAGCGCGACGCGGATGATGCGCGCCAGCTCGCGGATTGCGGCGTCATGGTTGCGGTTATTCGTGCGAAACGCGTAGGCGTAAACCTCGTTCATTCTGCGAATCCGGAGGCCGGGAATGGAAATCCGCGTGTCGCGCGGGATGCTGAGCACATCGAGGGAACGCTGGGCCGGATGGTAACGCAGGAGCACCATTGTGTCCGCGTGCCGCGCGTTGTCCACCCAGTCCGTACCGACCAAAAGTCCGAGGACCGGCTTCTGGGCGCGGATGGAACGGGACAGCGGGCTCAGCATGGACGCGATCAGGCTCGCCACAGCCAGCGCGAAGATCGCGATCGCGAAAACTTTCGGATTGAACCGCGGGAGGAATCTCATGAATTTTTCCGAGCGCTCCCGACCCTGCTCCGGCCGGAGTTTTTACCGGCGACATGGTTCCAGATGCGGATCACTTCGGGATGCAGAGGCTCATTGCATTTCAAAACGTAGCGGATTTTAGCGGCCACGCCTTCGCGGAACGCGGCTTTCATGTCTTTGAAAGCCAGCTTTCGCAGATCGTCGACGCCGTAAAACGTCCGGTCGGGCGCGAGCAGGTCGGCGAGGTAGACGCAATGATCAAACCGGCTCATTTGCATCGCCCCCAAAGAATGCTTCGAAACCGCGGAAAGAATATCTTTATCCCGGACGCCAAACTCCCGCCGGGCGAGATCCGCGCCGACGTAAGCATGCAAAAGATTGGGCTGATGCTTCATCAAAAATTTCAAATCCGGCGCCTGCAGGCGATGAGTTTTGGCGTAGCGCCGGAGTTTTCCCGCGTTCCAGCAGCGCGCCACGTCATGCAGAGCCCCCGCCAGCCGCGCCTTGCGAGCGTTTAGCCCATGACGCTTCGCCAGCTTATCGGCCAATTCCACCACCCCGCAAATATGGTTGTAGCGGTTCCCGGGCAGATTCTTTTCCAGATATTCCAGAATCTGTTTTTCCAATTGCGGCATATTGGCGGAAGTGAGTTTCATTAATAAATTTTCCGAGTGCCGAGATAGCGCAGAACCGCGGGCGGAACCTGCGCCGCATCAACCCCCCGGCGGCGAACATCCGTGGATGAAATTCCGGGGATGGATGATTTCAAAATATGCGCAGAGACCGTTTTTATCAGCCTTTCCGAGATGGACCGGCCGCCTTTCCGCCGGGCCACCGTCACCGTGCAGAGGGCGGAAATCTTTTTCCATTCCCGCCATTTTTCAAAAGATGAAAAAGAATCGCTGCCCATTAGTAAAAAGAGAGCGGCTGCCGGATATTTCCGGTGAAAATGTTTCAACGTCCGGATGGTATAGGACGGGCCGGGAGATTTTAACTCGTACGGGGATATTTTGAACCGCGGATTTTTCCCGAGGGCCAAACGCAGCATGGCGAGGCGGTGGCGGGGCGCGGCGAGCTTCCGGTTTCTCTTGAGAGGGGAAATTTTTGCGGGAACGAACGTTACGGAATCGAGGCGGAGCTCTTTTAGCGCGGCGCGCGCGATCGCGACGTGGCCGCGGTGCACCGGATCAAAAGAGCCGCCCAAAATGCCGATGCGCTTCAACGGGTCCGTTACCGCCGGATCTGGCCCGAGCCTTCGGCCACGTACTGGGTGGTGGTGAGCTCGCGCACGCCCATCGTTCCGCGCGCATGCAGCTTCTGCGTGGAAATGCCGATCTCGGCGCCGAGGCCGAAGACGCCGCCGTCGTGCATGCGCGTCGAAGCGTTGGCGAAGACCGCCGCCGAATCGACGGATTTCAGAAATTTTTTGATCGATTTGGAATTTTTGGTGACAATCGAATCAGTATGGCCCGAGCCATAACGGTTGATGTGCCGGATCGCTTCGTCCAATCCGTCCACAACCTTCACCGACATCGCCAGGTCCAGATATTCCGTGGGCCAGGAAGCGCTATTGGCCTTCTTTGCCCAGGGGATGAAGCGCCGCGAAGCGGGATCGGCGTGGAGCTCCACGCCCGCGCCGCGGAAACGCTCGCCGATCGCGGGTAAAAACTTTTTCGCCACGCTCTTATGAACCAAAAGCGATTCCGCCGCGTTGCAGACTCCGGGCCGCTGAACCTTCGCGTTAAACGCGATCTGCTCCGCCTTCGCAAGGTTCGCGTCCTTGTCCACGTAAACGTGGCAAACGCCCTTGCCGTGTCCGAGCACGGGAACCGTCGCATGCGCCTTGATATCGTTTACCATCTTCTCCGAGCCGCGGGCGATCATGAGATCAACCGAGCTGAGCCGGGCCAGCGCATAAATGTTGGCGCGATCGGTGTCTTCGATCAGAATCGCCGCGTCTTTGGGGATGCCGCGCTGAGCCAGCGCGACCGCCATGATGTTGCGCAAAATTTTATTGGAATGGATGGCTTCGCTGCCGCCGCGCAGGATCACGCTGTTGCCGGCTTTCAGACAAAGCGCCGCGGCTTCAATGGTAACGTTGGGGCGCGACTCGTACACCATCGCGATCACTCCGAGGGGCACGCGAACCTTTTTAATCTTGAGTCCCTCTTTCCCCCGCAAAACTTCCAGCACTTCGCCGATGGGATCTTTGGAATCCGCGATCTCCAAAACCGCCTCGCGCATCGCCAGCACGCGCTTTTCGTTCAAAGTCAGGCGGTCGATCAAAGCCGGCGACAATCCTTTCTTCCGCGCCGCCGCCACATCTTTCGCGTTGGCCGCAATAATCGCGCCCATGCGCCGCTTCAAGGCATCCGCCGCGGCATGCAGCGCCGAGCGCTTCACTTTATCGGAAACCTGCGACATCAGCCGGCTGGCCGCCTTGGATTTTTGCGCAATCATTTCAATCCTGTTCATGGTTATATTCAATTTTGATATTCGTTCTAAGATTTCTGCGATTTCTTTCCGGAAGCCATCTGGGTAAAGACTTGCCTTAAAATCTTGAGCCCCGATGCGATTTCAGGACCGCTGACCGTCAAAGGAGGCACGATCCGCAGGACCGTGTCGTGCGTGCAGTTGATCAACAGGCCTTTCTGCCGGCAGTCATCCACAAACGGGCCGCCCAAAACATTCAACTCCATGCCGAGCATGAAGCCCATTCCCCGCACTTCTTTCACAAGGGATGGAAAATCTTTCTGGATCGCTTTCAGGCCCGCCAGAAGCGCCTCGCTTCTGGGCTTGGCGGCCTGCAGAAAAGCGGGACTGAGCGTCTTCAGCACGGCCAGCGCCGCCGCGGCGACGACGGGATTGCCGCCGAATGTGGATGCGTGGTCGCCCGCGCTGAACATGGCCGAGATCTCGGGCTTGGCCACCACCGCGCCGATGGGCAAGCCTCCGCCCAAACCCTTGGCCAGACACAGGACATCGGGCTCGACTTCATACTGCTGAAACGCAAACAGCGAGCCGGTCCGGCCCATGCCGCATTGCACTTCGTCAAAAACAAGCAGAAGATTTTTCCGGGTGGCCAGAGCCCGCAGCGCTTTCAGGAAAAAACGGTCCGCGACGTTGACTCCGCCTTCGCCCTGGACAGGCTCGATAAAAATGGCGGCGGTCTTTTCCGTGACGAGCCGGTTGACGGAATCCAGATCGTTCCACCGCGCGTAAACGACCTTTTCTGTGAGGGGCGCAAAACCGGACTGGTACTTGGTTTGTCCGGTCAGGGTAACGGCGGCCATCGTCCGGCCGTGAAAAGAATTATCAAAGCTGATGACTTCGGTGCGATTGTAGGATTGCCCCCAGCGCCGCGCGAGCTTGAACGCGCACTCGTTCGCCTCGGCGCCCGAATTGCAGAAAAAGACCTGGCCCGGAAACGACCGCGCCACGAGTTCTTTGGCGAGCAGAATCTGCGGCTGGGTATAATAGACGTTGGAGGCGTGGATCAGCTTTTTAAGCTGAGCCGTCGCCGCCTTCACCACCGCGGGATGGCAATGGCCGAGATTGTTGACCGCGAGCCCTGAGAAGAAATCGAGATACTTCTTCCCGGACGCGTCCCAAACCCAGCTCCCCTTCGCTTTATCCAAAACGATGGGCTGCCGCCGGTAGGTCTGAAAAATTGATTTGCGTTCTTCCGATATCCAATCCATAGCAAGAAATTTTATCATTTTATTTCATCCATTTTATTGAGACAACGATTAAGAAATAGGGCACTGTCCCTCATTTTTTATTTTGATAGAATATCCTCTCATGCCGCCCATCAATAAGGAAACAAAACCGTTTTTTGCCGATATTCATCCGGTTGATCTTTTCATACCGGAAATGAAACAGCTGATCCATCAGAAAAAACTGGACGAGCTTAAAATTCTGGTTTCCGAAATCAATCCCATCGATCTGGCCGACGGCTTTTCCCATTTCCCCTCCGAACAGCAGCTGCTGATATTAAAACTTCTCGAACCCAATCGGGTCATCGAGGTTTTTGAAGAGCTGGACATCCCGCAGCAGGAATATATCGTCCAGCACCTCGAAGACCAGACGCTGGCGCCGCTGCTCGAAGATATCCCCTCCGACGTCACCGCCGAGCTTTTTAAGGAATTGCCCGAAAAGATCGTGCAGAAGATGGCGAACCTCATGGAAAAGGAAAAGGTCCAGGTGGTTCAAAACGTGATGGAGTTCCCGGAAACCTGCGCGGGCGCGATGATGAACCCGGACGTCATCGGGGTCAGCCCCGAGCTGACGGCGCGCGCGACGCTCGACCTCGTCCAGGCGCGCACGCGGGTGCGTAAAAGCTTCGACATCGAAACGCTTTACGTCACGCAGGACAGCGGACGGCTGCTGGGCGCGGTGAGCCTCCGCACTCTGATCGGCGCCCCCACCGATATCAAGATCAAGGACATCATGACGCCGGTTTCCGTCATCAAGATCAACGCCGGGATGGATCAAGAAGACGCGGCAAAGATTTTTTCGCGCTATAAACTCATCTCCGCGCCCGTCGTCGATGATGAAAACCGGCTGATCGGCGTTTTAAGCGTCGATGATATCATCAAGGTCATTCAGGAAGAGGACACCGAAGATATCCAGAAACTCGCCGGCGTCGAAGCGCTGGACGAACCCTATTTCGATATTTCCTTCCGCAAAATGATCAAAAAACGCGCAACCTGGCTCTGCGTCCTGTTCCTGGGCGAAATGCTGACCGCCACCGCGATGGGTTATTTCGAGCACGAGATCGCCCGCGCCGTCGTGCTGGCGCTCTTCATCCCCCTCATTATCTCCAGCGGAGGAAACTCCGGCTCTCAGGCTTCAACCCTTATTGTGCGCGCTATGGCACTGAAAGAAGTCAACATGAAAGATTGGTGGCGAGTCGTTCAGCGCGAAGTCGCCTCCGGCCTCGCGCTGGGACTGATTCTCGGAACTATGGGATTTGTCCGCGTGATACTGGGCGCTCAAGTAACCGATATATACGGCGAACATTACATATTGATCGGAATCACACTCGGCCTCACCCTCGTGGCCGTGGTGCTTTGGGGCAGCCTCTCCGGCTCGCTCCTTCCCATGTTCCTTAAAAGGGTGGGCCTCGACCCCGCCGTCGCCTCCGCGCCTTTCGTCGCAACCCTCGTGGACGTGACGGGCCTGGTGATTTATTTCAGCATCGCCATGTTCCTGCTCAAAGGCACCCTGCTCTAACTTTCCAATGAAAAAAATATTCCTTTTTGCGCTCCCGCTCTGCGCGGCGCTGTGCGCGGTGCAGGTGTCCGCCGTCCAACTCCGACTTATGAAAGTGATGGGCGGTCTCGAAGATCCGCTGGGCATGGAAGTGGCCCCCGGCGACCTTAAACGGCTTTACATCGTGGAGCAAAAGGGCAAAATCCGAATCTATTTTGATGGTTTTCTGCGAAACAAACCGTTCCTGGATGTGTCTAACAAAACAAGGATGAGACATGCAGAACAGGGCTTGCTGGGTTTCGCGTTCCACCCCAATTTCGCCAAAAACATGAAATTTTATACCCACTATACCGACACCAAGGGCGACACGGTTCTTTCAGAATGGACCGCAAAGTCTTACGACGAGGCTCTGCCGGCCAGTGAAAAGATCATCCTTCGCCTGGACCAGCCCTTCGATAACCATAACGGCGGACAGATTGCCTTCGGTCCGGACGGCTACCTTTATATGGCGCTAGGCGACGGGGGCGGCGCGGGCGATCCTCAGGGCAACGGTCAGAAGCTGAACACGCTCTTGGGCAAAATCCTGCGGCTCTATGTAGATGGAACGCCGCCCTACACGATCCCCGGAACCAACCCCCTTGCGCGGGTCAAAGGCGCCCTGCCCGAAATCTGGGCTTACGGACTGCGGAACCCCTGGCGGTTCTCCTTCGATTCGGCCACGAACCAGCTTTACATCGCGGACGTGGGACAAAACGAAATCGAAGAGATCAACGTGGAAGACGTTCGCCAGGGCGGAGGCAAGAACTACGGCTGGAACGTGCGCGAGGGCGACCGCAAATACTCCTACGCCGATGGAAAGGCGGGCGTCACGTTCACCGCGCCCGTCGCAACCTACCATCACGAAAACGGACGCTGTTCCGTCACCGGCGGATACGTCTACCGCGGCCGCTCCATCCCGGACCTGGCCGGGCATTATTTCTACGGCGATTTTTGCAGCGGGGACATCTGGTCTTTCAAATACGAACCGGGACGGAAGACAACGCCCTTCAACTGGAAAAACCAGCTCAAGACGGACAAAGGCGAGATCAGCATCAGCTCGTTCGGCCGGGACTGGTACGGCGAACTCTACGTCCTGCACTACACCGCGGGAGAAATTTACAAGATCATCCAAAAATAGCGGCCCTGCCGGCCGCGAACTCAACGGAGGAAACGCATGAAAAACAAAACAATGGTTATGACGTCGGCGGTGCTGGGCCTGTCGATCGCGGTATTGGGATTGTCGGCCGCCAGCCGGGTATGGGCGGGCAAGGACGACGCCTGCCACACCGCTCCGGGCATGAAAGCAGACGCTCGGGTGGATCACATGGCGAAGAAACTGAAGCTTTCGGATGAACAGAAGGCGAAGGTCAGCGAGATCCTCTCCGCGAAATCCTCGAAGATGGACGAGACGCATCAGCAGATGATGGAACTCAAAGAGGGAACGAACAAGGAAATCGAAGCCCTGCTGACGCCCGAACAGAAGGAAAAATTTGCAAAGATGACGAAGGGCGGCAAGAAAGATTGCTGCGGCGGCAAAGAGTGCAAGATGAAAAAATAAGGGCCAATGACCGACGGCGATTCCCCCGTTATCCAACGGGTACTGGACGGAGAGACGAACGCGTTTTCCAACCTCATCGAAAAGTATGAGGGAAAGGTGGCGCGTCTCTGCATGTCCATCTTAAGGGACCGCTATTCGGAAGACGCCGTCCAGGAAGTGTTTCTTAAAGCCTACCGGTCCTTAGACCGGTTCAAGGCGGAATCCGCCTTCTCCACCTGGCTGTACCGCATCACCCACAACCACTGCCTGAACATCATTCGCAAATTCAAGGCGGAAAGGACCGTTTCGATGGACGCGATCCTGGAGAAAACCGGGGCGGCCGACTGGGCCGCGCCCGACAGCGGGGACGCCTTCGAATGGAAGCGCACCGCGCAGGAACTGCTCGCCCGGCTGTCGGAGGACGAACGCAGCATCCTGACCCTGCGCGAAGTGGAAGGGCTTTCCTACAGGGAACTGGCGGAAACCTTCGAATTGAGCGTCGAGGCGGTGAAAAGCCGCCTGTTCCGGGCCCGGCAGTCGCTGATCGCGGCCGCCAGGGCGGCGGGCATGCACCCCGCGGACGCAAATCCCGAAACAAAATGAGGAGCGGCGGAGTCTAAAGCCCAAGGATAGAGCCATGGAACATGAACTGATCAAACACAAAATTTACGAGCATGCGGACGGGGACTATCTCCCGCCGGAGGATTTGGCCCTGGTGAAAGAACACCTGGCCCAATGCGCCGACTGCGCGGACGAAATGAAGCTCTGGAAAAACCTGCGCATGGGCCTGCGCGGCATGGAAATCCCCCGCGCGGACAGCTCCGTCAACCGGGCAGTCCTGCGCGAGATCAACGGAGAATACCGCCGCTGGAGCCCGCCTCCGACGGCGCAGGTCTGGGCCTCAGCCCTCGCCCTGGCGGCGCTGCTCATTTACTCAGCCATTCCTTATAATGGGACGCCCACGGGTGCCGGAGAAACCTATCTGTACGCGTCCACCGGGGAATTGGGCATGGAAGCCATTCTGGAAGGCAGCGCGCTGGAGCCGGAAACGGCGCACGACGCGGCCGCCAATCCCGGAGAAATTTAGTAGGAGGATTTATGGACATTAAAAAATACTGGCTGTCGTTCGTTCTGGGCGCGGTGGTCGGAGCGGTCGCCGTCGCGGCGGTCACGCATTCGTTCCCCTGGTGCAAGAAAGGAAAAGGGATGCAGCGCCACGATCCCAAAGCTCACCTGGAAAAGATGAGCAAAGAGCTGGATCTGAGCGAGGCCCAGAAGCCCGAAATCCAAAAAATTCTTGAGGCCAGCCACCTCAAAATGAAGGAGCTGCACGGAGAGGCTTTCCCCAAGTTTAAGGCCATCCATGAATCGACGAAAAAAGAGATTCGCAGCCTGCTGGAGCCGCAGCAGCAATCTAAATTTGATAAAATGGCCGAAAGGTTCGAGAGAAAAATGGACCGGTGGTCCCGGGCTTTTAATTAACCCGGCCATAACTTACCCCAATCAGGTTTCGCGCGGGGCATCGCGCCCGGCGCCGACCTGATTCATTATTTATATGAAACGACTTTTCCTGATCGTATCCATCCTTCTCCCCGGCTTTATCGCGGCGGTTCAGGGAGCCGAGCCGCCCGTCTCCGCGGCCACGCCTCTGACGCTGGACGAATGTTTTCAAATGGCCCTGACGCAGAGCGAATCCCTCGCCATGATCCGCGAGCAAGTCCTGCAGTTCGAAGCCCGCGCCCGGCAGGCCCGCTCGGCAATCCTTCCGGACGTCAATTTCCTTTACACGCATTTCTTTCAGGACTCCTCGGCCTCAGACTCAAGCGGCGGAGGCGTCGGCGGAACCTTGACGCGGAACGAACGCCCCGAAGCCAAGATCACCGGCCGCCAGCCGCTCTTTGGCGGGTTCCGGGAATTCAGCGCCTGGTACGGGTTCAAGTCCCTGCAGCGCCGCGAAGAGCTGGAACTCCTCAACGCTAAAAAAGCCCTCTACAGGGAAGTGGCGCTGGCGTTCTACTCGGTCGTCCAGCTCGAAACCGATTTAGCCAACAACCAGACGATCCTGACCCTCACCACCGACCGGGTGAAGGAGCTCGAATCTCGCAGCCGGCTCGGCAAATCGCGGCCGAGCGAAGTCCTGTCGGTCCAGTCGCAGGTCGCGACCCTCACCGCTCAGGACGAAAAAATAAAAGGCGATCTTTGGGTAGCGCGGGACCTCCTCTCCTTTTTGACCGGAAAGAACCTGCAGGAAACTCCGCTTTCGGACACGCTGCCTCCCGTGGCGGCGCCGGCCGACGAAGCGTCCGTCCTGGCTTTCGCGGGATCCGTCACCGAAATGGCCATCATAAAAGCCACAATGGACTCCGACAAATACCAGGTGCGCTACGCGCGCGGGCGGTTCCTCCCCTCCGTCGACATCTCGGGCAACTATTATCTGAAACGCGTGGGCTTCCAGGAAAACATCAAATGGGACGCGCTCCTGACCGTGGACATGCCGATCTTCCAGGGCGGCGAAAACCTGGCGCTGCTCCGCCAGGCGCAGTCGCAGGCGCGCTGGACGGAATGGAGCTATCGCCGCCTGAAGCGCGAAGTGGAGTCCCAGATCCGCCGCAATTTTTACACCCTGAAGTCTTCCATCGCCCAGGTGAAGGCGCTGGAGAACGCCTACGCGAAATCAAAAGAAAGCTACGAATCGCAGGTCAAGGAATACCGCTACGGCCTCGTGAACAACCTCGAGGTGATCCAGGCGCTGAACACCATGCAGGTCAGCAAGCGCGACCTGGACCGGACCGACATCTTGAACCGTCTGAACTACATCCAGCTGCAGATTTCGACCGAACAGCTGCCAAAAATGAACTGATCCCAATCCCATGACCCTTTCCGATACAGCGATCAAAAACCCGACTTTCGCCTGGATGTTGATGATCGGGCTGATCGTATTCGGCTGGGTCGGATTCACCCGCATGGGCGTCAGCCAGCTGCCCGACGTGGATTTCCCCGTGATTTCCGTGTCGGTGACGCTCGAGGGCGCCGCACCCGAGGTCATGGAAACCGAAGTGACGGACGTGCTCGAAGACTCCGTCATGCAGGTGCAGGGCGTGCGCAAAGTTTCCTCCACGTCGCGCCAGGGCAACTCCCAGATCACTATCGAATTTGATCTGGACCAGGACATCGACGCGGCGCTGCAGGACGTCCAGACCAAGATCGCGCAGGCGCAGCGCAACCTTCCCAACGAAATCGATCCCCCCGTCGTCACTAAAACCAATCCTGAAGACCAGCCCATTATCTGGCTCGGGCTTTCCGGCCAGCGCGATCTGCGCGGCCTCATGGAATACACAAAAGATCACATCAAAGATGAATTTACAACGGTTCCCGGCGTGGGCGAAGTGTTTCTGAGCGGATTCGTCGAACCCAACTTGCGCGTCTGGCTAAACGCCGAGCAGCTCCGCCAGCGGGAAATCACCGTTAACGACGTGGTTTCCGCCATCCAGTCCGAGCATGCGGAAGTACCGGCGGGGCGTATCGAGACCGGCAAGGAAGAACTGAACGTGCGCGTCATGGGAGAAGCTTCCAGCGTGGACGAATTTGAAAAGATCATCATCCCCGGACGCCGCGGCGCGCCGATCTGGCAGGTTTTCCGGATCGGAGACGTGGCGAAAGTGGAGGACGGCCTGGCGGACATCCGCAGAATCTCCCGCGTGAAGGGCGAGCCAGCCGTCGGTATCGGCATCCGCAAACAGCGCGGCACGAACGCAGTGCAGGTTGCCAAAGCCGTGAAGGCGAAGATGGCGGAAGTTCAGCAGACCCTTCCCAAAGACCTGAGCATCGGCGTCAATTTTGACACAACCCGCTTCATCGAGGCGGCGACGCACGAGATGAACGTGGAAATCGTGCTCGCAGCCCTGCTCACGTCTCTCGTCTGCTGGCTTTTCCTGGGATCCCTGAGCTCCACCTTCAATATTTTGATGGCGATCCCCACGTCGATCATCGGCGCCTTCATTTTCCTTTACGGCTTCGGCTTTACATTAAACACATTTACCCTGCTGGGACTGACGCTGGCCATCGGCATCGTGGTGGACGACGCGATTATGGTTCTGGAAAACATCGTCCGGTACCGCGAAAAAGGCTTTGCCCGAGTGAAGGCAGCCATCGTCGGAGCCCGCGAGATCACCTTCGCGGCGCTTGCCGCCACCATCGCCATCCTCGCCATCTTCGTACCGGTCGTTTTCATGAAGGGCATCATGGGAAAATTCTTTTTCCAATTCGGCATCACGATGTCGGTCACAGTTTTGCTGTCCCTGCTCGAAGCCCTGACGCTCGCTCCCATGCGCTGCTCCCAGTTCCTCGAAGTGGGCCACAGCACCTGGATCGGCAAACGCACCGACGCGCTGATGGAAAAAATGACCTTGCTTTACGGCCGCGTGCTTGCAAAGTGTCTGCGGTTCCGATGGACCGTGATCATCGGCGCCGTGCTTTTTTTCACCGCATCGATTTTTCTGTCGAAAGTCCTGAAAAAAGAATTCGTTCCCTCGCAGGACCAAAGCTCGTTCCTCGTGCGCCTGCAGACCCCCATCGGATCCTCGATCGAGGCCACGGACGCGGTCTTTAAGAAGGCCGAGGCTTTTATGATGCAGCAGCCGGTCACGGACCGCTACTTCGGCGCCATCGGCGGCTTCGGAGGCGGCGAAGTGAACACGGGACAGATGTTTATCACTATGAAGGAAAAGAAGGACCGGCCCAAAAACGAGAAGGGCAAGACCATCAGCCAGGCGGAGTTCATGGCCACGGTCCGTAAAGCATTTAATGAGATCCCCGGAGTCAAGCGCGCGGTGGTGCAGGATTTGTCGCAGCAGGGGTTCTCCGCGAAGCGCGGATTCCCCGTCGAGTTCGTGATCCTGGGCAGCGATTGGGACAAGCTGGCCGAGCAAAGCGAAATCATGATGAAGAAGATGCAGGAAACGGGACTCATGATCGACGTGGACTCCAACTATCTCTTAGGAATGCCCGAAGTGCGCGTGGTGCCGGACCGGAAAAAAGCGGCGGCGCGCGGAGTGAGCATCTCCGAGATCGGCAACACCATCAACGCGATGGTCGGCGGCATGCGCGTGGGCAAGTACACCCGCGGCGGCAAACGCTATGACATCCGACTGAGGCTTGTATCGGAAGACCGGAGCCGTCCCGACGATATCGACAAGATTTGGGTGAGAAACAACCGCGGCGAAGTGATCCGACTTTCGGAAGTGGTTTCGATCACCGAAAAACCGTCCCTCATGGCCATCTCTCGGGAAAACCGCCAGCGCGCCATCAGCGTGTTCGCCAACGTCGCGCCCGGAAAATCGCAGGGCGAAGCCATCGCCGCCGTCACAAAGCTGGGCAAGGGCCTGCCGGACGGATACCGCATCGCGCTTTCGGGAAGCGCCGAAACCTTCAAGGAATCGTTCAACAGCCTCATGTTCGCGCTCATCTTCGGTATTTTCGTGGCCTACATGGTGCTGGCTTCGCAGTTCAACAGCTTCATCCACCCCTTTACCGTTCTGCTCGCGCTACCCTTCAGCGTCACCGGCGCCTTTATCGCGCTCTGGCTGGCCGGAAAATCGCTAAACATCTACAGCATGATCGGCATCATCCTGTTGATGGGCATCGTGAAGAAGAATTCCATTCTGCTCGTGGACTTTACCAATGAGCGGCGCAAACACGGCAAGAGCGTGCAGGACGCCCTGCTCGAAGCCTGCCCCGTGCGGCTGCGCCCCATCCTGATGACCTCGGTTGCCACCATCTCGGCCGCGATCCCCACTTCGCTTGGGCTCGGACAAGGCTCTGAAACCCGCGTGCCCATGGCACTCGTCGTTATCGGCGGCGTGCTGGTTTCCACCGTGCTCACGCTCCTCGTCGTCCCCTGCGCCTACAGCCTCCTCACCCGCCTTGAAAGCCACAAACATGACCGCGACCTGAAGGAAGCCCTGAAAGAGCTGGGCGAGATCACGGAAGCGGAAGCCAGAAATTAAAACCATCTAATGGAGGTCTCATGAAAAAAATATTGATTTCCGGAATATTAGCGGCGATAGCGGCCGCTCCCGCACTGGCCGCCGTGAAAACGGAGACCGTGACGTACAAACACGGGAAAACAACGCTGGAAGGATATATCGCTTATGACGATGCATTGAGCGCATTGCGGCCCGGCGTGCTGGTCGTCCATGAATGGATGGGCTTGGGCGAGAACGCGAAGGAACGCGCCCGGATGCTGGCGGAGATGGGCTACGTGGCATTTGCCGTTGACATGTACGGCAAGGGCGTCCGCGCCAAAGATCATGCGGAGGCGGGAAAGTTGTCGGGCATCTATCGGGCAGACCGGAATTTAATGCGGGCGCGGATCCAGGCCGGGCTGGATGAGCTGAAAAAACGGCAGAACGTGGATCAGGCCCGGATCGCGGCCATCGGTTACTGTTTCGGAGGCACCAGCGTTCTGGAGCTGGCCCGGAGCGGAGCCGACGTGAAAGGCGTCGTCTCGTTCCACGGCGGGCTCGACACGCCCAGCCCCGCGGACCCCAAGACCCTGAAAGCCAAAATTCTGGTGCTGCACGGCGCGGAAGATAATTTCACCAAGGCCGCCGTGCCCGCCTTCCAGGAAGAAATGCGCAAAGCCAACGCGGACTGGGAATTCATTTCCTACGGCAACGCGGTCCACAGCTTTACCGTAAAGGAAGCCGGCAACGATCCTTCCTCCGGAATGGCTTACAACGCCAAGGCCGACGCCCGCAGCTGGCAGAGCCTGAAAGACTTCCTCGCCGAAATCTTCAAATAAAAGTTAAAAATTTCACTTCAAAAGGATATTCTCAATGATAAATCTTTCACGCATGCGAGCAGCGGCCTTCATGGGCCTGATCAGCCTGATGGCCACGGGCTGTCTCTATACCAACGTGCGCGCGCCGCGGGCCTACCGCTCGGCGACGCCGGCCGATGTGAAGGCGTCCCCCACGGATCCGATCGTGAGCGGCGAGTCCTGCATGACGTCCGTCCTGTTCCTGGTCGCCTGGGGTAACGCCGGTTATGCCGCCGCGGCGGACAAGGCGCTCAAAGATCATCCGGACGCCATACTCTACGATGTCCGGGCCGATCAGCGCGTTCAAAGCATTCTTGGGCTTTACGCCCGCAGCTGCACGATTGTAACGGGCAAGGCCGCGAAGCCATAATCAACCTGATAAAAATCTGTCCCTTATGACAAATATGATTTTCATATCGCATGAAAACATCATCAAATAGTAAGTTAATTTTTGCCGCTGTTGTTTCCGTAATTTTGGGCGCGGCGCTCTTCCCCCGCCCGGCGCAGGCCGAACGTCCGCCTTACGAGGCGCAGATGGGGTTGATCCGCGTGGGAGGCTTCATAGTGTTCTTCAACTCGCAGGGGCCGCTTTCCTTCCAGACCCTGGACCCTTCCGAAATTCCCAAAGACGCCGTGGATGCCGGAGTCGTGCGCTGCGACAGCTGCCAACACGGCGTTTCGGTTCCCGTGCCGGGAATCGGCAGCAATCGCACGACGAATATTTCAGGGGCGGGCGGGAACGGCGGGTTTGATAAAGCGCTGGCGAACCTTAAAAAGGAAAGGCCGGAACTGCGCGGAATTTACGACGTCAAAGTGGACACTCACCGCATCAGCGTGCTGGGCATCTACCGCCGGCTCTGCACGGAAGTGACGGCGAGAGGATTTAAGTAAAACATCTGCCCGTCAGGGCAAAATAAAACCCGAAAACGCCGGACTTGTCTCCCCCGACAAGTCCGAACGCCTTCGGGTTTATTTTACGGCTGCTGCGAATCTTACCTGTAAACCTTCATTACGCCTGCATCTGGATGATGGCCGACTGGCGGATCTCGTCGGTGATGGCCTTGAGCGACTGCACTTCCTTCACCGAGGTTTCCGACAGCAGTTTCAGGATTGTGATCTTGAGCGTGAAGCTGTCCACGAAGCGGTCTTCGTTGCTGGTCAGGAGCTCTATCGCCTGGGTCCAGGCGGCGGGCAGCTGGCTGACAACGCGGTCGAGGCGGATGCGGCCGGCGGCGTCGCGATCTTGGATCAGCAGGACGCGGCCTGAGAGGATCGCCCGATTCAGTTTCGAGTTCGTGATCTGCGACCGGAGCGCGTTCAGCGCGGCCTGGGAGTTGGCGACCAGCGCCACGCCCTGGGCCGAAGCGTCGGCGTCCAGGTCGAGCTCGTTCAAAGTCCTTTCCACCACCCCGATCTGGTTGCGCGCGTCCCGGCTTAACCGGCCGCGGGTCACGTCGCTCACGTCAATCATGCGGGTCCCGGTCTTCGAGAGGTCCGAGACTTTCCGGGCCGCGCCGTAGCGCGAGCCGGCCGGGAGCGAAGCGTAGGCCGCCAGGCCCATGCCGCGCACGACGCCTTCCTGATAGGAGGCGACCGTTTCCTGGTTCGACGCGCTTCCAAACAAGGAACGGACTCGGCCGAACGCTTTGGATCCGGCTGAAGAGTCGAGGTCGAACCGGACCTTGCGGGCTTCGAGCTGGCTGAGCAGCCGGGTCGGCTCGAAGAGGACCGCGGCTTCGGTTTCAAAGAATTTCTGGATGGCCGCGCGGACCGAACCGTCGGCTTTGCCGGATTGCAGAGCGAGCAGCAAGCCTGAAATTTCACCCAGCGCCTGAGCTTCGGCGGCATTTCCCTTAAAGGACTGCGCTTTGTTCAGGTCGGCGGCAGCGGAGGCGAGGATCGACTCCACCGACTTCGGTGAAGCTTTCCCATCGCGCAGTCCAAGAACCACGGACTGAAGTTCCGCGGAGCGGGACGTCCAGCTGCCGGCATTCGCTTTCCGGCTCTGGAAGAGCCGCAGGACCGCGGACGAAATGGCCGCGAATGCGGCGGAAGCGGACCCGCCGAAACGGCTAATCTGCGACTTGGCGCGGGCAAAGAATCCGCGATTTCCGCCGTTATCCAAGGCATAGAACAGCGCCTTGTCCGACAGCGTGTTGTACGTCGCGCGGGCAATGATCCTCAGCGTCTTGACGTTATCATTCAACACATCGCTGCTGGCCTCAAACACGGGACCCTGAGGGATTTCGTAGTTCGGCTTCTGGAGGATTACGAACAGGGTGTTGGGATCGTCCTTGGCCGCCTGATAGGAATGATGGTTCCAGTCGGAGCCGATGAAAACCTGAACGCCCACGCCTTTCGGCAGGGCCGCTTCGGCCTGGGCGCGCAGGGCGTCCAGTTCGGCCTGGCCATAATCTCCGTACAGGACGAAATCCACGAAGCTCTTGCGCTTCTGGTTCACCGCGGACAAAACTTCGGACAGGAGCTGGGCCGTATTGACCCGCTTCGGATCCGGCAGAATTCCGCCCTCGTTCACGAGGCGGCGCGTTTCGGCCTTGTAAACCTCCACGCCTTCCTGCGTCACGAAGTTCAGGCCCTTCAGCAGGGCCAGCTCGGCGACGAAGCGCTCGAGTCCGTACTGCAAGAGCATCGTGCGCGACTGGATGTCATCGGAGTTAACTTCAAGGTTGAGCGGCGTAAAGCCCTCGGGAATGGAATCCCCCTTCGCGACGACAAGCGTCCTGGGATAAAAACCTTCGATCTTGGATCCGAGCGATTCCTGGAAGAGCTGGATGATCCAGGTGTTCATGGCGTCGCGGACCTTTTCGTCTTCGACGATGACCGCGAACCGCTGGGCGCCGCTGTAATGCAGCTCCCGCGCTCCCTGCACCGCGTTCCATGCGGCGAGCTCATGCCGCTCGAGGAAACTCTTGTAGACGTCGCCGAACGCGTCGCCCATGAAGAGGTAAGCGGGCAGGATCCACGTTCCGGTCAGCGGCGCGGTGAACCGTCCGCCGATGCCGTTGCCGCCATCCACCTGGATGGCCATGGTCTGCGCGCCCCTGTAATTTTCTGGGAGTTTCGCGGTGTTTTCGGGATCGGTGAGGATCAGGATATGGTTCTTCCATTCATCTCCGAAGGCGGTTTTGAAAATGCCCGTCAGGCCCAGCGTCTCCGCGGTGGTCGCGGACTTGCTGATGGTGACGATCAGGGTCTTTTGGAGGTCTTTGCCGGCGAGCGATTTGGCCAGCGCCGAGGGGTCGAGGCTGTCGAGAGCATCGACGACAATCCGCCGATCGCCCATAATGCCCTTGAACGCTTTGACGGAATTGATGGAGCCGCCCATTCCTATAAAGATCACATTTTCCATACCTGCCAGCATATCGTCGATCTGCGACGCGTAAAGCATGACGTCGGCCTCCGAGGGAGGGCGGACCCAGCCGAGCCGGTTGAAGCGCCCTTCGAAGCCGATTTCAGCGTAAGCGTTGCCGGGGATCGCGGCGGAGTTCGCCGCGGCCGCCATCAGCTGTTCGGTCGAAGGATCGGATACCAGCGCCGAGTGGGCCAGGATGGTCGCGGAGTCGCGGCTCGAGGCCTGTGCCCTCAGATAATCGCCGATATCGGCGCGGATCCCGGAAATGATACGGTCCGTGACATACTTCAACGCAGGGTTGGAGCCGAGCAAAGAAGTAAAATCACTGGAAGATTCCAGCCGATCCAGTGCCAGCAGAACGTCCAAACCGACTTCCGGGACGAGGTCCTTGGAAGGCACCAGCATCATGCGGGACAGGATCATCTGCAGGGCGATCAGCTTGGCGACCTTGGCTTCCGCGGTCACATTCACATCGTCAAAACCTGCGATGATGGCCCCGGTATCCTCGACTATGAGGCGCCTTTCGGCGTTCTGGAAGATTTCCAGGTCGTGGTGGGAATCAGACCGGCCGTCCACCGTGATGAAACCGCGCAAGGCGTCCAGTTGGTCGTAACCGCTGTTCCACCAAAGTTCATTGAAGCGCTCCTTCACGATCCGCCGTCCCAGCCCATCCAGTTTGACGACGATAGAATCGTCGGCGACACGGTTGCGGCTGGCCTTGAGCAGCGTGCGGTAGATGTTAAGGATGTTATAGGCGCCCCAAAGTTCCTGGAGCAGAAGCGCCTGCTCCCTGCCCGAGGTGAACTGGATGTCGTTGCGCATCCTGGAATGAATGGCGAGCCAGGCGTACAGATTCTCAAAATCTTGACTCCACTCGGCGGTAAATTCGAGGTTGCGGAGCTGATTGAGAAGCCCTCTGAGTTCTTCGGCGCTCGGCGCGGTGATGCCGGGAAGAGACTTGGGGCCGTCCGCAAATGCCGTTTTCCGCGGGGCGAAGAGGCGGCTGAACAGGGAACGGAAATCCGATCCGAGCAGGCGCCAGTCCGTGCTGCCGTCGGCTTTCAGATAGCCGTCGGCGGGGCGGCGCGAAAGCCAGCCCAGAACGATCGTGAAGGGGTTGATCCCGGCATGCAGGAACACAATCGCTCCCGAGGACATCGCTTCGGCCTGAGTCAGGACTTTCTGGACTCTTCCCTTCAGCGCCGGGGGCAGAGATCCGAAGATCGTGCTTCCCTGCAGATGAGCGTTCCCTTTCTGTCCGGGATACGTGGCGTAGTAGCTCGCCAGAAGATTGGCCAAGCGTTCATCGCCCAAAGAGTTCATCAGCCATTCGACGAGTTCCTGCTGGTTCAGGATCGTGTTGGGATCCAAGTCCGTTTCAGCGAGAAGGACGTCCATCCACATCAGGGTCAGGCTTTCGCCCAGGGTCCGGTTGGTGTAGCGGAGCTTCGCTTTGGGGTTGTCCCCCATGTAACGCAGAACCGACTGAGCCAGCGCGGGGTTGATCAGGTAAAGGCGGGCAAGGCCGCGTTCAACCGTGTAGAAACCGTGCGTGCCGTGAGAATGGTGGTCTTCCGTGTAGTCCTGGTTCTCGTTGCCGTTGTCCAGCGCCGCGAGGATGTCCGCGGGGCTTGAAGCGGCGGCGCCGGCGAAAATCCGCGTCGCCAGTTCTTCGGAAGCTGCATCTTTCCGGACGACGGTCCAATCCAAGCTGTAGCCGGACTGCACCGCGGCGCGGACGCCATGTGCGGGGTTCAGCGTGACCCAAGCCCGGAAGTCGTCTTCGGTCTGGAACGAAGGAATGGGAACCTGCTGGACGGAATCCGCGGCAAGCTGTGGGACGAAGAGCCGGAATGGCAAATTCGCCGTTTGGTTGCTGGTCGTCGCAGTCGTTCCGGAGGGACCCTCGGCTCGAGTGTCCTGCCAAGCCACCATGGGCACGACAGCGGCAATGGCCGCGAGAAGCGCAGCCGCTTTGCGTGAAATTCCCGTCTGTCCGGAGACCGCTGTGCTCACCTTATTATAGGCGGCGGCGATTTTGCCGCGACCCAGCACGAGGCCGGATAGAACCGTTACTCCGCCGAGGATGAGTCCCCAGGTGGGCGAGAACACGGCGAGCATGAGTGAAACGGGCAGGAGAGCGAACGCGTTGAACGAATCGCCCCTGGGAGCGGGCGCAGTCTGCGCGGCGGCTCCATCCAGGTTCGCGTAGAGGCCGAGGTGGCGGCGGACGAGGTCGTCCAGGCGCTCGCCTTCGGGAAGCAGTTCGCGGACCGTCCAGGCGAATTCCTTCTTCAGCTGTTCAAATTCGTCGAGGTCAGCGTACTGGGTTTCGATTCCCGACCGGTGCAGGGATTCTTCATCGTCCATCTTGCCCTTCAGCTCGGCGATGATCGAAGCCATCGCCTTCGCGCCGGGTTCCCGGTAAATCTGCCAGAGTTCTTTGCCTTCGGCCTGCGCCTTGAGGCGGGCCATGGCCAGAGAGGTCGCGAGGATCGCGTTCATGCCGAGGTTCTGCTTGCGCTGAACCAGGCCGATCGGATCGGAGAGGTCCTTGCCGCGCTCACGGGCGGTCTGCAGCTCGAGGGCCAGCAGTTGATTGTCGATGTCAACAATGCTGCCGATCTCGGAAACCTTCTTCCCCACGAAGAGGCGCGATATCACGCTGTCCACGTAGCCCACGGCGTTCTGGACGCCTTTGCCTTTATAGCGGTTCGCCCGTTTCCAAAGGGCGGTCAGTTCCGCGTCGTTGAGCGAAGCGATGGCCGCATCGGTGACTTCTTTGCGGAAGCCCAGCACCACACCGTCTCCGCCTTTCTGCCTTTCAAATAAGTCCGCATGTCTGCGGGTGACGTCATTGGGTTCGATCACGCTGTCGAGCAGGTGGATCGCTTCCCCCGTTCCCGCCGATGTGCCGAGCGGGGTCGCGCCTTCGAACGGCTGATGGCCGTCCACGGACACTTTGACCTTGACGGTCGGGTTGCCGGAGTTGGTCGGGGTCTCATAAGCCGTGACGCCCTTGACGGTGTAATCATGGGTTTCGCCAACAGCGTCGCCCGAGTCCGTGCGCTCCATCGCTTCCTTCATCGTTTCGAGAACGGCCTGATACTTAACGAGGCGCTCCGTGTTGGCTCCGCCGCCGGCTTTAAGCCCGGCCGCGCCGTACGCCAAAGCGAGATACGCTTCAAACGGATCGTTGGGCGACTGTGAACGGTGCGAGATCACGAGGTCAATGCCGCGGCCGATGGCCACGAGCATGGCCGAGATCGTTTCGGAAACCGTGCCGATCTGGTTGGCCTTCGTGAGCTGGGCGTTGATCAGGTCTCTGCGGTCTTCGATCACGCGGTCGTTGGTCGTCACGAGGTCGTCGCCGATGACAAAAATATCCTTGCCAAGCTTATCAATAATCATCTTCCAGCCTTCGAGGTCGTCTTCGGCGAAAGGATCTTCGATGGAGACGATGGGAATGCCGGCTTCCATGGCCCCGACGTAAATGTCGAGCAGCTCGTCGCGGCTCAAGACCACGTCGCGGCTGGGATCGCGGTAGAAATAGTACTGGCCCACCGCGTCTTCCTGGTCCATCTTCTCGCGGTAGGCGTTTTGAAGTTCGCTGGTGGCGGGATCGAGAGCGAGGACGACGTCGACTCCGGGCACGTACCCGCTGTCTTCGATCGCCTGCTTCATCATTCTCCACAATCTCTGCTCGGGGATCTTGTCGCCTTCCTCGGGCGTGATATAAGCGGAAAGGCCGCCTTCCAGACCGATACCCATGAAGCGGGTTCCTTCGGTTCCGTTGATGAGTTCCAGGAGACGGTTCTGCAGACGGACCGTCATCTCCTGGGCTTCTTCGTAATTTTTGGCCGACAGAGGAATGAACATTCCTTCCTGAAGGCTGATGTTGCTTTCCGGATACTGGGCCTTCGTATGTTCGCCGCCCATGGCGGAGTTGCGGAAACCCCAGGGAGCGCGCAGGCGCGTTCCATCCGAAAGCGTCACTTCCTGAAGGCGCGTATTGCTGAGCTGGCGTTTAACCGAGCCGACGCGTTCCATCCACGAACCGGCGGGCGCGGCCTGAGCCGTCCCTTCCCGCGCTTCGCGGGCTTTGCGCTCGCGCTCTTGCAGTTCCTTCACGCGGCCCTTGTCCGCGAAAAGGCGATCCAGCATGCCCACCGCGCCAACACCGAAGAACAGACGTCCGGCGCCAAAGAGGAAATATCCGGCGGAGAGAGAACCCAGGCTGCCGAAAAGTCCGAGCGAGCGGTCCACCATGCTGAGCAAGAAGAACACCGCAGCGGCGGGCAGGGCGAATTTCGCCATGCGCGCGCTGGCCTTAGGTCCGGCCGCGGCCACCGCGAGGTTGAACGGCGATTCCACGTAATATCCGAGGCCCTCTTTTTTGACGCCGGGGAACCGGCCGGAAGGAGCCATCACGAAAAGCTTGGCTTCCCAAACGAGGCGTTTCAGGCCGGAACGGTTTTCCTGGGCGAGGTCCAGCGCTTCCTTCTTAAGGGTCAGAAGCTTCACGGATTCCCAGTAATGGCCGCGCTCATGCCACCAAACGCCGACCCAATAGGTCAGGAAGAAGAGACCGAAGGTGAACAACTGCTCCGGGTTGATGAAAATATGTTTCAGGATGTGGTTCGATCCATGGATATCGTCGGGCAGGAAGAGAAGCGCATGCACGAACGAGAGGATGAAGGCCGAGTGGAACGAAACCAGGATATGGTTCGCGAGCACCCATCCGCCTTCCAGTCGGGCCAACAAACCTTTTCCAGACCCTTTTGTGAGCAGTTTGTCCGCTTCCGCGAAAAACTCACGGCTGCGCGTCCCCACACCGTTCGGGATGGATTCCAAGGTGGAGCGCGCATCGGCGATGGCTTGATTGTACGCGCTTAAATCTTTGCTCGATCGTTCCGCGGCGAGAGATCTCAGTCGGGCAATGGTCCAGGCAAACGATTGGGCGTCGGAATGATATACATTCGCCAAGAACCCAATCGCTGTTGAGAGTTTTTCGGCGCGGTTTGAAGCAGTGACAACGCTGGACAGGCCCCAGTCAATGAAAACCGGCCGGATGTCACTACCCTTGCCAACCAACATGAGGTGTGCGGGCATATCATCGAACTTATGCGTGACTCCGTTCTGCAGAGAAAGGTCGTGCATTCCATAGAGCATATCCGCCAGTTTTTCGGCCACGGACTTCTTTTCGCTGGCCTTCAGGCGACCAAGGCGGTAGGGGAACGAATTGATCTCGTCAATGTATTCCTCCACGATCAGGGCCTGGCGCGCGCCGGTCTGGGGCGCGACCGTCAGGAGGACCCGAGGTCCCCATCCCAGCTCGCCCGCTCTCACGGAACGTTCCTGCTCCTGCGCCGGGGACATGGTCTGATGCGTGTTCTTGACTATGTACGATATTGAAACTCTCTTGGACTTATTGCGGGCGGCGACGATCTCCGTCCCGTTGCGGTTGCGTCCGCTGGGACCCTGGTAAACGTCGTAGGACGTCATGTCCAGGCCGGTCTGGGCTTTGAAATCCGCCGCAATGGAAGTGAGTATGGCCGCCTGATGGGTGCCAAGCTCTCCGCTCCGGTGGTCCGCCGCGAGGGCGAGAACGCGGGCGGTCTCCGCTTCGGATTCATTGCTCAATGAAGGAACAGTCTCTGCTCCAGAAACGCCGCGTTCAATCGGCGACGCGGAATCCAGAGGATTTGCGCCGAGATAGAACGGAACGCCGGCTTTCTGCGCGGCGGTCGCAAGGATCATGACCGGGCGGCGCATTTGATAGCTGACGTCGCCGGCCGTGATGGCTGCACCGTTGGCATTGCCCTGCTCGAGGGCCATGAGCTCCGAGGTCAGCTGCACCGGATTCGCCACGGATACGAACGCGAGCTTGAACGCCGGATTTAATATTTCTTTGATCTCGAAAAGGTTCGCCGCGACCTGAACGTCCAGGCCGACCGCAATTTCCCCGGCTTTACGGGCAGGAGTGATGATCCCCAGGCGCTCCATCATCTCGGTGAGGACTTCCAGGTCCTTGTAGTTCCGGACGGTTTTGAGCGCGATCTCGATGTTCGGGTTGCTGTCGTGCAAAGTGTTGATGATGGACAGGTCGGTTTCCAGGAATTCCCGGTCCACGAACAGTCCCTTGACCACGCCGTGCACGCCGTAGTCGGGATTGGCTTCCTGCAGTTCATAGACGTCGCCGCCCAAAAGGGCGCGATAAGAGGTGGACAGGCCGTCGTCGGTTCCCACCACGAGGCGCCGCCCCTCGGTCCGCGCTTTCCGGGCGGCCCCCACGATGGCCGCGCTCAGAACGTCATAATAGTACTGGCGGCCGATGCCGGGCAGGTCCGGGTTTTCATAACCATTCCGGACCAGCAGTCCGCGGACCGACTGATAAAGTTCGGGGTTTTTCTCGCGAAGGACGCCGTCGTCGTAATCTTTCAGGGCGAGGTGATGGACGCCGAGCCCCATGCGGATGTCGGCGATGCTGATCTGCTCGTAATCGATCGGGCTGGCGGGAGCGCTGGGGTCCATATCGAAATCGAACCCGATCGCCTCCTCGGCCGCCGCCGGGATCTCAAAATCATCTTTCGTAAGGTTACTGGCGACCTTTTCGTAGGCCTCGATGACCACGGACACGGAGCGGTAGCCCATCCTTTTAAGGATGTTGCCGTAGTTTTCCTGGCCCTTGACCGAAGGGTCGTTGCCGCAGAAGCCGGTGTCGATGGCGCGGTTGAACGCCCGGTTGACGTCGCCGACCACCTTCACGATGCGCGCGTTCCAGCGCAGGACGGAAGGGTTGTAAGCCGTGACCGCCTGTTTAAGGAAGTTCTGGTTCGCGTTGCGGTCGATTTTAGCGACGGTCTGAAGGCCGTCGTTGCCGCCAGTGGAAATGAATCCGTCTTCATTCCGCTCCACGAAAACCATCATGAAATCTTCGATGTTGATCGAGTTGGTGGGAATTTCCGTCATGATGCCGCGCTTGACCATGTCCTTGGTCACGCCGGCCTCGTCCATCATCTCGAGCAGGCGGCGGAGATCCTCGGGTCGGCGCACGACCGGCGCGAACACCGCGAGCTTCGCCCGCCGCGTTTCAGCGACCCTGCGGATGGCCTCCAGCTGCCATCGCGTGGTGAGGGGCGTTGCGAGCAGAAGGTCTAAACCCCGCAGTCCCTTCATGGGGTTGGTCTCTTCCTCAATGAACCGGTCCGCGCCGCGCACGTTCTTGTACTCGTCGCTCTTTCGGTCGTCGAGGCGGATGTAGACCCGCTTGTCCATCAGCCCGATGATTTCCTCGAGCAGTTTCCGGTCGCCCTTTCTGAGGCTGACGTGATCATGAATGGCCTTTAAATTGTAAAGAGGCCGCTCTTCGCCGAGGCCTGCTGCGTAGTTCGCGTCGATCAGGCCCAACACCTGGAGGCGGAGCTTGGGATTTCTGATTTTTTGAGCGCGCACCACCACCTCGTCCTTGGGCGCGTTGAGCGTTTCGGCCGTGGCCTGAAGCCATTCCGAAAGGATGGAAACGTAGAAGTCCTCGGCGCTGTTGTATCCGCCGATTGAATCGCGAACGAAGTTAAAATCCTGTGCGTCTTCATATTTAGACATGTCAAAAACGGGGCCTTCGAAAGGCTGTCCGTTCCTTTGCTTGACGGTGTTGTCGTAGGCCAGCAGCAGTTCCGGATAAATACCGATCTTGGCCAGCGCGATTTCCAGGCGCTCCAGGCCGATGCCTTTGTAGGTCGGAACCTTGCTGAGGGCCCACTGCTTGAAAGCCTTTTCTACCGTCGCAACGATGGTCGCGGACCGGACCTGTTTGGGGTCGGAGTTCGGAATATCGCGGACGTTGAAGTTGTTGCCGGCCACTTCGAGCTCGTGCTCGGTGCCCAGGATGAATTTGCCGCGCTCCGCATCGAGCGTGATCTCGGTGTCTTCAGGAAGCTCCCGGGAAAGCTGCTCGAGCGTCATATTTCCGGGGATACCGGTCATGGCGACGAGATTGTATTCGGCCGCGACGATCATGGTGTGGGAGTTGGGTCCGCCTTTGATGGCGCCGATACCCTTGGCGGCAATCATGGCGCTGTTCATGTCGGGATCGCTCTGCTCGGCGATCATGATCTTTCCAAAAGCCTTCGCGAGGGATTCCGGCAGTTTATTGCGGATGTAAACGACGGCCCCCTGAGCGGTGCCCCCGGTCTTGGCGATGAACTCATAGGCGAGCACTCTGCCCAGCCGGACGGCTTTTTCGAACGCGCTTTCGGTCACGACGATGCGCTGAAGCTTGATTTCGTCGGGATCCTGCGTGCTGAACACGGTTTCCGGGCGGACCTGCGTGCTGGCGATGGTCCAGTCCGCGCGCGGGAATCCGCGTTCATCCCGGAGGACGTTTCCGTTCGCGTCCTTCAAGTAAATGATGTTTCCATTGGCGTCGCGCTTCCTGCGGTACGCGCCTTCCATGTCCACGTAAGATTCATAATAATCGTGCAGTCCCTTGAAGTATGCCGTTGATCTTTCAAGAACGCTGCGGTCGGTGACGGAATATTCCCTGCGGACTTCGTCCGGGATCCCGCGGCGGACTTTACCCAGACCATCCGCCGTTTCCACGACCATCTGCTTCCGGTCGCCGCGGTCGCGGACCAGGAGCGTGCCGTCATAGCTCAAAATGTATTTGCTGCCGCTTTCCTGTCCCGAAACCAGAAGTTCGCCCTGGCCTTCGGTGATGCTGATACTGATGGCGGGATACCCCGTCTCGCGGTCCACGGAGAACGAAATGAAGGAAAGTTCCGAGAGGAACATCTGCTGGAAAAGGGTGCTGACTTCCGCATGTTCGTCGAAGGTCGCAATGCCGTGATCCGTGCGGTAATCGATGGCGCGCTTGTTGAAAAGCGACGACTGGTTGAACACCCAGCTGACGATGATGTTATCGAGACCTTCCGGGTCCCTTTCGGTCGCTACGGGAGTCTGGAAAATATAGGTGTCCTGCCGTCCCGCGAACGACGCCTCTTCGCTGTCTTCGCCGACGGCGGAGGAGCGGATGGCCTCCACGAGCTTGTCCAGTGGAATCCCGATTCTCACGGCCAGGGCTCTCAGGTTCGCCTTGATTTCAGCGGCCAGATCGGGCGGAACGACGAGATTGCGCCCCGCGACGAGGAGAGTGTTCGCGGTTTCTGCGGTGATCTGCTCGTATTCCTTCTGGTTTTCGGCCAGGCGGTTCTCCAGCTCATGCATTTTTGACGTGATCGACGCCTGGGCTTCGGCATCCTTTTGCTCTTCTTTTTCCTTAAGGTCCTTCCTCAGCTGGGCCAGCTGGGCGTCCACTGCAATTTTTTCCCGGCGAATTTCTCCAACCGCCATGTCCAGATTGTTGCCGACCGACGTGAAATAGTCCCGCAGGGTCGGATCCGTTTTCCCCGAATTCGCGGCTTCCTGCCGGAAATTGGTGATTTTAGTCTGGATGCCCTTCAGGATGCGGACCGTCTCGTTCAGCTGTGCCGCGACGACGGGCCCGTCCTGCGCTTCGTCCACGACGATACGGAGCGCATTGATTTCATGCTCAAGTTTTTCGGGTAGTTGACTGGCCGGAACGGTCAGGGCCGCGCGGTGCCGCGCGATGAAGTTCTCGAGGCTCTGAATCTGCCGCGACACCTGGGACGAAAACACGTCCATGGTGTTGTAATCGAAAAGTCTCTGGAACGTCTTGCCGTGCGAGAAGAAGTTCGGCAGGGTGACGACTCCGGGAACGAACATCATTTCGCCGGTATGGGCCGACTTGCCGCCAAAGTCCACCTCGTCCTGGCGCTCCACTTCCACATCCCAAACCGTCCAGCGGTCCGTGAAAGCGGGGTCCGACACGTAACCGGGTTTAAGGCTGAAGGTGATGACGGGCTTCTTTTCCGCCTGTTCTCCGCCGGCTTCCACGATCCGGGCGTCATCCGAAAGCTTCTTCCTGAGGTTCTCCGTCTCCTCTTTGGGCGTGGATATTTTGCGATCCACGATGTCCGAATGGCGGCGCTGGAACCGGTCCAGCAGGCGCTGCGCGCGCTCCTCCGAAATCTCGCCGTAATAGCCGAACTCTTTGCGCAGGTAGCTGCGGAGGCGGCGCTGATCGACGATCTTGCCGCGCTGCAGGAGGTCCGCGATGACGAGCGTGACGTCATCATTGTTGAGGAACTTGCGCTTGCCGGATCCATCCCTCGTGTCGTTAAACTGAACGTCTTTCTGAAGCGTGTAAAGCCGCTGAGTATCCGACAGTCGGGAAGTTTTTCCTGTGAGTAACCCGGTGATCCCCAGGCCCGAAACCAGGCTGGTTTTTTTGCCCGTGACGAGGATTTCAAGCCCGGTCGTATCGGCGTCGAGGCCGTTGCGCATCCGCAGGAGAGCGCCGGCCATGAGCGACATAAAAATTTTCTTGCGGCCCGTCTTAAAGAGGAAGTCCAGGAAATCTTCATTGATGGTGATCTGGCCGAGATCGCGGTTGACGTCGATGTACGGGTCATTGGTCTGGCCCACACGAACGGACGTATTCTCAAGAACACCCGCCAGGTCGCGGAGGACGGCGTAATCGCCCTTGGATCCGCCGTAGGAGTTCAGAAACGCCAGTGTAACGGGATAAATTTTGTCATATTTGCCGAGATAGAGTTCACCCGGCTTGACGTCGGCGTGTCCGGGAATGGACTTCCTTTTTTCGAGTTCCAGCGCCGGAAGCGTCTCTTCGGCGATCCAGCCCAGCGAGCTGTTGGCACGGATCGATGACCGGATCCGGTTGAAAATGCTGCGCGACAGGTCCGAGCTGGACGCGTTGACCCGGTTCACCAGGCTGCGCGCCAGAAGCAGAACATCCTGAAGCTGATCCTGTCCGGCTTTCCGGAGAGCGCCATATAGGTTCTCCAGCGCCGCGGCATGGTCCGCGCCGGTCGCCTTCGCCGCCGCGTCCACAAAATCGGAGATTCCGGGCGCCTGGGTTTTGGGCTCGCCGGACTCGATGACTTCCAGCATATACTGCGCCTGCGCATGGCCCAGAGCCTTCGCATTTTCAAAATGCGACTTGGCAACTTCCTTATCAGACTGCGGGTTGACCAAAAGTTCTTTCATGCCCTCGTAGAAGGCGTTCATCGCGTTGACGGACTGTCTCAGCTCAGAGTCATTCTGATTGGCGGCGATGGTCCGCAGTTCCGAGAAAATGGATTCCGCCTGATCGTAAAGCTTCAGGTCGCCGTAAACGCGGGCAGCGTACAGATAAGATTCGGCGCGCGCGCCGACCGGCAGGCGTTCATCTTCCGCGACGGACAGAAGGTCGCTCAGCCCGGTTTCGTAGGTCACGGGAATCACGTAGGCGCGGCCCAGGGGCTCCACGACCAGGACTTCCATGCGGATCCGGTTTCCGCCGTCCAAAATTTCCACGCTCCGGAGCTCCGGGACGTAGTTGTTCATCCCCGTGTTCTGGTTGCCGAGAGGGGAGGCGATGACGCTCAGGCTGAACGGTCCGCCGGTGAGGCTGTCCAGGTTAAACTGCTGCGCCACGAACGAACCCTTCTCGTCCGACGCGATCTCAAGGCCCGCGCCGCGCGCGAGGCCGATTTCTTCGTCCGTCAGGTAACGGGCGTTCGTATCGAGCGCCTGCACCGCGTCCGCGAGGCCTTCCTTCGTCTTGGCGTTGGAAATGACGCGTCCGCTGAAATCGATGTATTCATAGCCCATGCGGGTCTTGATCATGGCTTCCGCCACGCCGCCCGCGCCAATAGCCATGTCCGCCGAGCCCTTCAAAATTTCCATGACGGGCATGAGGTCGCCGTCCGTCACCATCTTTATGGAACCGCCGACGGCATTGTGGAACAGCGCCTGGCCGCCCATGTTGGACTTGACGTGCTTGCTGAAAGCGGTGACCTGCGAACGGTCTGCGAACCGGATGGACCCGTCGGTCTCCACGAAATATTTCCGCAGATTTTCATCGATGTCGCTGAGCTTGACCCCGAGGACCTTGAAAATCTCGTTCATGATATCCATGTGCCGCTCGCGTGCCAAAACGCCCGTGACGCGCAGCTGACGAATATCGCGGTTCTTGGACAGCGCGGCCAGGACCATGTTCTCCCCGACCGAATAGCTGATATCCACGCCGCTGCCCTTCGGACCCATGACGCCCAGCATATACACCTTGTCCGGGAGGTTGAGGTTGGGAAACTCCGCGCCGAAAGCCGCATAAAGTTTGCGGATCGCATAGGAAATGATGGTGACGGAACCGAGATAATTTTCCTTCTGCAGACGCTCCGTGACTTCCACGGGGTCGTTGGCGAAAAGAAGATCGGGCTGCCGCGCGTCCTGCGAGAGGAGCGCTTCGATTCCGTAAAGTCCCGCGGTTGTGGCGGCGTTGTCGCGCGCCCCTTCGGCGGCCTGGGTTCCGGAAACGAGCCCCATGGCGTTCAGCCAGCGGACAAACGCCCGAGTGCCCACCTTGTCGCCGAACTTGCCGACCGGGCTGGCGACCGCGGAGTAGCGCCACGCGTCGAAAGCGGCCAGAGTGTTGGCGTGAATCGCTGAGGCCAGGGTCTCGTCCACGACCTGCCGCGCCGCGGGATCCAGAGCGGACCCCTCCTGTAAAACGACCGGTTCTCCGACCTCAACCACTCTTCCTAAAATCTCGTGAACGCCGGGCGCGTATGACTCCGTGATGCCCAGCCGAAGGCTTTCAACGTCTGCGGCGTTGACGCTGCCGTAGGCCTGCGCGGCGCGCAGCGCTTCAAGAGCCGCAACCGCGTCCCGCTCCCGGCCGACGAAATACAGGATGTTTTCCGGAACTTCAATTCCGCCCTTCCAGGAGTTGCCGTATCCGAAGCTGCGGACGTCATCCGCCCAGTCGCCGATCGCTTTCTTCAACCCTTCAGAAGCCTCCGGACGCCGGCTGAGACCATAAAGATGTTCATAAACAGTAATCGCTTCCATGAAGCTCTTGAGCCTTTCCACTTCCCGCCTCAGGGTGTGTGACAGGACAATCCCTGCATTTTCCATGACTTCGATCCTGCCCAAAAGTGCGTTTCCAGCAACGACCGAGGTGAAAATAAAGTTGAGATTATGAGTGTCGGAATTTCTGGTGTTCTGAAGCATCGCGATAAAATTCTGGACTTCTTCGACTTCCACCTGGTCGATCTCGGACGGGGTCTCATCGATGTCATCGCCCCCCATTGATCCGACGGGGCCGTATGATTCGCTGGTACCGGCCAATCCGGATTGATCGGAGGAATCCGTCTGGCTGAAAAGGATCTGGCCGTTCGCGGGCAGGGCGCGCAGGGGCATGAGTTTAGAGGGAAGCAGGTTGAGAGCGTAGGTCAATCCCAGAGCGAGGCCGCCCAAAACCGTATAGCGGAGGAGCGCGGGAACGCCGATCTCATCGAGGCTGCTGTCGGCAAAGTACGCGGACACGACCGCGCCCATGACGAGCAGAGCGAGTTTGGTGCTCTGCCAGCCCGACGAGAATGCGGAGGAAACGTAGGAAAGGGCGCGGAACGCCAGCGACGCCTTGTACTCCGCGACGGCGAACGTGGCGCCGTTGGTTCCGGCGGCGGTCAGGGTCTGGCCGGAAACGAGCGCGCGGGGCGCGTCCGACAGGATGCCCATCTGGGTCAGGAGTTCATTCGGGCTGTTCAGCAGGTTCTGCGCGAACTGGGCGTCGTCGCCGATCGCGATGGAAACGACGAACTTCGACCCGTTGAAAGCGACGTCGGCCAGGAACAGGTCGCCCTGGGTCCGGGGGTTTGAGAAGCGGACCGCGTCAAAACCATTGTCCTTCGTGAAGGCCGAGAACCGCGCGAGGAATTCCTGCGGCTCGGTTCCGACGGTCTTGGACAGGCTGACAGCGGGAGACAGGACGCTCAGCAGGCCGCGGACGGTCTGCGCGGCGCGTCCCATGCCGAACGAGTCGGCGCTGCCAAGGGACTGCGGGTGCACGATGGTGACTTTTTCCTGGACGAAAAGCTTTTCGAGAGGGAGAGGGTCGCGGATGAAAGCCTGGAGCGGGTGGTGCCCGTCTTTCATCTCGGCCAGATTGATCTTGGGCCGGATGGTAATAAAGGAAACGTTCTGGGACTTCAGCAGCTCTTCGACGCCGCCCGTGTGGTAACCGCCGGCGACCATCACGGAGAAATTCTTTTTGCCTTCCTGCATCTTCCGCGTCAGGTTTTTGACGAAGATCCGGTTTCTTTCGTGCGAAAGCTGGTTGAAACGGCCGACGCTGGCGAGCAACTCGCGGCCCATCTCTTCCTTAATGGTGACGGCTTCGCCCACCAGCACCGAGGCTTCCTGCAGGCGCGCGTTTAACTTCGCGATCTGCTCCTTGCGGGCGTCGTAGCGCTCGTAGTCCTGCGGGCTCATGGCGAAATCAAGGCCCTTTTTGGCGAGCTGATAATCCGCGTCCAATTCATGGATCGCGGCCTGGATGGAAACCGGCGAGGTGAACGTGCGTTTCCAGGCCTGATCTTCCAGGCGGGCGAGCTCGTTAAAAAGCCCTTCCTGGCTGATGCCTTCCACGGACGACACGTACTGGATGTACTGTGAGACCTCGGGCGTGAGCGCGATGCCGGCGCGGACGCAGCGGTCCTTGAGGCTCGAATAAAATTCGGTGTAACCGATACGGCCCAGGCGGTAGAGGATGCTGTCCTGGAGGAGGACGACGAGCTCTTCCTGGCTGAGTTTCTTTGAAAGTTCAACGAAAAGCTTTTTCTGCGCCTCGGAGACCCTTTTGAAATCCATGCTCTTTTCGAGAGCGTGGGTCTTCAGGTATTTGGCGATGTTGGGATAGCTGGATGCGGAATAGGCGCGGTATTCGGGAAGCGCCAGGAATTCGATCCTCTGGCCGAGGTTTTGTTTCTGCGCGTCGTACAGAGACTGGCTCGCGTCCAGGCCCTTCTGCGAGGGGCTGTAGGCCTTGGCTTTGAGCTGGGTGAGCACGGACTCCACGCTCTTTCCCCATTTCTGCACGTCTGACTTGCGGCCCAGGGTCGAGCGGAACGCTTCGACCTGGTCGAGATAGGACTGCTTTTCTTCGAGGCCGTAAAATTCGGCGGAATCGTCCGCGCGCGAAAGGCCCGCGAGTTCGGCGCCCGTCAGGAGGCCGGACTTCGCGAGGTAACCCGCGACTTCCAGGAGGCTTTCGCGGTCCGGATACTGCCGCCACGTTTCGATGCCGGCCAGTTTGCCTTCGGAACCTTCGAGGCCGACCACGGCCGCGCCCGATTGGACGAGCTCGCTAATAAGGAAAGAGAGGTTGCGCTGCACGCCATAGACGTCATGGACGTCCTGGAGATGGACCACGATGGGCGACTTGGATTGAAGCTTTCCGTTGACCCACTTCAGGTCCTGGCCCTGCGCAAGGTGAACTTTCTGCACGCTGCCGAACGCGCTCAGGCGTTCCCAGAGCTCGGACGGGATGCCGTTCAGGCGTCCCGGGCGCGCGGAGGCGCGGCGCTTTTCCAGCGCCTTCATGACAAAATCGCCGCTCACCGCGCTCTTGTTCTCGTTGGTGCGGAGAAGGGCTTTCTCGATATCGGCGATGTCGGTTCCCATGCGCCCGGAGGTCCAGGCGTCGGAGGCTGCTCCGATGCCGGCCGCGCCGGACATCTTGGCGGAAGCCAGCTGGGTCGGGGTGCGCTTCAGGGCTCTGCCGCGCTCGTCCCAAATGGAGGCCTGCGCGAAAGGCGCGGACAGCGTGGTGAAAATGAAGCTGAGCAATAAGAAGGATGCGGTGCAGCGTAGGGGGAGGCGGTTCTTTTTACGTTGCCAGTACTTAATCATGGTATGTCTCCTTGTTGGACGCAAAAAAAATCAGCCCGATAAAATCGGACTGACTTAAATGCGGCTCCTTGTAATATAAATTTGTGCGCTTTCGCCGTTCAGCGGGCCGCCGAAGCGCCGGCTGAGGGTTCGTTTCCAGGCCAGGCCGAACCTTTCTCCGGAACGGTCCATCCGGACTGCCATTTCCGGGAGCGCGGTTTCAAAGGTCCGGGCCATCCCCGCGGCGGACACGCCGCCGAGGTCGTCCCGCGACCAGGACTTGCGTTCCATCTTCAAATAGGATTCTTTCTTATTAAGCGAGAGCACCTGGCGGGAATCGAAAGAGCCGCGGTAGCCGGTCCGGCTTCCCTCGCCCCCCTTCTCCGCGGGCGCCGCGGGCTCGATCCGGAAGATGTCCCGGACGGTATTTTGAGACCGGAGCGTAAAAGCGACGACATACTCCCGTCCCGCCTCCAGGAATGTGGCCGGGGACAGCGGGCGGACGGTGGAATTCAAATCGGTGAGGGTTCTGGACAGGCACGACGCCGATTCGCCCACGTTGAGGGGCGAAACGGTCGCGAGGACCGCGTATCCGTTGTTGATCCCAGAGAACTGGAAAAAACAAACGAAGGTCAAAAGCCGGAGGAGTTTGCTTTTCACAGCCCATAGTGTACTTGATTGGACCTGCAGGACTCTTCAACAATATGTAAATTTACTGTAACATTTCGGCCCGGCGGCGGGACCCCGCCCGCGCCCGCTCTCCGTCGGAAAATGCAAAACCGCCCCCCGGCGGGCCCGCTTCGGACCCCCGCAAATCGCACCCTGAGTTTAAATGGGCGATTTAGGCCCATTCGCGCAGGTGGAGGAGACCGTCCGGCAGGTTTTCCCCCGTCCGGCTGGTTTTGAAAAAAATCATATTTTTTGTAAGATACTGGCGCTCTCAACCATGAAGGTTTATCAAAATTTTCTACTCGTTATTTTGGCCCTCGCGGCGTCGCTTTCGCAGGTCTCCTGCAGCCGGTCGGATGCGGCCGTTCAAAACGGCCAAGCCCTTTTCAAGGGATATGGCTGCGCCACCTGCCACAAGGTCGGCAACGTGGGCGGTAACCTCGGTCCCGACCTGACCTATATCGGTTTCCGCAAGTCCCCCGAATGGCTGGACCTCTGGCTCAAGGACCCCCAGGCCTGGAAACACAATACCTTGATGCCCAATTTCTACCTCAAAGACGATACCCGCAAAGCGCTCGTGGCCTACCTTTCTTCCTTAAAGGGAGAACAATATAAGGAAAATCCCCCCTGGAACGCGCCCGAGCTCATGGAAGACCCCGTCAAGCGCGGCGAGGTTATATTCAAACAGGCCGGCTGCGTGGGCTGCCACGGAAACGCCGGAGCGGGCAAATTCCCCAACAACAACGTCGTCGGCGGACAGATCCCGGCGCTCAAATCCGTCGCGGACGGCTACTCTAAAGAAGAGCTGAAAGAAAAAATTCACAAAGGCGTCCCGATGTCCGCGAAGGCCGACGCGAACGGGCCCGACCCCATGATCCACATGCCGCGTTGGGGTGACGTCCTGAAGGACGAAGAACTGGACGCGCTCGTTGAATATCTCTATTCCCTGCGGCCGCCCAAGGCTGAGGGAGAGGAATGGTAAATGAGGGACGGCGCCCTATTGATATGAACCAATCCAAACTTCATCGATTTGCGATATTCGTGGCGGTCTGCACTTTTTTCCTTATTATTGCAGGAGCCCTGGTGACATCCACCGGCTCCGGCCTCGCCGTACCCGATTGGCCCCTGTCGTTCGGACAATTTTTCCCGCCGATGGAAGGCGGCGTTTTCTTTGAACATGGCCACCGCATGATCGCCGGCACCGTCGGAATATTGACGCTGGTCCTTTGCGTCTGGACCTGGAAAAGCGAACAGAGGCGCTGGTTGTGCTGGCTTACAACGATTGCCCTGGGCGCTGTCGCGATCCAGGCCGTCCTGGGCGGCATCACGGTGCTCTACGGCCTTCCCCTTCCCGTTTCCGCCGCCCATGCCACGCTGGCCCAAACCTTCTTTTGCCTGACGATCGCCATCGCCTACTTTTCGGGCGCTTCCGAACCGGCTCCCTCGGCCGAACCCACCGGCGCTGCGCGCAGGCTTTTCCGCCAGGCCGCGACGACGACCTCTTTTATCTTCATCCAGCTGGTCCTGGGCTCGGTCCTGCGCCACGGCGGCGGCGACCTCTTTTTGCAGTTCCATATGATCTGGGCCCTCATGGTCGCGGGCGGCATCGTCACGGTCTTCCGTGCTTCGGTTAGGAACCGGGACGCCGCGCCCCGCTCCGTTCTCCCCGCCCTGCTCCTGACGCTCGGGCTCATCACCCAGGTCGCGCTCGGCGTGCTTTCGATTTTGCCCATGTACGGCCAGCTGATGTTCCTGCTCGACGTTCGCACCCCCATCGTCACGGCGCACGTCGCGACCGGCGCGTTCCTCCTGGGCTGCTCGTTTTTGCTGACGCTGATTTCTTATCCTCACGGCGCCCCCGGCGCCGCCAAAACCGGAACGCTGTCGATGCTCCGTCCGCAGGGAGCCCAGTCATGAACCTTTCCAACTACGGCTGGGGCCTGCCGGTCGCCGCTTCTTCTTACGCGGGCAAAATTGACGGCGCCCTGAACATACTGCACGCCGCCATGATCGTCATATTCGTTTTATGGGCCATCTATATGGCCTACTGCCTGGTCGTTTACCGCAAGGCCAAAACCCCGACGGCTGCCTATACGAAAGAACATTCGAAATGGGCGCTCCTCCCCGACTGGATCATCCTCGCTTTCGAAATCTGGCTGATATTCATCGTGGGAATTCCCATTTGGGCGCACATCCGCGAAGACCTGCCCAAGCCGGAAACCGCGACCGTGGTAAACCTCATCGCCGAGCAGTTCAGCTGGACGTTCCACTATCCCGGTCCGGACGGCAAGTTCGGCAAACAGGATTTGACCCTCATCAACTCCGATAACCCTGCGGGCCTCGTTGCCGACGACCCGGATGGAAAGGACGACTTCATCAGCGTCAACGAGCTGCACGCCCCGATCGGCAAACCCATCCGCCTTGAGATGAGCTCTAAAGACGTCATCCACAGCTTTTTCGTTCCCGAATTCCGCTCCAAACAGGACGTCGTGCCCGGCATGCGGATCCCCATGTGGTTCGAGCCGACCCTCACCGGCCGGTTCGAGATCGGCTGCGCCCAGCTCTGCGGCACGGGCCACTTCAAGATGCGCGGCGACGTTTTCGTCACGACCCCGGAAGAGTACGATGCCTGGGTTCAAAAGCAACTCGCCGCAAAAGGAATCTAATGTCCGAACACGCCCATCACCAAGACGAACCGTTTATCTGGAAATACGTTTTCTCGCTGGACCATAAGACGATCGGCATCCAGTATATGATCACCTCGCTGGTGTTCCTGCTCATCGGATTCTCGCTCGTCTTGCTCATGCGCTGGCAGTTGGCGTTCCCGGGCAGCCCCATTCCCATCATCGGCAATCTGCTGCCGAGCTTCGTCGCGGTCAACGGGGTCATGCACCCCGCCGCCTATAACTCGCTGGGCGCGATGCACGGAACCATCATGATATTCCTCGGCATCGTGCCGCTGGGCGTAGGCGCGTTCGGCAACTATTTCCTCCCGCTCCAGATCGGCGCGCCCGACATGGCGTTCCCGCGGCTTAACATGTCGTCCTACTGGGTTTACGCGGTCGGCGGCGTCCTGATGCTGCTCTCCTTCGTTCTTCCGGGCGGCGCCGCGCAGTCGGGCTGGACCTCCTACGCTCCGCTTTCCGTGATCTCCCCGGGCCAGACGACCTGGCTCATCGCCATGACGTTCCTTATTACGTCCTCGCTGCTCGGCTCCATAAATTTCATCGTGACGACGCTCAACATGCGCGTTTCGGGCCTCACCTGGTCGCGCCTGCCGCTCTTCGTCTGGGCTCAGTTCATCACGGCGATTCTCCTGCTGTTCGCGTTCCCCGTGCTGCAGGCGGGCGCCTTCATGCAGCTGCTGGACCGCGTCGCCGGAACCAGCTTTTATATCCCGAAGGGCCTGATGGTCGGCGGCGTGATCATCGACCACGCGGGCGGCGGCAGCGCGCTGATGTGGCAGCACCTTTTCTGGTTCCTGGCGCATCCCGAAGTGTACGTGCTCCTGCTCCCGGCGATGGGCATCGTGGCCGAGATCCTCGCCAACGGAACGCGCAAGCCGCTTTTCGGCTACAAGGAAATCGCGGGCTCGTTCTCGTTCATCGCGTTCCTCTCCTTCGTGGTCTGGGCGCACCACATGTTCGTGAGCGGCATGAAGACGTCGCTCAGTTATCTTTTTATGACGACCACCATGACGATTTCGATTCCGTCGGTCGCGATCCTCACGTGTTTCCTGCTCAGCCTGAAAGGCGCATCCATTCGCTATCACGTACCCATGATGTTCGCGCTCGCGTTCCTGCCCATGTTCGGCATCGGCGGCCTCACGGGCCTGCCGCTCGGATTCACGCCCACCGACGTTTATCTGCACGATACTTATTATGTTATCGGCCATTTCCATTACGTCGTGGTCACGGGCACGCTCATCGCGCTCATGGGCGGCATCTACTACTGGTTTCCGAAGATGTTCGGCCGCTCCATGAACATGAAGTGGGGCAAAATCCATTTCTGGGGCACGCTGGTCACCATGAACGGAATTTTCTTCCCGATGTTCATCCAGGGAATGGCCGGCGTCCAGCGCCGGCTGTTTGACCCCACGGTGCAGGCGCACAATGTCATCGTGCAACCGCTGAATATTTTGATGACGTCCAGCGCGGCCCTGCTCCTGCTCTTCCAGATTCCCTTCATCGTGAACTTCTTCCACAGCATGTTCCACGGAGAGAAAGCCCCGGAAAACCCCTGGGACGCGACCACTCTCGAATGGGCCTGCCCGTCGCCGCCGCTCCCGCACCAGAATTTCAAGACGGAACCCAAGGTTTACCGTGAACCTTACGAATACAGCGTGCCCGGGCACAAAACGGACTTTTACCCTCAGCACCACCCATAATTAGGGACAGACACTATTATGAATCTAATGATGAACAACGCGGACACTCATACGGGAATCCCCAGCGGAAAGCTGGGAATGTGGGTCTTTTTGGCGTCCGAAGTCATGCTCTTCGGCGGATTTATCAGCGCCTACGTCATCCTGCGGGCCGGCAGCGACTATTTTCCAATGCCGCCGCGCGAGATGCTGGGCGTTCCGCTCGCCACCCTCAACACGTTCGTGCTCATATCGAGCTCCGTCACCATGGTCCTGGCTCTGGACGCGATCCAAAAGGGCAACGTCGCGAAGCTCAAAAAGTTTCTGGCCGTCACCATCGCGCTCGCATGCTGCTTTTTGGCCATCAAATCCTACGAGTACCCGCATAAGTGGCACGAGGGAATCACGATTTCCAGCGGACTCTTCGGCTCCTTTTATTACACCATGACCGGCCTCCACATGCTGCACGTGCTGGGAGGCATCGGCTTCATCGGATACCTTTTGATGAGGGCGAACCAGGGACGCATCAACGAGAAGAATTACGCGCGGGTGGAATACGCCGGACTCTACTGGCACTTCGTCGATCTGGTCTGGGTCATCCTCTTCCCCATCTTTTATTTGCTTTAATAAGGAATCACGATGAACGGCGAAACGGCGAACCACGAAAGCCACACGAAAACCTACCTGACGATCTTCGGCATTCTCATCCTTTTGACGGGTGCGACCGTCGGAGTTTCGTACATCCACATGGCGAGGCCGGCGGCGATCAGCGTGGGACTCCTCATTGCGGCGGTCAAAGTTTCGCTCATCGTTGCCTTCTTCATGCACATGAAACAGGAAGGCCGGATCATCCGGGGTCTCTTCCTCACCGCGTTCCTGCTCGTCATGGTCCTGCTTTTCTTCGTTCTGCCGGACCTGGGTTGGAAGTGATGGCCCGGATTTTTTTCCCGGCGGTCCTGTCGCTTCCTTTATTTTTCCCTTCGGCCGTTCTGGCCTGCTCGGTCTGCATGAAGGGCGCGACTCCCGACGCCCAGCGCGCGTACTTTTGGGGGATATTGATGCTCCTGTGCCTCCCATTCATTCTTTTCTCCATCATCGGAAGCAAAATCTTCCTCAGCATCCGCAAGAAGGCTCAGGGGTCCGGGTCGGGATCCCATGCCGTCTGAAGTCCGTTCTCTCCCCTTCCTTTCCCGCGCCGGCGCTTTAAGTTTCGTCCAAAAATCCAAGGCCTACTTTTCGCTCGGCAAACCGGGCATCGCCTTTTCGGTCCTCATCACCACTTTCGCCGGCTACATGGCGGGGCTTTCCGTCCGGCCCGATGCGGCTTTTTCGCCCTCCACCCTGTTCCACACCCTCCTCGGGACGTTCTGCGTCTCGATGGGAGCGGGCGCGCTGAACATGCTCCTGGAAAACGACAGCGACGCGCTCATGGACCGCACGAAAGACCGCCCCATCCCCTCGGGCAAAGTCCCGGCGCACCACGCGTTCCTGCTGGGCGGATTCATCGCGAGTTTCGGCGTCGCGCACCTGGCGGCGACTTCCAACCTCCGCGCAGCCTTCGCGGCCGGCATCAGCCTGGTCCTGTATCTCGTTTTCTACACGCCCATGAAGAAATCCAGCCGCGCTTCCACCGCGGTGGGCGCCGTCGCGGGCGCTCTGCCCCCGATCATCGGATGGAACGCCGCGGGCGCCGCCTTCGGATGGAACGCCGCGTCCCTGTTCGCGATCCTCTTCCTCTGGCAGTTCCCGCACTTCCTGGCGCTTTTCTTTCTCTACCGCAGCGATTTTGCCCGCGCGGGAATCCGGACGCTCTTCCCTGCGGATGAAGACGGCCGCCGGACCGCGAAAGCCGTTCAGATTCTCTCCGTCGCTCTTGCCGCGCTCAGCGCTCTTCCCCTTGCGCTCGGCCTCGGAGGCCCGGCCTACGTCGGGGTCGCGTCCCTGCTGAACGGCTACCTGATCTTCTCGGCTTTCCGTTTCGCCCGAAAAAGCGACGCCTCCGGCGCCCGGCAATACTTTCTCGCCACCGTGATCTATCTGCCTCTGCTGTTCCTGGCCCTGGCGTTCCGGATCTAGGCTGAAGGGGTCCGCCATTTCAAGCGACAACGCCCTGGAAATCCAGAACCTCGTTCACAGCTATCCCGTGTCCAAAAAGCCCGCGCTGGACGGCGTTTCCTTTTCCGTCCGCCGCGGCGAAATCTTCGGTTTGCTCGGCCCCAACGGCGGCGGCAAGACCACGCTTTTCAAAATCCTCTCGACCCTGCTCGTTCCGTCCTCGGGCCGAGCATCGCTGTTTGGGCAGGACGTACTCGCCGCTTCCGACGCGGTCCGCAAAAAAATCGGCGTGGTGTTCCAGTCGCCGAGCCTCGACGCCAAACTCACCGTCAAAGAAAACCTCGTCCACCAGGGCCACCTCTACGGATTATCGGGCAAGCCACTCGAATCCAAGATTCAGGAAACTCTGGCCGCCCTGGCGCTTTCGGACCGGCGGGACGACCGCGTGGAGATTCTCTCGGGCGGATTAAAACGGCGCGCGGAAATCGCCAAAGGGCTCCTGCACAACCCGGAACTGCTTTTGATGGACGAGCCCAGCACGGGACTCGATCCCGGCGCGCGCAAAGACCTCTGGGACCTGCTCGCGGAGCTTAAAAAAAGCGGCATGACGATCTGCGTGACCACGCACCTGATGGAAGAAGCTGAAAAATGCGACCGCCTTGCGATTTTGAGCGAAGGAAAACTGGTCGCCCTGGACCGGCCCGAAACTTTGAAGGAAGAAATCGGCGGAGACGTGATCTGGATCCAATCGGAGCGCGCCGAAGAGCTCGCGCGCAAAATCAAATCCGACCTCGGCGTGGACGCCCGCGCGATCGAAGGAGCGGTCCGGGTGGAAAAGGAGCGCGGCCACGAATTTCTGCCGCAGCTCGCGACCCGGTACGCCGCGGACATCCAGTCGCTGACGCTGGCCAAACCCTCGCTGGAAGACGTTTTCATCCGCAAAACCGGCCACCGGTTCTGGAAAATATAATGCTCGCCGCTTATACGCTTTGGAAAAGAGAGATCGTGCGGTTCTACCGCCAGAGGAGCCGCGTCGTCGGCGCGCTGGTGCCGCCCGTCCTTTTTTGGTTTCTCATCGGCTCCGGCATGGGGTCTTCGTTCCGCCACCCGTCGGACTGGAGCGTCAGCTATCTCCAGTACTTTTTTCCCGGCACCGTCATCATGGTGGTGCTGTTTACCGCGATTTTTTCGACCATTTCCGTCATCGAAGACCGGCGCGAAGGATTTCTGCAGTCCGTGATGGCCGCACCCGTGCCTCGTTCCAGCGTCGCTCTCGGCAAAATTCTGGGCGGATCCACGCTTGCTTTCATGCAAGGGCTACTTTTCCTGGCGCTGGCGCCCCTTCTGGGCCTGCGATTCCCCTTTTCTTCCGCGCTGTTCGCCGCGTTCGTGCTTTTTCTAATCGCCTTCGGCCTCACGGGCCTCGGTTTCGCCATCGCCTGGCGGATGGATTCGACCCAGGGGTTTCACGCGGTCATGAACCTTTTCCTGATGCCCATGTGGTTTCTGTCCGGAACGCTTTTTCCGCTGGACGGCGTGCCGGTCTGGCTCAAGGCCGTCATGCTCGTCAACCCGCTCACCTACGGCGTCGCCGCGCTCCGAGCCGCGCTTTTCCCCTCCGCTGCGCCGGAGTTCCCGACCGTAGTCTGCGTAACGGTGACGCTCTTCTTCTGCTGGCTGATGCTCACGCTCTCCATATTCCTCGTGCGCAAACCGCTGAACAAATGATGCGAATGACGCTTTTTCTGGCGATAACGGCGGCGATCACCGCCTTTCCCGCCGGAACCGGTTTAAGCGCGGCTGAAACGCAAACCGCGGCAATTGAAACGCATGCGGATCTGCCCACTTTCGCCCTCATCGACGCCGGCGGCAAACTCACGCAAAAAAAAGATCTGCTGGGCAAAGTCTGGCTCGCCAATTTCATATTCACCCGCTGCGAAGGCCCATGCCCCATGCTGACGGGACGGTTCAAGACCCTGCAGAACAGGATTCCGAAAGAAGCGATGCTGGTATCGTTCAGCGTCGATCCCGAATTCGACGCGCCGCCGGTGCTGGACTACTACGCCAAGGAACAGGGCGCCGAAGACGGTCGCTGGATTTTTCTGACCGGGTCGGCCGCGAACATCACGCACCTCATGGCCGACGGATTCAAGCTCGCCTTCGACTCCGGCGATCCCGAAAACCCCGGCCCGACGCTGACCCATTCGACCAAATTTGCCGCGGTGGACGCTCAAGGGAGGGTGCGGCGCTACTTCGACGGCGACGATCCGGAGGACGTGCGCAAAATCCCGCTTTATCTGAAACGCCTCGCGCTCGAGCACAAGGCCCCCTGGGCCATTCCGCTGCCCGCGGTGAACGCGGCGCTCAACCTCGCAAGCGCCCTGCTTCTGCTCAGCGGGTACCGCTTCATCCGCGCGCAAAAGATCGCCGCGCACCGCTGGTCCATGACCGGCGCTTTCATCGCTTCGATTTTATTTTTGATTTCCTACCTGGCGTATCACCAGGCTGCGGGTTCGGTGGGATATTCGGGGGAAGGATGGATGAGGAAACTCTACTTCACGATCCTGATTTCGCATTCGATACTGGCCGCGGTCATCGTGCCGATGGCCGTCACCACGATCTACTTCGCCTGGCGAGGCCGGTTCGAAAGCCACAAGAAGCTCGCCCGATGGACCCTGCCGGTCTGGCTATACGTTTCGGTGACCGGGGTCGTCATCTACCGGATGCTTTACGGCGGTTAAGCTCCGGGTTCGGGCGGGGCGTTTTCTTCCGGCTTAAAATATTTATCGACGAGCGCAGGCAAATCCGCCGCCGTCACCCCGCGGTACCACACCTGTTCTCCCGTCTCCGTAAAAACCATGATGTTGGGCCCCTGCTTGCAGACGTCCATGCAGCCCGACTTCGCCACGCGAATTTTCCCCTTCAGCCCCAGATTCTTCATCTCTTCCCGCAACAGTTCCACCAGGTTTTCGCCCCGGTTCTCGCCATACTCTGCGTTCCCGCAGGAGGTCTCGCCGTCCCGCTGGTGCGTGCAGACGAACATCATCTTCCGGTAGGGGATTTTGGATTGTTTCATCGGTTTATGGCCGCAGCGCCGCTCAAAACGTCGGCCCGAGGCCGAAATAGAACGTCTGCTCGCCGTCCGACGTGCGCCGCGCGAAGTCCACGCGCAGGATGACCGGGAACGTCTGCAGGACGAACGTCTGGAAGCGCAGCCCGACGCCCAGGGAATGTTTCGCGTCGGTCATGTTCTGCACGAGCAGGTCGCCGCGCCGGTTCCAGAGCAGGCCGCTGTCCATGAAGAGCGCGCCGTAGATGTTCTTGAAAAGGAAGTCGGGAAAGAAGAACCATATGTGATAGTTGGCATTAAAGAAAATAGGAAAGCGGAATTCAATGTTGTTGATGAGAAAATTGTTGGCGGCGTTGCCGGCGTCGAAGCGGCCGTAGCCGCGGATCATGTCGTCGCCGCCCGCGCGGAACACCTGGCGGTCGCGTCCGAAGCTGGACCCGCCCCGCCACTGGATGGCAAGTGAGCTTTCCCGATGCACGGGCACGAAATGCTGGAACGTCAGAAAATAATTGCGATAGTCGAGCGTGCTGTCGAAAGCGGCGTTGGCCTCCTCAGCCGAAGCGACCAGCCGGTAACCGGCCGTCGTTTCCAGGTAGCGGCCGCGGCTCACGTCGCGGGTGTAGTTGAGCGAGGCCACGTTCTCGCGCCCCGCGAAACGGTAGCGCACGAAATCGTCGTCTTCAAACTGGATGCGCCGCTGGGTTGTGAGCATATGGAACTCCAGGGAATCGAAACGCCCGAGCGGACAGCTCACTCCAACCAGCTGGGCGTCCTCCCGCCGCGATTCCCGGGTCGTCAGGAACACGCTGTCCTGCGTGTCGCCCAGAAACCCCACGAAAAACTGCGGGCGAAACCGCAGGTAGGAGTAAAGGACCTGGTAATTCAGGAAGCTGATGGCCGAAGCGTAGGAAACCGACGCCTGGAGCTGATGGTTTCCCAGGAGTTCCGACGCCTGCCAGTAGGCGGAAGTGAAGAAACCGTCCAGGGACGAGTAGTAGAGGATCGGAAAAAAGAAATCAGTCGAGGCGCGGAACTTGTAGGGCTTTCCCTCCGACGGCGATGCCTCGTTGCCCGTTTCGCCCTCCGATGGAGCGGTCGGCTCGGACCGGGCGGCCGCCGCGGAAGGCTGCGCCGCCGCCGCGAAAAGTTTTCCCGTTTCGGCGCGGTAGAGATGCTGCTCTCCCTGCCAATGCGACACAAACAAGACCTGCGAATCATCCGGAGAAAACGCCGGGTAAAAATTGCCCCCTATCACGTCGGTGAGGCGCCGGACCTGCCCTTCGGGGAGCGTCAGACGGTAAAGGTTGCGCGCGCCGCCGGCCTCGCCGATGAACAAAACGTCCCTTCCGGAAGATGAAACCGCCGGCTGGAACTCATGGCCGGGCAGATCGGTGACCTGCCGTTCCTTTCCGGAATCCAGCGCCAGGGTCCAGAGGTTCCGCTCGTAAATTTTGCCGGACTTCCGCGACTCGCGCGAAAATATCACGCCCCGCCCGTCCGGCAGGAAGCGGACGTCGCTTTCGTCTTCCAAAGTCTGGGTCAGGGGTTTCAGATTCTTTCCCCGGAGGTCTGACATGAAAATGTCCGTGACGCCGTCTTTCATCCCGACGAAGGCGATCCGCTCCCCGTCGGGAGAAAACTGCGGGGACACCACGCTGTCCAGCGAAGGGAACGCGACCGATTTCAGCCGGTCGCGCTTCATGTCATACAGGAAAAGATAGTCCTTCTGGCGGCGCTCGCCGGCGAACAGCAGCCAGCGGCCGTCCCTGGATACGGAAAGACCGCTGCCCTGCTGGTGAATATTCTCCACCTTGCCCGGAAATTTTTTCTGGAGCCCGAGCGGCAGCGAGCGGGCGAGCGCGATATCGTGGCGGAAAATTTCGGTGAAGCCGTCCGCGTCCGACGTATAGACCAGCGATTTACCGTCCGGCAGCCAGGTCGGGTTGGCATGGAACACGGGATAAAGTCCGTCGGGATGGGTGAGCGCTTCGCCATATTCGAGGGGTGTCTTCATCCTGCTGATGTCATCCGCGTACTGTTCCGCGAGGTCCTCCCGGAACTTGGCGTCAAGCTCCTTCAGGCCGAGGCCGAGTATTTCTTCCAGCGAGCTGTTGATGTCGAACTTTTCCGTGATGTCTTCAAGCAGCAGGCCGACTTTTTCCGGACCGTATTCCCGCGCGATGAAATTGATGGCCGCGTTTCCGGTCTTGTAGGAAAGCGTCACCTGGTGCGGCTTCACGTGATTGAAGCCGTGCAGCATCCCGAGCGGGATGAGCTGGTCCGAAGCCACCGCGTCGCGCATCACCATGTCGCGCTCCACATCGTCGATATCGCCGGAGTAATGCTCCGCCATGCCTTCCATGAACCAGAGCGGGTAGAGCACCGACTTCAGGAGGCGCGCCGATTTCCAGAAGCCCGAATAGAGGACGTGAAACTGCGCGACGTGCGTGAACTCGTGGATGATCACGTGTTCGAGCCAGGTCCGGGAACCGTTATTGAACACGAGGAACCGGTCCTTGAACGCCTCCGTCACGCCTCCGGTACCCTCCCCCACGTCCACGATGTTGTTCTGCTCGAATTCGTTATGGTTGAGGAAGAGAAAAAAGTTGGACCTCTGGGGAATCGAGATGCCGAGGCCGCCGGTGACCGACGTATAGGCGTCTTCCAGCATTTCAGCGACCGCGGGAAGGACTTTCTCGGCGCCTTGATAATAATGAATATTGAAATGGGCCGTCTGGGACACTTTCCAGGCGAACTTTTTGGCGATCAGCTTGTTGTTTGCGGCGGGACGGACGAGAGAAGGGAAGAGAAGGAAAGCGCCGAGCAGAAGTCCCAGCCGGGAACGCTTCATTTACTTTATTTTGAGGAGTTTCTTCAGATTCTTGATCTTGGTCCTGGCGGTCTGGCTCCGGGGCGCGGCGGCCGACCATTTGTTGTAATAGTCGAGCGCCTTTTCGTTCTGCCCCATGTTTTCGTAGCTGACCGCGAGGATCTCGAGCAGGGCCGGGTCGCCCGAGCCGCGCTGCTGTTCGGGTTCGGCCGCCTGCGCCGCCTTCTGCCATTCCTTCTTGCGGTAATAAAGCTTGGCCAATGTAAACCCGACGCCGGGAGGCAGGCTTTCCCCGAGCGAAACGGCGCGCTCGAGATATCCGATCGCCTGGTCTTCGGTCTGGCGGATCTTTGCGGCGTCTTCGGGAGACGGCCGCGGGTTTTTGCTCTGGATGGATTCCGCGACCTGCTGGTAAGCGAGACCGCAGTTGATGATCGAGGTATAGTCCTTCGCGTTGTCGTCGATCAGGGCCTGGTAGCGGGCGATGGATTCCTCCCACTTTCCGGAGCGGAACAGGAGCCGCGCCAGGCGCAGTTTGATTTCCCGGTCTTCCGGCTGGTGGTTCAGAAAACGTTCATACTGCTTCTGCGCTTCCTCAAAAAGCGATATGTTCTCGTAGAGCACTCCCGAATAGTAGAAGATGCGCTCGTCGAACGCTCCGCCCTTCCGCGCCGCGTTGAGCGAGTTCAAAGCGTCCGCGTAGTGATCCGCCCCCATCCAATAGTAAATCACGCCCCGGTCCACCAGCGATTTCAGGTCGTTGGGGTTTTTGGTCAGGTCTTCTTCCTTATCTTTGAGCAGGGATTCCAGTTTCGAGGCGGAGGGAGGGGCGTCGTTCAGCCGCGGGAAAAAGCGGTGATTGGAGCGCCGTTGGACCCAGAACACGATGAAGCCCAATGCCAGAACAAGGACGAGGGAACGGCGGAGTACGGAATTCAAAACGGATGGGACGTCGGGTCGCGGTTACTCGAAAAGGTCGCCCAAGGCGGGTCCGGGGGTGTTGCCCGAATATTTGCGGACCGCCGCGCGCTGCAAATCTCTGTCCAGCTGGCGGATGGAGATGTGGATCTTGCGCTCTTTGGCGTCTACCAGCATGATCTTGCCTTCAATTTCCTGACCTTCCTTGAGGACGTCCGAAACTTTTTCAAATTTTTCCGTGGAGACCTCGCCGTAAGGGACAAACCCTTCGACGTCCGGCTCGAGCGCGACCACCGCGCCCGCGTCGTTCACCTGCGATACCACGCCCTTCACTTTTTTGCCCTTGGCGTAAGTCTCGAAGGGGTTGGCTTTGAGCTGTTTCAAGCCCAGCGAAATTTTTTCCTTCTGAGGGTCGATCTCGAGGACCTTGGCTTCGATCTCCTGGCCCGGCTTCAATACGTCCTCAGGATGGCGGACGCGCTTGGCCCAGGAAAAATCGGAAATGTGGATGAGGCCTTCCATGCCGGCTTCGAGCCGGGCGAATGCGCCAAAGGGCGCCAGAGACGTTACCGTCACCTTCACGGTGCTGCCCTCGGGGTACTTCTGCATCAGGCTGTCCCAGGGGTTTTCCCCCACGCGCTTGAGCGAGAGCGAAATTTTCTCTTTTTCGCGGTTGGCGGAGAGAACCTTCACTTCCAGTTCCTGTCCCACTTTGAACAGCTCTTTCGGGTTCTGAGTTTCGTGTTTCCAGGAAATCTCCGTCTGGTGCAGGAGTCCTTCGACCTGCGGCGCCAGCTCTAAAAATACTCCGAAATCGGTGAATGAGGTGATCTTTCCCTTGACGACGGCGCCGGCCGGGAAACGCTGCTCGACGTTTTCCCAGGGGTGGGGCATGAGGGACTTCCGCGACAGGGAAACCTTCTCGGTCTGAGGGTCCATCTTGATGATTTTGACGTCGATCTGCTGGCCGACCTTGAGGACGTCGGAAACCTTCTTCGTGTGGGCCCATTCGAGCTCGCCGATGTGGAGCAGGCCTTCGATGCCGCCGATATCCACGAACGCCCCGAAAGTGGTGATGCCCGTCACGACGCCCTGCCGGACGTCTCCCACCTTGATATGCTGGAGGGTTTCGGCTTTTTTCTTGGCGTTTTCTTCCGCGACGAACGTTTTGCGCGATAAAACGAGGTTGTTCTTGCGAACGTCGAATTCCATGATGTATGCGGTGAGCGTCTGGCCGACCCATTTCTCGAGGTTGCGGCTCATGCGGACGTCCACCTGGGACGCAGGCATGAAGCCCGTTAACCCGCTGAGGCACTCGACGGTGAGTCCGCCCTTGATGAGAGCCTTCACCTTGACGGGAATCGGGGTCTTGTTCTTGTGCAGCTCCTGGACCTCGCGCCACGACGTCCGGTCGCGCGCAGCTTTCCAGGAAACGGTGAGATAACCTTCGACCCGGGAGCTGGAATCGCGCAGGACCTGAACGGAGTCCCCCACCGCGAACGGAGCCTCTTCGCCGAACTCCGATTTCGGGATAAGCGCTTCGGCTTTGGAGCCCGTGTTTACGAGCGCGCCGTCCTTGTTGAAGCTGACGACCCGCACCGTGATGAACGAGCCGTTCTGGGAATCTGCGCCGCCCGCCGACTCTTCCTGAGCCAGCAGTTCGGCCATTCCCATTTCTTCGGGCTGCGCGTCGGATCCGTTTCCGGAGAGAATTTTTTCGTCTAATGTTTCCGTCATAAATTTATTGTGCGAGTATTATAACATTTTGATTTTTGTGTCTGCAACCAAACGCATCACGCGGTCGGCGAATATTTGATATTCCGCCTTCTCGTCGTCCACGGGTTTGGGATAAATCGGGGCCAGATACTGCACGCGAATCTTCTTAAACCGCATCATCTTGTTGGTGTTCCACACGCAGACCGGGACCACGGGAACTTTCGCCTTGTAGGCGAGCATGCCGACGCCGGACTTGGCTTTTCCCACGAGGCCCGTCTTGTTGCGCCGCCCTTCGGGAAACACGAGCACGATCTGCCCGCTCTGCAAAAGGTGCTGCGCGTGCTTGAACGCGCCGATGTCATGCTCGAAGCGCTTCACCGGGAACGCGTTCACCTGCCTGATGATCCAGCCGAGGACCGGGACGTTGAACAATTCTTCTTTCGCGAAATAAAAAATGGCCCGGTCGAGGAAACAGCCGACGAGAGGCGGATCGGCGAAAGACTGATGGTTGGCGGCCAGCAGGACGCCGCCGGTTTTGGGAACGTTTTCCAGGCCCGTCACTTCCGTGCGCCAGAAGATTTTGAAGTAAAGGAAGATCAGGAACTGGGCGAAGGAATAAAAAGCCTGCTGCCAGGGCTTGGGGGGAACGTAGGCTTTATGCGTCACGGCTTTTCTTTTCCTTTCATTGCGGCGTTCAACCGGACGTAATTCAAAAGCTTTTTTGCGGCCTGCTCGAGCGTGAGGCTGGTGGAATCGATCACGACCGCGTCTTTGGCGACGGCCAGCGGCGAGATGCCGCGGTTCTTGTCCTTGTAGTCGCGCTGCGCCAGAGCGTGAGCGATGCGATCAAGGCTGACGCGTTTGCCGCGCGCTTTGAGCTCGTTATAACGCCGGAGCGCGCGTTCGCGAGGCGATGCGTCCAGATAAAATTTGACCTGCGCCTTTGGGAATACCGCGGTGCCGATGTCGCGGCCTTCCATCACCACGCCGCCCTTGCGCCCCATGGCGCGCTGCTTGTTGCGCAGCACTTCGCGCACGCCGTGGACCTTGGCGATCTCGTTCGTGTGGCGGCTCACCCGCTCGCTGCGGATCTTGCCGCTGACTTCCTTTCCGTCCACGAACACGTGGAAGAGCCCTTTGCGGTCCTGCTTCAAATGGATAGCGGTCTTCTTCGCGAGGTGGGTGAGCTCTTCCTCATTATGGAGCCGCGCCTTGGTTTCGAGCGCTTTCCAGGTGACGGCGCGGTACATGGCGCCCGTATCGATATAGAGATATCCCATCTCGCGCGCCACGATCTTGGCGATGGTCGATTTTCCCGCCCCCGCCGGCCCGTCAATCGCGACAATGAGCTTCTTCTTCATGATATCAGGCCCTGCAGATCGTCCCAGAAGGACGGGAAGGAGATGGCGATGCAGTCGAAATCTTCGATCATGGTGATCCATTTACCGGTGATGAGGCCTGCGACCGCAAGGCTCATGGCCATCCGATGGTCGTGATAGGAGCGCACGACGGCGCCGGAAAGAGGCGTCGGCCCTTCGATGATCAGGCCGTCTTTTTTTTCGACGATGTTGGCGCTCATTTTTTTGAGTTCCGCCGCCACGGCGGCAAGGCGGTCCGATTCCTTCACGCGCAATTCTCCCGCGCCGCTGATCTCGGTGCGGCCGCTCGCCTGCGTGGCAAGCACCGACAATATGGGAATCTCGTCAATCAAAAGCGGAATTTCGGCGGGCCGCACTTCGACGCCTTTCAGCTCGGAATGGCGCACGCGCAGATTCCCGATGGGCTCGTTGTTCTCGTCGCGCCTCTTTTCGACTATAACTTTGGCGCCCATGCGGCGGATCACGTCCAAAAACCCCGTGCGGGTCGGATTTAAATTCACATTCAATATCGTCAAATCACTTTTGGGGACGAGGAGCGCGGCCGCGATGAAGAAAGCGGCGCTCGAAAAATCTCCCGGCACCGTGAAATTGAGCCCGTCCAAAACCGTTCCGCCCTCGATGGAAACGCTGTTTTCTTTGAGCAGATCGCCGGCCTTCTTGTAGCGGATCCGGGCTCCCATGCTTTCGAGCATGCGCTCCGTGTGGTCGCGCGACTTTTCGGGCTCCGTCACGCTCGTGCGGCCTTTGGCGAAGAGCCCGGCCAGCAAAATGCTCGACTTCACCTGCGCGCTCGCCACCGCGCTCGTCCAATCAATGGACCGGAGCCCCGGGTTGCCGGTGATTTCAAGCGGCGCGGTGCCTTCCACGGTTGAGCGAATGCGCGCGCCCATGCGGAAGAGCGGCTCGATCACGCGCTTCATGGGGCGCTTCGAAAGCGACGCGTCGCCGATTAAGCGCGCCTTGAAATCCTGCGCGGAGAGTAACCCTGAAAGCAATCGCATCGTCGTGCCGGAGTTTCCGCAGTCGAGTGCGGCCGAGGGCGCCTTGAACTCGCGCAGCTTCGTCGCCGCGTTCCGCTTCCCTTTTTCGATCATCCACTCGTTCTTCCCTTTCCTGATTCGGACGCCGAGCTGGCTGAATGTCTTAAAAGTGGACAAACAATCTCCGGAACCCAATGGATTTTTGATGCGGGATGATTTTTCCGAGAGCGCGCCCAGAAAAATCCCGCGGTGCGTGATGGATTTATCGGCCGGAGGACGATATTCGCCCGAAAGCTTTTTCTTTTTCAATAAAAGGGATTCGATAGAGGCTGTTTTGGGAATCATGATGGCTTCAATGTTTTGCGCGGGTTAAGCCTTCCGGGATTTTTTGGCGAGGAGCGCGGCGCGGTCCTTGCGGGCCGCGGTAAAAAAGGGAAGCCAGGCCGAAGCCTGAGCGGACTGGCCGGACGCCGGACCCGGTGTTCCCCGCTCAATGTCGCGGATCAGGCGGGACAGGATATCGCGGTACGATTTAAGCGCGCCGGTCAGAAATTTTTGGTTCGCGGAGCTGATCTCGGCCCATTGTTCGGGAGCAGAATCGGAAATGCGCGTCATGTCGCGGAACGAACCCGCCAGCAAGCGCGGCGTATTTTTGTCCCGCCGAGCCAAACCCGAAATGAGCTGAACCAACGCCGCCGACAACACATGAGGCAGATGGCTGGTCTGGGCCACGAGCAAATCGTGGATTTCCGGTCCCATCTCGACGCAATCCGCTCCGGCTGATTTCCAAAGAGACTTTAGAACCGACAAGGGTCGCAGGGTCCTGGAATCGCCGCCGGAACCACCGCCGAATCCGCCATTGTTTCCCGCGCAAAGCACCACGGTCGCTCCCTGATACAGCGAAACGTCGGCGTTTTCGGAGCCGGTCTTTTCGGACCCGGCCAGCGGATGGCCGCCGATAAATTGGACGGAGGAGCTGGAAAACATATTCTCGGCGCCCGCGACGATATCGGATTTAACGCTGCCGATGTCAGTGACCACGGCGCCGCTTTTAAGATGCGGCAGGATTTTCCGGATTGTAGGCAGGATGGCGGAAACGGACGTGCAGAGAACGACGATATCGGCGCGGGAAACGCCTGCGGCCAAATCCGTGCTAACTTCGTCGCAGGTTCCGCGGCGTTTTGCCGCGGAAAGCTTTTTGGGATCGCGCCCGACTCCGATCACCCGGGCGAACTTCCTGCGCCGGAGCGCGAGGCCCAGCGAGCCCCCCATCATCCCCACCCCGATGATAGAGACGATTCGCACGGCTTAGACCGTTTTGCCGACCGCCGAGGCGACGCGGCGGATATCGCCCATCAGCTTTTCGAACATGGCGGGGAGAAGCGCCTGGTGTCCATCGGAAAGAGCTTCCGTCGGTTTCGGGTGAACCTCCACCATGATGGCGTCCGCTCCGGCCGCCACCGAAGCCAGAACAATCGGGTTGATGTAATCGCGCACACCCACGCCGTGCGAGGGGTCCACCATGATCGGCAGGTGCGATAAATGCTTGACCACCGGGACCGCGTTGATGTCGATCGTGTTGCGCGTGGCGGTCTCGAACGTCCGGATGCCGCGCTCGCAAAGAATGACGTTGCGGTTGCCGCGCGACATGATGTATTCGGCGCTCATCAGCCATTCTTCGATGGTGTTGGCGAGGCCGCGCTTCAGGATCACGGGCTTTTTGACTTCGCCTACTTCCTTCAGAAGGTCAAAATTCTGGGAGTTGCGCGCGCCGATCTGGAGCACATCGGCATATTTGGCGACCGCCGCAACCTGGCGCGTGTCCATAACTTCCGTTACGGTTGGCATCCCCACGGCTTTGCCGGCTTCGGCGAGGTGCTTGAGAGCAGTCAGTCCATGGCCCTGAAAGGCGTAGGGCGACGTGCGGGGCTTGAACGCGCCGCCGCGCAGAAGATGCGCTCCAGCCGCCTTTACCGCGCGCGCGCAGGCCATCAAATTATCCATTTTATCGATGGAACAGGGCCCGGCCACCACGACAACCTTGCCGCCGCCCACTTTCACGCCCTTGATATCAACGATCGTGTCGTCTTTTTTGAATTCGCGTCCGACCAGCTTGTAAGGCTTCACGATGGGCGTCACGGTTTCGACGAAATCCATCGACTCAAAAAGGTCCTTGTACTTGTTCTCCCCTTCGCCGATCACGCCGATGACGACGCGCAGCGCGCCCTTGGAAATGTGCGGGGTGAACCCGAGATCCTTGATCTTTTTTGTAATGCTGTCGACGTCCGCTTTCTTAACGCCCGACTTCAATGTGAGTATCATGCGACTCTCCTTAAATTAGGGACAGCGCCCTATTTTCCCAAAACTCGCTTCAAATTTTCGATGAAAAATTTGTTCTCGGCGGCGGTGCCCACCGTCACGCGGAAATGATTGGTGTAGCCGTACTCGTTCATCGCCCGCACAATGACGCCGCGGCGGAGCATCTTTTCAAAAACCTCGCTGCCCGTCTTCGGCGACGCGTCCACCAGAAAAAAATTGCCGGCGGACGGGACGTAGGGCAGACCCATCGCGGAAAGTTCCCCTTCAAGATATTTCATTCCTTTGCGCACCAGCTCGACGCTCTTTTTGACGTGACCGGAATCCTTGAGCGCCTCGATGGCCGCCGCCTGCGACAGGCTCGTCACGTTAAACGGCGGGCGCACGCGGTCCATGATCTCGACGGCTTCCGCGCTCATCACGCCGTAGCCCACGCGCAGGCCCGCGAGGCCGTAGATTTTAGAGAACGTTCGGAGCACGACCACGTTCCAGCCCTTGCGGAAATAGTCCAGCGACTCGGGGTAGTCCGGCATGAGTCCGTTCGCAAACTCGTAATAGGCCTCGTCGAAAACGACCAGGGGCATCGTCCGCTGATCCGAAGCCAGGGACTGCTCTTTCAGCAGCGCGAAAAATCGCGCTACCTCGGACCGGCTCGCGTAGGTTCCGGTCGGGTTGTTCGGATTGGCGATGAAAATCGCCTTGGTGCGCGGGGTTGCCGCGCGCGCCATCGCTTCGAGATCGTGCGCATAGCCGCGCGTCGGGACGACCACGGATTTCGCGCCCATCAGGTCCGCCGCCATCTTATAGCGCGTGAAGGCGTGCTCCGAGATCACGACTTCGTCGTCCGGATTGAAAAATGTTTTGCCGATGATTTCGATCAGCTCGTCCGAACCCGCGCCCAGAATCACTTCGGACGGTTTCACCTTGAGGTGTTTGGCCAGGGCGATGCGGAGCGGGGTACCGGCGCTCGCGGGATATTGAAAGATCATTCCCGCCGACTTCTTCACCGCGGCCACGGCCATTTTGGAGGCGCCCAGCGCGTTTTCGTTCGAAGCCAGCTTCACGATCTTCTTCAATCCCAGCTCGCGGCGGACTTCCTCCACCGGCTTTCCGGGCAAATAGGGTTCGAAACCCCGGATCTGAGGCCTGCAATATTTTTCCAAGCTCATGGAAGCCAACAGATTATCATTTTCCCTCTGAAAACTCAATCGGGAGAGCCCGGGGACGGCGTTAGTCGCAGCGGGGGTAGGAACCGAGGATTTTGATCCGCAGGCAGGATTTCCGGAGCTCGGAAAGCATCTCCTGGATTTTGGGATTGGTGGAATGGCCCATGAAGTCGACGTAAAAGATGTACTCCCAGGCCTTCTTTTTGGACGGCCGGGATTCGATCTTCGTGAGGTTGAGGTTGAAGTTCTTGAAGATGAGCAAAATGTCGTTCAGCGCGCCGATCTTGTCCTTGATGGAGAAGAGGATCGAAGTCTTGTCGTGGCCGGACGAGACCGGGACCTGGCGGCCGATGACGAGAAAGCGCGTGAAGTTCTGGTCGAAATCCTGAATATTGGGGGCGGCGACCTTGAGATTATAGAGCTTGGCGGCGAGCGCGGAGGCGATGGCGGCGGCGGAACCGTCGAGCGACGCCTGGCAGGCAGCGTCCGCGGTGGAAGCGGATTCATGAATCTCCACGCCCGGCAGATGGCTCTCGAGCCATTTGCGGCATTGCGCGATGGCCTGCGGGTGCGAGTAGACGCGCTTGATCTTGGCGGTCTGCCCCGGCGACGACAGCAGATAATGGGCGATCGGCTCCTCGCGCTCCGCGCAGATCACGAGGTCCGACTCCGTGAACATGTCGAGCGTGTGGTTCACCACGCCTTCCGTGGAATTTTCGATGGGAACGACGCCGTAATCGGCGCGGCTCCGCTCCACTTCGACGAAAACATCCGAAATGGATTTCTGCGGTAGCATCTCGGAGCTTTTGCCGAAATGCTTGATGGCGACCTGGTGAGTGAAAGTGGCTTCGGGGCCGAGGAACGCGACGCGCAATTTGCGCTGGACGTTGCGGCAGGCGTTGAACACTTCGCGGAAAATGGAATCGATGTCTTCTTCGCGCAGCGGGCTGATCTTTTTGGAAATCAACCGGTTGATGATTTCCTGCTCGCGCGCGCTGGAATAGACTTCGCTGCCCGACTTGCTTTTGAGCTTCCCGATGGTTTTCGCCAGACCGGCGCGGCGCACGAGCTGATCGACGATTTTAGCGTCGATATCGTCGATCTTGCGCCGCAGCTTTTCTATTGATTCCATAAAATCCTCATGTCTATATTTTTGCTATTAAAGAAATCATGCGGTGCTCGGTTTTGTCGCGCCGCCAGGAGAAGTGGCGGTTGCCGCAGTACGTGCAATCTTCCGCCGCCTGGATGTTCGCCGCGGGAATTCCCGCTTCCTGCGCCTGGACCGCCACGGCTCGCTCCAGACTTAAAAACGTTTTTCCTTCTTTTTGGCTGAGCGCTTTGGGAAAAACTTTTGCCACGTCTTCCCCCACTTCGTAACAACAGTCGCGGATATGGGCGCCGAACGAAACCTTCAAATCGGACGGATCGGACTTCCAGCGCTCGCGCATCAGGCTGATTCCCTTCTGCACGATGCGGTTTTCCGCTCCGCGCCAGCCGCAGTGAAACGCGCCCACCACCTTGTTCCTATCGTCGGAGATGAGGACGGGCGCGCAATCCGCGCTGTAAATGCCAAGGACCAGCTGCTTTTGATCCGTCACCAGGCCGTCAAAACCTTCGTAGAGCCGGCGCTGGTTATTCTCGACAATGGCGATCTTGTCGCCATGGACCTGCTTGCAGGTGATTAAATTTTCAAAAGGGAGGCCCAGCTTCTGGAGCATCCCGCCGCGCACCGCGTCGTCCTTCGCGTTGCCGGAACTGGAATCGCTGGACGCTTCGACGTACCAGCCCTTGCGCGAGATCCGCACGGGCGGCTGAACTCAGCTCAGCTTGTGCGTGCCGCCCTTGCGGCGCAAAAAAGCGGGACGGCGCAGATCGCCCAGATCGCTGTAGGGCTCGTCATTCTCATCGGCCGTAACCTTGAGGCGCGACGGAGCGGCGGGGTCGGACGGAGCCCGCCAGATCTGGCCTTCGTTCACGGGGATCCTGTAGTTGCGCTTCGAAGCGGCGGCGCTCGCGGAATTGGCGCGCTGCTGCTGGATCGGGAAGCCCGTGGATATCACGGTGATGCGGATCGAATCGTCCAGAGTTTCCTCGGTGCCCAGACCGCCGAACACCTTGGCGTCGGGCGAGACCACGGAGTAGATGTAGCTCATGGCGTCGCGCACTTCGTGCATGGTGACGCTGCGCTTCTTGCCGGAAATGTTGACGAGCAGTCCCTTGGCTCCGTCGATGGAAACGTTCTCGAGCAGGGGGCTCTGGATCGCCTGCTGGGCGGCGCGGATGGCGCGGTCGGGGCCGGTCGCTTCGCCGATGCCCATGAGCGCTTCTCCCGCGCCCGTCATGAGCGCTTTAACGTTGGCAAAATCCATGTTCACTTCCTGCGGCCGCGTGATGACGTCCGATATGGCCTGGACGGCCTTCCTTAACACGTCGTCCACGATGCGGAAACAGTCTTCCCAGGGAGTGTCTTCCTCGACCACGCCGAAGAGCCGGTCGTTGGGAATGACGAGCACGGTATCCGCGAACTGGCGGATGTTCTTGATGCCCTGCTCGGCCTGGGCCGCGCGCATGCGCCCTTCAAACTCGAAGGGGCGCGTGACGACGCCCACCGTCAAAATGCCCATTTCCTTGGCGACGCGCGCCACGACGGGCGCGGCGCCGGTGCCGGTTCCCCCGCCCATTCCGGCGGTGACGAAAACCATGTCGGAATCGGCGAGCGCGTTCTTCAAATCGTCCACGCTTTCTTCCGCCGCGAGGCGCCCCTTCTCGGGATCGCCGCCCGCTCCCAACCCCTTGGTGAGCGTCGCGCCCAACTGCATGCGGATCGGCGCCAGCGACTTGTGGCGCAGCCATTGAGCGTCGGTGTTGGCGGCCACGAATTCCACGTTCTGGACTTCGCTCTGGATCATGCGGTTCACGGCGTTGCCGCCGCCGCCGCCCAGTCCCACAACGCGCAGGATGGCCGGCTGGTCGGTAAAGTCTTCGGAAAACTTAATCTTCATGCGGGTCTCCTCGCCTGGTTGTGATTTACAGAACCTCGTCCACCCATGCCATCACTTTCTTCATAAACGAGCCGTTGCCGACCGTGCGGTGATTGCGCGTCCAGTCGCCGGCGTGCTTGTACTTCAAAAGCCCGATGGCCGTCGAATAAGTCGGATCGAAAACGATTTCCTGCGGGCCGTCCACGCCGATGGGCACGCCCAGGTGTACGCTCATGCCGAAAATTTCCTCGGCCGCCTTGTCGATGCCGGGCAGTTTGGAACAGCCGCCCGTGAGCACGATGCCGCCCGGGATGATTTCGGAGTAATTGGATTTCTGCAGTTCCTGCTGGATCAGCTCGAACACTTCCTCGATGCGGCTCTGGATGATTTCGACCAGCGTGCGCTTCGGGACTTCCCGCTGGTTGCGGCCGTCCACCGCGACGAACTGGAGATTCATGTTGGAGTCGCCGTTCAGGAGGCTGCACATGGACAGCCCATGATGCTCTTTGAGCTCCTGCGCCACGGAAAAAGAGGTTTTAAGGCCGTACGATAAATCCTTGGTGATGAGCTCGCCGCCGATGGGCAGCTCTTTGGTGTAGCGGACGCTGCCGTCGACGTAAATCGTAAGGTTGGAAGTCTGCCCGCCCAGGTCGATGAGCGCGGCGCCGAGGTCCTTTTCTTCTTCGCTCACCACGCAGTCGCCCACGGCAAACGCGCCGTACACCAGGTCGCTGTACTCGAACCCGGCGAGGTTGATGGCTTTGACGATATTGGAAATATGGCTGGAGGAAGCGACCGCGATGTGGACGTCCACCGCAAGGTGCGAGCCTTCCATTCCGACGGGAACCATGACGCCGGACTGCTTGTCGACGGAAAAATCCTGCGGAACGGTGTGGAGAATTTCGCGATCGGCGGAAAGCTGGATGGCTTTCGCGTTGGTGATCACATGCTCAAGGTCTTCGGCCGTGATTTCTTTGTCGGTGCGGGAAATGTTGATGGCGCCGCGGTGGTTGAACGTTTCGATGTGCGCCCCGCGCACTCCGACCAGCAACTTCTCGATGGTCTGGCCCGACGTTTCTTCCGCTTCGCTCACCGCGCGCTCGATGGCGCCGCGCGCTTCCGGAATATTGACGACGACTCCGCCCTTGATGCCGCGGCAGGGCGATTTGCCCGCGCCGAGCACCGTGACGTGTCCCGTTTCCTCGTCGCGCGATCCGACGATCACGACGACCTGAGAACTCCCGATATCAATTCCCGCTTCTATCACCGATTTCGGCATGCTTTCTTATCCTTTTAAATTTGACTTGGGTTCCGCCTGACTGATCTTCGTTTTCGGCCGGACGATGACCCGGCCCACCACTTCGCGCTCTTCGCCCAGCGCCGACGTTGAACGCTGCGGAACGCCGCGCAGGTTCACGTACTCCACTTCGATGGACCGCGCGACGAGGTCCCGCCAGACGTCGCGCAGGCGCCGGTACTTCTCGTCAAAGGTCGAGGCATCGTACGCGCCCCAGACGATGCGCAGGACCTGCCCGCCGAACGCGGGCGAGCGCACGTAAACGTTGAGCTCGTTCCACTGGTCCAGCGTCAGCTTGCGCAAGGCCAAGGGGTCTCCGCCCTGGCCCAAATCCGATTCCGCTTCCTTCCACGCGGCCAGGAACGCCAGGGCCCGCTGACGGTCTTCCGCCGCGGGCAAAACCGCTTCGGGAAGCTCCGCCGCCTCCGAGGGCGTCAGCGCCGCCGGAAAGACCGCGCCTTCGGAATCCAAAGCCTTCATGGAATCCTCGCGGCCGTCGGATTTGACCAGAGCCACCGGTTGGCGCAACGAATATTCCACTTTAATCCCGTCGGGCAGAACGCGCGCGACCTTCAAAGAACGGAGCTGCGGATACTGCTTCATCCAATCGCGCTCGGCGCTTCCGAGGTCCAGACTGAACGCCGATCGACCTTTGAAGCGCGAAACTTTGGACTTCATTTCCGACGCAATTTTAGGATCGGCCTCCGAAACCTCGAACGATTTTATCATAAAAAAATCGGAAACAAATAGGAAGCGGTGCAGGGCGCCGGCCGCGATGGCGAACAGGACAACGAACGCGAACTTTCCGAAAAGAAACGAGCGGATCCTGCCGAATCGCTCGCGCCGGACTTTGCTGCGCAGCGTGACCCGCTGGCGCCTTTTCCCCCGCCGCATCATTGAAGATCCCCCGGCAAACTCATAAAGATTCCCTGACCATTTCCAGCAGCAGCGCCTCGAAGGAATAGCCCGCGGCTTTCGCGGATTCCGGGAAAAGCGACGTCTCCGTCATGCCGGGAATGGAATTGAGCTCGAGCGCCCAGGGGCGGTTTTGTTTATCGACGATAAAATCCGTGCGCGAATACCCGCGGCAGCCGAGCGCGCGGTGCGCTTCAAGCGCGTAACGGCGGCAGAGCCCGTCCGCTTCCGCCGTGATGCGCGCGGGGATCAGATGGTTCGACATCCCCTTCCCGTATTTTGATTTGTAATCGTAAAACTTTCCCTTCGGCACGATCTCGATGACCGGGAGCGCTTCGCCGTTCAGCACGGGAACCGTCACTTCGGTGCCCGCGATGAATTTTTCGGCCAGCAGCCGCTTCGAAATTTTGCGAGCCGCTTTAAGCGCCGCCGAAGCGCCGGACGCGCTCCGCACGATGCTGACGCCGATCGCCGAGCCGCCGTCCACCGGCTTCACGACATAAGGCGGCTTGAACGAAACGGAATGGTCTCCGGATTCCAGGATTTGAAAGGGCGCCGTGGGAATTTTGTGGTGCGCGAAAACGATTTTGGTCGCGGCCTTGTCCATGGAAAGAGAACTGGCCAGCACGCCGGACCCTGAATAAGGAATTTTCATCACGTCCAGCATGCCCTGAACGGTCCCATCTTCCCCCGGTTTTCCGTGCAGGGCGATGAAACAGAACCCCGCCCCGCTGTCTTTGATTTTTTTGGCCAGATCCGCGCCCGCCTCGATGCCGACAGCGCGCAGTCCGAGTTTTTTGAATCCGTTCAGAACGGCCTTCCCCGTGCGGCGCGACACCGCCGCTTCGGGCGACGGCCCCCCGTAAAGCACCGCGATTTTCATCCTTTTGAGTTTGGCTAAAGTATCCATTAAATTGCTTCCTTGACTAGCGTCCGACCATTTTGATTTCGGGCTCAAGGTCCACGCCGCATTTCTCTTTGACGGTCTTTTGCGCGTGCGCCACCAGGGCCTGAAAATCCTTCGCGGTGGCGCCGCCCGTGTTGACGAAAAAATTGGCGTGCTTGGGCGAAACCTGCGCCGCGCCGATTTTGAACCCTTTGAGCCCCGCCTGCTCGATCAGCTTCGCGGAAAAATTTCCCTCGGGATTTTTGAAAATGGAGCCGACGTTTTGCGTGCCGATGGGCTGGGTCTCGAGCCGTCTCGACAAAAATTCCTGGATGATTTTGAGCGTGGATTCTTTTTTGGCGGGAACAAGCTTCAGCGTGGCGAAGCACAGGATTTTTCCGCCCAGAGACGACCATCGGTACTTAAAATCAATCGCGTTGGCCGGTATGATTTTCATATTTTCCTGCTCATCCAGCACTTCGACGGATTGCGTGATGGTCCCCAGCCACAATTCGCGCGTGCCGCAGTTCATGATGAGCCCGCCGCCGACGGTTCCCGGGACGCCCACCAGAGGCTCCGCTCCTCCCAACCCTTTTTCGGCGCAGGCTTTCACCAAAGTCGGCAAAAATACTCCCGCGCCGGCGCGCACCGTGTCTCCAGAAAACGTGAAGGTTTCGAATTCCCCCCGCAAGCGGATGACCAGCCCAGCGATGCCGGCATCGCTCACCAAAAGGTTCGAGCCGGCCCCCAGGATGAAAACAGGAATCTGTTTGGATTTTGAGAACGAAATGAGGGATTTTAGATGGGAAACGGAGGCCGCTTCGGCGTACCACTCGGCGGGACCGCCGATGCCGAGCGTGGTGTGTTTGGACATTGGCTCGTTCGTCGAGATCCGAGCACCTGATTCAAGCAACTGCTCCATGGAATGAAAGGGTACAAAATCGTTCCGGTCATGTCAAAAAAGCGTGGATCAAGCTTGTTTCGCAATCAATTCAGCGTCGCGCCAGATATTATCGATGTCGTTGCCATCGATCAGAGGCATGGCCTGAAAAAGGTCATTGATCACAAGTATCATTCCCTGCTTCAGCAGAGAAATCTGGGGCAGCACGGAGTATCCGGATAAATTCCCCATGAGGCCGCGATGAACGATGAAGACGTGCGTGCCGAAACCTTCCCGGCGGACACCTTCCGTCAAAGCATCCAATGCATTCCAGTTGACGTTCCAACCAGAAACCTCGTGCAGCGGATCAAACAAATTCTCGCTGCCCATAAAGAGCACTCGGACGATACCTAACTCTCTTGCATATTGGGCGATGCGGTCCTTTTGATCCTGCGATAGGCCCGGCGCAAAAAAGCCAACTGCCGGCGCGTCGCGGCTGAGCTCTTCCGGACGCTCTAACCTAGATAAAACGTTCATTGCAAACTCCTCGGCATCGGCACTCGGCGGAATTACGACGCCGATAAAGGGACGCTTGCTTTCCGAAAGAACGGTCGACAAGCGGCCGCCGATATCGGAGAATTCAACACCATTTAGAATCGCATCCACCGCATCGCGCAGAACCTGATCTATCGCGGGCGTTTTCGCAGAATATTTTGATTGACCCATCCCGCGTTTGATCCGAATCTGCTTTGCGATTTCGCGGACGAGAACATCCTGATCCAAGACCTTGGAAACGCCAGGCAGGGCTGCGTGATGCAAGACGCCACCCAAATCTTCCACACCGGATTTCTCAACCGGGCCAAGGATGGCGCCGATATGCGGCTCATCGCCGCTAACCAACAGACGCGCGACGATTTCTTCCGGGGATGCGCTCCACCTCTCAGGAATGACACTTATCAAAGAACGGACCCAGCGAATCAAATTCGTTACAGGCCGATGAATCGCGTATATATAAAGCGTTTGAAATCCTCTGTCCGTAAGAAATTGAGCAAATGAAAGAGACCGGTTCATCTTCAGGCGTATGAACTCGTGCCGATCAAAAATTGTTTCCAGCACCTGCGTACGAAGCGAAGCCAAGTCGGGCGACTCAGGATCAGATGAAATAAGACGCACGAGCCATTCCGAAATTTCCAACGTTTGGCGGCCATTTTCATTGATCACGCGAGCCTCTGCCTTGCCGCGATGTCCAAGATATGAATTAACGCGCACCTCAACGCTGTCCCACAGGCCACCTTCAAGAAGATGATATCCCGCTAATATATGCCTCAAGCGCTCAATGGCAAATAATTTTTCTGCGGAAGTTACAGGTTCGGACGAAACACTAAATGAAATTTTGGCCTTTTCAACCCATCTGCGCTCTCTGCCGAAAGCTATACTTTGCAAGGCGAACAAGGACGCCGTGGTGAAGGAGAAAATCACAAACGACGGGCGCAGAAAATCCGGCACCGATAAGCCCGATACCTGCCCCGCGAGAAGAAGAGCGGACTCCAGGGTAAACAGCAGGCCAGCAGAACCCGCGACAAAGCCGAAAGCGCGGCCCGCCCTCCGGACATGGACCAGATCGTATGGCGAACCTGATTCCGCCGCGCGCTCCATCAGCCGATCAGAGCGGTTGCGGAGCCTGTCTGCCTCGGAAAGATATGCATCGCGAACCCGGTCGATGGAGGTTTGTGACGCCTGTCGACGCAATACGCTGATCGCAGCGCGAACAGCCGCATCAAATTCTCCTGCAGCGGCGCGGGGATCGCTGGACCAGCGCTCTTGCATTCTGATATCCGCCGCCGCTAAATTCTCCCAGCGCGCCAGGGTGTCCCGGATATACAACGGCCGATCCTCCCGGACGACAGCAATGAGCTCGTCAGTACCGATCTTGAAAATATCTTCCGGTTTTTCCAAAATCCCCTTCGCAACTGCGAGTCGGCCCTGATTCAGCATCATTCGAGCGATTTTCCTCTGAAACGGAACGATCAGGTGGTGTCCGTCTTCGCGCAGGACGATCTCCATCCGCGACAAGGCGAGGATCACTTTTAGTTCAGGAAGCTTTTCAAATATATGCCTCGCATTTTGCTCATATCGGCCCGTTTCTTCCGATTGAGCCAAGAGCTGTTCGAGGACATCCGGAATTCTCGCTTCGATCTCTGCCGGGGAAATGGAATTCATAGCAAGGACTTTGATATTCCCCATGGCTTCAGTGTTCCCGGTTTCAAAATCAGGATATTTGGACTCGAAGGCCAGTAGGCGTGCCCGGCTGGCGATCAGATCATAGAGAACCGGATCCTGGCCGCGAATTTTCTCGGCATCGTAGTCCTCCCAGCCGGAAAAAAGCCGGGCCAGCAACGGTATGCCGATGGTCGCGCCGCTTTTCAACCGGCCGTGCAGGTCCATGAGATACCGCGGCGTATCATCCAAAAGCTCGATATGCTCGCGCGTTTCCTTGTATTTGTCGGACCATCCCCGAACCGCGTTCAGGATTTCAGGCGCGCCCATCTCCAACCTTTGTGCAATAGCAGCTGCCGCATCAACCCGGTTATCATTATTCAATTCAAACGCCGCCACAGCTGAAGGCGTCCGGCGGATTCGTTCCAGCAAGGCATAAATTTCCTTATCCTTGGCCCGAGACAACTCCAGCACCCAGCCTGGCTTGATGTCGCTTCGGAATGGATTAATGCTGCCGGATGGCAAGATGTCCGACACCGCAACGTCCCTTAAGTACGGATGCAGCTCCTTATGCAGATAAACGAGCCGGGGACGGACGAGGTTTTCATCAACGATGACATCCAGCCAGAAACCGATGTGCATCCACACAAACGCATCAATCAACGCGTCTACCATCGCATCGACGTTTGAAGAATCTAGGGTCTCGATGGATTCCGTGAACATCGCGAACTGCTGAAATCCCCTCCACCGGGCTTCATAGAGGTCTAAATAATCCTCCAGCGACAGGCCTTCGAGCCCGGAGAAAAAATGATAGATGTCTGCCGGATCGTTAGGAACCACCTGATGAAATAATGAAAGGCCCTTGGGCTCTGCTTTGATTTCGCGGCGCTGCGAGACCAGACGGAACGGGCTCCGCTCACCGTACGTCCCATTGAAAAAATCCGTCAGTTTATCCCAGGCCTTGTAATAGTAATCGAGCTGGAACCAGCCAAACCCATCTGACCGGCGGCGCCACTCCCCTTCAAAATCATCTCCAAAAACCTCGGGCCGCTTGAGCTTGCTATCGGCCCAAGACCGAAATATTTCGTGAATTTCCTGACGCCCTTTAATCACGCTAAAAATGTCGGGATCTACGTTCCATATATTCAAATCCCGCTCTTCAATCAGGATGGGCATTTCGCCGAGGTATATCCTGCGGTGGTCCGCATCCAACGTGACGACCTGTCCGTTCCATTTTTTCAGGACATCAATGGCTTCGGCAGCGCCCACGATGCAGGGGATTCCTATGGCCTGGGCATTTTGCGCTGCGTGGGACGTAACCCCGCCATCCGTGGTCACCACCGCGGCCAGTTTTGCAAACACGGCATTCCACTCGTTGTTGGTATGGTGCGTCACAAGAATCGCCCCCGGCGTTGCATCGCGATGCTGGTCCGTTGACTCTATGATTTGCAAGCGGCCGACCACTGCCCCCGTGTTTGCGATTCGGGATGACGCTCCCAATGTAACCTGGGGAGCCGACCGGGCGGTTTCCGATTTATCATCTACAACCGATACGGAAATCGTAAACTGGCCGCCGCTTTTATTTGCAGCTTTCACTGCCTTAGGTCGGGCCTGAAGGATATAAAGTTCACCATTCTCGCCAAAACAAAATTCGATATCGAGTTGCTCCGCCCAGTCCTTGTTCAGATAGTGTCTTTGAAGGTTCCCCGATAGGAGGCTCAACCTCAAAACCTCCACGTCACTCAAACTGGGGTCATCTCCAATTATGGACTCTTCGCGAACCCCGCCGCCCCTGCCCGCCGCAATGCGCGCCCGCTTAGGCACGATCGACTTGTCGAAAATAACGTCGCCCATATATCCCGTTATCCACCGATCACTGCCATAGCTGTTCTGCTGAACGACGCCTTCCCCAAGGCCGGGCTGGGCTTCAATGACGTGGAGAGGCCACTGCGTTTCATCATGCACCGTGAATAGCACTCCTGCGGCCTTGGGATCCACGAATTGCTGGAGAACGACCGCCATTCGCGCCTCTTTTTCCGAAAAGCCGAGTGTTTTGCGGTGAGTGACGAACTCCTTCGAATAAAGACTGGCCCAGACTTTCTTGATATCGGAAAACAGTTCTTCTTCTGTGATGATGTGCAGGAAGGATTGCGCGAGCCCCGCGGCGGAGGAGCCCTCGATATCTTCAACGTTGGCGGAACTACGCGCCGCGACATCGCGGCCCAGTTTTCGAAAAACGTCGCTCAGCCCCTTTCGGAGCCCGACAGGCATTTCCATACGGGTGATACGTGTCCTGAGTGCCGAGGCCGTTTCCTCAATGCCGTTCTCGGACGATTCGGATTCCAGTTTTTCCACCAACCTTGAGACTTCCGGATCCGCGAGAACATAGCGTTCAAACGCGGCAGTGGTCAGCACTTCGGTCTCCGGAACCTTGAAATGAAGCCCATCTCGATTCCTGTAAACTTTGGAGATATCCCGGAGACGGTGCAGATTTAACCCCTTGCCCCCCACGAGGTGCAATCTGCCGGACATGGGATGCGCGGCCGGCAAAATGTCTGTGACCTGTGACCATATATCATCGTTTCCAAAATAGGGAGCAACCAGGTCCTGGGCGAAGTCCCGGGGCCCACGCAGGAAGCGGGCGCGGACCTTGTCCCAGTTTTCGAAGCGCATCAAATCGGAATCTGCGCCGTCATAATCCGGAGCCTGGCCCGAGACACCCAGGTTATCAATCGCGCGTTTCCGGGCTCCTTGCTTGCGGGTAATGATGCGGGATATTTCATTTTCTTCCGCAGCATTCAAGACATACACCATGAGCGTGGACTCGTCGTTCGAATCCATTGGAAATACGTAAGGAATTCCCGTCCGAGCCCGAACCTCCTCAGCTGCCGACTGAACCGGGGACCGGGTGCGTTGAGGATTGACCGAATAGAGGCTCAGGCACCGCGTAAAAGAATTGTAGTCAGCGAAGATTTTTTCGCCGCGGAATCGGGAGGAGAAATCTCTCAAAATTTCGCGAAGCATTTCTTCTTCCAATTCACTGAAGGCAAAGAAATCATAGCTGATCATCCCGGTCCGAAAAGAACCGGCGCTACCCACCGTTTCCAGCCTGCGGAGATCAGGCGTAATGCCCACTTCTTCCTGAACCGCGCGAGCAGCGGCGGCTTCCAGGGTCTCGCCATCTTTCGGTTTTCCATTGGCGGACACTGTCCACTTGTAGGGAAACGACCGCTTGAAGGCGCCGCGTTGCTGCAAAAGCACTTTACGACGGCTGGAATCCATGACCAGAATCTGGACCGAACGGCCACTGGTGCCTTGAGTCCAGCTTCCGCCACTCAGCGCTTTGGCGAAGAGCCGGGAAACGTAGCGCAGAGATAAGAGCTTATCCCGCATATCCAGCGCCGAACCAAACGCCAGGTTTCTCTCCATCTGGCTCTGAATTTCCTGGCCGGCTGTTCTGGATCCGGCGAAGTCCCCTTCGCCAAAACGTTCTCGCATTTTCTTCGCGCGCTCTACCTGCCCTTCCTGCACCGCACGGCGAACATCATCCCTGAGTTTATTTTCGGGCACGGAATACAGGAACTCCGCTGCAGTGCGATCAACTACCGGAAAGGATCCTCCAGCGGAGCGCATGATTCGCCTGTCCTGCCAACTTGCGGTAAAATAATCCGAACCCTGCGGCACATAGGCAAAGACGACTCCTCCTTTAGGCACACCGCTGACCGCCATAGAAAAATTTCCATAGGCTTCAAACAGATGAAATGCGGGCTTCTGGACATTGCGCAGCATTTCAAACTGAAGCGCTCCCACCGAAAACAGGTAATCCGCACCATTCACTGCAGCAAAAGCTTCTCCGGAAAGGCGGCTCATGTCGGTACCCTCATGCGGCGGACCGTTCCCAATTAGATTAAAGCGCCCCTTCTCCTGCAGTCCCCTCAGCGGCTCAAAAATCGGGTCTTCCAGTATTTCAAGGGTACTCAAATAACTGAGATCAGTCCGGTAATTCGCCCTTTTGGGAATGAAGTTGATGCTCAAATTGGGACTCTCCAGCAGCATCTCCATCGCAAGTTTTAGAACGAGGACCGATTCGCCGTTGTCATCCGGCAGCCAGGCAACCGTAACGGGGGTTTTTGCATTCAGGACGGAGTTTTCGAAATGCGAATATGCGTCAATTGCGGGGACAGTGCTATCGAAGGACGCGAGCTTTTCCATGTTTGCCACGGCGATGGCATCCGCGGTACCAGACTCGCGCCCGTCATACATTTCGTATTTTAGGATTTCAAAAACACGCGCTGAACGCAGGAGGAGTTGGCGGACGGATAATCCCGGCTCGAATCGACGCAGCATAGCCAATGCGGTCGCATTGGAAAGATCGTTGCGCTCGCGGTAGGGATCGAAATCGGGGTCCTGGATTTTTCCAGTCGCAATGATCTCTATGATTTGCATCGTGAGCAGGCCTCGTTGCCAAGTCGTAAGGCCGGACTCCAGGGAGGAACCGTCATCCATGGGAATTTTCCAGGCCAGTTCCAGGAGTTCCAGCCCGCGGGCCGTTAAGGTTGAAAGCGCTCGATCCTTGTCCTTCCGGCGCATCAGACCGTTGGAAATTTTCTGATCCAGCCAAAGCGAAAGATCCCTTTCGATGAGCTTGCGTCCGACGATCCTATCTTCGCTCTCTTTTTCCATCCCGGCAACGTCGCCGGCAAGGTATGCGCTTGAAACATAACCACGGCCTACAATTTGCTCGAGGTCATGATTAGCCGCGGAAGGTGGTGACCGCGGCAGAAGGGTTTCCAGAATACGCCGGCGCTTGGCGGAGATGTCACGATATTGAATGGATTCTTTCCAGCCGAGATCTTTTTTAAGGATGTCATAAAGTTCGTGAATGGCGCTTTCAGATGACTGAAACTCGTTTACCGACGGTCTCACCTGATCCGAGATTGTGCCAGAGGATCTGAACTGACTGACAAAAACAAACGCATCAAATGCAATGTGGGCTGCGATTGCGGGCAGGGGATGAACGGCATACATCAGAAAAAGTGCGGACGAGCCCCATTGCAGGCGGCTCCAGGGAGAACCGCGCACCCGTCGCGGCGCGAGCGCGATAAAATATGGAACGTGCATGGCAGCGTACAGAGAGATCACGGCGAGGAATACCGGAGGCTCCAGCCAGCCCGGAAGGAGCCAGGCGCCCAATATGATTTCTGCAAACGTTCCCGCCGCCCCTATCGCGGCAAGATGCGCGCGATTTCTCACTCCTGCCACTTGAGCAGCCAAATACGCCATTGAATTCGCGGCCGCGACTCTCGAACTGAAAATGGCCATCCGGGCGTCGACAAAAAGTGACAGAATTCGGCTGACCCCGGTAAATCCGGCACCTGCCTCATCCACGTTCATTTGGCCCGTATCGGGGTCCTTTGAAACTGAATACTTCATGGATCCGTTGGGGCCCGAGACGGAAACCCGGACCCGTCCGGGCCCGGCATCTTGCAGCCGGGCCGTGAAGCCATTGGCCGCTTCGCCCAGCGCCATGGACATACCGGCATCCACCTCCCGGGCGTCGAGATGAGTATCTGCCCCGTTCGCGATTTCTTCAAGGGCGAGCCGATCAATCGCAGCGGATCGTTGCGCTTCTAAAGTCCATGGCTCGATTGAGACGAAAAGTTTTTCACCGCTAAAAAGCTTTTCGATGGGGGTTTTCTCCCGGGCGAAAATGGAAAGATATTGCGCGCCGCCGAAGGTTTCAATCTTTTCGACTTTCGGTGAAAGCGTCAGCACCGCTACGCCGGATGCAGAGATATCTTTTTCGATAGCGGACGAATGAAAGCCTCCCGCGACCAGCACCGCAACGTTGCTCCCGCGCTCCTTCATCTCCCGCAGGAGCTTGAAAGACATGGCGCGATCGCGAAGAGTCGCCTCTCTGAAAAACTCCTCAAACATCGCGAGCTCCGGATCTTTGCCTGCCAGAGATTGATACGCTCTCCACTCCCCGGGTGAGAGGGAATAGTCCAGAAGCCGGCCAGTTAGTCCCGCTGCGCGGGACTGCTCCAGTAGCCTTTTCTCATCCTCGGACCGGACCAGAACCCTGTATGCGGAGGCCTCCAACGCCCCCAGTTGATCAAAAAATTTATCTGAGCGGATCCCGTCCGACAGTGCGGCGTATCGGACGTACCGGACCAACTCCGGAAATTCAGAAAACCGGACGCCGTGCTTTTTCCCTATGCTCTCCAGCCGGCCGTAAAATTCCGAATGGTCAAGCTTGCCACATCGGTAAGCAATCGCAGCGTTTGCAAGATTCTCGGATTCCCTCCGACCGATCGAGCGCGCCAGCTGCCCAAGAAAATCGCCGCGCTGTTTTTCCACCGCTCTGAAATCTATAGAAGATTCCATGTTCAGGACAACCAAAAATTTCCGCACTTCGTCGGAGTCCTCCGCCAGAGGTGTGACTGCAGCCAGGGCCCGGACGTACTGGCCCAGCGGGATCTTTTCGCCGCGATGAGACTGCACCACCCTGTCGAACGCGAGGAGCCGGGGATTGAACGTCTCGAGTTTCCGGCGCTCCAGTTGCAGCTGAACTCGCTTCAGCTGCCGAAGTCGCGCGGGCGCGGCCGCGAAAGAACCGAGATAGGCGCTCACGTTCGCCGCGTAGCGCTGGCGGTCGTCCACGCCGGTAAAAATAGGAGCCCTGCGCGCGGTCAGGCCGGCATGCACGGGGCCGGTAATTTTATTTTTCTTCAGAAGGAAATCAGCGACTGTAACTGTCGATTCCAGCTTACCGGATGATCTGAATTTTTCCAGATCCAACGGACCAAAGGCGCCCTCGAGCGCAACGAAGTCGACACCGCCCTCATTGATCAGCTGGTGAACAGATGCTGATATATTTTTTTGAGCATCCTCATTCAGGTGAATGTCCTGAATATGGATCACGACAGGCTGTCCGGCTTTCCAACCGGGAGGAACCAGAGCCCTGCGAAGGTTTGAGAATTCAAGCGGCAGCCGCGGCAAATCTCCGGCAATTCCTGACAGGTCCTCGCGCGCATTCAAATCGGCAGAACGCAACGGGCGTAGGCCCGGCATAGCCACTGAAGGAGCGGACGGGGCGGCCGCTTCTATCCAATGATTCACGGATCTAGCCTGATTGGCCAGGAGCAATGGGGCGGTTACAAAGTTTTGCAGGAGGCACGCGGCCAGAAAGACCGCGAAAAGTTTGCGGCAGGGGTTCTGTCGGTGGGAAGTTCCGGCTAAGCGGAGACCCATATAATTCGGTTGGCCTTCCAGCTGTTTTCTAGCGTTGCGGGGTTCAGTGTTTCAGCGGCATTGATTCGAAGGTTGCCAGTAGCGTCATCATAGGAAATCGCGCCTCTTTCACTATCGCTGAGATTGAGCTGTTCTAAAATGGACCGGAGCATCCTCGCCGCCTGCGGACCTCTGAGGTTGATGGTTTTGCCGACGTCCAAGATCATGGCGACCCCTTCGATGTCCCACTTTGCCGCATTTTGGGTCAGGACCTGGATAACCAGGTTTGCTTTGGAGTGATACTGAGCCGCAATGCGGCCCGCTTGAGCCATGGCGTCGGCGGGAGTGTGATAGAGGATCACGAAATCTTCGGGAAGCCCGGTGCCTTTTGAAATTTGTCCTTTCAACTGTTCGGCTTCGACTTCGGAAAGAGAAATCTGCGAAACGTCGAACGCCATGAACATACGGCCTCGGCTTTCGGGATCGTCCCGATCTTGAAGAAGAGCGAGATAGTGATCGGCAAGCGCCGGAATCGCGGCAGAGATCCCCGAGGGCGAGCGCTGCGGCGCGCCGCTGTCGACCAGGAGGATCCGTGTTTCATTGAGATGTGACTCCGTCACGGCGGACAGGATTCTACCTTCGATCTTAGGCATCGGCATTTGCCTGGGAGAGAGAGCCGTTGAATCACCCTGGATATTGCGGACCGTAGCTTTAGATGCGAAGCCGGACAAAGCCAAACCAACAGCAGCAGTCCAAGAACCCGGTCCCGAAATCAATACTACCGCCTGGCGCGGTAACAAGGCGGCAAATCGAGCGTTCTGAAGGGCCCCCATCCATTGGACCTTTGAGAAATACCGGGTAAGGGCATCCCTGCTCAATAATCCCCCGACCGCAGCCGCGCCTGCGGTGAATGCGATGGTCCCTCGTCCGGTTCCAACTGAGTGAACTTCTTCAAATTTGGAAAAGAGCGCTCCCACCACTGGAAGGACCTCAAGCAGTCGCCCAGCGCCGGCGAAGGAGGAGACGACATCCAGAGCCAGTTTTTCAGGAGCAACCGCAAGTCCCGAAGCCAGTTCGCCGAGCAGCTGCTGGGCGAGCTGATTCTGCCCGCCGACTGACAAGCCATGCCAGATGTCCGGGGCACCAGCAACGCCTGCAAAACCCATAGCGGCAGCACTCAACGACGCAAACAGAACGAGAGGTTTGAATATGGAATGCGCGCGAACCGACAAAAAGGTTGCGGCGCCCGTTACAGCCGGCGCCGATTTCATTTCTCCAGAGTCCTTGATGTTCGCAGACGCGTTGATCCGCTGATGAACAACCGCGAGTATCGCGAAGGGGACTGCGGAATTCTGCATTCCCAGAACGGGGACCAATCCAGCAGCCAATCCCGAGAGTGCCGAAACCACAAGCACGTCTCGGCTGATCAGGACTTTCCAGTTCCAGCCGGAAACGTCAAAGACGGAGGAGCCGCTCCGCCTTTCCTGAACGACGCGGATTATATGGGAACTCAAAAGAGTGGACGCGGCGGCGATACCAAAGGAATGCCCCGCGGCATCTACACCGAGCAACATCGCAAGCCAGGCGGGTAATGCGATCAGCAAGGTTTCGGCTAGCCAGGCGATCTCACGGTACTGCATGAAGCCGAATCTCTGGCCGGGTTTGAAAATCATTCCGCCACCCTTCGCTGACTTGAACGGGTTTGGAGTCCCGATCTTTTCAAAAAACTGATCCGCATTTTCAAACTCCGTAATTGGATAGCCGATCCAGGGCTTACCGGGATCAACAAGTTCCAAATACTCCGGCGGAATTTCCGTGCCTTTGAAATCACCCGCAAAATCGTAAAGCTCTCCGCCGCGGACCCTGTTTTCCAGGATAGTGGGAGCGTCTTTTTTGACTCGCAGCCACAGGTAAGGAATATTCCACCGTGTACTCCCTTCGTAAGGCGAGTTTTGAATCGTTCCCAAATAAAACCGCGAGTCCCAAAAAAAGATCCTGTCCGGACGTTCGCCGCCCTGCGTGTGGCGCACACTTAATCCGTGTTCCTTGATCGAATTGAAATCTCCCTTCGACTGGTGGAAAACGTACTGGTCGAGAGAGCGTTTGCTCTCCAGGACCGGCGTCATGGACCTCAGCAGGTCCAGGCCCCGAGGATCGGCACCGACCAGATCTCCAGCGGTTTCGATGGCTTGCAGTTTGCCCATCAATTTCGCGTGGATATTCTGAAGCCTGCTCTCCACAGCCGGGGAAGTGATTTTTTTGAAATCGGTCCGCCGCCCCTCCCTCCGATCGAACTCATCGCGGTTTTGCCTCAAAGTGGGAATGGTCCAGCCCGTGCCGTAATATATATGATCGTCGTATGTTTCCATGTAGGCGAGAAAATACAGTGTCCTGCGGGCAGCTTCTACCTCGTATGGATCGCCATAGGTCAAGATCCGCTGAATGCTTCGGTCCATAAGCCGGCCAATAACCCGCTCTAATACCGGGAGCAAAGCCGCGGGCTGCTCCGACTGGGCGATCAGGTATTTCCGGTACAGATTGAGCAGGAGGTGCTGCGCTCCAACCGTAGGTTGGGATAGCAGAGCGAATATCTGCTCTTCCCAGGCCGTGAGATCCTCCGGCATTGCCCCTATGAACCTCAGCACGTCCGCGGCGGCCTTCTCGTCCGCCGAATATTCCGCACCGAAAGGCAGCGTCGGGACATGTTCGAAATCAGGGATAACCGCGGCCGGAGATACGGGCGCAGCGTAATCGCTTTCCCGCAGAGCCGGAACGAGGGACGGGTCCACCGCGTTTTCATATATTTTCACGTATTGTGGAACCAATTCGTTCCAGGACTTTGGCGCGGACATGGCGCGGCGCTGCATGCCGGAGAAACCCTGCGACTGCTCTCTGTACAAAGCCAGAGCCTGCGTCAGGGCTCGAACATACGCGCGCTCCTGCGCCTGCGGATCCATGCTCGCGGAGCCGAATTTAAAGCCAGTACTTTCGACCAGGCTCTGCGCGGGATCAATGATGGTGTCAACCAGACCTCCCACCGCGCGGGCGATCGGGATCGCGCCGTAGCGCATCGCCTGCTGCTGCGCAATGCCGCCCGGCTCAAACAGGGACGGAATAAGGAAGATATCGCTTGCGGCGAAGATGCGACGCGCCACGATCGGATCAAAGCGGTTGATGAATACGACGCTTCCGGGATAGCGGATCGCCAGCCTCTGAAAGGCCTGCTCATATTTTTTTTCATCGGCGTTGGCGGTCCCCAAAATCACCAACTGCGCGCCGCTGTCAACCGCTTCCTGTACGTGGTTCAAAATCGTCTCCATGCCCTTTTGATATGTGAGCCGCGTCACCACCGCCAGAAGGGGCTTGCTCGCATCCTCTTCCAGATAGCCATAGCGCTTGCTCGCTGGGTCATTGGAGGGGCTGGAGTACCTGGCCTGCAGGGTCATCTTGTTTCGCGCCTTTTGATTAAATTTCTCGTCCGCGTCAAAAGGACTGTAGCCATCCTCATTCAAGACCGGATCGCTCTGAGGATCCCAGCTCACTATGTCTATACCGTTCACAATGCCGGCAAAATCTCCGTCACGTGCCCGAAGCAGCCCATCGAGGCCCGTCTCAAAGTCGCCCGAAAGGATTTCATTGCGATACGAAGGGCTGACGGTAACCAGCTTGTCGGCATAATACAAGCCGCCCTTGATCAGGCTGATATCGCCGTAATATTCGATCCCCTCCATATTGTTGACAGAAGCTGGCAACCCCATCGCTTCAAGCTCTTCAAACCAGCCGGAGGGAAACTTTCCCTGATAATCGTGTCCGATATTGTGGATCGTGAAAACGGTCGCCGGTATCTGCTCGCCGGGTTTGGCGGTCATTTTTAGAAATGGCGAGACGAGGCCCGTAACCCAGTCGTGACTATTGACCACATCGGGATCGAGGTTCAGGACCCGGATGGCTTCAACCGCAGCCCGGGAAAAGAGCGCTGCTTCCATGAACGCCTCCCGCCGGTCAGGATGGTAACCTTGACGAAAATATTTTCCGTTGGCCAGCAGATAAACCGTGACCCCGTCGGATTCCGCCTGAAGGATCCGGAAACGGACGAAGCCGCGGGCCGTCTTAACGCTGACGATTTTTCCGGTGTCTTTCGCGCGTCGTTCCAGCGCATCATGGTGTCCGGGCAGGACTATCGATACGTTATGACCCGCCTCGCGCATGGCCATGGGAAGCTCTTTAATGAAGTCGCCGACGCCGCCCACCTTAAAAAATCCGCCCATTTCATATGCGACATGTACGATTCGGCCCTGACCATTCTTCAACCGCTCAACCCGCTGATGCGCGCTTTCGAAGGGGCGTTCAGCCTGCTTTGGAAATACCGCGGCATGCGCCCAATCCAAAAGCTCTTTCTGACGAATGGCTTCAGCTCCGGGGACACGCTTGGAATCGATCAAAGCATCATGAGCGTCATCATAATCAGCGCCTGGCCTCATCAAGAACTCGCGTAGCAACAGCTCCCTTTCAACGAGAGTTTGGATAAGCCTCAGCCTCGTGGCATCCTCTTCCTTGAGGAGGGAATCAAGGATGATCTTATTAATTGAAAATATTGCCTGTCCGCTATCCTTGACCACGAACGGAGCCAGGAGGAAATTATCCGGCCCCTCGATCAGTTCCCGTCCTTCGTGAACTCTAACGTCAACGTGGAGAATCCCCAGATTCGCCATGCGTTCGCTATTCGATTCGAACAAACGCCGAATTGATTCCAATACCGTCATTTCTTCAGTACTTAGTTCTGAGGGCACAGACTGCTGAAGCCAATCCGAAATGAGATTTTCAAAAAATTGCCGGAGCTGATCCGGAAATAACGATTCGAATTCCCTGACAAACCCGATGGAACCAGCCGCCGCCAATCTTTCCTTCAGAGAACCGTCAGCATCATCAATCATGTTCATGGATCTAAAAAATCTGGACCACGGCACAAGAGTTAGAGAATACCGCATGATGAGCAGCTGGACCAACTGCTCCAGAGTCCCGACGTGCAGCGCTCCCTGGGTGGCGCGGGGCGCAGATGGGAGAGGCGCGATGGCTCGAGGCTCCTGTATTTGCGAGCGCGCACCGAGCAAGCTGCCCTCATCCGCCATGGCTGCGGGATATAATTCCACGCGGGGACCGTTTGCAGAGGCGCGGTATCCAGCGCTATGCAAAAAGTCGAGCAACTCGGCTCGCTGTCCCGGAGAAAAGCGGCTCATATCCAGAGACCTTACGTAGTCTTCAAAACGTTTTTCTCCGACGGTCAATTCCTGAAGCCGGCCCGTATTGCCCCCCGTGCGGATTGTGGCGGCAAGCTGAAGCAGCAGTTCGGGCGCGCTGGCCTGATCCATCATCGCCGCCATTTGACGTAGCGTGCCCATCGCAGCCTTGACCGTTTCCCCCCAGCCCGCCGACACGACGGAATCGGGGCCCGGCGTCCCCTCGGCGAATTTCATGACAAAGTTGACTCGAGCTTGATCGCCCTGGAACGACCCCAAAAGGCTGGATGCATCGCCCGTTTTGAATGGACCGAAGAAAACTGCCCGGCTTCTCAGGAAATGGAGGATGTCTTTCGGCAGAGGGGCTGCGGACGAAATGGTCGCGGGAAGATTCCTTAAGTTATGGGCATATGTGGAAAGCAGAGATTCCGTATTTTTCGGATCGAAACGCCGGACGGCCGCGACAGGGCCACGTGTCTCCGACAAGCCTTGCGTGTTGGACAGGCTTGGCCTTATCACACAGTACGGTATCTGACTCCGCCTCAGCTCAGCGACGATTCCAGAGGTATGGAATCCACCCGCCACCAGAACCACCCGTCCCGCTTTCTGATTTTTCGCTAACTTTACGGCGTTTTCCGCCAGGACGACATCCCGCTGATGAGCCCGCTCAAAATATTTTTGAACATATTCGGAATGGCTTTGAGTCAACGCGATTAATTTTTTCCATTGCCCCTCGGTCCCAATGGGATGCGTGCGTCCCGCATCTTGTTCCAAAGCATCAAACGCGGCGCGAAACTCATGCCAGCCCATCGCATGCTGTTCGTCCCTATAGCCCGCCCAATCCGCAGGCGACATCTCAAGCAGCCAGAGTTTTTCCTGAGTTTTCAGCCACCGCTCCAGTTCGAGAACCCGCCCAGCCAAAGCGCCCTCACCGCTCAAATCCCGCTGCGCCGCAAGCGTCAGAATCTTCAGGCTATCCTGAAGATTCTCAAGCGTGATGCCGTCTGCCTTCTTCAGGTATTCCACGTAGCGCGACGTATGAGGCAAATCAACAGAGTGGGTTCTTCCAAAATGGATAAATGCTCCATAATATTCGAGAGGACCCACCGAGCCCAGCCTGAATTGGATACTGATAGCGGCGAGCCGCGAAAGGGCGTCTGAGCTGGCGCGGGTCTGCAGCTCCTTTATAAAAAAATTGCGCTCCTCCTCCATTTTTTCTTTGATGAAAGATGATTCCATCATGCGAAGATCATCCACCGCTTTCAGCGTTGGCCCTGCCGCTGCGTTCCATACCCCGGGAGCAGCGGACTTCAAATAAGACAGATAAGAATTGAGGGACAATTCGTTCTTTTCAAACCGTTTCAACTGTTTGTCCAAGGCCAATAGTTCGTGCGGATAGGCGCGGGACTTCAACCCGTCGATTTCTGAAAGAAGAGAACGGATGTTTAATCCCCCGGGCTGGCCGGCGGGATGCGCGGGACCGCTGGCGCCGACGATACGGTTTTGAACCGTGAAAATATTTTTTTGCAATGCGACGTTTTCACGGTACAGAGCCTCGTTTTCAACTCCCTCCACGTCTATGAATCCGGCCCCTTCGAGGATACTGAGATATTCCTCGCCGCTGATTTTCGCGCGCGCCAGAAGGTCCTCGGCCAGAGATTTCCGTATATTCTTATCGGGAAAAGCGTGCAGCCATTCCAGATCCACGCTCTTCCAGGCGCCTTCCACACCCACGACAAGCGGAGCCGCTGGCGAACCCGCGCGATCGGACTGGCGCTTCAGATATTGGAGGATAACCGCAAGATTGCGCTGCGCATGCAGATAACCATGAGCGTCCTGAACATGGATAACCATCGGAGTTTTATCGGAGGCAGAAGGCCAGTATGTGTCGATAACTTGACCGGCGCCTGGAGGAATTTGCAGGCCCACCCCTTCCGCAAAGAGGCCGGGGACGGGTTGGGTCAGAAGATTCGCGTCTGTGGATGAACCCGACTTCGAGTCCATGCCGCTGATCGTTTCTAATGCCTTGCGGCGTTCAGACCAGAGTGATGCCTGCGCCAGCGGTGGAGCCGCAGACGAAAAGACCAGGGAAAAACAGACGATGAATGTCGCCCCCCTGGACGCAAATGACAAATGATGTTTTCTGTTGTTTCCCATACGAATCAGCGGATATGCCGTCAGGCGCATGCCGCCCGATATCGGCACGCGCCCTTAGGCCCCCAAACTCTCAATATTTATGCCTGACGCAGTATGACGCTGTTCGCCTTGATGTCTTCAAGGAGCGCATCGCTCGCTTTGATTTTGAAGACGGCGCTCAGGGAATACCACAGGACGAACATGATCTGATCCAGGTCCATTCCTGTCAGGTCAATCATGCTCGGATCGTCCGTCATCACCCTTTGGCCTTGATTCAAAATCAGCGGCCGCCCGCTGATTTGCATGACCTCGAGGAAACCCTTGACGTACAGTCTCCCATAATTCAGATCCATCACCTGCTTACCCCCGACCACCTGTTTCAGAACCTTATCATTGGTGTGAATCACCCGCACCCTCCCTTCATTCAGGGCGAGCAACAGGTTGTCCAGCCCGGGGCTCAGAACTCCCAGATTTCGCTGGTCGGAGATCTTCTGTCTCAGGACCTGTTTGAGCTCGGCTAACGCGCCAGCCGAATTCCCCTTAATATCAACGATCATCTGTCCGGTCCGCTTCAGCGATCCATCGCCGATTTCAAGGCCGACTGATTCCAGGTACCCCTCGCTGTAAATGCGCCGGCCGCGAGCGATAATAATGCGATTGGCGAAGTCGGAATCTTTGCCCAACGCATGGGGTAAAAGCTTTCCAGCCATCGCAGCGACTGCCATGAATGCGCGAGGCCAATCTTTACCGATCTTTACGCCGGAGACTGACGCCTCCCTTTCATGGCTCGCAATCAATATTTCGGCAACGCGCCGCGATGCGTCCGGATTGCCGGACCCGAACGTTCCTGCCGTCATCGCGAAAGAAACGGAATCCGCGAAAAAGCCGGTCTCGGAACGATCCTGGCGCAAGCGTTCACGGCGCTCGGAGATGATGGACTGCAGGGCCCTGACTGCCACGGCGGCCCGCTCCGCATCCTGCGGGCTTACGAGCGCAACGTTGCCCTGGGTCACGACCCGGATCGCTATTTGAATGTCTTTGTCCGTAACGACGCTTTGGGTCTCACCCTCCAGGCCGACGCTCATCCCGCTCACCAACGATAGCAATCCGTAATTCATGATATGGCGGCTCAACGGCTCCGCGGTGGAGCGATCCATTCCGGACGAGATCAAATCGTCCAGGATCCCCGTAACGGACGGGAGATCCGTCAATTCCGGCTGGACGGGAGATCGGCCTGTGACAAAATTCCGGAGGCGGCCGAGCCCTTGATAAAGCGCGTCACGGAAACCGACCGCGCCCACGAAGCCACCAACCAAATACCCCTGCTCAGTCCCGAGTGACGCGGAGACATCAGTTCCGGAACCTCCGAAACCCAAATATTGCATTATGAGCGCGGTAATAGCTACAAACGGGAGAGCCAATACAACGATAGGCAGGATATCCCCCAGGCGGGATAGGACTCCGGGGCGAGTCCCGTCATTTTCATCCTGATTCCAACTCAGCGATGACTCGTCAACCTCAACCGCCGCGTGAATATCCCAAAACTTGAGCGACTGGCCCATGTAGTAGACAAAATAGGGAACAGTCCACCAGTGCGCATTTTTCCGAACGCGGGTGGACGAGGTGTCCATCATTTGCCGCACGTTCACGATATTAGAGATGCCCGATCTGTCTCTTAATGCCTGTAGTTCCCCGGGCTTAAATTCCTCGCCGGCCCGCTCAATGAATATGACGCCCATTGACTCTCCATCGTACCCGTCCAATTTTGACTCCATTTTGTCCTTGAGCTTTTTGGTTGTATCGGGCTGGATATTTCCGTTTTTAGTGACCTCCCAATAGCGATGATCCGACCCTACCATATAGGACCACTCCACGTTCACACCCCGGTTAAAGCTCATCAATCTGAAAATGCTCGTCTCTCCATCGGCATCCCGAAGATCGTCCTCCTCTTTGGCGATGGGCGAGTACTCAATGAAGGGCTCAAACGCCTTCAGCAGCTCGAGCGTGACCGCCTCTCGGATCGACAGGGTGCTCAAACCCGGTTTTCTTGTCGGGTCGCTGTTATCGATCATCACGACCACTTTATCGAGCTTATGCTCAGCAATCGACATGAGAGCAATGTGCCCCATCTGCCAGGGATCACCCTTCATTGGATAAAAGCCGATGCGGCCGGGTCGTCCGCCCTGAGTTTTGATCGATGCCCCGGTCTCGTCACCACGGCTCAACTTGATCTTTACAGCGTTCGGATCGGTCTCGCCACTTTTCACGTTGGCCTCGATTTTGTCGACCGCCGCCAGCAGAGGCCCATAAATCTCATTTTCTATTTCTCTGACTATGCGGTCGTATTCCCAAATATTACTTTCCGCGTCAGGCACGGGATTCGCGGCGACATACTTTTCGGCGTACGCCAATGCCCATTCGCGCGAACGGAGCAGGTTTTCCCGCACACGCGCCACAGCTGCCAGTGCGTCGTCCGGTTCCTCCGGCCTGCGCGTCATCACGTTTGCGCGCCTCATCCCTTCCCGAGCCAGCTCAGCTCCCCGCTGGAAGAGCATGTTTCTGATTTCGAGCAGACCGGCGCGTACCGCGCTGACAGAACCGCTGTCAAAATATCGGCGCATCAGGCTCCTGTCCACCGCGTTCATTTGGGGACCGTACATGTCGGGAGACAAATTCCGCAAGTCCCGAGAAAGAGATTGGACCACATCGGTATCAGCCAGATTCTCAGAGGAAATCCTGTCCGCCAGGTCGTTCACGAAAGGATCTACGGCTGCGACGCGTTTGGCTGCGCCAATATCCCAAAACTGGATATTTTGGGCCATAAAATATATGGGAGCCGGCACCGTCCACCAATGCCTCTGCTTGCGAACGCGGGTCGCGGAGGTAATATTCACGCCCTTGGGCTTAATGTTGTATATTTCTGATATTCCTGAGCGATTCCTCAGCTCCTGAAGAGTCAGCTCAATTTTTCCTCCCGCTTCAGCCCTTTCCCGGTCCTCATGAGTAAGGCTTTGCTTAAATTCATCACCGGTCCTTTCGAGGAAGATGATCCCCATGGGCTCACCTTCTCGGCCCTCCCGGCCATAGCCATCCAATCCATCAGCCATTTTTTGAGTAATCTTTTTCACAGTGTCCGGCATTCGCACGCCATTTCTAACGACTTCCCAGAATCGGTGGTCGCCGCCCACAAAATAAAACCAAAGAACGTTCAGTCCGCGGTTAAACTGGATGAGCCGGAAAATGCTCGTTTCGCCGTCAGCGGTCCAGAGGTCTTCTTCTTCTTTTGCGATTGGAGTGTACTCGACAAATGGGGACGCGATTTTCATCAGCTCGATGGTCAGCGCTTCGCGCACGGATAAGGAGCTCAAGTCCGGCTTTCTCACAGGGTCGCTGTTATCGATCATGACCAGAATCTTGTCCAGCCCCTGCTCTGCCATCGCCCTCAAGGGCTGCGCCAGGTGCCCAATCTGCCAGGGATCTCCCTTCATCGGCAGGAATCCGACTTTGGCCTGCCGCCCATCAGATTTTTCGATCGAAGGGGTGTTTTGATCGTTGCGGCTCAGCTTCAAGTGAACGGAATTGGGCTCGGTCACACCGTCAACGATATTCTTTTCAATTTGATCAATGACACCATTCGGCTCTAACAGCATGTCATAGATGCTCGCTATTTCAACATCGATCTCAACGTCGAACTCCTTTACAAAATCCTCAGAGGCACCAGAATCTTCCTTGTATGCTCTTGCGTAGGCCTCGGCCCATTTGCGAAGAACAATGACGTTTTCCCTAAATTTTCTGATAGCTTCAAGGGCTGAATCGTCTTCGGATGGATAATTCAGCACCAAGCCCGACCGCCGCATACCGTCAAGTGCGAGATCAGCTCCCCGCTGGAAAAGCATGTTTCGTATTTGCAAAAGCCCCGCTTTGACCTCGGCCGTCGTCCCATTGGCGACGTAGCGGGACATTACGCTTTTATCGATCGCATTCATATGCGCGCCGTACACTTTGGGAGTTAACGCGCGGGCTTCGGCAATGACTTTTTCCATAACAGCAGGATCGCTCAGGTTAGAGTCTTCGATTCGTTTGGCAAGATTCCCAGATGCTAAATCAATGTTGGCCTCAACCGAGCTGCCAATGGAATCAGAATCCTCCGGCAATTCCTCGTTGATCCTGGCGTCGCCGACAGTCTTGACGTGCGCATTCTTGGCGCCGCCGATCTCGGCAAAGATGATGTCCCGCCCCCACTGATACACCTGCTGGTTGATGCGGGCGCTTCCGGGGGTTTCTTCGACTGTTTCCACGTAAATTCTGAACAGGGGTTCGGTGCCTGAAGCGCGGACGTTTACCCATCCGACGAGTTTGCCGGACGCGTCCGCGAGGCGGTAATAATAACCGTCCATCGTTTCGGTCTTGATGACTCTCAACCCCGTGTTGCCGAGAACGGGTTGCTCTCCGCGCTCGATGGCCGCCTGAAATTCCTTTTGAGCCGCTTCGAATTTTTGCATCACCAAGCCCCGCGATCCTTGAACGCCCGCTTTGACGGCATCGACTTCGACGTCATAGCGCCCGTAATCGGGCCTGCGCGCCGCTTCATCGGCTTCCTGAAATAGGCCTTCCATGGAATTACCGGCCTGTTTCGCGCGGGCGGCGACGGTCAGGGCATAAAGCGTGCTGGCGAGTCCGTCCTTATATGGTAGCGCGCTTCCGAGGGCGATTCCCCCGTTTTCCTCAAAGGACAGGATGACGGTCTTGCCTTCTTCCTTGGCCCGGCGGATCTCGTTGTTTAGAAACCGGAAACCGACCGCGGTCAGGCGGATGTTATCCTGCGGCACGCCGAAACTCGCGGCGATCGAATCCACCCAGGAGGTGGAAACGATGGAACGAACGACCACGTATTTGGCGGGATCGAAATCGTCGCCCAGTCTTTCTTTTTCCGATTTCAAAAATCCGTAAACCTGAACGCTGGCGAGATCGTTGCCGCTGTAGAGGCGGACCGAGCCGTCCGCCTTCGGCGCCATGAGCCCCGAGCGGTCGAAATCTCCGTCGCCTGTAACCCCGGCGTCGCGCTTTTCCGAGCGAATCTGCTGCATGGTTTTTTCCATGTTGGCCGCGGTGATTTCGCTGTTATTGCGCCCGCCAAACTCGGGATCCGCCTGGCCGTTGATGATCGTCACGTTCTGCCCGATGCCCAGGCGGTCGATGATTTCCTGCGCGACTCCGCCCACCACGCCATTCTGACCGTCGAATAGCGCGTTGATGCCGGAAGCGCGAATATCGTCCGGATTGACGCCGATGACGTTGATCAAATAGTCCACGTATTTTTCGATCGAGGGTTCTATAACTTCAACGAGTGGATGATTATCAAGGTCAAAATCCGAGCGGAGCATTTTGACGCGGCGGATTCCTTTTAGATGATCGACGATGGGGTTACTGACCGGGCTGTCGGCAAGACCACCTGTTCGGCCGTCAAAAAACTCAACGCCGCCGTCCGCCGCTGGATTGTGGCTGGCCGTAAAATTGACCATCATGGCGGACTTGGCGCCTTCATGCGGCCACATTTCGTAAAGGTTGAGAGGGGTGGACGCCGCGCGGCTCAGCAATTTCACCTTGATGCCGTTGGCGGCGAAAATGCGGGCCGCCATTTCCGCGTAGGCCTTTTCCGAAAGATCTTCGCCGGTTGCAGGGTGATTTCCCTGATGGCGGTGGTCGTAGCCGATCACGATCGTGGGTCTGCCGCGCCAGTCCGTTAGACCCGCTTCTCGGAAAGAAGAGCGGTTCTGGTTCATGTAGTCCGCAGCGCTCTGCATCAGGACGCGAATACGATCGGGAGAGAAAGTTCCGTTCGGATTTTTTTCGGATGGGAACCGCGCGCGCCAGCCGGCAGTGCCGAAGCGGATTTCGTCACGCTGTGCCCGTGTAATCTTGACAGGAACGCTTTCGATGCTGCCGTCGCCGGTCACCCCGGCCGCCATGGGCAAGCCCATCGCGCCGAAGACGGAAAGGTCATTATTGCCGGTCAGGAAGAAAATGACGGCGCCCAAAGTCGCGGAGATGAATGCCATGATGAAAAGCGGTTGTAAAGGAGGAAGAGTGGTGAGGGACTTGCGAAAGCCGGACGCTCCCTGAATCCAGCCGCGCACCTTCGCGGCGGCGCCGAATATCTGGCGGCGGACTTTGGCGACGGTGATGATGATCACGGGGTGATTTTTGGTGCCGGCGCGGAACGCGAGGGGACCGGCATCGGCGAGATCGGACGGAACTTCGCTGCCCAAAAAGACGGTGCGGTCGCCCTGGCCTTCGATCGAAACTGCATACGTTCCGGCACCCAGAGCGGTGACATCCGCTTCGGCTCCCGCGATCTGCGTGGCGTTGGCCTTGCCGGCTTCAACGTCGTTCGCTTCGGCGCCCAAGGCGGCGGCGAGCGGAGCGGCAGCGCCGGTCATGAGGTTCCGCGGGTTGACGACTCCCGGATACTGACGGGCAGCGGTGGCGCTGGGCGGCATCAGGAACAGGCGTTCGCCGAGCAGCATTTTTTCCAGCGGCGTGCGGTTCGGAGAAAAAACGTGGAGGTAATCGGTGCCGGAGCCCGAAACTTTGCCGATGCGCGGGCGGAACACCGCGTAGGAGTAACCGCGGGCAGACATTTCCTCTTCGAGGCCGGGCGTGTGGAACCCGCCGGCGATCAGGACGGCGAACCCGCCGGACTGCTCTTTGATCTTCGCCGAGAGGTTGTCGGTGAGCGCGACGTTGCGGGCGTGCGACGCGGCGTAAAACGCTTCATGCGCGGACAAAAGTTGCGCGAAGGAACCGGATCCGGCGGCTAGCGCACCCGATACGGGAGCAGCCGAAGCGCTTTGGGCGCCGTCATTGCCGGACCGGGCGAAGTTCAGGACGCGGCCCGCGTTTTTGACGGGCTGTTCCACGGCGAGGGCGGCGACGCTCTTGCCGCTGGTCTTCACGATCTCCGAAAGCAGGCGGATGTTTTCCGGCAGGCGGACGATGCCCGCTTTGCGCGATTGGTAGGACTTCCAATCTTCGGGCGAAAGCTCCTGGCGCGTCATCTTCCCCGCGAGGCGGAGGTCCGACGCGTAATCAAAAACGTTCTTCTGCTCGGGCGTCTTCGCGAGGCGGCGGATCACCGCGCTTTCGATGCTTTCGAGATTGTCGAGCAGGGAATTGAAATCGATCCGCTCGGACATGAGCACGTACTGCACGTAGGCGTTGAAGCTTTTATACTGTTTCAAATCAATTTTGGCGTTCAAGAGCATGGCCTGGAGCGAGCGGTAATAGTCCGCGTAGCCGATCCGGCCGAGGCGGTAGGACACGCTCATCTGCAGGAGCTGGTTCAAGTCGGCGGGTTTTAGTTTTTTGGTGAGCGCGCCGATCAGCTCGTTGCGTTGTGATTCGACCGACTTGAAATCGAGGTCTTTTTCGACGCGGGCGAGCGACAGGTACTTGTCGAGCTCGGGGTAACGGCCGGAGTTCAGCTCGGGCGACCCCTCAAAAAAACGGATGTATTCCGCGAGGGTGATCTCGCGCTTATCAAATTTTCCTTCCAGGGTATCGAGCTTCGCGAGTTCGGGCGTCAGGATGCGGCTCTTGACGGCCGCGAGGTCCGCGCTCATCGCCTCAATCATCGGCCCGGTTTTCTCGCGGGCTTCAAGGCCGTTGCGGTAGGCGGCGACGTTATCAAGGTAGAGCTTTTCGTCTTCCACGCCCCAAAGCAGGGGTTCGCGCTCGGCCATCAGGCCGAAATATTCCGCGCCGTTGATGAGCGACTTTTGGATCAGCACTTCCCAGATTTCTTTCTGGATTTTGGGGTTTTTGAGCTGACGGTACTGGTTGATGTCGAACGCGCCGCTCGACCCTTCGAGGCCGACCAGGAGCCGGCGTCCGAGTTTGGTCTGGAGGTGCGAAAGCGTCTGCGCGATGTTTCTCTGCGCGGCTTCGACCTGGTGCGCGTCCTGGATCAGCAGGATAAAGGGAGCCGACGGGTTCTTGGCCTGGTGCGCCTTGATCACCTCGCCGTAAGAATAAGGAACCGCGAGCAGGGGCTCGGGCAGGTTCCCCGCGTTGACGGCAGCGCGGACGGAAGCGCCGGCCGATTTTCCCGGCAGGCCGCTTTGCTTGAGCGGCAGGGACATCGCCGGCTTCGCGCTTTCGGGCAGGAGGTTATCCATGCCGGCGGAAAAATTCTCCTGGATGTACCCCGCCGCCGAAGCGAGCTGGGTATGGGTTTCGGAGGCGCGGGTCTCCCCGCTGTTCCGAGCGGCCTTGCGCTGTTCCCACAGATTGGCTTCCGCCACGGGGACGGCAACCGACGTGTACAGCAGGGCCAGCGCGAGCGCCGACGCCGCAAATTTTTTGATGTGTTCCGCGATGATTTTAAGCATGGTATTCTCCCTCGATATTACGCCTGTTTCAATATCATTTGGACTTCCGTCCAAAGTCTGTCAAAATCTTTCGGCTTGACCTGACGCGCGGGAAGCACGAGAGCGCCGTCATTCCCCCGGGACGCGCCCGGTTCGACTTCCACTCCGCCCGCGTCGATGATCAGGGCGCGGATCTGCTCCGCCTCGCGGCCGTAGGCCCTGAACTCCACGCCCACGTTCACGAGCTGCTGGTACTTGAACGAGGTCAGGGTGATGTTCGTGCCTTCGATATTCAAATTGAGCGACTGAATGTCCTCCGGAGTGCCGATGACCTGAATGTCAGAGGTTTTCATCCCGCTGATTATTTCGTCGGCGCTGGTCAGGGCGAGGTCCTGAAGGATTTCGCTGCCCAGCGCCTGAAGTTTGAGCGCCGCCGCAAGCTGTTTGCGCGTCGCATCCTTGTCGGAAATCTGGAGCGCGGGGTCGTCGCTGTTGTAGACCACGCGGAAGTTCGCCGCGTTCTCGGGGTTGGCGCGGATCTGTGTGAGGACGCCCTCGACGATCAGCCGGTCGGGGCTGTTCTTGTCGGCCAGAGGGCTCGTGATGACCAATATGGTTCCCTTGCGGGAATCCGTTGTCGTGCGGTCGCCCAGCAACATCGTGCCGATCTCATGGGAGCTGGGCAGGTTCGATTCCACGAACGTCGTCTTGCCGAGGAGCCCGCCGAGCGCGCTGAGGTCAAATCGGTTCGAGATGAACGGCGCCGCGCGGACGAGCCGGTTCGCGTTGGCCGCGGCTGCCGTGAGGATCACGGCCGAAACCACGAGGACGACGGACTGCCAATGCGCGACCCCCGCCAGGAGGCCGATGGAATCCCACGGCATGCTGCGGATACGGTCGAGCTGGCTCGTGTAGGCGCCCATGGCCGCGACGTGCGCGATGGAGCCCGCGGGAGCGATCAGACCCCCGACTATTTTTTCCGGAACGCTGATGACGACGGAGCCGCCGAACTTCCAGGCCGCCAGGCCCGCCGTCCCGATGAACGCGCCCGCGATCGGGAGCGCCGCGATCACTCTGCCGCTCCGCGACGATGCCGTCACGCGCACTTTCACGTTGCCCGCGCGCTCGCGGATATACGCCGCCGATTCGCTCAAAAGCTGTTTGTACACCTGGCCCTTCTGGTCGGCCGCCATGTCCCGCGTGACCGGGGACTGCATTGCATCGCTGAGATCGGCGATGGGCCCCGAGTTGCGGGCGACCAGCATCGCCGTGCGTTCCGCCAGGTTGTCCGAAAGGAACGTCCGGCTTTCCTCCCTGATCCGCCCCAGCGAGTTCGAAATCCTCGTTCCAATACCCCTGAACCCTGCGCTCAAGCCCGATGGAATCGCGCCAAACCGTTCGCGGCTGATATTCGCCCGGTTCAGCCCGGCCTGGACCGCGTTCGGAATCCCCGCCATCCGCGCCCTCTGCGCTTCGATGACGCCGCCGACTCGTCCGGTCACAGAACGCCACGCGTTTTTACCGACAACGGTCATTTCCATGTTTTCATCAAGCTGAACGCTTGCGACGCCCAGACCTGCCAGCACGGTATTCTTCACCTGAGTGCGATCGCCGATCTCATTCCCATCGGCATCCTGAGTGGTATAACTCACTTGCCGAACAAGCTGACGATATCTCTCCATCGTCATATTCCGCAAAACGGTTTTGGGATACAGCAGCAGGCCGAAGAACGAATGCGGGCTGAAATAATTACCATCCAAATACAGGTCCTCGGCGTTCCAGGTCTCTAGCGCGCTGGGGTTGCGCCATATGAAAATGACTCTTCCGGCGGAGAAGTACGCGTGATAAGGGATCCTGCTATCCATCAGAAGTCCCGCCAGCCGGAATGTCATGTCCGCCAGGGCCGCGTCGTCATTACTTTCCAGAACCGTGCTAACTCCGGGCAACCCTTCGACATTTTCGATCTCGCCCACGGTGACGCCGGAAACCTCACCCAACTGTTTGACCTTCATCCCCCGTTCCATCGGGAATTGGCCCCAATATAAGTGGTCGTGGAGCCGATGCAGAGCGCCTATACCGAGACTATTGATATATCCCTTGATGCCGCTCGCGCGATGGAATGAGATCAAATCGAATACGGCGTCACGAACGTCCTGCGCTTTATCAGTATCCCGGCTCGACAAAACCAGATTGACGTCATTTTCCGGGAAAAGCAGGGTGTCGTATGGCATCGAGGGTCTTCCGTCCGCGACCAGGCGGTAAGAACGCCCGTTGATCGCGACCGGCGGATCCACGCCTAAAGCGTGCTGATCTACCCAGCCTGCTTCAAGACTGAAGATATTGTCATCCGCCGGAGGGTTGGGATCAATCGCCTGCGCGACATCCGGCGCGACTGCTCCCTCTCCGTGACGCGGCGCGATTTCATACGCCCTTCCCGCCACACGCCGGTTGGGACCGTCCAGATATCGCTGAGTTGTGGGCGCCGAAGGGGCGGTAATGCGGCTCAACTCACCCATTTTTATGCTCCACGAGGCACGAATAAGATCACCTGTAAGGGATAACTGTTGCTGGCCAGATGAGATCCTGCTTAATGCCCGCAAAGTATCTAATGACTTAGTCAAAGCATCGATCGCAATGGTATACCTTTCAATATTTGGGTTATAAAACGGATTCGGAGCCTCCCAAACCTCGTAATATTCATTATCAATCTGTCTGACCACGTGAGCATATTGCTCAGCTTTCATGTAATCGTAGTGCAGTTGGCCAGAGTAAAGCGGCTCGCTGGAGCCATCACCGATCCTGGCAAGTTCAGACTGATATTTATTCAGGAGCAGTTCAAGTTTGGGAATTGCTTCGACATGACCAGCGTCCGCAGATGCACGAGCGAACTCAATATCTTTTAAATACTGCGGGCTTTTATTCTGGAGCTCATTAATGTCCGAGTCAGGGATCCGACTGCGAGCAATCTTGATCCCGCCAATAGCGGCGATCAACGCTGGAATCACTAAAGCGGCGCCTAAGACCGGATGATCCGTAAAAAATCCTGTGATGGAATTGTAAATATTGAGCAATGGCAACCCAAATGGCAAACCCAGGGGCAGAATGCCCAATTTGTTAGATACACCGCTTTCCACACCCCTGTCCTCTTCACCTGAAGGAGCAGCCACCTCAGAAATAATCTCCTTAACCCGCTCCTCGGCTTCCTTTATGCCTCTGGCTGAAACCGATCGTGTATTAATCGGAATGCGGTACCCGGATTGAGCCTCAGCCAAGGCGTCGTTCATTGCAGCGATCTGGCCGATTCTCTGCTCCAAAGTCCCGACGCTGTATCGCAGGAAGGAAGCGGAGGGAACGAAAGGGTATCGATCCTTGTAACGTTCGACCAACGCAGACAGAGCATCGATCTTGTTCTGCATCTGCGGAGATGCATTATGACGGAGCTCAGTCAGCCGGGCAACGGCCCGTTCCATCGCAATATCGAACGATTTTTTATTGAGCGCATTTCCTGCGGAGACCGCTCCCAGCCGCGGACCGGCCATCGTTGGAAGAGATGCTTCAGAAACTCCGGCAGATTCAGGCGCTTCACCCTCTGTCTGATCGGAATCGGAATCGGAATCGAAATCGAAATCGCGATCGGCTCCGCGTTCAGGACCCGTACGGAGGTCCGGACTGTCCGGCGAGGTCATATCGTCGGGCTCCACCCGCGCCACATTCCTCCGGATCGGATGATTCGGCAAGTTGAAAAGTCCGTTGATGGGAACCGCATTTGCCTCCGCAATCTTTGTGACCGCAATTATGCCGTTCTGCGATAACGTGGAGGTATTAAACGGAATTCGGATCTGCGCACCCGCATTCTCGAACCCATCGTTGACGGCCGTAATCTGCTCGACCCATCGTTCAAGATCAAATGGGCTATAAATCAGGTATTCGGGGCGAGGCTCAAAATCATGGGCCGCGGAGATCCGGACCAATGAATCAATTCTGTTTTTAAGATCATTTGTGCGCGCCTTGTCGCGGATCGCAGCGAGCAGGGGTGGCGTTGCGATGACTGCCGGACGAGCCGCGGCATGTGCGTGAGCTTCCTCAACGGACACGATCAACGGATCGGCGGCTTCAGACCGTGATGGGATCATCCGGTTATCCCTGGACCAGTAATAGGCGCGGACCGATGCCAGCCATAACCGGGCGATCCGGGAAGGACGCAAGGTGGAAAATTCAAGTCGTGCCAGGGGAAGGGAATGCTTCGAGACATCAATGCCGCTCGCCTTGGCCAGCTCCAACACGGCTTCAACGCCCTGGGGCGACAATGTTTTTCCATTCAGAGCTATTCTTACGCCGGAATCCGACCGCTCCAGCTCTCCATTGATGCGCACAATCGCATCGACCCACCGATTCAGCGCCGTGCTATCGTACGGAAGAAGTTCCCTGAGCGGGGTAAATGTATGAGCGCGCGAAAGTTCAATCAAATTTTCCACCCGGTCACGCAAACTGTCCGTCTGAGCTTCGGCGCCGATGGCCGCGATCTTTTCCAACGCCGCAGGGTCCGCGACTTCGGGATCCAGCGCCGACCGGACCAGCGAAAGCTGCCTGCCGATTCCATCCACAGGGGCCGGGAGCAATAGGTTGTCCATGGACCAATCCTTTACATTCAACATCCCCGCACGATTTGCATTGGGGACGCCATCCTTCGCGATGATTTTATGCTCGAGGGAATGCCCGCCCCTGATACGTAGTCCGTTCAACCGCGCGCTGCGAGTGACGCTGGCAATGCCGTTTTGAGAAACGCTCGCGGCGTTGATTTTTACGGTATAGGCCGACTGCTCATTGATGTTCGCCAAAGTTTCCACCCAGCGGTTCAAAGCACCGGACTCGTACCAAAGCATTTGCGGATCAGGCGCAAAATGATGCATGTTAGCAAGCTCAATGAGATTATCGATTCGGCTCCGAAGCTCGGCGCTATCTGACGATCCCCGAATTACCTCCAACCGCGCCAGACTGTCCGCCGACGGCTGATTCATATCGCGGACACCCTCTCCGCCCTCGGTTTTTGCCGCGAGCATTGTGGGATCCAGACTGAGCCGTTCAGTGATCCCGAATTTCCTGTCAAACATGGCATAGACAGGAATATGCTTCCAGCTGTAGTTGCCGCGGTTCATAAACAAAACGTCGATCGCGATATAAAAAAGCGACAACGCGAAAAAGATCAATTCACCCACGATGATCGTGGTCAGAAACAGCACATGAGGTGAACGCGCCAGAAGCACATTGGGCATCACGCCCACGGACCCATCACCCGTCATCACATGAGAGACGGAGGCGAGCGGCGTATGTGTCAGAAACTCAATAAACCCGCCGAAGATCGGCTGGGTGGCGGGCACTGAGACAAAAATCACGGCTGCCGAGATCAAAATTCCGATCAGAGTGGATTCGATCGCGACGAAACTGATCCTGTCACCCATCCATTGGATGCCGCGGAGCCCCGAGCGCGCTGGCGCGCGGATCAATATCCGAGCCAGAGGGAGCAGAAGGCCAATTCCACCCAGGACCAGCGCGGGAATCAGAGGGTTGTCTATCGTCGGCAGAATGAAGCCCAATGCCAGACCGAGCAGACCAAACTTCATCCCTGGCCATGCGTAATAAACCGCCAGCCGCGCAAGCCAAACAATCCGGCCAATCAAACCGGACTGGAATTTGTCGACCGCATCAAGCAAATTGAACATGCGGCCTGACACATATATATTCCAGAAGCGACGGGTGGAATCCCCCGGACCGAGGATTGTGCTTCTTCGAATATCCCTTTCTCCCCCGTACCGGAAAAATCCGACGTAAACGTTGATAAACTGGAATATCACAAATGGTATACCGATAGCCATGAACAAAAACAGCCAGGATTGAGAAATCTGCTCGGGAAGGCTTAACACATTCATCAGCAAGGCAACCGCCGTCAGAAAAATCATCGGGAACCAGGCGTTTCTCTTCGAATACTTATACTGACGCGAGTCGCTCATGTCTTTGGTTTCCGCCTGCCAGACTTCAAGCGAGTCGTAGGGCGAGGTCCTCAGTCTCTGCACGAAATCGCTGCGGCTCCGCGCGGCGCTGGCCTTGGCGCCGGAAAACTGCTCATAAAGCACCGGATTAATAATTGGCGTCACCATTGAGGCCGCAAATAGAGCCAGCAAGACGCTCCCGGCCAGCAAAATGGCTGGCGGAAAAAATGCGGAAAGGTAGCCGTTCAACACGATGATGAGCAGCGCCATACCGAACGTAAAAGTTTTCGGCGACGTGGCAAACGGCTCGTAAGCCGGTTTCGAGCCGCTCTGGCTCGGGTTGATGCCGATAGGCGGACCCTCGCCGCGCTCGATCACCTGATTGTGCGCCCGTATGCCATCACTTGTGGATTTCGTGTGGATGCCCAGGTTCGGCATATATATCGCGTTGGACATGGCCGTCTCCGCGATGCCCCAAATGAAATACAGGGGACCCATGATGAGAACGTTGGGGAGAAACATTACAAACTGGGCGAAAAGCTTCTCGAATGGATTAACGATCGTTCGACCGAACCACCAGGGGTTTAGAACGCTGTTGAACGTGGGACCCAGCGGCTTCGATAGCCACAGCAGGCCAAACAGGATGAATGAGAGCGTCCAAGCAGCGTCCGGGAGACGGTATTCGATCATTCCGGGAAGATAATTCATGTAGAAATAGCCGAGAATTAAAGTGAAGGCCCAGACCGGCGTTACAATGATCCCGAGTATCCCGAACCCGTGAAGAAATTTGCTCTGAATGCTGAGGGCCAGTGTTTTCCCCTTGGTTTTAAAACTTTCCTGCGGCACCTCATTCTGAATATTCCACTTTTTGGCCAGAAAGAACAGGAAACTTCCCACGATGGGGCGGTCATCGATGATGGCGGCGATCAATCTGGGCACCGACAGCAGAGCGACGCCGACGTTTCTCAGAATCGGCCGGGGGTGTTTGGCAATCTGATCATAGTTCTGTTCATAAATCTGGGCTGAGTTCCGGTGCCCGAACCGCGATTTGGAGAAAAAGACCATCCAGTCGATCTCCATTATGAATTGAAAAAGAAAGCTGCCGGCGACGCGATCTTTTTTCTTTTCGAGCGCGGTGACGGGACGCTTAACCTTATATTTTCCGTCCTTGGCCATTCTCCATATCGCGACGGAGTCCATCGCGCTTGCGCTCATGATCTCGTCTTCGCTGTTGATCCGGTTATAGATCAGGTTCCAGAACCTCTGGAAAACGGCTGGCGAATGCACGACCCGCAGCCCAAAATTCGTCAGCCAATGGTGTTCATAGCCCGAGGCGTAATACCCGCGCGTGAAATAAAAACCTGCGGGGTACCCCGGCATGGATTTAAATGCCATAGCGATGGATTCGTGTATACCGCAATACTTCCCGAATGCTCGGATGACGCCCAAAAGCAGCGCGTTGAACTGTTGGGTAAACCACAGCCCCCTGTGGGCAAACACGCCCATGAACTGCAGCATAGAGTTCTTGGATTCATAGCCGGTCATGGCCTGCATCATAAAATACTGGGCACTCTCAAGCGTTTCCATGAGCTTGGTAACGACCAGGGCCATGTACATGCCGGCCGCAGCCCAAAGCCAGTTGCCGTTATCCACCACCACGAAGAACCGCTCCCGCGCCTTGCCCGGCGTCTCGGGGAGCATGGACTCCATATAATCGGTTTCCCGCAGTTCCTCCCAGGGGATGAACGTACGCTCATCGCGCGAGGTGATGACGCCGTAGAAAAACGGTTTGCGCATAAACTCAAGCCCGTTGTCGAAAAACTTTTCGGTGCTCAGGATCAGGTCGCGCGTCACCGCGTCAACTCCAAGCTGCTGCAAACGCTGCATCGCGCTCTGAGGATCCATATCCAACAGGGATCTTGCCAGCGCAGCGCGCTGCGCCGCGTTGCCTTCGAAAGGTTCCAGGTGCTCATCAATTTCAGAAATCGAGGTGTTATAGTTCATCTCCCACATCGGTGTGCCGTACATCGGCATTCCCCAGATATACGTCTTGACCTCCTCAAGATTGATAATTTCCCGTTTCACCCGGTCTACGCGCGCGACGATACTCTCAACTTCGCTGCCGCTGAGCCTTTTGCCGCCTGCCAGTTCTAATCTGATCAGATATTGCCGGCCGCCGATCCCAGTCAAACGCAGAAGGGTCTCCGCGGTTTCGTTCCCGGATATTACTCCTGCCGGAAGTTCTTCGGCAATAGCGAGTACAGCTGCGGACTTGGCCTCATTGAACTCCCTGTCGTTGATCAGCTCCCACGGTCCCTGTTTCCGGATGGAGGCAATCTCTCTGAGTATTTTCTCGAACGCCTTGTCGTTATGATCGACGCTCTGCTCGATCAGCATCTGACGCGCAACCGGCTCAAGAGACGTCGCGAGCTTTCTGGCGAACAGAGGGATTTGCTCCGCCGGCATTACTTCGAGGTAATTATTGGAACTTTTGCCTTTAGCTTGCTCCTTTACGCGGTCCGCCATGACCCTCGTAAGAATATCGATGATGACTTTTTCGCCATTTTCCATCGCCTTGCGATATGCATCGGTTTCTGCCCCCATTCGTACGCCGTGGAACCTCACAGGCATGGGAGAAGGGATTTTGGGATCGTCCAAAGCCGGCAGATACGACATGGTCTTGGTTTCAATAACAAGCGCCTCAATCGCCGACCTCTGGTCAGCGCCAAGATCTGCAAGACCATTTAGCAGCATCGCGCGCTGGTTCGGAGTCGACCAGAGCAACCGCTTCGCGAAAGCAGTACGATCGCTCCAGACAGGAATCATTCCAAGAGCGCGGGCTACGCGCTCTTCCGGACGGCTCATGTCTCGGACTTCTTCCATGATGTCCAGCACGTCATTGATTTGCTGCGCATTTAAATCGAGTTGCGCATTCAGTTCCTGAACCATCAGCAGCCGCGCGGTCATACCCGGGACCTGCCTGAGCGCTGCGTTCAACAGGTCATAAGCCAGCTTTTTGCGAGCGTCCTTATTGATATCACCGTCAAAGATTCCCATGGCGGCAAGTCTCGGCTCTATTAAATCGATTTCGGTATCCAGCTGAGACCAAAATCGACCGGGCGTGCCATCATTTCCGTTCACCGCGGTTTCAGCATGCATGGCGGTGGGCAACGGCTTTTTACCCGCCGAAGAACGCGCTAATACGATGAACCGCTCGTCGCCGTAGTGGATGGTCCTGGACAAATCCGCGTTGGATACACTTCTTAGATCAACTCCTATCCTTGCCTCAAGGGTCGCGCGAAGCACAGCAGGATCTTTTCCGTTCCAACCGTAGAACTCATCGCCAATAGCGTCAATGTTCGCATGATTTTCGCCGGGCAAGAGGGCCGCAAGAGCGTCTTTAAAATCGGAACGAAGCATACCGTCCTGATAATCTTCCTGGATTTTTCCGATCGTTCGCAGCTGCGCTTCGGTTAGAACCACACCATGGCGCGCCGCCACTTCCATCAATCGCGCCGAGAACCGAGCGGAGTCAAGACTATCGATATAGCCGTCCAGCATGATGTAAAGCTCGTCAACAGACTCCTTGACGAGAGCCTTCATCTGTTCATCAGTACGCCCACCCTGTATCTTGTGAAGAGCCAAGGCAAGAGCCGGTTCATCGACATATGTAAATTCCGCATGGTAAGGCCGCGCCATACGGGAGATGATTTTCTGGAAATCGCGATGGTTGGAATTTACGCTGCCGTAGCCCACGTTGATGGTGTTCCCAAGATCTCCCCTCCGCCTTCCCATAAAATCATTGACGTTGTTCCGGACATCAGCAGGTAAGCTGTGTTTATCCATCACCTCCGCAAGAGCATTAGGCTTTCCCGACTGCACGGCCAGGATCATCTCATACGCTAGGCCTTCCTGTTTGCCGGCGGCGACAGAACCCGCAACGATCCTCGCCAGCTCGGCCATCGCCGGATAAAAGGAGAACGCGTTATAAGACAGATCAAGATAGTGGCGGAAACGCTTGTCATTGTTGCCGCGGATTGATCGGGCCATTTTGTCGAAGAGTTCTATCGAAAAATATTTATCCAGCTGGTCGCCTGCAGGAATAGACGGGAAGAAGGGCATCTGCGCCTGAAAGTACTGGTGTTCCTTAAGACGATGGACCAGCTCGTATGCGCGGTGCTGCGGTCCCCGCAGAAGCTTGGTTTGTTCTACTTTTTGCGGGCTCACGAATTTTCCGGTTCCCCGGCCCTGACCGTCAACTTCTTCCACGACCTTGCTGTCATCCAGATATTTCCAGTCGCGCACTTCCTCCACCATACCTGGAGGCGTTCCCATCCATTTTCCGAACCACTTCGTTGTCATCATGATCAGGAGACCGTGCGCGGCAAGAATGAACATCAGGACACCGGCAAGGATCGGGGAGGTAGAGAAGAGGCCAATATAGCCTGAGAAAATTGTCCAGATGCTGTCTGTATCGTAAAACACTGATGTCAGCGTGGACCCAATCATGAAATATACAAAGGTGATGGCAAATGCCCGAAACTGAGCGACGGTCTGTGCCATAATCAGGAACGGAATATTCCGAAGCAGCAGGACGGTGGGCAATATAAACAATACCAGAGGGATGACATGAATTGCGCCTTCAAACGGATTAAGCACCGCGAGATTCCAATAAAGAAAGAAGACGGTCCAGAACGTCGTAACCATGCTGTTGATCATGATACGGATCCAGGCATGGCGGTGCGGGTGCCAGTCGTTGACATCTTCCTTATCAATGAGATATTCCCGATGGAACGTCGGGAAGAAGAAATTTCGGCGCGAGAAGCTGATCTTGTAGTGGACGAAAGGGTTGATCATATGGTGTCGGAGCCATCCGAGCACGGTCAGGCTGGTGAAGAAAAGTGATGTTATCAGGCTGGCAAAAGCGATATTGGTGAGAGCGCCCGTTGTCTGATTTCCCTTATTAAGGCCGAAAAGATTATATTCGCCCAAGAAGAGCTTGGACCAGGGACGAGTCCACCATGGCCTCCCGTCAGGAATATCAGCGTAACTTTCCAGCTCCCTGTTTTCGACTTGGCGCAGAGGTTCGTTGATCGCCTTGTCGACTTTATAGATCAGGCGGTTCTTATCATCCCGGGACATCGTGGGGAAGAAAATTTCCAACAACCCGATCCTGCGGTCGGGATTCTGATGGGAGTCCAGGGTTAGCAGAATTTCCAGATCGGTGATCTTGGATGTAATGCCGCTGGACCCTTCCACAGGTTCCGGCTTGAGTTTTTCCTGTTCAACGATAAACTCCCGGATTCTCCGGACTTCAGCCATCAGAACGTTGATTTGATAAGGCGGGATCTTTCTGGCGATCATCTCCGCGACAATTGCACCCTCGATTCTCTCGGCGCTGTTCTTCCCTTGGATAAAATGGGTCTGCAGGGTGAGGTCCAGGTCGGATCGATAATAAAGCTCGTTCACCAAGTCGCCCACACGGCCAAAGTTCTTCACCTTCTCCGGCTTTTCTGCGGCGAGAATACGGTCAAATAGACCCTTGAACTCCAGGTTGACAGCATCCCGGACAATCTGTGGAGAAGTTTTTTCGGGAACATAGAGTTTGGTCATTCCAAGTTCCAGAATCATGTCAGCCGAAAACCGGATCTGCTCGTCCGGAATGTTGACTCCGGATGCGCGCTCAAACTCCGCCATACTTTCGACGGTCAGGAAAAGCTGCTCAAAAGTCTTCAGAATCTCCGGGCTTCGGGTCACGAACTCATTGCGAATCTGATCCACGCTGGCCGCGCGCTCGGTTTTCAGCAATTCTGGGCTGTCCGCTATATTGGTAGGTTTGTAAAGGATCCGATGGCCATCGCTGAAATCAGGCAGGGGAACGAGTCCGGACTGGATGGAGTTCACCGCCATCAGGCTGATTTCCTGGTCCCTGTACCCGTTCAGCCCGATTTCCGCCAGATATTCCTTGAGAGCGGCCTCGAGCATCACCTGCCAGGCAAAAAGGGTGAGAGCGCGCTCGATTCCCAGGTTGTACTCCTCCGAAAGCCCCGCCTTGACCACATCGGTGTCCAAGGGATCCTGGAAACCCTGCGCGTATATGGAACCCGTAATGCCGTTGACCTGGCCCTTTTGAACGGAAGTCAGTCCCAGATCCTCGGAAATCCCGTTGAGGATTCTGAAGATCTCCTGCGAATAGAGAGGAATGGTCGTGTCCCGGAAGAAGGCGTCTTCAGCGGAGATCTGAGACTGCAGCATGTCGTTGATAATATAATCAATGTCGCCGCGCTCCAGCCGCTGAATGCCATTGTCAGCGGAGAGCCGGCGCAACTGGGTCTCAAGGATCAGGGCGCTCTTATCGCTTTTTAACGCCTCGAAAGCCTGATTTTTGTAGCTGGCGGCCAGACTTTTTGAATAGGACGCGTAGGAGTCGAGCCGTTTTGTGTTCCTGTTGGCGATGTCATCCTTGATCGCGAGAATAAGCGCGGGATCGGCCTGCACCGTGATTCCCCTGAATATCGCATCTTCCGGCCTCTCGGAGCTTTCCAGACGGCCGTTCACCGGGACGCCGATACCGTTACCTTCAAACAAGAATTCGATGCCGCCGTCCACGACAAGGCTGATCGGCAATTTCGCAAGAGCCTCCGCAAGCAGCTGCTTATCGGATAGAGGGATATCTGGCAGCCGATAGTCCAGGATCTGGAAGTTTCTGTATTGCACGAAATTTCGGTTCTGCTCGGAGTTGTCGAACGCAAAATCTTCCCGGAGGCGCTCCTTAAGAGGATCGCCCGTGACGATCTTGTAGCGGACCGCGTCGGCATTGTCGCGGATCAGTTCGGAAATGATGAGATCAATTTTCCGCTGACCCAGAATGTCGCGCATGTCTCTCCCGCTGTTCTGTTTCCACTCGGCCAGAGCCTCTTCGTAAAGACGCTCCCCCACCATGTCCTGAGCGGCCTGAGACAAGCTCTTCATGCGCGCGACAAACTCCAACTGGGCGTTCACGATATCGGCTCTCAGTTCCTTATCTGATTTTGGGTCGCTGGAAGCAGCATTCTGTATGACCATATCATTGCGGATCTGATCCCACTGGTACGTCCACCAGTCCTGCTCGCTCCAGAGATCGTTGTCCGAAGAGGGAACCCAATCTGGCGTCCAGGCGGGGTCATCAGCGGTAGGCATGGGCCGGCTGAAATTGATCACATAGAAAAGCCTCAACAACCTCTCCCCATTGGCGACATCTCCCAAATCGCGATAGCTGGGGTCGTGAGGGAAGATCGTGTTGGATCGCCCCTGTATCTGGGTTTTGAGGCGGTCGGTTAAAGCATCGTTGCCTTCACGCAAGAGCGCGATCGACGGATCCAGGATGTTGAACGGCAGCACATAGCCCCCCTTGCTTTCCTTCCAGAACAGCGCCTGGGTAAAGGCGCCGTCTTTGATCCACCGGTCAATGTACTGCGGGACTGCCTCGGGATTTTTTTCCAGTATTCCGCTCTCCTGCAGGTTCTGGATATTGGTCGCAAATCCAATGATTTGTCCTCGGTTCGGCTTCATGACATCCGACAACAACGCCGGGTCGGTACGCGCGGACGGCGAAACCCATTCCTTCAATTTCCCGACAAAAGGAACTGGGATGCTGGGAAGCCAAGGACCGGGAATTTTAAAGCTGACACCCTCCTCCAGCGAATCAATTTGTTTTGCCATCTCCTCCGGGAAACGGTTCTCTATGGCTTCTGCGAAAAGGCCGTCATACTTCATCAATTGCATGATTTGGAGAAGTTTTTCACGAGATTCGCCCGCATCCTGGACGTTCCTCACCTGGTTCGAAAAGAATGACAGATCGGCGTCGGTCAGAGAGAGCGGGCTCAGCCGCGTCTGCGACGACGGCTCTCCCCGCTTGTCGGGAACTGAGACCTCATCGTAATGGTGCGTCATGTAAATTGCATTGATAAAGAATTCCGTCGAGAACTTGTCCACAAGCCTTGCGTACGAGTCCTCTTCGCTGCCTGAGTAAATATCCAGCAGTGTCATGATAGTAGTCACCCAGTTTTCGGGGTTATTGACAGGGATGAACATCAGGCCGCCAACGTCCCGAGTTTCATCTCCCTCGACATAAAGGATCATCTGACTGACATCCTCTCGGGTCATCCAATAGGGCATGGGGAATTCGGCCTTGTATCCGGCATCGCCGCGCCAGGATTTAAGTGTATTGAGAACTTCCTCGCCGGCATCGACTCTGACTTCGCTGACGCGAAGCACCATCTCGAAAAATCTGGAAATCCGAGCTTCGCGTTCACCTTGATCCATTTCGGCTGTCACTCTGTAACGATCTTCGAAATCAGCGGGAACCGGCTCGCCGCTGAAATCTCCGTAGAAAAGCCTGTAATAATACTGCACCTCATTATCCGATAATGGTTTCCACTTAAATGCCGCCGATCGGATATGCTCCAGCGTCTTAAGAGCGTTAGTCAGTTCCTCCGGGCTGTATTTTTGATAATGGAATACCGTGGAGCCCTGTTCAAACCCTTCGGGGTTGAGTAATTTTTCGATCGCGTCGGATCTGGCCACGAGCTGATCGGCAAATCCCCTTCTCGGCCCGCCTTGTTCGTCCGTCACGAAGAAATTGATGCCATAAATTGCAAGGTAATAACGGTCCAGCGCCTCTCTCGCCGAAGGGTTCGTCAGCAGCGTGAGCGCATTCTCGTAATGCGCCACGAGTTCCACGACCCGCTCGTCGCTGATGAGCGGATTAACGCTGACCGCCTCGTCCTTGGCGATGGCGATCTTCACGCCTGAAATATCGTTAGCCCCGTAACCCAGTTTTAAGAGGAGGTCATCCACAGGCGCAAGCCGGCTCATATTTTCGAAAAGCACCCTGAGATTCTCGCCGCCATTTAGCGCGGTGCCGTCTGTATCAAAAAAATCTTTCCAGGAATCATATCGCGTTGTGACAACGTCCCTGCCGACCGCAATTGCGAAACCATTCAAAACCTTGGGTTCAGCCATAAGTTCATCAGCGAATGGAACCCCCGTAAGAACGACGTTTCCATTTTCATCCCTTTGGGTCGCCAGTTTTTGAACATCCGCCTTGATATTGGGAATGACCGTTTTGAAAAGTCGATCTACCTTTTCCCTGTCGCGGACCTTGCCGATTTCCGGTGCTTCGGCCCGCGCATAGCCTTCCAGCAGCGCTATCAGCTGATCGATTGCCGGTTCAAGACTTAGCCCAAATAGTGGCAGAGAACGCAAGCTTTGAATCGTGCGAATGGTTTCGTCGCTCAACAGGGACTGAGGTTGAGACTCAGTGTAAAATAGTTCCTCCCACACAACTGGGTTGGTGATCAGTTCGCGTGCAATGGCGGTTGCAGTTCCGCGCCTAGTTGAGGAATCTCCCTCCAAGTAGGCTCCGATCCCATTTTCCGGATCTTCCAGATTCTGGATCGCAACAAAAAGCGCTTTTACGTTATCGAGATTGGTGATTTTACCGATATCGGGATCCCCAGAATCCGTTTCAAAAAACAGGATCCAATCCTTCGGTGACGTCACAACGCCCAAAGCGAAGGCCGATATCGTGCCCTCGATATCGGTGGGCGTGCCCGACAGGAAAGCGCCAAGCTGGTCCGGCTCCTGCATGTTTTGCGCGGCGGTGAAATAATCGGTAAGTTTGGCTTGATCCTTAACGGTGCCGTTCTCATTAAAAATAAGCTCCCAATCCTCATAATTGAACGCGATGTTCCGAGCCAGCGCGGCTTTGAAGCCGTCGCGCTGGGCCCTGTCACCCGACAGCTGGCCGTCGATGGCCCCAAGGTTTGTTAGAATGCCGTAAAAGAGCTGGGCATTTTCAAGACTGCGAAGCGAGCCGTCAGGATTGTATATCTCATCCCAATCTCCATAGAAGTTCCGGATTCCTTCGGCCAGGGAGAAGATCACGCCCCGCTGCACGTCGTCGGCGTCGCCGGGGGCGTTCGAGCGGAAAAGGTTCAGGTATTCCTGAAAGTCCAGGCCGAGGTAATTAAGGAGAGGACCGTTCTGCGAGAAGTTATAGAAATAGCCGAACAACTCAGCGGTTTGCCCGGCGCTCAGGCCCAGGTTGTCCCCGCCTTGTCCCGTAAAGAAACTGACGATGCCCTGAAGCTCGCTGTTGGAGTTGTAGGCCTCGTAAAAAGTGGTGATGCCGACGTCCTGGCCGCCCTCGCCCACGAGCAGCCGGCGGACGGTCTCGTACTGGCCGATTTCAACGACTTTCTGATATTCCGCGATCAGCTGCGCGACCGTGAAGTTCCGCCCTTCCGCCCCCAGGTAATAGCTGATGACGCCGCGGTTGCGGTTGGCGACGATATCCGACTCGTCGTACGTCCGGAAGAGCTGATAAAACTCTTCGGCGCTTTCGATCCCGAGCACTTCAAAAACCTCGTTGCCGGGCTGGTTGCCGAGCTCCACCAGCTTGTCGAGGAAAGTAACGACCTGTCCGATGTCGTACCCCAGTCCCTCGAGACCTGCACCGGTCTCGGGGATAAAAGGCGTCGACGGGTCATCCGCCGTCAGGAAGAAAGTGATGATTCCCCGGATCTCGTCGCTGGTCCGGTAAACGCTCAGGAAATCCTCGATGCTCGCGCCCTCCCCGGCGAACACGGTGCGCACGGATTCGTAACCCGCGAGATCGTAAATTTCCTGATAGCGCGCGATGGCTTCCGGGATGCCGAGATCCGCGGCGTCGAGCTTGATCAGGTTGCTGACGATCCCCTGGAGGTCGCTGTCCTCGCGGTACCGCGCCAGGAATTCTTCGACGCTGGCGCCGTCACGCGACAAGACCGCGCGCACGACCGGGCTGCGGGCCAGCTCGCGGACGCCTCCGAAAAACTGCAGCATCTGGGCGGCGCTGAATTCCAGGCCCTCGCGCCCCTCTCCCGTTACGGGATCATAGGGAGTATTCGGGTTGTCGAGTCCCAGGTAATAGCTGATGATTCCGCGCTGGCTGTTCGCGACGGCGTCGTCGGGATCGTACGAACGGAAGAGCTGAAGGTAGGCGTCGCGCCCGCCAATGCCGATCACATCAAAAACGGGATTGTCCGGGGCGTTTGCGATGTCGTAGATATCCGTCAAATACCGGATGAGCTGATCGCCGGTCCAGCCCAGCCCTTCCAGACCTTCTCCGGTCGCGGGGTTAAACGGAGTGTTCGGATCGTCCATACCGAAAAAGAAGCTGAGGGTTCCGCGCAGCTGTTCGCCCTGGGGCGAGTCCGAGGAGTAGGCTTCAAGAAATTGCTCGGGCGTTTTGCCCTCCGCGAACAGCACGCTCCGGGCGACCTCATTTCCTGCGACGGCCAGAATGCTGCCGAAGAGCCTGTCCAACTCCGTGCTGGGAAGGCCGAGTCCTTCGACGGCGTCGGTGCTTGGATTATCGAAGCCGAGGTAGAAGCTGATCGCCCCTCTCTGACGGTTTTGGCGCGCGTTATCAGGGTCGAATGAGCGGAAAAGCTGCAGGAATTCCTCACGGCCCGAGACGCCGATGACCTTGAACACCGGGCTGTTGGGAGTGTTGGCGATATCGCTGATCCTCTGCAGGTAGGAGACCAGCTGACCGGCGGTCCAGCCCATGCCTTCACGGACTCCCGTGCCGTTGACGGGATCGTACGGTGTGTTGGGATCGTCCGGGTTCAAAAAGAAGCTGAGGGTTCCGCGCAGCTGCTCGCCTTCGGGAGTGTCGGAATTATAGATGCGGACAAAGTCGGCCATGGTCCGGCCGTCGCCGATCAGCACGCCGCGCGCGTCGTCGTCGAGCCCGATGGTTTCGATGCCGTCAAAAAGCGCGAGCATGTCTTTCACCGACATGTTCAGCCCTTCTTTTGTTTCGGCGGTGTCGGTCCGGTCAAATCCGAAATAATAGCTCAACAAGCCCCGCTTGGCGTTGGCCGCCTGATCGTCCGGATCGAACTCTCTGAACAGGCGAAGCACCTCGGCGCCGTCCCGGATTCCGGACAACCTGAAGATCGCGTTGCTCTTCATCTGCGAAAGCTCGTAGATCCGCCCGAAATACGTCATCACCTGCTCGCTGTTCCAGTTCAAGCCCTCGACGGCCTGCGTGTTGGGTTTATCAAACCCGATGAAATAGCTGATAGTGCCGCGCCGTTCGTTGGAGATGGTATCGAAGGGATCGAACGTGCGGAAGAGTTTAAGGAATTCGCCTAACCCGCCGTCACCGTTCCTGTCCGTATCCTGAATGTTGATCACTTCAAATAAATCGTTGTCTCCGCCCTCTTTGTAAATGGCATGGAGTCTTTCGAAATAGGTGATGAGCTGGGAGCTGCTCCAGTTTTGATCGACGAGGAAATAGTTCAGGGTCGCCTGCGCCGGGCTGCCGGCGATGGTCCGGGTAAACTCCTCCTCGCTGACGTCCCCCGCCAGGATGAACCGCACCGAGGGGTTGGCGATCGACGCGTTGAACTTCGTGGCGTAGTCCTCTTCGATTCCCTGGGCGTGCGCTTCGTCCACGCCGAAGATGAACTTGAAAATATCTCCGCCCAATCCGGCCGCTTTCTGTGCCCCGTCCGAACCCCAACCGGCCAGCCTTTCAATGAGGCTCCGGTCTTTGCCGGCATCTGCGGCCCGCTGCTGCTCGCGCATGTTGCTCATGAACAGAGTGGCGGCTTCTTGGAATTCGCGATCATCCGGATGCTGCGCTTTCAGCAATTCATAAACGGCCGGATTTCCGGCTTTGAGCTGCTGAGCCGCCGTATCGGGATTGATTTTCTGTTGGATTTCAAATTGCTTATCGTTAAATGCTTCCCGGGAGATCCAGGGCAGAGCGACTTCCGCGATCGAAGCGCCCAACGCGTTCTCGAGAATGGTCCCGGCCTCATGCCCCAGGCCCATGATGCCCTGCTGGCCTTCGATGAGCGCCATGGAGTCGTGCATCACGTGGGAATCCACCCCCGGAATCAGAGAAACGGCAGTGTCCGCGCCCGAAGCTCCCTGCAACGCCATCTGGACTTCGATATTCACGAACCACATGCTAAACGTGGTCGACATCTGCATCCGCAAGATGCCAAGGAGCGCGGCAGGCGCTGATTGCGGCCCCCGCTGCGCGTACATGCGGCGGTAATTGGGCATGTTGAGAGCGAACGCGAGGAGGAACGAAGAGGCAAAATTCTGGATGGAAAAATTCAGATCGATGCCGCCTTGCCGCGTATGGGACGGCAGGAACGGAATCGCGGAGCTGCCCAGCAAGTAAGCGGGAAGGAAGGCCAGGAGCACGCCCATGCCGATGGAGCTGATCACCCAAAGGCGCATCCTCTGTTTGAAGAGGCGCGAAGCGCCGCTCAGGAAAACGTTTTCGTTCCACAATCCGACGATAGACCGGTAAACCGGTTGACGCCAGAGGAGGTTATTGGCGTAGCGGGCCGCGTTCCGCGCGGGAGACAGCGCGCCGGTCGCGTTCGTTCTCAGGTTTCCGTTTTCATCCAGGCGATCCAACTCGCCGGCCAGACTGATGACGGCGAAATAGCCGAGGGCCGGTTTCGGGCCGTCGCTTGTGCGGCCATAGCGGAGGGAGAAGGGGCTCACGAAGTACTGGAAGAAGAACGAATAGAAAAGCGGCAGGGGGTTCAGGAGGTGACCCGCCACGGGAATGCGGTGCAGGACTGGAATCGCGTGGCTTAATTTTTGCGAGAGGTCCTGAGTGGCCGCGCTGCGTTGGGCGGACTGAACCTGATGATACATCCTCTCCAGGAGCACCCGGTTCCCGGTCTGCGATTTGTCGGCGAGATCCGCCTGGCTCTTTTCAAAACGCTCGCGCATGCTGAGCAGTTGCACGGGATTGTCCAGCAGTTTGGCTCGCTGCTTTTCCGGCAATGACGTGAGGTAATCTTCAAAATTGGAGCTGTTGACGGCGGACAGGATATCGGCGCGGAGCTGTTCGTTGCTGAGAGAGGCGACCGAAAGCGTAAATCCGAAAAGGCGGCCGGTGCCCTGGAAAGCGAGCTCAACGACAATGAGGCTGGTGAGGATGCCGACGATGGGCATCGCGGCCACGGGCGCGGCCATGCCGAGGATCGTGCCCAAAAACGGAAGCGCGGCCACGCCCTGAAGGGCCACGGGCGCGAATAATGCCAGAGGAACTCCCAAGACCGGAAGACCCACAGCGGCAGAGAAGGCCAGGACCATCGTGAGGATCAAGGCGCGGCGCTGCCACATGCGGAACGCGTCGCGCGACTCGACGCTGCGTTCCGTCTGGAACGTCCGGGCGATGAAGTTCGTGATATCGGACTGTCTGGGAACGCGCAGGTATGGGCGAAGCGCCGCCGCCCCCGGCGACTCCACAAATCCCTGGTAAGCCAAAGCGATATTGCGGCGCTGCGTGCCGACGGCCAGGCCAACCATGGCCGTGATCAGGCCAAAGAGAGGAATGATCGATTCACTCGGTGAAGCCGCCTGACCCGCGGTGGAGGCGATCCCCGCCGCGTTGGCTACTCCCGCGTCGAATGACGGGCCGACGGGATTGAGGCTCAGGACGCCCATGAGCGCGGCCAACGACATCGCGGTCGCGACGCGCATCGGACGAGACGAGAAGATAGCGGCGAAGCGCGCCGGCATCGCGCGGAACGCTGCGGTGACCACGTGCAGCCTTCCCAGGGAAACGACGTCCACCACTTCCGAAGACAGTCCGCGGACATCCAATGCTACAGGCTCGACCGCGGGTTCGGAAACAGCGGGTTGAACCGCGGCGGGAATTACGGCGGCTGCAGGCGCTACGGGCGCAGCGGGCGCCGCAGGAGTGGCCGCAACGATTCTCTGCGCATTTGATCGCGAAATTGGAAGGCGGATGCGCGGAATCTGATACTTGGAAATTTTGCCCGTGGCGGGATCCTGCGATATCCGGTTGGCCCACAGCCTTTCGGGCTGAGCGCCGCCGTCCATCACCTGCTGGAGGACATCGACATTCTGCCAGTCGGGGATTTTGCCGTTCGACATCTCGGCCGCTATCCGAGCGACTTCATCGACATTATTGATGAACGCCGCTTTGCCGTTTTTGACGGAAATCGCGAAATCGTTGGGCCCTTCCGTTCCTAAAACCGAGCCGATCAGATAAGTTCCGGAAGGCAGGACCAGGGGATTGGAAATCTGAACTTTGCCGGAGAGACCGTCTTTGAGCTCCGGGAACGCGTCAAAATATTTTCTGAGGGTCTCGCCGAAATCGGATTCCGACCGGGAGGCGAGACGAAGCCGCCCAAGCAATTCGCTCAGGAAGCGGACGCGGATCACGTCGCCGCCGTTCATGAAAACGCTGTTCTCACGGAGAGTGCCGGAGCGGATCAGCTCGTCCAGGAACCGGTCGTCCCGCCGGACCATCTGCAGGCTGCCGATCGCGGGGCGGATGATCGAGTGCGAAACGCCCTGCTGTTTCAGGATCCGCGCGATGCCCGGCGTGTGGAAACCGCCGGCGACCAGGACGACGCGGTCGGCGCCGTTTTCTTTGGCGAACCGGAGCGCGTTGCGGACCATGATCTCGTCGCGGCGGTGCGCCACGACGTAATATTGGTGAACGTCCTCAATATGGGAATCGGCGCGGGCGATAAACTCTTTCCAGCCGGACAGATTGCGGACTCCCATTAGGAAGCCCTGAGCGTCCTTCCAACCGTAGGACTTTTTCATCTCCTGATAGGCCGTCCAGTCGGCGGGAGCCATCTCAAAAGACCAAAGCTTGTTTTGCAGGTTGATCCAGCGGTCGGCCCGGACCAGCGCCTCGGCTTCGGGCTTGCCTTCAACCAGCGCGTTCTGCGCGGCCAGTTCGAACGCCTTCAAATCTTCCAGCATGCGCTCCGTGCTGATCTGCGCCACTTTTTCGAGGTAGTCGCGATACTTCCTGATCTCGGGCAGGGGAACCTTGTGGACGTCGGCCAGCTGGATCAGCCCCGAATAATATTGCTGCGGGCTCAGCCGGCCCATGCGGAACTTCAGGCTGTTGTCGGCGACGCGGGTCAGGGTCTGCGCGTCCAAATTGCTCTGCAGATATTTGATGAATCCGTCGCGCTCGCGATAGATGGTTTTTTCTTCCAGCTCTGCTTCCATCTGGACCGCTTCGAGGAAGGATTTCAGGACCGGCGTGGCGTCCTTGTTCCAGACGGATCCCGAAACGCTCTTCAGGTAGCTCATGTAGGCGCCGGCGGACAGCGCGCCTTCTTCAAATCTGCGCTTCTTGGCGTCGAGGTCGATGAGGCCGCGGGGCAGCATCGTAACTTTAAGCGCGTTCAGCTCCGTCTGCAGGGTCCGGAGGGTCAGGCCGCTGCGCTCGTAGCTGATCTCCCCCATCACCGAATCGCGGACGTCCCCGACGCGGTCCCGGATCTCCACGTTTTCCCGGTAGGTCTTCTCGTCTTCGATGCCCTCGATGCGGATCTTTTCGCCGCCCTGGACCATCGCGAAAAATTCTTCGCCGGTGATCTCGCTGCGGTCCACGAGGTCCGAGGCGAATTCCTTCAAAACTTTCTCGTTGGGGAACGCGTGCAGCCACTCGAGGTCGATGTTCCTCCAGGCGCCTTCGACCGCCACCAGGATGGGCTTGCGCTCGTCTTCGCTCCCGCGCTGGAAATGGCCGACGAGCGCGGCCAGGTTCCGCTGGGCGGCGACGTAACCGTGCGCGTCCTGAACGTGCAGAACGAAGGGAAGCCCGGCTTCGCGAGGAGCCCAGAACGTGTCCACGAGTTTGCCGAGGTTCGCGGGAATCGGGGCGAGGTTATCGGACGGGACGGCGGGCACGGGGACCGCAGAGAGCTGTTCCCACGGCTGGTCCACGCGCTTTTTCTTGCGCTGCATTTCGTCCAGAGCGCTCTTGCGGTCGTCCCAGATGTTGGCTTCCGCGATGGGCGGGACGATGGCCGAGAAAAGCAGGGCAAATGCGAGAACCAGGCCCGTTGAACGCAGCCAGTTCAGGTTCGCTTTGCGCGCCCAAAAGCCGATCACCGAAGTCCTCCCCGGGCAGAATCAGCCTCGTAATAAAAAAGCCACCCAGCTTTTAAGGAGCCGGGTGACTGTGAATGAATCCCAAAGCCATCGGTGCGGATGGCTTCTTCGGGTTCGTCACCGGAGCTGTAGTGGATGCGCTGCGTAAAATTTTTCTGCTTCCCGCGCGGACGGGAATGGTCCCTCAGGGCCTGCCGGGCCGTGCTGACGACCTCGTCCACGAACTGGCGGTCCCATCCGCCGATGGGAACCGTCCCGATGTCGTCCAGGCGCGGGGCTTCAAATTTGGTCCAGGTTTCCCTTTTCCCGCCGATGTAGTCTTCCCGTTTCGCTTCGATCCGGTCCGCTTCGGCAAAGGCGTCCATTCCGGGCAGGGCGCCCAAAACGGCTTTCCCCACGGCCCGGCGCGGCTGGAACCCTTCGCGGATGAATCCGCGGAGCCATTCCAGGGACTTCAAAGTGGCTTTTGTGATCAGGGCATGGGGCCCCGAAACCATCGAAAAAGCGCCGCCCAGGGCGATGGTTTTATGGACGTTGAAAGTGAAGGAGATGACGGACTGGAGGGAGCTCGCGGGACGGGCCGGCTGGACGCCGTTTAGAAAATAGGTATAGCCGTCGTTTATAACGGCGAATTGAACGAAGCACGCCAATGTGCAAAGCCGCAGCCGACGGAGAACGGCCCTGCGGACGGGGTTTTTGTTCACGGATAAATCTTAACATCCCCCCCCTAATATTATCCTAAACTTTATGTAACATGTTTGTAACAGTTTGGAGGCTGATGGACGGATTTTCCGTCGAGGAATTTGCCGGGAGGTTTGAGTATCGCTTAGGCGCTGGTGGAATGGGACGCGGGGCTCTGCGCGGCGTCGCGGCGCCACTCGCGAACCTGGTTTTTACCCCGGTTCTTGGCCCAGTAAAGGGCGGTATCGGCGCGTTCGATGAACTCCTTAAAAGGCGGCGAATCGGGCAGATAGTGGGCCACGCCGATGCTCACCGTGATGCGGATGGAAACGTGGTCGGAAACGGGGGTCTCGAGGGCCGCTACGGCGCTCCGGATCTGCTCGGCGATCCGCATGACTTCGTCCTGGGGCGCCAAACCGATCAAAATGGCGAACTCTTCGCCGCCGTAGCGCGAGATGGTGACGCCGCTGTGCAGGGTGTTCCGGATACAGTTGGCGATGTTCCTGAGCACCCGGTCCCCCGCGACGTGCCCGTACGTATCGTTCACCTGCTTGAAGTTATCCAGGTCCATCAACAGCAGCGAGAAGGAATAGCCGTAACGCTTCGTGAAGTTGATTTCCTCGTGGAGCCGCTCGAGCAGGACGCGCCGCAGGTAGAGGTTCGTCAGACCGTCGCGGCGGCTGCGTTCGATCATGAGCTGGTAGAGCGAAATTTTATGGAGGCCGAGCGCCAGCAGCTGGGCGTAGATGGAAACCTCTTCGAGAAAATGATCGGGAACCTCGTTGGTTAACAGGAACATGAGCAGGCCCCGCACCTGGCCGTCCCATTTGACCGGGACTCCGACCAGCACGTAGGCGTCGGAGCGCGGCGAGGGCTTCGGCGCGTTGGGCAAATCGCGGCGCTCGAAGAGGATGGTCGGAAAACGGACCTTGAACGGGCCCACCACGAAGGGTTCCGCGACGGAATCTTTGGAAACCTGGATTTCCTCGAGGATCTTCTTCCAGTCGGACTCTCCGACCCAGCCGCTCGTGTAGAGGCTGAGCCATTTATCGGAGCGGATCTCAAATGTCCTGAGCGTATCTTCTTCCGGCGGATGGACGTCGCCTTCCGCGACCAGCTTGAAAAAGGACAGTCCGACCACGTTTTTCTTCGCGGAAAAAACGGTTCCGAGCTCCTGCAGGACGGTTTTTCCGTCCACGTACGAGACCAGCCCCTTGGCCAGGGCGTAGCGGTTGTAGATCTGTTCCATCTCGTCGAGCAGGCGCGTTTTTCGGTCCACCCAATGCTCGAAATCCGACTTGAGCTCGTGGATTTTGGCTTTCAGATTTTTCTGCTTCTCCCGGTACTCTTTGCGGATTTCGCGCACCTCGGCGCGGATCGGGACGGGAAACGTCGCGAGCGCGAAAAACACGAAGGCCGAGATCAGGCTGATTTTTTCCTCGCCGACGGCGTGGCCGACGACGAGCGCCGCCAGCGTGAGCGCCAGACCCAGCAGGATGCCGATCCGCCAGCGCCCCCTTAAGGAAAGGTAGAGCGGCAGAATGGACATCAGGGTAAAAAAGGCGAATCCAAGTTTCATGTCATAAATCCATGGTGATGCGGTTCCGTCCGCCGGACTTGGACTTATAAAGCGCGCGGTCGGCGGATTCTATCAGCTGTTCGGGCCCCCGCATGTAGGACTGGATGGAGGCGATTCCCCCCGAGAGCGTGACCGACGCGCCCGACGAGCCGAACTTTTCGGTCATCACTTTTTCCCGGATGCGCTCCGCGATCTGATAGGAATTCTCGAGAGAGGTGAGCGGCATGAGCACCGCGATCTCCTCGCCGCCGTAGCGGGCGCAGAAGTCCGTCTCGCGGGTCTGGTTCAGCACGACCTCGGCCACGTGTTTAAGCACCTGGTCTCCGACGGTGTGTCCGTGCCGGTCGTTGATCTTCTTGAAATGGTCGATGTCGAGCATGAGCAGCGTCAGGTTGGATCCGACCGCGCGGGCGCGGGCGAATTCTTCTTCGATGCGCTCGTCGAAACGCTTGCGCACGAAGAGATGGGTGAGCGAATCCTTCACGGCGAGCGACTCGACCTTCTCGTAATACACCGCGTTCGAAAGCGCGAGGCTCACGATGTTGGATAAATCCGAGAAGAAGCGCAGGTCCTGCTCCCTCCATTGCTCGGGCTTCACCGATTCCACCGCCAGCGTCCCCACGATGCGGTTTTCCCGCTCGATGGGCGAAACCATCAGCGATCCTCTCCGGTTCGGCCCCAGGAACGAAAAACGCGCGTCCTCGGAGATGTCGGTCACAAGCAGAGGGATGCGGTTCTTCACAACCCAGGCGCCCAGAGCGTCCGAATCGCTCGGATCGTTGGGCGACTCGAAATAGTGGAGCGCCACGCGCGAATCCATGTTCCGCCCGAAAAACTTCTTGAGGAAGAAATCGACTTTGGTCTCGATGTCCTTCACCTGATTGCTCGAGCCCAGCTCCTCGGTAAACGAGCGCAGCTGGGAATAGCGGTAGATCTGGTGCTTGAGCGTCTCGCAGAGCTCCTGAAGCTTCGAGCCTTCCTGCTCGTAGCTGGACGTTTTCACCTCGAGCTTCTCAATGTCTTCCTGCAGGCGGTGCGTCTCGAGATCGGCAGACTCGATCAGCTTGCCCGTGATCCAGAACAACAGCCACAACCATCCCGTCTCGATCAGGTAAACGAAAGGCAGGGGGCTTAAGAAACTGCCCGCGTTAAAAATCATGGCGCCCGTCCCCACCAGAGAGGCAAAGGCGGCGACGCCGGCGGAAAGCAGAGGGCCAGAAAAATACAACAGCAGGATGATGGGAATCGAAAAAAGCAGGAAAAAAATGGCGGGATCCCCCGCGGTGATCATCCAATAGGGGATGAGCGCCGTGAGCAGATAAGACAACAGTTGCGCGCTGAACTTGAGCATAACTCCTTGAACTTCCCGAGCGGTCGCGCCGGGGCGTCAAAGTCCGGACTTTCTTAATGAAAAGAAAGCCGCACTTCGTCCGTTTAGCAAATGTAACAGATTTACCTGGGGATTTCCACTGCAGAATTGGAATGGGCCGGCCTGAGCTGATGATGCAGAACTGGTAATATCCCCCGATAAAAGCCTTTTACCTGCTAATCCTACTTTTTACTTTAACTTTTTACTTCAAATCTTGATAGCTATTTTGCGGGTTTCAGAGGGCTGCCGGCGAGGTCTCTTTGAACGGAATTCACTTTTAGGTCGCCGCGGGTTTCGTTCAGGTCGCCCGGCAGGCTGACCTTATTCGCGTTCAGCTTGGCTCCAATGACGCTCTCCATGGCCTGGCGGAGCATCCAGCCGGCGGCGCCGGTGTAACCATGCCAGATCATGCGGCCCTGGTCGAACGTCGTCAGAAGATCGGCCGCCTGCTTGTTGGGCTGGCCGCCGTAGATTTCGATTTCCTTGGGTTCCATGTGCATGATGGGAGAAATTTTGTACCAGATGCGCCAGGCGGCGGCGCGATACTCTGCGGCTTTGGCGTTATCCCCTTTTTCGGCATAACGCTCCGCCAACAGGCGCGCGGCGCGCGTGAGCCACTGGTCGCCGTGGCAGTACATTCCGTTTTCGCGCACGCCTTCGGGATAGTGGCTGCTGCGTCCGAGATAGGGTTTCGTGTCTTCGCGGAGCGCCGGCCAGCCGAGGAGAATCACGTTTTCTTTTTCCAGGGTTTTGAGCGCCGCGTTGAAAATGATTTCCCCGCGCTCCGGGTTGATGCCGGACATGACGGACCAGGCGGCGGTGAGCGCGTCGATTTCCCAGATACCGCTGTCTTTGACGCCGATTTCCGTGCCGTCATCGTGAATGGCGCGCAGATACCGGTCGCCGCGCCAGGTTTTCTCGACGGCAGCTTCGATTTCCTTCAGCCGGCCTTCATAGTAAGCTCTGCGAGCCTTGCCGTCTTTCTTCTCAATGATAGGCAGGAGGTTCTTGAGGATGTAATCGATGAAAAATCCGAGCCAGATACTCTCGCCGCGGCCTTCGCTGCCGATTTCGTCGAGACCATCGTTCCAGTCGCCGGTGCCGATCAGCGGAATGCCGTTTTTACCCATGCGCTTCTCAAGCACGAGATCGATGGACTTCATGCAATGGCGGTAGACCGTGTCCATGCGCGCCGAGCGGAGATAGATCGTGCCCCAACCGTGTTTGTTGCGCGGCAGCGGCGGGAACGGAAGATCGGATTGCAGATAAGACGTGACTTCGTCCAAGAGCGTTTCATCGCCGGAAAGCTTGACGTATTCCCCCGCGGCCCAAGGGAGCCAGAGGAGGTTGTCCGATGCGTGCGAACGATTTGAAAATGCGGTGCGCCCGTCGTAAAGCGTGTGGAACCAATGCACCACGTCGCCTTCGAGGAACTGCTGCGAGGCATGGAGGATAATCTGTTTGCGCGCGAACGCGGGGTCCACCCAGATGAGGTTGACGGAATCCTGGAGCTGGTCGCGGAAACCGAAGGCGCCGCTGGTTTGATAGAAGCCGCGGCGCGGCCAGATGCGCTCCGCCACCGCCTGATACTTCAGCCAGTTCTGGAGGTGATCAAATTCGGGTTTGTTGCTCTGGATGCGCAGCGTGCCCATGAGTTTCAGCCACCAGCTGCGCGTCTCTTCAAGGCCCCTCTGCGCGCCTTCGAGAGTCTTATACTTGCGGATGATTTCGGATGCCTGTTTGCGATCGTCCGCCTGGCCCAGCACAACCACGATGGAGGCTTCGCCGCGCGCGGGAACCTGGATGTTGGAAAGGGAACCCGCGACGGGGCGGCGATCGGCGGTGCCGGCGGCCGCGCGGCCCTCTTGAACCATCGCAGGATGCGCGCAGGAGCGGCCTTCGCCGAAGAACTGGCCGCGTTCCGTCGCGACGCTCTGCGCCGGGACCGAGGTCGCGGCAAAGGCGGGTCCGATGCGGAACGTGTTGCGCGGGTTATCGAAGAACACCGCGTTCAAGCCGGCATCCGGTTTAACGTCGAGCACTCCGGACCATTCCGGCTGGCCCGCGAGCACGATCTGGAAATAGGAAGCGACGCGCAGGTTCTTGGCGCGATCGGAATTGTTTTTGATCTTCAAAATGTAAACGCCGACGGGTTCGGCGGGCGGGACGAAAACGGTGAGTTCGGTGGAAAGATCATCGCGCGTCATGCGGAACACGGACGTGCCATCCACGCCGAAATCGGATTCATTTTTGGCGCGCGGGTCGTTCAGCGGATGGTGCGTCGGAGAATACCATTCGTTGGCTTCGGGATCGTATATATACATCGCTTCGCCCGGAATTTCCCGCGTCACGAGGTCCGGCCAGTCCGGCGTCAGGCGATTCTGCTGGGAATTTCCGTTCGAAGACGTGTGGAGCCCGCGGTTCGTTACCATTACGCTGTGTCCCAACGCATTCGACATGGCGTGATCGTAAGGGCGCGGCGTGTAGGGCGTTTTGACGGAAAGCGTATTGCCCTCATCGTTAAAAGTGTAGTAGGGCTGCGGCGTGCCGGGCAGAATTTCGCCATGGCCGATCAATGAGCCATGCTTGCCCTGACCCGAAGAAGCGGAGGCCGCAGCAGCAGAGACCGAAGATCCGGTACCGGTTGATCCGGCTTGAGGCTTCAAATATTTCTGGATGAGATCGAGCGCGGCGGCTTTGCTCTTGGCAGCGCCGATCAGGAAACGGAATGTGCGCGAGGCTTTCGGGGCCAGCGCGGCATTAACGAAAAGGCTGCCGACGGGATCGAACGTCGGATAGGGCGCGGTATCCTTGGCCGGCAGGAAATTCAGCGTTTCGAGCAGGCGCGGCGTCCAGATGCTCTTGGCTCGGCCGATAAAATCGAGGCGCGACACCTGGAAACCTTCGGGCGCGGTTTCCGACGCCAGAATACCCATCGATTTGGTGTTCTTCTGCCACGTCAGCACCGCGTTCCCCGCCGCCGCATACTGCATCTCCGGGAAAAGGCGGGCATACTGCGTGTGGCCGCGATCCGCATCGGGTTTATCCAACACCCACTCTAAATAAGGAACGATTTTCAGTTCGCGGGCCTGATCGGCCAAATTTTCCACCGTCACGGTCCAAAGCTCGGCGGTGGTATAGGTTTCGGGCAGCGTAATGTTGAGCGTCGTCCGGATGCCGTTGTTTTCGTTCACGATCTGAAGCGCATCGCCCTGCTTGGAAATCTTTGAAGCGGGAAAGAGGTCTTTGGGATAGTTTCCGATCACGGGCCAGAGGCGCGCTTTACCGTCGGGCTTTTGCGCGGTATCCGTGATGAAGAGGATGCGTCCGCAAGGATCAAGCGTATCGTAAGTGCGGCGGGAGATATCGTAATTCTTCTGCGTGATCTGGCTGAAGCCCGAGCCGTCCAGCTTCTGCGTCACGCGATACTCCATGTTGCCCAGCTCAAAATCTTTGATTTTCTTCGCTTCCGAACGGCGCTGCGCGCCGCGGATCAGGAAAGAAACGACTGTTATAAGGAAGACGGCTCCCGCCGCCAGCAACGCGAGCTGAACCGCTCCCAACGAAGCCAATGTGGTGACGAATCCGCCGCCCTGGTTTGCGGCCTGGACTTCGATGGACTTGTTCCAGGCATAGTCCCAGTTTTCGCCGCGCGGGATGTAGAAAGGAATGAGGAGCGGGGCCCAAGTCGTGAAGCGCTTCACGGCTTCGGGAATGTAGCGCTGCGCCGCCGCGGGGCCGATAAAGCGCGCGATGCGGTCGTCGAGCCGGTCCATGCCGATGAAGCTCAAGTTCACGAGCGTCGCGACGCGCAGGCCCATGTGGTCGAGCCAGATCAGAATGCGGAGCGCATCAAACGACAGAATAGCGATGAAAAAATTCAGGCTCCAGGTCTGAAAATCGGTGGAACTCATGGTCGCGTTGTTGAAGATCGCAAACAGCGAGCGGATGGCGCCGTCCTGATTGTACCAAGTGGCTTCCCCCATCATCCGCAAGAAAGTGTTGATGATGGGCGACATCCAAAGACCCCAGCGGAGCACGTGAATCATGTGCTGCGTCAGGTCCATGAAACCGTTGCGCGAGAAAAGGTGCTGGATGGGCGCCTTGTCTTTCTGGAAGAACGCCTGCAGGAACGCGCGGTTGATGGCGAAAAGCCATGCGCCGACGGACCAGCCGATGACGCCGGCCAGCGATTCGTTGAAGAGGAGCCGCGCGCCGCCCGTGAACGTGCCGAGATCAATGCCGCCCCACTTGCTCAGCAGCGGGTACACCGAATAATGCTGCGGCTCGAGGCCCGCGCTCAAGTACAGCTTAAACTTGTTGAGGATCATGGGGACCTGGGCGGCGTCCAGATAAAACGCGGCCATCGTGCCGATGAATCCGCCCATGATGGCGTCGACCGCGTAAATTCTCCAACCCTGGATGCGTCCGCGCTTGCCCGAAGCGTAAATGGCGTCGCGAACGAGGCTGATGCCGACGGAAGCCGCGAGTCCCGCCCCCAATCCGAAGAGGAGCCGGCCCGACGTTCCTTCATCAAACAATCCGCGGGTCGCGGCGAGCGCCAGTCCAAAGCCCGCCATCGCGCCGCGCGCGAAGAGAACGGGGTTTTTGTAATTGTAGTTCGCCCGCTCAAAGAAGGACGTGCTGCCGTCAAACGTTTCGATGATGGTTTTGCCGAGAGGGAAGAGGACCGCGCCGAGGATGAGTCCCACCAGCAAGGGAGCGCTGCCGGCGAACGCTTCATAAGCGCGATTGCTGATGAGGAGATTCGCGATGTGCAGCAAAGCCATGAACATGCCGCTGTAAGCCAGGCCCTTGCGCGCGCCGGTGCGGATGTTATTGGAAATATTTTTCGCCGAAATCTCGCCGCCGCAGACCGCGTCCAGAATCATGCCGGTCAGGAAATAGGCTTCGCCCCAAAGACCTGCTTGCGACAACGCCGCGCAGAGGATGGAAGCGACGGAGCGCAGGGGCCCGTACAGATGCGCCACCGCGGCGCCCGAGCCGAGATCGGCGATTATCGGGGCCAGGCAGACTCCCAGAGAAATCAGGAACAGGCTGAGATGGCCCTTGGGATCCTTCATCAGCTTTCCTTTGGACGCGAGGCTGACGCCGGCCGCGAATATCTCGTTGAAGATGAATACCACGATCAAACCGCCGGCAAACGCGCCGCCGAAGTTTTGCAGCATCGGGGTTTTTTCGAGGAGCAGAAGCCATCCGAAAAGATAGGGAGTGCCGGCGATGATCGCTCCGCTCGCCGCGCGCAGATGCTTTCCGGAAGACGAAAGCGTCCCGGCGTTGACCGCGTGATAAATGAGGAAAGCGAGGGCCGCGGTCAGGTTGCTGACGCGCAAAAGGTCGCCCCAGACCGAAGGCGCCTGAAGCAGCGTCGTGTCGCTGGAAGAAACGGCGAGGAGGCCCGAGATGAAAACGTTCTGAAAAACTTCGGAAGGCGACAGAGAATCCCCGGTGATGGCGCGCTTCAGGAGGCCGGCGATGACGGCGCCCGCGATTCCGACCGCGAGGAACCGGAACCCCGCGTCGAACGCGCTGAGCGTACCGAGGTGATAGACGGTCAATGCCGATCCGATCGCCAGCGTCGCGCTGATTCCGTAAACCAGGTCGCTTCCGAAATGGGAGCCCGCGAATTCGGCAGCAGACTTAGGCGCGGCCACGTCCTGCGCGGCTAAAGGTTTCTTCCGCGCGAAGAGTGAAGCGGCGAACGCCAGCAGAAGCCCCGCGGCGAAGACCAGGATGATCTGGCCGATGGCGCTGGTTGAAAACCCGGCCCAGCCCGAAAGTCTCGAGAACCGCGCGTAAAAGTGCAGAGTCCCTTCCGCCCGCTCCGCGCCGGCGGAGCTGACGACGAACGTGACTTCCCGGAGCCGGCCGATCTTCTTCCAGTCGATGGCGCTTTGAACGAAGTCCCAATCATCTCCGAGCCGCAGGGAAATTTTCTGAATCGAGCGGGTGCCTCGGATTTCAACCGCGCCCAGCACCTTCCCGGTCTTGGCGCCCATGGATTTGACGCCGATCTTGAACGCGTTCAGGCCGCCCGAAAGCAGGGGCGCGGGAAATTTTCGGTTCCAGACGCTGACGACCGCTCCGGTGGCGGCGGAGTAATCGAGTTTCAGAGCATCATCGCCGACTTCGGGATCCCGATAAGGCGTGATTTCGCCCTTCGCGTCGCCCAGAATGGAAGTTCCCCGCGTGCCGGCATCCGATAAGCCGACCGGCGGAGCTTCTTCCGCGGAATCCGCAGCGTTCCAGTCCGAAGACCGGATGAAATTTAAACTGGCGTAGAGAGTGCCGGCCGTCACCTTTCCCGCTTCCAGCGGAGAGACCACGAAAACCGCTTCCTGAAGCGCGCCGATCAGGTTCCAGTCGATCGGATCTTCAAACCGGCTCCAGCCCTGCTTCAGGTGGACGGGAATACCCTGCGTCCCGGCAGTTCCCTTGATTTCCACCGTTACGGCGACGCGGCCGGCCTGAGCGGAATCGGGAACGTTGACCGAAATCTGGACCGCGTCGGCCGTGGACGATGAAAGCTCGGGCGCGTAGCCTTTGCTCCAGAGTCCCGCGGCGGTGCCGGACGAAACGTAATCGAATTTGAGGACGTCTTCCTGAAGCTTTTCGTCAAAATAAAGTCCCAGGGCGCCTTTGGCTCCGCCGATGGCGAACGCGCCGCGCTCGCCCGCGTCCAGGATGTTAAAAGTGGAGGGAACCGCCGCCGGGTCTACGGGGAGCGACGCCAGTTTCTCGAACTCGAGGCCCAAAAGCATTGTGCCGCGTTCCGGCCTTCCGCCGCCGGTGGGCGTCACGACGAAAACCGCTTCTTTCAGCGCGCCGAGCGTGTCCCAGCGGATAAATTCGCTGTGCGAAGACCAGCCCGGACGGAGCCGGAGCGGAATCTTTTGCACGTCTTTGGATCCTTTGAGCTCGAGGACCGCCGAAACCCGGTGCACCTGCCGCGCTCCGGACGTTTTGACCGAAGCTTTCACCGCGTTCACCGAAGCCGGCGACAGCTCGGAAGGATAACCTTTCGTCCAGACGCCGATGACGCTGCCCGGCATGGCGCTGTAGTTGAATTCCACCAGATTCGGCGCGCCCGCAGCGCCCGCGAGCTCGCCCTGCGCGGGACCGATGTTGAAGATGCCGCGCTCGCGGCCGTCCTGCAGGGTAAAAGTGGAAGGGATGGTTTTCTTCGGGCGGGTTTTCTTGACGAATTCCAGATCGAAATAGAGCGTGCCCGCGGCCGCATGGCCCGACCCGGACGGCCCGACCACGAATACGGCTTCCTTCAGGTCGCCGATCTTGTCCCATTCGATGAACTCCTGAGCAGAAGCCCAGCCGGCCTGGAGCGCGATCGGAATTCTCTGAACATCTTTGGATCCTTTAAGCTCAATCGTCAGAGACGTTTCGCGGACCTGCGCCGCGTCCGCGGTTTTGATCCGCGCCACCACCGCGTTGACCGCGGAAGATTTTAAGTCCGACGGGTAATTCTTCGTCCAGACACCGACCATGCTGCCGGCCGGAGCGGAATATTCCAGCTTCAAAACTTCCCGGCCGCTCTGAGAATCGGAAATCGGCGCCAGTCCGCCCTTGGAAGCGCCGATATTGAACACGCCCCGGTCGCGCGCGCTTAAAACGGTAAACGGCGCGGACTCATCGGCGCCGGAGTATGTGGGAAACCCCGCGGAGGCCAAAGAAAATGCAGCCAAGCCTACTATAAGGAGGCGATTGGCTGCCGTGATCATGGATTTGCGTTGAAAGGACTCGAGCAAGGTCGGAGAGTTTATTGGAGGATCATTTTTCCGAGAGTCGTTTTGCCTTCTTCGTTTCTGAAAAACCAGTTCAGTTTGGTGTTGTCGAGGCGGCCTTCATCGGCGTCGTTCATGCCGATCGAAGCCCCAAAACTCAGGCCCCGGGTCGGTTCCTTCATCCGCAGGAACTTCCAGCTGAAAGCGGCGACGACCTGGTAGCCTCCCTCCATCCGTTGAGAAACCACTTTGATATCGTTTTCCCCCGGCTTTTTTTTCTGGAACCAGGCGTAGGCCGAATGGGTTCCGTCCACGCCGGGAGGAGTAATGCCGATCTGGAAATCCTTAGAGTTCCCCCAGACCAGGCCCTGACCGTCCGGATTGAAATAGTATTCGACGATATCGCCCTTATAGATATCGGCGTCCCTGAACGGCAGGTGGATGGACTGGTCCCGCACGACGGCCTGGACGTAAAGGTAATCCTTGTCCCAAAGCGAGGAAACGGTCGCGTAGAAATCCCGTTGGTCGGCGATCTTTCCGGCCTCGATGAATTCGTTGGAAAACGGAAGGATTTCGGCCTTGCCCCACTCCTGCAGATTGACCATCGGAGAGACGCTCGCAAAATATACCTTATATACGGGGCGGTCCAGGTCGATGGCCATCACGCGGGTGCCAGTCAGCTTGGCGAGGTTGATGGGAAAGCCCACCATTTCGGGCGTGACCCTGCGGGAAAAATCGGGCAGCTTCGCGAGCGTTTCGCGGACCGGGGCGTAAGACTCAAACTGCCGGCTGATGACGCGGTCTTTGTAAAAATTGACGAGGGTGAGGAAAATCATGGATTGGTCCAGCATCAGGTAACCGGGAGTGACGCGGCCGGTTTTGATGTCGAAGGCGTCGCGGAACCCGAACTTGAACTGCTTGCCGCCGACCACGTGCACCGGACGAAGCCCGAGCTCGTCCAGCCTTTTCAGGTTTCGGGCCACTTCTTCCGGAAAGTGCGCCAGGGCCAGGCAGGAAGCGTGAGGGGTAATGACATGATCGCGGATCGCGTTGTAGCCCAGGTATCCGTCCTGCGGCGAATCGGAGGCCGACCAGCCCCAGACGGGATAGTTCAGCTTTTCGGCATGCAACATCTGGGCCCGCGCGAAGTTGCCGGCGGATATCGCGCTGACCGTGCCGCGCTCGTCCAGAAAGAGTCCGGCCAGGTATCCAAGGAAAAGTCCTCCGCCCTGCCAGCCGGGCTTCAGGTATTCGATTCCGTAGCGCTTTTCGAGCGTCCGGTCGAGCGCGCTCCAGCATTCAAGCGGGGCCCCGCCCATTGCGATTGCGACCACGCTCGCCAGCCGCGCTTCCGATCCGAGGCTGGAATAGTTCCAGTCGGTGTAGCGGTTCTTCCTGGCATCGAACCCGCCGTAGAGCAGCTTCTTGGTAGGGTTATAGAGTTTGCTCCAGTTGGCGGCCGCGAGAATTTTATCGCAATCGGCCTGAAGTTCCGGAAAATACTGCCGCGCAACGATGACCCCCGCATAATAGTTTCCGAGATCAACGCTGGAAACGAAAGAGTCGTTGTGCCGCCGGTTGGGTTCGGTGTACATCCAGGAATAGGGGTGCCCGTTCCAGTAGCGGGCGCCCTGCATGGACCGGATGATGCGCTGCGCCTTTTCGACGGCCGACGCCCGGGTTTCCAGGCCCAGCTCGACCGCTCCGACCAGGTTCGCCAGGTGCAGGCCGATATTGGTGACCGAGGTATCGGGATGCTGGGCATGCCGGCTGTTATCGTTGGGCAGGCCCGTTTCCGCGTCCCGCGTAAAATCCAAATAGCGATAGGTGTCCCCGGCGAGTTCCAGAAGGTATTTCCTTTCATCCACGCTCAACCGTTCGGGGCTTTGGGCCGACAAACGAACGGGCGCCGCCCCAAGGGCGAGCGCGATCAGGAAAGCACCCGATAGTTTCATCATTTTTTTATCCTTTGCGGCAGCATCATAAAAGCAGCCGACCCAAAACGAGGTCGGCTGCTTTTACTTTTGCTTTCAGATTACCTGCTATTTAAGCGTGATGTTGTCGACGGCCAGCATGCCTTTGCCGCCCACGTTCCGGCTGACCGCGATCCAGATGCCCTTGATGTACTGCATGTTGAGCTCTTTGTCGCCGCCATAGAGATACGCCAGCTCCGACACGGGAAGGCGGATTTCCTGCCATTCGCCGGGTTTGTCGAGGCCTTCGTATTTCTTGCCGAAGTTGGAATCGTCCTTGTCCGCCACCTTGATTTCGACGGTGTTCTTGTCGCCGGTCCAGCGGACCCACATCGAGAGCACGCTCTGCGGCGTGAACTCCATGGGAGACATTTTGTACATCTGGACCCAATTGGCCTCGGCCAGGTTATAGTTCAAGAGGACCGCGTCCTTGTCTTTGCCGGGAATGACGGAGAGGCTCTGGATCGAACCCAGGTCGCCTTCGGATTTCCAGCCCACGACGGAATCGCAGGAGTCCACGATGCCTTCCTTGGTAAATTTCTTCGCTGACGGAATGAGCTTGAGCTCGTCCACGAGAACCGTGCCGGCGCCGCCTTCCACCTGGCTGATCGCGAAGCCGATCTGCTTCACGAAGCCGAGCTTGGGGTCGCCGCCCCACCAGTAAGCCATGTCCACCATGTCGATGGTGACCAGCTGCCAGTCGAGCGTCTTGGTCGGGATCCGGTAGCCGTAGTTCGTGCCGTCTTCATCGATGAGCTTGAACTCGAGGGTGTTGGTCTTGCCCGTGCACTTGAGCCAGAACTGGATCGCCTTGCCGTTGTATCCGGCCATGGGAATTTCCTTGATGACGGAAACCCACTGCTTGGTGTCCTTGAGATCGTATTCCAACAGGAGTCCCTTGCCGGCCTTACCCGGGACGTGGCTGGAGCGCAGCGTCGCGCCTTCGCCCGTGGACGGGGCCCAGTCGTTCGCCTCGAAATCGTCCAGCATGGTGCCGGGCGCGACGGCGGAAACGGCGGCGGCCGCGGGAGTCGCGGACTGCATCGACGTTGTGTTTTTGACGGGGGTGGCGGACTTCATGGACTTGGGAGAGGAGAGGTTGTAGGGTTTGCTTTCATAGGCGGAGAGGATCGCAGCGTTCAGGACAGCGCACATTGCGAAGCTCACGACCAGTTGAATACTGCCTGTTCGCGTTCTGTTCATTCTCATTTTACCTCCACGATTTTGTTGCGTTTCAATTTCAATGGAACGATTGCGGCGGAACGCCGCGCCAGCTGAAAGCTTTTTACGAACGGGACGATCTTCGCGCCGTAATTCCCTCCGAGGCGCAAAATAGCTTTGCCCTTTTTGGGAACGTCATGATAGTTGAAAAGAAAAAGGAACCCGCTTTCCCCTCCCCAGCGCGCGACCCCATGAACGTCCCAGGGGTCGATCTCGACGGAACGGGAAGCGCCGGCTTCCTTCATCCAGGAAGCGACGGTCTGAACCTGGTAGTCAAAGACATGCGAAACGGGAAATCCGTAGGCCAGGCAGCGTCCTTTATCCAGATATTTTACAAAAGTGCAGGGCTTTCCGCCAGCGGTTTGAGCCAAAGTCTTGATCTCCGCGCCCCCCCGGGAGGTTGGCGCGTTCCCGTAGGTCTGGATGGGAAACTCCACGGAACATTCAATCTTGTTCCAGATCACCATCTCTTTTTTGGCCTGCTCCTGGACCTCGACGACCAGTGCGTTCGAAAGAATCGCGCAAGGCCGGCCTAAAAGGTCGAAGCGCGGCAATTTGGGGCCGATCACCAGGCTTCCTCCGCCGCGAACGTAAGCCGCGAGCTTTTCCTGGGTCCCCGCGTCCATGGCGTCCAGTGAAAAGACGCAGAGGGTCTTATGCTTCAGGAGCGACTCCACGCCGTTTTTGAGGAGGTCGGTCGACGAGAAATTATAATTCGCCAGCTGGAGGAGCCGCGCGAAGCCGTCGTAGTAAAAGTTGGTGCGGTAAGCCTCGATCCAGCCGGTCCAGCCGCCGTTATAGTATTCGGTGGCGTAATAAGGAAGATAAAAACCGAGCGCGGTATCCGTGACCTTTTGCGCGCCGGCGAGCTCGCTGCCGAACTTTTTGACAAACTTCCCCCAATCCTGGATCGGAGCGAAATGTTCCTTTTCCGTGCCGTCCAGTGAAACGGGAGCCTGCCAGTCGTGATAAGAACCGAACGCCCCCATGCCGGGCAGGTTTTCGCCGCTGGAAAACATGTAGCAGTTGACGCCGTTGAGCCCATGCGCGGCGGAGGTTTTGATGTTGAGCTCCACGTCCGAAGGGTAGAGGCGCGGCCGGTCGCGCAGGATGCCGGTCTGGAGCTCCGCGCAGACTACGGGTGCGCGCGGAACGGAGACCTTGCGCGCCGTTTCGGGCGCGACGACGAGGCGCTTCAGATCGCCGGCCTGGTCTTTGAGGGCGCCCGGGTCGATGGCCTCCGTAACGTCCGCCGTCATGCGCACGATTTCCGACGTGACGCTGACGTCGTGAAAGTTTTCAAAATCCAGCCGCCTCATCTGATAGGCCCCGCCGAAAACGGTGGCGGGCGAATAAAGCGAAAAGTCGCGGTAGAGCGAGGTGGTCATCGGCGCGAAATTCCCCCGCCCGCGCACGTCGTAATCGTAGAACTGCGGAATGTTGGCCGAAAGCGGGACTTCGAGGCCGTACTGCTTCGCCCATCCGTAGAGACTGTGGTAATAGAGCGCGTAATAGCGGCGGAAGAAAAGAGACCAGTCGAAAAATATGCCGAGGTTCTTGGGATCCACGTCGCCCGAAGGCTGGGAGACGCTGTCGAAACTGACGTAGCTCGTCCCGTAAGCCGCGTTCAACGCCGAAACGCTCTTGTACTTCGTTTCCAGGAACTTGCGGTAAAGGTCCGTCACAAAAGGCGCCTGATCGGCCGCCTTGTGCAGCCAATGGACCATCCCGATCTCGTTGCAGAGCTGGACCATCACAATGTTGCCTTCCTTATGGACCTGCTGCTTCGAAACGATCGGCAAAAGCTGATCGTACCAGCGCTTCACGTATTTCAGGAACGTCGGATTGAGGAAAGACAGCAGCATGGCATGGGGCAAATTGTTGACGCCCGAGCGCTGCACGTAAACTTCGGGATTATCTTTGAGCAGCCAGGAAGGTATGCCCTCGTTGATGAGCTCGGCGTTCGAAACCGGGCCGACGCGCGCGGAAATATAGAGCCCCGCCTTCTTCACCATCTCGATAAATCCGACCAGGTCGCGCTGCGGGTGCGTTTCCCCCGTGAAATCCCATTTTCCCTCTTCGTATTCGTGCCAGATCCAGGGAATATAAAAACTGATGGTGTTCAGCCCCGCCTTCTTCGCCTTCTCAATGTGGGTTTTCCAGAGTTTCCGGGGCATGCGAAAATAATGGATTTCCCCTGAATAAAGAAAGAAGGGCTTTCCGTTTAATATGAATTGGCCGTTATCAACTTTAATAGACGATTGCATGGAGTCTCCGAAGGCTGCAGGACGCTTATTCTGGGAGGCGGGCTAAAAGAGTTTGTGGGACGATCACTCTTTTAATCCCGTTGTGACGATTCCGCGAATGACGTACTTCTGCGCAAACATAAAGATGACGATAATCGGGATGACGACCACCACAGCGCCGGCCATGAGAAGGCCGAACTTGGTGGCATACTGGCCGTTGAGGTTGGCGAGCGCGACCGGAAGAGTGTAGCGATCTTCTCCCACCATCACGATCAGCGGCCACAGGAAGTCATTCCAGGATCCCATGAAGGTGAAGATGCCGAGCGTGGCGAGCACGGGCTTGCAGAGCGGAAGGATGACGTTCCAATAGATGCGAAACTCAGAACAGCCGTCGATGCGGGAGGCCTCGATCAGATCATCCGGAATGGTCATCATGAACTGCCGGATCAGGAAGATGCCGAAAATGCTGACTGAGCCCGGCAGGATCAGGCCCCAATAGGAATTGAGGAAGCCGAGTTTTTTAAGGAAAAGGAACACGGGGATCATGGTGATCTGGCCCGGGATCATGACGGTGGCCATGAGCAGGGTAAAAATCTTGTCGCGGCCCGCGAATTTCAGCTTGGCGAAAGCGTAGCCCGCGAGCGTCGACAAGAAAAGCTGGCAGACCGTGGTGGTGACGGAGACGATCAGGCTGTTTTTGAAGTGCAGCAGGAAATCCACGTCGCGAAAAAGCTGGAAGTACCATTCGAACGTGGGGTTCTCCGGAATCCATTGCGGCGGATAGGCAAAGATGCCGCCGCCCGGCTTGATGGAGGTCGAGATCATCCAGGCGAAGGGCGTGACCGTGGCGATGAGTCCCGCCACCAAGATCAGGTGGACGGCGAACTTTTCGAGGCCGCGGACGAGCTTGTTATCGTTCATTCGCTTCTCCGCATCAGCCCACCCGGAAGCCGCTCTTCTTGAATTTCATCTGCGCGAACGTGAAGGCGAAAATGATGCCGAAGAGGATGTAGGCCAGCGCCGAGGCATAGCCCAGCTCAAAGAACTTGAAGCCCTGGTTGTACATGTAGAGCACGATGGACAGCGTAGAGTTGAGCGGGCCGCCTTTCGTCATGACGTAGGGTTCCGCGAAAAACTGCAGGTAGCCGATGGTGCTCATGATGACGACGAAGACCATCGTGGTGCGGAGGCCCGGGAGCGTGACGTGGAGAAAGAGCTGCCAGGCGTTGGCGCCGTCGATGCGCGCCGACTCATAAAGCGTTTCGGGGATGCTCTGGAGGCCGGCCAGGAAAATCACCATGTTGTAGCCGAAGTTTTTCCAGGCCGCCATGAGGATGAGCGAGGCCAGCGACGTGCGCGGGTCGGAGAGCCAGTTAAACTCGGGGAACGACAGCGATTTAAGAACATAATTCAACAAACCGTATTCGGGATTGTAGATCCAGCGCCAGAGGACGGCGACCGCGACGATGGTGGTGACGACCGGCAGAAAATAGGCGGTGCGGAAAAACGTCTTGAATCGGACGAACTTCTCGTTCAATACCGTGGCGCAGAGCAATGAAATAATAACCGTGAAGGGCACGCCCGCACCCGTGAAAAACAGCGTGTTCCAGAGCGACTGCCAGAACACCACGTCGTGCAGGACGCGGGAGTAGTTTTTGAGGCCGACGAAACTGACGCTCGTGCGGTCCGCGAGGCCGTAGATGTTCCAGTCGGTCAAACTGATAAGGAACGACATCATGACCGGAACAAAGAGGAACAGGGTCAGGATTACGATGGCCGGCGCCAGGAAAAGATAGCCGGGGATGGATTTTTTAAGCGTCGCGGTCCATTGTCCCTTCTTGGGAGGCCGGGGGTTTCTGCGATTATCTTCCGTCCTCCGGGGCCGAATCACTTTGACCCATGCCATGCTGATGAAAAGAATCAATCCGCCCGCGGCGAGGGCGTAGTTGAGAAAAGTGCCGAGGGTGATATTTCCCTGCCTGGGCTTGTTCAAGACTCCCTGGATTTCCTGGTTCAGCAGCGCCAGGGCCACCGGAATTTCGGCACTCCCCGCCCCGCCGCCCTTTAATATGACTCCTTCCATCCGGTCGTTGATGAAGTTGGCGATCTGCTCCCATTCGGGAACGTTGGGCGGCGCCTGGGTATCTTCCATCTGCGCGCCGAAGACGGTCAGCATTTCGTGTTCCGTCAGAGAGGGATCCTTCCAGGCGTCTTTAACGGCGGGCAGGCTCTTGAGCAGCCGGTGCCATTCGAGCTGGGTGTCCGTGCGCGCCATGAATTCCATGAACTTCCAGGCGAGCTCCTTGTTTTTCGAGCCCTTGAACATGACGAGGTTGCAACCGCCCACGAACGACGTGCGTTTTTTCCTGGCCGGCATCATGGCGACACCCCACTTGCCGCTCAACTCCGGCAATTCCTTGGCCACGAGCTCCACCATCCAGGGCCCGGAGATGAACATGGGATAAAAACCGGTCTTGAACGCCTGGAAGATGTCCATGTCGGCGGCGCGGCCGGAAGGCGTGACTCCGTCCTGGAAGAAACTCGCGTAATAGTTCATGGCTTCCGTGAACTCAGGCGCGGTCGGGCTGAAAGCGTCGCCGCCGTTCTGCCAGACGAACGGGAGGAACACCGCCCAATCCTTGACGGGCATCGTGATGCCGTAGCGGTCGATCTTGCCGTCGCCGTTCAGGTCGCGCGTGAGCGCCTTGGTGGCGCGCTTGAATTCGTCCCACGTCGCGGGCGCGCGGTCGAAGCCCGCCTGGGCCAGCAGATCTTTCCGGTAGAAGAGCACGCGGGTGTCCACGTACCAGGGCACGCCGTAAACCGTCTGGTTCACGATGTTCGTGTTCCAGGAACCTTCGAAAAACTTTTCCTTTTGGATGACGGCGGATTGCGCGATGTAAGGCTCCAGCGGCTCCAGGGTTTTGAGCGTGGCGAACTCGGCCATCCAAGTGGTGCCGAGCTGGCTGACGTCGGGCGGGAGGTCGCCGACCACGGCGGTCAGCAATTTTTCATGCGCCGCGTCCCAGGGGATCGCCTGCGTAATCACTTTGACGCCCGGGTTTTCTGCTTCAAACTTACGCGCCATAACCGCGATCCGCAGGCCTTCTTCGCCCATCGCCCAGACGTTTAGGACCTTGGGATGGGACGACGAAGCGTTAAGATGCGAATGGAACAGAAATAAGGAGGCGATTGTGAAGAGTCCCAGGAGGATCCGGATGCGGGACTGTTGCCCCGGAAGCCGCCCGCGCCGCCGGAGTTCGGAGAGTTGATCAGAAGTTAAATTCAATTTTTGTCCTGACGAAGTTGTCGTCGAAGGGCGAACCTTGCGGCTCCGTGGACTTCACGCCGTAATGCGTCGTGCGGAATTCTCCGAGCAGCTTCAAATTGGTGGTCGCGAAATATTCCAGCTTTCCGTACAGGCCTTCGTTGACGTAGCGCAGGCCCGTGGCGGGATGGTGGACATCTTCCCGGCGGGGCTTCAAGAACAGCGCAAGTTTGGCGTTGAGCTGCGCGCGGATGTAGACCTCGCTGACGTAGACCTGCTCATTCTTGAAATAAACCGTCCCCGTGCGGTTGCTGGTAAAGATATACGTCTCGCGGCGGATCTCCTGGTTGAACGCCACGTCCAGCCGGTCGTATCCATAATAGCCGACCGCCCAGTAGGCGCGGTTGCGGTAATAGGTGTCGTTGGAGTTGCGCTTCATGGCGTCATACTCCACGGAACCCAGCCATCCCCGCCAGGACTGCGTCAGCCGCGCGTTGTGGCCGCGCTGGTCGCTTTCGAGATCGTCAAAGTAAATGGGATTCTGGCGGTAGCGCGGCTTAAACTCCGTGTCCACCGCGCGGTATTCGTAGCTGAGCTTTAAGCCCGGGATCAGCAGCGAGTTGGATCCGACGCGGCCTCGGGTCATGGTGCCGTCCACCTGGATGGGCGGATCGAGACGGTTCACGAAAACGGGAGCGAAGGGATCGGACCGGTCGGCCGAGGCGTGCTGCGTAAACTTGTTGTATCCGAACGTGCCGCCGAGAGAAATCATTTCATCGAAGAATGAGCGTTCCAGGTCGTTTGTATAGACCCAGTCGTTTTGCACCTCTTCGAGTTTAAGCTCCGTGGAAGGCGAGAGCGTCGTGCCGGTCTGCGTCGCAGAGTTGGGAATGCGCGCCGTCTCCCGGAAATAAACCATGATGCCGGTATATCGGAAATCGTTCCAGAACGCCTTGAGGCGCGATCCGGTGGTGAACGAATCGTAGCGGTGTTTGAGCGCGAAGGCGTGATAGTTGGCGGGCCCCGCGTCGCCTTCCAGGCTCAGGCCCCTGAAACCAAACACGGGAGCCAGGGTGAAGGGAGAGTAATCGATGAACTGGTTGCCGACCGTGATCTGCGTGATGTTGGGGTGGATATTGTTGGCGATGCCCTGGAGGTTCACCATCTCCACGTCCGAAAAGAGGTTGACCGCGGTGGAACCGGTGTTGGTAGACTCGGCCGCACTGTAACGCGCGGTCTCGCCGAACTCGCGGCCTTCGGAGGCGATCTCCATGCGGACGCTATAGTTGCTGAACTTGCCGTTGGTGATCAATTTTCCGGTCTGAACCACCGTGCTTTTCTGTTCGGGCGCGTTCAAAAATTCCGTGAGGAGCTGTCCGTTAAACTCGACGTTGCCGACTTTCTGCACGCGCGCCTTTTCGGCTTCCGCGATCTTGGGGAGGACCGCCCAGGAAACGTTGATCTGGTCGCCGACGATGTAGAGCTGGTCGATCTGGATGCGGCCGACCGTGACTTTGACGCCGGAGGTTCCCAGCGCTCCGCCCCGCCCCACAACGAGCATGGAGTAGGCCTGCACCTGATCCAGGTCCAGAATGCCGTTCTTGTTCGCGGCCTGCTCTTCCAGCCTGAAATCTTTCACCGGCATGACGACCTGCTCCCAGCGCGTCGACTTCAGGACTTCGGCGTCCTCGAAGATCCAGCGCTCGCCGTCCGCGTCGCGGATGAAGAAGCGGAAAATATTGCCCGACCCGTCGCCCTTCACCCAAAGTTTCACTTCCTGCGTGCCGCGCCAGTCGAGGGTTACTTCGCGCGACTGCCAGAGCGCAGCCACCCAGGAACCCCAGGGCCGGTTGCTGGCAAGCGTGTACTCGAGCTCCATGGCGTAGTCGCCTTCCTTGGCGACCCGGGCCGAGGCCAGGCGCAGAGACGACTCGTCGCCTTCGTAAACCAGATAGATATCGGTGGGATTGGTGCGCTCGAAGCGGTCGATCACCACTTTATTGGAAAGGTTGGCCCCGATGGCCGCGTCGCGGCCCGACTCGTCCGAAATCTCCAGCTGGACCTGGTCGAGGTACACGTGGCCTTCGTCCTGCGCGTCGGAAAATCCGATGTTGATGTTGCCCAAAGACGCCATGTTCACGCCCGCGAACTCCTTAAGCGGGATGGACACTTTCCGCCAGTCTTTGCCGATTTCGGCAAACTGCGAAAGAGGGAGCTTCTTTTCGACGCCCGACATGTCTTTGATGCCGACGTCGAACGTTTCTTTGCCGGTATCGCCGCGCACCAGGAACGTGAGGTGCGAATAATCGGAAGAGCTCATGTTATCGAGCGCTGCGCCCCAGCCGGCCCAGCCGCCCCGGGAGATCTTATATTCCAGTGAAAGGACCTGCTTTCGCGGAGCGCCCTGATCGGGAATCGATACCTTGAACGTGCTGCCCTTCTCGTCCTTGAAGGAAAACGGGTTGCCCGACACGTCGTCAAAATTGAGAAGGACCAGTTCCCGCGCGTCCGCCGGAACGGAAGCGGCAAAAAATGCGGAGGCCGCGAGGATCAGAGTCAGAAAATTTCGGGTTGATTTCATGATGTCACCGGTCGTTGAGGCTCAAGACTCCCAGGGAGTAGCGCTGGGTTTCGATGGCGTTCTGGACAAACCTCCAGTTCAGTTTCGTCTCGGGCTTTTTCTTTTTGCGGTCCACGTCGTGCACCGCGACCGACAGGCCGATGGTCTGATTGTTGACGGGCTGGAGCTTTAGGAACTCCCAGGCGATCGCGGCCTCGATGACGTAGCCGCCGCGCGACGCCTTCGCGTTGAAAATGACGTCGTTCAGCGACGGTTCCCGGTTCTGGAACCAGGCCCAGGCATGGGGCCGCTTGTCCGGACCGGACGGTGAGAATCCGATCTGATAGTCCGACGTGCTGGCCCAAACCAGGCCGTCGTTATAAGGATCCAGAAAAACTTCAATTAGGTCGTCCTGATAGATGTCCTTTCCGGATTTTTCGCAGATCACGTCGTTGTCTTTGACCGCGGCCCCGATATAAAGGTATTGCTGGTCCCAGGCAAGCCGGACTTCGGCTGAAAGGTCCCGGCGCTGGGTGATTTCCCCGAACTCGATGTTTTTGGCGTCGAGAACGATCTCCTGGGTCTTGGGCCAGTCCGACAGGACGCCGTCCACCACGATTGATTTCGCGCGCGGCGCTTCGTACGTCGTGGACCGGTCCGCGAAGCCGGCGGCCAGCGCCTGCTCGGGCTCTTTCGTCTTGGCGAAATAGATGTCGTCCACGTACATCGCGCCGCTGGGCCGCGTCATCGTGTTGTCGAACACGAAAATCATTTCCTTGAGCTCCTTGAGCGTGAGCGTGGAGGCGAAGGGCTCCAGCGGAATGTAAAACTTCTGCCATTTCGCCGTGAGCCGGTTGAACGAAACGGATTGGGCGCGCTTCGGGTCCTTGAGCTCCAGTTTGAAGGCCCGCGAGAAACCCGCTTCCGCCTCGCCGCGCGCGGAAAACACCAGGTACTTGTAGGGGCTGGCGTCGAGCTGGTTCAAAAGGACATAAACGCCGTTGAACGCCTGGCCGTGGAAGCCCGTCTCCTGCGGCGTCACGTTGTTCTGGGCCGTCACGAAATTTTCCTTGCCGCTCGCCACGTTATATTCGATCTTCATGGAATAACCCGGTTCCCCGAAATGGACTTCCTGCGGCGAGATCGTCGCCTCGCACCACGACGACTGGTCGTTGGGATCAAACTGCCAGGCGCCGATGCCCGTGCCCATTTGGGTGATCAATTTTCCCTCGTTGAAATCCGCAATCCATAAAATGTTATCGGCCTGCGATGGAGACACAGGGGCGGCAAAAAGGGATCCGCCGGCGCACAACGCCGCGACCGCGCCCAGCATGCACCGTCCTCGCAGCGCTCCCATCGCATTAAAACTTGATGTTCGCAGAAAAAACCTGCGTGTCCCCAAGGAGGCGCTGCCGCTCCCAGGCGTAATCAAACGTGAACTGCTTGACCCGGAGGCCGATGCCCCAGGAGAAGCGCCAGTCGTTGTCGCGTTCCACGCCGCCGAAGCGCAGGAAGAGCGCGCGGCGGTAAAGGCCCTGTTCAAATCCGAGGTGATGGCTGCGCTTTTCCTGGTCTTCCCACTGGACCTGGGCGCTGACAAGCGTTTCCTTCCAGGGACGCGTTGAGATGCCGGTGCGCAGGCGCAGAGGGATCCGGTCTTTGGCTCCAGAGTCCCAGGAGATCATGGTCCGGTTTAAATCCTGGAGGGCTGCGCCCAAAGTGATTCCCCGCCACTGGTAGCCGAGCCCGAAGTCCAGGCCCATGCCGCTGGCTCCGATCGTGGAGTGCGCGCGGTAATATTTGCCGTTCACTCCAATGTAAAAGGGGCTGAAGAGGCTCGTGCCGTAGGAAAAGATCAGCGTATTTTCCGAATAATCGATATAGCTGGCGTCGCCGACCGTGTCCATGCGCAGCCAGGAGAGTCCGACCGTTCCCTTGCCGACGCCCGGATGGACGTAGCCGGTCGAAATGTAGCGCAGGAGGCCGAGGCCGTAGGGACTGCGGTACTCCGAATGCAGGGTCTTCTCCTTCTGCTTGCCGAGGCCGGCGGGATTGTAGAAAACCGATTGATAATCGTCGAAAACCGCGACGAAGCTGCCGCCCATCGCGGCGCTGCGCGCGCCGAGCCCGAGCGATTCAAACGCGGCAGCCTGAAGAAACGGAGGAAACGCCGCGGCCGCGGCCAGAACCATCAGCCTGAAAGGACGTTTCATCTCAACACCGCCACGAGCTGACGGATGACGTCGTTGCGGTGGTCGGAACCTTCGGCTTCGAGCCGGAATATGTAAAGACCGTTGGGAACCTTGGCGAGGCTGTCATCGGCGCCGTTCCAGCTGAGGCTCTGATCTCCCGCGGACTGCTCGGCGCGGTACACGTTCGAGACCACATCGCCCTGGAGGTTGTAAATTATGAGCGTGACCTTGCTCGCGACCGCCAGCGTGTAGGCGAAGAAAACCTCGTCCTTCACGCCGTCATTGTTGGGAGAAAAGGGATTGTTGACGAGGCGGAAGCTCGAGATCACGCGTGCGGGCTGGTCCACCTGGAACTCTCCGGTGTCCGACGACTCGAACGTGTCCACCGCGAAAGTGCCGTCGCCGCCCGATCCGCGCGAGACGGCAAACTCGACTTTCTTGATGCGCTTCATGTTCAGGTTGCCGTCCGTGCCCGCGGCGAAGAGCGCGAGGTCCTGGACCGGAATCGTGGCGAACCGCCAGTCGCCGCCGGTGTTGGACGCCAGCGAAAACTTTTTGAACCAGATGGTGTTGTCGTCGTCCACCAGCTTGAACTCGATGTTGTTGGCCGAATTCGTTCCGGAGTAGCGGAAACGCAGGACGGAAAACGGCGCGATCGAAATCTGGAAGGGCCGGTCAATGACCGCGTAAGGAGTCTGGGCTGGAAAAGCGGGGGTCGTCGTGAACGTGTAATTCAGCTGATAAACGCGGTTGGTCGCCGACGTGTTGCCGGGGACGGCGGAATCCGGGGCGTTCAAAACGCCGAGGGATGCGTCCGTATGGGTGAAGATATCCCAGTTCGTGGAGTTGAAATCGGCGTCCATGTCGTCGAGCGTCCGGACCACGCCGGGGGTCTCGTTGCGCCGCACGAAGCCCAGGTCATCAAACCAGACCGTGCCGGCTCCCGAACCGATGGAATTTTCCAGAAGAAACGTTATCACGTTGATGCTCGAAAAGTTGACCGTCGAGAAGGCCGAGACGGGTATGAAGACCCTCTGGAACGCGGTCGTGATGCCGCCCGTCAGATACGTGGAGATGAAGACCTCGCTGTTGCCGGCCGTGCTTTCAAGCTTGGCCTTCACGATTTCGCCGCCCGCGTTGCCCCGGACCCGGAAGGAAAGGTGCGTGTAACCCTGGAAATTCCGTTTCAGGTTCAGGAAAATTCCCGAAAATGATCCGGCCCCGCTGACATCATAGGTCATTTGAAGCACCCGGTCCGTCCCCAGCGTCACGTAGGAAACCGTTGCGGCGCCCCCGCCCCCCGTGAACGTGTTGAGGTTCGTGCCGTCAAAGAAGTTGGGGTCGGCGGCGTCTTCGAAATTGTCGATGAGCGTGTCCGTGCTCTTGTAGAGCTCGACCCGGTCCAGGAAGATCGTGCCCGAACCGCGCGTGGAATTATCCTGGGTGAGTCCGAGGGACATCCGGCTGACCTGCGCCAGGTTGAAAGAGCTGTTGCCGTCGCCGAAAAGGCTGAAGGTGGAAAAAGACAGGGTGAGGGTACGCCACTGGTTGTCGGGCTGGGTGAGGAATTTGTAGCTCAGCTTGTCGCAGAGCGAGGCGGTGGAAGTGCTGTCGCTGTCGGTAAACTTGGCCTCGAACGTGTTGGAGTTGCCCACGGCCTTGTACCGGAACCGGACCGAATTCCCGGCTTCGTTCGCAAAATCCCGCGACGTGTAGTCCTTGTACATGACCGCGAAGTTTCCCGTGCCAAGCGAATAGTTCAGCAGCGCCGCGTTCCCGCCCGGGCCCGGGATCTGGCCCAAACTCGCGCTGGACCCGGTGTCGGCTGTTACGGCTACGGCGCTGGTGGAAGCGTAATCATCGAATACGGAAGCGGCACAGGAAGGGGACGGCGCGCCGGAAATAAAAGCGAAGGAAAGTCCCAGGAGAAAGCCGGCCGGATATCTCATCATTGAGTGGGTGAAGTGCAGAGATTTTATCATTTTTTTCTTATTCCATCGTATTAAGGAAAAAATACCCGCGCCAAATGCCCAGGAAGTATTTCAGCGGTCTTTGGCGCTGGCATTTTTGCCAACTCCCGGCGTTAAGGAAAAAAGCCGCCGCTAAAACTTGAGCTTAGCGCTGGCCCGGTGAGAACCTGCGCTGTTGGCCAGCTCAAAGGGCCAGAGGAACGAATAGTCCATCCCGATCCCAAACCGGGTTCCCAATCTGTGCTCGTAGCCGACGCCGCTGCCCAGCTGGTCTTTATCGCTGCCGATCCGCAACGCCACCCGTTCCCGCCACAGCTTCACTTCTCCGCCAAAATGCGGCTTGATCTCCCCGTTCCGGCTCGTGATATCTATTGGAATCGTGATGTTTCTCCAGCGGTACGAGATTCCGCCCGTGATCTCCATCGGCAGTTTTTCTCCATCCTGATAGCTCACGTCCGGACGATTGATTCCTTTGGCTGACAGGCCGATCTTGAACCCTTCGATCTGCTCGGGTTCCACCATCACATGCGCGTCGACAGCGGCTGCTTGTTTCTGGCTTCCGTCCCGGAACACAGGGTCTGCGGAGGATCTTGCGTCCAGATCAAACTTTCTCCGCAGATATCTTACTCCTATTCCGGCCGATATATCTCCCCTTAAATGGATTTTTTCCGCCAAACCCTTCAGGTTCAACGCGTAGCTCAGTAATATCGTGTCTTCCTTATACAAATCCGCGCTGGTAAAGTTCCCCCAGCCCAGGCCCAGAACGCCGTAACTTCCCATGGGGCGGATATAACTCAGATGATTCAGCGAAAGTTTGACTTCGTCCACTCCCGCGAAGAGTTTGGCGTAGGTGAACTGGATGTCGGCGCTCTCCGCCTTGGCGGTTCCGGCCGCGTTATAGAATATTCCGGCTGAATCGTCCGAGATTCCCGCGTAGGCTCCACCCAGTCCCGCCACCCGCGCCGTCCAGTACGGGTCCTGGAACGCCGCCTGCGACAGCGAAACGCCGCCAAGCAGAACGGTAAAAGATAATACCGCGCAATGAATGATTGAGCGGTCGCATAAAAACCGATAAAACGATACTGCGGGTTGTGCGAGCCGACAGGCGAGCAACTCGCAGTTGTTTTTGAGGTTTTTGATGCGACCGCTCCAATAATTAAAACGTGCGCTCATCGGGCGACTCCGATCGTGCCGGTTACTTTCTCGCTCAGATCCTGCGTGCTCACTTGATAAACGTAGACGCCGCTCTCCACGGGCTCGCCGTTGTCTTTGCGGCCGTCCCAGAGCGCGATGTTCTCCATTTTTCTGACCGGGCGGCCGCGGACGTCAAGAATTTTGATCTCAAACTTTCCCGAGATTCCGAACTGCGCGAAATCGTTGATGCCGTCGCCGTTGGGCGTGATGATGCGCTCAGGCGGACGGACGTCGGAAGCGGTAGGCGCGCCCGCCGGGAAAAGCCCGAAGGAACTGAAATGCGCGACCTGCGCCGTCACGGTGTTGGCGGAAGCGTTGACCGTCCCGCCGAGGTTGCGCCAGGAAAAACCGTCAAACCAGAAGAACTTGAGGTCCGCTTCGCTCATTCCGGTACCATCCACAATGCCGTCCTGGTTCTTGTCGAAATAAAGGAGAGTCATGGCGATGGGACGCGCAAACTTCAGGCCGTCGGGGCCGAACTCGTAGGCCGCGGCGGGCGTCATGCTATTGAAAAGCGGCTGCGTTTCGCGCGGGAGCGTGCGGACCGAAATCTGGACGTCGCCCGTCAACGCGCCGGCGGGAATGACCAGCCCCGTTTCGCCGTCCGAAGGATCTCCGTCAGCGACCGTAACGCTTCCTCCTGAAGCGCCCAGGGGCGGCGCGACCACGGCGCGGCTGACCGTCACGGAATGCAGGCCGGAGCCGGGATTCAGCGCCGAGGAAACCGTGTCGGTTGCAGAGATCACGTATTCAAAACCGTTGACGCTGAGAGAATCCTGGATAAAAGCCGCGGGGATGATCGCGCTTCCGGCGTAACGCACTGAACCTTGATCCACCGTGGATTGGTCCAGGCCGGGGCTGAAAGCAGCAACAGTGAAGGCCGAATCCCCCTTCTTGCGATACAAAACCGAAAGGCCCGTGAAGGAAAAAGAGCTCGTGACCACAACTGAGACAGTGGCGCTGGATCCCAGAACGCTGATGGAAGTCAAAGGCTGATGGGCGATTTCGGGACCGCCAATGCTGCGCGCAGCGATCGCGGGAGAAGGATCGGCCGCCACCAGGTCGCCGTTATAGGCGATCACCCGGTACCAGAACGTTGTATTTCTCTGGAGAGAACCATCCTGATAAGAAAAAGAATTGGCGCTCACGGTCGAGAGGACCGCGAAAGCTCCCGGACTGCCGGCGGCGTCCGTGGCGCGCTGCACGACGAACTGAGCGCTGGATCCTGTTCCGGTGCTCCAGGCGATGGTGATCGTGTTGCCGCTGGTGGCCTGCGTCGCGACCGCAACGACCGCGCTGGAAAACGTGTAGCGCGTCGCTCCATCCGTTAATGGATAGACCGCCGCGCCCTTAAAGGGCCGCGCGAAACGCCCGAAGCGCTGGTTGGGCGTTAATCCCGTCTCTGCCCAGAACGTGGCGCCCGCCGCGAGGTTGGGCGAAACCTGCCCGCCGGACGTCGAAAAAACCTTGAAGCCGTCTTCGTTACTGCTGGCGTCGAACCAGCTCCAGACGATGGACGTGCTGGACGTCACGTTCACCGCGAAACCGGTCGCGCTTTGCACGAGCGGCAGGGTGATGTTGGATACGGTGACGCGGCCCTCGTTGCCGGCGATATCTTCCACGACCGCGCGGAACTGATACGTGTTGCCCGGCGAAAGCGAAGCGAAGTTTTCCCAGAGCGCGGAATAGGAGGTATCGGTGGTGTCGGTATCGAAACCGATGGAATACCAGGCGGAACCGCTCGTCATGTTGTCGTGCTCAAACCGCACGCGCTCGATGGTCGGGTCCGTGATTTCCGCCGCGGCCGTAACTGAGAACGTATCGGTGGACATGATCTGCATGCCGCTGATCAAAGAAGTCCCGCTCCTTACTAAGGAAGCAGGCGCGGTTGGCGTGCTGGTGTCCAAAAATCGGATGTTATCCACGTAGAACGTCATGTTCGCGCTCGAGTTGATGGCGGGACCGGCCGAAGGCGTCGGGTTGATGGTCCAGATTTCAAACACGGAGACACTGTCCTTGTTCACCGCGAATGGGCTCATGGTGCGGGTGACGGTTTGATAGGACGTGGTGATGGCGACGGAGCTCGGATGGATCCGTTCCGTGCCGAAATCGTCCGAAAGGCCGATGCCGATCAGCTTGCCGCTCGCGTCAGCTTCGCCCTTGAGGTCGAAAGAAAGCGTGTCGCAGGTAAAAACGTCCACGCCGATGGTGCCGATCGCGACGCTGAAAGAGCGCGTGTCGATTTCGATCGCGGTCAGCGCGGAGGTTGGAAGCGAGGTGCCCGCGTTCCAGACGACTTTGTACGCGTTCCCGCTCCCGCCGGCCGCGTTCCCCGCGTCATAGCTGGTGGTAAAACTCGCGCCAGTGCCGCCGTTCACGAAATCGAACGGGCTGTAGCCGAACGCCATGGGACTCGAGCCGTCATCGAAATTGTCCACCATCACGTTGCCTGATTCGCTGTGAAAGACAATATCGTCAATAAAAAACGTTTCGCCCGGCGTGTTGTCCGTGAAGTTCAGGACGATTCCATTGACGTCCGAAAACGCGCCGTAGCTTTCCGTGGTCAGGTCTTTCATAATCGCTTTCAGCGGGATGTTCACCTTTTTCCATTGCGTGGTGACGCCGCCGACCATGAACTCCTTCACGTTGGGACGGAAACTGGGCTCGGTCGGAGTGGTATTGCGCCTCAGGTCCAGTTTGAAGTGTTCGCCGCCGTTGTCGCCGCGAATCCAAAAGGAAAGCGTCCGGTAACCGCGGATATCCACGGGATCGAAACCGATGATCAGGTAAGCGTCGGCTGTGCCGATATGCTGGACTTTATAGGAGAAGCCGCGGTTGCCGCGGGCGGGCAGGGTGAGCGTGTGCGGCTGAAAGGCCCCGGTGGCGATCCCGGTGTCGGTGGTTGTGATGCCACCGGCAGAATTGATGTTCAACGGATTGCCGCCGGCGTTAAAGTCCGCGATCACCAGGGTCTTGGCTTGAAGCGCCGGAGCCCGCAAAAAGATGAATGCTCCGGTCAGCATGGCTCCACCCAGCAGCGCCGATTTCAGGCAATAAAAAAGCCCTCCCCGATGTTGTATCTGAGAGGGATTCATACGATCATTTTATTCACACATTAGAATTTGAGCCCGACGCTGGCCCGGTGAGAACCTGCGCTGTTGGCCAGCTCAAAGGGCCAGAGGAACGAATAGTCCATCCCGATCCCAAACCGGGTTCCCAATCTGTGCTCGTAGCCGACGCCGCTGCCCAGCTGGTCTTTATCGCTGCCGATCCGCAACGCCACCCGTTCCCGCCACAGCTTCACTTCTCCGCCAAAATGCGGCTTGATCTCCCCGTTCCGGCTCGTGATATCTATTGGAATCGTGATGTTTCTCCAGCGGTACGAGATTCCGCCCGTGATCTCCATCGGCAGTTTTTCTCCATCCTGATAGCTCACGTCCGGACGATTGATTCCTTTGGCTGACAGGCCGATCTTGAACCCTTCGATCTGCTCGGGTTCCACCATCACATGCGCGTCGACAGCGGCTGCTTGTTTCTGGCTTCCGTCCCGGAACACAGGGTCTGCGGAGGATCTTGCGTCCAGATCAAACTTTCTCCGCAGATATCTTACTCCTATTCCGGCCGATATATCTCCCCTTAAATGGATTTTTTCCGCCAAACCCTTCAGGTTCAACGCGTAGCTCAGTAATATCGTGTCTTCCTTATACAAATCCGCGCTGGTAAAGTTCCCCCAGCCCAGGCCCAGAACGCCGTAACTTCCCATGGGGCGGATATAACTCAGATGATTCAGCGAAAGTTTGACTTCGTCCACTCCCGCGAAGAGTTTGGCGTAGGTGAACTGGATGTCGGCGCTCTCCGCCTTGGCGGTTCCGGCCGCGTTATAGAATATTCCGGCTGAATCGTCCGAGATTCCCGCGTAGGCTCCACCCAGACCCGCCACCCGCGCCGTCCAATAGGGATCCTGGAACGCCGCATGGGCGATGGAAGAAGTCCCGATCCAAATGGACAGCATCGCAAGTGCGCATAGGATGCGGAAGACAGGCCTCATAAAAATCGACAAAACAATACGGCAGGTTGTGCGAGCCGCAAGGCGAGCAACCTGCCGGTGTTTTGGAGATTTTTGATGGGGCCTGGCTACAAATTTATACGCGCTCATCGGGCGACTCCGATCGTGCCGGTTACTTTCTCGCTCAGGTCCTGCGTGCTCACTTGATAAACGTAGACGCCGCTTTCCACGGGCTCGCCGTTGTCTTTGCGGCCGTCCCAAACGTTGTGGTTATCCAGCTTGCGGATCTGCCGCCCGTTGATATCCACGATCTTGATTTCAAAATTGCCGCTCAATCCGAACTGCGCGAAATCGTTGATGCCATCGCCGTTGGGCGTGATGATTTTGACGCTGGGCCGCACCTGGCCGGCCGACAGCGCGCCCGCCGGGAAGACGCCGTAAATGCTGAAGTGCGAAATATTGGCCGTGACTTTATTGGCGCCCGGATCCACCGTGCCGCCAACGTTCTTCCATTCGATGCCGTCAAAATAGAAAATCTTGAGTTCCGCCTCGTTAATGCCGCTGCCGTCAATCAGGCCGTCCTGGTTATCATCCACGTAGGAGAAGGTGAGGGGCACCGGGCGATCGAATGTCAGGCCGTGCGGGCCGAACTCGTAGGCCATGATCGCGCCCCGGCCTTCCAGGGGCGGGAGCGTGGCAGACTTAAGCTTCTTTACGGTGATCATCACGTTCACCGGAAGGCTTCCCGCGGGGAACGTCAGGTCGGGAGCGCCGGCCTGGAGCGCGCATTCGGACGTGACCACCTGGCCGCCTTCATTGGAAACGGGTTCGGAGACTTCCGCGAACTCGCTGATCAACTCCAGCTCCTTGGGCGCAGCGGGCGAACCGTAGAAGGAGCGGAAACTGCCGTCGCTGCATTCAAAATAATATTCGTAAACGCCCAGCTCCAAGACGGCCGCGTCCACCAGGGCCACCGCGGTCCATTGGAACGGGTTGTCTATCTTTTGTTTCAACTGCATCGCGGCGGCGACGAATTCGACGGATCCCTTGAGGCGGTAATGGAACGTGGCTTCCTTGACGTTGAAATCGTCCTCGATGGTCGCGCTGAAGCGCACCTTTTCAGTTAGCGGGATTTTCTCGCAGGCCGGCGGGCGGATGTCCGGCGCCTTCACGTCCTGGAACTGGCTGACGATATCGATCAAAATATTCGTGTCGTACGTTCCGGCCGCGATGCTGGTGGAAAGCTTCGTGCCGAGATAGACGTAGGAAACGTTGGTCGGAAAAACCGCGAGGCGCGTGAAAAGTTTTTTCTGGGCGAAGAGTTTGTCGTTGATGTCGATCATGCGCTGCCACTGGAGCTCGGTGACGGGCGAGAACGAAGGTCCGCTCGGAACGGGAGAAGACGTTTCGAACCAGAAAAGCGGCATGATCTCCTGCTCCGTGCCGCCGGGAGGCGGCGGGAAGAAGAGCGCTGGGCTTACGCCGGTCGTCGAAATCACGGGAACGACGCGGTTCGAATAGAGCCGAACCTCCTGCTTAATGACCTCGGGGTACTCGATCTTCAGATATTGCCGGGCGGTATGATAAGGAACGCCGGGGTCGGCGGTTTCGAAATCGATCTTGGAAAAAAGCTCGTCGTTGGAAATGTTGCGCAGCTCCACGGAGAGCGCGAAGAGCGGCCGCCTGCCCGCCGCGAGGAACGCGGCGGCAATCATGCAGATTGAGAGGAGGCGCGCGGTCCGCTTCACGGTTTGGCCTCCACCATGAACGATTGGGTCTTTTTGGCGACCCGGCCGTCCGCCGCGCGATAGAAAGCGGTCACGAAAATTCTCTGTTGTCCGGACGGGAATGGCGATGGATACGAAACCGCAGAGGATGGGGAAGCAACGGCGACAGGCAGTGACAGATGGCCGGTGAAGGTGCCCTTTTCCTCCGGATAAAAAACGGTTTTGCGCGCGCTCAGCACTTCGCCTCTGTCGGCGTTCCGGTCGCCGTCCAGATAGGCCACCAGCTTGGGCGCCAGTTTTGTGTTTCCGTTATTAATCAAATTCGCTTCGACGCGGACGCCGGTTTCGCTCCGCACGGCCGAGACTCCGGCAAAAATCACGTCGGAAACCTGCGTTCCTTCGATCTGCAGGCAGACTTCCGGCCGCATGCGGATCTCATAGCCGCCCCCGGCGGCCGGCGCGCTGTGCACCACCAGGTTTCCATAAAGTTCCCCAGCGGTTTCTTTCGGCACGCGGCAGGTCATCGCGACATCGCGCGTTTCGCCGCTCTTCAATTCGAAATCCTTTGCGGAAAAGCTTATATAGGAAGAGGCGTCTCCCTTGATCCGAGACTCAAAGCCGACCGATATCTTTTGCGAAACCGCGTCGTTGTTCGTCACGGTGATGGTCCGCGTCAATTTTTGGCCTGGCTTTCCTTTGAAAAGATGATAGTCGGGCGTCACCTCGAGCGCCAGCAACGGGCCGGAGCCGGCAAAGCCGGAAAACGCCGCAATTAAAACCGCGCAAAGAAACTTACTCGAATTGAATGTCATCGTAATAAACCGTTCCGATTTTATGGGCGGGATCCTGCCGCCAATCCTCATAAACAATGTTCATCTGCTTGATGGCGCTCTTGTTCAGGTCCGGGAAGCTGGAAAGCGGGATTGTGATGTAGTTCCAGAAAAATGAATGGATGAGGTGGCTTGGGAGCAGATACTGGTGCGAGCCCGTATCATCCACAAGCTCGATTGTTATAGTGTCGGGAACGTTGATTTGATTTTCGTAGCGCGCCCAAAATGTCAGGTTCGAATATGAGGAAAAATCATGATTCACAGCGGTGTCGCCGTACAGCCCGCCGCCAAAAATGAAATACATCCCGGCAAAATCGCCCGTCACGCTGTAGCTCGACTTAACGGCGCCGGGATAACTCTTCGCATCCACCGAAAAATATTCGTGCGTATGGGATGCCCCGTTATTTCCGGCCATGCTCCCCATGATTCCGCCAAGGGCGTTGCGTCCCAGCAAATCCCCGAATGAGTCGACCCGAACAGGCAACTGGGTATTGCCGAAAGCGATCTGATCAATGTACATGCTGCCGAACAGGTGAGAGGGGTTGCCGTCCAGGCTTATATAACTGTGTTCAAAAACGAAATTGATCTGTTTCACGTTCGCCAGGGAATCCAGATTGGAGAAGGCGTCGAGGGGAATGTTGACCTGGACCAGGCTCGAAGACGGATCGCTCGGCAGATAATCAGCGAGATAGAGAATGGATTTTCTCCTGGCATTGTCCGCGCTATTGTTGACGAGCTCGATCTTGAGCATGGGCACGGGGGTCCGCACGTAAAAGCTCAGGAATTTGAATTGGCTGATGTCGCGCGCCCCGCCGCCGGGGCCCAGAGGGAAGACGCATCCCGAAAAACTGCCCGGGACCGTCACGTTGTAGAAAATCTGCAGAAGCTTTCCCGTTCCGCCCAGGGGACTGGCCGATGAATAGGACACGCTGGACGACCCGCTGCCGTCGGCGAAAGTTTCGATCGCTCCGCCCCATAAATTTGGCTCAACTCCGTCGTTAAAATCATCCACCACCGTGCCCGGAGGAAGCCCGATGGCGACCATCGCCCCTGCGGGGACCGTGGTGCCCGCAACCCATTTTTCCGCCCGGGCGGAGGCGACGGCCAGAAACGGGACCGCGAGGAATGAAACTATCAGGAAAAATAAGGTTTTTGTTTTCATCAGTTCAATAAGTCGATCTTTCGGTCCTTGCCGATCTTGAATCCCAGGGTCTTTTCCTTCTGGGTGTTGCTTCCAAATTCATCGCCGTAGTAAACCACGACTTTCGCCTGATAGTCTCCGGGCTCCCAGGAGGAACGCGCGCTGCGGGAGTTGTATTGGTGCCGAGCGGAAGGAAAAACGGGAAACCCGGCCTGAAGCCCGGTTTCTTCGATCATTTCCGTTCCCTTATAAATCTGGACGATGCCGCGGGGACGCAGATGGACGTTTCCCGCATTCGAAACATCAATCAAAAATTCCACGTTGGAATTGGTTTGCGTACTGCTGAAACGGGCATAAAGCTTTTCGATGCTGGCGTCGATTTTTTCGGTATTTTTGGCAATCACGTAGATGGGAGCGCCATGCCGGCGCTTGACCGTCACACCGCCCATGCTGGGCTCGGGGACATTGACGTTAAAATAGACCATGACCATCGTTTCTCCGGAAAGGCCGCGCGGGACCCGGACTTTGTATTTAACTTTCCGCTCCTCGCCCGGCGCGAGCCGGAACGGTTTGGACGGAAGGGTGAGCCAGGACTGGTAGGGGATATTCGCCAGGCCGGCGGCGCCCGGAAACGGTTCGGGCGTGATTTCGACGTCCACGGGGGTTTCCATGGGGTTTTTGATGAGGAAGAATCCGGAAGCTTTTTTGCCGGCGGGCTGGATGATCTCGACGGTGGGAGGCTGCACGCTGACGAACGCGCGGAGCGGCCCCGCCATCGCGAACGCAATGAGCGAAAAAAGTCCTGCCTGGAAAAGCCTGGGGATGGCCCTTTTCATGATACGGTCCTTCAAGCCCCTTTCGAGGAGAGCGCCTTGAGGGCGCTCTCCTCTGCAGGAACAATCAGGATTACAGGTTGAACAGGTCCAGGACCAGGTTCGTGTTGTACGTCGCCGCAGCCGCGTTGCTTACGTCTCCCTTGAAGTAGAGGTAGAAGGCGGAGGCGGGAGTACCCAGAGCTTCGGAGCCGCCCACGTTGGGACGGACGATGCGGGTTTCGCCGGGCGAACCGAACGCGATGTTGGTGTATCCGGCGCCATCGGCGGCGCTGAAGCTGGAATCGCCGGCAGCGACGGGATCATCCACATCGCGCGCGTCCTTCAGGTACGACCAGCCGTGAAGCGAGGAGTTCGCGGGGTCCGTGATACCGGTCGGGGAAGCGGGGTTGGGTCCAGGTGCGCCGATAATGGTCGGGTTCGTGAGCCAGGCCATACCGATCTTGGTTCCCGCCACGTTGCCGATCATGCCGCCGTACTGGAAGCCCCAGGTGGTGGTGGAAGGCTGAGACGTGAAGTTGTTGCTGTAGACGCGGAGGCGCCAGGCCAGTGAATTGTTGTTCACGTTGACCTGCATGTACTGGCTGGCAACCAAGCTCCAGCTGCTCTGCGGGCCCGAGAAGGACGGGAACGCAACGGACGCCGCGTTCGCGTCGTTCGAGATGTTCTTCAGCTGAGTGATCAGCGGGTTGGTGCTGGCCGCGATGGTGATGCTCGCGGTCACGGTGGTTCCCGTCACGCGGGTTTCCGCGCGGAGTTCGGGGGTTGAGACGATCGCCATGGCGGCGGCCGCCAGGGCGACTACTGCCATTTTATTCATTACTTTCTTCATGGTACCCTCCTGTAATTACTGGAAACTACGGCAGCCCTGCTCACTCCCCCGAGTGTCAAGCGTGCTTTGTGCGTTTCCAATGTTTTTGCTGTTTTTTTCATTGTTTTCGTTTTATCTCTAGTAGAAATCCGCAAAAAAAGCCGCCCGCTATATCCGGTACTTTAGCAGGTGCGGCTTTATAAATTCCTGAAATTAATGCTACGCCCTTGTAACATTTTGTTGGGTCATATTGTAGCAAATGGCGCCCGTCGGACAATCAAACAATTTGTAACTAAAATGTAACTATTGAACCCCTGCCCATTTCGCTGTGCCCATTTTTCCGTCGATAAAAAAGCGGGGCCTTCCATCCGGCCCAAATATCCACCTTAATATGGGCGAAAATGTTTAACTGCCGCGCGGATGGATGCCGGATTGAGTTACCGCCCCCTTTTTGATACCCTTTCGGCCATGCGGAAATTGAGTTTTTTGGACCGGAAATTCCTCTGGCACCCCTTCACCCAGCACCAGGAATGGGAGCGGGACGCCAGGCTTTTGAATCTCGTAATTTCAAGGGGGCGCGGGGTTTATCTTTACGATTCGAACGGCAATAAGTACCTGGATGCCGTGTCCTCCCTCTGGGCCAACCTCCATGGCCACAACCACCCGGCCCTGAACTCGGCCATCACCCGGCAGTTGAAACGCGTGGCGCACAGTACGTTTCTGGGTTTAACCCATGAGCCCGGCATCCGGCTGGCCGAGGCGCTGATCAAAGTCGCGCCGAAAGGGCTCACCCGCGTCTTTTATTCCGATAACGGCGCCACATCCGTGGAGGTCGCGCTCAAAATGAGCTATCAGGCCCATGTCCAAACCGCCGGCCAGCCCGGAAATCGCGGCCCGGCAAAAACTGAATTTTTGGCGCTGCGCAACTCCTATCACGGCGATACGATCGGCGCGGTATCGGTCGGCGGCATTGACCTATTTCACAAGAAGTTCCGCCCGCTCCTCTTCAAAACTCATTTCGCCGCGTCCCCCCACTGCCTGCGCTGCCCCTTTAACAAGCGCAAAAACGCGGCGCCCGATTTTTACGAATACCGCGGCGAAAACCCCAAGCCCGGCGACGCGCGCGCGGCCACCGGCTGCCGCTGGGAATGCCTCGGCAGCGCCGAGTCCATTTTGAAACAGCGCAAAGGCAAAATTTCCGCAGCCATCGTCGAGCCGGTGGCGCAGGGCGCCGCGGGAATCCTGGTCGCGCCTCCGGGTTATCTTAAAGGCATGGCGGCCCTCTGCAAAAAATACGGCGCGCATCTGATTGTCGACGAAGTGGCCGTGGGATTTGGGCGCACCGGAAAGATGTTCGCCTCGGAGCACGAAGGCGTCCAACCCGATTTACTCTGCCTCGCCAAGGGAATTTCCGGCGGATACTTACCGCTGGCCGCTACGCTGGCCACGGAAAAAATCTACCGCGCGTTCCTCGGCCGCTACGACGAGTTCAAAACGTTCTTCCACGGACACACCTACACCGGCAATCCGCTCGCCGCCGCCGCGGGCCTCGCGAGCCTCGGAATCTTCCGCAAAGAAAAGACGCTCAGCCGCGCCGCGACACTCGAGCCCATCTTAAAAAACCATCTGCGCCGCATCGCCCGCCTGCCCTTCGTCGGGCATGTCCGCCAGGCGGGGCTGATCGCGGGCATCGAGCTCGTCAAAAACAAGCAAACTTTAGAACCCTTCGCGCCGGGCCTGCGCTTGGGAAAAAAAGTCTGTATCGCCGCCAGAAAACGCGGCATTTTAGCCCGCCCTTTGGGCGATGTGGTCGTCGTAATTCCACCCTTGACTATTCGGGAAAACCAGTTAAACTCACTCATGACTGGCCTTGAAACATCGATTGTGGAGACGACCCGCACGCTCAAAGTGGATGCAACCGACCGACCCTAACAAAACCCCTTCCGCGCCCCGTTCTCTATTCGCGACGCGCTCGTTCGCGATCCAGGCTTCCGCCGCAACCTGGTTTATCCTGGCCGTGTTTTTACTGGGGCTTTATTTCCGGGCCGACTGGCTCGATAATCTCTTTTCCCTCTTCATCTCCCTCGCGCTCGTCCTGTTTTTATTCCACGAAATCCTCCAGCCGCAGGCCGGCTTTTTCTGGACGCTGGCCGCCTTCGGCCTCGCCGGCATCCTGCCGCTCCTCTACTGGAACGACCTCGAAAAAGCCGACATCATCTCTTTGATGCTGCAGTGGGGCCTGGGTTTTGTCGTCGTAAGATCCGCCGAACTGTTCTTTATCCGGCTCGATAAAAAGATCGCGGCGATCCGCGAAGAAGCGGAACAATCCGTTCAGCGGACCAAGACCCTGCTCCAGGAAAATCAGTATTACACGGCGCGCATCCCCGAACTGAAATCGAGCATCGGATCCAAGCAACAGCTTTCCTCCTTCGCCCACGAGATGGGCACGCTCCTCGATACCGAAAAGATCAAGGAAAAACTCCTCGCCAAAGTCCACGGCCTTTTTCCCCAGGACGAGGTTTTGCTGCAGGCCTCGGGGACGGCGAACGACGCGGCAGGACGGTGGATCATTGAAAAGAAAGTGCCGATGCTCGTGAAAGACGCGGCGACCGACAAGCGCCTCGCGAAAGATGCGGCGGAACAAGCCGCGATGGGGCTGGGGTTCACGGAACCCGCCCAGACGAACGGACCGCGCTCGATCGCGGCTCTGCCGCTCATTATCGAGCGCGCCGTGACGGGCATCCTGCGCGTTCAGTCGGGGATCCCCGACCGATTTGCGAAATCCGACCTCCAGCAACTCGAACTCTACGCGCACCAGGCCGTGCTGGCCCTTGAGAACGCCCAGCTTTTCGCAAAAATGAACGCGCTCGCCACCCGCGACGGATTGACGGGGCTGGCCACCCACCGCGTCTTCCAGGAACGCATCGGCGAGGAAATCCTGCGCGCCGCCCGCTACCACAAGAGCCTGGCGCTCGTGATGGTGGACATTGACCATTTCAAGAACGTGAACGACCGGCACGGGCACCTCGCCGGCGACGCGGTGCTGAAAGAAGTGGCGCAGATCCTGGCGAAGAGCTGCCGCGAGATCGATTTCGCGGCGCGCTACGGCGGCGAAGAGTTCTGCCTCGTTTTCCCCGAAATGACGCTCGAAGCCGCGGCGGCCAAGGCGGAAGAGATCCGCCGGCAGATTGAGTCGCGCGCGATCCGCGCGGGGCAGAGCATCCTCCGAGTTACGGCCAGCCTCGGCTGCTCCAGTTTTCCCAACGACGCCCAAAGCGCCAACCAGCTCGTGCGCGCAGCTGACCAGCGGCTTTACCGCTCCAAGTCCGAAGGCCGGAATCGGGTGACGGCCAATGGATAGGCATCCGGGCGGTCACCCCGCGGTGAATCCATGAACAGCGCGTTCTGGTATCTGCTCGTTCCCGTTGGGAGCCTGGTTTCCATTCTGAATTTCTATTATCTCCCGCCCAAAAAATCCGCGGCGGCCCAGGCGCTGCTGCTCGCAACAGCCGCTCTCGGCCTGTTTTTTTCCCCGCGGCTCTGCCTTCCGATCCTGATCCAGCTGGGCGGCGCGGCGGCGTTCTTTCTGCTCTTCCGCCGGCACGAATCGGCGCGGATCGAGAAGCAGTCGCGCGAATCCGGCAAAGTCCTGAAGCTGGAACAGGCCGAACGCGAGAAAAACGAGCGGCTCAAATCCGAGTGGTCGCGCTCGGAACGCGACACGGTGCGGACCCTCCACCTCTACGGCACGATGAAGGGCCTCGGCGAAGCGCTCACCTGGGATGAAATGGTGCCGCACATCGATTACGCCGTACAGAAAGGGCTGGGATTCAAGGAGTACCAGCTCTATTTGCTCGATGAAAACGAGGCCTATCAGAAGATGATCACGCGCGGATTCAAGCTGCAGGATCCGCCGCTGAAGGCCCTGGCGGCGAGCCCGCAGTGGCACGAGCAGCATCCGGATATTTACGTTGAGATTCCCATCCGCCAGGGCGAAAGCGGCATCGGCCTGCTCTGGGTCCGCGCCGCCGCCAACGCGGGGGTTTTCACGGAAATGGTGAAGCGCAAAAACGATCTCCTGCGCGAATGCCTCGACTTCGCCGACGGGCTGGCCATGGGCCTGCAAAAGGCGCGCCTCTTTTCCTCGATCGAAAAGCTTTCGCGCATCGACGGGCTCACCGGCGTCCACCGGCGCCAGGTGTTCAACGACCACCTCGAAGAGGAAATCCGCCGCTCCCAGGCGTTCCGCACCGGGTTTTCCGTGCTCATCGCCGACCTCGACCATTTCAAGCACATCAACGACACCTACGGCCACCAGGCCGGCGACGAAGTGCTCCGCCGCGTCGGCCAGCTTTTCAAAGAAAGCGTCTACGAAACCGATTTCGTGGCCCGCTACGGAGGCGAGGAGTTCGTCATCCTGTTCCCCCAGGCGGACCCCGTCGGCGTGCTTCGTAAAGCCGAGGCTCTTCGCCAGCGCGTCGCGGGCCAGGAATTCAACTTTGGCCTCAACAAGATCCGCATGACGGTCAGCATGGGCATCGCCCACTTTCCCTCGGACGGCCAGGACCCCGCCGGCCTGCTGCATGCGGCGGACCAGCGCCTCTATCAAGCCAAAGAAGGCGGCCGAAACCGGATTGTCAGCCCGTAAAGGCCCTAAAACCGCCAATATGTATACTTTTGTAAACGCAAAGTCACAGAGGGTAAAACCTTGAAATTAAGGGGTATTCCTGCTATATATAGGGGTCTATCTTTCCCTTTATTTACACAAATTTACACGTCTTTTTGGGATTGCCCGGGAACGCGCTCTAATAGGCCATTCGCGCTAACGGCCTCATTTTTCAGCTTGACTTTTATCGAGCAAAAGCGTAAAAATGAACCCAATGCATAGGTTCCCTGTCCGCGGCGGATCTCCGGCAATGGCACGTTTCCACGCCAATGCCCGCGGTTTCAGCTTGGTCGAATTGATGGTCGCCGTCGGGGTGATCGGGATCATTTTCTATTCACTCAGCGGAGTTCTGATGTACATGTCCAAAACGACCATCAAGGCCAGGGAACAGGCCATCTGTACCGACCTGGCCCAGCGTTTTTTCACCCGCCTGGACAACATCCCCTACACCTTCGTTTTTGATATGGACTCCTCCAGCGCCAACTTCAGACTGAACGGGACGTTTGGAGACGTGTCCACCCAGAGAAACCCCTACCCTTACCTCGCCAGCCTGAACGAATTTCACAGCTACATGATCGGCCATAAAGTGGACCGGTTCACATTCGACATCCGCTTCATGGCCCGGGATTTCGGCGACCTGGACAGCGACGGACAGACGACCGACCTGCGCGTTTACGTCGATACCGACGCCAACAGTGTGGACGACTACGAAATGGGTCTCCGGTACTTTAACCAGAACGGCGACGGGGACTTTTTTGATTATTATGGGTCGCCCCAGGTGACAGAGCAGCCACACACCCGGCTGAAAGAAGGTACGCTGACGTTCTACAAGAGCGGGCAGGCTATCTACACGGAAACGCGGCTGATATCGTGGGAAAAATTCACGGGCGCCGCGGGCCAGGCGGCGGGCGCGACGCTGACGCTGGTGGTGAGCACGCCCTCGGAAGGCAGCTCCGTCTACACGCTGGCCACGTCCACACATTCCCGCTCGTTCAATATTTCGCTCGCGACCGCTTACCCTTCGGACGTGGCCGCGTTCCGCTCGGACGCTTCCTCTCCCATCCATATCATGGGCGAGACGACGCCCGACGCCACCTTCAGCTGGCGGATCGGCACAACCACCAGCACGGTCAGCGACACCTGCGGCGCGGACTACGTCGGACTCTTCGACTGCACGCTCACCAACATCGCGCCGCGGCTGACGGAGGGAACAAACATCATCTGGGGACAATCCTACAAGGGCGCCTACTACTCCCCCTGGAGCCCAACGACGATCGTGCGCGACATCAGCACGCCGACCATCACCAATATTTCACCGGGCCCGGGAACGACCTTTTACAACCGTCAGCCCACCGTGCGCGCCATGCTGAAAGACACGCCCCACGCGACGGGAAATGCGGTCGCAGGCATCGAGTCGTCGGTGATCCGGCTTTTCCGCACTTCGACCCCGACAATCCTGAACCACGAATATGATTCATCGGATAACTACGTGACCTGGATTGACTCCGATACAACCTTTCCGCCGATTTTGTCCACGGGAACCTACATTATCGGCCTCGAAGGCGGTGACCGGGCGTACTATAAGGTCAAGTCCACCTGGACGATCACGGTGGCGGCCAGCACCCATGATTTAACGGTTCCCGAAATCGAAACAACCAGCCTGAGTCCCATGGGAGTGATCTTCGACAATCAACCGACCATTTACTGCAGTATCTACGACAACGAGAGCGGCATCCGGCTCAGCAGCGTGACCATGACCCTGACCGGCAGTTCGGGCAGCACCGTCGTGGTCAGCTCCTACACGGGCAATTTCATGTCGGTCTATTCCCCTCTTTCCAGCCAGAACGGGATATCAATCAGCTATGTACCGCCGACCGCGCTGCCTCCCGACAGTTACACCGTGCAGATGGACTTTGCGCACTGGGCCGTTTCGCCCAGCAGCACGATGGCGCGGTCCTACGGCTGGGGTTTCGTGGTATCGCCATGATGCACCGGCGCGCTCCCAAGCGGGAAAAGGGCTTCACGATGACCGAGCTGCTGATCAGCATGGCGATCATGAGCGTTATCACGCTCGTGATTGGCAACCTGTTGATGAGCGTGACGCGCGTGACGATCGACATCGATCAGCGCGCCCGTACCGACGGCGATTTGCGCTACGCCATGGACAAGCTGGAAACGAGCCTTTTGAACGCGACGGAGTTCCAGGTGGCGCGCACCACCGAAATTATTTTTATCGCCGACCGCATCACCGACCCGAACTACTTGCCGTACGCGGATCAGGACGGCGACGGGATCGTGAATCTGAACGATCCGGACGATGACAACGACGCCACGCTCATCCAGCCGGCATCGGCGCAGTGGCGTTTCAACTACGATTTGAAAGACGACGATGACGACAACGACAACCAGGTGGACATGCGCTGGCGGATCCGCTTCGCGACGGGCGCGAAAATCCTTTACCGCGATTATTCCCGCGACAACGAGGCCTGGGGCCTCCATGAAGAAACCCTGCTGACGAACGTGGTATCCACTCCCGTCTTCACGTTTTTCGGAAGTCCCAACAACGACGTGGTGCTGAGCACCATCACCGACGTCAACGGCGACGGAACCATCAGCCAGTGGGATATCGATGCGGTCACCAACGGCGGAAACGGCAATTTTGTCATTGATACCTCCACGGAACTGGGGCGCATCGTGACCATCGGCGTGTACCTGGACAAGGACGACGAGGACGGAGACCGGAACATGGACAGCCACCTGTCCATCGAGTCGATGCCGCCCGGGCTCTACCTGAAAAGGAGGCCCTGACCATGCGCCATCTCCTGCGACGGCCCCATGAACACGGCGGATCGCTCGCCATCACCCTCTTTTTGCTGATGAGCATCATGACCACCGGCACGTTCATTTTGATCCGCTCCTCGCAGGACCTGAAGCACGCCACCATGCACCGGAAGATCAAAACGGCTTCCAACCTGGCCAACAGTATCGTCACCGATATGATGCGGCAGTTTTCCGACAGCTACCAGGGCGACCACTTCAGCTCCGACGCGCTGAACCGGGACCCGGCCGCCTATGCTTCGGGTTATTCCATCGTGACGGCGACCGGGAACATCCTCCAGCACGTCGTCGCTTTCGAAGCCGAGGGACAGTACGGCACCGACCTGGACAATCCCCAGCACACAAAAAAGATATCCGGCGTGATTAAATTCATATCGGACCTCACGACGTATGGAACGATGTGGAGGGACGCGTTCACCACGTCCGGCAGCGACGTCACCTACAGCGGGAAGCTTTGGGCCAACGGCGGCTGGGTCATTTCCGGCGACAACGTCCGCGTGCAGGGCGGCCCGGTGTTCGTCAAGGGAAACATCTCGACCTCGGGAAGCGGGGACCTGACCATCAACGGCAACCTCTACCGCTCGGGCACCCGGGCCGGAAACATCACGGTCGTGGGTACCGACTACAACTATCTCCCAACCTTGACGTGGCCCACGCTCGATACAACCTATTTTGAGACCTACTACAACGTGAAGGTAACGGCTGACGCGAACGTCCGGTTTTCTACGAACAGCGCCCAGGGACGGGTCACGATCGGGACGACAACGTACAATATTCCATCGACGGGATTTATCATCTACGGTCGGAATTGCACGCTTACTTCTTCGGGCACCGTGCGCGGCCATGTAACGATCGCTTCCCTGCGCGTCAGCGGGACCGCGGGCGGGTACGTGTATGTGGACGGGCACATGCTCTATGCGACACCCGGATCCACGATGAGCGCGAACGCCAATGATTCACTCGGAGTCGTCTCCAGTTATGGGCACGAATGGACCCGGGCCGCTTCAGGGGCCTGGCGTTACATTACCGGCGTGTACTGGATCGATCAAGGCGCGACCAGCGGGGCGAACGATGAAGTGCATCTGCTCGTGGACGGAGCGACCAACAGCAACATGCATTTTACCGGTACGCGCAACAAATCCATCCGCGGGACCACGAGCAACATGATCATCGCCTATGACACGGGACTCGACACCTATCCTCCGCCCGGCCTGCCCGAAAAACCGGTCCTCGTGACCTGGCACATCAAGTAATTTTGATTTTACAGAGACACATCCCCAAAAATCCGAACCTCGCCGCGCTGCTGGCCATCGCCGCGCTCTCGCTCCTCATCTACGCGCCCGCGCTGAACGCGCCCTTCATTTTCGACGACTATTCGAATATCGTTCACAACCCGGACATCAAGCGCGTTTCCAACCTTCCGTCCCGGCTGTTTTACGCCATGCCGGACATCGATCCGAACCGCAACCTCCCGACAAGGCCCCTCGTTTTCTTCACGCTGACCGTCAATTACGCGATCGGCGGACTGAGTCCGGCCGGCTACCATCTTTTCAGCCTATTACTCCACATCGGCACGGCGTTCCTTGTTTTTTTGATCGCCCAAAGACTGATGGGGCCGGACCCTGGCATCCTTCCGCCGCTGTTCGCGGCTTTACTTTTTGCCGCCCACCCCATCCAGACCGACGCGGTCAGCTACGCCAGCAATCGCTCCGACCTTCTGGCCGCGTTCTTTTATCTTTTAGCCATCCGACTGTTTTTGAAGGATCGCAGCGCCAAAACGGCCGCGGCCTGCGCGCTCAGTTTCGTTTTGGCGCTGGCCTCCAAGGAAATTGCGGCGACGCTTCCCATCATCCTGCTTCTGGCCGATTACTTTCTATTGTCCGGAAAAAACTGGCGCGCAGTTGCCCAACGGAAATACCTCCATCTTTGTCTCTGGGCGATCCTGATCGCATTCATGGCCGCGCGCGCCTATTACCTGGGCCGAATCGGGTTCACGGGCCGGAACCTGGAAGCCTCCTGGACCGCTCTCAGTTATTTCCGAACCCAGATTTTCGTGGTCGCGCAGTACGTCAGGCTCCTGATCATTCCAATCGGACAGAGCCTCGACCATTGGATCCTGCCCGTGATGAATGGAAGCGATCCGCGGCTCCTGAAAGCGGCCGCGTTCTGGGCCGCAACCGCCGCGGCCGGCGCCACTTTCTTTCTGCGGTACCCCGCCCGCCGGCTCTGGCTTCTGCCGGCAGCCTGGTTTTTCGTCACGCTCGCGCCGACATCGAGTTTCCTTCCCATTTTTGACGCGATGGTGGAACGCCGGCTCTATCTGCCCGGCGTTGGATTGTTCATCGCGGCCGGATTTTTGCTGGCGCGGGCCGGTCAACATGCAAAAACCGGCCTGGCCGCCGCGTTTTTATTCGCCGCGCTCCTCGGCGCGCTTACGTTTCAGCGGAACCGCCTCTATGCCGACCCCGCGCTGCTCTGGCAGGAATCCATCCGGCTTTATCCCGAAAACACCCGGGCTTACAACAATCTCGGCAGCGTCTATTTTCAGCGCCGGCTTTTTCCCCAGGCCATCGAGCAGATGCAAAAGGCCATCGCGCTCGATCCGGCCGGCATCGATTACCATTCCAACCTCGGCTCCGCTTATTACGAGTCGGGCGACCCGCGCAGCGCGTTCCTGGCTTATCAGAAATGCGTCGAGCTGAATCCGAACGACGCGATCGCGCACTTCAACCTCGGCAACGTCTTCATGAACGCGCGCGACCTCGGGCGCGCCGAGATGTGTTACCGCAAATCGATCGAGCTAAACCCGCGTTACGCCGAACCCTACGGAAACCTGGGCGTTATTTATTTCGAAAAGGGCGACCTGGAAAATGCCCGCTCGCATTTCGCAAAATCCCTGGAACTGAACCCCGACTATGCGATCGCCGAGAATGGAATGGGAAAGCTGGCGGTCCGCGCGGGCCGCCAGGACGAAGCGGCGGCGTATTTTCAGAAAGCCCTGGAAGGAGCGCCGGGATTTGCCGAACCTTACGCGAACCTCGGGGACATTTACCTCTCCGCGGGCAATCCGGCCGAGGCGGAATACCATTTCAGGAAATCCCTGGAGCTCAATCCCGGCCTCACCGCGGGTTTCGACGGGCTGGGCCGGGTCTACTACAGCCAGGGCAAAATGCAGGACGCTCTGAACTGTTACCTCAAGGTGGTTGAGGCCAGCCCAAACAACGCCAGCGCGCACCACAACCTGGGAGCGGTCTTTTTCCAGATGAATGATCAGAAAAAGGCCCTGGAATGCTACCGCCGGGCGGTTTCTCTTCAGCCTGATTTCGCTCCGGCGTACAATGATATCGGCATCATCCTGATGAACCAAAAAAAATATGCCGAAGCCGAAAAGAATTTCCAAATTTCCGCCGACATGAACCCCCGTTTCGCCCTGGCCCATGAAAACCTGGGAGACCTCTACGCTGAAACCCGGCAGAACGCCAAGGCCGTTCAATCTTACGAACGCTGCATCGCCCTGGATCCAGGCCGCTCCGATATCACCGCCAAAATTTCCTGCCTGAAATCTCCTTCCCGCGATTGATTGCATCGCGTTTCCTTAAGTAGTAAAATTCCTCCCGTTCGGTTCTGATTTTTTCCCAATTATAAACACCCTCTTTCACTTTCCTATTTAAGGAAGAGCGTCGTGACAATTTTTCAGAGTAGCGTTAATTAGCACCTTATCCCATTCCCTCGAATTGAGGTAAGGTGCCATAACAAAGTTCTTATGAAGTTTTCAAAAGGTTTTTGTTATGGAGGAGTGGCCGAGTGGTTGAAGGCGCCGCTCTCGAAAAGCGGTAGGGATGAAAGTCTCTCGTGAGTTCAAATCTCACCTCCTCCGAGTATTTTAATGATATGAAAAACAATCATTCACCCGCGCGCGGACGGATTCCGGCAGGATGGCTGGCGCTTTTGATCGCGCCCTGGATCCTTCCGGCTTTCGCCGACGCCAAAAAAACGGCCTCCGTGATGATGATCCCGGATTCCTTTTACCTATCGCCCAACCAGGATGGCGTGAACGATACCCTCCCCTTCCAGATCAAAACCGAAAGCCTGCGCGATGTAATGAGCTGGGACGTCCAGTTCCGGGATTCGGCGATGATCGTGAGGCGGACGATGTCGGGTCTCAAAGACCTGCCCGGGACCATCATATGGGACGGCAGGGACGAGTTCGGAGGCCGCGCGCCCGAGGGACTTTACGAAGCCATCCTGAAGGTCTGGGACGGAAAAAACAAATTCGTCGAAGCGTCGGTGCAGAAGATCGTTCTCGACATGACGCCCCCCACCCTTTCGCTGGCTTCGCAGGACCGCCGCGCTTACAGAAACTCCGACGGATCGCTTTCCCCGGTCACGTTTTATTTTTCCGCGGTGGACTTGTCGGGGCTTAAGGAATGGAAAATCCAGTTTTTGGACGAAAAACGGCAGGCGTTTCACGTTGAGAGCGCGGTCGGAGCGCTGCCGGAAAGCTGGATATACAACGGCGCGGGACTGCCGGCGGGCGTTAAACGGATCGTGGCGATCCTCGGCGTGACGGATATGGCCGGAAATCGGGCCGCGTCTCCGCCGCTGGAAATCGAGATCAGCCAGGAGCCGGAGCGCAAAGCCCCGCTCAAACCCAGGGCCGAGGTCATGGAAGTTCCGCAGCCAGCGAAAGCGGCCGCAGCCGCGGCGACATCCGCGCCCGTCGCGGAGCGCGCCGGGTCGGGCGCCGCCAAGCCGGAATCTTATCTCCAGATGACGTCCATCCTTTTCATTTCGGATTTGTTCGGCGACGATGCGGACGATCAGTCTCCCCTTTTGAATCAGGCCGAAGTGCTGTTGAATCCTTTGGCGCAGGCGCTCCAGGACGCGCCCGGATCGCGCGCGACCATCATCGGCCACGTGGACAACGCCGGCGGCGCCGGGGCCGCGAAAACACTTTCGAGCACGTTCGCCTGGAAAGTGTTCAGCTATTTCGTCAAGGACAAGGGCGTGAACAAAAACAGCCTCTCGGTGAAAGGCCTGGGCGCCGACGTCCCCATAGCCGACAACCGCACCGCGCTGGGACGCGTCCGCAACCGCCGCATCGAAATCCAACTCTTCATGCCGAGGAACCGATCATGAATAAATTTCTAAAAATCGCCGCCATCGTCGTCCTTGTTTTCGGAGCGCTGCTCGCCGCGGGAATCATCACCCTCAAAAAGATGTTTCCGCCCGAGAAAGTAAAGGCATTGATCACGGCGAAGACGACCGAGTTCCTGCAGCGCGAAGTGAAGGTCGGCGACGTGCAGATCGGCCTGTTCAGCGGCATCAGCATTTCGGATTTCGCCGTCTCCGAATCCCACACGTTCAAGTCCGGAACGTTCGTCTCCAGCGAAAAATTCGTGCTCAAGTTTCAGCTCCTGCCGCTCATCCGCAGAAAAGTCGTAGTGGACGAGATCCTCCTCGAAAAGCCGGAGATCCAGGTGATCCGCCGCGCCGACGGGAAAACGTTTAATTTTTCGGACCTCATGAAGTCTTCCACCCAAACGCCCACGGCCATCGCTCCGGAAACGGGCGAAGAGGCCGCGCCTCTGGATCTCACGATCTCCAAGGCCAACATCAGCGAGGGGCGTGTGACGTTCATTGACCAGGGCCCGCAGAAGAATAAGGTGACGCTTGCGCCCATCAACCTCTCGGTCGCCGCGACCGGGCTGGACAAGCCCATGTCGATCTCGGCCGACGTCGCGGTCTCCGGAGTCTGGGACGGAAAGAAGCTGAACGCTTCGCTCGAAACGGAATCCGTGGTCGAGATCCCCGCGCAGCGCGTCGAAGTGGACCGCCTCGTCATCAAGACCGACGCCGCCGCCGTGGAAGCGAAGGGCAAAGTCACGAGCTTCATGCTGAAACCCCGCGCGGATGCGACCGTCACGCTTAAGAACGTCGATTTCGCCAAGCTTTCGCAGTGGGTGACCCTGCCCAAGGAACTGAAAATCTCGGGAGCGCCCGAGCTGACCGTGCATCTGAAGGGAAGCCCGGATGATTTGGAAACCGAGATCCAGCTGAACCTCACCAAGGTCGCCCTGGCCTACGCGGACACGTTTAACAAAACCGCCGGAACCGAGCTGACCGCCGCGATCAAGGCGAAGCTCTTTAAGCAGGTGGACGTCCGACTCGACGCCTTCACCCTCAAGCTTTCGGCGATGGAAACGAACCTCACCGGCGACGTCACACGCGCCACTTCGGAAGAGCCTCTGCTGAGCCTCAAGCTGAACGCGGTGCCCTTCGATCTCAAGAGCCTCGCGTCCCTTTCGCCCCAGGCCGCGGCCTACGCTCCGACGGGAAAGATCGCCATCGATCTCAATATCAAAGGCAGCGCGAAGAATCCCCTCATCAACGGCCAGGTTACCCTGAGCGACCTGGGCGCCAAGGTCCAGGCATTTAACATCGAAGCCGTGAACGGAAACATCAAGCTGACCAACGACAGCGTGGACCTTCCTTCGCTCACCGGAAAGATTTCGGCTCAGGGCAAAGCCGCCGCGGACTTCAAGATCACCGCCGGCGCCAAGAATTTCAAAAACCCGGACGTAACGCTGAACGCCGATTTCGGCGCGCTGGACCTCGGCATGTTCCTGGGCGACGGCAAGAAGGCGGAAACCAAACCCGCCGAATCGAAACCCGCTTCCGGTCAGCCGGCGGGCGGATCAGCCTCGAAACAGCCGCAGCCGGAAATGAAAGCGCAGGGACGCATTACGATCGCCAAAGTGACCTACACCAAATTTGACGGACAGAAACTCGAGGCCATCTGGCGTCTCACCGGCGTCACCCCCACAATGGAAAAACTGAACGGTCAGCTGGAAGTCCAAATCGGACAGGGCAAGATCCACAACATCCCCCTCCTGCAGATCCTCGCGCCCTTCCTTAACACGGACGCTTCCGGCGGGATGGTGTATAGCCGCATCGGCGGCCATTGGAACATCCTGAACGGCCTGGCGCGCACCGACGATTTTCAGGTGAATTCTCCGAACGCGGACATCTTCGCGAAGGGAACGGTTTATCTTCCTAAAAGCTCGCCCGACATGTCTTTGACGGTCAAACTTCCGAAGGGATCGGTGGGCGGCACGCTCGGCCAGATATCCAACGACGCCGATGGCCGCGCGACCCTCACTTTCAAAATGAAGGACGATTGGAAGCCCAAACTCGACGCTTCGGCCGTCACGAAGCAGGCCACCGAGGAAATTAAAAAGAAGGCCGGCGAAGTCCTTCAAAAAGAAGGGCAAAAACTTCTGGAAGGGATATTTAAGCGCTAAACCATTATGACTGATCCCGCGGTTCCCCCTAAAAGTACCCAGTACGCGCCCTTCTTCTCCGCGCTCGGCAAGGCGCTGGGCAAGCTGAAGCTCTACACGTTCGATCATCTGCAGGTGACGGATTCCCTGCAGGAGTCCTATCAGGCGCTTCAGGCCTGCCTGGCGGACCATCCCGAAATCACGCTCGCCTGGACCGGCGAAAAAATGCTTTTGAACGGCCTGCTTTCAACCAGTTTTGGCACGATGGAACATCAATTGAGCGCCATTTTCCAGAGGAGCCACCTCCACAGTCTCTCACTGAAAGGCGGCGTCACGTTCGACGAAATGAAATCCTTTTTGAAGTTTCTGGCGCTGAAAGAAGGAACCATCAAAAGCGCGGAAGACCTGAAGGCCTTTTTTGAGGCGGAAAAAACGCAGAACATCCAGATCAACGCGAGCTACTACACGAAAGTCGGCGGCGAAGAGAACGTTCTGGCCGACGACGCGGCGGCGGGAGCGGGACGGGGCGCCGGATTGGGCGGACCCGGAAGCGGCGGCGGAGCCGGCGAAGGCGGAGCGGGAGGATTGGCCGGATCCGGAAGCGGCGGAGGAAGCGGCGATGCCTCAGCGCCCGAATGGACGAAACAGCTCGAAAACCAGCCGGTGGAATCCATGCTGCAGGTGATCATCTCCAAGGCCGTGCCCGATCCGGAACAGCGCAAGAAAGTATTTGAGCTCATCATCCAGCGGCTGAAAAGCGAGCTGGAAGAATACGTCCGCAAGGCCACGACGCAGCTCGAAGGCGAAAAACAGCAGATCACCAACATCCAGGAACGCACGGTCGCCATATTGAAAAATATTGCCGACGGCAGCGTGATGTTGGACGAGCTCGGACAGATCATCATGATGGATCGGATGGCCGAACAGATTTATGGCGCTCCTTTTTCCCAGGTGAAGGGCAAGAAGATCACGGAGATCGCCCGCGAGGACCTGCTGATCGCCATCGCGCAGGAGCTGCGCGACAACGCCGACAAGAATTTTTCGAAGGAAGTGCTGGTTCAGAGCGATGAGAACACGCAGAGCGCGGTCAAGCATTCCACTGCGATGATCCACAACCCCGAGGGTAAAATCGTCGGCGCGATGTCGCTTCTGAACGACATCGCCAAGCACCGCGAATTGCAGCGCATGCAGAACGACTTCATCGCTCACGTCACCCACGAGCTGCGTTCGCCCCTCACCGCCATCAAGGCGTCGCTGGGCACGATGGACGTCACCCCCGCACAGGCTCAGATGCTCGAGATCGCCAACCGGAACATCGACCGGCTCGGCCGCCTCATCAACGATTTATTGGACTGCGCCAAGATCGGCGCGGGAAAGATGTCCGTCAACCTGCAGCCGGTGGATCCCATCCCGGTCGTCCGCGATTCCGTGGCGAGCCTGCAATCCTGGGCGAAAAGCAAAACCATCAATTTGACGTTCAATTCCCAACCCGTCCCAAAGGTTTTGTCCGACCCGGACCGCCTCACGCAGGTCGTCATCAACCTGATGTCGAACGCGATCAAGTTCACTCCCAAGAACGGAACCATCAAAGTCCAGGTCGTGCCCCAGGGAGCGCTCTTCGTGCGGATTTCCGTGTCCGACTCCGGTCCCGGTATGTCCAAGGAAGCGCAAACGCGCCTCTTCGAACGGTTCTTCCAGCTCAAGCAGGCGGAAAAATCCGAGTTTCCCGGAACGGGGCTCGGCCTCTATATCGTCAAGACTTTCGTTGAATTGATGAAGGGACAGATCGGCGTGGAGAGCGAGGAAGGCAAGGGATCGACTTTTTATTTTACTCTGTCCGTTGTCGAGGACATCAAGCAGTCGGCTCCGGTGCAGGGTGGTAATGTCCATCAGGCCGCGGCGGCCAAGAAAAAAGGCTGGCTGTCGAGGTTGTTCGGAGGGTAGGGTTTAGAAGAAAGAAAGGTTCAGTTAGTAAGCCCCTAATCTTATTCCTTTGTATTAAGGTAAGGGGCCACAACAATGTTCTCAGGAATTTTTTTAAGGTTTTTGTTGTGGAGAGGTGCGTGAGTGGTTTAAACGGCTCGCCTGGAAAGCGTGTGTTGCTGAAAGGCAACCGAGGGTTCGAATCCCTCCCTCTCCGCCACATGTTATAAATACGACGCATGCAGCGAAGAGTGCGCCGCTTCCCTAATAAGGGGCGGCGTTTTTGTTTCCCTACGGAGCGATTCTGGAGAGGCCTCGTTTGGCTTCTTCGTTGTCGGGGTCCAGGTCGGCCGCTTTCTGCCACAAGCTGCGCGCCTTCTTCTTGTCCCCGCTTAAGAACGCTTCCAATCCCTCCTTGTAGTAGTTCTGGCTGAGCACCTTCTTCTGCAGTTCGCTCCGTCTTTGCGCGTCCTGCAGGAGGGACCTCGCTTCATTCGAATCCGAGTTGAAGCTTAACGCTGTCGTCAGGCTCTTGATCGCCGTCTCCCATTCACCCCGTCCCGCCGCCTTTTGGCCTCTGTCCATATACTGCTTGAACAGGATCTCTCGTGAGAGCGAGGCGTATCTTTGGACTTCCTGGTTCTCAGGGTCCGCTTTGAGTATCTGGCTGAACAGCTTCAAGGCGTCGTCATAGTTCTCCTTCTTGTACGCCTCCATCGCCGTTTCATAGGTCTGGGTCAGCATGCTCCGTTGGATCTCGACCGCTTCTTCCTTCTCCTTGTTCTCGATGACCTGCACGCAGCGGGCTAATTGTTCCTTCGCTTCCGCATGGTCGGGCTTGATGACCAGAACCTTCTCAAACTCTTCTTTGGCCTTGTCGAAGTCTCCCGCGGCAAAGGCAATCATGCCGTTCCTGTAGAACGATTCCACAAACGACTGGAACTGTCCGGATATCTGCCGGATATAGGCCTGAGCGGTCTTGTTGTCCGGGTCGATACCCAGCACAGCCTGGAACTCCAGTCTCGCGTTGATCAGGTTGCCTTCCTCGAAGAACTTCTCGCCTCTGGACATGATGGCGTTGACTTGCGCGATCATCTCGGCTTTCTTGTGGCTCGACTCCATGGCTTTGAAGTCTTTCTGGATGGATTCGATGAACTTGTTGTTCTCCGCCATCCAGGGCGCGATCTGCTGGATCTGGAACGCTGTTAAGTAGGCTTCTATGAGGTTGCCTTGAGCGTAAGACGCTTTGGCTTCTTTGAGCTTCATCTGCAGCTGGTCTCCTGCTTTGGGTCTCGTCGTTGTTTTGCCGAACCGGTAGATAACGTTGATCCGGTGCGTGTCTCCCAGCTCTCCAAACGGCACAAAAGCGTAATCCACACGGAATATGGGGTTCTCAAAGCCGACACCATAGGTGAAGTTCTTGTCGATGTTCCTGTCTCCCTTGTATCCGGCTCTTAAGGCCAATATCTTGAGTAACCGGTATTCCAACCCGAACGAGGCGTAGGGGCTGCCTCCTTCGTTCATGATCGCGTCCAACCCCGTGTTAAAAGCGTTGCCCCAGAAGGATTTTGCGATACCGAACCGTACGGTTCTAGGCAGTGGGTTCGATTCCCCGGCAAATTTAAGGCCCGGTCCCAGATTCTGGACTGCGCCGGCCAGTCTGATGCCTTGCAGGAACTTCCATCTCAGGGAGTAAGAAGCTCCCATATCCAACGCAAACCCCATCGCGCTCGTATCATGGAGTGTTTTACGGATGATCTTGAGGCCCAGACCGGTACTCAGGTTCTCGTAGTCGTTCCCCCAGAACTCGAAGCTGAACGCCTTGCCCCAGCCCGTCATGAGCACTAAGTCGCTGGCAGAAACGTCTCCGATGGATCCTCCGGCGGCGTTATACCCTTTGATCTGGCCGTAAGACGCCGTGTTGATGCCTCCCACGAAGTTTCCGTACTTCTCGGTGGGGTGGGCATACGTAAATATCTCCTGTCTGATCCCCTGGAAGAACTGGTTGTGCTGGAAGCCCACTTCCTTCTGCGTCAACGCGGACAAGAAAGAGTGGTTGTAGAACTGCGCAAAGGAGTCTTCGTCCGCGCCAAACTGGATGCCGCTCATCGCCACCGCCCGCGCTCCAACGTCCGCCTTCAGGATGTTCGCCGTCGTCTTGCCCGCTGCGGCATAAGCTTGAGACGTTAAAACGAGGAGCTGCGACAAAACAGTGGTTAAGAGAACCAGGATGGATAAAGAAACAGTGCGCTGCGCGACGTTCTTCATCCGCGCCAATAGAACAAAAGCGGGTATTGCGGATTGAAGAGTCCGCGGCGTCGTCATTAAGCGTCTGGATTTATGCTGTTTCATGGATGAAGTTCCCCTTGAGTTCTCCATCACCGCACCACCATGAGCTTGCCGAACTTCTTGTTGTCTCCGCTTGTGATCACGTACAAGTAGACGTCGGACGCGATGTCTTCGCCCTGCGTATTGCGAGCGTCCCACGTCACTTCCCCGTTCACCGGGCTCGAGAACCCGATCTCTTTGACCATCTCGCCCACCACCGTGTACACCTTGATCGTGCCCTGCGTCGGCAGCAGCGTAAACGTGATGTTCCGGTGGCCGCTCGAGGGTTTGTAGGGCACGGGGTAAGCATAGGAGACGCTCACGTCGTCGGCGCCCGCGCCGATAACAAAGTTCATCACCAACGCCGCCATGCCGAAAACGCCCAACGCCAACGCGACAAATTTATTTTTGGTATTCATGGTGCCCACATTATAGTTTATCGTACCGGCGGAAGAAAACGCCGGAACCGATATCGGCGCCGCGGCACAAGGCGCCAACGATCCATGGACAGCCAAACTTAACGCGATGAGGATCGCAATTTTATTTCTCATATGCATCACCGCACCACCATGAGCTTGCCGAACTTCTTGTTGTCTCCGCTTGTGATCACGTACAAGTAGACGTCGGACGCGATGTCTTCGCCCTGCGTATTGCGAGCGTCCCACGTCACTTCCCCGTTCACCGGGCTCGAGAACCCGATCTCTTTGACCATCTCGCCCACCACCGTGTACACCTTGATCGTGCCCTGCGTCGGCAGCAGCGTAAACGTGATGTTCCGGTGGCCGCTCGAGGGTTTGTAGGGCACGGGGTAAGCATAAGCGCTTGAGACGTCCGTATCCGCCACGCTCAATATCGAGTACACCGAGAAGTGATGCACGTTCGCCCTCACCACCTTGCTGGTTTCATCCACCGTCAAATCGTTGATCTTCTGCCACGAACTG
>CAZFYO010000003.1:0-253646 GCA_964523525.1 uncultured Elusimicrobia bacterium
TCAGCAACCTCGACGCCAAACTCCGCGTCCAGATGCGCACCGAAATTTCCAAGCTGCACGACCGCCTCCAGACTACCATGATTTACGTCACGCACGACCAGGTTGAAGCCATGACCATGGGCGACCGCATCTGCGTCATGAAGGACGGACATATCCAGCAGATCGCCGCGCCCATCGAGCTCTACAACCGGCCGCGCACGCAGTTCGTGGCCAGCTTCATCGGGTCGCCGCCCATGAACTTCATGAACATGATTCTCGAAGAAAGAACCGCCGGCAAGGACAAGGGCCTTTGGGTGCGGGAGATCAACTCGACGGCCTCCGGCCTGAACCTCAAGCTGGTTTCTGAAATAGAGGATAAGGTCCAGAATTACAAGGGCAAGAAGGTGATATTTGGGATCCGGCCGCAGGATATCTACGACCGGTTATTTTACGCGGGGAAAGTTTTGGAAGGGTCCTGGAGCAAGGCCACCATCGAAGTGGTGGAGCCCATGGGCCCGGAAAAGTATCTCTATTTAACGACGGGACAGAACAGCTTCGTTGCGCGCGTGGAGCCCCACAACAGCGCCGAAATCCGCCAGAAGATCGATCTCGTCTTCAACATGCAGCAGGTCCATTTGTTCGACCCGGACACGCTGCAGTCCATCCTCTAAACTAAACCGTCGTTTAACTTTATTTTCTTTACTTGCTTATCCAGAGGGATTTCTGGTCGGCGCGGATGGTTTCTTCGCGGCTCCGGCCCAATGACACAAATCCAATCTTCGTCTCGATAGTTTTTTCCAGGAACTTGACGTATTTCTGCGCGTTGACCGGCAGGTCGCTCAGCTTCCGTGCCTTGCTCGAAATCTCTCCAAATCCCGGCACTTCCTTATAGACAGGCTTGCATTCGCTGAGCACTTTGCTGCTGTTGGGAAAATCCTTGTAGATCTTGCCGTTGTGTTCGTAGGCCACGCAGACTTTGATCTTCTCAATGCCGGCCAGGACGTCCAACTTTGTGAGAGCCAGGCGGTTCATGCCGTTAACGGAGATGGCGCGTCGCACCACCGGTGCGTCGAACCAGCCGCAGCGCCGCGGGCGTCCCGTCGTCGCTCCAAATTCCTTGCCGACTTCGCGGAGCCGTTGTCCCACCGCATCGTTCAGTTCCGTCGGGAACGGCCCTTCGCCCACCCGCGTCGTATAAGCCTTCACGATACCCATCACCGAATCAATTTTGGACGGCCCCACGCCGCAGCCCGAGCCCACGGAGCCCGCAATAGGGTTGGAAGACGTGACAAAAGGATAAGTGCCGAAGTCGATATCCAGCATCGTGCCCTGGGCGCTCTCGAAAATCACCTTTTTCTTCTGGTTGAGCGCTTTGTTCAGCAACAAAGAGGTGTCGCAGGCAATTTCTTTCAGGAAGGGGCGCAGGTTTTCCGCCTGGGACATAATATCTTCCTTGATGCTGCGGATCCCGGCGTCTCCTCCGAGGCGGTCTTTTTTAAGATGAAGGTTGTGGTCCAGCAGGCGCTCGAATGTGGCCGGCTCGATATAGTCGATTACGCGGATACCCACGCGCTCTACTTTATCGGCATACGTCGGGCCGATGCCCTTGCGCGTCGTCCCGATCCGGGTCTCGCCCATCTTGGACTCTTCGCGCGCGACGTCCAGCATTTTGTGGTACGGGAAAATGAGGTGGGCCAGTTCCGAAATAAACAGGCGCCCCTTCGTGCGGATATCGCGCTGTTCGAGCAATTGAACTTCCTGATAGAGCGACGCCGGATCCACCACGACCGCGTTGGCGATCACGCACTTTTTGCCGGGGATCAAAATCCCGGCGGGGATCAGATGCAAAACGAACAGTTTCCCGTCGAACACGACCGTGTGTCCGGCGTTCGGGCCGCCCTGATAGCGGACAATGTAATCGGCTTCCTTTCCCAGAAGATGAACGATCTTTCCTTTTCCTTCGTCTCCCCACTGGGTTCCCACGACCACGATGCTAGGCAATGTAATATCTCCTTGTGCGCATTAAAGTATTCGCGCGTATTCTGATAAATCTTTGGTCCAGACAGGGACGCCGCAGTAGCGGTCGCCTTCGGGACAATAAGGTTTGCGCCCCGCGCCTTTGCGCATCGAGCAGGGAGCGTAGAGATATTTGCCGATCTTCGGGAAAATCTCCTGGACCTGGCGGACTTCCTCGAGCGAATTCTTCCAGATCTCTTCCTGCGCGGTATAACAGAGGCGGTGCACCCATTTGTGATGAAAATCGAGTAAGGAACCAGATTCTTCAAAGCGGATCGGGAAAGCGTTTGGCAGCAGATAAAGCGCGGACTCCATGGAAGCGCCGCTATTCAGCAAATCATTGATGGCAGCCCAAAGTTTTTCCATCGTCTTGGCGTAATATTCCTTCGCTGCCGGCGTAATGGCGATCAAGGCGGGTATGATGTAGTCGGGTTTTGCCCCGAGGTGGCGCCAAAGGATCGGACGCGAGCCCGGCACCATGCGGTGGCGCTGGTCCTGCGAGTCGGCCGTGTGCGAAATTTTTTTGCGGAACGTAAAGTGGGGATGGACCATGGCGCGCGAGAGCTTGGTGTGGTGTGTGACGTTCATGGTTTCGGAAAGGTATCCATTCTTGGCCGGGTTCATCACCCAATCGATGGCGGCCTCGTCGCTCAATGCGCCTTTGGCGAGCCCCAACACGCTTCGAACCGCGCTGGCCATCGCCTTTTCCGCGTTTACCTTGTAGTCGATCATCTTCGATGTCAATCCGCCCAGGCTTTCATCAAATTCCTTCGTGAAATCTTCGGGCGGCGAGGTCTTCCCGTTGGCCTCGGCGAAATATTCATACTCCGGGGTTTGTTCCAAAGGCAGGGGATCTTCAGCATTCTTGAAAAAATCGGGATCAACCTGGCGCACTTCTTCCGCCATCTTGTCCACGATCATTTTTTGTTCGGCAGGGACATCATACATCCCGGCCAGCCGCATGTAGCGCAAAAGAGTGATGCCGGAAATCGTGTGATAGAGGTGCGCGTGGGTTGCGAGCGGCAGAACATAGCGCGCCACTTCCTGGCACTTCTTCTTGATGGCTCCCTGCCAGCGCTTTTCGGTCAGGTCGCGCGTGGGGAAAAGCCGCCGGTATTCTTTCTCGACGGAGGGGCGCAGCAGATCCTGTAAATCGGTGTAAGCGCGCATCAGCATTTCGTTGGTTTCGCGATAGCGGCCCAGCAGTTTTTCCGGCAGCGCGGGGATGGAAAAGTTTTCGGGAGCGACGGCCACGTAGCGCTGGCTTACCTGTTCGGAATTATAAAAGGGGTGGCTGTGCAGGAAGCTCCAGATGCAGTGCCGGCTGATCTTTTCGATGGCAAACTGGAATGTCGCGTGCTGCAGCGTGGTGTGGTGACCGGCCTGGAAGATGCTTTTGGCGATGACGTCGCGCCGTCCCCGGGAGACTTCGTCCTTGCCCACGTCTTCCGCGTAGATGATCTTCGAGGAATAGCAGGTTCTCGCGGTCGCAACCGCGTTGTCATAGGGCGACGCGAAGGCGTTTACAAGCCGCACCTCGGGCCGGGGCGTCACAGTGGATAACAAGGTCATTGGGGTTTTTGAATTACTGAGTGTCGGATTATTATACATTTTTTGCGAATGCGCTCCAGAAAATGTTTCCGGCCGGCGCGCGAAAAAAACACGCGAATTTATCGTCGGAACACAAAAACTTGACAACAACAACCGATAGTTTTAGAATAAATCACACATCAACAAGTGGTAGCGCAGCATCCGAAACCGGCCGTTCTTTTTTATTTTTCACACCCCCATATATGGTTACGGAAATCTATAAAGCCCCATATATAGATGACCGGGCGCCATTATTGAAAGAGGAACCATGCAGTGAGATGCCCCTTTTGCAGCCATTCCGACGACGCGGTTTTAGACTCCCGCCCCATTGACGCCGCCAGCGTCGTCCGCCGCCGCCGCCTTTGCAAGAAGTGCCACAAACGCTTCACCACCTACGAACGCCTCGAAGAAATGCCTTTAATGGTCGTCAAGTCCGACAATCGCCGTGAACCCTACGACCGGTCCAAGCTGCGCGAGGGAATCCTCCGCGCCTGCGAGAAACGCCCCATCTCTATTGATACCATTGACCTGATCGTGGCCGAGGTCGAATATGAGCTCAAAGATTACGTCATGGAGATCACCTCCCGCATGATCGGCGAAAAAGTTTTGGAGAAGCTCGGCAAGATCGACGTGGTCGCTTACGTGCGCTTCGCTTCGGTTTATCGCAATTTTTCGGACGTGGATTCGTTTTTATCGGAGATTTTACGATTGAAGTCCGGCCGCCATCCCAAGTCCGGGGGGCGGAAGGAAAAGTCCCGCAAGCTGGTCGGGTCCAGATAGCCCGCAGAATATATAAAGGAGCATGAATGATTAAGACCGCAGAAGCCGGGAAGGAAACTAAAGTGGAAGAGTCCATCGTACCTGGGCCCGCGCCCGTCGGTGCTGAGACAAGCGAATTTTTCAGCGGCGACCCGCTGCGCTGCCGAGTGTTCCTCGACAAGTACGCCCTGCGCGACCTGTCGGGGCGCGTGGTCGAGAATACGCCTCCGGAAATGTGGCGCCGGGTGGCGCGCGAGCTCGCCTCCATTGAACGCTCGCAGGAACTGCGCGCCGAGTGGGAAGAAAAGTTCTACTGGCTCCTTTCCGATTTTCGTTATATCCCCGGCGGGCGCATCCTTTTCGGCGCGGGTAATCCGCGCAACGTCACCCTCTTGAATTGCTACGTCATTCCTGTAAAGGAAGACCGGCTCGAATCCATTTTTGACTGGATGAAAGAAGCGGCGCGCACCTACTCCTACGGCGGCGGCGTCGGCACGGACATCGCGCTCCTCCGGCCCAAGGGCGCGCGCGTCAACAACGCGGCGCTCACCAGCACGGGTTCAGTTTCCTTCATGGACCTCTTTTCGCTCACCACCGGCACGATCGGCCAGTCCGGGAGGCGCGGGGCGCTGATGATCACCACGCGCGATTCGCATCCGGACATCCTCGATTTCATGCGGGTGAAGCGCAACCTTAAGTCCGTGCGCTACGCCAACATTTCCGTCCGAGTCTCGGACAAGCTCATGAAAGCCGTGGAATCCAACGGCGACTTTGAGCTCTATTTCGAGAATGAGAAGGCGCGGATTTCAAAAACCGTCAGCGCGCGGACCGTGTGGGACGAGCTCATCAGGGGCGCGCGCGACTGGGCCGAGCCCGGCGTGCTTTTCTGGGACACCATCAAGCGCGAATCCACTTCCGAATACGACGGCATGGAGGTGATCTCCACCAATCCCTGTGGCGAGATCCCCCTTGAGGGCTACGGCGACTGCTGCCTCGGCAACATCAATTTTTCCAAGTTCGTGGACGACGAGTTCACGGAGAAGGCCCGGGTGAATTGGGCCGCGCTCGAAAAAGCGGCGCGTTACGGCGTGCGGTTTCTGGACAACGTCCTGGATTACAACGCCTACAAGCATCCTTTGGCCGCACAGACGGAGGCGTCCCTCGCCTCGCGACGTATCGGGCTCGGCTTCACCGGCCTGGGCGACATGCTCTGCCAGATGCGCCTCAAATACGATACGGACGAAGCCATCCAGTTCGTTGACAAGCTCTTTGAACGGATCAAAAATTTCGCCTACGACGAAAGCATCAACCTCGCGCAGGAAAAGGGCGCGTTCCCAAAATTTGACAAAGAAAAGCACGTGAAGTCTCCTTTCATCCAGCGGCTGGATCCCGCGGTTTATAAGCGCCTGAACCAGCACGGGCTGCGCAACGTCGCCTGCCTCACGGTTCCGCCGGTGGGTTCCGGCGCCGCGCTCGCCGGGACGACCAGCGGCGTCGAGCCGATCTTCGACCTTTCTTACGTGCGGCGTTCCGAATCGCTCAGCCAGGAGTTTTTCAAGGTCTATCATCCGATGGTAGGCCGCTACATCAACCTTTTCAAGCTGCAGGATGACGCCGCGCTGCCGGAATATTTCGTCACGGCGCACAAGATCACCGGCGAAAAGCGCGTCCTGATGCAGGCGACCATCCAGAAACACATCGATCACTCCATTTCGTCCACGGTCAACATGCCGCGCGAAGCGACGGAGGCCGACGTTTCCAATATCTACATGCAGGCCTGGAAGATGGGCTGCAAGGGGATCACCGTGTACCGCGAGGGGAGCCGCGAGGGCGTACTAATTTCGGCGGAGGAGACGAAGAAGAAGGAGTCCGCCGCCGCGGAGGCCGCGAGCCTGCAGGCCGTTTCCGACGCGGGCGCCCGGCAGCGCCCGAAGGTTACGGAGGGCCGCACCGAGCGCGTGGAAACGCCGCGAGGTCCGATTTATGTGACGATCAACGAAGATGACCGGGGATTGTGCGAGGTTTTCGTGAAGTCCCTGGACGCGGAAGCCGAAGTGACCGGGCGGCTCGCAAGCCTGCTGCTGCGCGCCGGCGTGGACCCGCGCGAAATTTTGGAGCAGATGTGGCGGGTCCGCACCCGCGAGGCCGCCTTTGACCGCTCCGTGGACGGCACGCTGGTCTGCGTCACCACGGTCGCACAGGGCATTGCGCTGGCCATCGGGCGCTACCTCTACGGGGACGGGTTCAATCCGCAGAAGGAATACCCGCGCGCAACGACCCTGCCCGAGCCCACGCGCAGCCCGAAGCAGTTAAAGCTTAAATTCAATCCTCAGCCCGAGGACGCAGCTGAGGCGGCGATGAACGGAAAGATCAGCGCCGTACCGCCGGGAATGCAGGCTTTCAACGGCTCCCAGCCTTTCGTGGGGGTCTGTCCCGACTGCGGCGAGATGCTCAGGTTTGAAAACGGCTGCGCCCATTGCGGCCAGTGCGGATATTCCCGCTGCGGATGATCGTGCAAACATCGAACGGTTTTTGCCGAAGGGAAGCATCCTCCGGTCGGAGCTTTATTTTTTAGGAAAGGATAACTATCATGCCAGTTAAATCAGATCAGTGGATTCGGAAGATGTCCCAGGAAAAAGATATGATCTCTCCCTTTGTGGAGGGGCAGGTCAATAAAGGCGTGATTTCGTACGGGTTGTCCTCTTACGGTTACGACATTCGCGTGGGCAGTAATTTCAAGATTTTCACCAACGTTCATGGCGCCGTGGTCGATCCCAAGAATTTTGATCCCAAGTCCTTTGTCGACGTGAAATCGGAAACTTTCATTATGGTGCCGCCCAATTCTTTCGCATTGGCCCAAACCGTGGAATACTTCAAGATTCCGCGAAACGTCATCACCCTTTGCGTCGGGAAATCCACTTACGCGCGCTGCGGGATTATAGTGAACGTGACGCCGTTCGAGCCGGAATGGGAGGGCAACGTGACGCTGGAAATTTCCAACACCACGCCGCTGCCCGCGAAAATTTACGCGAACGAAGGCATCGCGCAGGTTTTATTCCTGGAGTCGGATCAGCTTTGCGAAACGTCGTACGCGGACAAGAAGGGAAAGTATCAGAAGCAAAAAGACATTACTTTGCCGAAGGTGATCGCGGCCCGCTGACGGCTTTGGGCAGCGCGCGGATTTTAAATTAATTAAGGAGGACAACAGCGTGTCATTTTTCATTGGGCGGGACAGGGAGGCGAGGCGGGCGTACGGTTTTGACGAGGTGGCGCTGGTCCCGGGGATGATCACCATTAACCCGGATGAGACGGACGTTTCCACCAAGATCGGCAATTTGAAGCTAAAAATTCCCATCATCGCGAGCGCGATGGACGGCGTCGTGGACGTGAGATTTGCGATCGAAATGAGCCGGAACGGCGGACTCGCAGTGCTGAACCTCGAGGGCATTCAGGTCCGTTACGACAACCCCGATGAAATCCTGCAGAGGATCGTAAGCACGGACCCGGCGGACGTGACGAACCTCCTCCAGAAGATTTATAAAGAGCCCATCAAGGAAAAGCTGATCAGCAAGCGTATTGAGCAGATCAAGAAGGCGAAGGGTTATGCCGCCGTGTCGTCCATTCCCAAGCGTTCCGAGCGTTTCGCCCAGATCGCCATGGAGGCCGGCGCCGACGCGTTCTTCGTGCAGTCCACCGTGACCAGCGTGCGCCACGAGTCGTCGCGCTACGAAACGCTCGATTTCGCCAAGATCTGCAAAAAGGTCAAGAACAAGATGCCCATCATCATCGGCAACTGCGTCACGTACGACGCCGCGCTTTCCCTAATGGAAGCGGGCGCCTCCGGAATCCTGGTCGGCATCGGACCCGGCGCCGCCTGTACGACGCGCGGAGTCATCGGCATGGGCGTTCCCCAGGTGACAGCGACCATTGACTGCGCCGCGGCCCGCGACTTCTTCTTCAAAAAAACCGGCAAGTACGTTTCCATCGTCACCGACGGCGGCATGGTGACCTCGGGCGATATCTGCAAAGCGTTCGCCTCCGGCGCCGACGCCGTGATGATCGGTTCCGGCCTCGCGAAGTCCATCGAAGCGCCGGGCAAGGGATTCCACTGGGGCATGGCGATGCCGGACCGCTATCTCCCGCGCGGAACCCGCATCCGCGTCGGAACGACCGCGTCTCTTAAGGAAATCCTGCACGGACCCGCGAACGTCGATGACGGCACGCAGAACCTCGTCGGCGCTCTGCACGTCGCGATGGGCTCCCTGGGCGCCCACAACCTGAAAGAATTCCAGCTGACCGAAATCATCATCGCCCCCGACATTAAGTCCGAAGGCAAGGTCTACCAGAAAGCTCAAAAATTAGGAATGGGCAAATAATGGCCAGTCCTCAAAAATTTTTCACGGACGCTCGGGCCAGCGGCCCTCGCTCAACGGTGTCGTGTGCGCGCATATAGCACACAACACCTGATGCCGTGAAAATTTTTGTGTCCTAGCCATTTTGGCATCAATAAATATTTGATTTTATGAAAACGGCCACGATCGGGGTGATTGGTGGTGGGCAAATCGGAAAAATGATTGCCCAAGAAGCCAAACGTATGTCCATGGAAATGATTGTCCTGGACCCCTCTCCCGAATGTCCCGCCGCTAGCGTTTGCGGCCGGCAGATTCAGGCGGACTTCAAGGATATTGATGCCATCCGCAAGCTTGCCATGAGTTCGGACGTCGTGACGTACGAAATCGAGCTGGGCAATCCGGATATTTTGAAGCAGCTCGAAAAAGAAGGTTTTAAAATATTCCCGTCCGCCGAAAATTTGCGCATCATTCAGGATAAATTCACCCAGAAAACTTTTCTGAAAACCAACCGCGTGCCCGTGCCCGAGTTTGTTGAGGTTTCATCGCCCGAAGAGCTGCGAATTAAAAGCGGTTCATTTGGCTATCCTTCCTTATTGAAACAGCGGCGCGATACCTATGACGGGCGGGGGACTCTGACTCTGCACAAGTCCAAAGACTTGGAGCGCCTGATGGACACGCATGCGCTGAACGGAAACCTGGCGGATCGGAATTACATGCTGGAACGGTTCGTGCCCTTCGTGAAGGAAGTGTCCGTCATGATCGCGCGCAGCCGGCAGGGGGAGATGGTTTCTTTCCCCGTCGTCGAAAATATCCATGAAAATCATATTTTAGCCACAACCATCGCGCCGGCCCGCATTACGGAGACGGTGGCGAAGCGGGCGCGGCAGGTTGCGCAAAAGGCGATCGAAGCGTTTAACGGCATCGGGATTTTTGGAGTCGAAATGTTTGTGGACCGGAAGGGTGAGGTGCTCATCAACGAGATTGCGCCGAGACCTCACAATTCCGGCCACTACACGATCGAAGCCTGCGCCCATTCGCAGTTCGAAATGCACCTCCGCGCGGTCCTGGGTCTGCCGCTGGTGGAGCCGAAATTGCTAAGCCCCGCTGTGCTGATCAACATTCTGGGTAAAAGCACGATTAACGGGCCCTATCGGTTAAAAAAACTGGACGAACTGCTGGCGATTCCCGGGGCGAAACTGCATCTTTACGGCAAGCAGGGCGTTCGGCCGCAGCGCAAGCTGGGGCACGTGACGATTTTGGACGCGACGGTCGCGGGCGCGCTGAAGAAGGCGGAAAAAGCCCGCAAATTGATCGAGGTGGTGCCCGCATGAGCTTTACGTCCCCGTTAGTCGGAATTATCATGGGAAGCGATTCCGATCTTCCCGTCATGAAAGGCGCAGCGGAAATTCTAAGCCATTTTAAGATTCGCTATGAAATCACCGTCGTTTCGGCGCATCGCACCCCCGATCGCATGGTGGCCTATGCGAAGAGCGCTAAAACAAGAGGGATTAAGGTCATCATCGCCGGCGCCGGCGGCGCGGCTCATCTTCCCGGCATGGTGGCGTCGCTGACTCCGCTTCCCGTCATCGGGGTTCCCGTGAAGACCTCCAAATTGTCCGGCATGGACTCTCTGCTTTCCATCGTGCAGATGCCCGACGGCATTCCGGTGGCGACCGTCGCGATTAACGGCGCCAAGAACGCCGGTCTGCTCGCCGCATCGATTCTCGGAGCGTTTGACCAAAATTTATTTAAGAAACTCAGCGCCTATAAAGCCGGCCTCAAAAAGATCGTGGAAAAGAAGGCCGGCAAGCTCGAAGCGTCGGGCTATAAAAAATACTTAAAGCAACTGGAGAAAAAATGATCGTCATCCTCGATTTCGGATCCCAGTACACCCAGCTCATCGCGCGCCGCGTGAGAGAGCAAAAAGTCTATTGCGAAATCCTGCCGCATTCCGCTTCCTATGAAGCGGTGGCGAAGAAAAATCCGCGCGGCATCATCCTTTCCGGCGGGCCGTCCAGCGTCGGCGGTGGATCGAAGTCCCCTTCCTGCGATGCGGAATATTTTTCGGGGCGCTATCCGGTGCTGGGCATCTGCTACGGCATGCAATTGATGGCCCATTCTCTGGGGGGCAAAGTCGCCAAAGCGTCGGTGCGGGAATTCGGCCATGCCGATATTTTCATCGAAAGCGAAAGCGGCCTTTTTTCCAAACTGCCGCAGAAGCTTTCGGTCTGGATGAGCCACGGCGACGAGGTTCAAACGCTGCCGCAGGGCTTTGTGCAGGTCGCGAAGAGTTCCAACAACGGAATCACCGCGATGTCCAATCCGGGCAAAAAACTTTTCGGCGTTCAGTTTCATCCCGAAGTGGCGCATACGCCGCTCGGCAGGGAAATCCTGGCGAACTTCCTCTTCAACGTCTGCGGCGAGAAGGCGGATTGGAAGATGTCGGCGTTCATCCAGAAGGAAGTCGAGAACATTCGCAAGCAGGTCGGCGACAAGCGCGCAGTCTGCGCCATGTCGGGGGGCGTAGATTCCGCGGTTGCGGCCATGTTGGTGTACGAGGCGATAGGAAAGCAGCTCGATTGCATCTTCGTTGATAACGGCCTGCTCCGCCACGGCGAGAAAGAGCGCGTTAAAGAAGTGTTCAGCCGGCGCTTTGGCAACCAGCTCCGCATTGTGGACGCGCGAAAGAGTTTTTTAACAAAACTGAAAGGCGTCACGGACCCGGAGAAGAAGCGCAAAATCATTGGCAAGGAATTCATCCGGATTTTTGACGAGCAGTCCAAGAAGCTCGGCAAGATCACATTCCTCGTCCAGGGCACGCTGTACCCGGACCTGATCGAAAGCCAGAGTGTCCGCGGCCCTTCGGCCGTGATTAAAACGCACCATAACGTGGGCGGCCTTCCCAAGAAAATGAAGCTTTCCTTAATAGAGCCGCTCCGCTATCTTTTCAAAGACGAAGTGCGCGAGCTGGGCAAGGAGCTGGGGCTGCCCGAAGAGAATTTGAAGCGCCATCCGTTCCCGGGGCCTGGCCTTGCGGTTCGCATCCTGGGCGCGATCGAAGAAGAAAAGCTCGAGATCGTCCGCAAAGCTGACCGGATTGTCGAAGAAGAAATCCGCGCGGCGGGCATCTACGAAAAACTCTGGCAGGCTTTCGCGGTGCTCATTCCGGTTTGGACCGTGGGTGTGATGGGCGACGAGCGGACCTATGAGCGCGTGATTGTCGTCAGAGCCGTCACCTCACAGGATGCCATGACCGCCGACTGGGCCGATATCCCGCGCCCCGTGCTGGCCAAAATTTCGAGCCGTATCATCAACGAGGTGCGCGGCTGTAACCGCGTGGTGTACGACATCTCGTCCAAGCCGCCGGCCACCATCGAATGGGAGTAATTCGCTGATGCCGACCGCCGGTATCGATCTGCCTCTGTTCATCAAGGGTAAAGTCCGCGAGGTTTATGACCTTGGCGACAAACTGCTGATGGTTTCGTCCGATAGAATCTCCGCTTACGATTACGTGCTCCCCACGTTGATCACGGACAAAGGCAAAATCCTGAATCAGATTTCTCTTTTTTGGTTCGATCAGACCAAAAAAGTCGTGAAGAACCATTTAATAACGGGAAACGTTGACGAATATCCTGAGAATGCGCGCCAATACGCCGATCTTTTGCAGGGGAGATCCATGCTCGTGTGGAAAACCGAGAAAATTCCTTTTGAGTGCGTGGTCCGCGGCTATCTTGCAGGCTCCGGCTGGAAAGAGTATCAGCAGAGTGGAAGAGTCTGCGGCGTTCCGCTTCCCGCTGGGCTTCGCGAATCGGACAGGCTGCCGCGCCCCATTTTCACGCCGGCCACGAAGGAAGAAGGCGGCAAGCATGACGAAAACATCACGTTTGACCAGATGGCAGCTAAAATCGGGCCTGAGCTGGCGGGCGAGTTGCGGGACATTTCGCTTTCCATTTTCCTATTCGCTTCCAAGCATGCCGAAAGCAAAGGTCTGATTCTCGCCGACACCAAATTTGAATTCGGCCTGATGAACGTCAAAGGGCAAAAAAGAGTGATTTTGATCGACGAGGTTTTAACCCCCGACTCCTCGCGTTTCTGGGAGCAGTCGCAATACCAGGTCGGCATGTCGCCGCCTTCTTTTGATAAACAGTTTGTGCGCAATTATCTTGATTCCATCCAGTGGAACCGGCAGCCGCCCGTGCCGACCCTGACCTACGAGGTGGTGGAAAAGACGCGCGAAAAATATCTGGAAGCGTTCCGCCGCATCACGGGCCAGGAACTGGCGGCGTAACATGGTTCACTCAACGGCAGATCAATCGATGCGGATTGCGGTGGCAGGATCTCATGGGGCGCGGCGGAAAGAGGTCCAGCATTTTCTGGCGCTGGCGGGGCTCAAGAACGTGAAGTGCAAAGAAGTCGCCGCGGTTTACCGTCTCGAGGGAGATTTAACGATTTCAGACGCAGAGAAAGTGGCGCGCGAATTGCTCTGCGATTCCATCGTCGAAAAATTCGCCGTCAACAATCTCCCGGCCGATAAAAAAACCTGCTTCGCGGACGTCTGGTACAAGCCCGGCGTAACCGACGCGGTGGGCGACAGCGTGCTGAAGGCCATCGGCGGGATGAAAGCGGGCAACATCCGGAAAGCTTTTTGCGGCACGCGTTACGAATTTACGGTCGACAACGAAAAATCACAACTCGATGTGCAAAATTTCGTGAACAAGGAACTCCTGAACCCATTGGTGCAAGAATGCAAGATCATAAAACTTTAACCCGCGACCCGGGCCTGACGGTGGAAACGGTGGCGGTGGCGCAGCTCACCGATTCACAGCTCACCGAATTGTCAAAGAAACGTTTACTCTCTCTTTCGCTCGATGAAATGCGGGCCGTTCAGAATTACTACCGCTCCATCCATCGCGAGCCGACTGAAGTGGAGCTGGAAACCATTGCGCAAACCTGGTCCGAGCATTGCAAACACAAGACGTTCAAGGGCCAGATCGATTACAAGTGCGAATCCAACGATCCCGACGAGAAGTGCCCCACCAAATTTTATGACGACCTGCTGGATGAAACCGTCGTCAAAGCGACCAATGACCTCAACAAGCCTTTCTGCCTGTCCGTTTTTGAAGATAACGCCGGCATCATTTCCTTTGACGGTAAAAACGGCGTCGCCTTTAAGGCGGAGACGCATAACCACCCTTCGGCTCTCGAGCCATACGGCGGTTCGGGCACGGGCATCGGCGGCGTGATCCGCGATATCCTGGGCGTCGGATTGGGCGCGAAGCCCGTTTTGAACACGGACGTTTTCTGTGTGGGCGATTTCGGCCAGAAGGTGCCCGAAAATTCAGGTATGCTGCCGCCGCAGCGCATATTGTCCGGCGTCATTGCCGGCGTGCGCGACTACGGCAACCGCATGGGTATTCCGACCTCGAACGGCGCGGTGCTGTTCAACAAGGGCTATATAGCGAACCCTCTCGTTTTCTGCGGCACCGTCGGCATGATTCCGGTCGACAAGATCAAGAAGAAAGTGTCTCCGGGAGAGCTGGTAGTTTCCATCGGCGGGCGCACTGGGCGCGACGGCATTCACGGCGCGACGTTTTCGTCGCTGGCGCTCGAAAAGGATATTTCAGCCAGCGTTGTGCAGATCGGCAACGCAATTGTGGAAAAGAAAGTCGCGGAAGTCATTTTGCGCGCGCGGGACAAAAACCTCTACAGCTCGCTGACGGATTGCGGCGCGGGCGGATTTTCTTCGGCGGTCGGCGAATTGGGCTCGGACACCGGCGTCAAGGTTTACCTGGACAAGGCGCCGCTGAAATATGAAGGCCTGCTCCCCTGGGAAATCTGGATTTCTGAATCGCAGGAGCGCATGGTGCTCGCGGTTCCCAAATCAAAGCTGAAAGAATTTGAAGAAGTCTGCGCGATCGAAGATGTGGAGTGCTCGGTCATCGGCGAGTTTTCGGACGACGGCCAGCTCCAGGTCTTTTATAAGGATGTGAAGACCTGCGACATCAGCATGAAGTTTTTGCACAAGGGCATTCCGCGGATCCGCAAGTCGGCAGTTTGGAAACCCGAAGCGCAGGCGGAGCTGTCGCCCAAGGCTCCGGTCAAATCCAAAGACGCGGGCGTGATTTTAAAGAAGCTTTTGACTCATCCCAACATCGGATCTAAAAGATGGGTCGTGCGGCAGTACGATCACGAGGTGCAGGGCGGCAGTGTGATCAAGCCCTTCGCGGGACTGAAGCAGAACGGGCCGTCGGATGCCTGCGTATTCCGGCCGCAGCTGGATACCTGGCGCGGCGTCGTGATTTCCAACGGCATCAACCCGCTTTACGGCGAGATCGATCCCTACTGGATGGCGGCGAACGCGATTGACGAAGCGTTGCGCAACTTGGTCGCGGTCGGCGGAGACATCCAGCATTGCGCCATCCTCGACAATTTTTGCTGGGGCAACATCCACGACTCCCACGTGATGGCCGGGCTCGTGCGCTGTTCCCAGGCCTGCTACGATTTCGCGACCGCTTACGGCGTTCCGTTCATCTCCGGCAAGGACAGCTTGAACAATACCTGGCAGGAAGCGGGCAAGATCTGGTCCATCCCCGGAACTTTGCTGATTTCCGCCATCAGCGTGATTGAGGACGCGCGCAAGTGCGTCAGCATGGATTTGAAGTCGCCGGGCAACGTGTTGTTGTTGCTGGGCGAGACGGGCAACGAGTTTGGCGGATCGCATTTTAATGAAGTGTTGGGTTTATCAGGCGGCAAAGTTCCCGAAGTGAACGCGAGCCGGTCACTCAAGTTCATGGAAGCGATTGGCCGCGCGGTGGATCAGGGATTGATCCGCTCCTGCCACGATTTGTCCGAGGGCGGATTAGGCGTGGCGGTTGCTGAAATGGCGTTCGCCGGCCAGCTGGGCGCTAAAATCGACCTCGCCCCGCTCCTGCCGAGCTCTTCCGGCGGCGCGATCGCCCCGGAGCTGGGCATTCTCTTCTCGGAAACCGCCAGCCGCTGGATTATCGAAGTCGAGCCCAAGAAGCTCGCGGCGGTCAAGAAATGTTTCGCCAATCTGCCGGTCACGGAAATCGGCAAAGTCGAAAAATCGCCGAAGCTGACGGTGAAGGCAAGCACGGCGAAAACCGGCAAAGACCTCTTTTCGATCCAAACGGCGGAGCTGGCGAAAGCCTGGAACTCTTTTTCAAACGCACAGTAAGCTGGCAGCGGCACTAGATTTGAAGCTATAACGAGGAGACAGATGAATACATCAGCCAGACGGTTAAAATTTATAAGGAATGCCGGGGTTGTGAGTCGGCGGCGCAGTTCGTTCCGCGTGGCGATGCGCATCCAGCGGCTCCGGCGCGCAACCGGGGCGAAAGGCCAGGCCGCTCCGCTCCTGGACGAGTCCAAGAAGGGAGCCGCGTAATGGCCCGAGCCAAAGCCCTGGTCATTCGTACCGCCGGCACCAACTGCGATGCGGAAACGATGCACGCGCTGCGCAGCGCGGGCGCCGAGCCCAGCCTGATGCACGTCACGGAGCTGCTGCGGGAAAAAAAGAAGCTCGCGCAGAATCAGATTTTAGTGGTGCCCGGCGGATTTTCCTACGGCGACGACGTCGCGGCCGGAAAAATCCTGGCGAACGAACTCAAAATTAACTTGGGGCCGGAGCTGAAAGAATTTGTGGTGCACAAAAAAATAGTCGTTGGCGTCTGCAACGGTTTCCAGGTGTTGGTCAAAGCGGGGCTTTTGCCCGCTGTGAAGGGGCTCGATTTTTCTCAGGACGCCACGCTTACACAAAACGATTCCGGGCGCTTCCAGTGCGAATGGGTTTCAATGAAAAAAGAAAAATCGAAAGCGGTTTGGCTTAAGGAAATGCCGGCGCGCTTCGAGCTTCCTATCGCGCATGGTGAGGGGAAGTTTGTGGCAAAGGACAGCGCGATGCTCGCGGATCTCGAAAAGAAGGGCCAGGTCGTATTCCGTTACGACGGCGTTAACCCGAACGGTTCGCAGAAGCAAATCGCGGGAGTCTGCAACGCGACGGGCAACGTCATCGGACTCATGCCGCATCCGGAGCGCTACGTCACCCATTATCAACATCCATCTTGGACTCGGAAAAATCTTGAGGCCAAGACGCCGGGATTTCTGTTCTGGCGGTCTGCCGTCAATTACGCGGGGAACTTATCATGAAGCAGTTTAACGAGCAGCAGATCAGCCAGATGGGATTCACGCAATATAAGGACGTTCCCTATCGCATCCACAATACCTATCACCCGGACATGAGAGAAGAGTGCGGCGTCAGCGGAATTTATAACCATCGCGACGCGGCGCACCTCGTTTACCTAAGCCTGACTTCGCTCCAGCACCGCGGACAGGAATCGGCCGGCATCGTTTCCATCAATGGAAAAATGGGCCGCCATGCGGGCATGGGCCTCGTGTTCGACGTTTTCAAAAAAGATACGTTCCAGCAGCTCAAGGGCCGCTTCGCGATTGGACACGTGCGCTATTCCACGACGGGCAGCTCGATGTTGAAGAACGCGCAGCCTCTGCTGGTCTCAACGCCTTACGGTCAGGTGGCCGTAGGACACAACGGAAATTTCACCAACGCGGATAAGATCCGCAAAAAACTTGAAGACTCCGGCGCCATTTTCCAGACGACGACGGACAGCGAAGTTATCCTTCATTTAATTGCACGCTCCAAAGAAAAAAATCTGGCGGAGGCCATCATTTCCTCCTTAAGTAAAGTGGAAGGCGCCTATTCGCTGTTGTTCGCGTCTGATCACAATTCCAAGAACAAGGAAGAAGGCTGCATCATCGCGGTTCGCGATCCTCTGGGTTTCCGTCCGCTCTTCCTGGGGAAGCTCGGCCGTTCCTGGGTGATCGCTTCCGAAACCTGCGCATTCGATCTGATCGGCGCCAAGACCGTCCGCGAAATCGAGCCCGGCGAAATGGTTGTCATTGAAAATAACGAAGTGAAGAGCATGCGCATTGCGAAGCCCCTTCCCTACAGCGCGCTCTGCATTTTCGAATACGTGTATTTTGCGCGGCCCGACTCCAACGTGTTCGGCCAGAGCGTGTACCGCGTTCGCCAGGATATGGGACGCCAGCTCGCGCGCGAGGCTCCGACGCCCGGCGCTGACTGCGTCATCGCCGTTCCGGATTCCTCCGTGGTGGCCGCCATCGGCTACGCCAAAGAATCAAAACTTCCCTTCGAGGTCGGATTCATCCGCAGCCACTACGTCGGCCGCACGTTCATCGAGCCCTCGAAGCCCATGCGCGATTTCCGCGCCCGCATCAAATTCAATCCGGTGAAGGAAAACATCCAGGGTAAAAAGATCGTTCTGATCGATGACAGCATCGTACGCGGAACGACGTCCAAAAAACTGATCCGCATGCTGAAGGGCGCGGGCGTGAAGGAAATCCACATGCGCGTGTCCTCGCCGCCCATCATCGGGTCCTGCTATTACGGCATCGACACGCCGACAAAATCCGAGCTGATTGCCTCCACCCATTCCGTGGAAGAAACCCGGAAATTCCTGGGCGTGGACTCCTTGTCGTACCTCAGTGTTGAAGGCCTCGTGCGCAGCACGAACCGCGACCCGTCCAAATATTGCACCGCCTGCTTCACCGGAAAATATCCCACCAAGGTGAACGAGAAGGTCGCGCCCGCTGAGAAGTTCGGACACCTATGAGCGCCGCGGTCGATTCCAAACAGTTTAAGGCGCTGCTCGAACAGCTCGCCGCGCAGTTCGCGACCGAGCATAAAGCCGCGATCAAAAACCACACGGCTTCCGTGGTCGGCATTCACAGCCGCGGCGCGGTGCTGGCGAAGCGCATCGCCGAAATTCTGAACAAAAAACATCATGCCAAAGTGGACGTGGGTTCGCTGGACATCACGCTTTACCGCGACGACGTCAGCGAGATCGGAAACCAGCCTCTGGTAAAAGAAAGCGACATTCCCTTCGCGATCGAAGGCAAAACCATCCTGCTCGTCGATGATGTGCTCTACACCGGCCGGACGATTCGCGCCGCCCTCGACGCTTTGCTAGAATTAGGGAGGCCCAAGCTCATCCGCCTCGCGGTGATGGTGGACCGGGAAGGCCGGGAACTCCCCATCCGGGCGGATTACTGCGGAACACGCATGACGGTCGGTCCCTCGCAAAAGGTCCAGCTCGAGGTGAAGGAAATCGATAAAAAAGAAGGAATCTGGATCAGGAAACGCAAAAGTTGAAGCTTCTCCATAAAGACCTCATCGGGCTCGAAAATCTTTCGGTGAAAGAGATCGAGCTCATTTTAGATACCGCCGCCCCCTTCAAACAGCTTTTTACCCAATCGATCAAACGAGTTCCCACGCTTCGCGGCCGCACGGTCGCTCATCTCTTTTATGAACCCTCTACGCGAACGCGCGCCTCTTTTGAACTCGCCGCCAAGCGCCTCTCCGCTGATACGCTTGATCTCCCGGTTTCTTTAAGCTCCGTTCAAAAGGGCGAAAGTCTGGTCGACACTGGCAAGACGCTCGAAGCCATGAAGGTTGAATTCATCGTGATCCGCCATCAGGACAACGGCGCTCCCGATTTGCTCGCCAAAAACGTAAAGGCTCATATTGTAAACGCGGGCGATGGCACGCATGAGCACCCAACCCAGGGCCTGCTGGATATTTTCACGCTCCGCCAGAAAAAAGGAAAAGTTAAGGGCCTGAACGTGGTAATTTTGGGAGATATCCTCCACTCGCGCGTGGCGCGCTCCAATATCTGGGGACTGACGAAGCTGGGCGCTAAAGTCACTCTCTGCGGTCCGGAAAATCTGATTCCCATGGATTTCGCGAAGTCCTTTGGACGGCAGGTTAATGTGGAGCACAATCCATTGAAAGCCTTTAAGCATGCGGATGCCATCAACGTCCTGCGGATTCAAAAAGAGCGGCTCGAGCAGGGATTTAATTTATCGATTTCAGAATATGTGGAACAGTACGGGCTTGATGCAAAGAAAATTCGCGGCCTTCGCAAAGAATGCATCATCCTCCATCCCGGCCCCATGAACCGAGGCGTCGAAATTTCCTCGGACGTCGCCGACGGGCCACGCTCCGTCGTAACCGAGCAGGTCACCAACGGCATCGCGGTCCGCATGGCCGTGCTCTATCTCCTCGCGGGCTACAAAATCCATTGAAACTCCTGATCGCCGGCGGACGAATTCTGGACCCCAGCAGCAAGCGGGACGGAATTTTCGATCTGCTGATTGAAAACGGCCGCGTCGCGCGCATCGCAAAAAAAATTTCCGAGCCGGGCGTCGAAACGTTCAACGCCAAAAACTGCTGGGTGATGCCGGGCCTGGTAGACGCGCACGTTCACTTGCGCGAACCGGGCGCCGAAGCCTCCGAAACGATTGAGACGGGAACGCGTTCCGCTGCCGCCGGCGGCGTGACCACGCTTCTCGCCATGGCCAACACACAGCCGCCCACCGATACGCCTGATAAAATCAGCTGGACGATCCGCCGCGTCAAAGAGACCGCGTGCGTCAAAGTCCATCCGGTCGGCGCCGTGACGCGTAATCTCGAAGGTCACGAGCTCACCGATATCGAAGGCCTGGTCCGCGCCGGGGCGAAAGCGATTTCCGATGATGGCCGTTGCGTCATGAATTCCCAGCTCCTGCGCAAGGCGCTCGAAGCCTCTAAGAAGGCCAAGGCGGTTTTAATTGAACACAGCGAGGACGAAAATTTATCGAGAGGCGGCGTGATGAACGAAGGTCCGGCGGCACGCAAGCTCAACGCAGGCTGCATCCCGTCCGAATCGGAATCTGTGATGGTCGCGCGCAACATATTCCTGGCGCGGCTCACCGGCACCCCTATCCACCTCGCGCACGTTTCCAATGCCGATTCGGTCGAGTTGGTTCGCTGGGCCAAGCAACGCAAAATTTCCATCACCGCCGAAACCTGTCCGCATTACTTTGCGCTCACGGACGAAGCGGTCGCGAAGCACGGGACGCACGCCAAAATGAAGCCGCCTCTCCGCACCCGGAAAGATTCCGACGCGATCAAGCAGGGCTTGAAAGACGGTACAATCGATATTATCGCGACCGATCACGCCCCCCATTCCGCCGAGCTCAAGAACCGGACGCTCGATCAGGCCCCGTTCGGCATCATCGGCATGCCGACGCTGTTCGCGCTCATCTACAATGAGCTCGTCCTCAATAAAATCCTGGCCCCGCTCAAGGCCGTCGAGAAAGTCACCGCGGCACCCGCCAAAATTTTCGGCCTCGAAGCCGGCAGCCTCAAATTCGGCGCCGCGGCCGACATTGCCATTTTCGATCCATCTAAAAAATGGAAGCCATCCGCCGAGGATTTCCGCTCCAAAAGCGCCAACTCGCCCTTCATCGGCCGGAATTTCGAAGGCAGAATCGCCGCGACGTTCGTGGACGGGAAAAAAGTCTTTTCGATTTAACGGGCCGTTACCGCTTTCATGTACCAATCCCTGGTCAAGCCGATTGCCTTCTCGATGGATCCGGAGACCGCGCACAATGCAGTCTGCGGCTTCCTGAAAGCCGCGCAATGTTTCCCCGGAGCCGGCGCGCTTCTATCCGCCTTCTGTAATTTCTCCGATCCCGCCTTGGAATCCGAAGTGCTCGGTCTCAAATTCAAAAATCCGGTCGGCCTCGCCGCCGGTTTCGATAAAAACGCCGAGCTCATCCGTCTTTTCCCAAAAATGGGGTTTGGTTTTGTGGAAGCCGGGACCGTAACGGCGAAAGCTCAGCCCGGGAATCCTAAACCACGGATGTTCCGTTTGATCGAAGACGAAGCGGTCATCAACCGGCTGGGGTTTAACAATAACGGCGCGGACGCGGTGTCGGATCGGTTGGGCAAGGTGCTGAGCTCCTGCAAACCAGAGACGCCCATCGGCCTTAATATAGGTAAAAGCAAAGTTACCGATCTCGACAAAGCCACGGAAGATTATCTTTACAGCTTCGAACGGCTCTATCCCTTTGCCGATTACTTTACCGTCAACGTCAGCTCTCCGAACACGCCCGGTCTTCGCCAGCTCCAGCACCAACTTCCGCCGTTGCTCGCGGCACTCCAAAGCAAAAACAAGGAGCTTGCGCTGAAAGCCGCCCCGAAACCCATTTTCGTCAAAGTCGCGCCCGATCTTGAACTTGCCGAGCTGGACCGGATTTGCGAAAATTGTACATCGCAGGGCATCGCCGGCATCATCGCCACGAACACGACGCTTTCGCGCGAGGGCTTGAGCTCCGGAACCGATCTGAAAAATTTGGAAGGAGGTCTCAGCGGGAAACCGCTGATGAACAAATCCACCGCGATCCTGAAACACATCAGAAAAACCGCGGGGAAAAAATTGGCGCTGATCGGCGTGGGCGGGATTTTATCGGCGGAAGATGCCTACGCAAAAATCAAAGCGGGCGCGAGCCTGGTACAGGTTTATACGGGGTGGGTCTATCGGGGCCCATCATTCGTATCCGAAATTAACAAAGGTCTCGTCCGATTGCTCAAAAAAGACGGATTTAAGAACATTCAGGAAGCGGTAGGAGTGGATCAGTGAACTCGAATCAGCCGGGCAACCCCATCATTCTGGCGCTGGACGTCCAGCCCGAAGAAGCCAAAAATGTCATCGCCGATCTCAAGGATTCGGTGGATATCATCAAGATCGGCAGCCGGCTTTTCACCTCGCTCGGCCCGCAGGTGGTGGATTGGGTCCATCAGGCCGGCCGCAAGGTCTTTTTGGACCTCAAATTCCACGACATTCCGCAGACCGTGGCCGAGGCCTGCGCCAACGCCGTCCGTCTCAAAGTGTGGGGCTTAACTATACACGCTTCCGGCGGATTTGCTATGATGAGCGAAGCCGCTAAGGTCGTCTCCGACCAAGCCCAAAAACTCAAAATCACAAGGCCTTTGATATTCGGCGTCACCGTTTTGACCAGCCTGTCTGACCCGGAATTAAAGGAAGTAGGGGTGGACGTTGCGGCGATCGACCAGGTCCGGCGGCTCGCGCTTTTGGCCAAAAAATCCGGCCTGGACGGCACGGTTTCTTCGGGGCTGGAGATCGAAACGGTGCGGAGCGCCTGCGGCAAAGATTTCCTGGTGATGGTCCCCGGGATCCGCTCGGGAAAAAATTTGAAGAACGACCAGAAGCGCGTCATGACGCCGGAGGCGGCCCTGAAGCTGGGCGCCAATTATCTTGTGGTCGGCAGGCCCATCCTGGACGCGCCGGACCGCCGGCAAGCAGCGCGGGACCTCCTGGTCGAAGCGAGAGGGACCTGAAATTTGGAAAGAAATAACACGATCATGAACGAAACTGACATCAGAAAAACTTTTGTCGATACGGAAGCCCTCCTCGAGGGACACTTCCAGCTTACCTCGGGCCGCCATTCCAACAACTATATGCAGTGCGCGCGGGTCCTGCAGTTTCCGGACGTCGCGGAACGCATGGGCGAAGAGCTCGTGGAGCGGATCAAGGGCGAAAACGCCGGCGTTCCCGTGAAAGTGGATGCGGTCTGCGCCCCGGCCATCGGAGGCATCATTTTGGGCCACGTGGTGGCGCGGGCGTTCGGCGTGCGCGCGATCTTCGCGGAGCGCGAAGGCGGCGCGGGCCCGCTGAAATTGCGGCGCGGCTTCAACATCAAGCCCGGCGAGTCCGTCGTGGCGGTCGAAGACGTCATCACCACCGGCGGATCTCTCAAGGAAATCGTCCAGCTCATTCGCAGCGCGGGCGCCAAGGTAGTCGGCGTCGCGGCTGTGGCCGAGCGGAGCGCGGTACCCGTGGATTTTGGCGCCACCAAATCCGTCCTTCTCAAAATTCCCCTCAAAGATTATGCTCCCGAAGAATGCCCTCAGTGCCAGCAGAACGTTCCCATCGATAAGCCCGGAAGCCGCGCCTGAACGGATGATCACCTACGCGCAGGCAGGCGTCAATATTGATGCGGGCAACGAGCTGGTCAATCGCATCAAAAAAATCGTCTCCGCTTCCAAGCGCGGCAAATCTTCCATCGGCGGCTTTTCCGGCCTCTATCCGCTTCCCAAAGGTTTCGGCAAGGGCTACATTTCCGGCTGCTGCGACGGCGTCGGCACCAAACTCAAACTCGCTTTCCTCCTAAATAAACACGACACGGTCGGCATCGACCTGGTCGCCATGAACGTCAACGACCTGATCTGCCAGGGCGCGACCCCGCTTTTTTTCCTCGATTATTTCGGCTGCGGCAAACTCGACGTGGACACGGCCGAGTCCGTGATCCGCGGCATTTACAACGGCTGCGAAGAGTCCGGCTGCGTATTGTTGGGCGGCGAAACCGCCGAGATGCCCGGCTTTTACGAAGCGGGGGAATACGATCTCGCCGGATTCGCGGTCGGCATTCTGAAGGACGCCAATCTCGTGAACCGCAAGGGCGTTAAAGCCGGCGACGCGGTCATCGGCCTGGCTTCGAGCGGCGTTCATTCCAACGGATTTTCCCTCGTGCGCAAGATTTTTTCCGAAGAGGAGCTCAAAGAAAACGGCGACGCGCTCATCGCCCCCACTCGCATCTACGTCAAGAAAATCATGGCGCTCCTCAATAACAAGAAATTCAAGGGGGCGGTCAAAGCCATCGCGCACATCACCGGCGGCGGCTGGCCGGAAAACCCTCCGCGCGTCGTCCCCAAAGGATTTCAGTTTGAATTCAAAAAAGGCTCCTGGCCCATCCTCGATATTTATAAGAAGATGCAGCGCCGCGGCAACGTCGAAGAAGCCGAGATGTTCCGCACCTTCAACATGGGCATCGGCTTGATGCTGGTCGTGGCGGCCGACAAAGCCGATGCGGTCCGGGCGTTCTTAAAGGAAGGCTATTTCATCGGCCACATCGCGAAAGGCAACGCGGGGGTGGTGTTCAAATGATTCCCCGCTATACGCGCAAGGAAATGTCGTCCATCTGGACGGACGAAAACCGCTTCGCCAAAATGCTCGAGGTGGAAACTCTTTTCTGCGAAGCCATGGCCGAAAAGGGCATGATCCCGCAGGCCGACGTGGATTCCATCCGCAGCAAGGCCAGGATCAACGTTGAGGAAATCAACCGGATCGAAAAGGTCGTCAAACATGACGTGATCGCCTTTTTAACGCAGGTAGAGCGCACCGTGGGGCCCGCCGCGAGGCACATGCACCTTGGCATGACGTCTTCCGATGTCCTTGATACCGCTTTGGCCCTGCAGATGGTGGACGCTGTAAAGCTCCTGCAGGACGATTTGAAGATACTGAAGAAAACCGTTGCCGCGCTCGCTAAAAAACACAAAAAAGTGTTGATGGCCGGACGGACGCACGGCGTCCATGCGGAGCCCACCACGTTCGGCCTCAAGGTCGCGGGCTGGCACAGCGAGCTGGAGCGCGCAGAAGAGCGCCTCAAGCGGGCGCTGGCCGTTATTTCGTTTGGCAAAATCTCCGGGGCAGTAGGGACTTATGCCCACCTTGATCCCTCTCTGGAAAAATTCGTTCTCGATAAAATCGGGCTGGCGGTTGAGCCGGTTTCGACGCAGATCGTGCCGCGCGACCGCCACGCGGAATTTTTAGCTCAGCTCGCCACGGTCGGCGCTTCCCTCGAACGCTTCGCGTTGGAAATCCGCCACCTGCAGCGCACCGAGGTCCTGGAGGCCGAGGAACCGTTCACTGAGGGCCAGCGCGGATCTTCCGCCATGCCGCACAAGCGCAACCCGATCGCCAGCGAAAACATCTGCGGGCTCGCGCGCCTGCTGCGCTCCTACGCGCTCGCCGCGCTCGAAAACGTGGCGCTCTGGCACGAGCGCGACATCTCGCACTCCTCGGTGGAGCGCGTTATTCTGCCCGATGCGACCATCGTCCTCGATTTCATGATCCACCGGATGAACGGCATCCTGAAAGATTTGAACGTTTACCCTGACCGCATGAGGCAGAACCTCGGCAACACGATCATGGTCCTGTCGTCTCAAAGGCTGCTCGTCGAAATATTAAAGCAGGACAAGAAAAAGATCGAGCGCGAGCATGCTTACAAAGTCGTGCAGACGATCGCCCAGAGGGCCTGGACGAAGAAGGAGGATTTCAAAAATCTGGCGCTTAAAGACCCTAAACTGGGCAGTTATCTCGACAAAAAAACCATCGAGCGCTGTTTCGACCCGCAGTATTTCATCCGGCACGTCGACGCCATATTCAAGCGCGTCGGTCTCAATTAAACCATCCCATAATGGAAAACCAGCCGCAAAGCCCGACGCAGTTCCAGCGAAAAATAATCATGATCAAGCGGGGACTGCAGATGAAGTACGTCCTGCTGGTCTTTGTCACGGTGCTGCTGACGTCCCTAGTGGTTTTTTTGGACGTCTATTACGTAGTGGGGAAATCGGTCCTGCTGCACTACGAGGAGGTCAACCTCCTGCCGGTGGTGAAAAGCGCAACGGCGCTGCTCGCGCTGCACCTGTCCCTCTATCTGCTGGTGGTCCTGATCTGCGCGCTGTTTGTGTCCCACCGGTTCGCGGGGCCGATTTACAGGCTGGAGCGGGTCGCGGAGAGCCTGGCCAAGGGCGACCTCACGGTCAACGTCCAGTTTCGCAAAGGCGACGAGTTTTTCGAGACGGCGGAATATATGAACCGGATGATCGCCGCCCTGCGGGAAAAGGTGCAGAAAGACAAACACCTCTCGGACAGGATATTGGCCAAACTGAACGATCTTTCACAAAAACTGGAGCAAGGAAAAGTGAAGGGAAGCGAAGCTCCGGCGCTGGTCCGTGAAATCGCCCTGGAAGTCCAGCATATTTCCTCCGGGTTTAAATTTTGACGCGCCTTGAAAATCGGCGGTCTTTCCTTATAATAAAGTCGTAATTTGATAGAATACAAACCCTTTATTTGAATCTACGAGGCATCAAACAACCATGAGCGAAGCGCACATCATACTCCCGGCCCTTGGCCCCACCGAATGGAATATCCTTTGGATCGTTTTAGGCTCCGCTATCGTGGCTATTGCCTATGGCCTTTACCTCTGCTGGAAGGTCATTAAAGCCGACCCTGGGTCTCCCCAGATGGTCGAAGTGGCCAAAGCCATTGAGGAAGGCGCTCTTGCCTACCTTTGGCAGCAGTTCCGCACCATGCTTGGCCTCGTTGTCATTCTCGGCATCGGCCTTTTCTTCATGTACCGCCGGATTTACGCCCACGATCCCGCCTTGCAGCACGTTCCCCTCGGCATTGCCCTGGCCTTTTTGATGGGCGTTTTCGCCTCTTACGGCGCCGGTTTTGTAGGAATGTGGCTCGCGGTCAAAGGAAACGTGCGCAGCGCCGCGGCCGCGCTCAAGAGCTTTAAGGCTTCGATGGAAATGGCGTTCCAGGCCGGAGCGGTCTCGGGAATGTTCACGGTCGGGTTCGGCCTCCTGGGCGCTACGCTCATTTTCATCATCTTCAAGGAACATGCGACCAAAGTCCTCGTAGGCTTCGGCTTCGGCGGTTCGCTGGCCGCGCTCTTCATGCGCGTGGGCGGCGGTATTTTCACCAAGGCCGCGGACGTGGGCGGAGATTTGGTGGGTAAAGTGGAAGTCGGCATTCCGGAAGATGATCCCCGGAACGCGGCGACCATCGCCGACAACGTGGGCGACAACGTCGGCGACTGCGCCGGCATGGCCGCCGACGTATTCGAATCTTATGAAGTCACGCTCGTCGCCGCCATCATCCTCGCCGCGGCCACGCTGCTGGATCCCGTTTTCACGGCCAAGTATGGCGAACATGCCTCGTCCTTCGCCCTCACCCTCATTTTCTTCCCGCTCCTGCTCCGCGCCGTCGGCGTGTTCTCCTCCATGATCGGCATCTGGTGCGTCCGGGTCAAGGAAGGCGACGAGATGGTGGATCCCATGAAGCCCATCAACATTGGTTATTGGGCTTCTTCAATTACGAGCGTCATCGGCTTCGCGATTGTGACCCAGTTTTATCTGAAGGATCCCATCACCGGCGAGACGGAATGGCGGTTTTTTTACGCCACCACGCTGGGCGTCGCTCTCTCCATCGTAACGCTCTGGATGACCAACTATTTTACGCACCCGGATAAAAAGCCCGTCACGGAAACCGCGACCGCCACCAAAACCGGCGCCGCCACCACGATTCTTGCCGGCATCGCCGAAGGTTTGGAGTCCACGGTTTGGGCGGTCGTTTCCATCGGCGCCACCATCATCTTCTCTTATTTGATTTTCCGCGACGATCCCGCCCTTTCGGCTTACGGCATCGCGCTGGCGGGCCTCGGTCTGCTCACGACCACCGGCTATATTCTGGCGATGGATACGTACGGCCCCATCACTGATAACGCTCATGGTATTTTTGAAATGTCCGGCACTCAGCAGGAAGAAAAAGCCTCTCGCACGCTGGCCTGGATGGACGCCATCGGCAACACGACCAAGGCGCTCACGAAGGGTCTCGCCATTGCCACCGCCGTGCTCGCGGCCATCGCGCTTTTCCGGTCCTTTATCGATGAAGCCAAACTCGTGCAGATCGGCATTCAGATTAATGAAGCCAAAGTTTTCGTGGGCCTGATCATCGGCGCCGCGGTTCCCTTCTTGTTCTCAGCCTTCGCCATCAAAGCCGTCGGCCGCGCCGCGTTCGGCGTCGTCGAAGAAGTCCGCCGTCAGTTCCGCGAGAAACCCGGCATCATGATGGGCGAAGAAAAGCCCGATTACGCGCGCTGCGTTTCCATCGTCACCGCGATGGCTCAAAAAGAACTGCTCGGACCCGGCATCCTCGCGATCTTCTCGCCGATTTTGATCGGATTCGCTTTGGGCGCAGCGGCTCTCGGCGGATTTTTGGGCGGAGCGATTGTTTCAGGCCAGTTGCTGGCCGTTTATATGGCCAACGCCGGCGCCAACTGGGACAACGCGAAGAAAAAGATTGAAGATGGTTATCTGGGCGGGAAGGGAACGGAGTGCCACAAAGCTTCCGTCGTGGGCGATACGGTGGGCGATCCTTTCAAAGATACCGCCGGTCCCGCGCTCAACCCCATGATCAAGGTGATGAACCTCGTCGGTATTTTGATCGCGCCGTTCACCATCCGCGAGTTCCCCAACGAAGTCCGCATCGCGGTCGTCGCGTTCTGCCTGCTCGCTTTAGCCGCAGCCGTTCTGTTCAGCCGCCGCGGCGGCCTCGCCACACAACCCACCGAAGACCGCTAATCGGCAATATTCTGCAATCATAAAAGCCCGGCAAGTAAATTGTCTCGGCACGCGCCTGCCAGCGGCAGGCGCTGACAGACGATGGCTCGCAGGGCTCGCACATCGTCTGATCACCTCGACAATTTATTGCCGGGTTTTCTATAAATTGCGTGATTATCGCTTAAAGAGCGGGCTTCGGTTAAAGGATAGCCCGTGGGGACAAATTAGGAACTGCTCCTATTAATGCTGAGCAAGTAGGTGAGGAGGGTGCGGACTGGGAAGCCGGTGCCGCCGTGTTTACAGTAGGGGAGTTCGCGGTCGGTCCAGGCGGGGCCGGCGATGTCGAGGTGGATCCAGGGTTTGCCGTCCACGAATTCCTGCAGGAAAAGTCCGCCGATGATAGAACCCGCTTCGCGGCGGATGGAAGAAATGTTCTTGAGATCGGCGATGGGCGACTTTAAGCCATCCCGATAGTCTTTAACCAGCGGCAGTTTCCAGAGCGGTTCGCCGGTGGAGCGGCTGGCGCGCTCCAGATCGTCAAAAAGGGAATCATCATTGCCCATTGCGCCCGCCACGAGGCTTCCAAGCGCGATCACACAGGCGCCGGTGAGCGTGGCCATGTCGATAATGCAGTCCGGGTTTAGTTTCGCCGCATAAGCCAGCGCATCCGCCAGAATAATCCTGCCTTCCGCATCCGTGTTCAACACTTCAATCGATTTCCCGTTCATCGCGATCAGCACGTCGCCGGGTTTGTACGCGCGTCCGCCGGGCATGTTTTCCGTCAGCGCCATGATGCCGTGGATTTCCACGTCCGGCTTGAGCGCTGGAAGCGCCTTAAACAGGCCCAGGATCGATCCTGCGCCCGCCATATCCATCTTCATGGTCTCCATGTTCTCCGGAGACTTCAGTGAAAGGCCGCCCGAATCAAAAGTGATGCCCTTGCCGACAAAAGCGACGGTTTTCTTGGGGTTGGCGGGCTTGTAATGCATGTGGATGAAAGCGGGAGGTTCGCTGCTGCCGATGTTCACGCCGAGCAGCGCGCCCATCTTCATCTCTTCGATCTTCTTCCTGTCGAAAACCTTGATGGTGATGCCGGCGTCCTTGCCCTTCTGCGCGATATCCAGCGCGATTTGTGCGAAATCGTTGGGGCGGAGGCGCGAGGGCGGCTCGTTCACGAGATCGCGCACGAGGCAAACCGAATCCGCAAAAACCTGGCCGAGCTTTAAGCCTTTTTTGACTGTCGCATCGGACTTCTTAGGAATGATAATTGAAACCTGGCTGATCCCGGAGTCTTTTTTAGACTTGTACTTATCGAAAGTGTAGCCCGCGAGAACGATCCCTTCCGCGATCACCTGCGCTTCCAGAGATTCATCATTCAAAGCCAAGGGCAGAACGATAGAGATCGCTTTCTGTGAATTGGCGGAAGCCCGCTTTGCGGCTACGGCCGCCGCGCGGCGCAATGTTTCGGCCGTTACATTCTTTTTGAGACCCAATCCCGCCGCGATCACCTGCTTCGCCGGCGCTCCACCCTTCGGGTTGAAGACGACAGCCGAGCCTTCCTTGCCTTTGAATCCCAACGCGCCCGCTTCGCTGACGAGCGATTTGCGCTGCGGCAACCCCGCCGGAGCGGCGTCGTTCTCGAACGCGAAAACAACCAGCGTCTGGCTCTTGGGGATGGTATAGGACGTGGAAAATTTCATAATTGACCTCTAAAAATACGGATTAAAATTGGCCGGGCTGCCTTTGACTTCGGCCCAAAGACCAAGCGGATAAATTCTATGCCTGCGCGGCGGCGGCCTCGCGGTAGATCGGTGTCCAGCTCGGATTTTCCTTGAACAGGCGCACGCAGCGGATCTGCTTTTTGTCCGTCAGATAAAACAAATGGTTTCGGTCCGCCGGAACCAGAATAAAATCGCCTTTCTCGACGAGAACATGCATCCAGCGGTCGTCCTTGGAGCGTATATCAAAATAGCCTTCGCCTTCCAGCACGAAACGCACTTCATCATCCGTGTGGATGTGCTCCTTATCAAATTTAGCGCAGATGGCTTCGAGGTTCGGCGTGGCGGGCTGCAGCTCAACGATATCCTGCGCGCTGTATTTCCAATCTTTTTTGATGCGGTCCAAATCGGCCTGATAGTTATCCGTCGATATTTTCTCGTAGTGGACGCCTTCGGCGGACAGTTCTTTCTGTGAAATTTCTTTCTTGGTATCGTTCCATGTCGCGCGCATGCTTCTACCTCCTGAATTTTTTAATAAAGAAGCATGTCCTGCCGGTATATGTCATTTCTATGGATGAAGGCAGGACTATTAGCTTTTCGCTTAAGTTCATTATTACTTATTGCCTTTAAGCTGCGTCGGATCAAATCCCAGTTGTTTCAGTTTCACGGACGATTCAAAAAGATAGTCGTAGCATTCGGCCTGGGTTTTGGCCTGGATCCAGGATTTGCCCCAAACGTAAACGCCGTGGCCGCGCACCAGCACCGCGGAGGTTTTGGGATTGTCCTCGATGGCCTTCTGGATAGAGTCCGTGAGCTGCGATTCGTAGGCGGTGTTGGCGATAATGGGAACTTCAAGCGTATCGAAGGCGCCGGATCCCGCGATGCCTTTCTGCATTTCCAAATTCGTAATTTTGAAGTGCGTGTCGTAGAGCCAGCTCGCCAGCATCGCGTTGATGGAGTGGCTGTGCAGGACGGCTCCGGCATTGCGCAAGGTAAAGGCATGCATGAAAAGCGGCTTGCATTCGGAGACTTTGAACCCGCTGCCCGGGGTACGCGTCACGTTGCCCTCGAGGTCCAGTTCGAACACCTCCTCGGGCTTGATGCGCTCTTTTTGCACGCCGCTCGGCGCCATAAAGATCTTGTCCCCGTTCCGGATCGAAATGCCGCCGCCCGTCCCGCTCGCCCAGCCTTTCGCATAAAACAGCCGGCAAAGCTCGCAGATGAGCTCGCGGACTTCGCGTTCGCTCATAATAAGAGGAACGTTGGGGGGATTGAGCGTCTTCGGCGCGGTCACTAAAAGTCGATCCCCGCTTCGACAAACGGCCCGCCGATCCGCAGGTCCGCTTTGATATCATTTTGGTCAATCACGATATTCTGATGTTTGTAGCCTCCGCCGAGGAAGCCGAGTTTCAGGATTTTGAATTTCAGCCGCGCGACGAGGTCAAAGTAACGGTTTCCGCCATAGGCGATCCCGCGGATCTCGGTTTCCAGCTTCAGGAAGTTAATCGGGCTGATGTGGACGCCGGCATAGCCCATCGGCACGCCCAGGGCCTGTTCTTTCGATTCGGAGAGGCCGGTGGCAGGCTGCGAAACGTTTCCCTTAAAGTTAATGTAGCGCCCGTTCAGGCCCAGCTCCACGTTCAGCACCTCATTGGTCGCCAATTTCAAAAATGGCAGCGAATAGAAGAGCCCCAGATCGTAGTGATCGAGGGTCAGTGACGAGGTCAGGGGAATGTTGGCGGTATAGACCCGGTCGCCGAACTGAAAACCGACGCCCTTGGCGCCGGTGCCTTCGAACGACATGGGGTTGGCCTGGAGGTAAATGCTGGGGATGATGGGGATGCTGACCTTCGCGCGGCCGGTGAACCGCTTGATCTTGTCGTATCCGAGATCGTTTTTAACATCGAGCGCGATGCCTTTGTAGCCCATGTTGCCCTCGATCTCGTACTGGGCGCCGCCCAAACCCACTTCCACGTTCACCAAAGCCATCGCATGGGACGCCGATAAAACCAGCGTACACGCCAAAACCGTTTTCAGCCGGAAATGATTCATAAAAACCTCCTTGCGCCCGATTCGGATATCGTATCAAAATGCCGTCGGAAGATTCAACGTGATTTTGTTCTCAAATACATTTTTTTATTTTCCTTTACTTTTAATTACTCGCCTTGACAAGCCACCGATCAAGTGCTAACCTTTCCCCGATACATGCCAAAAATTCTCATCGTAGACGACAGCGAAGACGTTTTAGAACTCCTCAAAACCGTCCTCGTCCTCCGCGACTTCCAAGTGGTCGAAGCCCTTAACGGAAAGCACGGCATCGCCCTGGCCAAAAAAGAGCAGCCGGACCTCGTCATCCTCGATTTGATGCTGCCGGACGTGGACGGCATCACGGTCTGCCAGACGCTCAAGGCTTCGCCCGAAACCAAGAACATTCCCATCATCATGCTGACGGCGCGCGCCGGGGTCCTGGACAAGGTGAAAGGCCTCGAGATCGGCGGCGACGATTACCTGGTCAAGCCTTTTGACACGCTTGAACTGCTGGCCCGCGTCAAAGCGCGGCTCCGCCAGAAGGGCGTGGAGCTGGGCGAAGCGCGACCCCCGCTCAAGATCGGCGAATTCGAGATGGATCCGTCGAAATACACGGTCAGCAACGGCGGCAAGGACATCAAAAATCTGACGCCGCGCGAGTTCGACATCCTCTACGTGCTGATGAAAAATTCGCCAAAACCCGTCCCCCGCGAGGACATTTTCCAGATCATCTGGGACAAGAGCGAAAAAAAATACAGCCGCGTCATCGATATCCACATCGCCAAGATCCGCAAAAAAATCAAACCCCAGACTCTCAAAACCATCCCCGGTAAAGGGTACCTCTTCCCCAGCCAGTAGTTCCCGCGATTTCGACGGCCCGCCGAACGCGTATACAAATATTTACAATTATACTTGACGTTTTACACTACCCCTGTTAAGCTTGCTGTGAGGTTATGTCGGGGGGACCTTAAATGGGAAACAGAAGCGCCGCAGGATCCAGCCAATCGCCCTTATATCGGGCGCTCAAGCTCACTTTCTTCCTGATCGGATCGGTTTGGATTTTCGTTCATTTTGCCTACAGCGTGGGCGACGGCGCCCGCGTAAACGTCACCGGTTCCCATTCCATCCTGTCCTCCCCGAATCCCTCCGCGCTTCGGCTTACCCACGCAAATGGCCAGGCTCTCGACCTGAAGGGTCTGTGGAAATTCAAGCTGAAAAATCAGAGTGATCATACAGCCACTGACCTCATATTCGAAACGCCCTTTGATGGGTTTTACCGGATTGAACGCCCGGGCGACGGATCTGAGCCCAACGCGCAAAGCTTTGAAAAGAAAATATCCCTGAACACGCTGGGAGCTCTCGAAGAAATGACGGTCTGGATCTGGTCCAGCCAGGAATCCAGCCCGGGTCTCGAACGCGAAACCCGCCTCATTCACAAGGACGGCATCGTCTCCGTGGAGTATCCCGTGGAGGTCAATGGCTTCATGGCCTGGATCGAACGAAACAAGTTCATCCTGTCCATATTGGTCATCGTGCTGTTCCTTGTCTACTGCTTCTAAACAATCACAGCTGTTCCCCTCAATAACAATTCCGGCGCAACCGCAAATCCTCGACGGAAAATGATCAAATATATCCGGGAAATTGTTACAGAAGATTTACATTTTGATGAGGATTAAATCAGGGGAACTGTGGTACAATCACGCTTCAAGAATAATGATGCTGAACATTTCGGGAGCGCGGAAATGACCAAAGAAGAGATCATCAGAACCGAATACGAAGCCATCAAGAAATTCGCGAACGGGGACAATCAGCTGGCCTATCGGGTCGTCTTCAAACTCAGCCCTCTGATGCGGAATTACATCGAAGCTTGCGAGCCGCGCAAGGTATCCTGCGACGAGCTCTGCGACGTGATCCACAAAGCCTCTCACATCCTCCAAGACCCCGCCTGATTGACAACCCCCCGTCTATTTGATACAAATTAAGCTCCAAATTTAAAGAAAAGGTTCCTTTAACATGTCCAAACGCACATTTCAGCCGCATGTCCGCCGGCGCAAAAAAGTACACGGCTTCAGAGCCAGAATGAAGACCTACGGAGGCCGCCGGGTTCTCAGCGCGCGCCGCCGCAAGGGCCGCAAAAAGCTCATTCCTTAACTGAATTCATCATCCGTCCGCAGGACACTTTAACTCCCACCCCATGTTTTCTCAGAGCGCGGTTTCCGCCGTTTTCGCTATGACGCCCGGCAGTTTCAGTTTCCACCGGCTCGAGCGCCTCAGCTTGAAGCGCGAGTCCGAAAAAGTGATCGAATCCGGCCGCCGCGCCGCACGGGGCGGCTTCGTGCTTTATTGGTGCGACCAGGCTGAGTCCGGTTCCGAGCTGTCCCGCGCGCACCGGCCTTCCCGCCGCATTTCCATCCGCATTTCAAGGGATTTCGGTTCCGCCCCGCGGCGCAACCGCGCCAAACGCATCGTGCGCGAAATTTTCCGCGTCGAAAAGCATCGCCTGCGCGAGTCCATCGATATCGTCGTCAAAATCCGCCCGCTCGCCAATCCCGAGGACCTTCGTCTCCAGGTTTTAAGGCCGCGCTTCCTGGAGCTTTGCGAAACGGCCGGCATCCTGAACGGGAGCGCCGCGTGACTTCGCTGATCGTTTCCATCATCCGTTTTTACCGTCGATCAATGCCTTCGCTCGGCGGATTGTTCTATGTCCAGACCCACTGCCGTTTCGTCCCGACCTGTTCGCATTACGCGGAAGAAGCGCTTCAAACGCACGGCCTTATTAAAGGAACCGCGCTCAGCCTCAAACGGATCCTTCGCTGCCAGCCCTGGACCGCGCCGAGCGTCGATCCCATCCCCAAATCACTCTAGGCGACCCCAATACCATGGATAAAAATCTGATCATCGCAGTCGTTGCATCCACCCTTTTCCTCGGAGTCTGGTACAAGTTTTTCATGCCCGAGCCGAAACCGCAAAGCGCGCCCGCCGCGATCGAGCAGTCCGCGGGAACGCCGGGAGCCGCGCCTCTGGGCTCCGCCTCCGCGGCCTTTTCGGCGCAGTCCGGCCAAAAGGCGCTTCCTCCCGCCCCAACTTCGGAGCGTGCGCTCGAGACGGATTTTGAAAAGATCGTCATCGATTCGCGCGGCGCCGCCATCAAGCATTGGTGGGTGAAGGAGCGCACGCAGGACGGCGTATTGAAGGATGAAAAAGAATGGCCGGACCTGGTCAACCACGGTTACGCAGGCACGGAGGGGTTGGATGCCTCTCGCTGGGGTCTTTCCACGTTCTCCGACGTTAATTTTGTGCAGATTCAGGCATCGAACAAGTCCGTGTCCGTTTGGCGCGCCGCACTGCCGTCGGGCATTGAGATCGAAAAAAAATATGCGATCGCCCCGGCCTGGATTTCCGGGGGCCAGAACTCAAACAGCGGTTCGCCGGCGCGCTTTATTCGCCTGAGCCTGTCCGTTCGCAACCCATCCAAAAACGCGTTGCCACTGGACAATTTCGGCATCAGCTGGGGCCCCGGCCTGGGCACGGTTCAAAACGAGCAGAAGGAAAATACCGGCGTCACCCGCGTTCTGGCCTATCCTTCCCCTTCCAAGGAAGTCCAAAAATTCAAGGAAGGAAATCATCCCTACAATTATTCCTGGGCCGGAATCGATAACCGCTACTATCTGATGGTTCTGATGCCTAAGGAAGGCGGGTTTAGCCAAATTATGGTGGAAAAATCCAAGGAGAATCCCGGCGTCCTGCGGATGGGGTCCTCGGCGGTTTCCCTCCAGCCGGGCGAGCTGAAGAAATGGGAGATCGACGTTTACGGCGGCCCGAAAGGATACACGCAGCTTAAAGAAATGGGCCTTGGTCTGGAGCATGCGGTGGATTTCGGCACGTTCGGGTTTTTAGGGAAGTGGGCTTTGAAAGCGCTTTACTATTTGAGAAACGTCACGGGCAATTACGGCTGGGCCATCATCCTTTTGACGGTGGCGCTGCAGGTCATCGTGCTGCCTTTGACGGTGAAAAGCTATCAGTCCACCCTCGCCATGAAAAAGCTCCAGCCGCAGATCCAGGAAATGCAGAAGCGCTACAAGGGCGACTCGATGCGGCTCAATCAGGAAATGATGAAGCTGTATAAGGAGTCCGGCACGAACCCATTTGGCGGGTGCCTGCCGATGATCCTCCAAATCCCCGTGTTTTGGGCGTTTTTTACCATGCTGCGCAACGCTTATGAGCTGCACGGAGCGCCTTGGATGGGCTGGATCCACGATTTATCGCTCAAGGATCCCTTTTACGTGCTGCCTTTGGTGATGGGCGGAGGAATGTTCTTACAGCAGAAATTGTCCGGACCGGCGGGCGATCCCGCTCAGGCCAAGATCATGATGCTCATGCCGGTGGTCTTCACGTTTATGTTTTTGAATTTTCCGAGCGGGCTGGTGCTCTACTGGCTGACCAACAGTTTGGTGGGAATCAGTGTGCAGTACTATCTCAGCCGCCGGGCTGAGGCAACCGCCAAAGCCAAAGTTTCCTGACGGCCTTGCGAAATTTCTAAATTCGCTTAGCGGTTGGCGACGACGATATCGATGCGCTCGTTGCCGGGATCGGTGATGCTTCCCGATGCGGGAATCTCGCCGCGATGCAGCTGCAGCAATCCTCCCAGAGCTTTGGAAACAGCTTCCGCCCGCGACGCCGCCAGGGCGTCGTCCTTCCCGTAACTTTCAATCCGCAGGGGAAACGTGTAGTAATTCCGCTTGACCCAGTCAGCGGCCTCTTCCAACAGGGCGGTCCCGATCTCTCCGATGGATTCCCGGTCCGATCCGGCCGACTTTTTGCCGTCAAAAAGCGCATCCGGCGCCAGGCTGATGATCAGGCCTTTGGACTCTTGATGCATCACGCCATTGAACGAAAAAGGTTCGCCGACGAAGTTGCGGGTTTGGCCGCGGATGTCCTGATACGTGATGACGGGCGAATAGTTCTTGCCCACGCCGACGATCTCGGCGCGGTCGCTGCGCCCGTTCCAGGAAATGTTGGCCGGCGGAAGCCCGCGTCCCGAAAACTTCCGGAAAGAGCGCCCCTCCGTATCCGTGATCACCATCTCCCATCCCGTTCCGATTTCCTGCGATAATGTTGGGGACACCGCCATGATCTGCCGCAGCGGATAGAAAACTTTGACCGGGTCCTTGGCGATCTGGAAGCGCGCGGGAACGATCAGCCGCGGGTTGGCAAGGAACTGCGCCGTGCCCGATTTCGGGTTGGACATGGACTCGGGCTGGCTGCCCAGCATGTCTTCTTCCACGTCCAGCGTGGGCTGGACGGCTTCGTCCGGGTTCACTTCCACTTCGAGCACTTTGCGCTCGCTTTTGACGCCGCTGCGTTCGCCGCCTTTGATCGTCACTTCGGGCAGGTTCCCCTGCGCGCCGCTCTGCGTCGCCGAGCGTTCCGGCACGCCCGGAAGCCCTTGCCGCTGCGTCTGGACTTCGGCGGAAACCGTCGAGCCGAGTCCGAGCAATATTGTCGATAAATAGAGGTGTTTTATTTTCATGATTAGTCCAGTCTGTATCTAAAAGTTATCACGCCCCACTGGTCCTGGTTGTTGCCGGCCAAAGGCGTGAATTTCCAGCGTTTGAGAGCGGCGAGCGCCGCCTTGTCGAGTTCGGGGTAGCCTGAAGTCATTTCCACCACGGCGTCGTCGCGCACGTCGCCGGCCGCCGATACATTGAACCGGATCGCGACGTCGGCTTCGATGTTGCGCGCCCTGGCCCAGTCGGGGTACTGCGGCACGAAGGACTGAACCACTTTGCGCGAGGACAGCGGTCCGGTGATTTTCACTTTTTCTTTAGAAATTTCGATCCTGGCCGGGGACGGGGCCTTTGTTTCCTGCGTAACGGCCTTGGAGATGTCGGGGGTCGGAGCGCGGCGCACCACGTCGCGCGGCTGGTCGAGCGAGACCGCAGCGGCTCCGCGCGGGGCATAGCCGATCGGCAGCGACGGCGCTTTGTAGGCGGCCGGCGCGGTGCGGTCGACCAGGCGGTCTTCGGCCTGGCGCGTTTGCGCGATATTGGAAATTTTGGGCGCCTGGGAAACGTCCGCCATCTTGTCCGCGGTGCGGTTCATTGAAATCGCCGGGGCCATGGGCGGAGGAGCAACGGCGCGCCGCCCCACTTCTTCCAGTTTGATGGCCGCGTCAATTGATTTGGGCTGCGCGGTAGTGCGCGTGTTGAGCTTGGATATATCCATGATCTTGGGCGCGGGGGCGTTCTTGTTCAAATCAAGCCGGATGTCCGGGGCGGGAAGCTGGTTGTTCAACTTTTTGTCGATCAGTTTCTCGGGCTCCGCGATTTTGGGCTCGTTCATTTTGGGCGTCAAAGCGATATCGCGCGGCGCTTCGGGTTTGCTGAACTTGGGCAGCGCCATTTTCAGGAAATCAAAAGCGTTCTTGGGTTTCTCCACCTGAGGGGGCGGAGGCGGCGGGAGCTCTTCCTCGGCTTCGATCAGTTCCACGTTCTGCAGGGTGATCAGCTCCACGGCTTTTTTCGCGGTCTGCTTGTGCCAGACGTAGCTGAAAGGCAGGGCGTGAAACAGGATCGCGATCAGAAACGCGACCTCCATTTTCCAGCCTTCCGCCTGCACGAAGACCCCCCGGGGCGTTCCCCAGTAGAGCTGCCATTGCTGATATGACGACTTCACGTTCTGGCTCATGATAAATCGTTAACGTTATCCGGCTTTTCCTATCCGGCGCGGCGCGACGCGTTCCTTGGGCTCGGTCGCGATCGACATGGACTTGGCGCCCAGGTCCTTGGCGATTTTCATGGCGTACAGCAGATCGCCGTGGCTGGACTGCGAGTCCGCCCGCAGGATCACACGCTTGTTCTCCGACTTCGCCAGCTTTTTCTTTAACATCGATTCAAAGTTGTCCCGTGTCACCTCATCCTGGTTGATGGCCAGTTTGCCGTCGGGCGTGATGGTGAGTGTGATATTCTCTTCCTCTTCGCCTTCCTTGGTGGTGGTCTTGGGGAGATTGACTTGCAGCACCGGCTGTTCGAACATGGGCGCGGTCACCATGAAAATGATGACGAGCACAAGGCCCACGTCCACGAGCGGCGTGACGTTAATGCCGGTGACGATATCGTCTTTGCCGCCAGTCGACATTCCCATGCTATTTATTCCTTTTGGCCGGAGCCGGCGCGGCTTCAGCGGGAGCGGCAGACGGTTTATCGCTGTCGCCCTTGTTGAGCAGCGCCACTTTTTTGGCGCCGGCCTGCTTTGAAATATCCATCAACTCGACGACTTGTCCGACAAAATTTTGTTTTTCGGCCTGCACCGTCACGAGCCAATCCTTGGTTTTGGGCAGCTTCTCTTTCAGAACCTGCTTCAAATCTTCCATGGCCACCGGCTGGCCGTTCACTTCAATCTGGTTCTGGGCGTTGAGCGTGATCTGCAGGTTGTCTTCGAGGGACGCCTTGCCCGTCGCCGCGCCCGCGCGCGATTCGGTAACGGTGAGCCCGGCCTGCAGCATAAAGGGAGACACCGCCATGAAAATGATCACGAGGCAGAGCGCCACGTCGACCAGCGGCGTCACGTTGATTTCGGTGATGGGGTCTTCGTCGTCGAGGTTTTCGGTGGAGTGGCCGCGGCTGGAGCTCTCGCTTACGGCGAGTTTTGAGGTCTGCTCCTGATTGTAAAAATCGTCTTTTTTATTTTCCGCCATGCAGCACCACCAGGAGCCGGATGGAAGATACTTCCATGTTGGTGGCCATCTCTTTTACTTTCTTCATGAAGAAGTTGTAAATGACGACGCTGGGGATGGCGACGAGCAGTCCCGCGGCGGTGGCCACGAGCGCTTCGGAAATGCCGGCGGCGACCACGGCGGGTCCGCCGCTGCCCGAGATCGCGAGGTCATGGAAGGCCTTGATGATGCCGACCACGGTTCCGAACAATCCGATGAAGGGCGCGGTGTTGCCGAGCGTTCCCAAAATTCCGAGGTACTTTTCCAAAATCAGTTTCTGCTCCATACGCGCCGCGGTGAGAAGCTCGTCGAGTTCCACCTTGCTGCGGTTGCGGTTGATGATGGCGGTGCGCGTCAGGTCGGGAATCGGTCCCACCATCCCATGCGTGACGTTTACGGCGTCTTCCGCCTTTCCTGCCTGGACGAACTGCTGGATTTTGCCGAGCAGCTCTAAAAATTTGCGCGGATCAAACCGTACTTTCCTGAAATAGAGCCAGCGCTCCACCCCGACCGTGACCGCCATGAGCGAACAGGCGAGCAGTATCCAGAGCGTAAAGCTCTCAAAGAACATATCAATATAGTTGATGTCACCCACTTAGCGTCCTCCTCCGGTTGTTTTTTGGGGTTTCGCCTTCTGCGCCGGCGCCGGCTGTGCAGGGGCGCTGCCTTTCAAATAGGATGAGCTGATGTAACGGGCCCGCTCGCGGAAGCTCGCGGCAATCTGCGCGTTGCCGGACATGCGCGCCGCGTCTTCGTAAGCGCGGACGGCGCCGCTCCAATCTTCCTGCTTCTCGTGAATCTCGCCCAGTTTGCGGTATGCTTCCAGCTTCCAGGCCGATCCGCGCGGTTCGAGGGAAAGGACGGTGTTGAGCGACTTCTTTGCCTCTTCCGGGTCATTGTTGGCGAAATAGTTGTCGGCGATGAGGAAGTTGATCTCCTGCTTGAGTTCGTCGCCGTTCTTTACTTTAGCATCCAGGTCTTTCAAAGTCAAAATGGCCTCGCCGTGCTGCTTGAGCTCCTGCTTGATCTTGGCGTTCTCGAGCAGAGCGAAAGTCGCGTTCTGGTCGGCCGGATAGTTGAGCGCAAGTTTCATGTACGAATCCGCGGCTTCGACGAGTTTCAGCATCTTCTTCTGGCAGAGCGCCGTGTTGAAGAGCGCGGCGCTGGAGTATTCGCTGGTCGGGTATTGCAGGATCAGCATCTGATAGGCGCCGATCGCGTCGTTATAGTTCTGCGAGTTGTACTGCGCCGTGCCCATGTGGAAGAGGGCCGCGGACGCGAATTCCGACGTCGGGAAATTTTTGAGGAAGCGCTGGAAGGCCTGGATAGAATCGGGATAATTTTTCAAAAGGTAGAGGCACTCGCCCGAGTAAAACTGGCCTTCGGCGATGTGCGGTGAATCCGCGTAATTCAGGCTCAGCTTTTCGAACTCGGCGGCGGCGTTCTGGTAGTCCTTCACGTTGAAGAATCGCCGCGCGAGGCGGTACTGAGCTTCGGACGCGAGCTTGGAGCGCGGATAGGACTCGACGATGCCGGACAGCAAGGTGACGCCGCGCTTCCGGTCGCCGCGGTGCGATTCGTAGCGGTCCAGCGAGGACTCCACGATGTCCAGCGTTTCGACCGATTTGGGGTCGTCCGGGTATTTCCGGAGGAACGCGTCGATTTCCGTCAACGCCTTCTCGTCGTCGCCGCTGTTATAGTAGGCCTGGCCGATCTTCAAATTGGCTTCCATGATGTTGGGGTTGTTGGGGTAGCGCGCCAAAATCTTCTTATATGTTTCGACGGCCTTGTCGTATTTCTGCGCGCGGAAATAGGTGTCGCCGATCTGGAACGCGGCCTCTTCGGTGCGTTCGTGCTGGGGATATTTGGCTTCAAGCCCCTCCCAGGTCGAAATCGCCTGAGAATAGTATTCCTGGCGGTAGTAGCACAGGCCCATGCGGTAAATGGCTTCCGGCACGTCGGAGGCGTTGGGGGATTCGCGGATGAATTTCTCGTAGTTCTCCAGAGCCTCCATGTACTTCTTCTGGTTGAAGAGCGCGTTGGCCAGCTCGAAGTTTCCAGTGGTGGTCGCGGGCGCCGAAACGCCTTCGGGCAGGCGCACCGTGTTCATTTTGGAACGCTCGGTCTGCGCCTTATCATAATCGCCCATCTGGAAGTAGCACCAGAAGAGGCCGTCATGCGCCTGAACCGCGGCAGGATGGTGCGGGTAAAGCGACACGATGCTCTGGAAAATGGAGATGGCTTCCTTGTAGAGCTTTTGGCGATAGTAGGCATCGGCGAGATAAAGCTGGCTGACCGCGCGCCACTTGGACTCGGTCGGCAGGAGCGATTTCAAAATGTAGGTGAAGCCCGACGTCAGCTGTCCGTAGCTGCCCTGCGTGTAATAGCTTCGGTTCAAGAGCGCCAGCGCCGCTTCCGCCACTTCCGTTTTTGGGGCGCGGTCGAATGCCTGCTGGTAATAGTTGACGGACTCTTCGTACCGGTTCAGTTTCACCGAGCAGTTTCCCATCAAGAGATAGGCCTGGGGAACCCATTCGTGCGTCGGGTGCCAGTCGATAAACTTCTGGAATAAATCGGAAGCGCCGGAATAATTTTCCTGCTGATAGGTGATCCAGGCGAGCTTATAGCGCGCGTTGGCCGTTACCGGGGAGTTGGGCATTTCGGAAATCATCTGTCCGTAGGAGAAGCTCGCTTCCTTCAGCTGTTTCGCGAGGCGGTAAGACTCGGCGATGAAGTAACGGGCCCGCGGCGCGAACTCGCCCGACGGATAAGAGTTCAGCAAAAGATTGAGGCTTTCCCGCGCGGCCGGGTAGTCTTTCCTTAAGAAGTGACTGGAGGCGATCTTGTAGAGCACGCCTTCCTTAAGAGCGCTCTGCGGGTAATTGGTCAGGAACTTGCGGAATTCCTGTACCGCGCCCAAATAGTTTTTGGAAAGGAAAAACGTATCGCCCACGTAATAGGCGGCGGCTTCGGCGTAGGTGCTGTCCTTAAATTCTTCGGCGACCTTCTTAAATTTGGCGGTGGCGGATACGGGTTTGCCCAATTTGATGAGCGCCTGCCCGCAATAGAACAACGCTTCCGCGTCTTTCAGGTTCTCCAGGTTTTTCAGGCATTCTTCGTATTTGCCGGCCTGAAAGAGGATGATCCCGGAAACAAGTTGCGTTCTGGGTTCGGATTCGTAAGAGGGATAGGTGGACGTCAGTTTTTTGACTTCGGATTCGGCCAGCGCATGTTCGCCGCTCGCGAGATAAAGCTGCGCGACCCCCAGCATGGCTTCGGGAACCGTGTAGCTTTGGGCGTAGGACTTCTGGATTTCCTTGAAGTAATCAAGGGTCTTGGGGTAATCGCCGATGTTATAGTGGCTTTCGGCCAGCCGGAAGAGGGCCGTGTCGGCCAGGCCGCTTTTGCGGTATTTTTCTTCAACGACAAGATACTGCTTGATGGCTTCCGAGAACGTGGCCCGGTCGATATTTTCGATGTCTTCCTTGGTGTTGGTGGTCTCGCCCGCCACCACCGCGCCGAGGTTTTTAAGCCCGGTAAATCCTTTCTTGAGCCCCTTTCCGAAAGTTTTCAGGCCGCCCTTTTTGGATTTTTCCCAGGCGTATTCGTCGGGGGCCGATCCCGCCTTGAGCTCCTGAAGGGCTTGAGAGAAGATCGATTCGGCCAGCATGTACTGGGCGTCGGGGATCAGTTTGCTGTCGGGGTAGTTGTAAATGAAGGTCTGGAAAGCTTTCCAGGCCGCCACTTTCTTGTCTCTTTCAAAGAACAGGCGCGAGCCAAGCAGGAACTGCTCCATTTCAGGGAGAATGAGGTTCCGCGCGCTCATTTCGAGCTCTTCGTAGGTTTCGGAGTGCGCGAGGTATGGGGATGCGGTCTGAAGCGTGAGAATCAGAGACAGGAGAACGGGAAAACCGCGTTTAGTCATGAATCATCCTTGCTGCTTGTTTGAGCTTACAAGTCAAAAATAAATTTTTTTAATTTTCCGTCGATAAATGGCTGATTTTTTCGCGAAAAAATATTTCTTCCGACGATTGCGATTCTAGCAGATGTTCCATTTTTTGTCAATGAAAAATATTTTTTGATATTTCAGCGTATTTTGACGGCTTTTCCTTCGGACCAGGCGATCAGCTCGCCGCCCGGTTTGTCCTTAAATAAGGAAGCCTTCATGTGGACGATTTTGCGCCGCTCCTGCGTAATTTCACCCAGCGCGAACAGTTTTTCGCCGACTTTGGCCGGTTTCACGAAGCGCACGGTCATTTCCGCGGTCAGGGCGCCGCCGCAGGCGATCCAGGCAAGCCGCGTCATGGCTTCGTCCAGCAGGGTCGCGACGATGCCGCCATGCACGATGCCTTTCCATCCCTGGTACTTCCGAGGCGGCACGAACTCCGTCCAGGTTTTCTTGCCCTCCACGACCCACTTCACGTCCAGGCCGTCGGGGTTGTCCGCCCCGCAGGCGAAACAGAAGTGGTCGTCGATCAGGTCGTGTTGGGTGATGGCGGGCATTGAATAGGGGATTAGGTCTGGCTTGCCGGGCCTTGTGTCAGGCCGTGAAATGCGACGTCAGGCCGAGCTCCTTCCAGATGAGGCGGCGGAGCGCCAGGCGAATCCGTTCGGTGACAGGGCCGGGAACTCCAGAGCCGATCACCTTGTCGTCCACCCGGACGACCGGCATGGCTTCCATGGTGGTGCTGGTCAGAAAAACCTCGTCGGCCTGGAGCACTTCGAAAACCTTGAGATGCGTCTCGCGCACCTCGATCCCCTCCTTGCGGGCGACCTCAATGATGGCCCCGCGCGTGACCCCGTCCAGCAGGCCGCATTCCAAAGCCGGTGTCTCAATGATGCCTTCCTTCACGATAAAAATATTGCTGATGGTTCCTTCCACGATGTCGTCGTCCAGGTTCAGGAAGACGCCTTCGAACGCGCCTTTTTTGAGCGATTCGATCTTGGCCAGGATCCCGTTCAGGCAGTTGGTGTGCTTCACGGCCGGCGTCAGGCTGCGGGTCGAGTTGCGGCGCACGCTGACGATCGAAACTTTGACGCCTTTTTTCCACAGCGCATCGAGATCGGACCGGACGTGGCTGGGCAGAACCGTGAGGGTCGGATGCTTGCAGCTGGAGGGGTCGTAGCCCATCTGTTCCCCCGCGCCGCGCGAAATCGTAACGCGGACCATGGACTCCTTGATCTTGTTCGCCTTGATGACCGCTTCCACCGCTTTGGTAAGCGCCGCGTGCGACCAGGGAATCTTGAGAGATAGCCCCTTCAGAGAGTTGTCGAGCCGCTTCCAGTGGGACTCGGCGCGGAAGATCTTGCCCTCGTAGACCCGGACGGCTTCATAGGCCCCGTCTCCGTAGAGAAAACCGCGGTCCCAGACGGAGATCGTCGCCTTGTTTTCCGGAACCAGCCTGTTGTTCAGCCAAATTTTCATCGTCATGATTTTTTTCCTTTGACAAGGTTTTTGAGCCGCTCCACCGCCAGCGGCGGGCGCATGTAGAGAGGTGTGACATTATCCCAGGATGGCGGGCGCCTCCCGGAACGCAGGCGTTGCGCGGCCAGCCGGGCAAGCGCGGCGGCGCCGGGCCGCGAAAATTCAGGCGGCAGGTCCCGCAAATTTTTTCCGATCGCCGATTTCAGCGTACCGCGATGTTTATCGTAACCGTCGCCCAGGCCGGCAATGCCGGACGCCTTTTTTAGCTCGGCGGTCAGGCGTTCCTGCGAGAGCACCGCGTAAGGCGTCTTGGGCTTGAGCGATCCGGGGCGGAAAAAGCCGGTGAACACGTCCGCGCCGATCGATTCGAAACAAACGCATAGCGGCCCGTCCACGCCGCCGGCCCTTGCCTGGGACGCCAGTATTTCGAACGTTGAGATTCCAATCAGCGGAATCTTGAGAGTTTGCGCCAGGGCTCTTGTAAAAGAAAGCCCGACGCGGATCCCCGTGAAGCTTCCCGGTCCGACGGATACGGCCAGGTGCGTCAAATCTCCCGGCTTCCAGCCGGCGGTGTCCATCAAAAAGGAGCAGCAGCTCTTGAGGATATCGGAATGCCGGAGGCCAATATCAAAAGAGACCTCGCCGATAACCTTCGGCTCGGCGCCCGCGGCCAGCGCCGCGCCGCATGCCCTGCCGGACGTTTCGACGGCTAAAATTTTAAGGTCTTCAGATTTCTTTCCCATTGTTTGTTGCCGAAAAAATTCAGGATCCTCGTGCTCTTGCCCCGTTGGTCGAAACGGATCTTCAAGGTGTTCGCGCCCTTGGCCGGAACGTAGCCGCCGCCTTTTTGCGCCCATTCGACCGCGACCACCCAGCCTTCGGGGCGCTCCGCGTTGGAGTGCCAGTACTCTTCCAGTCCCAGGCCCTCAATTTCGGGACGTTCAAGGCGATACAAGTCCACATGGCAGAGCGGGATGCGGCGTCCCTGGTGCTCCTGGATGATCGCGAATGTGGGGCTTCGCACTTCCTGAGGGGCCGCGATGCCCAGTCCCTGGGCCAGACCGCGCACAAACACCGTTTTGCCGCTGCCGAGATCGCCGTCCAACGATAGAACCACTCCCCGTTTCAGGGACCGTCCCAAAGCCCGGCCGATCCGGCCGGTGTGGCCGGGACTGCGGCTTTGGAGCGTGAATATGGGCCTGGCCCGAGCCATCAGAAGTGCTTAAATCTCCGGTCCCGCCCTTTCCAGGGCCGCTCGTCTTCCAGGATCCGGATTCCCCGCGACCGTTCGCAGACTTTGCCTAGAATATAGGATGTGGGGATCTTTTTCAAGATGCCGGGAGCCTTTTGGGCGCTGGCGGTGAATAACAACTGGTAATCCTCTCCGCCATACAGAACATAAGACCCGGCCGGAGTCTTAAATGTTCTGGAAGCCGCCAAAAGCGCCGGGGGAACGGGCGCTAAACCGAGATCCACTTCAAAGCCGACCCCTCCCGCCTCCGACAGTGTTTCAAGCGAAGTCAATAAATCGTCCGACGTATCCATCATGGATGTGGCCATAGTGGCCCTATTCGACAATATGCGGCCCGCGGCCATCTTTGGCATGGGGAAGAGGTGCGCCCGCGCCAAAATCCGGGCCCAAGGCAGGGGTGCTTTCAGATTTTTTTGCAGGATCTGCAGACCCGCGGCGGATAATCCCAAAGGTCCGGAAACCATCAAGACGTCGCCCTTTTTTGCTCCGGACCGCCTAATCACATTTGGGGATAACTTCTTTCCGACGATCGTTATAGAAATAACTGATTTATCAGATCGAATAATATCACCACCAGCCACGGAAAATCCAAATAAACGCGATAATTTGCGAATTCCCTGGTAGAGGTTATCCACATTATTCACAGAGATATCCCCATGTAAACCTAACGTTACAAAAGCGAAAAGGGGGGCTATATTGCCCATAGCGGCAAGGTCGCTAAGGTTGGCGGCCATGGCTTTGAACCCCAAAGCCTCCCAAAGGTTGATACCTTTCAATACAGGTCCCTTCCAATCCAAACGGAAATGAGTTCCTTCGATGAGTGTGTCCGTGGTGATGGCGATCGTAGCGGGCGGGGACAATTTGGCTACAAATGCGTCGTCGCCCAGAGGGACTTCGGGGCGCCAATGCGGCGCGGTCCGCCCGCTTTGGCACCAGCGGCTGATTTTTTCAATAAGTTTTCGCTCCCCGACACGGGAAAGCAAGGGTTGGGGCTTCATAATGTGATCGGGGTTTTAACGCCGCAGCAGAGAGAGCCCCGCGATAATGGCGACCAGGCCTCCCAGGATAAAACTGCCGGGCACGAGGGTCCTCAATATGTCGGGCAGGCCCGCCGGCCAATGGGCGTAGGCCCAAATGCTGGCGGCGATGGTGGCGGAGCCCAAAACAAAAGAGGTCATCAGAATTGGCTCAAGAGTTCAGATAGTCCAGCGCAACGGCGGCCAGCAGCTTGGACCCGACCGGCAGAGCGGTTTCGTTCAAATCAAATTCGGGGTGGTGCCAGGGCACGAGCTTGCTTTTGGAAGCGGAACCGGTGCCGACGTAAATGAAGCAGCCCGGAGCGGCTTTGAGGTATTCCGCGAAGTCTTCGCCGCCCATCGAAGCTGATTGCAGGGAGATGACCCTGTTCGAGCCGATCAGCCGATCACCGACTCTTTTGGCGCGGGCGGCCATGGCCGGATCGTTGGATAAAACGGAGCCCAGCACTTCATAGTCCAGGCGGTACGTCGCGCCGTGGGCTTTCGTGACGCCGTCCAGAATCTGGCGGATCCAGACCGGGACGGCTTTGTGCATTTTTTCGGAAAGGGTGCGGACGGTGCCCGTCAGGGTGACCGACTCCGCCAAAATGTTGTAGCGCGTTCCGCCCTGGATCGTTCCGACCGTTACGACGACCGACTCCACGGGATCGGTCTTTCTCGCCACGATCGTTTGCAGGGCTGTTACCGCTTCGCAGGCAACGGGTACAGGGTCCAGGCCTTCGTGCGGATAGGCGGCATGGCCGCCGCGCCCGGTGATCACGACCGTAAATTTGTCGACCGAAGCCATCAAGGGGCCGGGCTTTATGCCGATCGTCCCGACCGGCAGGCGGGGATTCACGTGCAGTCCGAACACCGCCTCAACTCTGGGGTTCTTCATCACGCCTTTGTCGATAAGCTGGAGCGCGCCGCCCGCGCCTTCCTCATTCGGCTGGAACATCAGCTTGATGGTTCCCGCGAAATCGCGGTCTTTCAGCAGGGCCGCGGCTCCGAGCAGCATCGCCACGTGCGCGTCGTGCCCGCAGGCATGCATCACGCCGGGGATTTTGGAGCGATAAGGTTTGCTGCCTTTTTCCGTCAGGGGAAGCGCGTCCATATCGGCGCGCAGCGCCACGCAGCGCCGGGTTTTGGCGGCTGCGCTTCCATTCAGGCGTCCGGTCAGGGCCCCGACCACGCCGGTACGGGTCAGCCTTTTATAAGGAATGCGGAATTCGCGCAGGGTCTTTTCGACCAGCGCGGCGGTCCTGAACTCGTTGTTGCCGAGCTCGGGATATTGGTGGATCGCCCTCCGCAGGGAAACCAGTTTATTGAGCAAAGATTGATCGATCATTAAATTATCTTGATATTTTTTTGATGGCCGCCGGAATTTGTTCCGCGAGGTCGCCGGGCAGCATGGACATCCGCGATTTTTGGGCGGCGGCCAGGTCTCCGGCCAGGCCATGAACGAAGATTCCGACGCAGGCCGCGCGCAAAAGGTACAGGGAAGTTCCAAATTGTCCGATCAGGGCTCCAAGGAGGCCAGCCAAAACATCCCCCGATCCGCCCTTCGCCATGCCGGGATTGCCTGTGGTGTTAACGTAGGAATTTCGTCCATCCGACACCACGGTTCCGCTGCCTTTTAAGACGCAAACGACACGGTAAAGTGTAGCAAATTTTTCCGCGGCCTTAAGGCGGGCGGCCCCGCCCGCTTCGACCCTCGCGCCCGCAAACCGGGCGAGCTCTCCGGGGTGGGGCGTTACGATGACCGGGAGCTTTCGCGCTCTCAGAATTTGATTGCCCGCGGCCAGGAATCCATCGGCGTCCAGAACGATGCCGCGTAGATTCAGCGGGTCGCGTTCCAGCCGCTGCAGGAGGCGCCGCACCAGCCGGGCGGTTTCGTTGCTTCGGGATAGTCCGGGGCCTATGACCAGCGACGTGATGCGGCGTTGTGCGATAAAACGTAAAAGAATCGGAAGCGCTTTGACGGACAGGCTTCCCGTGAAAGTTTCAGGAAGGCCGAGGGTCATGGCCTCGGGCCGCCGTGATTTTATCAGCGCCAATGCCGCCGCATCTTGCCGGCTGCGGACCGTAGCCAGAGTAACGAGTCCCGATCCGCCCCGCAGCGCTCCCCAGGCGGCAAGCACGCCTGCTCCTGCCATGCCTTGCGAGCCGGCGATCACGAGGGTATGTCCGAAATGGCCTTTATGCGCGTCGTCCGGGCGGCGGGGCAGCCAGCGCCGGATGAGATTGGATTTTAAGAGGATGGTGCTCAAGGCTGGAAAACCGCGACCGCGATGGCGAACTCCCGGGTGTGGGAAAGCGTGAGAGAAAACCGGGCTTCAAATTTTTTGAGGCGAGGCGAAAGCGCCACGCTCGGCATTCCGCTGGCCGCGCGCCGCACGCCGATCTCCCGGTGCGAGATGCCGAGTTTTTGCGTCAGGGGATTCAGCGCCTTCCAGACGGCTTCCTTTGCCGCGAACCGCACCGCGAAGTGCTGCTCCGCCATCTTCTTGCCGCTGCAATAGCGGATTTCTTCGGCGGTGAAAATCTTTTGGAGGAATCGCCGGTTCCGGATCATTTTTTTGATGCGGGCGACATCGACGATATCGGTACCGATCGAGAGTTTTTTGGCCATGCGATGAACCCTTATTATCGAAAGATCCTTACCAAAATTGCCGCGGAAGCCAGCGTCGCGGCGATGAAGGGTCCGGTCGGAAAATCAAACTTGAACGAAAAGTAAAAGCCGGCCACCGTGGCGATGATCGTGATGAGGGGGATGAACGCGAAGAGGTTCGTCACGCTGCGGATCAGGACGAGGCCGATCGCTGCCGGTAAAATCAGGTAGGCAAACGCGAGCAGCACGCCGAAGATGTGGATAGAAACCGTCATGGCCAGCGCGAAGAGGGCGAAGAAAAGGAAATTCCAGAGCCCGGTGCGAATACCGGAGACGCCGGCGGCGGCGGAGTCGAATGAAACCCAGATCCAGCGGTGAAACCAGATCCAGATCGCCAGCGCCGTTCCGATAAACAGCGCGGCCGATTCCATGACCTCATGGCGGCCGAGCGCGAGGATGTTGCCGAAGAAAACCTCGAGCGTGTGCGCTTCTCCCTGCGGCGCTTTGGAAAGGATCAGCACGGACAGCGCTGCGCCGAGGATATAGAGGCAGGCGACCCAGGACTCGTTGGGCGTGCGGACGGATTTTTCCGTCAGCGAAAGCAGGGCCGTGCCGAGCCCAACCAGGGCCAGGGCGACGCCGAATTTCCCGAGATGGAGGTTGAGCACCGCTCCGACCGCGGTGCCGAGCGCGGCGAGCTGGGCGATGGCGAGCCCGGAAAATGAGACCCGCCGAACGAGGACGAACGTGCCGATCAACGAAAGCGCGATGCCGGCGGGAAGGCTGGCGGCCAGCGCGGTGCGCATGAATTCAAGAGCGAAGGGATTCACGTTTTCAGGCCCTGTTAAGAGGGCTTACCCAGCGGAGCCCATCTTGTTCGTGATGGCTGAAGGGAACGCCGTAAATCTCCTCCAGCTTTTTGGTCTTGATGAGTTCATCAGGATTCGTTTCAATCACTTTGCCGTCGTCAAACAAAAGAATTTTGTCCATGAAGTTCAAGACGATCTGGAGCGTGTGCGTGACGAAAAGCAGGGTCAGTTTATGTTCGGCCTTCAGGCCCCGGATGAGCGCCAGCAGGTCGCGTTCCGCCACGACGTCCAGGCCGCGCGTCGGCTCGTCCAGCAGAAGCACGCTGGGGTTCTGGGAAATCGCCTGGGCCAGAATGGTTTTCTGGCGCTGACCGCCGGAAACTTCGCGCAAAAGCCGGTGCTGGATGTCCGCGACGCCGGTTTTTTCGATGGCTTCCTCCGCGCGACGCTCGTCTTCCGCGGACGCGATGCCGAAACTGTTTTTGGATTTGGCGGGCAAGAAAACTGTTTCGCGCACGGTGAGCGGCAGGAACAGGTTGAGGTTTTCTATTTGAGGAACGTAAGCGAAACGGTGCGAACGGTCAATGTTTACGGTGCCTTTCAAGGGTTTGAGCGCGCCCAGCACCGCGCGGAGGAACGTGGTTTTGCCGCTGCCGTTCGGCCCGGCGATCCCGACGCTGTCTCCCGGATGGATTGAGCAGCGGACGTCCCGCAGAATGGTCTTCCCGCGGTACCCGAGCTCGGCTTGTTGGAATTCGATCAGAGGCATTATTTTTTCCCGGATGCCAGCGCTTTGGCGATGGAGCGCACGTTGTAATCAATCGCGTCCAGATATTCGGCGGCTTCCGGGACTCCTCCCGGCATAAGCGCCATGGTGATGACGGCGGCGCCGGTCTGCTGGGCGATGGAATCGGCGGTGCGCCTTTCGAACCAGGGGTCCGTCAAAATGAGAGCGATCTTTTCCGCTTTCATACGCGCGATCAGCTCCGCGTTATGTCCCGCGGTGGGCGGGATGCCCGGCTTGGGTTCGATCTCGCCCGCGGCTGCCAGTCCGAAGCGCTCCGCGAAATAAGGATATACGCGGTGATAGCTCACAAATTTTGCCCCGGCATGCGGCGCCAGGACCGCCTTCCACTCTTTCAAGCGCGCGTCCGTTTGATCGGTAAAAACCTTCAGGTTCTTCGCGAAAGTTTCCCGGTTTTCCGGCGACAATTCGGACAGCCGCTCGGAAATGGCGCGTGCGACCAGTTTACCATTTTCAGGGTCGGCCAAATAATGCGGGTTTCCGCCGGGATGGACGTCGCCCATCAGGCGGCTCGGGTTCTGCGGGACTTCGATCGGGCGGATTGCGGACGAGGAGTCCAGAAAACCGCGGCTTCCGGGCTGGACGTTCTTGTTGCCCGAAGACTGAACGAGCAGCGGCGCCCAACCGATCTCGAGTTCAAGACCGGTCTGCATGAAAAGATCGGCCTTCATAACCTTCACGATCAGCGAAGGCTTGGCGTCCACGAAATGGGGGTTCTGGACTCCTTTCGCCAGGCTTTCCACCTGGACCTTATCGCCGCCCACCGATCGCGCGATCGAGGCGAGGTCGGGGGTCGTGGCGATCACGCGCAGCGTCGCCGCGGTGAGGTTCACCTCGGCGACGAGCGTGCCGGCAATTCCTATCAGTATGGATATCAACGTACGATGGGATCGATTAAGCGACATGGAGCAGTCTCCTTATATATGTCGATCAGTAGGGATGGGCGCCGTGCGGTCCCAGCACGAAAGTCCATTGCGCGAACACCCGGTGCTCATTTTCCTGGGCGGTGGACTGGTTCCGGTAGTCGTATTGCAGGCGGAACCGGTTGAACTCGCTCAGGGCAAACGTTACGAAGGGCGCGACGCCGCGCGACGTAGAGACCGCGAAGCTGCGGGTCGTTCCGTTCGGGAATGTGATCGTCGTGTTCATCTCCTCCGGGCTTTCCACGTAATCGCCGCGGACGCCGAGGCGCCAGCGCCGCGCGGGCTGGATTTCAATGTAGGAATATCCGCCCCGCCGGTGCAGTTCGCGTTCCGGCGTGACGAGGGCGCTGGTCAGGACGTCGTAAGCGGCCGGCAGGCGGCGATGCGAGTAAATGAATTCGCTGCGCCATGTCACCGAGCGGTACAGTCCTTCCTGCAGGGGCTTCCATCGGACCGTGAAATCCGCTCCACCCATCCGCGTCTGCTTCCTGCCTTCAAGCGGCTGGTGCAGCGCTCCCGAAAACCCTAACTCTACGTTGGTCGAGTCCGTGAGATCGCGGAAGAAACGGACGCGCGCCACGTGACCGAAACTGTTGCCGCGGCGCGGCGCGGCGGCCGAGCTTGCCTTAACTGTAACGGTCGAAACGTTGCCGTTCACGTCCGTCACGTTAGTGGTCACGGCTTCCGCTGGTTCTTCCTTGCCGAGTCCGTTTAGAATCGCATAGGACACTTCCGTAAATACTTCCAGTGGCGCGAAGATCCGGCTGACTTCCACGCCGGCATCGTTCAGCCCTTCCTCGCCGAGGAACCGCGTCACGGCCAGAGGCGCGTTCACCTGCGGCAGCTCGTGCGGATGGATCATGTTCAGCCGGCCGAAGTTGGCGCGGAACTTTCCGCCGCGCGCCTTGAGTCCGAGCGGCAGGCTGAGCAGGGAAACATATCCCTCCTCCAGTTCTACGGCTTCTCCTTCCGGGAACGCGACGAAAAAATCCGCGCGCGCGTAGGGGTCCACAGCGGCCTGCAGTCCAATTTCCGCCTCGCGCAGCGAGAACCGGTTGGATTTGCTGTCGTGCAGCGGCCCCGTGTTGCCCACCAGGTCGCCGATCACGCTGATGTTGGGGTTCAGCGCGTTCGCGCCGGCGGAATCACCCAGGACGCGCGTCCGGAGCCAGGAAGCTCCGGACTCTTCGGCAAAAGCCGCGTCCGGAAGCGACATTAACAATAACGTCAAAATACTCGAATGCTTGATGATTGAAGTAACTCGCATAAATCTCCTTGATGGAAAATGGATCATCCCCTTAAAGAGGATGCCTTAAGACGGAACTCTGGAGTTTATGCGGCCGGAGGGGCCCGGGGTGAGTTAAGGAAGAGGGGCGAGATTTCGCATTGGAACCTGCGTTCCGCGACGCGAAGCGTCTCGATGAAAGCGATGGTGGACGCCATGCTCAGGCCCGCGGGCGACGTCATGCCCGTGGTGTGGCAGATGCAGTCGTGTTTTTGGATCTGCTGTTTGGAGTGATCGTGGCCTTCGTGTTCGATATGGCCGATGAATGCCGCCATGCCGATGAATGCCAGGATCAGACCGAATTTGCGCATCGTTTTCACGAGTTCATTATAACACTAGACCCCGTGCTTTTTCTGCAAAAATTCGAGTTTTTGCCGCGCTTTCCGGAGGTCCGCATCATCCTTGGCGGTAGCCAAAATATGCCCGTAAATCTCTGCCGCCCGCGCGTAGTTTCCGGTCATTTCATGGAGATTGCCCAAAATGTTCGCGACCATCGTTGGACAATCGGGATAACGGATTGCCTCTTCCAGAAGCGGGATCGCCGCTTCGGTCTGGTTCCGGGATTTGTAGCCGATCGCGCCCGCGTAGAGGCGGAAACGCCAGTAGGTTGGATCGCGCCGGATGCCGAGCTCAATGATCTTGAGCGCGTCTTCGTACCGGTTCAGATAAAACGCAAGAAACCCCGAGCTGAACAGGTAGCTGTAATGAAAAAACGGGTCCAGGTAAACGCTGCGAAGGCCGTAGTCGGCGATGCGCGCGATATCCGCTTCGCTCATGGGCGCTGCGCGCCCCTGACCGTGATCGTGGCCGTCATTGTGGCTGTGTCCCGTTTCCATCCCGGCGCGTTGAAGCTCTATGTCGGCGAGAGGCTGCGCAATGTAATGTAAAAATTGGATGAAGGCCAGGTCTGCCCCGAAACGCCTTGCTCCCACGAGCGCCGCCGAGACATCGGCTACGAGGAATTCCTCGACCGGGGGCGTTCCGAACGCCGGCAGGATTTTTTTCCGTTCGGACAGGGAAAGCCCGTTCGCGAGGACGAAAAAGAAAATCGCCGCGAAGGTCCAGCGGAGGGCAAATGTGGAACCCATCAGACTTCCTTTTTGGAAAAGAGGGCGGCGCTTAGGGACAGGCAGGCTGCGGCGTAAACGAAAGCGTAACCGGCCGCCGATACAACCTGCCGCGCCGCGAGACCGGGAACGTGAAAGAGGTCGCGATAGTTCAGGAATTCAAGATTGGGCGTCACGAAAAGGATCGCTTTCAGAAACGGCGCCGCCGCCGGGTTTTGCGATTTTTGAAGCAGGAAGTTGATTTCGGAGCCGAAGTGCCCGAGGGTCCAGAAAAAAATCGTGAAGACAATCGACGCGACGGACGAAGAGGAGTATAAGGAAAAGAAAACCGCCAGGCCCGTCATGACCATCACCTTCAATCCCATGAAAACAAAAGCCAGGAGATAGCTGAGCACGGGGGTCCCGCCTTTGATCTGAAGCAGCAGGATATGCAGAACGCTCATGGCCAGCATGCTGGCCAGAACCGCGCACAAGAGTCCCAGGAACCGTCCCAAAATAAAGTAAGCGCGCGGCAGGGGCCGGGTGAGGATCAGATAAATCGTGCGCGATTCGATTTCTTCCAGCACCAGCGTTACCGCGCCGAAGACGGCCGCCGCCAGGCCGAAAAATTCAATCACGGCCAGGCCCAGGTCCAGGATCACCCGCGTTTCCTGCTCGGGAGCCAGCGCCCCGAACAGCAGGCTCGCGCCCAGGATGAGAAATCCAAATAATATAACGACCAGGTAGAGCCGGTTCCTCAGTTGCTGCAGGAACGTGTAGCGGATGATTGAGAGCAGGGCGCCCATCACTTCACCTCGCCCTTCATTTCGTCCGTGACGACCCGGATGAAAAGCTCCTCCAGGTTGGTCCCGGAACGGTGGGCCTCGGCGATGTCGATCACCTGCTTGAGCTTCCCTCGCACGATCATGCCCACGCGATGCGAAACCTTCTCGATCTCCGAAATGTTGTGGGACGAAAAGAAAACCGTCTTGCCCGCTTTATTAAGAGAGATCAGGAGTTCGCGCATCTCGCGGATGCCGACGGGGTCCAGCCCGCCCGCGGGCTCGTCAAAAATCAGGATATCCGGATCGTGCAGCATTGCCTGCGCGAGGCCCACCCGCTGCAGCATACCCTTGGAATATTCCCTCATGGGGCGGTCCGCATGCTCGGTCATGCGCACGGTCCTTAAAACGGCGTCGATCCGCTCCCCCAGTGCTGCGCCCCCGAGGCCGGACAGGCTGCCGTAAAACCGCAGGACTTCGCGGGCCGTCAGGTATTTGTAGAAATACGGAACTTCGGGCAGGAAGCCCACGCGCTTGCGCGCGTCCGGATGCGCCGCGGGTATGTCAAAAATTTTCACCTGTCCCGATGTGGGGAACAAAAGTCCGAGGATCGATTTGATGAGCGTCGTCTTGCCGGCGCCGTTCGGGCCCAGCAGTCCGAACACTTCGCCCGCGCGGATCTGCAGGGAAACATTTTCGATGCCACGGGACGATTGGGTGCGCCCCAGGTGGGATCTCCGGTAGGTTTTCGTGAGGTTGTCGATATCGAGGACGACCGGTTTGTCTGCCATCGAATTTATTTTGCATTTTCCGCAAAGATTCTGCAACGCCGCGTCCGCTTCCCCGAAAATATCATTCGTTTGACTCGCGGAGGCATAATTGTTAAATTAGAAATCCATTCATGGATCCGATCGTTTGGGCGGGACTTTTAGCCATCTCATTGGCTCTTTTTTTCGATTTTTCGAACGGGTTCAATGACTCCGCCAACCAGGTCGCGACCGTCATCTCCTCCCGGGCTCTTGAACCCGAAATAGCCCTTTCCCTTGCCGCCGCCGCCGATTTCGTGGGCGCTTATTTTTTAGGAACCAGCGTGGCGCACACCATCGGCAAAGGGCTCCTCCGCCCGGAGCTGATCCGCGGCTCGTCTCTCGCGATTTACGTCATTACCAGCGCCCTGCTCGGCGCGCTGGCCTGGAACATCACCACCTGGTATTTCGGCCTGCCGTCGTCCAGCTCGCACGCCCTGATCGGCGGCCTGATCGGCGCCTTCGTGTCCGGTTTCGGCGCCAGCCTGATCCAGTGGGACAACGTCAAAACCATCGTCCTTATCATGATCGTGTCTCCGCTGGCCGGATTTGCCATCACATTTTTAGTGACCAAGCTGACCTTTTTTTTATCGCAGTGGTTCAGCCCGAAAATCAATTCCTATTTCCGCGGCCTGCAGGTGTTTTCGCTGATCGGGCAGGGCCTCGCGCACGGGACGAATGACGCGCAGAAAACGATGGGGGTCATCACTTTCGTGCTGGTACTGATGGGGTACGCGTCTCCATCCGGCAACGGAGATTTCGCCATCCCCCACTGGGTGGTGCTTTCCTGCTCGCTGGCCATCGCGCTTGGCGTGGCCATGGGCGGTGTGAGGATCATCCGCAGGCTGGGCTCGGGTTTTTACCGCGTGAGGCCGGTCCACGGCTTCGCCGCCCAGTCGGCGTCGGCCGGCATCATGTTCGCGGCGTCGTCTTTCGGTTTTCCCGTCTCGACCACGCAGGTGATCTCAACCTCGGTTCTTGGCGCCGGCGCGGCGTTCCGCCCCAAATCGGTGCGCTGGGCCCTGGCGGGCGACATGGTGACGGCATGGGCCATCACCATTCCCGCCTCCGCTGCGATCGCCGCAGCGACATTTCAAATCGTGCGCTTTTTCGCGGCCTGACGACATGTGGCCTTTTCCGAAGCGGAGGGATTTTTACAAGATGCTGGCCGACCAGGCTTACAAGGTCGAGGAGGGTATGACCGCGCTCAGCGAGTTCGCGCACGATCCCAGCAAGGAAAAAGGCGAGCGCGTTCATCAGATCGAAAACGAGGCGGATGACCTGCGGCGCACGCTGATTCACGAGCTCAACCAGGCGTTCGTGACGCCGTTTGACCGCGAGGACATTTTCGCCCTGTCCCGCGCGATCGACGACATCTGCGACTACGCGAAGTCGACCGTCGATGAAATGACCCTTTTCGGGGTGGGCAGCAATGACCATATTAAGATGATGACCGAGACCCTGCACAGCGCGTCGCAGGACATTTCGACTGCGGTGCAGCTCATGGGCAAAGAGTCGCAGGCCGCGACCGAGCACCTCGTGCGCGCCAAGAAGACGGAAAACAAAATGGAGCACCTGTACCGCGAGGCACTCGCCGAGCTCTTCAAAACGAAGGACGCGATCGAAATTTTGAAACTGCGGGAAATCTACCGCCACCTGTCCAATGCCGCGGACCGGGGCGACGAGGCGGCCGATATCATCAGCGACATCCTGATGAAGACCGCGTAGGGAAGCCGGCCTAAAATGATAGACTAGCCGTATGTTCAAAAGGACCCTGGGGTTCAAGTTCACGACGTTCGCGCTCATCGCGGTCGTCCTTCCCGCGGCGACCATCGCGGTCAGCCTGATCTTCATCGGCCGCCACGCTCTCACCGAATTCCTCTACACGCAGCAATCCGAAACGGCCCAGCGGATATCAGACCGTATCACCATCTATGTTCAGAACGTGCAATCCGTTGTGGCGATGGCCGCCAACGAACCCGGAATGCAGTCCCGCGTCAAGGCCCAGCGGGAAGAGTCTCTCAAGCGCATTTTGCGCTGGCAACCCGACATTAAGGAAGCGATGATCCTGAACGCCTCGGGGCAGGAATTGGCCAAAATGGCCAACAATCGTGGACAAATTGGCCCCAATCCAACCCTGGTCTCGAGGAAAAACCGCCAGGAATTTATCAGTGCCCTGAACCGGGAGGGAGCTTTCATAGGCCAGCCGTTTTTCTCCTCGGACCGGCTGCCGTACCTCTTCATATCCTGCGCTTCGGACGACAAGAAGTCGGTGTTGGTCGCCAAAGTCAGCCTGGCCAACCTTTGGGATCTCGTGAAAGAGGTCCGCCAGGGGCAGCCGGGCGCGGTCTATGTCGTGGACGCCAAGGGCTATCTATTGGCCCACCCCGACCCCAAGAAAGTCCAGTCCCACTCCAAGATGGACAAACTCCCCATCGTTCAGTCCTTTATCCGCGGCGTGGTGGGGCATGACTCGTTCGGCTCCTACTTGGATGAGGGCGGGCGCGGCGTCGCGGCGCTCGCTCAGAACATCCCGGAGCTGCGATGGGGCGTGGTCATCGAAATTCCGGAGTCGAGCGCATACTCCGCGATTGAGGTCATGCAAAAACAGGTCGTGAAGTGGACCTTGGTTTCGGTGGCGATCATTCTGCTGCTCGCCTTCTGGCGGGTGCACCGCATTACCCGGCCGATCAAACTCCTTCAGGAAGGCGCTCGCCGGATCTCCCAGGGCCAGCTCGACGTTAAATTTGATATTCGTTCGGGAGACGAGATCCAAAGCCTGGCGGGATCGTTCCAAAAAATGGCGGAGTCGCTCAAGGCTTTGGAAGAGCTGCGCCGCGACCTGATTTCCATGATCGTGCACGATTTGAAGAGCCCGCTCTCCGGAATTATGGGCAGCGTGGATTATCTGCTGGATAATCTGGATACTCTGGACCAGGGGAACATCAAAAAACTACTGGCCTTGTCCCGCCGCTCCTCCGAAGATTTGTTTCAGATGATCCAAAACCTTTTGGACGTCGCCAAGATGGAAGAGGGAAAACTTCAGTTGCGGCTCGAGCTGGCCTCGCCCGTGAGCCTGCTGGAAGAATGCGTCGAGAATTTTGGCATCCATGTGCGCCGCGAATCAAAGCAGGTCGTTCGCGATTTCGCCATCGACCTTCCTCCCGTCTGGATGGACGTGCCGCTGATCCGCCGCGTGCTGCAAAACCTCGTTTCCAACGCGGTGCGCCACACGAGCGAAAACGGCGTGATTACTTTGCAGGCCACGGAAGCCGACGGATTTTTGAAGATCACGGTGCGCGACGACGGCGAGGGGATTCCCGAGGAATACCGCCTGAGGATTTTCGACAAGTTTGTCCAGGCCGAACGCAAGCGCGCGCATCTGCGCAGCGGCACGGGCCTCGGCCTCACGTTCTGCAAGATGACCATCGAGCTGCACGGCGGGAAAATTTTCGTTGAAAGCGAAGTCGGCCAGGGAAGTTCCTTCCATTTCACGATTCCCTGCCGCCCCGCGGGCCTTCCGCTGGTCGACGAAAACGCCGCGCAGGCCACTCCCGCTTAACCTTCCAAAAAAGTTTGTTTGATTTTTGACAAATGTGTTATAATCCCGACAGTACAAAACGTCCACAGTGTGGCCACATTGTCCACAATGCGGTCATCGTAAAGGAGCCATACCGTGCTACAAAGCAAAGAAAAACCGGCCTCTAGCAAAAAAAGAACCTCGCTCATGGCGGGCAATTGGAAGATGTACAAGACCGTCGCCGAAGCCAAGGCGCTGGTGAACGATTTGAAAAAAAACTGCGCGGGAATTTCCGACCGCGAAATCCTGGTTTGCCCTCCGATGACCGCGCTCGCCGCCTTGGGTGAATTGTTGCGGGGCACGAACATCCGTCTCGGCGCGCAGAACATGCATTGGGAAGCGCAGGGCGCCTATACCGGCGAAGTTTCCGGATCAATGATCAAGGAAGCCGGCTGCCAGTTTGTGATTCTGGGCCATTCCGAGCGCCGTCAATATTTCGGCGAAACGGATGTGACCGTCAACAAGAAAATGAAATCGGCGTTTCAGGCCGGGCTGATTCCCATCGTTTGCGTGGGCGAAACTTTGCAGGAGCGCGAAGCCAACGAGGCGTTCAAGGTCGTCGAGCGGCAGATCCGCGAAGGCGTCGTGGGACTTTCGGTTGAACAGGCGCTGAAACTCGTCATCGCTTACGAGCCGGTTTGGGCGATCGGAACGGGGAAGACCGCCACTCCCGAGCAGGCGCAGGAAATGCACGCTTTTATCCGCGGCCTGCTGAAAGATTACGGTCCCAAGGCCGCGGAATCCATCCGCATCCTCTACGGCGGATCGGTGAAGCCCGACAACATCGATACCCTGATGGCCCAGCCGGACATCGACGGCGGCCTCGTGGGTGGAGCCAGTTTGAAGGCGGAAGACTTCGCGCGCATCGTCCGTTACAACTAAATATGGGCGGCGATCTCGCGAAAGATATATCGGAGAAAATCATGCAACGAATCGAACGCGAAAAAAAGCCGATCATCGTCAACATTTCCAACCGTCATTTTCACTGCACCAAAGAAACTTTCGAGAAGCTGTTCGGCGTTGGAGCTCAGCCGACCAATATCCGCGACCTGATCCAGCCGGGCCAGTTCGCCTGCCGCGAAACGGTCACGCTGAAAGGCATCAAGGGGGAGATCAAAAAAGTCCGGATGATCGGACCCTTCCGCCCCTATGACCAGATCGAGCTCTCCCGCACCGACTGCCTGACACTGGGCATCGACGCGCCGGTGCGCGACTCGGGCAACGTCAAAGGCTCCGCGCCCATCACGCTCATCGGCCCCGCCGGCGAAGCGCAGTTGAAGGAAGGCGCCATCGTTCAGATGCGGCACATCCACTTTCAAACCAAGGAAGCCGAAGAGTTCGGCGTCAAGAACATGGAGTACGTTCAGATCAAAATCGGCAAGCCGCCGCGCGAAGGCACCTATTCCGTGCTCTGCCGCGTGCGCGACGACATGAAGCTCGAATGCCATCTGGATACGGACGAAGGGAACGCTTTGGGCGTGAAAAACGGCGATTTGGGGACCATGCTTTAACGCCATACATGGCATCAACGAGAATTATCGCTGAAGTGACGGTGGTCGGGCCCGACCAAAAGGGCGTGGTGGCCGGAATCACCAGCGCCGTCTTTGAAAATCAGGGCAACATCGAGAAGATCAACCAGAACGTCGTCTCTGGATTATTTGGGATGCATCTGGAGGCCTCTTTCAGCCGTTCGTTGGATGAGCTGCGGCTGCAGGCGCGGTTGAGCGGTCTGGGCAGAAATCTTGGGATGGAAGTGAAGGTTCATTTTGAGGAACCGGGCCGCCCGAAAAACGTGGCTTTGCTGGTAACGAAGGAATCCCATTGCCTGGATGCCATCCTGAAAGCGCGGAAGCAATCCAAGCTTCATTCGAAAGTCGTCTGCGTCGTCGGCACCGAAAAAATCCTGAAATCACAGGCCGTCAAAGCCGGTATCCCCTTTTATGAAGTCGATCACCGCAGCCAGCGGGACGCCGAAATAATGATGCTCCAGATTATGGAGCGGCACAACGCCGATTTCATCGTTCTGGCCCGCTACATGCGCATCCTCTCTCCCAATTTTGTGTGGCGTTACCCCAACCGCATCATCAATATCCATCCTTCGCTGCTGCCCGCGTTCCAGGGCGCCTATCCTTACGTGCAGGCTTACGAGCGCGGCGCGCAGATCATCGGCTGCACGGCGCATTTCGTTACCGATGAGCTCGATCAGGGTCCCATCATTTGGCAGGATTCGTTCCGCACCGAGCCTGGCCAAAATTTAAGCGCGATCAAAGAAAAAGGGCGCGAGCTCGAGGCGAGCACGCTGCTGCGCGCGGTTCAGCTTTTCGGAGAGAGCAAACTGGAAGTTGTTTGGGGCAAAGTTCACATCAAACGTTAATTCGCATTACATCATAAGGAGGATTCGAATGGACGCATTAGGCATGATTGAAACGAGAGGACTGGTGTCGTTGATCGAAGCGGGCGACGCGGCGGTGAAGGCGGCCAACGTGCGGCTCGTCGGATGGGAAAAGATCGGATCGGGCCTTGTGACCGTGATGTTTCGCGGCGAAGTCGCGGCCTGCCGCGCGGCCTGCGATGCAGCGGCTGCCGCTGCGCAGAAAGTCGGAGAGCTGGTCGCGGTCCACGTGATTCCGCAGCCGCATCCGGATCTCGAAGGCAAGATGCCCATCTCCCTGCCGGAGACGATGAACCGGGGCAAAAGATAAATCGCGCAAGCGCTGATCTAATATGATCTTCGCCAGAGTTGTCGGCAAAGTCGTCTGCACGCGCAAAGAAGAGAAGCTGGTCGGGACCAAGCTGTTGCTGGTTCAGCCGGTGGACCTCGAAGGCGCGTCCAAAGGCACGCCGCTGGTTGCGATTGATTCCGTGGGTTCGGGAGAGGGGGAAGTGGTCCTGATCGTTCAGGGGTCCTCCGCCCGACAGACCCGGCAGACCGAGGGCAATCCCGTCGATTGCACCATCTTCGCGGTGGTGGATTCGGTCGAGAGCAACGGCCGAACGGTCTTTACCAAGTCGGCCGACTTCGCCGGTAAAAATTGATGCAACTGAAGGAAGACGAGCTCCAGCAGTTGGTCGCTGAAGTGCTGAAGCGGGTGAACGCTTCGGCTCCGGACGCGTTGAACGGCTCTTCAAAGAACGCTGCGGCAGGCTCCGCGAATTGCAGTTGTGAATCCGGCGCCGGCTCTGTAGGCTCAACGGCTGGAAACGCGGCTCCCCCCAATAACAGCCCGATGCATTCTTCTGTCGAGTCTGCGGTGCAGGCGGCCAAAGCCGCTCAAAAGGCGTTTCAGGAGCTGGGCCTCGAGCAGCGCAAGAAAATTATCGACGCTCTGCGGAAAGCCGGATACGATCATGCCGAGCCTCTCGCCAAAATGGCGCATGAGGAAACGGGGCTCGGCCGCTGGGAAGATAAAGTCCGGAAGAACATACTTGTATCCTTAAAAACTCCGGGCGTCGAGGATCTGCAGCCAGTGCAGGCCTATACCGGTGACAAGGGGCTGACGCTCGTGGAACAATCTCCCTTTGGCGTCGTGGCGGCGGTGACTCCTTCGACCAATCCAACCTCGACTATCATTAATAACACGATTTCCATTCTATCGGCGGGGAACGCGATTGTTTTCGCGCCACACCCGGCGGCGCAGCGCTGCTGCCGCGAGACGATCCGCGTGCTGGACGAGGCGATCCGCGCCGCGGGAGGCCCCGCGCAGCTCATTAATGTAGTGGAACCGATTTCTCAGGAAAATACGCTGGCCCTATTGAAGCACCCTGAAGTGGCGCTGGCATTGGTGACTGGCGGAAGTGCGATCGTGAAGCTGGCGCTGAGCGTTGGTATCGCGCGGAAAACCATTTGCGCGGGACCCGGCAACCCGCCGGTGATTGTGGACGAGACCACGGATTTCACCGCCGCGGCAAAAGGAATCGTGGACGGCGCTTCCTTCGACAATTGCGTCCTCTGCACCGGCGAGAAAGAGGCGATCATCACCGAGAAAGCCGCCGAACCGTTTTTAACCGCGCTCCGCGCCGAGCCGCGAGCTTGCGAGCTCAGCAAGGACCAGATGGACGCTCTCGCCAAGATTGCGTTCCGCTGGGAAAACAATCACGCTGCGCTTAATAAGGAGCTGGTGGGCAAAAATGCGCCGGCGATTGCCAGTGCCATCGGCCTGAATCTTCCGGAAACCATCACCCTGCTCTGGGGGGAAGTTCCCAATGACCACGCGTTCATTTGGACGGAACAGCTCATGCCAGTGCTGCCGGTCACTCGCGCGCGCGACATTGACGCGGCGATTGAGCTGGCCGCGCAGGCGGAAGGCGGAAACCATCACACGGCTTCGATTTATTCGCTGCACGTCGGTAACATTACCAAAGCCGCTCGCCGCCTAGCCTGCTCAATTTTTGTAAAGAACGGACCGAACTACATGGGGCTCGGCGTCGGCGAAGGTTTCGCCAGCATGTCCATCGGCACGCCGACGGGCGACGGGCTCACGAAGCCGACCCATTTTTCGCGTCCGCTCCATTGCTCCATGGTCGGATATCTGAGAATCGCGTGACAAATAATTTAGCAGCCACACAATCGGAGGTGATCGCTTGAAGCCAAGTATCGGATTTTTGGAAGTGAGTTCCATCGCAAAAGGTGTTGAATCATTGGATGCCATGGCCAAATCGGCGACTATCGAGATTTTGCGGGCGCGCGCGATTCCCCGCGGAAAGTTCATCATTCTGATCGGCGGCGAACAGGCCGAGGTGGAGCATTCCATGCAGACCGGATTGCAGATGGCCGATCAGACCGTCATTGACCATTTTTTGATTCCCAATGTGCATGCGCAGGTTTTGCCGGCGCTGCAGGCGCGCATCAAAGTGGATGATATTGAAGCCGTGGGCGTGATTGAGACGAAGGATGTTGCGCCCTCGATTCTGGCGGCGGATGCGGCGGCGAAAAAAGCGGCCATCACCCTGATCGAAGTGTTTCCGGGCAACGGCGCGGGCGGCAAAGGCTATGTCGTCCTGACGGGCGAAGTCGGCGCGGTGCGCAGCGCGGTCAACGCGGGTGTGGCGGCGATCCGCAAGGAAGGAGCGCTCGTTTCATCGATCGTCATTCCCTATGCGCACAAATCGCTGCTTCCAGTATTAACCCAATAAGCGGACAGTTGATCCAACGAGCCCGGCGATTTTACGAATTTAATATTTAATTGATGAAGAGAGGTTGCGAATGAAAATTGTATTGGGCGCGGATCACGCGGGTGTTGAAAGAAAGAAGGAAATTGTGGCGATGTTGACGGATATGGGCCACAAGGTTGCCGATATAGGAACTCATTCTGAAGATTCGGTTGATTATCCCGACTATGCGGCGCGCGTCGCGAAAGCGGTTTCCAAAAACCAGGCGGACCGCGGCATTTTAATCTGCGGCACGGGCGTGGGCATGTCGATCACGGCCAACAAGTTTCAGGGCGTCCGTGCGGCCTGCTGTTGGAGCCCGCAGGTGGCGAAGCTTGTCGCCGAACATAATCAGGCCAATGTGCTTTGCCTCTCGGCGCGCTTTCTGACTCTGCCCGCGACGCTCAAGATCGTCAAAATATGGCTGACGACTCCGTTTGGCGGCGGCCGGCACATTCGCCGGCTCAAGAAAATATCCAAAGTGGAGGCGATGATTTGCAGCAAGCGCAAGTAGTCGGCCGGGTCGTTGCCACCCAAAAGTATGAAACCCTGGAAGGGGTGAAATTGCTTCTGATCCAGCCGCTTTCCTGGGACGCGACGCCCAAGGGTGATCCGATTGTCGCCGCCGATACGGTTGGGGCTGGCGCTAACGAAAAAGTTTTCTGGGTGGCGGCGCGCGATGCGGCCGTGGCGTTTGGCGGCACTTCACTTAAAGATACCCCGCCGATTGACGCCGCGATCGTCGGTATCGTGGACGGCGTCAATTTGCAGGATTGGACACGCAACATCAAGCCGCGCGGTTCATCGGCACCGGACCGCTGACATGACCATAGGACGGGTCGTTGGCAACGTTTGGGCGACGCGCAAGCATGCGGGATTGGAGCGCAGCAAGCTTTTGCTGGTCCAGCCTCTGGACGTCGCGTCCGGGGAGGTTCGGAGCGAGCCCGCGCTCGCGCTCGATTCCAAATTCGGCGCCGGGCCCGGCGATACCGTTCTCCTGCTGGACGAAGGCTCCGGAGCGCGGCAGATTATAAAAAATGCCAAAGCGCCCGTTCGCCTCGTCGTGTGCGGCATCGTCGATTCCTATTCGGTCGGAGACAAGGAGTCCAGATTTCATTGAAAAAAACCACGATCGGCACTTCCGGTAAAGTGTTCAGCGGCGAGCCCGGCGCCTGGACCCCTCTGCCGCGGATTCACATTGAGGATTGGGACCGCCCCGTTCCAGCCGGCAAGGTTACTGGTTCGACCGCGTCCGCGGCGTACGGGAGAACAGCTGCCGCCGGCACCTGCACAACACTAAACCCGCTGGCCCGGCTCATCGATCACACGGTGTTAAAACCCGAAACCACCGAGGAAGAAATACTGGCGGCTTGCGATGAGGCGCGGAAACATCATTTTTGTACCGTTTGCATTCCACCAACTTATGTCGCCGCGGCGAGGAAGGCTTTGGCCGGCTCCGAAGTCAAAGTCTGTACCGTCATTGGTTTTCCGTTAGGTTACCAGGCCACCGCCGGCAAGGTTTGCGAGACCCAAGAGGCGGTCAAGCAGGGGGCGGTCGAAATCGACATGGTCCTCAACATCGGTTTGCTGAAATCCGGCCAATTCAAAAAAGCGGAAGAGGATATCAGGGCAGTCCGGGCGGCTTGTTCCGGCAAAGTGCTCAAGGTTATCCTGGAAAACTGCCTGCTGACCGATCAAGAAAAAATCGAAGCCTGTAAACTGGCGGTCAACGCGGGAGCCGATTTTGTTAAAACATCAACGGGCTTTGCCAAGTCCGGAGCCACGGTGGAAGATATCCAATTGATGAGAAAGACCGTGGGACCTCAAACGGGGGTGAAGGCGGCGGGGGGCATCCGGGAAGAGGCTTTTGCCAAAGAGCTGGTGGCTGCCGGAGCAACCCGGCTAGGAACTTCAGCCTCCGTGGCCCTGGTTTCAGGCCAGGCAGTGGTTCCATCCGCCCCAAAAGAGGGGTCCAGGGCGCAGTTTCTTCCTTATTAAATAAATGGGGCCCGTCCTTGAAGTTTGCAGATTTTACCGTTAAACTTACGTTGGTTTTAGGAGGTTGTACCCATGGCAGAATCAGGCGTTAGTGAAGCGCTCGGCCTCGTAGAAACCCGCGGCTTCGTCGGAATGATCGAAGCATCGGACGCGATGGCGAAAGCCGCGAAAGTGAAGCTGGTCGGATACGAAAAGGTCGGATCAGGGCTGGTTACGACGGTGTGCCGGGGCGAAGTCGGCGCGGTTCGCGCCGCGGTTGAAGCCGGGGCCCAGGCCGCGCAGAAGGTGGGGGAACTCGTCAGCGTGCACGTGATTCCGCGCCCGCACGACGACGTCGAAAAGTACCTGACGAAAGTCGCAAGCTCTTTGTAAGGCGGAGCAAAAGCCCCGATGATCGCGATCGATGATATCGCGGAGGTCATTTTGGAAGCCCTCCGTTCCAATGAAAAGGCTGCCGTGAATTACCGGGAAGCCCTTTCAAGAGAGTCCAGGCGGGACGGAAAGTGGGGATTTCAGGCGGCCATCCCGTTCAATAAATCCTATACCTCCCTGCCGGCAAAACGGATCTTTCTGTCGGAGCGCGACGTCAAAAAGCTTTTAGGACGCGACTCGAAAAAATTGACGGTTGCGAAGGCCGCTATTATCAGCCCTCTGGCCCAGGAATGGCTGGAAACAAAAGGAGTCTGCATAGAGTATCGCTGATCTAAGATGAACCGCGCCCAAACTCCCGAATCCAAAACCATATTGATTGTCGATGACGATCACTCCATCTGCGCGTTCCTGGAGTCTCTCCTTTCGACGGAGGGGTTTCGGGTCATTACGGAGACGACCGGGGAGGACGCGCTCAAGCTGGCGCAGCCTGATTCCTTCGACCAATACGATTTGCTTATCCTGGACCTCATGATGCCCAATTACGGCGGGTTCGAGCTATTGCGCGAGCTGCAGCAGGAGGGGTACCAGAAAATTCCCATTATCGTCATGACCGCAAGGGCGCTGGACCAGGGCACGGTCGACATGATCCGCATGGAGTCCAACGTCGTCGATTTCATGAAAAAACCGGTCGATCCGAAAGAGCTCAGGAAGAAAGTCCATCAACTTCTGGGCACAACCTCCAAACGGCGGTAATCCCGATGATCCAAAAGTGGGACCTGACAGAAGCGCCTTTCGAAAAAGATCCCGAGCGCCATAAGGTCCGGCTGCACGCCAGCAAAGAAGACCTGGAGAGTCTCCTGTCGGCCATTCCCGTCCCTTGCAGCGAGCCGTTTGTGACGCTGGCCAAGGATTTCAACTGGTTCTTTTATCTGCCGTCGCTGTCGCCGGACCGGAAAGACCAGGTCCTGGATCTGCTCAAAAATTTTGACCGGCGGCATACCATCCACGGCGAAAACATTGCGCCCACTCCTTTGACCTACACGACTCCCGCCCCGCAAGCTCCGGCCAAAATCGATCCGAAAACCCAGCCCGCGGTCACGGAGATCATGGGAACTGGCATTATGGAAGAGGCCGAAGATTCCGTTCTTGAAGCCGAAGTCCAATCCCACGTCAAAGCAGAACCCCCGGCGGACGCTCCGCCGGTCGAACAGTCCGCGGCAGCGCCCGCTCCCGCGCCCGTGGCGGAACCGGAGCCCGTTCCTAAAGTTGTCCCGGCGCCGGTCGAGGAAAAGGACAGCGGCCTGGCCGAGATCACGCTGGTCGAATACGTCGGGTTCTATCCGGAATCCGCGAAGCTTTCGTTCGAAAAGATCATGCCTCTGCTCGAAGAGCAGATCAAAAAATTCAAGCTCAAGATCCGCCTGTCGGAAGCGGCCCGCATCTCCTACCAGTACGTCGCCGGCATGAGCATGGCGTTCCTCAAGGACGGCTGCGCGTCGAAACAGTGTTATCGCGCCATTTTTCTGGGTCCGGAGATTGATGCCGCGGCGGAAGGCAAATTTTTCAAAGAAGTTCAGTCGGCCGCGTCCGAGGCGCACATCACGCTTCACCGGATGGGGGCCGCGGGGGTCCAACGCGAATCCGAGCTGATGAACTGCGCGCTCGAAATGACGATCCCGGCCGCGCGCCTGACCGCGAGCCAATCGCCGCATAAACGATTTTAGTCAGCAGTACAAAGGCGTTCCGTGAAAAATCATTTCAGGGCGCCTTGGGGGGAAGTGTGATCTCGAGACTCAAAGACTGGGTTTCAAGCCTGTCGCTACTGGTCCATCCAGAGTACTACGGCAACTCTCTGTTCGAGCAGGAACTCGCCTCGAAACAGGTCGAGATATTCCTGCGCGTTTTCCAGACGCTCGCCACCCTCAACGACCAGGACGAAATCCTCTCATACCTCATGGCCGAAATCCACAAACTGCTGGGCGTGGACTGCGCCGTTCTGTCTCCACAAGGCGATCCGGCGTTCGAAGTCCGGTGCCATCGCGGCCTTTCTGCCGGCCTCGTCCGCGAGCTGCGCGTGAAGCCCGGTGACGGCGCGCTCGGAGAAATCGTGCTGTCGGGCCGTTCCCTCCTTTTGAACCAAAACGAATTTAAGGTCCTGGGGCGTTACGAGCGGGATCTATCCGAACAGGGATGGGAGACTTTCTTCGCGGTCCCCCTGCTGATCCAAAACCAGTGCATCGGCCTTTTCGCGGCGGGCAGCCGGGAAGCCATCGGCCCCGAAGACAAAAAGCTCCAGTTCATGGAGCGTTTCGCGCAGATCATCGGTCTTGCCATGGAACAGGTCAAGCACCTGGAGAAGGCGGAGAAGTTCAGTCGGCGGCTCGAGGCGGAAGTTTCGGCGACCACGCAGGAACTGCTTCGGACGAACGAGCGCCTGATCCAGCGGGTACGCGAACTTAAAGCGCTTTACGAAGTGACGTCCGCCATCGCGTCGGTTTCCACCCTGGAAGAAATCATGGAGGTGGCCTGCTTCAAGCTTCAGGACATCCTGAACGTGGAATCGGTCGGATTTTTTATCGCGGAATCGGCCGCGCCCGGCGGCGGCCCATTGCTTTTAAAGCCGCCTTCGTTCCATCTTTCGAAAGACGTTGCGGCCAAGTGCCGGATTGAGTCCGCCAAGTACCATTCCTACGGCCCCGCGGCGCGCGCCATATTCGACGCGTTCGGAGAGTCCAAGGTCAAGACATTTGTCGGCAGCCCCTCCACGCTGAAGAAAGAGTTCGGGCTGATCGATTCCGGCGAAGCGGATAAAGTCGTGCTGCGTTCGGTGATCGCGGTCCCGCTCAAAACCGCGCGCTGTTTGCTGGGCGTCATGGTGCTGGCCAACCCCCTCCGGGATTCGGCGCTGACCGATGCGCCTTCGGAAGAGGGCGCCGACGAAAAGGCGCGCACCCTTTCGCTGATCGCGGCCAGGATCGCTTCGTCGATCGAAAGCGTCATGCAGAACCGCGAGATCCAGATGCGGCTGGCGGATCTTTCCACGCTCCAGGAAATCGGCGAGGCATTTTACGCCACACCCGTGCTCGAGTTCGTGTTGGCCAAGATCGTTAAGATCATGCAAAAATCCCTGCGGAGCGACGTCTGCACTTTCCTCTTTTATGATCCCGTGCAGAAACTGCTGGTGGGTCACATGCCGGTTTCGGGCGACATGAACCAGACACCCTCCGGCTTCGTGGAAGGCTTCTCCCTGGACGAAAATTCCGTCAGTTACGGCGTGTTCAAGGAAAAGAAATCCCGGCTGATCGAAGATGTGCCAAACGCGAGCCCTCCTCTGAAACTGACGCGCACCGAATTTGAACAGGACGTGAATTCCATGATCATCATCCCGCTGAAGGTGGAAAACGAGATGATCGGGGTTCTTCGGCTTTGCAGCAAGCGCAAAAATTTCTTTGACGGCCACCATATCCGCCTGGGCGAACTGATCGCAGACCGCGCCGCCGTTATCATCCAGAACGCCGTACTGTACGAGAGGGTGATCGACGCGAACCGGGAGCTGGAAAACCTGAACCGCGTGAAGACCGAGTTCGTTTCGGTGGTGAGCCACGAGCTGCGCACGCCGGTGACGGCGGTCAAGGGCTTTGTGGACGTGGTCCTGACCGAGGAAGTCGGTTCGCTGAACGATCAGCAGAAGAAGTTCCTTGGCATCGCGCATAACGCCATCGAGCGGCTGACGCTGCTGATTTCGGACCTGCTCGACATTTCGCGCATTGAATCCGGCCGGCTCCGCCTGGATTTTGCCCCAATTTCCATGGCGCAGCTCATCCAGGACGCCTGCGAGGCAGCCCGGGCGTCGCTGGAGTCCAAGAAAATCAAGCTCGTTTTGAACATCGATAAAAAACTTCCCCAGATCCAGGCCGATCCGACCCGCATGCGGCAGGTCGTGGACAACCTGATGTCCAACGCCATCAAATTCACGATGGCGGAAAAAGGCGAGATCGGCATCACGGCGGACGACATGGGCGATTTCCTGCTGATCAGCATCCGCGACACGGGCGTCGGCATCCGGAAGGATGATCAGGAGAAGATTTTCGAAAAATTCGTGCAGGGGGACTCGTCGCTGACCCGGCAGGCCGGCGGTACGGGGCTTGGCCTGGCCATCTGCCGCGCCATCATCGAGATGCACGGAGGAAGGATTTGGGTGGAGTCGGATCCCGGTAAAGGATCCACGTTCCGATTTTTGCTGCCGCGTTCCCGCGATAAAAAGAATACCATCACCAAGATCGATCGGTCCCAATAATCGTATTTCGCGCCGTCCCAGGGATGCTTGCGCGGCGAACGTCAATTCTGTTAGACTAACCATGCTTCAAGGAGGTATCGAATGCCCCGTAATATTTATGTGTCCGCAATGATGCTTGCGGCGCTGTCTTTTTTCGTCGCTCCCGTCCGGTCTGAATCCGCCGCCAATGCAGCCCTGTCTGAAACGCCCGCGGCTGCGGTCGCAGAAGCCGCGCCCCCGATTCCCGTCCCTGCACCCGTCACCGTCACCGAAACGGCTCCGGCTGAGGCGGTGAAGTCTGCCGAAACTCCAAAGCTGGTGGAGACACCCAAAGCCGCTCCCGACGCAGACGCGAAGGTTAAAAAATCGGTCGGCTGCGCGGCGGAGCTCGAAGAGCTCGTCACTTTTCATAGGAAGGAAATCGTTTCGCTCAACAAGATGATCGCCCGCTGGAACGGCCGGCTCCAGGGATACATCAACCGCCGGACCGAAATCGATCAGGAGATCGCTTCCCTGACCAAGGAAATGCAGGCCGCCGATCCGAATCGCAACAAGAAAGAGATCTCCCGGCTGTCCAAGCAAATCAACCGCCTCGGAAAAGACCGCGCCGGCGTCGAAAAGGATTTGAGGAAACAATGCGGCGAGCTGGCCGGCGAGCTGAAAGAAATGTCCAGGGAAACCGCTTCCGCGCTTCGCGAACGCTATCAGCAGGTCCAGAAGACGATTGAAACTCATTAATATAGACCCAAGGAGGCAAGTAATGATGTCACAGAAGCTGGTATGTTTGATGGTGCTGGCAGGATTTTCGATCGCGGCTGCGGGCTGCTCCAGCAAGCCCAAGACGCTGGTGAAAAACGGCGAGCTCGTGGATTCTTCCTATACGCCCAAGGTGGAGACGGACGATTACATCGAGTTTGACGGGATCGGGGCGGCCGATCAGAGCATCAGCAACAAAACGCAGAAGCGCTCGCTCTCCGAGGCTGCGGCGCGCAAGGTGGCGGAAGAAAAGCTCCTGGCCTACTTGAAGGGCCAGCAGATCGACGCCACGACCACGGTTGAGCAGGCGATCACCACGGACCAGAAAATCCAGGGCGTGGTCAGCAATACATTGCGCGGCGTGCAGGTTGTGCGGCGCGATTGGATCAAGGAAGACGACGGCTGCGTCATGGTCATCCGCCTCGACAAGAAGAAGTTTATGGATCAAATTAAGGAAGTTCGGCGCAAATAAACGTTTCTCCGTCCGGGGCCGGGTCTTCGCTTCGCAGCAAGGCCGGGCCCCGGTTGGATTTTAGGGGTCCGATATGACTAAAAAAAACTTATTGATCTTTATCACCGCGGCCGCATTCCTGGTTTCGGGTTGCGCGGGTAAATCCCGGCTCAAAGTCGGCGAAACGGCCGAGGGCGAGGTGGTGGAAGCCGAAGGGTTGTCCGCGGTTACGGACGATTTGATCGGAGTGAAGCGCGCGGCGTTATCGGACGCCTACAAGAACGCGGTGGAAAAAGTGGTCGGCATTCTGGTTTCTGCCAAGACGCTCGTGGACAAGGCCGTAACCATCCAGCACACCATCCTCGGCAAGACCGACGGCTACGTCAAAAAGCACGATATATTAAAGGAAGGCGTGGAGGCCGACGGTTTGTATCACACCCATATCCGCGCGCTCGTTTCCTATAAGCAGATCGAACAAGATTTGAGGGACTTGGATGTTTTCAACGCGCCGCTCGTGGGAAACCAGCGGGTCGCGATTCTTTTGGACGAAACGGTTGAGGGATTTGCTGGACAGCAGACTTCCTGCTCGGACGCGCTGGCCCAGGGTTTGATCGAGCGCGGCTATAAAGTCGTGGACCGCTCGGAGCTGGCCGCGATCCGCGTGGCGGAAGTGACTCAGGAGCTCCTGTCCAATGGCGGCAGCAAAGCGCTCAAGCCGATCGTTCAAAAACTGAACGCGGACGTCGTCATCACCGGGAAAGTAACCGTCCAGCAGCTGCAGGCGCAGGGACTGGGCGGGCTCCTGTCGTATCGCGGCACGATCAGCGCCAAGGCGCTCAAGGCCCATTCCGGCGAGATTTTAGCGGCGGTGGTCACGGAAGGCTCCGGCTTGGACGCGACGAAGGACGCGGCTTCGCAGAAGGCCCTGGCTGCCATCGGGCAGAAGGCGGCTGCGGTCCTCGCGCCGAAAGTCGCCAGCGAGCTGGCCCGCCGCAACACGGTCATTATCACGGTGGACGGCGTCGCCAACCTGGACCAGATTTTGACCCTCAAAAATGTTTTAGCCAAAGCGCCCGGCGTGTCCGACGTGATCATGCGTTCCTACAACGCGGGCCGCGCAGAAGTTGAAGCCCGCGTCAACAACGTCACGGCTTCCGACCTGTCCGGGGCCGTCCTGAAATCCCCTGCGTTCAAAAGCGCCCTGCTCGTCTCCCAGACTCAGGAAACCGTCGAGCTTAAGCTTCCCTAAAGCCGCGCATGGAGCCGGCACGTTATCGGTCCGCCAGCGTTGTCCGCCGCCATCCGGCATTTTCTCTTCCGACCCTTCTGGTTTTAACGGCGTTTCCGGTTCTGCTGGCCGGTTGTTCCGCCGGGCCCAAATATCTCGCCGCAGATTATAAAGCCCCTTCGCGCTATGCCGTGCTCCCCTTCACTAATTTAACCAACGATGTCAGCGCGCCGGAGACCGTTCGGAAGGCGCTCTACCAAAGTCTCGCCGCGCGCGGCTACAATGCGCCCGCCATGCCGGCCATCGATGAGATTCTGAAAACGAAGTTCGGCATCACGGACGGGGGACAGCTGGGAAGCGCGTCGCCGGCCAATCTGGGAAAAGCCCTGTCCGCCGACGGTCTTTTTTACGGGGAGGTGGTATCTTTCATGGACCTCCCGCTGGGCTACGTCCGCAAGCGCACCGTAAAGGTCCATCTGAAGCTGGTGGACGCGGCGTCCGAACAACCGCTGTGGGAAGATCAGAGGAGCTGGACGACGCCCGAAATCCACATCAAGAGCGACGACGCCCAGGCGGCCGCCGCGCGCCAGGTGGCGGAACGCCAGCTCGAAAAAATGACCGGACAGTTTTTGCAGAGGGAAACGCAGATCGTGATCGAACGGCTCCTGAGCACTCTGCCCGGCGGGCGATGACGCCGCCGGCTGGCGCCGCCATCTTAATGAGTGAAATGCGTCCGAAAAATTTCTAGAATAAGCCAGACCCATTAACGGAGGATTCAAAGATGAAGAAATGGATTTTAATCGCGCCGGTGCTCGCCTTGCCGCTTCTCGGAGGCTGCGCCGCCAAGCAAAGCGTAAAGATGAAGCAGGACGTCTCCGCGAACGAGACGAAGAAAGTGACGTCCCAGTTCACGGGTCCGAAACGCCGCGTGGGCGTGATCGATTTTGAGAACAAGACCGCCTACGGACAGGGCCGGCTCGGTCAGGCCGCGAGCGACATCCTCATCACCGAGATGGTGAAGACGGGTAAATTTATCGTGATCGAGCGGGATAAGATGAACAAACTTCTGGATGAGCAGAAGCTGGGACTCTCCGGCGCCATCGATCCGAACACGGTGGCCAAGATGGGCAAGATTTTGGGCCTGAACGCGATTATCACTGGCGCCATCTCCAATTTTGGGACGCGCACCACCGGATCCGATTACCTGATCGCGCAGAGCAAGCGCCAGGAAGCCACCTGCACCGTGGATATCCGCGTCGTGGACGTGGAAACAGGCGAGATTTTATACGCCGATTCCGGCAAAGGCGTTTCCAAGGTCGCTTCGGGCGGCGTGCTGGGCATGGGAACGAAAGGCGGCTACGCGGAAAGCATGGAAGGCGACGCGCTCCGCGCTTCGATCTCCCAGCTCACGGAAAACATCACCTCTCAGATCAACAAAAAGCCCTGGAGCTGCCGCATTCCCCAGGTCGCGAACGGCAAGGTTTACCTGAGCGCCGGGACGGATTCGGGGCTGGAAGTGGGGCAGAAGCTCAAGGTCTTCGCGCAGGGCGCGGAAATCCGCGATCCGGAGTCAGGCCTTGTTTTGGGCCGCGAGGAAGAGGAGCTGGGAACCCTGGAAGTCACCAATCATGCCGGCGACAAGCTGTCGGTGGGCAAGATGACGAAGGGGCGGATGCCGGCCAAGGGCGACGTCTGCCGGCTGGACGAGTAATCAGGCTGGAGTAAACTCACATTGAAAAACGGCTGGATCGCCTCTATAATTAAAGAAGGAATCCGCATCAAAAGGGGTGATGGGGCGATGCTGCCGGAACTGCCGATTCAGGAAACCGATCTGGACGAAATGAGCCGCCTCAAGAAGAAATGGGTGGCGGCCATGCTGATTTCCCTGCAGAAGAGCCGGAAGGTTTTGATGGAGTGCGAAGAAATGAAGTCCCGCGAACTGGCCCTGCTGACCCGCTAACCGATTAACTTTTAACGAAGCCGGAAATGACTTTTTTGATGCCCGCCACGTCGAAACCGAACTTCTCGTAAAGACCTTCAGGGGTGCCGGACTCGCCGAAAACCGTCATGCCATGGCGGTGGACTTTAACGCCGAGGCCCGCATTGGTGATGGCTTCACTGACCGCCGAACCCAACCCGCCCGTCACGTAATGATCTTCCACGGTTAAAACTTTGCCGCATTGCTTCGCGAGCTTCACAACCAGCTCTTCATCCAAAGGCTTGATGGTGTGAATGTTGGCGACGACCGAAGAAATGCCTTCCTTCTCCAGCTCTTCGGCGGCTTTGAGCGCGTTGGCGGTGACGCCGCCGGTGGCGAAGATGGCAAGCTTGGGCGAAGCGGCCGACTTTAGGACATCGCCCTTGCCGAATTCAAATTTGTAGTTGGCGTTATGGAGATCGGGAAGCTTCTGCCGCGTGAGACGGAAGTAAACCGGACCCTTATGTTCCGCGGCCCAGAGAACGGCGGCCTGCGCTTCCACGTCGTCCGCAGGCTGGATGATGGACATGTTAGGAACGGAGCGGAGCAGCGCCACGTCTTCCAGGCCCATCTGAGAGTTGCCGTCTTCGCCGATGCCGACGCCGGCATGCGTGCCGATCATCTTCACGTTGGCATTCGTATAGGCAACCGACATGCGAATCGTCTCGTAACGTCCCGCCAGAAAGCAGGCGAACGAAGTGATAAAGGGAATTTTTCCGCCCGCGGCCAAGCCCGCGGCGGTGCCGATCAAATTGTGTTCCGCGATGCCGAGCTCAAAATAGCGATCCGGGAACTTCTTCATAAAAGCGCCCGTCATGGTAGACTTGCCGAGGTCGGCATCGAGCACGACGACGTTGGAGTTTTTCTCGCCGGCCTTGACGACCGCTTCACCGAAGGATTGCCGTGTCGCTTTAGCCGCCATTAGATGGACATCCTTTCCAGTTCCTGGATGGCCGCCGCCGCCTCTTCCTTGTTGGGCGCGACGCCGTGCCATTCGATCTTGCCTTCCATGAACGAAACGCCCTTGCCCTTCACCGTGTTCGCGATGATGAAGTGCGGCTTGCCCATGGTGGAGCGGGTGCGATCAATAGCGCTCAAAATTTTGCCCATATCGTGGCCGTCGATTTCCTGCACGTCCCAGTTGAAGGCGCGGATCTTGTCGCCCACGGGGTCCAGGCTCATGATGTCCTTGGTCGGGCCGTCGATCTGGCCCTTGTTGTAATCGAGGAAAACCACGAGGTTGTCCAAAGCGAATTTGGGGGCGGACATGAGCGTTTCCCAGACCTGGCCTTCCTGGAGTTCGCCGTCGCCCAGCATGCAGAATACGCGGTACAAGTTACCGTCCATCTTGGACGCCATGGCGAGGCCCTGCGCGACGGAAAGTCCTTGGCCGAGCGAGCCGGTGGAGGCTTCAATGCCGGGCAGCGATCCCAGGACGGGATGTCCGTGGAGGCGGCTGCCGGTTTTGCGGAGCGTCATCAGCTCCTGCATGGGAAAATAGCCGGCCTTGGCGAGCGCCGCGTAGAGCGCGGGAACGCCGTGTCCCTTGGAAAGAATGAAGCGGTCCCGCAGAGGCCATTCCGGCTCCTGCGCGCGGTGCCGCATGGTGTTGAAATATAGAGCGGTGATGATGTCGATGGCCGAGAGCGATCCGCCGGGATGTCCGTTGCCCGCTTCCGCCAGCATCTTGATAATCCAGATGCGGAGCTCGCGGGCGATGCTCTTTAAATTTTTGATTTCTTCATCATGCATGTTCAAAGCCGCAGGCTGCTGGGCCTTTTGAGGGTTGCCGATTTGTTGCATGATTGCCATCCTGGTTTATAGTCTTTTGGATTGAGATTGTCGTCGGTGATCAACGACTGCTCGAAAATTATACTTTTTTCGATGATTTTTGACAAATAATGGCCAAAAATACTACACTCCCTCCATGACGAAAAAAGGCGTTCGCCGTATCATTTTGATGGTGATGGATTCGGTGGGCGTCGGGGAACTTCCGGATGCGGCCGAGTACGGCGATATCGGCTCCAACACGCTTCAAAATGCGGCCAAAGTCGTCGGCGGCATCCAGCTTCCCAACCTCGAAACGCTCGGTCTCGGCAAACTTGTTGACTTGCACCCCTCCAAAAATCCGCCGCTCAAAGGCGCTTACGGCAAGATGGCCGAGCTTTCCAAAGGCAAAGATACCACGACCGGCCATTGGGAGATGGCAGGGATACTGGTCAGCGACCCTTTTCCAACGTACCCCAACGGTTTTCCCGCTTCCCTTATTAAGGAATTCGAAACGCGCATCGGGCGGAAGACTTTGGGCAATAAAACCGCATCCGGCACCGACATAATCAAAGAATTGGGCGATGAGCATTACCGGACCGGCTCGCCGATCGTTTACACCTCCGCCGATTCCGTGTTTCAGGTCGCGGCGCATGAAGAGATCATCCCTTTGGACGAGCTGTACCGCATCTGCAAAGTCGCCCGCGAGATACTGACGGGAGAGCATGCGGTGGGACGCGTGATCGCGCGGCCGTTCATCGGGAAACCCGGCGCTTTTACGCGGACTCATCACCGCCACGACTATTCTTTGGTTCCTTCCGGGCAAACATTGCTCGATAAAATCCAGGCGGCCGGTCTGGAAACCGTCAGCGTGGGAAAAATCTGGGATATTTTCGCCGGCAAGGGCCTTTCGCGCCACATTGCGGCGGGGCCCAACGCCGAGGTGATGGCTAAAACGCTCGAAGGCATGAACGACGGCAAGTTTAAGGAAGGACTGCTCTTTTCCAACCTCGTCGATTTCGACATGCTCTACAATCACCGGCAGGATCCCAAGGGGCTCGCCAAATCCATGGAAGAATTTGACGCCTTCCTGCCCAAAATTTTGAACGCTTTGAAGGACGACGATATTTTGATGATCACCGCGGACCACGGCAACGATCCCACCGATAACAGCACGGACCATTGCCGCGAGTATGTTCCCATCCTGGTTTATGGCAAGTCGGTGCCGGCGGGTTTAAATTTGGGTGTTCGGAAAAGTTTCGCAGACTGCGGCCAGACCGTGGCTGAACTGTTGAACGTGCCGAAGCTGGACCTCGGCGAAAGCTTTGCAAAAGCTCTCGTTGCATAAATCTCTAAATGAATCGTCCGGAATAATTCGATATGAGCCCTACTTCTCCCAAATCCGATCAGGCTGAATTGCTGGACGAAGCGTTCGAGTTTCTTAAGGACCGGCTTCCGCCCAAGTTCGTTCCCAAAATTACTGTCACGGTTGGTTCAGGCCTCGGTGATCTGGTCGCCTCCGCGCAAGTTCAGACCTCGGTTCCCTATTCCCAGATTCCCGGTTTCGTGGTGCCCAACGTAGAGGGGCACAGCGGCCAGCTGATCGCGGCGCAAATCGGGAGAGTTCCCGTTCTGTTCCTGTCGGGCCGCATGCATTTCTACGAGGGCTTCTCGATGGCGCAGGTGACGTTCCCGGCGCGGCTCGCGGCGCGGCTCGGGACGAAAATTTTATTGTTAACGTCGGCGGTCGGATCGGTGCGCGCCGCGGTCAAGCCCGGAAGCCTGGTCGTGATCACGGACCACATCAATTTTATGGGGACGAATCCGTTGCGCGGCGTTCACGATGCTTCGTTTGGCCAACGGTTTCCGGATATGAGCGCCTGTTACGACGCGGAGCTCGCCGCGCTCGCGCTGAAACTTGCGGCGAAGAATCAAATTCCCGCGCGCAAGGGGCATTACTTTGCGTTCAGCGGCCCGAGTTACGAGACGCCGCTCGAAATCAAAATGGCGGCGCAGCTCGGCGGCGACGTAGTCGGGATGTCCGTCGTGCCCGAAGCCATGGTCGCGCACCAGATGGGCGTCAAAGTCCTCGCCATTTCCTACGTTTCCAATCACGCCGCCGGCGTTTCCATAACCAAGCTCTCCCATCAGGAAGTTCTGAAAGCCGGCAAAGCCATCGGCCCGAAATTTTCCCAGCTCATCCACCAGATCGTCCAGCAGTCGTAAGCGCGGGTCCCCGTGAGAATCTACGACATCATTTATAAAAAAAGAAACGGCGGGAAACTGACGCGCGAAGAGATCCAGTTTTTTGTGGATGGCTTCACCGACGGCTCCATCGCCGACTATCAGGCTTCCGCCTTTTTGATGGCTTCTTTTTTGCGCGGGCTGGATGCCGGCGAAACCGCCATTTTAACGGAAGCGATGCGCGATTCGGGCGATAATCTTGATTTAAAATCGGTGCCGGGCATTAAAGTCGACAAGCATTCGACGGGCGGCGTGGGCGACGGCATTTCGCTGGTCTTAGCGCCCTTGGTCGCGGCCTGCGGCGTTCCGGTTCCCATGATGTCCGGCCGCGGACTCGGCCACACGGGCGGGACGCTGGATAAGCTTGAGTCTATTCCCGGTTTCAGCACGCAGGTTCAGGAAGCGCAGGCCATCGAGCAGTTAAAGCGCATCGGCTGCGTCATGATGGGTCAGACCGCGCGCCTCGCCCCGGCCGACAAAAAAATGTACGCGCTCCGCGACGTTACTGCCACGGTCGACTGCGTCCCGCTCATTACCGCCAGCATCCTTTCGAAGAAACTTGCCGAGGGCTGCGACGCGCTCGTGCTCGACGTCAAAACCGGCAGCGGCGCTTTCATGCAGGAAAAGAAGGATGCCATCAAGCTCGCCCAATCGATGGTTTCCATCGGCAAGAAATGCCGCAAGAAGATGGTGGCGCTCATCACCGACATGAATGAGCCGCTCGGCAAAGCGGTGGGGAACTCCCTCGAAACGCTGCAGGCCGTGGAAATTTTATCCGGAAAGGAAGAGCCCGCGACGCGCGACTACATTGAAATCAACGATGCGCTGGGCGGCTGGATGCTCGTGCTCGGCGGAAAAGCGCGGACTCAAGGAGAAGGCGCCGCCAAGATAAAAGAGGCGCGCAAAAACGGAGCAGGTCTCGCGAAGTTCCAAGAGCTGGTCACGATTCAGGGCGGTCCATCCGATTTTTGCTCCGATCCTCTTAAACATCTCCCGAAAGCCCCGAAGATCAAACAGATTTTGGCTCCGCAGAAAGGATATGTCGTAAAGCTGGACGCGCGCGCCACCGGCGTGGCGGCGGTCCTGCTCGGCGCAGGCCGCGAAAAACAGGACAGCAAAGTGGATTTATCCGCCGGAATCCTGCTCCACAAAAAGCAGGGCGGGTCGGTGGAGCGGGGCGAGTCCATCGCCGAATTTCATTACGCCGATGACGCAAAGTTCGCTGCCGCCGAGCGAACGTTTATGGGCGGCGTTAAAATTGCTAAAATTAGGCCTCGCGCAAACGCATTGATATATAAGATTATTCGATGACCAAAAAATGGACCGTTAAAAAGCCCGATCCGCGCCAGGTGAAGTCCCTGGCGCTGGCATTGGGCGTTTCCGAAACGCTCGCCGCGTTGTTGGTCAACCGCAATTTGGACAGCGCGGCGCGGGCGCGTCGGTTCCTCCAGCACGATCTCTCCAGCCTGCACAACCCGTTCCTTCTGCCCGACATGGAAAAGGCCGTGGTGCGCGTCCGCCAGGCGATCGACAAGAAAGAAAAGATTTTGGTGTTCGGCGACCGCGATGTGGACGGCGTGACCTCCATCACGGTTCTGGTGCGTACGTTAAAGAGCCTTGGCGCCGACGTGATCTGGACGGTTCCTTCCAACGAAGGCTACGGCCTGCATAATTCCCTTTTGCAAAAATATCGCGACGAAGGCGCGTCGCTCGTTATCACCGTGGATTGCGGCACATCAGCCATCGATGAAATCCGTTTTGCCAACTCCATCGGCATGGAAGTGATTGTCACGGACCATCACCATCCGCCCGAGACTCTTCCTGAAGCGCTCGCCATCGTCAATCCCAATTTGAAGCATTCGCGTTATCCCATGAAAGAGCTTGCCGGCTGTCTCACCGCCTTCAAGTTCGCTTACGCTCTCATGTTCAGCTACAACCGCACATTCAACCAGGAGTTTATCGTTTTTGATTTGGAAACCACCGGCCTTTCTCCCATGCAGAATGAAATTCTGGAGATCGGCGCCATTTGCGTCCGCAATTTCCTGCCGGTTAAACAGTTTCATTCTTTAGTGAAGCCGTCGGCCCCGATCCATCCGGATGCGACGAAAGTCCACGGCATCACGGACGAGATGGTCAAAAACTCTCCGAACCTGAAAGACGTTTTGCCGCAGCTCATGGATTTTATAGGCCCGCGAACGATCGTCGCGCACAACGCAAAATTCGATTTGTCGTTCCTCCAGGTCGGGCTCAAGAAACATCTGGACCGCGAGTTTAACAATCCGTCCATCGATACGCTTTCACTCTCGCGCGAATGCTTCTCTCAGCCGTCTTATGCGCTGGGCGCACTGGCGAAAAGCTTCGGTATCGAGATGGATCAGGCGCACCGCTCCATCGATGACTGCCGCGCCACCCTCGAGCTTTTCAAGAAGATCGAAGAGCACCGCGATCCGCGCCTCCAATTTTTCCTGGAAGACCAGCTGGACGTCGTCACGCTCGGCACCATCGCCGACGTGGTGCCTTTGCTCGAAGAAAACCGCGCGGTGGTCAAAAACGGATTGCCGCGCCTCCTCCAGACGCGCAAAGTGGGTCTGCGCAAACTGATTCAGGAGGCCGGCCTTCTGCCCAAGCCCCCGCGCTATGGCGGCGACGCTGTCTCTGCCGCGCCGCCTTCGATTCCCAGCGCGAAGGACGTCGCCTGGGGCGTGACGCCGCTCATCAATGCGGCCGGGCGCTTCGGCAAAGCGGACCTCGCGGTGAAATTGCTCCTCACTAACAGCGAAGACGAAGCCATCGATTTACTGATCCAAATTGTAAAGTTGAATGAAGAGCGGAAGAAATTGCAGAAGAAAAATAACGATAAATTTTTTGCCTTGGCGGAAGAGCAATGCGATTTGAAAAATGACCGCTTGCTGTTCGTTGTGGCCGAAGGTTTGGAGCATGGCGTATCCGGAATCGTCGCAAGCCAGTTTGTGCGCGAATTCGGGCGGCCAGCGGTTCTATTGATCAAAGACGGCGAGTCCGCGACCGGTTCTTCCCGTTCCATCCCCAATTTCAACGTCGTCGAAGCGCTGGCGGAATGCAAGGATTTGCTCGTGAAGTATGGCGGCCATCCCGCGGCGGCCGGACTGACGGTCCAGAATGCCAATATCGAGGCATTGCGCGCGCGGCTGAAAGAAATTGGACAGAATCAGTTGGACGACAGCGCATTGATGGCCCAGATCGACGTGGACCTCGAGCTGGATTTCGACCAGGTCACGACCGACTTTATCCAGGAAATTTCCAAGCTCGAGCCTTATGGCCAGGGCAACCCCTTGCCGGTGTTCGCGTTGCGCGGCGTCCGCTGCGAAGACGCTTCCCTGGTTGGCGCGCAGAAAAATCATCTGCGCCTCAAGCTTTCCAACATGGCTGATAAACAGCTCGGAGCAATCGGTTGGCGCATGGACAACCTGCTGGCCGAGTGCAAAAAAGGCGAGCGCCTCGACGTCTGCTTCGGTCTCGAGATCAACACCTGGGAAAACCGCCAGAGCGCCCAGCTCGTTCTCAACGATTTGATGAAAACCACCGTCCCTTCCGAGTTCTTCGAACTGGACGGCGTATAATCCCCGGCTTATATCGCCGCCAAGGAACTCCCATGAAAAAATCTTCCCGTAAAGTCCATGCGTCGGTCGGCGTCATCGGCGGCAGCGGCGTTTACGAAATCGACGGCATTAAAAATTTGAAGGAAGTGAAGATCAAGACGCCCTTCGGCGATCCGTCCGATGCGATTGTGACGGGAAACCTCGAAGGCGTGGACGTGGCATTCCTGCCACGCCATGGCCGCGGCCACAAGATCCTGCCTTCCGAGATCAACGCGCGCGCCAACATCTGGGCGCTGAAATCCATCGGCGTGGAGCAGATCGTTTCCGTTTCTGCCTGCGGTTCACTTAAAGAAGAACTCCCGCCCCGCCACTTCGTCATCCCCGACCAGCTTTTTGACCGCACCCAGAGCCGTCCCGGATCCACGTTCTACGGCGGCGGCATTGTAGGGCACACCGGATTCGCCCATCCTTATTGTGGAGAGCTTTCGAAGCGCGTGCACGACGCCGGGCAATCGCTCAAACTCCCCATACATTTGGGCGGCACGTTCGTCATCATCGAAGGCCCGACATTTTCCACCAAAGCGGAATCGAACGTCTGGCGCAACCTCGGCTTTTCCATCATCGGCATGACCAACCTCCCGGAGTCCAAACTTGCGCGGGAAGCGGAAATCTGTTATACCACCATTGGGTTGGTCACGGACTACGACGTCTGGAAGGAAGGCGAGGAAGTGACGGTCGAGAAAGTTCTCGCCACCATACACGACAACGTGAACAACGTCAAGCAGATGATCAAGACGATGCTGCCGCGCCTCGCGCGGAAACGGACCTGCGAATGCGCCAGCGCCGCCCAATTTGCCGTTCAGACCAACCCGAAATCCATCGATAAAAAGGCGTACAAAAAGCTTGAGCTTATCATCGGCAAATACGTCAAAATCTAGGCAGATCGAGCTCCTGCTCGCGGAGGCCCGCGCGGCCCGCGAGAATGCCTACGCGCCCTACTCCAAGTTTAAGGTCGGCGCGGCGCTTCTCGGCGCGTCGGGACGCATCTACCGCGGCGCCAACCTCGAAAACGCTTCCTACGGCTTAACGATCTGCGCGGAGCGCGCTGCGGTGGCCCAAGCGGTTTCGGTCGGCGAGAAGCGGTTCAAAGCCATCGCGGTTTACGCAGGCGGCGACCCGATCTCGCCCTGCGGCGCCTGCCGGCAGGTTCTCGCGGAGTTCGCGCCGGATATCCAAGTGCTGATGGCTTCGAAATCGGACCGGGTGGTATCGTCGTCCCTGACGCGCCTCCTCCCCTCGGCCTTTTCCGGCAAAGACCTATGATCAGATTCAGGCCCGCCTCTGCTCTTGCCGTACTAACCGTTCTGGCTTCCTTTTTCACGTTCGCTTCCCGTCCCGGTCTGCTCCATGCTAAAGCCGGCTCGGAAGAGCTGATCCGCCGGTTGGAATCGAACGATCCCTCCGCCCGCGTTCAGGCGCAAAGCGAACTCCGGACTTACCGTTTCAAAGACGTGGTCAAGCTGGTCGCCGATTTCGGTGACGGCGCCAACCCCGATGTGCGCATCCTGATGACCCAGGTGCTGGGCGAGCTCGGGGGGCCGGACGCAGCCAAGCACCTGCAGAAACTTTTCTTCAAGGAAAAAGTCGATAAGGTGCGCCGCGCGATCCTGGTCCAGCTCACGGGGGTCATCCCCGGCGAGGCCGAAGCTTTCAATTTTTACAGCCGCGTGATCAGCACTGATAAAAACGCGGACCTCCGCAATCTGGCCGCCAGCCAGCTGGCCCTGCTCGGCAAGTTCCAGGATTACAACAAGGAAGTCACCGGCGTTCTTAAGGAAACCGCGCGCCGCGACGAGGATCCCACAAACCGCGCGTTTGCTTCCCTGCTCATCGCCAGCATCAATCCCGACCGGTTTGTCGGCCTTGGGCAGATCGCGGAAGCTCTGCAGCACCGCGACCCGGTGATCCGCAGGAAAGCCGTCGAGCTGATCGCCGAGTTCGACGATGCCGCCTACATCCTCGAGATCCAAAAACTGGCTGAATCCGACCCGGACCCGCAGGTCCGCCTCCTAGCCCAAAAGACCTATATCAAATTAAAAGATTGACGTTCCGCCGGGGACCGCTGTGCTAAAATAAACCATGGCCTCCCGGAAACCTGCCAAAAAAGCCACCAAAACCTCCAAGCCCGTTACCGACCAGCAGATTATTTTTGATTCCGTGCCGGCCATGATCTGGTACAAGGACCGCGACAACCGGATTCTAAGGGCGAATAAGCCCGCCGCCGCCTCCATCAATCTGACGGTTGAGCAGATGGAGGGGAAATCCACGTATGATTTATATCCTCAGGACGCCGAGAAGTATTACAAAGACGACCTCGAGGTCATCAACAGCGGCAACCCCAAGCTGGGCATCATCGAATTTATAAGAAAACCGGACGGCGGCAAGCAATGGGTTCAGACGGATAAAATCCCGTACCGGGACGAGAAGGGGAACATCCTGGGCGTGATCGTCGTGGCGCAGGATATCACGGAGCGGATGCGCATGACGGAAGAGCTAAAGGAGTCGCTTGATATCCTGCGGGGAACCCTGGACTCGACCGTGGACGGGATTTTGGTCGTGGACGAAGACCAGAAGATACTGAGTTTCAACCGCAATTTCGCGCGAATGTGGCACCTTTCGGAGGATGCGTTGAAGTCAAAAGACGATACCTCCGCGATCCTCATGGTGCTGGATCAGCTGGTCGATCCCGATGGGTTCATTCAAAAGGTGCGGGAGCTGTACGCCGATCACGTCAGGGAGAGCGTGGACCTCCTGCATTTCAAGGATGGCCGTATCTTTGAACGCTATTCCAAGCCCCAGAAACTGTGTGAAGGGCGCCATGCCCGGGTTTGGAGCTTCCGGGACGTCACGCATATGAGGAAGAACGAGGTTGAGCTGAAGTTAAGGGCGGAAGAGTTGGCGCGCTCAAACGCGGAGCTGGAACAGTTCGCTTACGTGGCGTCCCACGACCTTCAGGAACCCTTGCGGACCGTCTCAAGCTTCGCCGAGCTCCTCGAACGGCGGCATGGAGCGCCGATGAGCGAGGAGGCCAAGAAATGCCTCGTCCATATCATGAACGGGGTCCGGCGCATGCGCGACCTGATCCAGGACCTGCTGGAATATTCACGGTTGAACGAAGAAGCTAAAAAGTTCCAGACCGTCGATTTTGAGAAGGTTCTTGAATCCGTGCTGTCCAACCTGGACAGCGCCGTGCGGGAAAGCCGGGCGTCGGTGACGCATGGCACCCTGCCCTCCGTTCAGGGCGACTGGACGCAGCTGGTGACCCTCCTCCAGAACTTGATCAGCAATGCCCTGAAATTCTATAATGAGAAACGGCCTCCCGTCATCCGCGTCTCCGCCCAAAAGAATCAGGATCATTGGATATTTTCAGTGCAGGATAACGGCATAGGGATCGATCCCCAATATCTGGAACGGGCATTCGTGATATTCCAGAGACTGCATAAAAAAGAAGGATATCCCGGGACCGGGATGGGGCTCGCCATCTGCAAGAAGGTTGTGGAGCGGCATGGGGGCAAGATTTGGGTGGAATCGGAGCCAGGCAGAGGGTCGACGTTCTATTTTTCAATTCCTGTCCAGAAGTGATCAGTAAGAAAGTCTCACAGGAGGCCTGACATGAGCCGAGCGATTGAAGTCCTGTTGGTGGAAGACAACCCCGAAGACGTTATTCTGGTGGAGGAAGCGCTGCGGGAAGGCAAAGTCGCGGTCAATTTAAGCGTGGTGGAAGACGGCGTCGAAGCGATGCAGTTCCTGCGCGGCCAGGGATCCTTTGCTCCCGCCAAGAAGGTAGACCTGGTCATCCTGGACCTGAATCTGCCGAAGGAGAACGGCCACGAAGTCCTCAAGAAGATCAAAACCGATCCGGACTTGAAACAGCTTCCCGTGGTTGTCCTCACGACGTCCCAGGCGGAAAAGGACGTGGCCGCCTCCTACGGTCTTGGAGCCAGCTGCTTCATCACCAAACCGTTCGGGTTCTATCAGTTCATGGAGGCCGTGAAGTCCATCGAGAAGTTCTGGTTTAATCTCGTGACCCTTCCTCCAAAATAACTCTTGCATTTGCAAATCTTTTTTGTTACTATAGTCCGCTCTCATGGAAACTAAATACGCCATCGTTCAAAGCGGCGGCAAGCAATATAAAGTTGAAAAAGGCACCCGCATCCAGGTCGGCAAGCTGGAACAGGCGGAAGGCGCCAGCATTGAGCTGTCCGAAGTCCTCATGGTCGGCGGCGAAGCCTCCGGAGCCAAAATCGGCCGGCCGTTTCTCGCTGGTTCCGCGGTTTCCGCGACCATCGTCAAGCACCTGCGCGCCCCCAAAGTTTTGATTTTCAAGAAGCGGTCCAAGAAGGGCTATAAAAAGATGCAGGGCCACCGCCAGGACATGACCGAGATCGAGATCAAAGATATTAAAGGATAAATTTCAATGGCATCAGTCAAATCCCAGGGTTCCACACAAAACGGCCGCGACAGTAACGGTCAACGGTTAGGCGTCAAAGCCTTTGGCGGCGAGAAAGTCACGGCCGGTTCCATCATCGTACGGCAGCGCGGCACCAAGTTCATGCCCGGCCATAACGTTTTCCTGGCGAAAGATGACACCATTTTCGCCCGCATTGACGGCGTCGTGAAGTTCGAGTGGTACAAGCGCGGCAAGAAGCAGATCAGCGTTTACCCCTCGTAACTCCCCTCCCCCACAACTCCCCGACACTTTTGAATTTCAGCCGGACAGACAGTCCGGCCTCTTTTTATGTTCGTAGATAAAATACGCATCAATATTCAGGCCGGTAAGGGCGGAGACGGAAGGCTTTCGTTTCGGCGCGAAAAATACGTTCCTTACGGCGGGCCTAACGGGGGCAACGGCGGTTTGGGTGGCAGCGTTTATATGCTGGCCGATCCCAACAAGACCACGCTGCTCGATCTCACCTATCATCCTCATTTCCGCGCGCAGGAAGGCTCTCCGGGCGAGCCCTGGGACCGTTCCGGCCGCGCGGGCGAAGATTTGGTCATCCACGTGCCAGTGGGAACCATCGTGAAGCGCGACGATTCCGTCATTGCCGATCTCAAGACCCCGCACGAGAAAGTTTTGATCGCTTCCGGCGGCCGCGGCGGCCGGGGCAACGCGGCTTTCAAGACGTCGCGCAAAACCGCGCCCAAGATCGCCGAAAAGGGAGAACCGGGCGAACTCTTCGATGCGGACTTGGAGCTGAAACTCATCGCCGATGTCGGTTTGGTCGGCTGCCCCAACGCCGGCAAATCCACACTGCTTTCGCGAATGACTGCTGCGCGGCCCAAAATCGCGGACTATCCCTTTACCACGCTTTCTCCGAACCTCGGCGTCGCCCAATACCAGGACCAGACTTTCGTCGCCGCCGATATCCCGGGCTTGATCGAAGGCGCGCATGAAGGCAAAGGCCTCGGCATGGAATTTCTGCGCCACGTGGAGCGGACGCGTTTGCTGGTCCATCTCATTGATCCCCTTGGCTTCGATAAAAAGACGCCGCTCCAGAGCGTCCGCGCCATCGAAAAGGAATTGAAGCTTTACAGTACCAAGCTTGCCAACAAGCCGGTGATCTATGTGATGAATAAAATGGATTTGACGGGTGCCCAGGAAGCCCGGAAAAAATTGCAGAAACACCTGAAAGGTAAAAAGCTTTTGGCGATTTCCGCGGTTTCAGGAGAAGGCATTCCTGAATTGCTGGCGGTCCTCGCGAAGAAATTGACGACGATTAAGGAAGAGGTTGAGGAAGTCGTCACGGCGGACTTCAAGAAATTCGTCTTTGAAAACGATTTTATCGTGGAGCGGGATGACGATGGTTTCCACGTGATGGGCAAGAAGGTGGAGCGGCTCGTGGCCATGACCAATTTCGATCAGGAACAGGCCGTTGCCCGGATGCAGAATATTTTGAAGAAGATGGGCGTCGAAAAGATGCTGCTGAAGGAAGGCGTGCAGGCCGGAGACCGGGTCCGGATCGGCGAGATGGAGTTTCTTTTCAGCGAGGCTGCAATTCCTCCCCAGAGTTCAGTCCGAACTTCTTTGTAAAGAGCAGGATCGCAAGCCCCGCCGCGATCCAGGCGAGCTCCCTCACCCGCCGTATAATCCCATACGAAAGCCCCATCGCGGTCGAATAACCCAGAGCTCCAAACAACAGCACCCTCCCGCCTTCCCCGACGCCGATCCTGGCCGGAATAAAGAAAGTCACGTTGTTGATGAAGAGCGAAAACGTTTCGATGGTGAGCGCCGCGGCGAAGCTCGCTTCTCCGCCCGTCAATTTCATAAAGATCATGATCTCGGCCACGCCGCCAAACCAGGCCAGAAAATTGTAGAGCACCCCTTCCCGGAATTTTCCAGGATGGTTGACATAAAACTCCCGGATGTTTTTATCGATAAAATTCGCGGACTCCAATTGGCGGATGATCCATCCACCGATTCCTAGTTTAGCCAAAAACTTTCCCAACGGGTGGTAAACGCCTTTTTTCTGAACCCCGTAAAAAAGAAAGCAGGCCGCGGTCATGCCCGCTGCGATCACGCCGCCTCCAATATTCCAGGCCAGCGGCAGAGAGAAAAAGAAGAACTGGAAGATCCAGCCGAAGAGCAGGAAAAGCGTGAGGGAGATGAAGTCGGCGAATTTGTAAACCGTCACCGAGGCGATGGCCGGCGCGGGCGCAATTTTGTCCTTAATCAGCAGGATTTTGACCGGTTCGCCGGCCAGGTTGGCGGATGGAACCGTCATGTTGAGCGCGTCGCCCGCGGCGTAGGCGAGAAATGAATCGCGAAACCGGATGGACTTTTCGTAGGTGACAAGGATCACGTGCCAGGCGGCGCAAAAAGCGATCTGCGCCACGGTATAAATCGCAATTAGCCCCGCCATATTTGCGAAACCAAAGCTGCGGAGGTTATGGGCCAGGGATGCAACGCCGATTTTGTGGATCATCCAGCCCAAAAGCACGAGCCCGATGGTCAAAAGCGCAAATTGGATCGCGTTTTTCCTCATATTTCGGAAATGGTAAGATATGCCGCAACTTTATGCAAGCTAAGAAGCGTATAGTCGTTAAGGTGGGGACGTCGAGCTTTACGGGGAAGCACGAGACGCTCCAGGAGTCCAATCCGGTGCTGGAAGCGCTGGTGAAGGAGATCTGTGCCCTGACGCAGGCGGGGCATGAGATGATTCTTGTGACCTCGGGGGCCATCGGCGCCGGCATCAAGGAACTGGGCTGGGCGAAACGGCCCGAAGATTTGGCGAAAAAACAGGCGGCGGCCGCAGTGGGGCAGGTCACGCTCATGCGGACGTATCAGAAGTTGTTCCGCGCGCACGGCACCCATGTGGCTCAAATTTTGTTGACCCGCGACGATATCGGGGACCGGAAGCGTTACTTGAACGCGCGCAGCACCCTTTTGAATCTGCTTGAGATGGGCGTCGTTCCCGTCATCAATGAAAATGATACCGTGGCCGTGGAAGAAATTCAGTTCGGCGATAACGATCGCCTCTCGGCGCTCGTCGCGGTCAAAATCGACGCAGACCTTCTGATCATACTTTCTAATGTGGACGGGTTGATTCGATCGGAAGATGGAAAGAAAGAAGTCGTTTCCGTCATTCCGAAGATTACGCCCGAAATCGAAAAGTTGGCCTGGAGCGGGGTGAAGTCCGAGCTCGGGACCGGCGGCATGACGTCCAAAATCGAAGCCGCCAAAATAACGACGGCGTCCGGCATCACGACGCACATTGCGAACGCCAATGTGAAGCATATCCTTTCAGATATCCTGGACGGCAAGGAGGTCGGCACCAAGTTCGTGTCGATTCAATCGATGCCGGCCAAGGACAAGTGGATTTTGTTCGGCGCGATGCCCAAAGGCGAGATCGTGGTGGATGCTGGGGCTGCGGCCGCGTTGAAAGAGAATAAGAAGAGTTTGCTGGCCGCCGGGATCGTTAGCGTGGAAGGCCGTTTTGCCAAGGGATCCGTGGTCAGCATCAAGACCTCGGAACACAGCGAGTTCGCGCGCGGTGTCGCGTCATTTTCATCCGAGCAGATTAATGCGGTGAAGGGACAGAACAGCGCCGATGTTAAAAAGCAGCTTGGAGCGCGCGCGGAGATCATCCACCGGGATTCGCTGGCATTGCTGCCGTAGCTATCTAAGGAGTTTATTCATCCATGGAAATAGGAATTGTCGGGCTGCCGAACGTCGGCAAATCAACTTTGTTTAATTCGCTCACCAGCGGCCATGCCGCGTCCTCCAATTATCCCTTTACCACCATTGAGCCCAACGTGGGCGTCGTGAACGTGCCTGATGCGCGGCTTACTCGCCTGGCGGCGCTCTTTCATCCCGATAAAACCACGCCCGCTTACATGAAGTTCGTGGACATCGCGGGGCTCGTGAAGGGCGCGAGCAAGGGCGAAGGATTGGGCAACCAGTTCTTGGCCAACATTCGCGACGTGGACGCCATTTTGCAAGTTGTGCGGCTGTTCGAAGATCCGGACGTGGTGCATACGCAGGGCAACGTGGACCCGGTGCGCGACATCGAGATCATTGAAACGGAACTGATGCTGGCGGATCTCCAGTCGATGGAAAAGCAGGCGGATAAATTGGCCAGCATGTCGAAGTCGGGTGATAAGGAAGCTCGCGCCCGCTTCGAGATCGCGGAAAAGATTCGGAAAGCGCTGGCCGAGGGAAAGCCGGCGCGCGCTACGGGAGCGTCCGATGCGGAGATGAAAGGTTTCGGCCTTTTGACCTCCAAGCCCATTCTTTATCTGGGCAATGAAGATGAAGACGGCGCCAAGGGCGCGGCGCATGTTGAGGCGCTCAAAAAATTTGCGGAAAGCCGCAAGGCCAACTGGCTGACGATTTCAGGAAAGCTGGAAGCCGAGATTGCGCAGCTCGCGACCGAGGAAGAAAAGAAAACTTTCCGCGAGGAGATGGGCTTAAAAGAAACGGGCCTCGAGCGACTGATCAAGGAGTCTTATAAGCTACTCGGCCTGGCTACCTATTTCACCGCGGGGCCGACCGAAGTCCGCGGTTGGACCATCACCCGGGGCGACAATGCCGTTCAGGCCGCGGGAAAAATCCATTCCGATATCTCCAAGGGCTTTATCCGCGCGGACGTCTATAAGTTCGCCGACATAGACAAGTTCGAAACCGAAAAGGCCCTCCAGGAAAAGGGTCTCAAGCGCTCCGAAGGCAAGGAATACCTCGTTCAGGACGGCGACGTCTGCTACTTCCACTTTAAAAACTGATCCATGCAGGAAATCCTGATCGGGGCGGGCGTTCTCACCCTGATCGGCGGTCTGGCGCTGGCCCAACAGTATCTCCGGTATGATTTTTTTATGGGGATCGGACTTGGATCCATCATCCTGGGCCTTTTACTGGGAGTTCCTGCAGGGTTCATCTACCATTACAAGCTTTGGAAAGCGCTTAAAGACCGGATCGCGCTTCCCAAAAACTGGTGGCTGTTCCCGGGGCCCCTGCGGGAACGGCTGGATTCAAGGGAATGGGGGGAGCTCGAGCCCTGGTGGACCGCGGGGGGCTTGGGTTTTCTGCTAGCCATCGCGGGCTGCCTGCTGACGGGTATTGGCCTATTTTTGTGACCCAAAACTGTTGATTCGCCCCGCCGATTTGTGCTATAGTATTCCCCGGTCTCCGTCCCCCAGCGGCGCACACCGATATTTCAAAACACAAATAACTACATAAAGGAAGTCATCCAGTGAGCATATACGAAAGCATTTTTATTTGCCCGGGCGATATTTCGCAGGAGAAGGTTGAATCCACTCTTGAGAAAGTGAAGGGCATCATTTCCAAGGCCGACGGCAACATCACCACGTCGGAACTCTGGGGACGCCGCCGCCTCGCCTACCCTATCGAACGGCATCGCGACGGGTTTTACGTTTACCTCGTTTTCAACGCGCCGCCCGCCAGCATGGCGTCGCTCAACCACCATTACCGCGTAACGGACACCATCATCCGGGGACTCACCATCAAGGTAGACCCGAAGAACGTGGACAAGATCAAGCCCGCGGTGCGCCTCGCGCCCGCCGACGGCACGACCTCGCCCGAAGCTTCTGCCGTTGGAGCCGCGTCCGTAACCGCAGCGCCGGTTGCCGCAGTTGCCGCTCCCGCTGCGGAGACCAAATAACATGATGACGCTCCGCCTTCACCAACTCAACGACGTCCGACTGGTCGGCCGTTTGACGCGGGACCCGGAGCTCCGTTTTACCGCGAAGGGGCAGGCCGTCTGCCGCATCGATCTGGCCATCAACCGCCGCTATAAGGATCAGACGGGCGAATGGAAGGACGATACGTCTTACATCCCGGTCGTGGTCTGGCGCGAAGCCGCGCAGCGCTGCAGCGACCGACTCAAGAAGGGCAGCCCGGTTTACGTCGAAGGCCGCCTTCGTTCCCGCAACTGGGAAACCAAGGATGGGCAGAAGCGCACATCAATCGAAGTCGATTCCCGCAGCATCCAATTTTTGGCCAAGATGGAAAACGAGTCGGAAGGCGCCGATGACGAGCCGAAGCCGGTGGAAGTTGCCGCCGGTTCCGCAAGTCCCGATACCGGCAATAACGGCGACGAAGAAGAGATTCCCTTTTAAGGGCCGAAAGATCAAGGAGAACTATCAGTCATGACCACCACCCCGCCGTCTTCCCATTCATCCAGCAGCCCTAGACCCGCAGGATCAGGCCCTTCGGCCCGTCCCGGCGGTCCCGGACGCTTCCGCAAACCCTTCGCGCGCCGCAAAGTCTGCCGCTTCTGCGTCGACAAGGTCGACTATATCGATTTCAAGAACGTCAACGTGCTCCGGAACTTCATTTCCGACCGGGGTAAGATGCTCAGCTCGCGCTCCACGGGCGTTTGCGCGTCCCACCAGCGCCATCTGTCCGCAGCGATCCGCCGCGCGCGCAACATCGCGATGCTGCCGTTCTCATTCATCTAATTCAGGAGCCATCATGAAAGTCCTTTTGTGCGAAGACGTAGATAAATGCGGTCAGGCCGGTGAAGTAAAGGTCGTTTCGGACGGTTTCGCCCGGAACTTCCTCCTCCCCAAGAAGCTCGCCACCGCCGCGACGGCCGCCGCGCTCCGCAAGTGGGAGTCGGAAAAGAAAGTCCGCCAGCTCAAGATCGAAAAGAATTTGGAAGCGGCCCGCAAATCGGCCGGAGAGCTGGAAGCGCTCCAAATCGAGATTCCCGCGAAGGCCGGCAAAGAGGGCCATCTGTTCGGGTCCATTACGAACCACAACATTGCCGACGCCCTGGCCGCCAAAGGCTTCGCCATCGATAAGAAAAACATCCACCTGGACGCTCCCATCAAAGCCGTCGGGGAGTTCACGGTGCCCGTGAAACTGCACGCGCAGGTCAACGCCCAGCTCAAAGTGCGCGTCGCGGCTTCCGAACAGTAAGTCCGAAGCAAAGCCGCAAAGTCCGGCAGAAGTCAGCCCCTCGATTCACAGCAGAAGCGCGAAGGCAGCGCGTTTAAATTTTAACCGCGGCGGGACGGTATGGAACCTTCGACGATTGACGTAAAAATCAAATCCAACACCCTGCGCCCCGCGGGCGGATCCTCCTCAACAGACCTCAAAGTTCCACCCTATTCCATCGAAGCCGAAATGGCTGTCCTGGGCTGTATGCTCATCGAAAAGGACGCCCTTGAGCAGGCGCTCGAAATGCTGCATCCCGAAAGTTTTTACGACGACCGGCATGGGAAGCTTTTCGCCGCCATCAAGGAGATGTCGAGCGGGAGCGCCGCGATTGATATCGTCACGCTGGTGGACCAACTCAAAAAGACCGGCACGCTGGAAGCCGTGGGAGGAGCCGATTATCTGACGGAAGTGATGAACGTGGTTCCCACCGCGGCCCATGTGGAAGCCTACGCGCGGATCGTACAGCAGAAAGAGATTTTGCGGGAGCTGATCAATACTTCCACGAACGTGGTCAGCAGCTGCTACAAGCAGGACGAAGAGCCTGGATTCCTGCTGGACAGCGCGGAGCAGGCCATCTACAAGATCGCCGACCGGCTGAACAGCAAAAAAGGGCTCCTGCCGCTTTCCGAAATGCTGGGCGAAACCATCGAGCAGCTGGAAACCCTGCATCAGAAAAAAGCCGCCGTCACCGGCGTCCCGACGGGCTTCACCAAATTTGACACCATGACGTCCGGTTTCCAGCCGGGCAATCTCGTGATCCTGGCCGCGCGGCCCGGCATGGGTAAAACCGCGCTGGCGCTGGACATCGCCTTGCACGCCGGCGTGGTCAAGAAAATTCCCACCATCATCTACTCGCTCGAAATGAGCCAGCAGGAAATCGTGATGCGGCTGTTGTCCGCGCTCTCCATGGTCCCGCTGGGCAAACTGCGCACCGGGTTTTTCCGCAAGGAAGACTGGCCGGTGCTGACGCGCAAGGCGGAAGTTCTGTCCGAGTCCCCGATTTACCTGGACCATTCCTCGTCGGGCGTTTCCATTATGACCCTGCGGGCCACGGCGCGGCGGCTCGCGTCGCAGTTGCGCGCCAAGGGCACGCCGCTCGGCCTCATCGTCATCGACTATTTGCAGCTCATGCAGGGTTCGCGCCGCACGCCGGAAAGCCGCCAGACGGAAATCGCGGAAATTTCTCGTTCGCTCAAAGGCCTGGCGCTCGATCTTAAAGTGCCCATCATCGCGCTTTCGCAGCTGAACCGCAGCCCCGAAGAGCACGGCCGCGACGGCAAGCCCCAGCTTTCCCACCTCCGCGAATCGGGCGCCATCGAACAGGACGCTGACCTCGTGGGCTTTATCTACCGCGAAGGCATGTACAAGAAGGACCCCGATCCCGAGACGCAGCGCAAGGCCAAGCTTATCATCGCCAAGCAGCGTAACGGCCCTCTGGGCGAAGTCGATCTCGTCTTCATCGGCGAATGCGCGCGCTTCCAGAACCTCGAGCCCGACGCCGAGTAATTTCTTCCCTAAATAATCGCCTTCCGCAGGGCCTTCCGGAGGTTTGAAAATCCCGCCGGAACTTCATAGAATAATCCGACGATAAAACCATGCCTACAACGCAAAAATTCTTCCGCCCCTGCTGGGTCGAAATCGACCACGACCGTCTTCAAAACAACCTGCAAGCCATCGCGAAACGGCTTCCGCACCGGAACATCCTGGCCGTGATCAAAGCCAACGCCTACGGGCACGGAGTGGTGCCGGTGGCGCGCACTCTGGCGAAATCCAAAATCAAACCCAAATTTTTCGGCATCACGTCCATCGAAGAAGCCCTGCAGATCAAAAAAGCGGGCCTCAAAATCCCCAGCCTGATATTGGGCAATATCTTCCCGTTTTCAAACCTCGTGCACGCCGTCAAGAATGATATCCGGGTGACCGTGGCGAGCGCGGAGTCCGCGAAGATGTGCGACCATTACGGCAAGAAGCTCCGCCGGAAAGTGCATGCGCACGCGAAGATCGATACCGGAATGGGGCGGATCGGCGTCAACGTCTACAAGAGCGCCGAGTTTGTCCGGCAGATCAGCGCGCTCAGGCACGTCGAGCTCGAAGGGCTCTACACGCATTTTTCCGATTCCGCCGATGATCCCGGCTTCACGCAAAAGCAGATGGGGCTTTTCGCCGGCCTTGTGAAACAGGTGAAATCGGAAGGCATCTCCATACCGTACATCCACTGCGCCAACAGCGCGGCGATTTTCAAATATGACGCGGCGCACTTCACGCTGGTGCGTCCGGGCATTTCGTTGTATGGGATTCTCCCGATGCGCGAGCACTCGTTTTCGCTGGAACCCATCCTCGCCTGGAAGAGTCGCATCGTGTTTCTGAAAGACGTCCCGGTTGGGACGCCGGTCAGCTACGCGCGCACGTTCGTGACGCAGAGACCATCGCGCATCGCGACCGCGGCGTTCGGCTACGCCGACGGGTTTCGCCGCAGCTTTTCAAACAAGGCGCAGGTGCTGGTGAACGGGAAGCGCGCGCCGGTACTGGGCCGCATCACCATGGATATGACCATGCTCGACGTCACCGATATCCCGGGAGTCCGGGTCGGGGACGAGGTGGTGATCCTGGGTCGGCAGGGAAAAGATGAAGTGTCCGTCTGGGAGCTGGCGGCCTGGGCGGGAACGTCGCCCTACGAAATATTTTGCGGCATCTCGACGCGAGTGCCGCGCGTGGACGTGCGCTGATGGAAGAAAAACGGGCTCATAATCCTGTCGCCGCCGTTGGGGACAGAGCTTTGAAGCTCGCGCATTCCTTTGGCGAGATCACGGTCTTGACGCAGAAGACATTTATATCCATTTTTCAGTTCACTCCCGGGCGCAATATCGGCCAGCAGCTTCTGGAGATGGGCGCGCGTTCTTTTTCAGTCACATCGCTCACGCTGCTTTTTACGGGAATGGTGCTGGCGCTGCAAACCGGAACCTCCTTTCTCAAACTGTTCAACGAGCCGCTTTATGTCGGACGGATCGTGGGCATTTCCATCGTGAAAGAGCTGGGGCCCGTGCTGACGGCGATGGTGTTCGCCGGAAGGGTCGGCGCCGCGATCGCCGCGGAGCTGGGCACGATGAAGGTCACGGAGCAGATCGACGCGCTCTATACGCTCGGCACCAATCCCATCAAGTATCTCACGGTGCCGCGCTTTATCGCTGCCATCGCCATGCTGCCGTTCCTCACCATCTACTCCGATTTTCTCGGCGTCTTCGGCGGCTATCTCGTGGCGACGCTCAAATTTTCCATCCCGAGTCCCGTTTATCTGGACGATATCTATGCGCTTCAGATCCGCGAGGTCGCGCACGGCCTCATCAAATCGGTGGTTTTTGGCTTGATCGTGGTATCCGTGTCCTGCTACAAGGGCCTGACCACCCACGGCGGCGCGGAAGGCGTGGGCAAGTCGACCACGTCGGCCGTGGTGATCTCCATGGTGTCCATTTTGATCGGCGACTATTTCCTCTCCGCAGTGCTGGTCGCGCTCCGCATCGGCTGATCCATGGCGATGATCGACGTCCAGGACCTGCATAAATCGTTCGGCTCCAAGGTTATACATAACGGCGTGACTTTCCAAGTCGAAGAGGGGGAGGTTCTGACCCTTATCGGAGGCTCCGGCAGCGGCAAATCCGTGCTGCTGAAGCAGCTGGTTGGGTTGCTTAAACCCAACTCCGGGACCATCACCATCGACGGAAAAGAGATCTCGCGGCTCGACGAGGATGAGTTACACAAAGTCCAAAAAATGATAGGATATGTTTTCCAGGAAGCCGCGCTTTTTGATTCACTGACCGTCGGAGAAAACGTGGCTTTCGGCCTGCGCAATCTGATGGGCGTCGACAGCGACGAAGCCCGCGGGATCGTGGAGGAAAAGCTGGCGCTGGTGGGACTGTCCGGCGCGGAGAACTTCAAGCCCGCGCAGCTGTCGGGCGGCATGAAGAAGCGCGTCGGCATCGCGCGCGCCATCGCGTTCACGCCCAAGATTTTGCTTTACGATGAGCCCACCACGGGCCTTGACCCCGTGATGTCCGACGTCATCAGCGACCTGATTTTGAAGCTCAAAAAAGAAACGGGAGTGACCTCCATCGCCGTCACGCACGACATGAAGTCCGCCTACAAGATTTCGAACCGCATCGCGATGCTCTACGAAGGCAAGGTGCTTGAGACCGGCACCTCCGAACAGATGCAGCATTCGGCCAACCCTGTCGTCCGGCAGTTCATCTCCGGTTCCAGCGACGGGCCCATCCCCGTTCCCGACATGGAGACGGCTTGAACCTCGAAACCAAGGTCGGATTCTTCGTCCTGCTCGGCCTGGCCATCCTGGCGGTCACCGTCATGAAGCTTTCCGACGTCCGGCTCGAGCGCCGCTATACAGTCTACATGGTTTTCCAGGACATTCAGGGGCTGAACGACAAGAGCCAGGTGCGGATCGCCGGGGTGGAAGTGGGCCAGGTGAAGAAGGTCGAGCTCGAAGAGGGCCGCGCGAAAGTCACCACCCAGATCAAGGGCGACGTTCCCATCTACGCCAACGCGGTCGTGCGCGTGAAGCTGATCGGATTGATCGGATCGCAATTTTTGGATCTGAACCCGGGAACGCCGGAGTCGCCGAAGCTGAAAGACGGCGATACGCTTTACGGCGCGCCGACCAAATCGTTGACCGATTTAATTGATAAGCTGAACGAGCTGATCGAAGGCAAGCCCGGGAAGCCCGGCATTGGCGACGACCTGAAGGCGACTGTTTCCAATCTGCGCAGCGTCACGGAATCCCTGAACTTCGCGATCGGCATGCAGCGCGACGAGATGAAAGGCATCGTCAAAAACCTCCATTCCTTCACCGTGGATCTGAAAGGCCTCGCGTCGGACCTGCACGAGATTTCCTCCAGCAAGAAAGCCGATATCGAAGCCTCCATCACCAAACTGCGATCGGTGCTGGAGCGCGTGGATGAAATCATGGCCAAGGTCCAGCGCGGCGAAGGCGCCGTGGGTCGCCTGCTCGCGGACAAAGAAATGGGCGAAGAAGTGAAGAAGACCGTTTCCAATTTGAAAGACACGTCCGAATCCGCGAAGGAAGTGCTGGGCCGCTTCACCAAGATCCGCTCCTTCTGGGAATTCCAGGGGCGCGCGGTGCCGGCGGCCGGCGTGGTTCGGGCGGACGGCGGCATCCGGCTTCAGCCGCGCGACCACAAGTATTATTACCTCGGCGTGTCGAACGCGGGCGACCGGAAAGACGAGTTTAAGACCGAGGGCGATTACGAGAAGAAAACCACGATCAACGCCCTGCTCGGCAAGGATTTCGGCCCCGTCACCGTGGAAATCGGCGCGGTGCGGTCTTCCGGCGGCCTCGGGTTCAAATATTATCCGTTCAAACCGTGGGTGGACCGGCGGAGCGCGAATCCCTGGCTTGAGAACATCGAGTTGAACGCCTACGCGTTCGACTTCCCGCGCGACGAGATCCGCGGGCGCGCCGGCCGCGAGCGTCACTTCAAGGGCCCGCAGTACAACATCGGCGCCAAATACGGCGTGACGCGCTGGTTGAAAGTCGGCGCCAACGTGGAAGATCTGAGCGAAGTCCGGCAGTACAACGTCGCGACGCACCTGGTTTTCGAAGACCGCGATCTCGCCTATCTCTTCGGCTTCGTGAGTTTTGCCCGATAACGGTAAGCGAATCGGCTTTGATCGAATTCAAACAATATGTCACTGAAACTATCTAAATCGAAAACGATATTCCGCTGCCAGGAGTGCGGCTATTCCACGGCGAAGTGGCTGGGAAAGTGTTCGGACTGCGGCAAGTGGAATTCCCTCGTGGAAGAGCGGCAGGTGGAGCCGAGCGCAGCGACACGGACCCTGCTGACGGATTTTTCGTCGCAGGTTCGGCTCATCTCTGAGGTTTCCACGGCGCAGCACGATCGCGTCCGGACAGGCATCGTCGAGTTCGATCGTATGATCGGCGGCGGCATCGTCCCGGGCAGCCTGGTGCTATTGGGCGGCGCGCCCGGAATCGGGAAGTCCACGCTGATGCTGCAGGTCGCGTCGAATCTTTCCAAGAAACGCAAAGTCCTTTACGTTTCGGGTGAAGAGTCTCAGGAACAGATCAAATCGCGCTCGGACCGCTTAAAACTGTCATCGCCGGGGCTTTATCTTCTTTCCGAGACCAGCCTTGAGAACATCCTGGAGAGCATCAAGACGATCTCGCCCGATTTTTTGATCATTGATTCCATTCAGACGACATATCGTTCCGACATCGGCTCCGCTCCCGGCTCGGTGGGCCAGGTGCGCGAATGCGCCACGGAGTTTCTGCGCGTGGCGAAGTCTCAGAAGGTCACAACGTTCATTCTGGGTCACGTGACGAAAGAGGGTGATCTCGCCGGGCCGCGCGTGCTGGAACATATTGTTGACACCGTTTTGTATTTTGAGAGCGAGCGCCACCAGATGTATCGGATTTTGCGCGCCTATAAAAACCGTTTCGGTCCGACGTCCGAGATCGGGCTTTTCGAGATGGGCGCAAGCGGACTCGAGGAAGTTTCGAACCCGTCGCAATTTTTTCTGAACGAGCACCACCGCGGCCCCGGATCCATGCTGGTTTCAACGGTGGAAGGATCGCGGCCCATTTTGCTCGAAATCCAGGCGCTGGTCAGCCGCACGCCGTTCGGCCTGCCGCGGCGCCAGGTGACGGGACTGGACTTTAACCGCGTGCTCCTCATGATCGCCGTGCTGGAAAACCGGCTGGGAATTAATTTGCAGAACCACGACGTTTTCGTGAACGTTACAGGCGGCGCAAAGATCAAAGAGCCGGCGATCGATCTCGGCATCGCCTGCGCCATCGCCAGCGCGTTCGGCGACTTTAACGCCGATACCGACGGCGTGCTGATCGGTGAAGTCGGCCTCGGCGGCGAAATCCGCAACGTCGGCCAGGTGCTGGAGCGCCTCAAAGAAGCCGAGAAGCTCGGCATGAAGTGGGCGGTTATTCCCAAGCGCGCGCTCAAAGAAAAATTTGTCTCGAACACGCTTAAAGTCGTGCCGGTAGAGTCGTTGGAAGAGACGGTCCGTTGGATGCGCCCGGCGGCATCCAAACCGTCTTAATTATTCTCATACAGCGTCATTATATTATCGTCATCAAGGAGCCTTTTCATGATTCGATGGTCTGTTCGGGTGGCAGTGATTATAGCGGGTCCAATGGTCGGCTGGTTTCAGATCGCGCAAACGACGAAGGGTATCCTGGTCGGAGTGGTGTGTTCGCTGGCGATCATCGCGGCGGAAATCATCATCGAGAGAATTCCTCTGGATAACCTGATCGCGGGTGCCTTGGGCGGCATCCTGGGCCTCATTTCAGCCAAGCTGATCGATTACGGCGTTTTTCTTTTGGACCGCCCGGTTTTTTACGACAAGTTCCACAAGTATTCCCTGTTGATCAACCTCCTGATGACGTACCTCGGCATGGTGGTGGCCATCTACAAGAAGGAAGAGGTGGAGCTGCTCGATAAAAACATATTTGTTCCGTCGGCCAAGAAGCGCGGACAGGACGTGCTGGCGCTCGACACCTCGGCGATCATCGATGGCCGCATCGCCGACATCTGCGACACCAAGTTTTTGTCGGGGCGCATTCTGGTTCCCCGTTTCGTATTGAACGAGCTGCATACGCTTTCTGATTCCGGCGACGCAATCAAGCGGCAGCGCGGCCGGCGCGGCCTGGATATCCTGGCGCGTCTGCAGGAAATGCCGGAAAATCCCGTCACGGTCTTCGAAAAGGATTTTTCCAATTTGAAAGATGTCGATGCGAAGCTGGTGGAGCTTGGCAAGGATCTGAACGCCAAGATCGTCACCACGGACTTTAATTTGAACAAGATCGCCTCGCTCCAAGGCGTGCGCGTGCTGAACATCAACGATCTGTCCAACGCGCTCAAGGCCGTTGTGCTCCCGGGCGAAGCCATGTCGGTCTTCGTCGTGAAGGAAGGCAAGGAGCGCGACCAGGGCGTCGCGTACCTGGACGATGGCACGATGGTGGTGGTTGAAGAAGGCCGCCGTTTAGTTGGGAAGAAAGTGGAGGTGCTGGTCGCCTCCATCCTCCAGACGTCCGCGGGCCGGATGATTTTCACCAAGGCCAAAGACCACGGCAAGGGCGCTACCAGCCACAACGAAGGGTTGCCCGCGTAAGGCGGCTGGAAATCGGATTTAATGCGCGCCGCAAAAAATATCATGATCGTGCTTGCCGCGGGTGAGGGCAAGCGGATGAACCGTCCTTATCCCAAGATGCTGATCCCTCTGCGAGGCAAGCCTCTGCTGCATTGGACGCTCGCGAACATGGAGCGCTGCGCCGCCGTGGATCAGGTGATCGTAACGGTGCCGAAAAAATGGCGCGGGCTTTTCGAAAAGAAAATTCCGCTTCGGAATTACTCCAAAGTTTCGGCATGGGTGAATGGCGGCAAGGAGCGCACCGATTCGACGCGCAACGCCATGGCGGCGCTGCCGGACAGCTGTGAAGTGGTGGGGATTCACGATGCGGCGCGGCCTTTCGTGGCTGGCGAGCACGTGAAGCAATGTTTTGAAGCGGCGAAGCGCAAGGGTGCTGCTATTTTGGCGGTGCCGGCCACCGATACCATCAAGGTTGCGGCTAAAAACGGTTCCTCGAGCCAGGTGACAATCGAACGCACCGTGCCCCGGGCGCAATGCTGGTCCGCCCAGACGCCGCAGGTTTTTAAGCGCAACATCGCGGAGACTCTGCACCGCAAGGTCCGCTCGGGCTCATTTACCGATGATGCTTCCATCGCGGAATCGCTGGGCTATCGCGTTTCCATAGTCCCTGGCTCGCATGAGAATATTAAAGTTACGACACCCAAAGATTTGATTGCCGCGGAATCATTCGTGAAGTCCTTGAAAATGACAGTTAGGAGTAACGCAGTCCGCGCGAAGGGGAAGCGCTCATGATCCGCGTCGGGCTTGGATACGACGCGCACAGGCTGAAAAAAGGCCGCCCGCTTTATCTCGGCGGCGTGCGCGTCCCGTACTCGAAAGGGTTGGAAGGCCATTCCGACGCCGACGTTTTGCTCCATGCGCTTGTGGACGCGCTGCTGGGCGCAGCCGGCCTGCCGGATATCGGCACTTATTATTCGAACAAAGATCCGCGCTGGAAGAATGTATCGAGCCTGCTGTTTCTAAAGGACGTACGGCAACTGCTGAAGAAACGTAAGGCGAAAGTTTTGAACGTGGACTGCGCGCTGCTCTCGGAAGAACCCAAGATTTCTCCATACATCAAAGAAATGAAGCGCCGGATCGCCGACGCGCTGGGCATCAAGGAGTCCGCCATCGGCATCAAGGCATCGACCAACGAACGCATGGGGTTCGTGGGCAAAAAAGAGGGGATGTGCGCCCATGCCGTCGCCCTGATTCAAAGCTAGGAAGGGATACCACATGAGCATACAATCGGCTATTCAGCTTTCCAATTCCCTGACGGGCAAACGCGAGGTATTCGCGCCAGCGACGCCGGGCAAGGTGAACATGTATGTCTGCGGCATCACGCCGTATGACGAGTGCCATCTCGGCCACGCCCGCTGCTACGTATTTTTCGATACGGTGAAACGCTTCCTCAAAGCCGCCGGCTACGAAGTGCGCCACGTCCAGAACTTCACGGACATCGACGATAAAATCATCCAGCGCGCCCAGCTCCTCGATCAGGATTCCAAAATGATTTCGGAAAAATTTATCGCCGACTATTTCACGCAGATGGGAAAATTGGGCGTCGTTTCGGCCGACGTTTACCCCAAGGTCACGGAAACGGTCCCGCAAATCATTAAATTTATCGAAGAGCTGATCGCAAAAGGGTTTGCATACCCCGTCGAAGGCACGGTTTTCTTTTCGGTGCGGAACTTCAAAACCTACGGGCACCTCTCAAAGCGGAATTTTGACGATATGGAAGTTGGCGCGCGCGTGGAGGTGAACGAGCAAAAGAAGGATCCGCTCGACTTCGCGCTCTGGAAGGCCGCGAAGCCCGGCGAACCAGCGTGGCCTTCTCCCTGGGGGGAAGGGCGCCCCGGCTGGCACATCGAATGCTCGGTGATGTCCATCATGCATTTAGGCGAAAGCTTTGATATTCACGGCGGCGGGCAGGATCTGATTTTTCCTCATCACGAAAACGAGATCGCCCAGTCCGAAGCCAAAACCGGCAAGCAGTTTTCGAAAGTGTGGCTGCACAACGGTTTCGTGACGGTCAACCGCGAAAAAATGTCAAAGTCGCTTGGCAATTTTTTCACGCTGCGCGAAGTTTTCGAAAAGTTTCAGCCGCCGGTGGTGCGGCTTTTCCTGCTCTCGCGCCATTACAAGAGCCCGCTTGATTTTTCCGATGATCTGCTCGTCCAGGCCCAGAGCGCGTACCGCAGTCTCGAGGATGTATATGTCAAAACCGCGTACGTTTTGGACGGCAAAACGGATGGCGGCAAGGTTCTGGAAGACATCAAGACCAAGTTCATGAAGGCGCTGGCAGAGGACATCAACACAGAAAAAGCCATTGCTGTTTTGTTTGAACTCAACAATTTGATGATCCCCGCGATTAAAGATCGGAAGCTCGACTGGCTGAGGGACGCCGTGGCGACCATGAAGCACTGCGCGACGGACCTCTTGGGCATCCGGCTTGAGAGCAAATTGACGGCTGATATCATCCGCGACTTTAAGGCCAGCCTCGCGCGGCGCGATGAGTTCCGCAAGCAGAAAGATTGGGCGAACGCCGACAAGGTTCGCATCGAGATCGAGGCGGCAGGTTACGCCATCGAAGATACCGCTCTCGGCCCCATCCTCAAGCCCAAGCGCTAACCGCATGTGGGAATGGTTTTGCGGCCGGCAGATCGTCCAGGAAGTTCTCGAAGCCGGCTGTTCCGTTAAAAAACTGCTGGTCGCGACGGACGCTTCCGGCGATACCCTCCAGGAAATTTCACAGATTGCCGCTGCCCGCCACATCAACATTGAACGCGTTCCCAAAAGAGTCATTGAGGGTCTGGTTCGCGCAAACCATCAGGGCGTTGCCGTGCAAGCGGCGCTTCCCGGCCCGATGGACTTCAAAAATTTTCTCGACACGCTTCCCCTGGACAAGCAGACGTTCATCGGCGTTTTGGATGAAGTGCAGGACCCGCAAAACGTCGGCGCGATTCTGCGCAGCGCGGCGGCGTTCGGCTGCAAAGGCGTCGTCATCTCCAAGTGGCGCCAGGCCGGCATGAGCCAGGCCGTGATGCGCGCTTCCAGCGGCGCCGCCATGAAAGTCCCGCTGGCCGAGATCGCCAACATCGGAGTGGCCATCGAACGATTGAAGGAAAAAGGGTTTTGGATTTATGGCGCATCAGTGGAAGACGGTCATAAACTCGAGAATGCCAAAATCCGGTTTCCGATGGCCATCGTGCTGGGCAACGAACACCGCGGCATCAAGCCGATTTTGAAAAACAACTGCGACGAGCTCCTCTCCATTTCGCAAACCGACGACATACAGTCGCTCAACGTTTCCTGCGCCGCTTCCATCTTTTTTCATGAGATTCACATGCAGGCGCTCAAGGCATCATAAAAGGGTGATATGACCGATAACGTTTCCATTTGGACGTCGTTCGTAGCGGGGGTCGCTTCATTTCTGTCACCCTGCGTCCTGCCGCTGGTTCCGGGCTACATTTCCTACGTGTCGGGCCTGTCGCTGGACGAGCTTTCGAACAGCCAGGACCAGGGCGCCACGATGCGCAAAACGCTGGGCGGCGCGGCGCTCTTCGTTATCGGCTTTTCCATTGTCTTCACAGCGCTTGGCGCCTCCGCCAGCGCGGTCGGACGCATCCTGCTGGGCAATCTGCCCATCATCAACAAAATTGCGGGCGCTCTCATTGTGATTTTTGGCCTTCACACGATGGGCGTCATTCGCATCCCTTTCCTCTACTACGAGAAGCGCTTTCACACGAGCGGCCAGGCGGTGCGCTGGTTCAGCCCGCTGGTCATGGGCTTTGCGTTCGCTTTCGGCTGGACGCCCTGCATCGGCCCGATCCTGGCCGGAATTCTGGCGCTCGCCGCGACGCAGGAAACCGTTTTTCAGGGCACGCTGCTGCTTTTTATCTATTCGATGGGGCTGGGCATTCCCTTTCTGCTCACCGCGCTTGGCGTGCAATATTTCATGCGGTTTTTCGCGAAGTATAAAAAATTCATCCGCTGGGGCGAGATTTTCGCCGGCATCCTGCTGGTATTTGTCGGCGTGCTGATTTTCACGAACAAGCTGACGGTTTTGATCAAGTTCCTGCCGGACTCGCTGTCGAAGTTCGCTATTTAATCGTTACGGAGGCACTAAGAACATGAAAAACATTTTGATCGCTCTCGCCGTTATCGCGCTGGCCGCCGGCGGATATTACATTTACAGGAACAAAAGCCTCGGTAACGTGGGCGTGAAGCGCGGCGTGGAGTCCATGGCGCAGGGCGATTTCAGCAAGATGGGCAAAGCGCCGGATTTTTCCGTGACGGATCTGGACGGAAAAACGGTGACGCTCGCCGACCTGAAAGGTAAGGTCGTGGTGTTGAACTTCTGGGCCACCTGGTGCCCGCCCTGCCGCGAAGAAATTCCCGCGCTGATCGCGCTGCATGAAAAAAACAAAGCCAGGGGGTTGGTGGTGCTGGGCGTTTCCATGGACGAGGGCGGCGTCGCCGAAGTGAAAGAGTTTGTCGCAAAAAATAAGATGACCTATCCCGTGGCAATGGCGAGCAGCACGATTGCCGACGATTACGGCGGGGTGCGCGCGATCCCGACGACGTTTATCATCAACCGCGACGGCGCCATCATCGAGAAGATCGTGGGCGACCGCTCGCTCGAACAGTTTGAAAAATCGGTGCAACCCTCGCTGTAACGGAGAGTTGTAATCGAGATTTAACCGTGACCGAGACTTTGCAGAAAAAACCCAACCATCTGATTCAGGAGAAGAGCCCCTATCTTCTCCAGCACGCCTATAACCCGGTCGAATGGTATCCCTGGGGCGATGAGGCGATCGCGCGCGCCCGGGCGGAGAATAAACCGATCCTGGTTTCCATTGGATACTCCACGTGCCACTGGTGCCACGTGATGGAAAAGGAATCGTTTTCAAATCCCGCCGTGGCCGCGGTGATGAACGAACACTTAATCAACATTAAAATCGATCGGGAAGAGCGGCCGGATGTCGATAAAATTTACATGTCGGCTGTAACAGCCATGATCGGGTCGGGCGGATGGCCGCTGAACGTGTTCTTGACGCCGGACCTGCGCCCGTTTTTTGGCGGGACGTACTTTCCGCCGGAAGACCGCTTTGGAACCACGGGCTGGTCCAATCTGGTGAAGCGGATCCATGAGGTTTGGACGAACACGGAAAGCCGCGAGAAGATGCTGGCCTCCGCGGCCGATCTGACCGCGTACCTGCGCGAGACGCTGGGCGGTGTTACGCAGAAGGCGGAAGGAAGCGAGGCCGGGAAAGCGCCGGAAGCGTTATCCGCCGCCATCACGGAAAGCACGGCGAAGGCGATTCTGGACGTCTACGACCCGCACCTCGGCGGTTTCGGTTCGGCCCCCAAATTTCCCATGCCGGTTTATCACAATTTTCTGCAGGCGACTCAGACCGGGGCGAACCTTGAAGCCTCGCACCATTCGCTGCGCGCCATGGCGAAAGGCGGAATTTTTGACCATCTCGGCGGCGGATTCCATCGTTATTCCACGGACGGCCGCTGGCACGTGCCTCACTTCGAGAAGATGCTTTACGATAACGCCCAGCTCGCGTTCAACTATCTGAACGCATTCGTTCTCACCCGCGAGCCCGTCTTTGAGCGCGTGGCGCGGCAGACCCTGGATTATTTATTGCGCGACATGACGCATCCCCAAGGCGGCTTCTATTCCGCCGAAGATGCGGACAGCCTGCCGCCCGAACTGGCCGGGAAAGTGATCGATGATACGCACGAGCATCGCACCGAAGGCGCTTTTTATGTCTGGGAAGCGAAAGAAATCGCAGAGATCGCGGGCGCCGAGGCTGGAAAAATATTTTCCTATCATTACGGCGTGGCCGATATGGGGAACGTGCGCGAAGATCCGCACGGCGAGCTGATCGGCAAAAACGTTTTGTTTGAAGCGCGTACGGCGGCAGAGACAGCGGCGCAGTTTTCCAAAAACGAATCGGAGATCGAAAAAATTCTGGCGGACGCACGAGCGAAGCTTTTTCAGAAGCGCGCGTCGCGGCCGAGACCGCATCTGGACGATAAAATCATCGCTTCCTGGAATGGTCTGGCCATTTCCGCGTTCGCGCGGGCCTATCAGGTCCTGGAGGATGAGAGATATCTCGCCGCCGCGAAGAAAGCGGGAGATTTTCTCTGGAACGAGATGGTGGACCTGCCCAACGGGCAATTGTACCGGAGATGGCGGGACGGGGAGCGGAAGATCAAAGGCATCGCGGATGATTACGCGTTCGCCGCGCAGGGGTATCTGGACCTTTACGAAGCGGATTTCAACGAGCAGGACCTGCGCCGCGCGGTCCAACTTTGCCAGGATTTGAACGAGCGCTTCTTTGACCCCATTGATGGCGGATATTACATGACAGAACCCAGTCATGACCCCAACCTTTTGATCCGCACTAAGGAAGATTACGATAACGTCGAACCTTCTGCCAGTTCCGTTGCCTGCGGGACCCTGCTGCGCCTTTCCGAAATGACCGGCCGCGGCGATTTTGTGGATGCGGCGGAAAAAACGTTCCATCACTTCGCTCCGACGCTCAACAATCACCCTCGGGCCATGCCGCAGCTGGCGATGGCGCTCGATTTCCGGATGAAAAATTCCTGCCAGATCATTTTGATGGGCGATAAAGGCGCCACGGACACGCAGGCCATGCTGCGCGCCATCCGCGCCCTGCCGGTTTTCAGCAAGACCGTATTATTGATCGATAATTCAAAATTTCAACAGGAGTTGGCCCGTACGCTTCCTTATCTCGCGGGATTCAAGCGGGAAGGAAACCGCGCCACGGCGTACGTCTGCGTGAATCAGGCCTGCCGGTTGCCGACGACGGACCCCCAGGCGCTCGCACAAGCAATCGGAGCGCAATCTAATGGAGCTGCAGGCGCTGCCGCGAATGCGATACCAGAAGCGAGGAAGTTACGATGAGACGAAAATTACTCGATATTTTGATATGTCCCTCCTGCCAGGGCGGGCTGAACCTGACCGCGTTGCAGGAAGTGGAGCAGCGGATCGAAGAGGGCGTCCTGCAATGCGCGCGCTGCGGCGAACGCTACCCGGTCGTGGACGGGATTCCGCGCTTTGTCCCCAATGCGCTGTCGCTCCATCCCGGTTTCGTCAAAAAATATCCGGATGCGCTGGGCATGAAGGCTTCCAACGGCCGCGAAGACTTGTTCAAAGAAGTCCATGGCTCCACGCAGGAGCGGTTCAGCTACGAGTGGATGCGCTATCCCGGCTCGCTTCCCGAGGATAAACCCGTTTTTCTGGATGAAACGCAGATCCCTCCGGATGAGTGGAGGGGAAAGCGCATCATGGACGCAGGCTGCGGCATGGGCCGCTACAGCCGGGTCGCGCACGAGCTCGGCGCCGACGTGGTAGCGATCGATCTCGGCACCGCGCTCATCCGGCTCAAGGACCTGGCGGATCAATCCGACCGTATGCACATTGTCCAGGGCAATTTGATGAGCCCGCCCATCAAAAAAGAAAGCTTTGACATCGTTTACAGTTTGGGGGTCATCCACCATACGCCGTCGGCCCATGCGACGTTTAAGAAGCTGGCGGAGCTGGTGAAGCCCGGCGGCCAGATTTCCGTCTGGGTCTATGGCACCAACGGGCCTTACGCCAATTTCAAAACCAATCCGCTCAAGTCGTCCCGCGCGTTTCTGGGCGCTCTCCGCTGGCCCGTCTGGCTGATCGGCCACATCCGGGAATTTTTGAGCGACACGCTGCGTCTCGTCACGGTCCACCTGCCGCACTCGCTGGTGTACGGTATCAGTTACCCCTTGGCCGCGCTTGGCAAGGTCCCAGGTCTCAAATACCTGACGTTTTCCGTTCACCCGCTCTGGCGCGTGCGCGTGCAGGAAAATTTTGACTGGCTTTCGCCGCCGTATCAGAGCCATCACACCAAAGAGGAACTTTCGGGCTGGAACGAGGCCTGCGGGTTCAAGGTCCTGAGGATTTTGCCGCACGGGTTTGTGCCGAAACCGGGCGTGCTGGGAAAGAAATCGTCATGATCGGTTTGATCGCGGCGTTTTGCGGCATTATCGGCGCGCTGGCCGCGCCCGCCTTCGCCCTGGAGCCGGGAACGTTCGTGTCCGACGGGAAACGCGACCGGCAGCAGATCGCCCTCACCTTCGATGACGGCCCGGGAGAGTACACGAAGCAGGTGCTGGATGTGCTGGACCGCTACGGCGTCAAAGCCACGTTCTTTATGAACGGCGATCAGGTGGAGATGCGCCCCGACATCGCCCGCGACGTGCAGAAGCGCGGCCACGAGATCGCCGACCACACCTACAGTCACATGAATTTTTACGCGTACCTGAAGAAGCACGGCCTTGAAGCGACGCAGTCGAAGATCCGCTCGGAGATCAAAAAGTCCAAGGACGTGATCGAGAAGACCTGCGGCGGGACGATCAAAATCTGCCGCATGCCGCACGGTTTTCACAAGCCCTGGATGAAGGATATTGCCAGGGAGTTCGGCTATACGCTGGTGAATTGGAGCTTTGGCGAGGACTGGCTGAACATTCCGGAGGCGAAGATGGGCGCGGATTATGTCAAAGCCGTGAAACCCGGCGCGATCCTGCTCTTCCACGATGGCGGGCGGAAGCGCGGCAAAACCGTGGCGGTGGTGCCTCTCGTCATTGAGGAAGCGAAACGCAAGAATTTACAGGTTGTGACGGTGGGAGAGCTGCTGCGGTAAGTCCGGTCCAGCGCTCCGGATCTGTCCGGATCAAAACTTGGTGATCGCGCGGATGTAATAGGTTTCGTTCGCCAGGAAGTTGTCCCTCGAAAAAGTCATCGTGTAGTTCCCCAATGGATACCTCGACCAGTCCGAAAACCCGAAGATCGACGAATAGAAGAGCGGCACGTCCAGGTTCGTCGAAAACTGCCTTCCGATATTTCCCGAATAGGTAAAAGTGACGACGGAAAATTTGCTCGCGGCCCGGCTGCGCGGCGTATCGTAAAAACTGTGGCGGATCACGATGCGGTTCGTGTCCAGCACGAATTCGTGGTCGGCCAGGGAAAACTGCCGGGGGATCATCTCGTTGATCTCCTTCAATATCGGGAAAAGGTTGATGAGGTCGCCCGGTTCATTGTATTTGTAAATCACCGGCGGTGGAAACAGGACGCTTTTATTGATGGCTCGTCGTTTAGCCTGGGTCTTGGCGGGGCTTCTGGCCTTGGTTCCGGTTGACTTCTGGACCGTATTGGAGTTTTTAGAGTCGGATGTTGCTTGGGCGGCGGCCACCTGCGGCGCCAGGGTGCCGCAGAGAAGTATCAGCGAAAATGCAACTCGGATCGCGCCAATCAAGACCGGCCCAGAACTGATTGGATTGTTTCTGTTAACGTGACGAGGTCAAACGGCTTTTCGATGAAAGCCTTGGCGCCGCTGGCGATGGCTTTCTGGGCGTTTTCCGGCTCGGCCTTGGCGGTGATGAAAATAATGGGGATTTTGCTGGCGAGAGGGTCTTCCCGCAGGGCTATCTGGACGTGAAAACCGTCCACTTTCGGCATCATGACGTCCAGAAGGATCAGGTCCGGGAGAAGTTTTTTGGCCAGTTCAATGCCTTCTTCACCGTTCCGCGCCAGATGTCCCTCATAGCCGCGGATTTTCAGGAACAGCGCGATCAGGTCCTGGACTTCGGGTTCGTCGTCGATTAAAAGGATTCTTTTTGGAGCAGCGGGCATTTCGGCTTATTATACCTACTTATGCGCGGGTTGGTTGCAAGTTTCGCCCGGAAATTTTATTGTATGAATATGGAAGCGTTTTCAATCTGATGCGGCACCGGATATTAGGGCGCACGAAGATCAAAGTTTCGGAAATCGGATTCGGCGCCTGGGCCATCGGCGGCGACATGTGGGGCCATCAGGATGACGCGGTGTCCCTGGACGCGCTCCGGCGGTCCATCGACCTGGGCGTCAACTTCGTGGACACGGCCGCGGTCTACGGCGACGGCCGATCCGAGCGCCTGGTCGGTAAAGTACATAAGGAAAGAAATCGCTCTTTTGCGGTCGCCACGAAGATTCCGCCCAAAAACATGCGCTGGCCCGCCGCGCATGGCACCCCCCTTAAAGAAGCGTTCCCGTCCCGCTGGATCCGCGAAAAAACCGAGGCGAGCTTAAAAGACCTCGGCATTGATTGCGTGGACCTGCAGCAGCTGCACGTATGGGCGCCGAACTGGGTCCGCGAATGCGACTGGTTCGAGGAGATGGAGAAGCTCAAGAAGGAAGGAAAGATCCGCCACATCGGCGTTTCATTGAACGATCACGAGCCGACCGAAGCGGTTCCGCTGGTCGAGTCGGGCATGGCGGACGTGGTGCAAGTCATTTACAACATTTTTGATCAGTCGCCCGAAGACCGGCTTTTCCCGGCCTGCCTGAAGGCCGACGTCGGCGTTCTCGCGCGCGTGCCCCTGGACGAAGGCGCCCTGACCGGAAAGTTTACGGTGGATACGCGTTTCCCGCCCGGCGATTGGCGAAGCGACTACTTTTCTCCCGCGATTTTGAAAGAGACCGTGGCGCGAGTGGACCGGTTGAAGGCGTTGGCCGGCAAGCGCTTCCCTTCCCTGGCCGATTTGGCGCTCAAGTTCTGCCTCGCCCAACCCGCGGTTTCATGCGTGATCCCGGGGATCCGGAACAAGGCGCAGGCCGATCAAAACTGCGCCGCTTCGGAAGGTCCCGGCGAAGGCGCTTCCGGCGGCGCCGTCCTGGACGCGGGGCTGCGCGAAGAGTTGAAGCGCCACCGCTGGGTCCGGAAATAATGAGCATGGACCAGCGTCCGGTACTGGTGTTCGGCGGGTCGGGATACATCGGCTCGCGGCTGGTCTTGAGCCTCCTGCAACGGCGCTTTCTCGTGCGCGCCACTTCCCGCGACATGGCGCGTCTGCGCAAGCGGCCCTGGTCGGCCTATCCCGGGCTGCAGCGCGTCGAAGCCGACGTTTTCGACGACGATTCTCTAAAGAAAGCCTGCGAAGGCGCCGTCGTGGCCTTCTACTTCGCGCAATGTTCCGACCGCGGATACTGGAATTTTCCCAAACTGAACCGGCAGGCGGCGGAACGTTTTCTTAAAGCCGCCGAGGATGCCGGCGTCGAACGGATCATTTATCTTGGCGGTCTGGGCGAATCGGAGAGCGTTTCAAGCCGCCTGCTCAAATCCCGCCTGGAAGTCGAACAGATCCTAAAGTCGGGCAAAATCCCCGTCACGGTTTTTCGCGCCGGGCTCATCCTGGGCTCCGGCAACCTCGCGTTTGAAATCCTTCGGCACCTGACGGACCGATGGCCGCTGTTCGCCGATACCGGCTGGATGAAAACCGACTGCCAGCCGGTTTCGGTGCGCGACGTGGTCGAATGCCTGGCGCGTTCCCTGGAAACTCCGGGCGCGGTCGGCCAGAGTTTCGACGTGGGCGGCAAGGAAGTCCTTCCCTACGAGCGGTTCCTGCAGATATACGCGGAAGAAGCGGGTCTGCGCCGTCGCGCCATCCTTCCGTTCCGCTTTCTCGGATCGTGGTTGGGCGCCCGCTGGATCGATTTCGGCACGCCTTTGAATGGCAGCCAGGCGCTTCCGGTTCTGGAATCGATGAAGGAACGCGCGCTCTGCCGCGACACCAAAATCAACGACGTGATTCCCTTTGAATACGCGGGTCCGCGCGACGCGATCAAGACGATCCTCTACGAAACCGTCGAGATTCTCGAACGCACCCTGGCCGCGGACGCCCTGCCTCTGGAATGGAGCATGAAAGGCGATCCCGAGGGGTCGGGCGGGACCGTGTTCCGCTTCGCGGATTCCTCCGTGATCGCGGCCCTGCCCGAAGACGCCTGGCGCGTTCTGTCGCGCATGGGTGGGCGGACGGGCTGGTATCACGCAGACTGGTTCTGGACGCTGAGGGGATTTATGGACCGACTTTTGGGCGGGAAAGGAATGACGCCCGGGCGCAAGAGCGATATTCAGTTGAAAACCGGCGAGCCGATGGACTGCTGGCGGATCCAAATCGCAGAACCGCTGCGCCGGTTGTTGCTGCTTTCGGAGCTGAAAATGCCGGGCCGCTGTTACTGGGATTTCCGGATCGAGGCCGTCGATTCCGAGAAAGTACGGCTGTCCCAGGAAATGATCTTCATTCCGCGAGGCCTGCCGGGTTTCATCTTCTGGCATGCGTTCAAGAAAGTTCGCCGCCATGTATTCGACGGCGCGGCTGTGGCGATTGCCAAACGCGTCAGCCTGAAAATTATTTAAGCTCCGTATTCGTTCAGCTCTTCCCTGACAAACTTCTTCACGAAACCAATCAGTCCCGTTGCTTCTTCTCCGGCGATGCCTTCCTTCAGGGTGTAAAACCGAAGCTCATCCTTGCGGCGGTCATAAGCGGAAATCAATACGGGTTCCTTCACGCAGATGGCTCCAGACGGCCGGTCCATGAGCGGAACCATCAGGAGCGGGATGCCCATTCCGCATATCCGCCGGATCAGGACGTGCATGAAACGAACCCGATAGGGCGTCCCGAGCGCCAGTTCTTCGGCGAATTCCGAGAGCAGGCGCTCCGCCGATTCCCGAGAAACACCCACCTCTGCCATCAGTTCTTTGAGCTTTCCGGCCTGAACGGATGCCAGCCTGCCCTGCACTGCGGCGGAAAAATCATCATCGTGCAGTATCGCTTCAACCCGGGCTTCGCATTCCCGTTTGGACAGGGATTTCAGCGATTCGAAATAGATCCGCTGCGCGAACTCGCGGAATACATACAGGATGCGGGTATTGTGGATGACCCCGCCGCCCACCGCCGCGCAGACCGGGTTCCCGCTCTTTAATCCGCGCAGTATGTTGAAGATTGCTTCCCGGACGTGCGCTTTGCGGAAGAACAGGTTCTGCGCCCAGGTCCCGCTGCCGGGCATCCGGTCCACCGCGATGAAACCCGAGTGCACCAATCCCGCATAGAGTCCTCCGAGCCAGCCGGGGAGAGTGTCCAGGGCGAAGGGATCGATGGCCTGCATGACCATCAGGTATTTATTGGGAAAACATTGGCCCGAGGTTTGGACCGTATGGTAGATCAGGTCTCCAAGCCTGTACGCTTCCTCGTTGGAAGTTTCGGGGTGGGAGGTGATAAAAAAAACTGCGGGTTCCTTTTTGAGCGAGTCACGGGCGCGGCGGCTGAGCGCGGAGACCTTTTCGATATTTACCCGGCTGGCAGCGTCCAGCGCCGGGGGCGTCCGTTTGGATTTCAGATGGGTAAAGTGCGCGGTGAGCGCGTTTGCGAAACGGGCGGGAGCCATCCGCAGGCAGACCATGCCGATGGCGTAGCCGGCCGCGTTGAAAAGGATCTGGAGGGCTTTTTGGGAACGGCTTAAGGCGAAGGGTTTTTTACCGTAGAGTTTGCGGTCGAGCGTAATGGCGAGCGCCATGCGGCGCGCCTGGTGCTGGTTCCCGCCTTGAACCGAGCGGGCATCCATGGGGGCCGGATTACCGGTGAACGCCTTCGATGCGGACGGGCAGAATGTACTTCACGTCGCCGCTTCGCACGAACTTTTCCCAGACGCGCAGAATATCGCCGTCCCACCAGCCTTTTTTAACCTCGTCGTACATGACGTTGAACGCCCGGTCCATGTCCCAGGCTTCCTTATAGGAGCGGCGGGTGGTGAGGGCGTCGTAAATATCGACGACATTGATGATGCGGACCAGGACCGAAATCTCGTCCTTTTTGAGGCCGTCGGGATAGCCGGAGCCGTTGAGCTTTTCGTGGTGATGGCGGATGAGGGGGATGGCGTCCTTGGCGGAACGTAACCGTTCGCAAATCGTGCAGCCCATCACGGGATGGCTCTTCATGATGTCGAATTCATCCTTGGTGAGCGGTCCCGGTTTCATCAAAATGCTGTCGGGGATCGCCATCTTGCCGATGTCGTGGAGCACGCCGCCGCGGTCGAGGGTGTCGAGCTCCGCCGGGGTACGGTTCAAAAGCTTGCCGAGCGCGACCGCAAAGCGCGAAACGCGGTCCGCGTGGCCGAGCGTGTAGGAATCCTTGGCTTCGATGACTCGGGCGAGAGTGAAAATGATGGACTCGGCGTCGTCCAGCTGGTCGTTGAGCGCTTTGACGCGCAGCAGCGAACGGATGCGCGTGAGCAGCTCCACCGGGCGGTAGGGTTTCGTGATGTAATCGTCCACGCCGGCTTCGAGCCCCTCGAGCTTCGCGCCCAGTTCGCTTAAGGCGGTCAGCATGATGATGGGGACGAAACGCGTCGCCCGGTGAGACTTCAGCTGGCGCGCGACTTCATAGCCGTTTTCGCCGGGCATATCGACGTCGAGCAAAACGAGGTCGGGATATTCCTTGATGGCTGTTTCAATCGCGTCAATGCCGTTCGAGGCGATAAACGAATGGTAGCCGTTATCGATCAGCAGCTGCTGAAGGACTTCAGCGTCGGGGCGGCTGTCGTCCGCGATCAGGATCTTTTTCTGGCGGTGCGGGGATTTATCGTCCAGCGGGAACATGTTCCGCTCCTTTCGCGAGTAAAACGGTATTTTTGAGCAGCATGGCGATGGTCATGGGGCCGACGCCGCCGGGCACGGGGGTGATCCAGCTGGTTTTATCTTTTACGGCTTCGAAGTCCACGTCGCCGCAGATTTTTCCGTCCGGCAAACGGTTAATGCCGACGTCCATCACGGCCGCGCCGCTCTTCACCATGCCGGCGGTAATAAATTTGGGTTTGCCGATGGCCGCTACCAGAACGTCAGCCTGGGCGCAGATTTCCGGCAGGTTTTTCGTCTGGGAATGAACGATGGTCACCGTGGCGTGTTTCGACAGCAGCAGCGCCGCCATGGGTTTTCCGACAATCATGGAACGTCCGACCACGACCGCGTTCTTGCCGGCCAGCTGGACGCCGCAGCGATCCAGCATCTCCATGACCCCGAGCGGCGTGCAGGGAACGGGGAGGGGGCGCTTCGAACCCACGATCTCCTTAAAATCTTTCGCGGCAAAAAGTCTTCCCAGATTGTAGGGATGAAATCCATCCGCGTCTTTTTCGGGGCGCATGATCTTCAAAACTTCGTCGGGGTCCACCTGCGGCGGCATGGGAAGCTGGACGAGGATCCCGTGCACTTTGGGGTCGCCGTTCAGCTCTTCTACCTTTCGGAGCACATCCTTTTGCGATGATTCCTTTGGCATCACGTGGTTGAAGGACGTCATGCCCGCGTCCTGGCAGGCCTTGTGCTTGTTGCGGACGTAAATTTCGGAGGCGGCGTTGTCGCCGACCAGGAGCGTGGCGAGGCCTGGCGTGACACCATTTTTTTTGAGAGCGTCCACCTCGCGCCGCAGTTCGGCGCGGATGTCGGCCGCGATCTGTTTTCCGTCAATCAATTGGAAGCTCATTAAAATCCTTTATGGGCTTCGCCTATTTCGAGCCGTCATAAAGAGGCGGCGGCAGAATGGGCGGGCGCTGTTTGTCTTCGCGCAGGCGCTGGAGTTCCACTTCGCGCACCAGCGTGTAGGGCGCGACGGTCGAAACGGGGATGGTGCCGGACTCGGCGACGCAGAACGCGTTGCTCACTTCCTGATCTTCCCCGGCCGCGATGATCTTGTTGATGGTGATGAGGGGGGTTCCGACCAGCTCGACGCCGCGGACCAGCGTTTCTATGCCGGTTTCGGCGTCCACCTGGTACACTTCCTCCGGCGTCCCGCGGAACGCCTGGTAGCGCCCGCGCGTCGTCGAGGTATCGCCCGACCGCGTTTTGCGGATCAGGAGACCGAAGGGTTTATTCTGCCGTTTGCATTCTTCCATGAGCATTTTTTTAAGAGTTGAAAGGGGAAATGATTTTTCTGATTTTACAAAAAGATTCGACATCCTTCCAATTGGGTCCCTCCCGAACTGGGCGCGGCCGTGGCCGTTGGATTTCGAATAGCCCGCGATGGGCCGGCGGGAAAGCAGATAGTTCCGCAGGACGCCCTTTTCGATCAGCAAAACTTTCCGGGCCGGCACCGCTTCTTCGTCGTACCGGTAGTAGCCGTTCAGATCTTTTCCTTTCCATGCCGCGAGCGTGGGGTCGTCTTCCACCGTCAGGAACTCGGGGATAATGACCTTTCCGACCTGTCCCTTGAAGGTCTGGCCCTCGTCATCATCCCTCTGGCGCTCCCCTTCAAGCCGGTGGCCGATCGCCTCGTGAAACAGCACTCCGGTGGACTCCGGGTCGAGGATCGCGGGCGAGGTGTAGGGGTCGGCGGTCTTCGCCTGCCGGAGTTTCAGCAGTTGCGCGGACATTTCTTCGCGCGTCCTGGAAAGCTCGGCTTCGTCCGGCAGCCTGGGGACCGACAGGATCGAAAACGTTCGCGACACGTCGAGCGTCATGCCGTCGGACGCCTGTGTCGTGGCCCACAGGTAGATGAAGAACGGGTTGCCCGGCGCGCGGGTGACCAGCTCCGTGCCTTCCGAGTTTACGGTATAGTGATTTTTCATCACCCGGCGGAGCATGACGCCGCTGTTTTGAATTTCGCGGTACTTCTTAAAACCTTCCGAAACTTTTTTGATCGTCTGGCGATAGGAGTCCAGCTGGGGAACGTCGAGCGAAGGCGCGTCCTTTTCCTTCACCGGCTTTTCCACGGAAAAATCATCCAGCTTTTCCTTTTCGATTTCGGCGACGCGCTTGCCCTGCTTCTGCAGGTAGTCCTTGATCGCCTGCTTGTACGACTGGTCGGAAAGCAGCCAGAGCTGGTGGCGGATCGCGTCGGAATCGTCTTCGAGCACGGTCCCTTCATAGGCGCCGCGCGACCCTTCGTGGGAGTTGTCGAGCGAGCGCGACCCGTAGCGCACGTCCACGTAAAGATAACGGTTGCGGAGAGTCTGGTCCTGCGTCAGCGCCCCGTACCGCGCCGTGATCGTGGTATCCATGGAATCCATCAGCTGATGCGACGCGTAATAGGGCGTCGAAAAATTTTCGAACGAGAGTTTTTTCATGGTGCGGCGCAGTTCCTGCCGGAGCGGCGCCAGGATTTTTTCATGGCTGGCCGCGGGATGGGCCCGTGCGGCCGTTGCGTTCAATGCCAGCGCGAAGACCGGCCATAAAATCAGTTGAAAAGCGCCGAACAGGGGGCGTGCGAATTTCATTTAGTCGAGCAGCTTCATTTTTTTCAGATTTTCGACGATCTTTTTGGTCGAGGTGGATCGGTTCAGCGTGTAAAAATGGATCCCGGGCGCGCCCTGCTCCAGGAGCTGGGCGCATTGCCGCGTGGCGAATTCGATGCCGTATTTTTGCACGGCTTCCAGGTTGTCCTTGATGGGTTCGAGATCTCTCCGCACTTCGGGAGGCACCTTGGCGCCGCACATCTCGGTGAACCGCACCAGCTGCCCGAAATTCGTGATGGGCATGATGCCGGGGATGATGGGCGCCGTGACGCCCTTGGCGCGCATGCGGCCTTCAAAAGCCGTGAAGTCGCGGTTATCAAAGAAAAGCTGGGTGATGATGACGTCGCCGCCCGCGCGGATTTTGGACTGAAGGTGCGTCCAGTCGGTCTCGCGGTTGGACGATTCGACGTGGCCCTCGGGATAACCCGCGACCGCGACGCAGAAAGAGTATCCGGCCTTAATGAATTCCACCAGTTCGCTCGCGTGGGAGAACCCGTCCGGGTGCGGCGTGAACTTCGTCTCGCCTTTGGGGGGATCGCCTCGCAGAGCGATCACGTTTTCGATGCCGGCGCTTTTGATCTGGTCCAGAATGCCGCGCAGCTCCTCGCGCGAATGGCCGACGCAGGTGAGGTGCGCCATGCTTTCGATGCCAAGCTCCTTCTTGATCTTGCGAACGATCTCGATGGTCTTCTGACGCGTGCTGCCGCCCGCCCCGTACGTCACGGAAACGAACCCGGGGCCGAGGACTTTGATCTCGCGCGCCGTGGCATAGAGCTGGTCCATCGCCTCGTCGGTCTTGGGCGGGAAAAACTCGCAGGAGAACACGCGCTTTTTGCCCTTCAGGATGTCGGATATCTTCATCGCGCGGTTAAAAACCGGGCCTTGCCGGCCATTTTGAATGTCGCTTCATGAATTTCGGAAAGAGAGGGGACGACTTCTCCGTCCGCCATGATCCAGACCGGCAGATCGCTCCTTAAAATCATTTCGGAAGCCTTTGATTTCCAGACCGCGGTATCGTGATGGCGCCGCATCATGGCGAAACCGCGCACGCCCAGCAGAAGTTTGGTCAACAGGCGGAATTTGCTGATGCTCTTCACGCCGAAAAACTCCAGGTAACCGTCCGATGGGTCGGAATCGTTGGAAAAATGCAATCCATTGGAAAAATATGGAGCGTTGACGGCGAGCAGCATCAGAAAGGAATCGTCGTGGCGGTGGTTGCCCCAGCGGAGCGACGCGGGCACGGGTTTCAGCGCGCGCAGCGTGCCGAGCAGTCCGCGCTTTTTTTGCGTCGGATGGCGCCGTCCGAATCCCGCGTTGTTGATAAAGTAGTGCTCGTTCACTTTGGCGACCGCCATTTCCCGGACATGGTGCTTGTGGATGATGTCTCCCGCGATCTGCAGGTTGCGCCGCAGGGTCCGGCCTTTCCGGAACCCGAGTATCTTAGCAAAATCGTTGCAGGTGCCCAGCGGAAGCAGGCCCAGCGTATAGCGCGCGAGGGCATTTTTGCGCGCCAGGTAGTTGATCACCCGGTTCAACGTTCCGTCGCCCGCCCCGATGATCAACGTATCGAACCCGCCCTGTTCGATCGCGGCCATGTGGCCTTCCAGCGACTGCGGCTGGTCCCGATCCACCGCGAAAAATTCCGACGGGACCGGGATCCGGGCTTGAATGAGGGATATGAGTTTCGGGAGGGGCGTTCGTTTCCAGCGTTGCGACGGATTCAGTAAGAACGCGGCCTTCACTACTCACCCATGACTTTGACGATGACCCGCTTCTTGCGCTGCCCGTCAAACTCCGCGTAAAAAATCTGCTGCCAGGGCCCGAAATCCAGCTTGCCGCCCGTGATGGGCGCGATGATCTGGTGGTGGACCAGCATGGACTTCAAATGGGTGTCGCCGTTGGTCTCGCCGGTGCGGTGATGGCGGTAATTGAGGCCGGACGGAGCCAGCTTCTCCAGCCACTCGTCGATATCCTCGAGCAGGCCGGATTCGTCGTCATTCACCCAGACGCCCGCCGTGATATGCATGGCGCTGACCAGCACCATCCCTTCCTTGATCTTGGATTTCGCCAGGATCTCTTCGACCTGAGGCGTAATATTGATGTACTCGCGGATTTTTTTGGTGTTGAACCAGAGGTACTCCGTGTGCGACTTCATTGTGGGCTATTAGCGATAGTTGGTGAACTGCAGATCGAGCCCGAAATCCTGCGGCCGCAGGAAATTCATGACGGCCTGGAGCTCGTCCTTGCTTTTGGAAACGATGCGGAGCTGATCGCCCTGAATGGAGGGCGTGACTTTCATCTTCGCATCCTTAATAAGCCGCACGATCTCCTTGGCTTTCTCGGAGGGGATGCCCTGCTTCAGCTTCACGAGCTGGCGCACCGTGGCTTTCTCGGCCGTCTCGATGGCCTGGTAGTCGAGCGCCTTGAGCGAAACGTTCCGCTTGATAAATTTGTTCTGAACGATATCAATGACGCTCTTCAGTTTTCCTTCATCGTCGGAAAAAAGCGTGATGGAGGGGGCCTTCTTGTCGAAGTCGACGCGCGAGACCGAGCCGCGGAAATCGAAGCGGGTCGTCATTTCCTTGTTCATCTGGTTAACGGCATTTTCCACTTCCTGCAAATCGAGTTTGGATACAACGTCAAATGAGAATTCATCCGCCATGTGAGACTCCTTTTTCGGTTATGTGTGGATCCGCGCGGCGCGCGTGACGAAGGTCTTTCCCCGCGGTTCGACCATCAGCAGATGGCCGTTGGGGACGTCGCGCCAGGCTCGGGCTCCTGACCGGTCCATCGGCTCGGAAGCGAACGCGACGGCGCCTTTTGACTTATTGTAACACATTTGGAAGTAGGGCCTTTTCGGCCAGCAGAAGGAACGGGCCTTGGATGGAAAATAGCTGCATTGCGCCGCCAGCATCTTTCCATCCGTGACAATGACGTTCAATCCCTCCGCAAAACTCCGGTACTTCCGCCTGGACTTGGGAATAGAGTCCCATACCTTTTTCATTTGTCTCCGCGCTTCAATAAAGATGCGCGGCCAATCCGTCTTGACGCCCTTTTTAGCGTGTTCTTCCCAAATTTTGACGATCAGCAGGAACAAAACCTCGCTGTCGTTGTTGCCGGTGCGGTATTTTTTGAAACGTCCCAGAGTTTTGGCGACTTCATTCGGTATGTTCAGCGTCCCATTATGGATAAAGGTCAGGTTTTTATATCGAAAGGGCTGGGTGTGCTTGCGCCCGATCAGTTTGCGATGGGGAAGCTTGTCGGGATTGGAGGCATAGCGGATATGGGCGAGGATCGCGACTGGTTTTATATCCGCCACCTGCTTTTTGAAGAGGGCCTTTTCCCTAAAGACGGGTTTGCAGGACTTGAACGTCCGCCAATCAGCTTCACTGCCTTCCTTATATGTGATGCCCCAACCATCCTTTTGCCGCGATTTGGGGTTCCAATCGCTTTGCTTCAGAAGGGAGAAGGGCGCGTCGAGCAGGTAACGGGATGGATTGCGCGGCGCGACGGAAATCTGGGCGAAAAGCCGGCACATGTCGATGAAATCGTATCATAAATGAAATTGATTTTGTATGATGTGGCCGAGGCGCCGACATGACCAGCCCCAACACCAAGACTATTCTGATCGTAGATGACGACGAGTTCATCTGCCTCTTCATCAAAACCATCCTTGAAAAAGACGGTTTCAACGTTGCCATCGCCTATAACGGCGAAGAGGCGCTGAAAACCATCGAAACCGCAAGCGTTGACCTGATTTTGCTCGACTGGATGATGCCGGTCCTGAGCGGCTTCGACGTTCTTAAAAATTTACAGAACAACCAGGATAAAAGCAGGATCCCCGTGATGGTGGTGACGGCCAGCGTGACGGACTCCGACACGGTTTCCTTTATTCGCAAGCAGATGAACGTCGTCGAGTTCATGCCCAAACCCATCGAACACGTCTACCTTTTGCAGCGCGTCCACGAAACCTTGAAAACCCAGCCGGAGAAGGCCTGATGGCCCTCAAAGATTCGCGCTGGGTGAAGAACGCCCTTTGGATCGCAAGTACCATTGCCATTCTTTACGGGATGGTTTATGTTGATGTGATCCTGCGAGCGCGTGAATCCTACATGGAAGGCGAGAAGTATTGGCGCTGGAGCGAGCATCCGGAAGAAAAGTCGGCCGCCTTGGAGCAGGAGTTTAACAAGGAAAAGGCCGGGCTGGATGAAAAGCTGGCCAAAAACAAATTGACGAAAGACGAGTACGACCGCCGGCTGGAGATCGCGCAGTTTGACCGCGACCGCAGCCTGGACGAATCGTCCATCAAATACGCCTACGTCTGGTACAAGACCGCTTACGAGCTATTTTCTCCGCCCGAATCCAAATGGGTCCGGCTGTCCCGCGAAAAAGCCCCTCTCGCCAAGGAAAAGTGGCGCGAGGAACTGCGAGCCAGGAAAATTCCCTTCGAAGAATACATGTTGGATTAGCGTTTGCGCGGACGCGCCGTTCTTCCGATTATTATCCTCCTTCCTCTCCTCTTACTCGCCGCAGCCGTCCGAATCCCGTACATTTACTATTGGGACGTTTTCTATAACGCCGATTACGCGTTGATGAACCTCGTGGGTTTGCACGCCATGCGGGGCGAGTTTTCCTTCTATCTTTGGGGTCAGAACTACCATGCGGCGGTCGAGCCCCTTTTGATGGCGCCGCTCTTCAGGATTTTCTCGCCCACGCCGATGGTGGCCGCCGTGATCCCCGCCGTTTTCTCGCTGCTCTTCCTGTTTTTGTATCACCGCTATTTGACTCGCGTGACCGATACCTGGACCGCCGGGATTGCGACTCTGATTCTTTGCGTTCCCGCGCCCTTTTTTCTGTCCATCGCGTCGCGCAACGGAAATTACATCGAGATCTTGTGCCTGGGGATGATTCAGTTCCTGCTTTTTCAAAAGATCATGGAGGGCGACCGGCGTAAATCGCTTTTGCTTCTTTTCGGTCTGGCGGCGGGCTTTTCCTGGTTTTATCTGCGCCTCATCCTGATATTCTGGGCCGCGATGTTCCTGCATTGGCTTTCCCGGACGCTGGAGCCGCGCGACTATGACCGCGCCCGCCGGTTCGTAACGTCGCTTTCGCCTTCCATTTTCTGGAACCGCCTGATCTTGCTGCGGGGAGTGGAAGTTCATCCCTGGCTGCGCATCCCGCTTGCGGTACTCAACATCTATAACCTCGGGAATTTCCTGCTGTCTGCGATTCTCTGGTTTCACGGACCTTACATCCGGATGATCGGGTCCACCAAACTGAGCCTGGATTTCTGGCCGCTGCTGGAATCTTCGATTAAGATGACGGTCGCGGCGCTTTTCCTCGTCCATTGGCGCGCACTGCTCGACCGGGCCAAGGCGGCCTGGCGCGATCCCGTGCTCCGGATGCTTCCCATTGGATTTTTGATCGGCTATTCACCGGCGATCATCGGGATGTTTTTCGGCGAGTTTCCCGATTCGCGGAACGGGATCGCGAATGCGGCGGAGCTGATCCGCAACTTCAAGCTGGTCGGGGCGTCGCTCCTGCCGATGTTCGCCGGGGAGGGAACGATCTTGCCGCTCCGGCTGTTCGCCGTCGCCGCGTCGGGGCTGGCGCTGCTGTATTTTTTCCGCGAATTCTTTTCGTCCCTATCCGGCGTGATGGCGCTCGACCAGAAAACTCCCGACTATTTTCCTCTGCTCTGCCTGGGCGCGGTCACCTTTTTGCTGGGCATCAGCTATGACCGGCTCATCGATCCGTCGACTCTGCGCTACTTTTTTCCGCTCTTTTTGTGTCTCCCGGTCGGCCTCGCCTGGATTTTGAAGCGCTTTCAACCGCTGCTGCGCTGGGGAATCTACGGTCTGCTGGCCCTATTTCTAGCGAACAGTGTCGATGCGAACATGGAAGCGCTCCGCCGCCATGAAGATCCGCTCCCGCAGCAGGTTCTGGCGGACCGGCTGATCGAGCAGGGCGTGACGGGAGGTTATTCCAACTACTGGCTGGCCTATTATGTGACGTTCATCAGCCAGGAGAAGCTCATTTTGGTTTCAACGGAGGATCAGGATCGGTACGTGCCGCATTTGGAGTTTGTGCGAGGGTTGGAGCGTCCGGTATTTGTGGGGGAACCGCATCCGGGTTCCGGAACCGAAGTTACGATTAAAGGGACGCATTATCGTGTGACCCATTCTGAAACCATCGCCGGGACAGCGGTCGCTTATCTTGAGAAATGAAAAAGTTTACCTGGGGTCTCATCCTCCTGCCTTTTGGTCTCGCTACTTTTTACGAATTGCCTGCGCTCCTATTCGTTTTGCGCGCGCAGGTGCCGCCCCTGATGTGGCTGGCCGGGGGAGCGGTCGCCTACTGCGCGTTTGAAGTCATTTTCAGCCGGCCGATGCGGACTTATGTTTTCGGCCACGAGCTGACGCACGCCATCGCCGGTCTCGCCGTCGGGAGCAAAATCCATTCGTTCAAGGTTTCGAAGAAGGGCGGCAGCGTCACCATGTCCAAATCCAATTTCGTGATCGCCCTGGCGCCCTATTGCGTTCCTCTTTACACGTTCGGCGCGCTCGCGCTTTATGCGGGGCTGAGCTATTTTTATCCGCTTCCCTATTTGTCAGAAGGCGCGCAGTTTCTGGTCGGCGCCACGCTCGCGTTTCACGTCTCGCTGACGCTGTACGCAGTCCAGCAGCGCCAGCCCGACATCCACAAGACGGGACTGTTTTTCTCCGCGATTTTCATTCTGATGATCAACGCCTGGGTTCTCGTTGGCTTGGCCAAAATTCTGTTCTGGAACGACGTTTCCCTGCGGGATTTTGCGATGCGGACGCTCCGGACGCAGAACGAAATATGGGTCTGGTCCGCGCACCGCGCTTATGAGGGCGTGATGTGGGGGTTCAGCTCGTTGAAGTCTTTGAAGGTTCCGTCGGCTCACTGACCCTGGGCGGCGGGTTTTTTCCTGAAGCGGGTCGTGAGTTTTTGCCACAGGCCGGGTTTGACCGGAGCGGCGGGCACGGCGAGCGCGGACGGCGCCGGCGGGTTGAGAATTAATTTTTTATCCTGATAAGACATCAGTTCAGATACGCGCGATTCGCCGTTGGCCGTTCCCACCGAAGCTAAAACAAATCCTACATCCGGCGCGTAATATTCCAGCTTCCAGCTTTCATCTTCCGGCGCGTTCTGGATCCGCAGCTTGAGGCAATGCGTGAATTCTCCGGCCTGGATCGCCACGGTCTCGTCGTCGCCTTCGATTTTGAACAGCGTTTTCTTTCCGTCCCGGATTGTTTCCCATTGCTTCCCCGGCTCGATGGGAAACGAGAGGATCGCGGCGGCCGCGGCGGAGCCGAGCGGATACTCGTTGACCCCGTTGCCAGTTTTTTCGTAAATCCTTTCGAACGTGCTCACGATCCGGTCCCCGGCATAGATCGTCCGCTTCATCCTAAAGCGCCCGGCGGGCTGGGCCAGCGCTTCCAGCCGGTCTTCGGTCTGCATGTATTTCCCGCCGCTCTGCGAATCGCCCGTCCTGCGGACGAAATCCGGCTGCAACGGAAAATAGTCGGGGCAATGAGCGAGGGCTTTCTGGGCCAGGCCGGACCAGGACGTTCCGGGGTGCCGCGCGGAAACCTCGGCGTAAAACGCGCGCGCTTTGGGGTAATCGCGGAAGACGGTCCGGTAAATCTCGGCGGAGCGGTACCGCGCCTCCGCTGCGCCGGAGGGATCCTGCGCGATCTTCTTTTCGTAAGAGGCGAGCGCCGATGGATATCGTCCCAGCCGCTCCATCCGTTTCGCTTCGGCCAGAGAATCTTTCCCGCAGGCGGAAAATAACGGCAAAGCGCAGGATAAAAATACAAAAATCGCTAAAATTCGGGGGTTCATCATTCCATGTCCCTGGAAATCTCTTTTCGGACGGAGTCTTTGGATTTATTGCGGCGGTACAACTTGTCGCTTTCCTTAACTTTGGTGGCGGGTTTGGTCTTCCAGGTCCGGCGCACCTTGATGGCGCGCTTTTTGTTTCTTGGCATTTCTTAGATCATAATAAAAACCGATCATGGCTCCAAGAGAATCGATGAACACGTCGCGGATGGTTCCCGTGCGGCCGAAAACGAAGGATTGGTGCCACTCGTCGCCGGCGGCGTAAAGGACGACAAGGACGAAGCTCAGGAGGAAATGCCAGCGCCAGAAATCCGGCCGGGTCTTTTGGACCGCTCCGTGGATCAGAACGAACAAAACGGCATACTCCAAAAGATGGGCGATCTTGCGGGCAACGAAATTGAGGGCGCCCAGCCAGCTGTCCAGTTCGCGGTAGGGCCCGTAGTCCGGCCGGGACGACATATAAAATATCAGGCAGCACCAGGCGAGCGCCTTGATCCAGGCGATAAGGAGGTCCTGTTTCGGGGAGGTCAGTTGACGGCGGCGCGGCGCGCCTGGGGATTGAGGCGCCGCATGATTTTGGCTTTACGTTCTTCGGAGGTGGCGGGCCAGGCAAAATGTTCGGGAACATCGAGAGGAATCGTGATCGTCATGCCGGCCTCGAGGTGGTCGAAATCGCCGATCTTTTCCTCGTTGGCCTTCCAGATGTCGTACCAGCGGCGTCCCGCGCCGAAATGTTCCGGCATCTTGGCGATTTTCCAAAAAGTGTCGCCCTTTTGAACGGTGTAGTTGACGGGGACGGGCAGAGCCGCTTGCGCGGAGGGGGAAGCCGGCCGCGACGCGCTATCGGTCGAGGAGGCCACGGTTTCGGACTGACGCTGTTCTTCCATCCGCAGGGCTTCTTCCCTGAGCTTTATCTCTTTCTTCTTCTGCTTGAAATAATAATGGCCCGAAAACGCGAGCGCGCACATCAGGAAAAGTCCGAGCAGGTGCAGTTTTGTAATTCTCATCTCTAAATTCTGTTTTCTCCGTGCCTCGGATTATCTTACAACATTTTCCTTGGACAGTTTTTCGCTGACTTGAATTCCCATCCGGATGCTGTCCGCCAAACCCTTGAAAATGACGGCCACGATATAGATGATGAGGCCGACGAGCAGCGAACCGAAGACCGCGAAGATAAAATTTTGCGTGATGAAGCTGATGAACACAACCACCGCCATGACGACGCCCGTGGTCGCGGAGAGCCAGGAAAGATACTGGAACGCGTTGGAAATGAGTTCCAGGCCGCGGAAGGGCGTGACGGTGATCTGATCGCGGGTCGCGGCCACCTGAAGCGCCGCGCCACAGGTCGCGCAGTACCAGGCGCGGAGGCCGTTTTCCGACTGGCAGTGGTCGCAGACCTTCTTGCTGCTTTCGCCGAGCTGTCGCCGTTTGAATATGTAGAGTTTTTCGGCGATGCCGAGCACGAACCATTGCAGAACGCCTACCACGCCGCCCGCGCAAAGCTCGAGGCTGCGTCCCACGGCCCAGGACAGGTTCTCGCGGCCGTGAATCTCGATCAGCATCGCGCCGTACATCTGCGCTCCCACTCCGCCGCCCAGCATCCCGCCGACGAGTCCGCCGATGGTTCCGGCCAGAATTTTGCTCTTCGTGCCTTCCAGGATGCCGCTGGTGAGCCCCAGCATCGCGCCGGCGATGCCCCAGGCGCCCGCCATGGAGAAAGAATAGCTGTAGAGATAACCGGTAAAAATTTGTTTGAAGTGCGGGTATGAAAGGCTGCCGAGAAGCCCGCCCAACGCGCCCAGGATACCGCCGAGAAAACATTTGTAGGTGGATCGCTCGATCATGCCGCCGACGGTGCCGATGAAACAGCCGGCGACCGCGGTGGAAAGGGGAATTTGTCCGGGAAAATAGTCCAGCGTGCGGGCGAAGGCGTCGGTGGAGACGCTTTCAAACTGCAGAGTGCGCGCGATGGCGATGGCGACCGTGCATCCGACCGCTCCCGCGGAGAATCCGCTGAGCGCGCGGCGCGCCACCCAGCCGAAATTACCGATGACCTTCGCGACCTGGATGCTGCGTTGGTTGATGGCGATGCCGCAATGCGTGCAATGCGCCGGACGGTCTGCTAAGGACTCGCTGCAGCTAGGACAGATCAATGGTTCGGCTGAAGATCACTTCTTGCCGGCGGTTAAGGAAAGAATCTCGATGAGGGTGCAGACGGTGCGGAGGGTGGCGATGTGAATTTCGTCCGTCGGGGCTTCGTTGAAAATAGCCTGATTGATCTGGGAGGATTCCTGATCGAAGTTTCTGCGAAAATCCTTCAGGGATTTTGAGGAGTCGTCGTATTGCGCCCGGTTTTCTTCGACGCTTTTTTTAATCTGGTCCAAGATCGACGATAAATCCTTCCCGTTCATCGTTCCGTTGGAAGCTGCCATGATTTGAATATATCAAATTCATTTTCTGTTATCAACGAAAAATGACGATTTGATCAGATTTTCTCGAACGCGTTCTTCCCGATCCACCCGCGCACGCCGGCTTTGGGGATGCCGATCTCGGTCCATTCCGCGTCGTCGCGCTCGTTTAAAATCAGGACGCGGCGGCCTTCTGGAACGGTGAAGCCGACGCGGAACCTCTGGCCGGGGCCGGAGCGCACTTCCGCGCTTTGCTGGGTGATCACGGCTTCGGTTTGAACCTGTTCGCGGTAAACCCGCCCGATCCACCAGGCGCCGATCATTATGAAAAACGCCAGCGCCAGAAAAGCCCTGGCGCGGAAGAGCGAGTTTCCGGAAAATAAAATCAAAGTCCAGTAGATGCAAAGTCCCCAGAATGACATGAGATAGAGGATCGAAAGCTGGTTCAAATTGAGGATGTGAGCCGCGCGATAAAGCATGCGAGTCAAAAACGATTCCGGCTCGAAGGTTTCGCCAGTTTGAACGCCGACGAGCTGGAGATTGCTTTTTAGATCGGCGTCTGCCGGCTTCATGCGCCGCGCTCTTAACCAATGGGCGATGGCCTTTCCGTTCATCCCCAATTTCTGATAGGTGTTGCCCAAATTGTATTCGACGGCAAAGTTTGGTCCGGTTTCCATCGCAAGCGATTCGTAAAGCGCCCGGGCATTTTCGAATTGGCCGGATTGATAATAATTGTTAGCTTCTTTGAAGGCATCGGCGGGGCTTTGCGCAGAGTTTTGTGATTGCGCGATTGTTGCACCTGCTGCAATCAGCAACGGGATGAAAAACGGAAGCAGTATTGCCGCAAGCCGGTTAGATTTTTTCTTATCGCCTCCCTTCGCGACGGACTTCATGCTTTTTCGCAGTTCGGAGTCGATTTCTTCGATCAAATTTCGCGCTTCGCCCAGCAAACGGTCCGCGTCCTGTGTGCGGAATTGGGCTGGCGCGTAGCTGGCGAGCTCAAATTCGCTCCAGATTTTCTGCAGGCGCGATTTAAGCGTGGCCGCGGTTCCCGGGATTGCTGCGTGAGCTTCCAGAAACGCCGCAACGCTTTTTGAAGAGAGCGATGTTTCGCGCGACAGCATTTTATCGGCAAAATAGTCCTGAAACGCCTGGAAAATCCGGCCCGTTGCGTCTGCATCCTGCGTCCGGATCGACTTAACCGCCGCATTCCATTTCCCGAGCGCCCCGCTCGCGCGTCTCCGCTCCGGATCCCGCGCGATCCAGGCCAATCTCACCCGGCGCCCGATGCCCGCCAGCAGTCCGAGCGCCGGCAGGAGGTGCAGAATTAAAAACAGCGGCGTTTTGTTCAGCCATCGGAAAGGTTTCAGCTCGCCTTCCTGCTTGATGTAGCTGATCTCGCGGCTGACATTGGCGATCTGCGGCGCCATCGATCCGGGCCCGATCGCAAAGGTCTGCGATTTGCCCGGCGCCACTTCAATGGACAGCGCCTGCGTGGTCAGCGTCTTGTAGGATTTTCCGGGCAGATTAAAATAGCTGAATTTAATCGGCGCGATGTTGTGCGTGCCCGAAGTCTGCGGCACGAGCACGATCTTGTAAACCTTTGATCCCTCAACAAACCCCTTGGACTTCTCGATGTTCAGAGAACTCGCGGTATCGTATTTGCGGAAGCCGTCGAACTCGGGGAAAACAGGATCGCCCAAAGCCTTGATGTTGCCCTTGCCGCTGATCGTGAGCGTCAGGGTCAAGGGTTCGCCGACGGACGCTTTGCGTTTGTCGGCCATGATCGCAACGTTGAATTCGCCGACGCCGCCCGAAAATCCGTCCGGCTTTCCGGAGGGAAGGGGAACCGCGGTTAATTTGGCGGGATCGGACTTCAGCATATACTCCCGCGCGCCGCCGCCGAAAAACTGCTGGAAAATATCTTCCTGCGATCCGCTGAAATCCTGCACCGCGATTTTCAGCTGCGCGGGAGAAAGCGTTAAAGCGCCGTCGCGCGCGGGAAAAAGCGCGGTTTTGATTTCGGTGACATTATAAGGAACGCCGCCCACGCTTTCCGTAAAATTGCGCGGCGGCGGAAGGTCTTCGGTCAAAAACCCGGAAGTGTCGGGCGGCTGGTAGTTTGGATTTGCGACCATGCGAACGCGGTAATAAAAACGGAACGCCATCGTGACCTGCTCATTGACGTACGCTTTCGGTTTGTCCAGGGATAGTTTCACGAACGCTCCAGGCGCCTGGCGGTTTCCCTGCGCGGCATTCCCCTGCGCTCCACCGGCTGCGGGAGCGGGCGCAGCCTGACCCGCGGGCACGACTTCGATCGCGATGGGTTGAGACTGGGCCGTTTTGCCGTCCAACGTCGCGCTGAAAGGCCCGATCGTGAATTTGCCCAGGCTCTTCGGGGAAAGCATATAGGTGAAGTTCACTGACGAAGACATTTTTCCGTTTACGAATGACACATTTTGCGCCTGTCCGGAGGGGTAGACGGAAAATGCGGAAAGGTCGGGCATCTGCGGCTGGGGCATGCTCGCCGCGTCTCCCGCGATGGTCACGAGCAGCCGGACGGAATCGTTCAGAGCGACCTGCGTCTTGTCGGCGCTCGCCGATACCGTGAGATCCGCGGAAGCGCGCGCGGTCAGCGCGCAGGCGAGCAGAGCGGATGCGCAGGCCGCGCTAAAAATTTTTCCGAATGCGCGTTGGTTCAATTTACCAGTCTTCGTCATCATCCTTCTTCTTGTTTTTGTTCTTGGGGTCCGGCTTGAAAATTGGTTTGTCGCCGTTATCGCCCGCCGCGCTCTTCAAAACGCGCTTTGCGTTCTCTGCTTTGTCCTTTTTTTTGTCATCTTCTTTCGCTTGCCCGCCCTGCCCCTGTTTTTGGTCCTTATTTTTATCATTCTGCTTGTTCTGATGTTGTTGCTGCGGCGGGTTGCGCATATATTGCAGTGACAGCTTCAAATTGTGGCGCGCATCCGCATCGTAAGGGCTCAGCTTGAGGCTTTGCTTGTAGGCTTCGGCCGCTTCCTGATATTTTCCCTGCTGAAAATATGAATTCGCCAGATTGTACAGCGACTGCGCGCTCAAGCCCCGGCTGCTGCCGATGGCGCTCTTTTGAAACTCTTCCTGCGCCCCTTCAAAATTGTTCATTTTGTAGAGCGCCCCGCCCCGGTTGAAGTTCGCGCGCCGGTCGGAAGGCTTTTCCTTTTGCGCTTCATTGTAACTTTCCGCGGCCTCCGAATACATCCCTTCATCGTACTGCTGGCCGCCCCGGCGCATTTTGTCGCGGAATCCGGCGGCGTCCGAATTCGAGGGAAGCATCGTGAATCCAAGGCCGAACAGAATCAGAAGAGCGGTAATTGCGGAAAATCCAGACGGTTTTTTGCGCGGCAGATAGGCCAGCGATTCGGCGCTAATCAGGCAAAGGAGGCCGATCAAAAGGAACCATTGATAGCGATTTTCATAAACGTTTTTGCGTTGCGTGAGCGTATTGCCGCCGCCATGCAGTTGATCGGCCAGCAAATCGATTTCGGATTCGGCGTCCGAGGCGCGGTAGTAAGAGCCGCCGGTTTCCGTGGCAATTTTGGCGAGGGTCGCTTCGTCCAGGCGGCTCAGCACGACTTCGCCGTTCTTTTGCTTGCGATAACCCGTCACGCTGCCGCTTCCATCGCGGATCGGAATGGGTTCTCCCTCCGGATTGCCGATACCGATCGCGAAAATACGGATGTCCTGCTCCTTGGCTTCCTTCGCCGCGCCTTCGGGGTCGGATTTGTGGTCCTCGCCGTCGGTCAGGAGCACGATGGATCCCGAGCCGCGCTCGCCGCCCATGCGCTCGAGGGCGAGGCGGATCGCGGTGCCGATGTGCGTCCCCGGCTGCGGCACCATGCCGGGCTCGATGCCTTTCAGAAATTGCTTGGCGGTGGATAGATCAAACGTCATCGGGCAGTAAACGTAGGCTTCGCCGGCAAACGCGATGATGCCGACGCGGTTGCCATGCATCTTTTCCAGCAGCCCGGTGAGCATGCGCTTGGATTTCTCAAGGCGGGTGGGCTTAAAGTCCTCGGCCAGCATGGAGTCCGAGCAATCAAAGAGGATAAAGACGTTGCCGCCTTTAATCGTGATGGTTTCAAGTTTCTGTCCGACCTCGGGACCGGCCAACGCGAGGACGACAAAGAAGAGCCCGGCAGCAAGCAACGCATACTGGGTGAGCGTTCGGGAGCGCCAGGCGGCGAATGGGAAAACCTTTTCGATCAGCCCGAAGTCTATCAAGCCGCGCAGCGCGCCGCTCCGCGACTTTACGCTCCAGAGCAGCGCTCCGAAGAGCAATGCCAGGGGAATCAGCCAGAAGAATTGCGAGGAATGCGCGAGGTCCATGTCAGGGCACCGTCTTCCAGACCGTGGCTTCGAGCAGCGCGGCCGTAAAAATGCAAGCCATCGCCGCGATCAGCAGGCCGAGATATGCATCGTGAACTTTGGAAGTGGACTCAATGTCAATTTTGGTCTTTTCCATCGCATCGATCTCGTTATAAATCTCCTTAAAACGTTTGGCGCTGGTGACGCGGAAATATTTGGCGTTCGTCACGCGGGAAATTTCGAGCAGGGTCGTTTCGTCCAGATCTTCCGCCATTTGGACGAGGCGTTTTCCAAAAACGGGGTCTTCAACCGGAACGACGCCGCCGCCCGGCACCGCGGTTCCGATCGCATAGATTTTGATACCTAAATCTTTCGCCGCGTTCGCCGCCGTGACCGGATCGATGTTCCCAACGTTGCTCCGCCCGTCCGTCAGCAGAATCACAATTTTCGTTTTCGCTTCGCTTTGCGACAGCAGGTTCGCGGATGCGGCCAGCGCCGTTCCAATTGCGGTCCCATCCGTCTGCGTCGCGTTCATCGGAATCGTCTTCAGAAAATCCCGCAGCGTTTCGTGGTCCAGCGTCAGCGGGCATTGCACAATCGCCCTGCCGCCGAACACCACGAGTCCGATGCGGTCGTAAAGCCTCTTGCTGATGAACTCATCGGCCGCCTTCTTCGCCTGATCGAGCCGGTTCTGCGGATCAAAGTCCAGCGCCGACATGCTCATGGACGTGTCGAGGCAGAGCACAATGTCCACCACCGGTTTGGGCGGCTCGTTCATCTTCGATACCGTTTGTGGCCGCGCCAGCGCGACAATCATCAGCGAAAATGCCACGAGCTTCAACACGTCCAAAATCACCTCTTCCTTATGATAAGAAACCGCATGGGCCTTCACGAGCGAAAGGTCGGAATAGGTGAGCGCGGGTTTGTTTCGGCGCGCGGTAAAAATCCACCAGGCCCAGAGCGCCAGGGGAATGAACGTTAAAAACCATTCGGGATTAGCCCACCGCATGGGTTTTCCTCACGAAGTCCTGAATTTTGGCGAAGTCGTCCTCAATTTCCTTGGCGGACGGCGCGAATTTGGCGAACTTTACCAGATCGCATTGGGATAGCAGGTCTTTTGATTCCAGATTAAGCCGTCGATCGACATTCGCATTCTTCATGGCCGAATAAATTTCCGACGTGGTTTTCTCGAGGCTGTCGAAATTAAACCGCTTTCCCAGATATTCGCGGAAGATGTCGGAGAGCGCCGCATAAAACTCCTTTAATTGGCCGGAAGATTGATAGGCGGCGCGCGCGGCCTCCAGTTTTTCCAAAATCACTTGATCGAGCGGGCGCGGCGGTTCGGGCGGCGTAACCATTTCGGGGGTCGCTAACTGGCGCTGGCGGCGGTAATGGATCACGGCGGCAATCCCGGCCAAAACCAGCGCCGCAACAATCCAGGGCCAGATGGGGCCGAAGCGGATCGGCTCTTTGATATCGCGCAAACCTTCCTGCGGAGCGCCGGGCGTGGGCGCCGCCGCGGGCGCGACCGTGATTTTAACCGGCGGCGATTGAATGAAGCCCGATCCACCCTTCCCTTTATAAGGAATGGAGAGGCTCGGAATGTCGAACGTCCCTTCGCCGAGCGGCAGGATGTCGATCTGAATCATCGATGCCCACTGCCCGCCGGATTCTTTGAAAGGTGCGGTCTTGGCGCGGAGAAATTGCAGGTCTTCGATGGAGGGGAGCGCGACGCTGGAAATCGAAATGTCCTGATTGGATGTGATGTAAATGTTCAGGCCCGCCGGATCCGCGACCGCGAGCGTCGTGGAGGGCAACACCTCATTCCGCACGGAAAATATTGCCTCTGCCCTAGCCGCGTCAGGCGAACCTATCGCGCAAAAAATACCGGCGACCCAAAGAATTGCGGATAGCTTCATGGTTAGCGCTGTCGCTTAGCGCGTTTGCGGAAAAACGCGAGCATCTGCTTTACGTAGGATTCCCCGGTCTGAAGCTCAATGACATCAATATTGAGCTTCTCGATGCCGCGCTTCCAGTTTGAGAAGCGCCGCTCGTTGTCGGATTTCATTTTTGAGAGATCTGCGGCGGAGAGACGGACGAGCGCGGGTTGACCCGTCTCGGCGTCGCGGAAACGGAACCGTCCGGGTACCGGAACTTGCGCTTCCATCGGGTCTCCGATCCGCAGAGCAATCACGTCATGCTTCTTCGAGAGGCCGCGGAGCGCGCTCTCGTAATTAAAGGGAGACAGAAAATCGGAGATCAAAAAGCAGACCGCACGCCGCTTGATCACTTTGCCGAGGAACTCGAGGCCCGCGCCAATGCTAGTGGCGTTTCCTTGCGGACGGAACGTCAAAATTTCGCGCACGAGACGCAAAATGGAGCGGGAACCCTTGGCGGGCGGAATATATTTTTCGACGGTATCGGTGAAGATCAGCAGGCCGACCTTATCATTGTTGCGGATGGCGGAGAAGGAGAGGAGCGCGGCGATTTCTGCGGCGATTTCGGATTTCAGATTACCGCGGCTGCCGAAGAACAGGCTGCGGGATGCGTCGATCAGGATAAGAACCGTGAGTTCGCGCTCTTCCAGAAACTCTTTCGTGAAAAGCCCGCCGGACGAACGCGCCGTAACGTTCCAATCAATCTGTTTGGGATCATCCCCCGGTTGATATTCCCGCACCTGCGCGAACTGCATGCCGCGCCCTTTGAAAATGCTGGAATATTGCCCCGAAAAAATCTCGTTGACGAGTTTCCGCGTGCGGATCTCGATGCCGCGGACTTGTTTCAGGACTCCTTCGGGAATGGAGCGGGTGGGGCTTTGAAGCATGGCGGCTTCGCGCGGGCCCGAAAGGTTACGGAACTTCGACCGCGTTAAAAATCGTCTTAACGATCTCTTCCGAGGTGGTTTCTTCCGCCTCGGCTTCGTAGGTGGGGATCACCCGGTGGCGCAGGACGTCGGGTCCGACCGCTTTCACGTCTTCGGGCGTCACATAGCCGCGTCCCTGCAGGAACGCGAAGGCCTTGGCGGCCTGCGTCAGGTAAATCGTGGCGCGCGGCGACGCTCCATAAAGAATCAGCTTCTTCAAATCCGCGACCTTGAAGTCTTCGGGCTGGCGCGTCGCGATCACGAGATCGAGAATGTAATTCTTGATCTTATCATCGATATAAATCTGCTTGATGGACTGGCGCGCGTTCAGGATTTCCTGCGGCGAGACGACGGACTTGGCGGAAGGCAGCCCGGCCTGCGTCATGCGGTTCAGGATTTCGCTTTCTTCCGCGCGGGAGGGATAAGTGACTTTCAGCTTCAGCATGAAGCGGTCGATCTGCGCTTCAGGCAGCGGATACGTGCCTTCCTGCTCGATCGGGTTCTGCGTGGCGAGCACCAGGAACAGCTCCGGCAGGGCATGCGACGTGTCGCCGATTGTTACCTGTTTTTCCTGCATCGCTTCGAGCAAAGCGGATTGCACTTTGGCGGGCGCTCGGTTGATTTCATCGGCCAGCAACAGGTGCGTGAAGATGGGCCCCTTGCGCATCGTAAACTCCTGCGTCTTCGGGCTGAAAATCATAGTGCCGATGAGGTCGGCCGGCAGCAGGTCCGGCGTAAACTGGATGCGTTTGAACTCCGTCTGAATCGCGCTCGCCAGGGTTTTAATCGTTAACGTCTTCGCCAGGCCCGGGACGCCCTCGAGCAGGATATGCCCGCCCGCGAACAGTCCCACCAAAATTTTTTCGATCAGCTCATCCTGTCCCACCACCACTTTAGCCAGCTCATTTTTGAGCGCGTGGATGAAGGCGCTTTCCTTCTGAATCTTCTCATGAATTTGCTTGATGTCGTTATCCATGAAGTTCCTCCTTAAGGCTTATATTAAAATGATTACTTCTAAAATCCACTCTGAAAATCAGCGAAAATCGTTGGGGTCGCTCGATCGGAACTTCCAGGCCAGCCACTCGACGAACTTCGGGAAAAAGAAATGCAGCCCGTACAGCACGTGGGTCGCGAAAGGCACAAAAACCTCGTCTTTCCTTTTCTCGATGGCTTCCAGCACCGATTCGGCGACGTCTTCGGCCTGGATATAGCGCACTTTCTTGCCGCGCGCTTTCGCCTTTTCCAATATATCTTTCGTGAGCGGGGTGTACACGGTTCCGGGGTTCACCAGGCCCACGTGTATGCCTTTGGATGCAACTTCCTGCCGCAAAGTTTCAGAAAAACCGGTGAGAGCAAACTTGCTGGCGGCGTAATAACCGAGGTTGGGAAATCCCACGCGGCCCGAAACCGACGCGAGATTGATGATCGTCCCCGACCCCTGCGTTAAAAAGTGGGGCATGACGGTCCGGGCGCAGACCACCTGCGCGAAAAAGTTCAGCTCCATGACGCTCCGGATCTCGTCCATGGAAGTATCGTTCATTGGCTTATAAATGAGCAGGCCGGCGTTATTGATCAGGATATCGACGCGCCCAAACTTTTCGATCGCCTGGTCCACCAGGCGGCGGACGTCGGACTCTTTCGTAACGTCCGCCGGAACCGCCAGCGACCCGGGCAGTTCGCGCGCGGCCTCGTTCAGCCGGTTTTCGCGCCGCGCTGCCAGCACCACTTTCGCTCCCTTGCGGTGCAAAAGCCGCGCGATCGCAAGCCCGATCCCCTCGGAGGCTCCCGTAATAATCGCGACTTTATTTTGAACGGTGTATCTCATGGATTTTTTGGAATAAGAAAATTACGCATTGGGATCATCATTCAGTTCATATCTCTCTGGCCGGGCAGACCGCGACGAGCGGGCATTCCGGACATTGCGGGTTGATGGCTTTGCAAATTTGGCGGCCGTGGGTGATCATCGCGTGGGAAAACCAGATCCAGTCCGGTCGCCTCAAAACTTTGATCAGGTCCGCCTCGACTTTGACCGGATCTGTCTGCCGCGTAAAGCCCAGTTTTTTGGCGATCCGCTTCACATGCGTGTCCACGACCACGCCGGAGGCGACCTTGAACGCGGTTCCCATGACGACGTTGGCGGTCTTGCGCCCCAGACCGGGAAGCTGCGTCAATTGATCAAAATTCTGCGGCACTTCGCCGCCATATTTCTGATCGATAATCTTGCAGGCGCCCTGGATCCACCGCGCTTTCTGCCGGAAAAATCCCGTGGACTTGATGAGCGTCTCCAGTTCCTTAATAGGCGCATTGGCAAAGTCCCGCGCGGTCTTAAATCGCGCAAAAAGCGCGGGCGTCACCATGTTCACGCGTTTGTCGGTGCATTGCGCGGACAGAACCGTGGCCACCAGCAATTGCAGGGGCGTCTCGTGCGCCAGAGCGCACTCCACGTCGGGATAATTTTTCTTCAGAATTTGGAGGGCCTTGGAAAGATTTGCTTTGGGTTTTGGCATGAGAATAAATATATATCATTTTTTGCTGCACCGTGATAGAATATGCCGAACGTGCGGGGGCGCGAAAATATGCCAAAATTTTACGCCAAGATTGACGAAGCCGTCGAAGGCCCCTTCGAGCCGCGCTTATTAAGGTATCTCCCCGGGTTTAATGAGGAAACCCTCGTTTCGCCCGAGGATTTGAACAGCCAGGATTGGACCCAGGCGCATCACGTCCCCGAGATCCGGCCGCATCTCCACCTCACTCCCGAGCTTTTGCCGCCCTCCGCCTTCGCGCCTCGCGCGGCGGCTCCGAATGTGTCCGCGCCGCCGGTTTCACCCGCAGAGTCTACTCAGCGCCTCAGCGATCCGGCGGTCTATCCGCCCATGCAGGCCAAGGCGGCTCCCGATCAGGAGCTCCTGGACGTCATGGAACAGTTTTCCGGCCAGATTCCAGCGGCGTCCGCTCAAAAGCCGGCCGCTCCCGCTGATATTCCGACTTTCAACCCGCCCGATCTGGGCGCGGCCGATGTATCCACGCTGGTCCCGCCCATGCAGGAGAAGTTCATCCCCAAAAAGGCGGTCAAATCCCGCAAGACACTCTGGATTTTGCTGGCGATCGCGGTCGTTTCGGCTGCCTTGGGTTATTTGGCCTGGACTATGGGCCTGCTGGACGCCTGGTTGAACCCGGCCGCGCCGCCCGTCCAGGTTGCACCCCCTCTCGAACCGGTCGCGCTGCCCATTGCGGAGAAGCCGGTTGAGCCGCCCAAGCCGCCGGAAGCGAAAAAGCCCGCCAAGAAGGCGAAGAAAGCAGTCACTCCGCCTCCCCCGGCGCCCAAACCCAAACCGGTCCGCCAGGATCCGCTCAAAATGCAGAAGTACATGATGCCCGGCGTCCCGTCGCCCAAGATGGAGGAAAAATCCAAGACTCCCGAAGTGCCAAAGCCGGAAGCGGAAGAGGCAAAGCCGGCGGATGAAGCGGGTCGGGACGCGGCCAAGCCGTCCCCCGAAAAACCGGACGACGAATATGAGCGCGAATTAAAGAAGGCCAAGAAGAAAGAAGCCGCGGAGAAGAAAAAACCCAAGCCAAAGTCCGCCAACGATGAGGATTATTTCGATTTCCAATGGATCGGAGCCGACCCCGGCGAGAAGCGCTGATCCGTTGAAGCCGCCCTCGGGCTTTGGTATCATATAAGACAACAGGTTGAATGTGCCCGTAGCTCAGTTGGTAGAGCACTCGACTTTTAATCGAGTTGTCGAGAGTTCGAATCTCTCCGGGCACACCCTTTAACCTTCCTCCTCCCCAAAGAAAAAAACGCGCAGGATATTGACAATCTGAAGCGTTGGGTGTATAATAAACCAATCGGATGGTTATTTATGGCTAGACCACATAATTTTGAGGCAAAACAGCGCATCCTCTGCGCGGCGTACGGGCTCTTCCACGAGAAGGGGTTCCGGGGCGTCAGCATGGATGACGTGGCCGGGGCCGCCAAGGTCAAGAAGGCCAACCTCTTCCACTATTTCCCGAGCAAGGAAGACCTGGGGCTCGCGGTTTTCGATTACGCCGCCGCCTGCCAGAAGGAGCGGATCCTGAACACCTACGCCCCGGAAAACAGCGAAGACCCGGTCCGGTTCGTCGGGCAGATCTTTGCGGCGTCGCAGGAGAACATGAAAAAGAACAGCTGCTGCCGGGGCTGTTTCATGGGGAACTTCGCGCAGGAGATGAGCGACCATAACGAGAAGATCCGCAAAAAGATCGAGCAGTATTTCGATTTCTGGCTGGAACAGATGGCGGACGTGCTGGAACGGGGGAAGGAAAAGGGCTTCTTCAGGAAGGACCTGAAGCCCAGGGAGTCGGCAGGGGCCATTTTGGCATTACTGGAAGGGGCTCTGATGTTTTCCAAGACGCGCAAGAACGTGACGGCGCTGCAAAACGCCGGGCGGATGGCCTCGGAATACCTGGAAAATTATCGGACCGCGAGAAATTGACACTACTAAGGAGATAACATGTCCAACGAGTTGATTGTAGTGACGGCGGCGACGGGGAATATCGGAAGCAAACTGTCCGGGTTGCTGCTGGCGAAGGGAAAAAAGATCCGGGTCGTGGGGCGCGACGCTTCGAAGCTCGAAACGTTCAAGAAGAAGGGCGCCGAAGCCGCGGTCGGGAACGTGGAAGATCAAGGATTTGTCGAGAAGGCGTTTGCCGGGGCCGGAGCGGTCTTTACGCTCGTGCCGCCCAATTACGGGACGCCCCAGTTTCGCGCTTATCAGAATAAGGTAGGCGATATTTACGCGAAGGCTCTTGAAAACTCCGGTGCAACGCACGTGGTAAACCTCAGCAGCGTTGGGGCGCACCTCCCCGAGAAAGTGGGCCCGATCAAGGGGCTTTACGATATCGAGCAGAAGCTGAACCAGTTAAAGGCGAATGTGATCCATCTGCGCCCGACGTTCTTCATGGAAAACACGCTGATGAACATCGGCCTGATCAAGCAGATGGGAATTAACGGAACGCCGATGAAGGCCAGCCTCAAAGTTTCCATGATTGCCACCGCGGATATCGCGAAGGCGGCGGCGGAACGGCTAACGAATCTGAACTGGACGGGAAAATCGGTGCTGGAGCTTTTCGGCCAGCGGGACCTGACCATGGCGGAAGTGACGGGCATCATCGGAAAGGCGATCAATAAAAGCGATCTAAAGTACGTCGAGTTTCCTTACGCGGACGCCGAGAAGGCGCTGCTGGGAATGGGGATGTCGGCGGATGCCGCCAAAAACATGGTGGAGATGTATCAGGCCTTTAACGACGGGATCGTGAAGCCGACGCAGTCGCGGAATGCCGAAACTACGACGGAAACATCCATCGAAAAGTTTGTTGAAACTGTATTCGCAAAAGCGTATCTAAATTAGAGAGCTTTGAAGTTATCTTTATAAGGAGGTGAGCATTATGGGTCCGAAAAGTCCTTGTGGTTGCTAGTTCTGAATTATCAGTAAAAAAGAGAAAGGCCTGATCGCTAACGCGATTACGGCCTTTCTCTTTTGAGGCGGGACGGTTCCTTGTAGGGGAGTATTTCCGCGATTTCGCCGGCTGCGAGGCGCTTCTGGAGGTCCTGCCAGTAGCGCACCGTGAAGAGGTCGCCGTGGAGCGGGTCGAAGACCTTGCGCATCCTCGGGTCGAGTCCGATGAACGTCCTGAACTCCTGGGGAAAGATGTCGGCATCGCCCACGTAGAACCAGGGTTCGCTTTCCAGCTCCTCGCTTTCGTCCCGCGCCGCCGGGACCTCGCGGATATTGCAGTCCGTCAGCAGGCATAGCTCATCGTAGTCGTAAAAGACCACCCGTTCGTTGCGGGTCACGCCGAAATTCTTCAGCAAAATGTCGCCCGGAAAGATGTTGGCCTTGGCCATGTCCTTGATGGCGCTCCCAAAATCCACCGCCGCATCCCGCGCCAGCTCTTCCGGCGCTTCCTTCAAGTAAATGTTGAGCGGCACGACGCGGCGCTCCGTATAGAGATGGCGGATGATCACGGTGTCGCCGGAAATCGAGACGGATTTGGCGGCCTGTTGAGTGAGCTCCTGCAGAAGCTCTTCAGTGAAGCGGCTCTTATCGAACTCCAAATGTTCAAATTCTTGCGCATCCACAAGGCGCCCGGCGCGGTCGTGCTGGAACACGAGGTGGTACTTGGCCAATACCTGCTGGCGCGACGTGCGTTTTGTGTAACTGAATTTGTCTTTAATGATTTTGAAAACTACGTCATAAGATGGCAGCTCGAACACGGTCATCACCATGCCCTTTTCGCCCGGGGAGATGCGGAATTTATCTTTTGATTCCTGAAGGTGGCGGTAGAGGTCGCGGTAGAGCTCGGTTTTTCCGTGCTTGTTGAATCCGATGGAAATGTAGAGCTCGGCTTTGGGCTTTTGCGGCATTATAGACTGCAGGAAATCGACCAGCTCCCGGGGCTTTTTGACCTTCACGTGAAAATAGGAGCGCGTGAAGCTGAATACGATGCTGACTTCGGAATCATTGAGCAAAACCGCGTCCACCAGGATCTGGCCCGCAGGGTTGCGGAGCGCCAACACCAGCGGCAGTTCGCCTTTGGCGGCGCGGATTTTACCGACGATAAATGCGCCGTTGCCGCGATAAAAGACGGGCTTGATCACGTCGATCTGTTCGAACTTTGCCGAGCCGAAACGGGATTGGAGCTGCTGTTCAATGCGCCGCGCGCACAGTTCCGCGTCTCCGCCGATATCTTCGAATGGCGCGTTGAATTCGTAGCGTTTCAGAAGCTCTATCAAAAGGTTCGGCAGGGGCCCGTTGCTGGGATAGGAACGGTAAATGGGTTTTTCGCTCTGGATCGGCGGCGTATCGAGCTCGGAGTCGAGATACTCCGCGCCGGGCTCGGTGCCAATCACCACCATGACCTTGCGCAGGGTGGAGTTGTAAAACGTTTTGGCCAGTTCGATATCCTGCCGCGCCGCTACGAGAGCGGTAAAATTCATTTTAGCCTGCGACCAGAGGCGGCTGTCGTTGTGTCCGCTGCCGACCAGCTCCTTGACCTTGGGGATCAGCTGGTTGATGATCTTGGTATAGAGGTCGAGGCGCTCGATGGCGTCGCGCTGCGCGCCGGTCCAGTCGCACTTCTCGAAACGGGTGCGGGCCCGGGAGGTGATCTCCGTAAATTTTTCCTGATAGATGTTGAACGCTTCGAGGATGAGCGCGGCGCAGCCGGCGGCGGCGGCCGCGCGGGCGGCGGGGTCGGAGGAGGAGGACGGTTCGCGGCTCATGCTATTTCTTATCAGGAATGGCCCGTTTAATCAAGAGGCAGAAACGAGCCGAAAAAGGCGTGGCAAGTGCGTTGCGTCTCGATGTCCGGCGGAAAAAAATAAACTGAAATTTCCGCTTGAAATTTTCCTTAACTTCATTAGAGTTAGAGAGCCATTATGCCAAACGACCCCTATTCCGCCCTCGGAGTCCGGTTCACGGAACCGGTCGCGCCGGACCAGCAAAGCATCCTTTCGGAGGCCGCGGTCTCCTTTTTAGCCAAACTCGTCCGCGAATTCGGGCCAAGGCGCGCGGAGCTGCTGCGTAAACGCACCGAACGGCAGATGCGGATTGACGACGGCCTGAGGCCTTCATTTCTGCTGGAAACCCACGGCGTGAGGGAAGGAAACTGGACCTGCGCTCCCATCCCGAAGGATTTGATGGACCGCCGGGTTGAGATCACCGGTCCCACCGACCGCAAGATGATCATCAACGCGCTCAATTGCGGCGCCAACGTCTTCATGGCGGACTTTGAGGACTCGAACGCTCCCACCTGGAAGAACATGATCCAGGGCCAGATCAACCTGCGCGACGCGGTCCGCGGCAAAATCGATTTTACCAGCCCCGAGGGCAAGGAATATAAGCTTAAACCCAAAACCGCGACCCTGATGGTCCGGCCGCGCGGCTGGCACCTCGAAGAAAAGCACGTGCTTGTCGACGGAAAACCGGTCTCGGCTTCACTTTTTGATTTTGCGGTCTTCTTCTTCCACAACGCGCAGGCGCTCATCGATAAAGGCACCGGCCCTTACTTTTATCTGCCCAAAATGGAGAGCCATCTGGAAGCGCGGCTCTGGAACGACGTATTTTTGCGCGCTCAGGACGAGTTGAAGATTCCGCGCGGCACGATCCGCGCGACCGTGTTGATCGAAACGATCCTGGCGGCCTTCGAGATGGACGAAATCCTCTATGAGCTGCGCGACCATTCCGCCGGGCTCAACTGCGGGCGATGGGACTACATCTTCAGCTTCATCAAGAAGTTCTGCGCCTATCCCGATAATATATTCCCCGACCGCGCCCAGGTCGGCATGACCACCCATTTCCTCCGTTCCTATTCCAAACTGCTCATTCAGACCTGCCACCGGCGCGGCATCCACGCGATGGGCGGCATGGCGGCGCAGATTCCCATTAAAAACAATCCCGCGGCCAACGACGCGGCCATGGCCAAGGTGCGGGCCGACAAGGAACGCGAAGTCACCGACGGCCATGACGGCACCTGGGTGGCGCATCCCGACCTCGTGGGCATCGCCAAAGAGATTTTTGACAAACATATGAAGGGCCCGCATCAAATTGATAAAAAAATCACCGATCTGAAGGTGACGGCCGAGGATTTATTGATGGTTCCCAAGGGCGATATCACCGAAGCAGGGCTGCGCACCAACATCGACGTGGGTGTGGCGTATCTCGAAGCCTGGCTGCGCGGACAGGGCTGCGTTCCCATCTACAATTTGATGGAAGACGCCGCGACCTCCGAGATTTCTCGGGCGCAGGTCTGGCAGTGGATCCATCACCGGGCCAAAATGACCGACGGGCGGATGGTGACCGCCGAGCTGTACCGTTCGCTGCTGAAGGAAGTCATTGAAGCGGTGCGCTCGCATCTGGGCCAGGAAAAATTTGAGCAGAGCAAATTCGCCTTGGCCAGCCTTCTTTTCGAAAAGATGGTGACGGCCGAACACTTCCCGCAGTTTCTGACGCTGGAAGCCTATGGCAAACTCGAGGGATAACTCCATGAACGAATCACAGCGGATCGCGCAGGACTGGAAAAGAAATCCCCGTTGGAAAGGAATCGTTCGCAATTATTCGCCTGCCGATGTACTGCGTTTGCGCGGGTCCATGAAGATTGAGCATACGCTCGCGCGGCGCGGAGCGGAAAAATTTTGGAAGCTGCTGCATTCGGAGCCCTACATTCACGCTTTGGGCGCCATGACGGGCAACCAGGCCGTCGAGATGGTGCAGGCGGGGCTGAAAGCGATCTATTTGAGCGGCTGGCAGGTTGCCGCCGACGCCAACAATACGGGGCAGATGTATCCCGACCAGAGTTTATATGCCGTGAGCTCGGTGCCCGAGAAGGTGCAGGCGATCAACCGCGCGTTGCAGCGCGCCGATCAGGTTTGGCACCTCGAGCGGAAGTCCAAGATCGACTGGTTTGCGCCCATTGTGGCCGATGCCGAGGCTGGGTTTGGCGGGGCGTTGAATGCCTACGAGCTCATGAAGGCGATGATCGAAGCGGGCGCCGCCGCGGTTCACTTTGAAGACCAGCTCGCCAGCGAAAAAAAGTGCGGACACATGGGCGGCAAAGTCCTCGTGCCCGCGCAGGAGTTTATTCGCAAACTCGAGGCGGCGCGCCTCGCTTCCGACGTGCTCGGGGTCCCGACTTTGATCGTGGCGCGCACGGATGCCGATGGAGCCAAGCTTTTAACCAGCGATATCGACGAGCGCGACCAGGAATTCATGACCGGCGAACGGACCGCGGAAGGGTTTTACCGCATCAAGGCCGGCGTGGACTGCGCCATCGCGCGCGGCGTCGCCTACGCGCCCTACGCGGACCTGGTCTGGTGCGAAACCTCCAAGCCCGATCTGCATGACGCCAAAAAATTCGCGGAAGGCGTGCTCAAAAAGTATCCCCGCAAGCTGCTGGCCTACAACTGTTCGCCTTCCTTCAACTGGAAATTGAACCTGAGCCCGTCGCAAATCGCAAAATTCCAACAGGAAATCGGCCGGATGGGTTATAAATTCCAGTTTGTGACGCTCGCGGGCTTCCACGTGCTGAACGCGGGCATGTTTGAGCTGGCCTCCGGCTACAAAAAGGCCGGCATGGCCGCCTACTCCAAATTCCAGGAAAAAGAATTCGAGATGGAAAAGAAACAGGGATTTGCCGCCGTCAAACATCAGAGTTTCGTCGGCGCGGGCTATTTCGATGAGATTCAAAACGTACTGACCGGCGGCCAATCGTCCACAAAGGCGCTCAAAGACTCCACCGAGGAAGACCAGTTCAAGCCGGGTCAGAAGAAAGGCCGGCGCAAGTAAGTGACGTCAAAAATTTCTTCCTTTAACCCTCCTATCCGCACCCTCCTGGGGCCCGGACCCTCCAACCTGCACCCGCGCGTTCTGGCCGCGATGGCCAAACCCACGATTGGGCACCTCGATCCCGAGTTTATCCGCATGATGGACGAGCTGCAGCTGCTTCTGCGCGACGCTTTTCAGACCCGGAATGAAATGACGATGGTCGTCTCCGGCCCCGGGTCGGCCGGAATGGAAACCTGCTTCGTGAATTTGATCGAACCCGGCGAGAAAGTGATCGTCTGCCAGAACGGCGTCTTCGGAGGCCGGATGAAGGAGAACGTCGAACGCGCGGGCGGAACCTGCGTTTTGATCGAAGACCCCTGGGGCCGCGCGGTGGACCCGCAAAAGCTCGAGGACGCGCTCAAGAAAAACCCCGACGCGAAACTGGTCGCTTTCGTCCACGCGGAAACGTCCACGGGCGCGCTGAGCGACGCGAAGACCCTGGCGCAGATCGCGCACAGCGCGAATTGCCTCGTGATCGCCGATACCGTGACATCTTTGGGCGGCGTTCCGCTTCTGGTGGACGAGTGGGAGCTGGACGCGGTCTATTCCGGCAGCCAGAAGTGCCTGTCCTGCGCTCCGGGACTGTCGCCCATCACGTTCAGCGAGCGGGCCATGAAGAAAGTGAAGGGACGCTCCGGCAAGGCGCGCAGCTGGTTCCTGGACCTGAACCTCGTCACGGCCTATTGGAACGCCGGGACAGGGGCCGGCGGCAAGCGGGTCTATCACCATACCGCTCCGGTCAACGCTCTTTACGGGCTGCACGAGGCGCTGGTTCTCCTGCAGGAAGAGGGGATCCAAAATTCCTGGGCTCGCCATCAAAAAAATCATGAAATTTTGAAAAAAGAGCTGGCCGCGCTGGGCATGACGTTCTTCGTGCCCGAGAAAGAGCGGCTGCCGCAATTGAACGCGGTCGTGATTCCCGAGGGAAAAGACGACGCGCAGATCCGTTCCCGCCTCCTGAACGAGTTCGGCATCGAAATCGGCGCGGGGCTGGGCGTGCTCGCCGGAAAAATCTGGCGTATCGGCCTGATGGGCTACTCCTCCAACCCCGAAAACGTCAGGCACCTTAAAGAAGCGCTGAAGAAACTGATTTGATGGCACGCAAAATGAAGGTGAAATCTTGATGGCGCGCGAAATCCGGCCCGCTCTGAGAACGGGCGTCAGCGTCAAAGCCCAGCTGATCGCCCGGCTGCGCTTCAGCCACGTCCTCACGCTTTCCGAGAAGGAATTTGCCCGGATGATCAGCGACATCGAGAATGATCCGCTTTTCCAGAAATTTCTATACCCCAAAGATTCCGGACCCAAGGCCATTTTCAAGCGGCGCGTCCCGCACCAGCGCCTGTCCCCCGCCTTCTACGAAGCGAAGGACGAGATCAGCGCCGGCGCGGAAGGCGTGGACGTTGAGAATATCCTGGAGCAGCACCGGGGAGTGATCGATTTGATCCGCAAAATCGGCCAGGAGTCCTTTGAAAAGCATTTCCTCTACAAGGAGGGGACCGAATCCGCCGCTTCCATCGCCGAGAAGTGCGGGGTTTTCCCGGAGGACGTGATGAGGGTTCAGGCGGCGGTCACCCAGCTTTCCGTGCATTCGGAGTTTTTCAATCCGACCACACTGCCGGCCGAAACGGGCCTGCGCTACACCCTGATCGCCCGGATCGACCCCGATGAACAGGGCTCGTTCTGGATCTCGTTCACGTCGCCGCACCTGGCGGCGGGGCGTTACGTCATCAATCCGGAGCGCGTGGACGCGCTCAAAAAAGATTTGGCCGCCTCCGAAAGAAAAGCGGTCACGAACCTGATTCAGAAGCTGGAGCTCATCAACCTGCGGCAGGACACCCTGCACAAGATGCTGCAGGAAGTCCTGGTCCGGCAGAAAGGCTATCTGAGCTCCAACGACGCGTCGCGCCGCCTGCCGCTTTCCCAGCGCGACATGGCCGCCCACCTCGGCGTTGCCGCCTCCACGGTTTGCCGGGCGCTCTACGGAAAAAGCGTGCTCGCTCCCTGGGGCCGGGAAATGCCGCTCAAGGATTTCTTCGTCAACAAGAAAAACGCCGCCGAGGAGTGGGTCCGGCAGATCCTCGAGGAAATGCCCGAGGAAAAAAGGGACCAGTTGAGCGACAATGATTTGCGCGGCCTCCTCGCCCAGCGTTTTCGGTGCAAGGCGTCCCGCAGGTCCGTCAATCTCTATCGCCGCGCGGTTGAACAAAAATCAAAGTAGTTTCTCCGACGGAAAAGTGCCTCCCGCGGCCCCAAATTGTTACACATTATTTACATTAACTTCAGGTCTAATTTAACTCCCGACTGATATACTTTTGGCTCTGACGCAGAGCTTAAATAAGGAAAGGAGAACCTCCTGAAAGAGGCCAGCCTCGGGAAAAACCGTCCAACCGCCGTGAATCGGGGCCGCAAAGCGGTCGCCTGCGCTCTCGTGCTGTCCCTTTTACAGTCCGTGCTGCTCGCCCCGGCGGTTCAGGCGGGGTTGTGGCAGGACCGCCGCGAAGCGGCGAAGTCGCTTCCCTTGCTGGCGCAGCTGCCGGCGGACCTGGCCCCTATGGGTCCGTCGAACTGGCAGATGGACGCGCCAGCCAGCCCGCTCGCTTCGAGCCTGCAGAATTTCGCCGCTCCTTCCTGGCTCCGAAACCTTCCCCTCCAATACGCCAGTCTGAGGCGTTTGTCATTCCCGCCCGGCTGGAACCCTTCCGACCCCATCGTCATCCATATCCAGGACGTGCACCAGAACGCCGAGGCGCAGGAGAACATCAGCCTGACGCTGCGTGAGCTGATCCGCGGGGGCCGGTTGAACCTGGTCGCGCTCGAAGGCTCGTTTGAAACGATGGATTTCAGCCGGTTCCGCTCCTACGAGGACGCGGATTCGGTGCGAAAGGTAACGGACTATCTGCTGCGCGAGGGGAAAATTTCCGGCGCGGTGCATGCCGCGTTCGCCAGCGAGAAGGCCCCGCCCAAATTTGCCGGCGTCGATGACCGCGAGCACTATTTCGCGCATGTCGATGCATACAAGAATTCGCGGGGCGCGGCGCAGGAAGTGAAAAAGGCTCTGGCGTCCCAAATGCAGGCGCTGGAAACGGAGAAAGCCGCGAAACTGAACCCCGATCTCAAAGCATTTGACGCCGCCGTGCGCGATTTCCGCGCTGAAAAAACGAAGCTGGGCGCTTACGTCCAGTTTTTGACGGCCCGAAGCAAGAAGACCCTTCCCGAGGTCCAGAAATTCCTGAAAGCCTTCAAAGCCGAATCGAGCCTCGATTTCGCGCGGGCGGAAAAAGAGCGCGGCGAGATCATCAACAAGCTCGTGAAGAACCTCGGCCGCGATCAGGTCAACGGACTTTTGAATGCCAGCCTCTCTTATCGCGTGGGCCGAACGCGCCACGGCGATTTCTACGTCTATCTCCGCGATCTTTGCGCCAAGAACGGCGTCGAGTTTGCAAAGTACGCCGCGATGGACGCCTATCTCCAATATGTTTTGTTGTCGGACAGCATCAACGCCGAGAAGCTGCTGCATGAAGTGGATTCAATGGAAGCGGCGGGCTATCAGGCGCTCGCCAAAACCCCGCAGGAAACCATCCTGATTAAAAAATCCAAATGGCTTCATCTGGCGGACAAGCTGGTGGATTACTCGCTGTCTCCCAAAGAGTGGAAGGAATATCACTCGATGCGGGACTTGGGAGATTCCATGCTGCGCGATCTGGAGCCTTTCGAGGGATTCTTTAAAGAGGCCCTGATTCGCGATGAGGCGATGGCCGCCAACTTCATCCGCTCCATCGGGACGGATAGGAATGCGGCGGCGGTGCTGGTGACCGGCGGATTCCATTCCGAGGGCATTGAAGAGCGTCTGAAACGCAAAGGGATCGCGGTGTTGACGCTGGCACCCAAAATCAGCAAGGTCGAGACGAAAGACGGCGCGGCGTACCTCAACGTTTTCACGCAGGAAAAAACCCCGCTCGAAAAACTCTTCCAGGGAGAAAAGCTTTTCGTCACTCCGGAAGTGTTTTCACATTCCACGGAATTGTCTGCTGCGGCCTTTATCGCCCTCTTCAAACGGACAGTTGAGTCAGCCAACGACGCATTCCACCGGCTGAGCGGTTCAAAAGGCGCCGCCTACAATATCATTTCGGTTGAGCTCACTGAGGGCATCGTCGGTACATTGGAAGGGCCGCAGGGCTCGGAGCGCTTCAAAATCCAGGCCAACGATGAATCCATCGAAAGCGTTCAATTCATTCCGTTTTCAGGCATGCGCGGCGTCATGGGTCTTTTCCTGGGGAAGGCCAAAGCCATGGGCCTGTACGGCGAAAAATTATGGACGTTTGTCAGCCGGATCAATTCCGCGCCGATGTCGGTCAAAATGGTGATGGCCGCCGCGGTCGCCCTGCCGCTGTCGTTCCTGTTCAATGAAATGGCGCCCGGACTGGTGATGATGGCCACGGTCGGAAGCTCGATGGGGCCCGGCGAGACCGGAAACGAAGCGCGCGCCAAAGTGCTCTGGCACATCGGCTTCGCGCCCGTGCCGAACGCGCCGGAACGGACCCTTTTTCTGCGAAGCGAAGCGGAGGCCGCCCGCCTCATGCCGGTTCCCCCGGCGGACACGTGGGTCGAAGTCCGTTACCTGGGAGAGCGGTCCGAATTCCTGCGCATGTCCATGTACCGGCGCGATCCGGGTGAGACCGAGGACCAGTTTTGGGGACGGCACATGCGCGATTCCGAGGAACGGAAACTTTTCGACCTGTACCTCACCATCGATCCGTCGTTTTCCGACACGGTCTGGCTGAGTCCGGGCAAGGCGTATCCGGCGCTCCGCGAATTGTTCGGCCCCGGCGGCTATTCCAGCGAGGCCTGGATACGCGACACGCTCCTGCCCTGGCTGACCGAGCGCGGGTTCGTGGAAGTAAAAGTCGGCCTGCAGGAATCCAGCGATAAGCTTTTCAAATCCCTGGGGTTCACGAAATTCGGCGGAGGGACGATGCGAAAAGTCCTGAACGCCAAGTTAAGGCGGCGTTCGGCGCGTTCTCTGACTCGGGCACCCGCGCCCTGGACGCTCGAAGAGCGGAGGAAGGACGCCATCCTGCGGATATTGAACGGTAGGACGGAGTCGGCCAACATTGTCCAGCTGTACGCGGAATTCGCGAAGGACCCGGCCTTTGAAGACGCGACCCAATCCGAGTTCGCCGACCTGGTGATGCGGACGCCCGCGATCCTTGACCACCCGATGCTGAGCCGGTCCCGGAGCGGGGCGTGGCACGTAGGTGATATGGCTCAAATCGTGGCCAAACAGCTGGTGTCCTCAAGCGACCGGCTTGTTTCCAGGTTTACGGCCGATTTAGCAGAACCCCTGAGGCAGGTTATTCTCTCGGCCCTTGCGAAATCAAGAGAAGCCGGGAGTGGAGGATATCAGACTTTTATCGATAACTTAACTTTTGAGGATCGTCCGATAAGCGAAGAAGAATATATGGATATGCTCTATACGTGGTCTGAAAAGTCCACTGTTGAATTTAACAGCGATCTTCAAAAAAGAGTTGAGGACAGCATTGTCAGGCAATACCAGCGCAATGGGTCAAAAGTAGAGTCGAGGAGAGGGGCTCAGGCGCGAGTATCCGGCAAGGGAAATTATTCGATGACGGTTCTGATCAGCCAGCAGGGTTATCCCGCTCTGACATTCAACATTCTCTTGTCCAACAGAAGGAGGTTTTTCGCGGATCCGGACAACCATATTCTCGCCCAGCATCGTCCTATATCGTTCGGCGCTTATAATTACTTGCTGCTCCTCCAATCAAGGGTTTTTGATCTGGATGACGCGATACTTGATCTTGTTATCAAGCATGAGATTGAAGAGATGATGGTAAAACACCGGTCCAGGAACCGGATCGGCGCGGCGGAGGCTCACCGCCTTGCGCTTCAATCCTCGGGGGATGAGCGCTCTGTTGGAAAAGTGCAGGCCGCGCTTCGCGCACAGAATCAAAAAGACGTTTCCGTCCGCAGGGTGCAAAAATTCCTGGGATCCGCGATCGACGAATCCTTCATCCGGGAAAATGTGGATGCGCTGGAATTGGTGTGCCTGGACGCTGACGACTATCTGGAACTCCTGCCTTCGGATTATTTGGAGGTTAAGAAATATGCAGCTAACGTCAGTCCGATTCATTTGATGCTGGATTTGATATTTCTAAATTGGAAAGACCCCGCGGAGCCTGCCGAGTTCATCGCGAATTTGCCCCGCATTCAGCGGCTTTTGGGGAAGGATTGGTTTACGCACAATTGGACCAATCTGGTAACGCAGTACAGCCAGATGGGCGCGGAGCAATTCAATGGAATTTTTGAGCGTCAGAGGAACGATCCTTGGATCAGGAATAAAAGCCGGGACTGGCTGAGAGAGTATTTTCTGGACATTCCCAATATCCGCCCCATGAAGGAGGAAAAGGACATTGAAGCCGTTTTTGAAGGCGGCCTGGAAAACAGCGGATCCGAATTTGACGACTTAAGATCCGCGATCCGGTCCTATCCCGATATATTGACCGAATCCATCAAGGCAATTTACAGGGTTCAAGCGGTCGATTTCAGGACGGATGACATCGTTAAGGTAGGGGTCAAAAAAATCGGCGACGGCACCAGCAACGCGGTTTTCCTGCTGACTGAAATCGTTTTGTCCAATGGCAGGGTGGTTTCCCAATATCCGATCGTCATGAAGGTCAGCAAGGAATCGACCTATGATCTGACCCATCAGGGAATGCAGCAGATCGTTCAGGCCGCGCGGGAGCTTGCCGCTCAGGATCCTCCGCTGTATCCCAGGATCGGGGGGCAGTGGATTTTTGACTATCTGCATGAGTTTTGGATTGTGAGCGAAGAGTTTGTCCCGGGTCCCACGCTTTGGAACGAGATAGCAGGAGTCCGGATGGATCCCGATCTCGGCGATGCCGAAAAGGAAAGAAGGATCATCGATCTCCTTGCCAGGCAGTTCGACGTGTATCTTCGAGCCTGGAAAACGTGGAACGAACGTTCCGGGGCCCCGCATTGGATCGAAAGCAAATTTATCGGCGATCCCAATTCTCTTAATATCATCGGAAGAATGATTGTTGACCTGAACTCGCTGCAGGAGTCCATGACACCGGCCGAAATCGTCGAACAGATGATACCGGAGGATGTTCTGGCGGATTCGTCTCCACTGTATTCAATATTTGTCCGGCTGGCCCAGGATATCATGGGCGGAGACAGCGGCCGCCAGTTTCTGTACAGCTCGCACAATCTCAAAATTTTGAGCGCGCTGGAAGAGTATGAGGAATCCGAGGCCGAAAATGACGGCGGCATTGAGCCCGTTAACTCTCTCGCCTACTGGATCGCCGATCTGGCGCGCTTGAGCCCGTCCAAAGCGAGAGCGGTCGGCCTCGCGGGGCTGGCCGTGGAAATCCCGGCGCTGATCGCGGCCGGACTGGTGTTGCCGTTCTTCGGCATGGCAGCCTTCCTGGGAGTCTTCGCGGGCGCCCACATCCTCCTGGAAAAAATTTCTGCCGGCCGCCAGAACCGCGGCCCCCCGACTTTACGCCAGACGGCCGCCCAAATCATCGCGTTCCTTCCGTATCTGCTGATTTCCATCGCAGGAATTTTTTCCGACTCCATTTTAAGTCAGTATTTCCTTCCCGCTCTCACCGCGGTCTTCGTCCACGCGAAATTTGACCTGCCACTGATCACCCGGCGTTTCCCCAAAGCCGTTTTCAGCCCTGCCGCGGCCGCCGGGCCTGCGATGCGCCTGTCGGGACAGGGATTGACGGCCGCGCAGCACGTCGTGGTCAACGAAGCGGTCGCAGGATTTTTCAACCGTCCGGTGACGGCAAGTGAGCGGCGCATGCTGATCCCAAGAACCCAGGACTACCGCGCTCTGGATCCCACCGGCGCGCTGGCGGCGGAAGGCGTCCGCATCTATGCCCTGCAGGGTTTGATCCACAATATCCGGACGCTCGCGGAGGCGCGCGGCGTGGACGCCCCGACCGATCTTTTGGCGCATCCGGGTCGGTCTCTGCGCAATATTTACGTGGACGCGGGAGTTTTGAACGCGCTGCTGGTTGAGCCCGAGTCATGGCGGACCGCTTGGTCCCTGCACGAGCTCGACCATATTCAAAATCCCAATGATGACGAGGAGGCCGTGCAGGACCGTTCGCCCCTGCCGGGAGGTATCACCGCGCCGAGGCCGCGGACCTTGATCCCGCACCGCAACAGGTTCCATCAGGAACGGCTTTCGAATGGCGAGCTTTTGGAGCGCCTTTATTCCTACCGGGATCGGATCGGCCTGATTGATCCGAAAAACGGTGAGTGGCTCAGGAAATCTCGGATCGAAGCGGTCATCCCTCTGGGCCAGCTGGCCGGATTGGCGGATATGGGTTTACTGGTTCGGGCCAACTGGAACCCCGCACGTTTTACCCTTGATCCGCGCCTTGCCGGCGCTTCCGCCGGACAAATTCAGGAAATCCTTGATCTGCGCGAGTTGGGAGGCGTGGGCATCGATAAGAACCGCGTTCATGAAGTGCGCGAGCAGATTGACGCGATTTTTAGGAACGCGGCGACGTTCGTGCCGGCTGCAGACCGGGCGAAAATGATGTGGGTCTCGGAATCGGGGGAGTTTTCATTCCGAACCGGGCCGCTCGCCATTCAATCGGAGTCGGACATCCTGGGCCTGATGCCGCTGCCGGAATCCGACACCTGGATCGTGGTCCTCAACGATCAAGAGTATCCGTCCGGATTGAAGGTCTGGCTTTGCGAGCGCGCCAAAGGGGAGACCGATCAAAATTTCCGGGCAAGGATCAATTCGGGAGATTACCATCGCTCCAAACTGTTCGATGTTTCCCTGAAAATTGACGAGCAGGATTCATCGCGCGTCATACTAAGGCGGAGCGCTCAACCGAAGAATCTGAAAGCGATCATGCCGGAGTACTCGACCCGGGAATGGATCGCAACCCGCCTGAAACCCTGGCTCGCCGGCCGCGGATTCGCCCAGGTGGGCGTGGCCCCGCTGCCGGAGAACATGGATTCATTCCGTGAGTCGGGATTCCGCCCTGACGATGCGTCGTCCGAACCGGGGAAGTACTGGTTCGCGGACCTCGACCCTGCCATCGCCTTGCCGTCTCCCGGACCCGCGATGCGGCTCTCGGGCAAGTCACTGACGCGTCGGCAGCATTATTGGGTCAACCAAGCCATCGCAGAATACTTCCGCGATCCGCAAAAGGCGGAGGCCCGGCGTCTCCTGGATCCGGATGGGGAAGAGTACAAAGCCCTGGACCCTGACGGAGAATTGCGCAGGAACGGGATAACGATCCACGTTTTCGACGGTTTACTGAAGCGGATCGGAGAGTTGGGCAGGCATCGGAGTGTTGGCAGCCCCGATGATTTGGTCACGCACCCGGGCAGAAGCCGCCGCAGCCTGTATCTGGACGCGTCCGTTTTGCCGACCCTGCTCGGCTGGAGCGAAGTTCAAAGGTCGGCCTGGGCGCGCCACGAGCTGGCCCACATCCGGCGGCCCAACGCGTCCGAAAGGGATATCCAGACGAGTTATCCCCTGCCCTGGAGCGAAAAAATCCTGTCCACGCAGAAGTCTGCGCGCGAAAAGTTGGCCGATCGGATCGGTGAACTCGTGGCCTACCGGAATAGGAACGCGGTAAACGCGCTTTCAATGGGCCAGATTCTGGCTCACATCTACGTCAATACCGAGACCATTATCGCAAGAGGAGGATTCAAAGCCAGGCGGGCCGACGATATCTGGGCATCCGCCATGCCGGCCCTCAGCGGCCACCTGGCATTTACGCCGTTCACGATCCTCGTGGATCTCGGTTTATTGACCATGAAACGAACACGGCCAGCGACGTTCTTTCCAGCCCCGCTCCTGTCGCGGGCCACGCCCGGTCAAGTTCAAGCCATCCTCGACCTCCGTGAATTCGGGGATTTTCAGATATTGGCGTCGCAACGGGATGGGCTCAGGCGGCAGATCGATGAAATTTTAGCGCCATCCGTTGAATCCCGCCTGCAGGAGTTTTTGCCGGCACTAACGGAAGAGTTGGGGGAATACTGGGTCGAGTCCAACCGGCAGAAACTCATCGACACTTACAACGCTTTAGGGGAAGAGCGCTTCAGGGAGCTGGTCGAAATCGACCTGCGCGCTCCGTGGGTCCAGAATCTGGGCATCAGCTGGATGCGCCGCCACTTTCTTGAGATCCCTGGAATGCTCTCAACGGAGCCGAGACATGATTTCCCCGTCCGCCTGACCGGAAAATTCCCGGAGAGAATATACGACGATTCGTTCGGCCGGTTGAAAAGCGCGGTTTTGGCGCATCCCGAATTGGTCATTGACTCGATCCATCAGATATATAAAAACGCGCCGTTTGAGTACGGGCCCGGGGATATCGCCGGGTTCGATCTCCAGCCCCTCGGGTTCGGAACGTTTAACAACGTGTTTTTGCTGACCGGACTTAAAACCAAAGACGGCCTGGATCATCCCAACCTGCCGGTCGTCCTGAAAATCACCCATTCCACCATGTTCCCGCTGCCCGAAGACGGCGAAATCATTTATTTTGACAGGCCCTACGTCGAAAAGTTTATTGAGGCGGAAAGGCAGCTGGCGTCTTTGGATAACCCGCTGTACCCGCCGGTGGGCGGCGCCTGGATGTTCCGCGGCGCTTATTGGGTTATCACCGAGGGCTTGGAAGAAGGCCAGGATCTGGAGCGGGAAAAGCAAAGCATCCTTCTCAGCGCGCGGACGAATACAATCACCCGCGAAGAGGCCCGCGCAAGGCTGAAGGCGTTGTCCTTGAAACGAATCGAGGTTTATCTGTCCGCCTGGAAGGCGTGGAAGGACGTGAAAGGCGAACCCTATTCCACTCCGGGATTTTTCGCGCGCGACCCCTATTATCAGAACGTCATCGGTTCAAAACTGATCGATATCAACGATTTCGACGAACACACGACTCCCTTTAAAGTCACCCGGAGCCTCCACAACGACCTTGAAAAGGGATGGCTGACGGTGGAAGAAATTGACCGGGCCATCGTTGAAACGTCTCTGCGGCTGATGGGCGATAAAAACGGAAGGGAATTCCTGCTCGCGGCGCAAAACCCGGCAATCACGCAGGCGCTGGCAGACCATGACCGGGAATTTCCCGAAGATTCGCATAAGGCAGCAGCACAGCCAGATTCCATCTTCTATCACATTGGAAAGGTGTTAGGCCTGGGTGAACGGGCCGCGCGTATCGTTGGCATCGGAGGCCTCGCGGTAGAAGTACCTGTGTTATTGATACTTGGAATGGTTTGGTCATTGCCGGTGATGGCGGGATTTCTGGCCGCATATACAGCGATCCATATCGCGCTTGAGTTTAGCACCGCGCACCGTGAAAGCCGGGCGCCGCCCACGGTTCGGCAGATGATTCTGCAAACATTCGTATTCATCCCATATCTCGGTCTCGCTCTCCAAAATCATTTCTTTGAATCCGGACTCGTATCCTTCCTCTCCATAATTGCCGCCGCAGGCACTCATCTGGTTTACGATTGGAAATCCATTTTCAACAGAGCCTCGCCGCCCGAGACCGGCGCTGCCCCGACGGCTCCGGCGGGCGCTCACGTGTTATGGGAAGACGGATCGCGGCCCGATGCGGCGGCTCCGCAGCGTTCGCTCATCTTCAAATCCGAAGAAGACGTGGTCCGCCTCGTTCCCCTGCCGCCGTCGCATCAGGTCTGGATCATGGTCCATTATGATAAGCGCGACGGCTCGCAGGTAAGAATCTCGGCATACCTTCGGCAGGGCAACGAATCACAAAAGCAGTTCCGCGAACGCGAAAACCAACATGCCGAGAGGTTCTTGTTCGATGTCCGGCTTTCCATGAACCCGTCCGAGCCCGGCACGGTCCTGCTTGGCCACGGCGGGCCGGCGCCATTGCTCCGGAAGCTGTTCGGCGAAGGCCGGTATTCGAGCGCCGAGTGGTTCCAGAACGCGCTTTTCCCCTGGCTCGCGGAGCGGGGATTCGATCAGGTCATGGTCGAGCGGTTCCTGGGCGAAAAGACGCTTTTAGAAACCGGATTCAAGCCGCTGGGGAGCAGGCTGATGGTAAAGTCGCTGCTCCCCGAGCCGGAGGAGTTGATCCCGGACGAGATGCGCGAAATTCTGGGCGAAAACTGGATCAGAGAAAACGGACAGCGCCTGGTGACTCTCCGGCGCGATCTCGGTCCGGACGGCTTCAAGGATGTACTGGCCCGGGCGCAGCGCTTCGGTTCGCCCGATAACCGCGGCGCGTTGTGGCTCCGCTATCATTTCTTCGACATCCCCCGGATGCTCCCATTGAGTCCGCTCCGAGACATCGAAGTGATTTCAGCGGACGGCGCGCCTGGATTCACGTACAGAAATGCCTTCGAGAACCTGAGCCTGGCTCTGCGATCGAATCCGGAATTACTCATCGGCGCTTTGCGGGAGATCCATGGAGATGCCCTGGGCGAACTGAACGCGGACGAGATATCCAAGGTGTCCGTCAAGATCCTGAGTCAGGGCTTTTTCAATCGCGTTTTCCTATTAGAGAGCGTCACCACAACCGACGGCAGGGTGTTGAGGGATATTCCCGTCGTCTTCAAAGTCAGCAGAGGGATGTTCTACACAATGCGGGAAAGCCACGTCGCCTTTACGGGCGAATATGTGGCGAGGTTCACGGACGCGGCCCGCCGGCTGGAACAGTTCAACCCGACGCTTTACCCTCACATCGCGGGAACGTGGCTCTTCGATGGCGCGTTTTGGATCGTCGCGGAAAGCTATGTTCCGGGGCCGACCCTGCAGGATGAGTTTAACGCTGCGAGCGCTGCGAACAATACCGCCGCCGTCAAGAGCATTATGAAGCGTCTCCTCAGCACCTACCTGACCGCCTGGAAGATTTGGGAGGGTGAATTCTTCCCGGAAGACCCTAATCTCGACAACATCAAGGGAGGGATGCTGGTCGACGTGAATTATCCGATGGACCGGCCGGCGACCCCGGCAAGAGTGGTCGGGGCCCTGATGATGAGTGGACGCAAAATCGGGTTTGATATGACGGAAACAGGGCGGATGATCGTTGACTCCGCGATCGATGTTTTTGGGGAGGCCGCCGGTCGCGAGTTCCTGCGGGCGGCAAACAACCGCCAGGTGACCCAGGCTTTGGATGAGCTCGACAGCCGCGGCGCCCGCATCGACTGGCAGCCGGAAAAATCCGAAGTACCCGCTCCGCCGCGCAGCCTGCTGCTCAGCTCCGACGCGGAAGCGCGGAACCTCGTTCCGATGCCGCAGACGGGCACCTGGATCATCGCGCGCCATTTTTCGGACCGCCTCTTCTTATTGACGTTTACCCGCGATCCCAATGAGTCACTCGAGGCTTTTTATGCCGGACTGAATAAATTGGAGGACCGGCAGCTGTTCTCGCTCGGCCTGGAAGTCGATCCAAAGAAACCGGGAACCGTCTGGCTGCTGCCGGGCTACATGGCGCCCCAGTTGAAGCAGTCGGGGCATAACTTCGTGGACTGGTATCTGGAACAGCTGGAACCGTGGCTCATTGAACGCGACTTCGCCGAAATCCGCGTGAAGGATTTACAGGGCGGCAGCCTCTTTCAATCCATGGGATTTCAGTACGTCAACAAGTTCGAAATGAGGAAGGATTTGCGCGCGGCGCCCGCCTCCGGAAATTGGGTCTCGGCGGCCAACTCCCTGTCCTACTGGATGGCGCGCTTCCTGGACAGGGGAAAAAGTGAAAGGGCCTGGGGCTGGGGCGGCCTGCTGATCGAAATTCCCGCTTTGGTCGCGGCCGGCGCGCTGTTGTCGATGCCCGCATTCTCGGCGCTCCTCGCGGCCTTCGCCGGAGCGCATTTCCTGATCGAACGATTTGTCGCGCGGCGCGAAGGCGCGGCACCGCCCTCTTTGCGTCTGATGCTGACCCAGGCCGCGGCTTTCGTTCCCTATTTATTCCTGCCGATGGTTCCCCTGGATTCGTGGAGCGATCCGCAGTTCATTCTCGCGGCGGCCGCGGCCCTGCCGCACGTCATTTTTGACGCGATCCAGTTCAGGAGGCCTGCCGGCGCCGATCAGCCCGCCGCCGGGCGGAACGTGGAGCGAGCTGTGGCGGAGCGAGTCGCGAAGGAAATGGATCGGTACTCCAGACAACCCGCACCTGAAGCGTCCGGGATGGAGCTGGCGCGCGAAATCGATCGAATGCTTTCGGAAGTCCCGATGCCTCTGGACGTGGAAAATATAGGCGGCCTGGCGGTCCGGCGCAATCCCATTTTGGAAGCGTTCGGCCGGCTGAACGCGGAACGGCTGGAAGCGGAACTGGGCCGGGCGCTCAAGGCCCGTCCGGGCGGCCGGCTGAGCCGGGCTCAGGCGCAGCGGGCTGCGACCGAGATGATTTACAGCGGCTTTGTCGGGGGAACGCTCCGCGAATCACTATCGCAGGCCGCGGATATTGCCGAACGTATGTTCACCGGCGCCGTCATCGATCCTTCCGCGAAAGATCCCGCGGCCGACGGGGCCCGCATCCTCGCCGAACACCAGACTTCGGGCGGCGGGCGGTCCGGCATCGTATTTTTTGCCGGCCAAGATCAGCTGTCCGGCGCCCAAAAGAGCAAAATCATCGGCGCGGCGAAAAAATTGGATTTAGAAATCGAGTTTGTCGAAAGCGATTTGTTCGATCGCGGCAATGAAACTGTCCCCGGCTTGAAATACGAAGCTCTGGATGCCGCCTTAACGCAATGGGTGGGAAGCCGAGAGCGCTTCAGCTCTTATCGTCTCGTCATTCCCAGGTCGCTCATGGGAGACCTTTCCGGATTCGAAAACCTGCCCGCCAGCGCGCTCCTGCGCCGGGCCGCCATTATAATGATCGACCGGGCGTTGAACGCGCTGCCCGTGCTCAGCGCCGACGACCTGGACCGCGTTCACCGCGCCGCCTCCATCATCGCCCGCCAGGCCTGATTCCCGTCCATCCCATAATACTGATCAAAGTCATTGATCAAAACCTCCCCGTTTTGATAGAGTTGGGCTGAGATGAACATTCTGGTTTTCAATTCCGGATCCAGCTCGATCAAATTTCAGGTGATCGACATGCCAGGCGAGTCCCGGCGTCTGCGGGGCATCGCCGACGGGATCGGTTCTTCGCGCTCGTTCCTGTCTGTGACCGAGGGGGACCGCGAGTCGAGAAGCGACGCCGCGCTCAAAGACCACGGCGAAGCCATCGCGGCGATCCTGGAGGAGTTGAACGCCCGCGGCGCCGGCGCGATCCAGGCCGTCGGCCACCGCGTGGTACACGGCGGGGAGAAGCATAAGGAAGCGGCTCTGGCTACCGAATCGGTCCTGGCCGACGTCCGAGCGCTCTGCGACCTGGCTCCGCTCCACAACCCCGCGAACCTCAAATGCATCGAGGCCTCGCTCAAACATTTTCCAGGCATCCCGAACGTCTGCGTCTTCGACACCGCCTTCCACCAGACCCTGCCGCCGCGCGCCTACCTCTACGGCCTTCCGTACGAGCTCTATCAAAAATACGGGATCCGCAAATACGGATTTCACGGCATCTCGCACAAGTACGTTTCGCGCGAGGCGATGCGTCTGCTGAAGGAAAACATCCGCGATTTCAAAATTTTGTCCTGCCACCTGGGCTCGGGCGCGAGCGTCTGCGCCATTCAAGACGGAAAGAGCGTGGAGATCTCAATGGGGTTTACGCCGCTCGAGGGCCTGATGATGGGAACCCGCGCCGGATCGTTTGACCCTGAAATCATCCTCTTTCTGCTCAAAAAAGGTTATACGGTCGAACAAGTTGAGGAGATGATTCAGAAGAAGGGCGGGCTCAAAGGCATCGCCGAGAGCGCCGACATCCGCGAACTGCGGGAGGACCAGCTTTCGGGAGACGCCAAGTCCGAGCTGGCGTTCGACATGTTCGTGTACCGCGTCCAGAGGTTCATCGGTTCTTACAGCGCGGTGATGGGCGGGCTCGATATCCTGCTGTTCACCGGCGGGATCGGCGAAAAAGCTTATTTCATCCGCCGGAAAATCTGCGAAAAGTTCGGTTATCTGGGAATTAAAATCGACTGGCGCAAGAACCGCGCCAATGAATCCGTTATTTCATCGGCGGACTCGGCCGTCACCGTGATGGTCGTCCCGACCAACGAAGAGCTTGAAATCGCGCGCGAAAGTTTCGCGATCATCGAAAAAAACAGGAGAAACGTATGATACAAAACGCCGCCCACCTGCACCTGATTGTGAACCACTGGCCTTTGATCCTGCTTCCGGTTGCCGCTGCGGCTTTGGCCTGGGGCGAATGGCGGGGCTCCGGCGAACTCCGCGCCTTCGGGTTCTCTTTGCTGATCGCCGCGGGGCTGTTCTGCGCCGTTACGTTCCGGAGCGGCGAACCCGCGGAGGAAGTCGTTGAACACTCGGCCGGAGTCAGCGAAGCGCTCATTGAAGAGCATGAAGAAGCGGCGGAGCCCGCAGCCGGCGCGACCGTTCTGGCGGCAGTCCTGGGCCTGGCCGGACTTGTGTTTCAGGTCAGGAAATCGTCCGTTCCCCGGGCTATGGTCCTCGTGACGCTTCTGGCCGCGCTCGCCGCGATGGCTCTGATGGGGCGGACGGCGAACCTGGGCGGGAAGATCCGCCACGACGAGATCCGCGGCGAAATGTCCGGGGTGATGGAGGGGCAGCCTTCCGAGCCGGGCCCTGCGCCGGCCTCTGGGGCTCACGGCGAATGATGCGCCGGATATTCATAATCGCCGCCGCGGCGGCGTTCCTCGCGGGCTGCCGGAACGACGCACCGAAGGAATCCGCCGCTTCCATCCAGCCGGAAGAGTGGGTTTATGCCCGCTTCCCATCCGATCTCGGCCCCGCGCTTTTGGACGTTTCGGATTATCCGCCGGCGGTTCAGCAGGATTACAAATTGTTTCTCGCCGCCTGTTCCTCCTGCCATTCGCCCGCCCGGGCGCTCAACGCTCCGCTCGTCAAGGAATCGGACTGGAAGCGTTACATCCACCGGATGCACGTCAAGATGGACCGGAAAGGTCTCGTCCTGAAACCGGAGCAGGAACGCCGCATCGTGAATTTTTTAACGTACGATTCGCGGAAACGAAAGTTGGAGAACCGTCAGGAATTCGAGCTTGTGACCGAGATGATGAAGCAGCTTTACGAGGACGTTGAAAACGAGAGGCGGAACCTTATTTACGAGACGGCCCTGGACGCTCCCAAAAAGGAAACGCCCTACGTCGGCGTCAAATAGGCGCGGCGCCGCGCCGGAACAAAAAGCCGGTCGGCGCGATTTTTCCGCGCTGGCTCGCCAGCCTGTCCAATAAATTTTTGTAGATCGGATCCTCGCGCAGCCCCGTTTCGGGCCGCCGCCGGATTTCCTCCAGAAGGCCCATCACCAAAGCCGCGTTCGCCGGAGTATGGTGCCAATCCGCAAACCATAAGTTCAGCAGGCCTTTCAGCTCTTCTCTTGTTAAGCTCCTTCCTTGCAGATAGCGCGCCAGCAGGAGGTCGGGCTCGCGCGCTTTCCTCTGGTCGTACCGGAACAGAAACGTCGACAGGCTGCCCATGTACTGGCTTTTTGCCGCGCCGAATTCGAGTTGCGGGTAAAAATCCGTGTGCAGGCGGCCGAGGCCCGCGATCTGCTCGATGCCGGGGCCAGAAACAAGCTCGTGGACAAGCAGCGAGACGGGGACTGTAATTCCAATGCGCGCCAGGTCGTCCCGCACCGCGGGGACCGACATGCGCTCCCGCAAAATCTCGAAGTTAACGGCGAGAGGTTTCTTCGATCCGACCACCATCATGTCATAGGCCTGGGAGTTCCAGACCGAAACGTGGGGGAATACGGTCTGGAACGTGCGCAGGATCATCTGCACGGTTTCGTCCGTCATGGAATAGAGGTGAAACCACTGGACCATCAACCCGTCGTCCTCGAGCCGCCGGCTGCAGAGCTCAAAAAATTCTCGCGTGAAGAGGTTCGCCACGCCCGGCATGCGCGGGTTGGAGGGTTCGCTCAAAATGACGTTATAGATTTTCCGGTTACGGGCCAGGAACGATTTCGCGTCGTCCACGGCCACGGCCGCGTTGGGGTCCCGCTCGGCCTGATGGTTAAAGTTCCCGAAAAACGGGGCCGCTTCCATGACCTCGGGCGATATCTCGACCAGGTCCAGCTGCGTGTTCGGGTGGCGGAGCGCCGCGCCCGCGCTGATGCCGCTGCCGTAACCGATGCAGAGCGCGCTCGTCGGCGCCGATCGCTCGGGCCGCAGCAGCATGGGCAGGTGGCCCAGCATCAGCTCCGTTCCCAGATCGCCGTAAGCGGACGCGTCGGTTTTCCCGTTGATCTTAAGCACGCGTTCTCTTCCTCCATGTTCCACCACGGCCACCGTTGATTCCGCGCCGTCCTTATAAAAGAGAATCTTCGATCCGTCCAGCCCGCGTTTGAAGTCCGCGTAGCTGGGCGGCGGCGCGTTCCGCCAGGAAAAGTATGGGTTCATCAGGACGAGCGATTCCTTCCAGTCGTTTTTGCCAAAAACCATCAGCCCGATGGCAGCCGCCAGGGCGATTCCGGGAACCATCGCCCATTTTTGAGAGGCCTGCCCTCGCGGATCGCGCGCAAGCCGGAAAGAAATGGCTCCGCAGGCGATGGCCAGCAACGCCGAGACTTTCAAAGCGCCTTCAATCCCGAACAGCGGCAGGAAGACAAGTCCCGCGGCCATCGATCCGGCCAAAGTCCCCGCCAGGTTGGACGAAAAAGCGATGCCCACGCCCTCGCTTGCGCGCCGTTTATAGGAAGAAATCCATTGGCTTGCCATGGGAAGCGCCGCGCCGGAAAAAAAAGTGGGAAGGAGCATCAGGATAAAACAAAATCCGAACGTGAATGTTTGATAGATCCAAAAATTGTCCTCGGAATGCTTCAGGCTCGAGGCCATGTGGATGAAATAGTAGGGGAGGCGCGGGTACAGCGGGAACGAGAGGACCATCGCCAGGCCGAAAGACAGCTGGCAGAAACCGAAAGAGCGCAGGATGCCGCCGGCCGTGGGGTTGCGGGCGAGCGGCCGCGAAGCGAAGAAGCTCCCGAGCGTGATTCCCAGGATGAACGCGGAGAGCATAAGGGAGAACGAATAGAGCGTCGAGCCCAGGATGAGAGCGAAGAATCGAAACCAGACGATTTCCAGCACGAGCGCCGTGAATCCCGAGAGGAACGCGGCCGCGGCCATCCAGCGGAATTGAAGGACGGTTCCAAACGGTTCGCCTGACCTTGCGTCGGGGCCCGCGTTCAGGTTTTTCGTGGATAACGATTCTTCGGGCGCGGATTCTGCGCGTGGCGCCAGAAGCAGTGCGCCCAGCCCCGAAAGCCCGCTGATAGCCGCGCCCGACAGCATCGTCAGGTCCAATCCCAGGTTTTGAATCAGCCAAAGCGAGCTCGCCGCGGAGCCGATCACGGCGCCCAGCGAGTTGACCGCGTAGAGCAGGCCCGTCATCTTCTGCGTTTCCTGGAAGTCGCCCGCGAAGGCGCGGATCAGCACGGGAAACGTTCCGCCCATCAGGAAAGTCGGAATCATGAGCAGGGCGGCGGAAATCGCGGCGCGGAACGGGAAAGATGAGAGAAGTTCGAAACCGGACGCGAAATAGAGCGCCTGCGTCCAGCGGTGGGCAAGCGGGTAACAGGCACAGAGGATCGCGATGCCGAGTTCCAGCCCCGCGTAGGCGAGCACGGGATTCTTAAACCGCGCGCTCCATTTGCCGAACGCATAGTTGCCGAGCGCCAATCCCGCGAGAAAAGCCGCCAGCACAACCGTGTGGGCCTGCGTGGTGCTGCCGAGGGTCAGGGAAAGGTAGCGCGACCAGGAAACCTCATAGACGAGGCCGGCGATGCCGGAGAGGAAGAAGAGAAAACCTAGGATGCCTTTCATCGATTTGATAAAATTACCGCATGTCCAAACTATATAACGCTCCGTTTCACCCCAAAGGGCCGCAGCCCAACGCCACGTTTGAGATTCGCGACGGCCTGATGTTTACGACGCCCGACCATCCGGACGGAGCTGACGAAAATGCCTGGTACGCCCTCAAAGACGGAAAACTGTTTCCCACCGAAAACCACCCGCAGCGCGCCGACGTCAGCGTTCCCTGGTACGAAGTCCGCGGCAATCTCGTCTATGCGGCGGAAGGCCATCCCCACGGCCGTCAGAACATCCACTGGTTCGAACTCCGCAGTAACTAGCTCGAAACCGAGCAGTAATGTTTCAGCGAATTGCGCCAGACTTTGAGCGCCAGAAAAAAACTCGCCGCGGCCAGCGCCAGCGCGAACGCAAAACTTTCCCACGATAAAATTCCCAGCAGCGCCTTGGTCGGAAACGAAATCATGACCGCCAGCGGCAGTCCGAACGTCAGGATCATGCGGATGGAACGGTTGTAAATGTCGATGGGGAAGCGGCCCAAACTCACCAGGTCCCGGTAAAGCCAGATCGTATTTTCCATCTGCTGCGTTCGCACCGTGAGAGAAGCGATGATCACGTGTACCGCGAAGGCAATAACGACGCCGTTGGCGCAGAGCAAAGCGTAAACTCCGAGGCGGAAAATACGCTCGCTCATGGAATAGGGCGCCAGGAGGTCCGGCAGAATCCACCAGGCCAGCACGACGATGGGGATCAGCGTCAGAAAATCCAGAAAATCCACCAGATTGGATGAGATGCGGAACAATTCGTTGACGGGCTGGATCAGGTAGAAGTCCATGTCGCCTTCCCGCACGTCGCGCCCCACCATGTAGATGCCTCGCAGGAAAAACTGCGCCACGATATCGACAATATTAAAGGTCACAAAGAAAAGCGCGACTTCCTTGATGGAATAGCCCGCGACGCTCGGAACTTTTTGAAAGATGGCTCCCAGAAAGAGCATGAAGAAGCCGAGGCGCACCACTTTTCCGCCCAGCCAGCCGATGGAGCTCCAGCGGTTGGCGAGCTGCATCAAAAAGGACAGCTGGGCCAGCTTGAGCCAGACATCGACGTATTTTCGCGCGGTTTTCATCTCATTGTCCTGCTTTTCTGCCTCATTTTTTGCCCGTCATCCGCCGTCAGCGCTGTAAACCTTCACGCCGCGTTCCCAAATCGTCCGCACCGCGACGGCAAAAATCGCGATCCAGACGATCTGCACCGTGATGCCCTGCACCCATTGCGCGTGATCCACCTTGCCGAGATAAACATTGAGCGGGAAAAAGAGGAGCGGGGCGAAGGGCAGAACCTCGAAGGCCTTGCGCACGATATCGGGCAGAATGTTGAGCGGAAAGAACGCGCCCGAGGCAAATTCCAGCAGAAGCTCGAAGCAGAAGCGCGGTCCCGCCGACTCCGCGGTCCAGAAAGCAAAGGCGCTCACCGCGTAGCTCATCAGGAAGAACAGTAACATCGCGAGCGCGACGGCGGGGAGGAATCGCAGCCAATAGGTAGCCGCATCTGGAAAAACCAGCGGAAGTTTTAGAATCCAAATGGCGATCATGACTTCGACGATTGCCGAAAGCAGGTAAACGATTTTATCGGCAAGATCGCGGCTGACGCAGTAACCGATATAAGAAATCGGCCGCGTCAGATAGGACGAAATTTTTCCCGTGTTGATCTCTCGAATCACGTCCCAGGTCTTATCGGTGAAAATGAAAGCCCGGAGGATGTTCATTCCGAGGATGTAGGTCATCATTTCCGGAAGATTGTAGCCGGCGAGGTCGGAGCGGTCGCGGTAAATGGCGGTCCAGAAGGCGTAAAAGGCGATCAGAATGGTGATGCTGCGCGCCCGGTCCATAATAAAGGAAGCGCGATAGTAGAATACCTGCTGGAGCGACAGCGAAAAGACCGAGAAGTATTTTAGAAGAAAAGGTTGATGGGGCCGTGCGGATGAAGCAGGGGCTGTTCCCATCACGGCTGGCGGGGGCGCGGCGTTTCCTCAGGCGTCGTCACCTTGGGGAGTTCCGGCTCTTCGGGATTTTGCGGCGCGCGGGGCGCGGGCGTTTTGGCGAAGACCCGCCGGATGATTTCCTCGATGGGCAGCTCTTCAATCGCCAAGTCCACCACGGGAAACTGCGCCAGCAGTTTTTGAACAACTCCGGATACTTTCGCCCGCGGCACTTCAACCTGGTAATCCGCAGCGCCTTCCGAAATCACCCGGCCCAATTTACGCAGATCGGCGGTATCCGGGGCCTTCGTGGACGTAAATCGGATCAATTTATCCGGCGAATAGGTTTCGACGATCTTTTTAAGGTCTCCATCATAAAGCAAACGGCCGCCGTCGATCACCATCACGCGCTTGCAAAGCTCTTCGACGTCGTCCATGTTGTGGCTGGTGAGCAAAATGGTGGATTGCGTCCGGGCGTTGTAATCCAGAATGAATTTGCGCAGTTTCTTCTGCATGACGAGGTCGAGGCCGAGCGTGGGTTCGTCTAAAAGCAAAACTTCCGGCTGATGGAGGATGGCGCAGGCGACTTCCGACTTCATCCGTTCGCCCAACGACAGTTTTTTAACGGGCACGTCGATCAAATCTTTCAGATCCAGCAGCTCGACGATTTCATTCTGCCGATTTTTAAATTCAGCTTCGGGGATTTCGTATATCTTCTGGTTGAGCGCGAAGGTTTCGCGCGCCGGCAGGTCCCACCAAAGCTGGGTCCGCTGCCCCATCACCATGGAAAACTTCATGCGGAATTCCATCTTCCTTTCCCAGGGCACGTAACCCATCACCGAAACTTCCCCCGAAGTCGGATAGAGGAGTCCCGATAAAACTTTGAGCGTGGTCGTCTTGCCCGCGCCGTTCGGCCCCAGGAATCCCACTAATTCGCCGCGCCCGATTTCGAACGTGACGTTTTTGACCGCTTCGACGGTCTTATATTTCTTGTTGAAGAGCGAACGCCACGCGCCGGCGAGCCCCGGCTCTTTCTGGGCCACCTGGAACGACTTGTTAAGTTTGCGGACCGAAATCGAGGGCAAGTTAGAAGAGATTTTTGAGGTCGATGTAGGGAAGTTTGAGGGACTCGGCGACGGGTTTATAGGTGATGGAACCATCATGCACCTGCAGGCCGCTGGAAAATCCGGGATCGTCGCTTAGAATCGGACCCAACCCCAGCTTGCCGAGTTTGGAAACGTAAGGCGCGATGGCGTTAGTGAAAGCGAGCGTCGCGGTGTGTCCGTAAGCGCCCGGCATGTTGGGTACGCAGTAATGCAAAACGTTGCCGACCTTGTAGGTCGGTTCGGAATGGGAGGTGACGCGGCTGGTTTCCGCCACGCCGCCCTGATCGATACAGACGTCGATGAACAGCGCGCGCTTTTTGACGCCCTTGAACATCTTTTTAGTGATCAGCTTCGGAGTCTTGGCGCCTGCCACCAGCACCCCGCCGATGATGATGTCGGCTGTCGCGACCTGTTGAGCGATGTTGGCGGGATTTGAGACGAGGGTGGAAACGTTTTCGGGCAGCATTTCGTCCAGCTGGCGCAGGCGGTCCGCGCGAGTGTCGAGTATGGTGACCTGCGCGCCCATGCCGGAGGCGATCCGCGCCGCGTTCTCGCCCACGGTTCCGCCGCCCAGCACCATGACTTTGGCCGGCAGCACTCCGGGAAGCCCGGGCATCAAAATACCCGATCCGCCCAGCCGCGTCGCCTGAAAATAGGCGGCGATAATGATCGACATCCGCCCCGCGAGCTCCGACATCGGCTCCAAAATAGGAAAGCGGCCCGATTTATCCTGAACGGTTTCCGCGGCAATCGCGGAAACGCCGGATTTTTGTAAAGCCTGGGTTAACGTTAAGTTGGCGGCGAGGTGCAGGTAGGAAAAAACGATTTTGCCGCGCTTGAAGTATTTGTATTCCGCGGGAAGGGGTTCTTTAACTTTGACCACGCAATCCGCTTTGGCCCAAAGAGCGGCGGCAGAGGCGCGTTTAGCGCCGGCCGAGCGGTATTCCGCGTCGGAAAAACCGGCGGAGAGGCCGGCATTCTTCTCGACCCAGACGCCATGTCCTTCGGCAACGAGCGCGGCCGCATTCTGGGGCGCCAACCCCACGCGGCACTCGCCGTCTTTAATCTCTTTCGGAACTCCGATGATCATTACTTGTCCGACATCATCTTGCCGCCGATGCACCAGCTTGAACGGGGCGGCTCTTCGAAAACGATCCAAACGTGTTCCGACGTGACTTTGCAGTGCTTCATGACGGACTCGGTGATATCTTTGGACAGCGCGTTCCGCACTTCCTGGTCGCGCGGCATCATGGTGACTCTCACAAAAGGCATAACAATCCTCCCTCGGTAATATTTTCTTATTCTACTATTTATTGGGGAGCGCTTTATCAGGACCACTGGACGCGGTTGCGTCCGGCGTTTTTGGCGGCGTAGAGGGCTTTGTCGGCTTTTTCGATGAGCTGTTCGGCCATGGAGGCGTCTTTGGGGAATGTCGCGCCGCCGATGCTGACCGTGATCCGCTCCTCGGGCATCTTATCCTGCCCGGGGAAAACGGCCTGTTCGATCTGCTTGCGCAGGCGCTCGGCCACGGCTTTGCCGCCTTCGGGCGGCGTTTCCGAAAGGATAATGACAAACTCCTCGCCGCCGTAGCGGGCCACCAGGCTGTCCTGGCGGAGGGCTTCCTTCAGCATGTTTGCCATCTGCTTCAGGAGGACGTTGCCCAGGGGGTGGCCGTTGGCGTCGTTGAACTTCTTGAAGTGGTCGATGTCCAGAATGAGCAGGACAAAAGTATGTTTATAGCGGTGCGACCGCGTGATCTCGTTTTTGATCTGGTTCTGGAAGTAGCGCAGGTTGTAGAGACCGGTGAGCGAGTCGGTTATGGTTTCGGTGACGAGCCGCTCCTGGTTTTCCTTGAGCTTGGCGATCATCGTGTTGAATTCGTGGGTCAGATAGCCGATCTCGTCGCCGCTTTCGACCGGCAATTCGACGTTCAGCTGGCCCGAGGTCACTTTGCGCACGCCCTGAAGGAGGTTCTGCAGCGGCTTCGATATGTTGAAGGATAGGATGAACCCGACCACGCTCACGGCCAGGAGCACGGCCGCGCCCGACGTCAGCGCGCTCATCTGTGTCGCGAGCAGCGTGTCCTGCATGCTCTTTTCGGACTCTTCCAGCTTCACGCGAGCGATGTCCACGAGTTTGTCGCAGAGGTAGAAAATGGTGTTCAACCGCGTCTGGCCTTCGCGGGAAATCGTCGAGATCTTCTGCTCGCGCTTTTCGATCTTCAGCTCCTGCTTGGCGGTGTCCGCCTTGGAAGGTCCCGTGATCGCCTGTTTGAGCTTGCCGATCATGCCTTTTCCGGCCGGCGCGACCTCGGGCGGTTTGGATTTGTAGGTGCTCATCAGCGCCTTGTTCTCGCCTTCGTACTCCGACATCTCCTGGCGAATCTGAACGAGGAGGTCTTTTTCCGTCTCGGTCTGGCTCAGGCTCTGCATCTGCATGATCCACTGCAGGACCGTGTCGCGCGCGGCGGCTTTTTCTTCCAGGAGGCGCGGGTTTTTGGTGGTCAGATAGCGGAAAGTGAGATTGTCGTAAAGCGCAACGTTATACTTGATGAGCTGGGCCGAGCGCATGGCGGCCATGTTATTGGAAATCATGTCCTGCATGCGGCGCGTGATCTCCTCCTGCGTCTGCATCAGGTTCCAGATAAACGCGCTCACCAGCACGATGATGGACACCGAGGCCAGGGCGATTTTGGTTTTTATGCTGAGGTGCATGGGCGTAGCTCCAGCCCTAGTATTGCAGAGGTGCCCTAATTTCTCAAGGATGTTTATTAAGGAAGGTAAAGCGGGTTAAAACTCTAAACCCTCTTCTTTCATGACGCGCAACAGTTCCGCGACGCCGCGGGACTCCGCCACGCAGCCGCGGGGGTTGAAAGGAGGGTTGCCGTCGAACATTTCGGAGACGGTGCCGAGCCCTGCGTCCGACAGGTGCGAGACGAAGGGTCGCAGGAAATTGATGGCTTCGCCGCGCGTTTTCTGGTCGCGGCCGTAGGTTTTGAAGAACGCGGTCAGGAACGGGCCGATCAGGTAGGGCATGACGGTCCCGTTGTGCATCGCCGCCATGCGGGCGCGTTCGCTTCCCTTGATAACGCCGTGGAAATGCGGTTCCGCGGGCGCGAGCGTCCGCAGGCCGAGCGACGTGTACAGGGTCCGCCAGGCCGTTTCCATCAGTGGTTTGAAGCGGTCGTTATCCAGAATCTCATAAGGCAGGCTGACGGCAAACAGAGCGTTCGGGCGGATGGAGCCTTCGCGCTTGTTGCCTTCGATGAGATCGTAGAGAAAGTTGTTTTGGGCGTTCCAGAAAAGCTGGTTGAAGCTTTCGCGGACCTTTTTTGCCAGATCGGTCCAGCCGTCGTCGCTTTTGCCCAGTTTGAGCGCGATCTCGCAGTAAAATTGGATGGCGTTATACCAGAGCGCCTGGATCTCGACGGGTTTGCCTCGCCGAGGGGTGCTCATCTTGTCGCCGTCTTTGGCGTCCATCCAGGTGAGGGGCATGTTGGGCGAGGCCCCCTGGATCAGGCCGTCGGCGTCCATCTTGATCTCCAGTTTGTTGTCGGGTTCATGGATCGTGATGCCGCTTTTGAACGCCCGCAAAATGTCCTCAACGCCGGGCAGCATCTTCCGCATGAATTCCAGGTCTTTGGTCGTTTCCCAGTATTTTTGGAGCGCCCAGACATACCAAAACGACGCGTCCATATTATTGTAGGCGGCGAGGTTTTGCGGGTCGCTCGAAAACTTGGCGGGCAGCAAGCCGTTGCGGAGAAGGCCGGACGCCTCTTCGAGGATCGACTTCGCGTCTTCGACGCGCCCCGTCGCCAGGCAGATGCCCGGCAGGCTCATGAGGGTCTCGCGGCACGTGTCGTCGTACCAGGGGTAGCCGGTGATCATCCGGATGCCGCTTTCCGTGCGGATCAGAAACTGGTCCGCGGCCAACAGGCAGCGCCGCAGGAAAGGCGGCGGCGTCAGCATTTTTTCGAAAACCTTGCTGCGGATGAAAAGCTCCTGGTCGATCCATTTCTCGATCGAAACGGGTTCGGGCGGCTTCCGCGAAAAAACGAGAGCGACCTCCTGGCCTTCCGAAAGCTCTACGATGACCTGGCCCGGGCTGTAGAGGTCTTCCTGATGATCATGCTCCATTTCCTCATCCTGCGCGTAAAGCACGTTCTTGTACCAGTAGCCGTCCGCGTAAATCTTGATGTTGTCCCTGACGGAAGCGGGTTCGCCCACCGCCGTGATATAAAATTCCGGCTGGTTTTGAACGGAGCAGTGGATCTGGTTGTCCGTGAAGCGGATCGCGTTCCGGAAGCGGTTGTCTTCCTTCAAAATGTGAGCGTGGTTCCGGCAGGACAGGAAGGGGCGCAGGACGAGCTTCACGGTCGGTCCGATCAGGTGGCGGTACACCACGACCGCCGTCTCCTCGCCGCTGCGCAGGAAGAACCGTTTCTCAATCTTGAGGTCGTCCACGGAATAGGTCCAGCGGGGGAAGGGCTCGTAATTGAAGCTTTCCAAAAAGAGATGGCCTTGCGGGGATATCGTCCCCGGATATTCCTGGCAGGAAAAGTCCGCGCGGTGGCCGCGGATGAGGGCCGATTCCTCGACGCGGTTCACCAGGACGCTGCGGTCAAGGTTCGGCTCCGAGGTTACGGTGAAGAGCCCGTGGTAGCGCCGCGTGTTGGCGCCCACGATTGTGCCCATGGCGTAGGATCCGAGGCCGTTGGTCTCGATCCATTCCTTGGTGATGCCGGTATCGATGATGTTCAGCACGTGCCGGCCGAACGAATAGATGGGAATGGGGCTTTTAGCAGTTGTCATGGGTTATTGGAAACCGGCTTCGCCCCCACGAAGTGGATCCGGTTACGGATTTAGTGCGCTTGCTCTAAAACTTTGCGGACGGTGACGCCGATCTCGGCCGGCGAGGGCGCGACCTGGATGCCGAGCGCCTTCATGGCGGCGATTTTGCCTTGCGCGGTGCCGCCCGACCCGCTTTCGATAATGGCGCCCGCGTGGCCCATGCGTTTGCCCGGGGGCGCGGTCTGTCCGGCGATGAATCCGATCACGGGCTTCGACATCTTTTCCTTGAAATACTTCGCGGCTTCCTCTTCCTGCGAGCCGCCGATCTCGCCGATCATCATGACGGCGGATGTTTCGGGATCCTGCTCGAACGCCGAAAGCGCGTCGATAAATCCGGTGCCTAAAATGGGGTCGCCGCCGATGCCGATGACGGTGGACTGGCCGTAACCGAGCGCGGTCAGCTGCCAAACGGCTTCATACGTCAACGTTCCCGAGCGGGACACAATGCCGACCTGGCCGTTCTTGGGATTATCGCTTTTTTTCTTGTGGATGTAACCCGGCATAATTCCGATCTTGCACTCGTCCGGGGTGATGATCCCGGGGCAGTTGGGCCCGATCAGCCAAATTTTCTCTCCCGTTACAGCCTGTCTGCGGATAATCTCCTGCTTCACGCGCGCCATGTCGAGCACGGGGATGCCTTCGGTGATGCAGACGATCACTTGGATGTCCGCCGCCACTGCTTCCAGGACCGCGTCGGCCGCGTAGGGGGCGGGAACAAAAATCATGGTGGCGTTGGCGCCGGTTTCCTTCACCGCGTCGTGCACCGTATTGAAAATGGGAATGCCCTCGACGTTCTGCCCCGCCTTGCCCGGGCTGACGCCGCCCACCATCTTCGTGCCGTAATCCTTGCAGCCCTTGGCGTGGAACGAGCCCGCTCCGCCCGTAATACCCTGGCAGATGACCCGCGTTTCCTTATTAATCAAAATGCTCATAAATTTTTGATGGCTTCTCGCTTAATGTCCGGCAAGCTCAACAACCTTCTGAGCGGCCTTGGCGAAATCCCCGATGCTGACGATATTCAAATTGCTCGCGGCGAGAAGGCGCTTGCCCTCTTCCACCTTGTTGCCCTCGAGGCGCACGACCAGGGGAACGTTCAGCTTCACCTGTTTGACCGCCGCGATCACGCCCTGGGCGATGACGTCGCAGCGCATGATGCCGCCGAAGATGTTGACGAGGACCGCCGTCACGTTCTTGTCCGACAAAATGATTTTGAAAGCGGCCGCGACCTGCTCCACCTTCGCGCCGCCGCCCACGTCCAGAAAATTCGCCGGGTCGCCGCCGCATTGCTTGATGATGTCCATGGTGGCCATCGCCAGGCCCGCGCCGTTCACCATGCAGCCGATGTTGCCCGTGAGCGGAATGTAGGAGATGCCGGCTTTTTTGGCCGCTTTTTCGGCTGCAGTGGAGTCAAGCTGTTTTTCGTAGGCTTCAAAATCGGGGTGGCGGAAGAGCGCGTTGTCATCGATGATGATCTTGGCGTCCAGGGCGATTAGCTCGTCCTTGTCGGTCACGGCAATCGGGTTGATTTCGAGGAGAGAGGCGTCTGACTTAAGGAAGGCCTGAACGCAGTTCTTGAAAAATTTGAGCCGATCGCCCATTTTCTTGGGGTCCGAGGGAGCGATGCCGAGCCGGAAAATGAGTTCCCGCGCCTGGAAGCCCTCAAGGCCTGCCACGGGGTCCAGTTCCATCACGATAATTTTTTCGGGAGCGGTCTGGGCCAGCTTTTCGATCTCCATGCCGCCCTCGGCGCTGGCGATTAAAACCGGTCTGCTCTTTTTGCGGTCCACGGTGATGCTCATGTAGAGCTCGCGTTTGATCTTCGCGGTCTTTTCGATGAGCACCCGCTTGACCATGAGTCCCTCGGGACCCGTCTGGTGCGTGACCAGCTTCATGCCGATGATTTCGGCCGCGATCTTCTTGGCTTCGGCCGCGTTCTTGGCGACCTTGATACCGCCCGCCTTGCCGCGCCCGCCGGTCTGGACCTGCGCCTTGATGACCCAGGGTCCCGGCCCCGCCCTCTTGAGGGCGACGGCCAGCGACTTGGCGTCGGTCGCAGTGCCGCCGTTCTTGGGAACGGGGATCGCGAAGCGCTCCAAAATCTGTTTTGCCTGAAATTCTTCGAGCTTCATGGGCGGTATTTTACTATAGTCCGGCCGGAGCCGCAACAATCGCGGGGTCGACGGAAGTTAAACGTTTGTTTAGAAAGTTTACAATATGTTTACAATTACGTTACTGATTCGTAAGGACTTTTACAGGGCGCGGCTGTTAGAGTTGGCAAAATAAAACGGTTCAAGGAGCGTGATATGAAAATACCCCCCATGGTCAAGAAGCTTACGTCCGTCGTTCTCGGGTTAACGCTCGCCCTGCCGGAAGCGCTCCTTGCGGCGATGCCGATGGACATGAAAGCGGACCGCGACCAGTCGGGATATATGGGCATCCAGGATATCGCCCAGCGGGAGGCCTGGCAGGAGAAGAACGTGGCCAGCCTTAACGTGGTTCAGGGACCCGTGGGAGGGTATCAGAAAAACGCGGCGGCATCGCAGAGCGTTCAGGGCGAAATCGCACGGATCCGGACCCAGACCAAATCCGATTTGGCCTCCTTGGGAAACGTGGGGAATTTCCTGTCCCGGGATAACGGCCATCATGCCTTTAAGAATGACAAGGATAAGAACTCCTTGAAGGTAGCGGACGCAATCGACCCCAAAAGCCTGCGTCTCATCGCCAACGATGACCCTAACGCTCTCAGCTCGCTGGTCAATCTCAAAGTGCGGGTGACGGACGAGTCCGGCCGCGATATCAGCGGGTTGTTTGATTCTCAACTGCAGATGGAATCGGAAACCGGAATCACCGTTCTGCCCCCGCGTTCAATTGCGGAGCAACAGGCCGACGGCCCTTCCTCCATCGCCGTCAACACGTTTTACATCGAACAATCTTATAAGCGCGTCGATTCGCAAACGGGCGTTGAAACGAGCGGAACCACCCGCCAGACCTATCAGCAAATCGGCGGGAAATGGAGATTGACCTCCACCGATCATAACCGGCTCACCAATTTTCCAGACGGGTCATATGAACGTCAAAACGTCTCGAGCAAATTCACTTACGACAGCAAAGGCCGTTTGATCGGAGCCGCGGGCGGCGGGACTTCCTACTCCAATGACGGGTACGGCAATGCGATTTCGGGGACCTCCTCTCAAACCTACCAGATCGTGAACGGCAAGCTCGTCCTGTCTTCATTCAACATGTCGACGCAATCTCAAAATATCGATGGGTCGGCGCGGCAGGACCAGATATCCAGAAAATTTTCTTATGATAGAAATGGCAATAAGATCGGCGATTCCGAGAGCTGGATTTTTATAACCGATGACGGGTTCGGCAATGCGACCTCTGGAACGGTCAAAAGAGGCTTCGCCAGCGTGAACGGCGCGGAACGGACGTCTTACATGCGCACGGATTCAACCACTTCAAACAAGGATGGCAGCCAGGTCAGCCAGTCGCATGTCGTCACATTCCAGTACGATTCCAGGGGGACGATGATTGGCGCGTCCGGTTCGGGTTCCGCGACTCTCAACGACGGCTGGGGAAACCTCACTCCGATTGCCACCCGGCAAACGTTCCAGTCTGTGGGCGGCAAACTGCGCCGGACTTCCGAGACCATGGAAACAAGCACGGTCAACCTGGATGGAAGCCTGCAGAAGCGGACGTTTGTGACAAACTATAAATATGATGCCAAGGGGAGGCTGGTTGGCGCTGCGGGCAGCGGAACGGGACAGTCCGATGACGGATTCGGTCGCCTAAAAACCGAGACCTATCAGATCACATATGTCATCGTGAACGGCTCAGCCCGGGTTTCGCGTATCGCAGTCGAAACCTCGGAGTCCGATCTCACGGGAAGTGCCTCACAAACCAATGTCACCTTAACGTTTCAATATAACCAGACCGGAATCATGATCGGAGCCGCCGCCGTGGGCGATTACACCCGGTCAGATGCAATGGGGATGCCGGAGCGGGGGACGCTTCGTTTCACATTCGCCGTCATGAACGGACAGGTTCGCGTCACTAGCGTAAGCACCCACTCCCAATCCGTGACTCTGGACGGCAGCTCTGCGAAATCGGCGACGACCGTCAGCTATTCCTATGACAGACTGGGTCGCTTGGCGGGAATGAAAGCCCAGACCGCGTCTCAATCGAACGATGGTTTCGGTAACATCATCAATATGGTTTCCAATCACTCCTTCATCCTGATTCAGGGGCAGCCTCGACTGGCGCAGGTGAAAGTCTCGTCAGTTTACGCAGCACTGGATCAAAGCGCGTCCAAAACGGAATCGGTCTTTAACTTCACGTTTGATTCCAGAGGGCGTATGATTGGCGCTGCCGCGACCGGAGTGGCAACGCACAATGACGGATACGGCAATATCGAATATGAAACCATCAATATGACATTCATGATTCACACCGGCCAGCTGAAGCTGGCCAGTGAGAGCCGGATGTCCATAGTTCAGGACGTGGACGGCAGTGTCAGCCAAAAAGTCATGACCTATCAATATAAATATGACTCTCGCGGACTTTTGAACGGTATGACCGGTCAGGGCACGCTGACATCGAACGACGGTTTCGGGAATGTGATGAGCCAAAACATCACCCGGTCCTATGTCGTGGTCTTGGGCGAGCCAAAACTCACTAAAGAGACCCTGGATTCCAGCACCGCCTATTCGGATGGGTTTGTGGAGCGCCGGGAAGCCAATACTATTCTCGCCTACAGTCAAAGCGGACGGATGACGGGGATGAGCGGGACGGATACGTTCATCATGACCAAGAGCGTCGGCGCGGCAACGATATCCATCACCGGCCAGATCGATCGCCGATATACGATCATCAATGGGACCGCAAAACTGTCGTCGTCAAGAATCACCGCCTCCACACTCAACAATGTGCGCCTGGATGAATCTCTGGCCTTGAGCTACGGTTACGACTCGCTCGGACGATTGACCGGCGTGACTGGGCAGGGAGAGTACAGCGTGATCGGTTCCAAGCAACCGGGCGCCGTTGGCAGGATCATCGCGCGTTTTGAGATCGTCAACGGCTATCCGCGGCTGGTCGGTTATGATTCCTATTCGCTGCCTCTTCCGGGCAGTAAGGCGGTCGGCATTCCCGCGCCGAACCCGGTCATGCAGACAGCTTTGCCGGGCGGAACGTTCCTGGGAGCCGCGATGGGGTCTTCAATTCGGTAGATCATAATCAGCGTTTCAAGCGCTTCTCCTCGCAAAAACAAACGACGTTTGATATAATCCGAGCCTGATGAGTTCTTCAAGTGCGATGAATGTTTCTGTCATTGGGGCCGGATCCACTTACGGGGTGTATCTCGTGAAGTGGGCGCTGACGCTCAAGCATTTCCCCGAAACCAGCAACGAGCAGTCCGTCCCGCCCATCGGGACGATTTCTTACTCCAATACCAGCGAGCGCAACCGCGACCTGGTGCTCGAAGTCCTCGAGAACGACATCGCCCAGATGCCCTCCTTTTCCAGCAAGAAATTTGCGGACATGTCCAAGGACGTCCACGGCTACATCAACTGGCGGGAGATGGTCCAAAAAGAGCAGCCCGGACTGGTGGTGATCTGCTCTCCCATCGAAACCCACGCGGCTTACCTCCGGGAACTGCTCTCCGATTTCAAAGTCAAGAACATCCTCTGCGAGCCTCCGGTGACGCACCTGAACGAAGCCGATTCCATCGACAGCGTGATTTCGCTTGCGGCCAGCAAGGGCGTTTCGGTGGGCATCAACCAGCAGTATGCGATCCTCTACCAGAAACTCAAAGACCTCCCGATGAACCCCCAGGAGCCGGCCAGCGGCAAGTTCGGGGACCTGATGACCGGCCTGACGGGCCTGCACGTGACCTTCATCACCCACGGCAGCCGGGTCTGGCGCAAGATTCAGGGGGTCGGGGAACAGGAGATTCTCGAAGACCTCGGGCCCCACGTTTACGAGCTGATTCCCAAATCCCTCCGGGACCAGAAAGTCACGGTGCGCGACGTCAAAAAGGAAGGGGACAACGTTTTTCTGAACTACGTCGAATACGACCTGATGTTCGGTTCCGTGCCCGTCAAGCTGACGCTGGGCTATCACCGGAAACTGAAGAGCCTGAAGCTGGTCTTCAAGAAGGGCAAGAAGGATTTTGAATTCAATATTTCGGGCGCCTCGAACCCCCAGACCGGCGAGTTCACCCGCTGGATCGAGGGCAAGAATTACGCCTACTATTTCAAGCACCTGCTCAACACCGACCTGGTGAAGACGTCGTTCGTCCATTCGCTGGCCGGCAAGCCGGTGGTTTCTCTGCAGGAAGGCGTGAACAGCGTCAAATTTATCCGCTCGCTCTACACCCGCTAGTTTAATCCGCAGGTTTTTATGACGAAGACAAATCGATCCGGCCGTTTATTCGCCGAGGCCCAGAAGCTTTTGGCCGGCGGCGTGAACAGCCCTGTCCGCGCCTTCAAGGCCGTGGGGGGAACGCCGCGGTTTATCGCTCGCGCGAAGGGACCGTATCTGTGGGACGCCGATGGCAACCGGCTGATCGATTTCGTCGGATCCTGGGGGCCCATGATTCTGGGCCATGCGCATCCGTCGGTTTTGAGCGCCGTTAAAAAGGCGATGGCGCGGGGTTTTTCTTTTGGCGCTTCCACCGAGCTCGAGATTGAGCTGGCTCGGCGCGTTTCTGATGCTATGCCGTCCGTGCAGAAGGTGCGCTTCGTTTCCTCGGGCACCGAAGCCGTGATGGGGGCGCTGCGCCTCGCCCGCGGTTTTACGAAGCGCTCCAAGGTCATCAAATTTTCGGGCTGTTACCACGGCCATTCGGACGGGATGCTGGTGAGCGCGGGTTCGGGTGCCGCCACTCTCGGAATTCCCGATTCCGCCGGCGTTCCCGAGGGTTACTCCCGCGAAACGCTCGTAGTGGAGTACAACGATTTGCACGCGGTCCGTTCCTGCCTTAAAACTTACGGTTCGGAGATCGCCGCGGTGATCGTCGAGCCGCTCGCCGGAAACATGGGCGTCGTGCCGCCGGCGGAAGGATTTTTGGAGGGGCTGCGCGAGCTCACGCGCGCGAACGGTTCTTTGCTCATTTTTGATGAAGTGATTTCGGGCTTTCGTTTGGCCTACGGCGGCGCGCAGAGCGCTTACAAAATCCAGCCCGATCTCACCTGCCTCGGAAAGATCATCGGCGGCGGGTTTCCCGTGGGCGCTTTCGGCGGCCGCGCGGATATCATGGAATGGCTGGCGCCGCTCGGGCCCGTTTATCAGGCGGGCACTCTCTCCGGCAATCCTGTGGCCATGTCGGCCGGCATTGCGACGCTCGATCTGCTGAAGAAGAGCAATCCTTATGCCGCGTTGGAAAAACGGACGCGGACGCTCGTCGGGCAGATCGATGACCATGCCCGGACCCTCAGCCTGCCCGTGCGGATCAATCAGGCCGGATCTTTATTTACGGTTTTCTTCACGGACCAGGTAGTCACCAATTTCAAATCCGCCCAGCGCGCCAACAAAACGCGTTTCGCGCGGTTCTTCCAGGCGCTCCTCGAAAACGGCGTTTACTTTCCGCCCGCGCAGTTTGAGGCTGCTTTCGTTTCTGCCGCGCACAGCCCCGCCGTCCTCGAAAAAGCGGCGCGGGCGATCCGCAAAAGTTTGAATCAGACATCAGAGTCCAAGGAGCTTCAGCGTGCCTAAAATATTTCCCTTTAAAGCCATCCGCTACAAACTGTCTAATGCCGCGCTTAAAACCGCGGTCTGTCCGCCTTACGACGTGATCGGCGAGGCCCAGGCGAACAGCCTGCGCTCCGATCCGAAGAACGCGATTCACATCGAGCTGCCCGAAGGCGATGGCGACGTGAAATATGCCAACGCGAAAAAGACCTGGGACGGCTGGCGCTCGGACGGGACACTCAAGCAGGACGCGGTTCCCGCATTTTACGTCTACGAGCAGCAATTTACTGTCGAGGGCAAGAAATACGTCCGGCGCGGATTTTTCTGCGAGCTGGAAGTGGAAGAGCCGGGCAAGGGTTCCGTCCTCCGCCACGAGCTGACCATCGCCGGCCCCAAGGTGGACCGCTTCAATCTGCTCCGCGCGCTCCACGCCAATACCAGCCCCATTTTCGGCTTATATAAGGATACGGCGAAAAAGTCCGTGCGCGCGATTGCGGCCATCGCCAAAAAGAAGCCCGCGGCGCAGGTTACCGATACCGAGGGCGTGACGCACAAGCTTTGGGCGCTCACCGATCCCAAACAGGTGAAAGCCATCACCGAGCTCATCGCCAAAAATCCCGTGGTGATCGCCGACGGCCACCACCGCTGCGAGACCGCCTGGAATTTCAAGAAGGAGATGGAGCATTCGCGCCTCGAGGGCGCGTCCCGCACGCTCTTCTTCCTCTGCCCGATGGACGATCCGGGCCTCGTCGTGTTTCCGACCCACCGCATTTTGGTTCAGCCCGGCCACGCGGCGCTCAGCCTCGCCGCGGTCAGAAAACGGATCGAGGAACTGCACAACATTTTTACCATCAAGGAAGGGCCGCTTGGCGGAAGACCGGGCGGGCGCGGCGGCTCGAAGCGCGGACCCGGTTTTTCCTTCGCCGTCACCGACGGGATGAACACGATCGACGTTTACATCAAATCCAAACAGGCGCTCCAGAAGGCGTTCCCCGGCAAAGCCAGGGCCTATCAGGAGCTGCCGCTGCTCCACCTTCACGCTTTGCTGCTGCCCGAGATGAAGAAGGAAGATTTCATCTACGTGCATGAGGACGAGGAGGCGCTGAAGCTCGCGCGGGAAAAGCAGAAGCTCGCTTTCATCGTTCCCGCCACGTCCATCGAGGAGCTATTCGCGATCGTCCGCGCCGGCGAAGTCATGCCCCAAAAATCGACCTACTTTTATCCCAAAGTGATCACCGGCATCCTCTTCCGGTCTCTTGAATAATTAGGGACAGCGCCCTATTTGCCATCCAGGATTAATGTTTCCGTCGCTTTCGCAGTTTTTATCCTGGTCCCAAAAAAGTTCCGTCATTCCTTTTGTGCTCGAAGCGCCATTTCCCGAGGATGGGGATGGCTTTTCTTTTTTCCTGAACCAATCAGCCCGCCTGCCCTTCGCATTTTTCTTCGACAGCTTTAACGCCAAACCTCTGGGCCGCTATTCCTATTTTCCGCTCAGCGCCCCGCGGAAACGCATGGTCGCGAAAAATCCGGTCGAGTTCGCGCGCCAATGGAAATGCCTCCGCGCCGAGATCGGCCAAACACCCTCGCTTTTTTCGTCGATCGTTTCTCCCGGTGCGAGCAATACATCCGCCAAATTGCCTCCGTTTCTAGGCGGCGCGATCGTGTTTCTTTCCTACGACGCCGGCCGCGCGTTCGAACCGGGCTGGAAATCGCGCCCGCCCGCGGACCCGCTCCGTTTCCCCTGGCTCGAGGCCGGGCTCTACGATGATCTTTTCTGCCTCGACCATCGGGCCCGCAAGGCCTATTGGATTTCCTGCGTCCGCCTTTCCGCGAAAAAAAACCGAAGCAAAACCCGGCTGACGGAGATTTGGCGAAAAAAGGAATCCGAACTCCGCGAGCAATCGCGGAAAATCAGAGGCGGACGGAATGGGGCCGATTTTCATGGATCGACGGAAAATCTATTGAAAAATGGGAATAAATTTAATAAAAAAAATGGCGCCGGAGGGGAAGTCGTTGATGCCGGTACGCAAAAGTGGTTTCTGAAATCCGTTTTGAAGCTGAAAGAGTATATTGCCGCGGGGGATATTTATCAGGCGAACCTGTCGCGGCGGATCGCGGCTCCTTATAAGGGAAGCGGGCTGGACTACTTCGCGGGGCTGCGGAAGATCAACCCGTCGCCCTACGCCTGCTACGGAAGTTTCGGGTTCGGAGAGCTGGCGAGCTGTTCGCCGGAGCTGCTGCTCAAAAAGCGCGGCCGGATCCTGGAGACGCGGCCCATCGCGGGCACACGGCCCCGGGGAAAAGACGCGGCCGCCGACAAGAAACTCCAGGGTGAACTGCTGCTGAGCGCCAAGGAGCGGGCGGAGCACGTCATGCTGCTCGATCTCGAGCGCAACGATTTGGGGCGCGTCAGCGTCGCGGGATCGGTGCGCGTCAAGGAAAAGATGATCGTTGAAAAATATTCGCACGTCATGCATATTGTGTCCTGCGTGCGGAGCCGAATGAAATATAATCAGGATGTGTTCCAGGCGATCGAAGCCGTGTTTCCGGGGGGGACCATCACGGGCTGTCCCAAGGTCCGCTGCATGAACATCCTCGACGAACTCGAGCCCGTGAGCCGCGGGCCGTTTTATGGATCGCTCGGGTGGATCGGTTACAACGGCGACTGCGAAATGAACCTCCTGATCCGCACCGCGATCCGTCCCAAAAACAAGAACCATCTTCTGATCCAGGCCGGGTCGGGCATTGTGGCCGACAGCGCCGCGCCGCGCGAGTTTGAGGAATCCGGCCATAAAGCCCGCGCGCTCCTTGCGGCCGCAAAAAGCTAAAATCATTCCATGACCGCCCAAAGCCGGGTCTGGCTCGCGCTCGCCGCCTGCATGGCCCTGTCCTTCCTGATCTACGCACCCTCCATCAAGGCCCCGTTTTTTTTCGACGACGAAACGAATTTTATCGATAATCCGGATATCCGGAAGCTGGAGAATCTGAAAACCCGGCTGGTGTTCAAGATGGAAAAGATGGCGCAGAACACCAACGTCCCCACGCGCGCCATAACGTTCCTGACGTTCACCCTGGAATATGCCCTCTGGGGTAAAAATCCGTCCGGCTACAGGGTCGTCAACATCGCCCTGCACGGCCTGGCGGCATTCCTGCTTTTCCTCCTGCTAAGGGAAATTCTGGCGCGATGGAATCTGGGCGAATACCTCTTTGGCGTTGCGCTCGCCGGGGCCATGCTTTTTTGCGCCCATCCGATGCAGGGCGACGCGGTCGCCTACATCAGCAACCGGTCCGACGTGCTCGCGGCCCTGTTTTCCCTGCTGGCGCTGGTCCTCTTTTCGCGCGCGGGTCCGGACCGCGGCCGGGCGGCGGCCCGTCTCGTCTTCGCGAACTTCGCATTTGCGGCGGCGATTCTTTCCAAAGAGACCGCCGCGACATTCCCTCTGATTCTCCTGGGCTACGATTATTTCATCGCCGCGAACAGGGACGGCGCGGCGCTGCGGAATCGCTGGCGGCGCCATGCCCCGTTTTGGGGAACCCTCGCTCTCTATATGATTTATCGGCGTGCGCTGATGGGCGACTTGATGTACCAATGGGCCCTGCAGGAAGATTCCTGGACGTCAATGGAGTATCTGTCAATGCAGGTGATGGCCATTCCGAAATATCTGCGCCTGCTTTTGGCGCCCGTCGGACAATGCATCGACCATATTCTGCTGCCTCCCGATTCCTGGCTGGAGCCCCGGATGCTTGTTGCGTTCGCCGCCTGGGCCGCGATTCTGGCGCTGGCCGCGTTCCTAATCCGTGGGACGTGGAAAGCAAAATCCACCGCCGCGCTTTTTTCATCCGCCTGTTTTGGGATGTTGTGGTTTTTCGCGGGGCTGGCACCCAGCTCCAGCGTCTTTCCCATTTTTGACGCTATGGTGGAGCGCCGTGTCTATTGGCCTTCCGGCGGCTGGGTCCTGGGCGTGCTGGCCTTTTACGCCTGGCTTTTCGACGCGACGGAAAATGGTCCGGTCAATGGCGCGAACCATTCCAAAAAAATAATCGTCTTCCTGTCGGTCCACACCGCGATCCTCGCCCTTTTCACTTTGCACCGCAGCACGCTGTACGGACATCCCGAACGGCTCTGGATAGAGGCCGTCGCCCGCTACCCCGGGAACCCGCGGGCTTACGTCAATCTGGGGTCCTATATTGAGAAAAAAAATCCGGCGAAAGCCGTTGAGCTCGGCCGTATGGCACTGAGCCTGAACCCGAAATATGCCGTGGCCCAGAACAATCTGGGCAACGCGCTTTACGCGCTCAATGACGTGGAAGGCGCCGTGGCTTCCTATCAGAAGGCGATTGAGTTGAAGCCCGGATGGGTCCAGCCCTACATCAACCTGGCCGGCATGCATTACCACGCCCGCCGGCTGAAGGAAGCCGAGGCAATGTACTTGAAAGCGCTGGCGCTCGAAACAGGGTACGCGCTGGTCTATAACAATCTCGGCTCCATCTATTTTGAGAGGGGCGAAACGGAGATGGCGGTGGATTTTTATAACAAGGCGATCGAGACCGACGCCGGTTACGGGTTGGCCTATTACAATCTGGCTCTGGTTCTGGTTGCCAGGAAGCAATTCGACCTCGCGCTGAAAGCCATGGTGTCCGCACGTGCTCTGTTGCCGGACAACCCGGCCGTTGAGAACAATTTGCGCGCGCTGCAGGCCATGAAGCCGTGACTCGCGGCCCGAATCAAAACCCGAATCAGAACCCGGCTTCCGCGTCCGGGCGCGCCGGCGGCGTCTCGTTTCTAATGGCGTTCTTCTGCCTGGTCATCCCCATTCTTTTGTACAGCCCCTCACTGCGCGGGCCATTCGTCTTTGACGACTTCTCGAATATCGTCGACAATCGCGATATCCGCAGCCCTGACCGCATCGGGATCGGCCTCCTCAATACGCATTTGATCGTAAAAAACCGACAAGCTCCGACGCGCCCCGTCACGTCCTTGACCTTCGCTCTCAATTACGTCTGGAACGGCTTGAATCCGTTTGGGTACCGCCTATTCAACATACTCGTTCATTCAGCTAACACGCTTCTCGTGTTTTTGATGACCCTTATGATTCTCCGACGCCTCCAGGATGCCGCGGTGAAGGAATCCCTGGCGTTCGCCATCGCTCTGATATTCTGCGTCCACCCGCTCCAGACCGAAGCGGTGGCGTACATCAGCCACCGCAGCGACAGCATGGCCACATTTTTTTATCTCCTATCCATGCTCTCGTTCTTTGCAGGAAGGGACAGGCGCTGGCCATATTCGGTTCTGCCGGCGGCATTTTTCTTCATTCTCGCAGCGGGTTCCAAGGAGTGGACTTACGCCGCGCTTCCCGCGGCACTGCTTCTGATCGACGTTCTCGTCTTCAGCCGTTCGGAGAAACTGCGGATGTGGCGGCACGCCCCCATCTGGATTCTGGCGGTCATTCTGATCGCCTCCCGGAAATATCTGACCGGTCGATGGGGCTTTTTGGGGCCTGATCTCGACCGGATTTGGCCGGCCCTCACGTACGCGGGAGTACAGTCGTATGTCTGGTTGAAATATGCGGCCCTCTGGTTCCTGCCGCTGTGGCAAACGTTTGATCATTATCTGGTCCCAAACGCGCCGGGGTTGGCCCGCAAGATATTTGCGTCCGCTGCGTTGTGGTCCGCCGCGATCGTTGGAGCGGGATATTGGATCCACAAACTGGGATGGAAAGAATTTTCCGTGAGGGCCGCGCAGTCGGCCTCAGACCCCCGGCGCAGGCTCCTATGGCTTGGTCTCGGCATGGCCGCGATATTGATCGCTCCCACCTCCAGCATTATTCCGACGTACGAGGCCATGGCGGAGCGCCGCGTTTACCTTGCGGTCTGGAGCGGCTCTCTGGCCTGGGTTGCCTTTCTGGCGGGACTGATCAAGAATGGGGGGACGTTGAAAGCGGCCCTCGCGGTTCACATCATGCTGCTGGCCGCGTTGACGTGGCGCCGAACCGAACTGTACCGATACCCGGAAAAACTATGGGAGGAGGCGATTGAGCGGTACCCTGAAAATGCGGACGCGCACCTGAACCTGGGGGTGGTCGAAATGAAAAACGGCCGTCCCGACAAGGCCCTCCACAACTGGCTTCACGCGGTCGAGCTCCGTAAACTGCGAAACCCTCAGGCGTTCAACAACATAGGAGAAATTTACTTCCAGCGGGGCGAGATACGCAAGGCCCTGGAATATTTCAAGGAGGCCGCCCGGCAGGACCCCCAATTACACTACGCCTGGCGCAACATGGGAGACGCCTTCTATGAGCTGGGGGAGGACGCCGCCGCCGAGGAAAGCTATCACCGCGCCCTCGCTCTGGTCCCGGACGAACCCGAGCTCTACAACAATCTCGGCCTGGTTTTGGAACGGCGGAAAAATTTTCCCGGGGCCGAAAAAGCCTATCAAAAGGCGATGGAACTGGACCCCGATTTTGCGCCGGCCCACGCGCACCTGGCCGAACTTTATGTTCAAACCGAACGGCTCCCGGAGGCGCTGCGCCGGTACGCGCAGTGGCAGGTTTTGGAGCCCGACAACCCCGAAATTCCCTCCAAAATCGCCCTGCTCCGCCGCTGGATGTCGGATCGGGCTCGCGGCAAAAAATAGACCCTCCCAACCGCCCAAAAAAATCTCAAAAATTGAAATATTTATCATATTGATAAATAAGCCTGATAGGTGTATTTATCAGATATTTTTCGGAATCCTGACTTGGGCCTTGACAAAAAGGGCTTCGGGGGGTATAACTCTGCCATAGTTCACTGATCTTTCATTGGCTTACACGACAATAGCACACTCCAAGTAATTGGAGGCCGCAAAGCCCTCGCCGCCAGGCGGGGCCCTCTTAACGTGAAGAGGGTACGGGCCCTGCAAAGCGCAGGGCGGCCGGGTTGCCGAAGCAAGTCCAAAACCTCTTGAGAACAGGAGCTGGATTTTCTGCGGCAAAGCGCCCGGGAAAAACCAGCTTTTTTTATGAAACACCACAACCTGACCCTCGAGATTAAAAAGCGCGCGATGGCCGTTCTGGCCGGAGCGGCTTTTTGCCTTTCCTTCATCGCCGTTTCCCATGCCGCCGATCCCGCCTCCTCCAAAGCATACTGGACTAATTTCCTGAACGATGGGTTGAGCGACCAGTCGCTCGACGTGCGGGACTCCGCCAACCGGCCGGTCTCCGGGCGGGTCCAAAAGGACTCCTTCAAACAGCTGTTCATCCTTACTGTTTTCCGTTTTGCCGACACCGAATTTTCTCCCGGATTGAGCCGCCTCCGCAGGATGCTTGCGGACGCCATTAACCCTCTGGCCCAGAAACTGCGGGCCGCGGCCGGACACATTTGGCAATGCGCCGAGAGTTTCGCGCTGAACCTCAACAAGCAGATCCACCGCCTCGTCCGCTTTGTCCCCTTGGGCGCGGGGGATTCTCCCGGCGGGATCATCTCCCGGGATTCCGGCCTCTCGATTTCGTTTCAAACCGCACAATCCAACCTGCCTCTCCGCTGCTAATCCGCCCGCTCGCCTAGAGCGTTTCTCCCCTTGGGGAAGCGCGCACGTCTCCGAACACCGGCCGCCAACCGTCTGATTGATTGTTTTATCGCCATTGCTCCGCCCGTTTTTTGAAAGGCACAGTTTCGTTTTACGCGCGCACGCGCGTGCGCGTACGAGGAATCGACGGAAAAAAGGAGCCTGAACCACTCGAAACCATGAGCATCGCAAGCGTGAAGAAATTCTTCAGAACCAGCCTCGCCCTCCTCGGAGCGGCGAGCCTGGTCTTGCTTGCGCGCACCACCTGGACCGCCGACACCTACTGGCCGAACGCCAACATCGGCACCGACCCCGAGCTGTGGCACGGTGAGACGGCGTTCTCGCTCAATGGTCAGACCAACCTCTTCGATTTCGCGAACTCCACAACTCGGCAGATGGCCGTATCGTTCACGGCGCCGACGCTCTCCACGATGACCCTGCAGGAAGTCCTGCTCCCCTGGTCTCAGTCCAACACGAACCAGACCCAGACCGTGCGCGTCCGTGTCGCAGACGATGATAACGGCGATCCGAGCGGCGTGTACATCGCGACCGGAACCCTGGTGATCGTGAACGAACCCAACACCGGAAAATGGCGCAGTTTTGATATGACGGGCGGCGGCCCCGCGCCGACGCTGTCCGCCGGGTCCGTTTACCATCTCGTCATCGATAAAACAGTGGGAGGCCGTAATACGGTACAGGGTATTCCGGTCCGCAGATCCATTGCCACTGCGCTCAATGATCCTTCGGCATTGAAGCGCGTGGTTTCCACGGCTACCGCGGCGACGCCGAACCTGGCCATGAACGTCAGCACGCGCGGCGCCACCAACGAAGCCTGGATGCCTCAGGACGCGGAACCCACCTTCCTGGTGAAGTTCGGCGTCACGCTTCCCAACCTGTTCTATTGGGGCAACCCCTATCCCAGTCTCAGCGATAACACCAACAACGGCGCCCCCGCTGGACAGTTCAACGACTACTCACCCCGCATCAACCAGGCGTTGTACAAGTCCATCCTGCTGAGGTCTTCGGCCGGCGGGGGAACGAAAAAATTAAGCCGCCTCAACGTGCTGGTCGGCAAGGACACCACCACGCCCGCGGAGTCCCTGAAGATTTCGATTGAACGGACCGATACCTACGAGATGGTCGTTCCCACTGTTACCTTCGTACGCGGAACGGATTTTGCATCGGTGGACGAAGTCGTGTGGAAAACCATCAATCTGGCCAGCAACTCCGTAGTCTTAGCGGAAGGCGTCCCCTACCGCATCAAATTTTTCTCGCCAAATTCGGGAAATAATTTGGGTTACCGGCTCTACATTCATGCGGCTTGCGATGCCGGCGGCGTGGAATGTAACCTGGACACGGTCTACTCGGAGGCCACGTTCGATGGAGACAATACCGCGATCGAAGAGTCGTCGGACAGCGGCGTCACCTGGACACCGAATTACGGCGCCGACATAAACTTCCAGATGCGGTTCGACAACGACGTTCCGCTGATGGCCATCACCCAGCCGGCGCAGAACGACGAATGGAACTCGATTCCCGTGATTTCCGGAACCGCTGAGGACCAGGACAAGACTGATCACGCTCTGAGCTCGCGCACCGTGGAAGTTCATATCAAGAACATTACTAACGGTTCCAATGAAGAGTGGAGCGGGACGGCCTGGGCCCCGCCGACCGGAGCCGATACGGACAACTGGAATTCCACGGGAGCCATATCCTATACCAACGGATTCAATACCCACAATTGGGACTACCGCATCCCAGCGGCAAACTGGACGCCCCAGGCCAAATACAATGTGCGCGCCCGCGCCTACGACGCGGTGCGAAACGTCTCCACCGTTTACTCCACAACTTTCACCTACAGCCCGTATCGAGGCTCACCGGAAGCGCCCGATTCCCTCCTGACCAGCATCGTGGATAAATCGACGGTTGCAGTGGTCAATGGACTGATCGGTACGGCGAACGACGTCAATCCTCTGACTGATATTTTGGGCAACGGATTCACGGGCGTTTCCAACGTCAAAGTGTACGTCAAGGACACGGATTCCAACGTCTGGTGGAACAGCGGCGCGTCCACCTTCTCCTCTACCGTGGAAACGTCGCTGTTCGCGTCCTTCAATTCGCAAAATCCCGGCGGAAATTACGACTGGCAGATCACCGCGATCGGAAACCTGAATTTCATTCATGGCAAGCGGTACGCCGTCTATACGCGCGCCATCGATAACAGCAACGTCTCGATAGCGACCGGCGTGGTGGAAAACCTGATCAGCACAATCACGTTCCGCGTGGACCGCGCAACTCCGACCGCGGCGATCACCCAGCCGGCGCATCAGGGTTCCGCTCCCTCGGCCATTATCATCAGCGGTACCGCCGTGGACTCTGTCTCCGGAGTTCAGCGGGTGGAGTATATGATCCAGGACCTGAGCGGATCCAACCCCGGTTTCTACCTTAATAGCGCGGGCAACGGCTGGTCGATTTCCGAACCGTCCGATTGGCCCGACGCCGACATGGGCGTGCAGTTTTCCACCTGGTCCGCCGCTCCCGGAACGACCTTGACCAGCGGCGATTACGTGGTTCGCGCGCGCGTCTACGACATCGTGGGCAACAACACGGCCGGGACTTACTCGCTTACGGTTACATCCATCACTGTAACGGTCGACAATACCCCGCCCACGTCCGCCGTGACAGTTCCGACGCACACTTACGTGGGCGCATTCACGGCGATCAGCGGAACCGCCAACGATAATGCGAACCTCAACACCGGCGCCCAGATCAACCTCACGGTCTATCAGTCAACTTCTGGAAATTTCTGGTATGACCCGGACGGCGATGGGGCCATCGTCGGCCGGTGGAGAAACGTTCTTTCTTCCATTACAATTACCAGCGTTCCGAATTCTCCGAGCTGGAACTGGACCTATACTCCTCCCGCGCACATGTTCCGGACGGGCGGCACCTACGTTTTATGCTCGACGGCCACCGACACGTCCACCAACCGCCAGACCGGCGGGAACGTGGTCTATACGGTACAGTACGACACGCAGACTCCCGTCGCCCAATTCCAGAAGCCCGAGTTCGGGCTGGGCTGGATCCGGAGCCTGCCGACCATCTCCGGAACAAGCTGGGACGCTTTCGACGGCCTGGCGTTTTCGAGCATCAGCGCCGTGGACGTGGAGATCCGCGAAGACCCCACGATTACCGGCGACTATTGGAACAATACGGGCCAATCCTACGGCGGTTCGCAGCTTTGGAATACGGCAACCCTCGGCGCGCAGAACGGGGGCGCCCGTAGCTGGAGCCTGACCGGAACGGTGGAGAACGCGTTCCGCCTCCTGGGCGCGACCTACACGATTACAATCCGGGCTCAGGACAACGCTCCCATCCCGTCCAGCGGATACAGCAAAAACCTGCAGAACCCGACCTCGTCCTATGTTTTTCTGTGGGACGCGGAACGTCCGACGACGACAATTACCAGCCCGACTTTATCGCGCCATAACGACGCGAGCTGGTCATCCCTTTACAGCGTCACGAATTCGAGCGCCATCCAGGGTTACGCGATAGACGGGTCCAACCGCTCGGGAATCTCCGCGGTGCAAATGCGGATCGACCGCAACAATCTGACGGCTTCTCATTGGGACTTCGCCACCCAGGTCTGGACCGCCGGTCTTTCTTCGGATTCCGACTGGGTCAGCATCCCCGTCGTTCGCTACGCGTCTTCCTCCACCTGGAGCTACGCGGCGCTCAAATCCTCCGCACTGGCGGATACCGGCAGTTATTCCATCTATGTGCGCTCTCGCGACAACGCCCTGGCATTCGACAATAACGCCGCCAATAACTTCAACTGGAACTGGCAGAATTCCAGCACCACTTTCATTTACGACGTCACAACGCCGGTATCGGTCTCCACTCAGCCGACCACTTCGCTGACATTCATCAACAGCTGGGACCAGGCCGTCGGCATCCGAGGCACCGCTTCCGATCCCAACAGCGGGGTCATCAACCAGGTGAACGTCGGCGTCCGGCGCAACAGCGACATGAAATGGTGGAACACCTCCAACCAGGACTTTACCGACTCGCCGGGACCCACCCTGGTCTCCACCAACATCGTGGCGGGCGCGCCCTATCAGTTCTGGTACATCCCTTTCCGTCAGAATGACGTGTCGGTGCGCAACGAGCTCACGCACAACACATCCTACGCGATCCTGATCCAGGCGGTGGACAGCCTGGCGCAGTCGGAGTCGCTGGGGAAAGCCTATACCACGTTCTATTTCGACATCGCCAAGCCGACGGCGGCCGTGTCCTGGCCGGACTCGAACGGAGGCCTGAACAACCGCAGCTACAACTCCGTGACCAGCGCCTCGGGTACAATCGCCGATAACATCCCGGTGACCGTCGGCATTGTGGAACCCCTGGACGCGAGCCTCATCGAGGTCCAGATTACCACGGCCGGCAGCGACGGCACTTACTTCTATCAGGGGCCGAACGTGGCGCAGGGATCGCGCTGGAGCAAGACGCAGAAGTGGCTTTCGAACTCGGACGGCCAGGTGAACATAACCTATAATTCAACGCTTGGGACGTGGCAGTATGCGGAAACGGGGTGCAACGGATCGCTCTGCGTCGGGGACGACAGTGTTTGGCAGAACGGCACCCAGTACGGCATCCGCGCCCGCGCCACCGACAAAGCGGGGAACGTCCAGACCGCTTTCACCAATTTCCAAACGACCTTCACTTTTGATAACTCCGGTCCTTCGGCCGTGAGCGTCACCAACCCGGCTCCGGCGCACACGCACCGCCGCAGCCTGACCACGATTTCCGGTACCGCGACCGACAACGGCGGCGTATCGTCCATGGATTTCCGGGTCTGCATGACCAGCGATACGAACACCTGCTGGGACGGATCGAGATGGGCGGTGAACGCCAGCACCTACAATCAGGCGTATTTTGACGGAACCGCCTGGGGGGCTCCCATCAGCGTGAGTGCCTGGCAGGACGGATACCAGTACTCCATCATCCCGCGGGCGCGCGACGGCGTGCTGCCCGCCGGCAACGCCACGGTGGGAACGGCCAAAACGTTCCGCTGGGACTCCACCGTCCCCACGTCCGGGATCCAGTTCCCCGTTCCGAACCCGCCGGACAACTATTACAAGAGCTCGCAGATGGGCTCCATCGTGGGTACCGCGGACGATACGTCGCCCGGCACCCTGAGCAAAGTTGAACTCGCGATCACCCGTCTCACCCTCGGCGGCGCCGCGGAAGTCGAGTTTGATTACACGAACCGCTTTGACGACAGCCAGCGTTGGAACTCCGCCGCGCCCGGAACGCCTCTCTACTTCAATGCGGCCGGCAATCCCACTCTGGCGAGCTGGATCTACAGCATCGACTTTTCCACCTGGTTTGAAACAGGCCGCTCTTACCAGATTCGCGTCCGCGCGGAAGACGCGGGGCAAAACGTCCTGTCCGGAGGGACGGGCAATCAGTCCATCGTCCGGATGAGCTCGTTCACCATCGATAACACGGCGCCGCTTTCCGCCAGCACCTCTCCCGTGGCCAACGACATCGTTTCCACCCTCGCCGCCATATTCGGGACGGCGAGCGACTCGGGCGGCGCGGACATTTCCACGGTTTCGATCCACATCCGCCAGACGAACACGGGAACTCGCAGCGCCGCGAACTGGAACGGCTCAGGATTCGTTGAAGGCGCGGACAACGCCTCCAGCTTCGCGAACTGGTTCATGGTATCCGGCGTGGACGCGGCCACGCATACGTGGCGCTACGCCACGGTGACCGGCACGGAATGGGCCGGCGGCACGGGCGTGAACGAAGCCTATCAATACCGGGTGGTGTCCCGCGCCGAAGACCGCGCGGGCAATCACGAGGTGAGCCGCACGACCATCACGTTTGTCTACGACGCCCGCAAGCCGGCCTCCAATTTCACTAATCCTCCTTATAACAACTACTTCACCTCTTACACCCTGACGTATATCTCGGGAACCGCGACGGACCCGGGCGCCAACGGCGTCACGGGAATTTTTGTCACCGGTGTGCGGGCGAAAATCCAGAGGATGGACACGGGCGAGTATTGGGATGCCGCGCAGGCGCCCGGCCTGAGATGGCAGACCGCGATCACCTCGAACAACGCCTCGGCGGCGGACGGCTCTTTTGACGGAACGTCCAACGAACCCTGGCGTTACGACATCAGCGACGGGGAGTTCTGGGTCAGCAACACATCCTATACCATCACCAGCGTCGCGCGCGATGCCGCCACGGTTCCGGGACCCAACGTGGAAACCGCGGTTCCTTCGCGGATATTCATTTACGATCCCGTCCTGCCGGGCGCCACGATCCAGGCGCCGGTCTCGGCGGACCATTACAACCGGCATTCCAAACCCCTGCTGACGATCTCCGGCACGGCGACCGACGCGGCGCCGGGCTCGATCGACCGCGTGATCGTGAAAATCCAGAGCGGCACGGGCGTCAACTACTGGACAGGATCGGCCTGGGACACGAGCATCACGAGCCTTACCGCGACTTTGGGCGCGGGAACCACCAATTGGAATTTCGATATTCCGGGCACGGCCTGGGAGGATGGAAATATTTACAAGGTTTATGCCTACGCCGTGGACCGGGCCTCCAACAACATCACGGGCGCGAGCCAGATCGTCAAAACTTTCACGATGGATCTCACGACCCCGACCGCCGTCGTCATCTCGCCCCTGGACGACGCATCAAACGGCATCGCCTCCATTCAGGGCATTTCCGGAACCGCTTCGGACCCTGCGCCCGGCCAGATCATGACGGTCGAGTTTCAGATAGAAGAGAAAGGCGGCGGCTATTCGGAGAGCAGCAGCAAATTTCTGAACTCCGGCAAGACCGCGTTCGACGCGTCCTCCAACACGTTCCACAGCGCGACGTTCCTGACGGGCAGCACCTGGACGCTGAACACGTCGGTCGTGCCCTGGGGCAACGGGAATTACCGCGTGTACATGCGCGTCACGGACCGCGCCACCAACTACAACACTAAACCCGGCGCGGCGGGACCTTTCTCGGCCATGGTCGAGTTCAAATTTGAATCCCAACCGGAGTCGTACATCACATTCCCCGCGCATGACTCCTATAAAAGACCCTCGCAGGTCTCGGCCCCCAGCGCCATCTCCGGCACCGCCAAGGACGGCGCGGCGAAAGTGGACGCCAAGCTGGTGGACTGCGGCGACGACTTCGATTGTACCACCGGCGCCGATAACTACGGCTGGTGGGGCTCGTCCTGGTCCGCCAACGCCACGGGCTACATCACGACGACTTTGGACGGCGTGCCCAGCCCGGACACCTGGAATTTCTCTGTGCCGCAGGCTTCCTGGACGGCCTTGGGGCAGTCGCGCAAATACCTGCTGGTTTCGCGCTCCTACCTGGGAATCACCCCGGAGCACGCGGTCGATCCAAACCCCAGCGGAGCGCAGCGCAACGCCAAGAATTTCGTCGTCGACAACCAAAACCCGACCGTGGGCGTGACGCGGCCCTCCAACAACGTGGCGTTCACGAGCGCGGCGCTGACCAGCGTTTCAGGCACCGCGTCCGATGCTTCGCCGGGCGCCCTGGATACGACTTCCGTTAAGTTCCGCATCGTCCGCTCCTCTGATTCCGCCGAGTGGAACACGGGGTCTCAGGTCTTCGTCAATCCTCCGGGCGACCTGTTCTCGGCCACCAACCTGGGCGGCGGCAACTTCAGCTTTACGAACGCGGACTTTACCAACAGCCGTCCCTGGGTGGACGGCGTGAACTACGCGATCTATATCCAGGCCAACGATTCCGCCGGCAACCCCGCAGGCAGCGCGGTCGAAGCCTTCAACACGTTCGTTTATGATATCTCAGTTCCGTCCGCCGCCATCCTGATTCCGGCGGCCAACAATCTCTTTATCCGCCCGCTTTCGACCATCAACGGCACCGTGATCGACGTGGACCCCGACGTGACGCGCAATGACATCAGCTCGAGCGGCGTTCACGCGGTGCACCTCACCATCCAGTCTCTTGGACCCAACCAGCCCGGCGACTATTTCGACGGCGCGTCGTTCGGATCGGGCGTTTCAACCCTGACGGCCACTCTGACGGGCAACAACTGGAGCTACAACAACGCCGGCCTCTATAATTTCCTGGCCAACGCCAGCAACGCGGGCAACACCTACACGATAAGAACCTGGGCGGTTGACCGCGCCTCGAACGCTTCCATTAACAACGCCTCGGTCGGATTCGCTTCCATGACGTTCACGATTGATCCCAGCTCACCGACCATGGCCGTTACATCGCCGGCGGACGGGTCCAAGTACCGCACGAATAACGTCCCTCAGATTGTTGGTACCGCGGTTGACTCGCCGACGGGCGCGGGCAAAGCCAGCGCCGGCCTCAAGAACCCCGGGCTTTCCGCGGACGGCGGCATTATCGTGGAAGTTTCCTATCTGCACGGCGGCAGCACCTATTATTTTGATAACGTCACGCCCTGGACTACGGTCTTTACCACGCGTCAGCCCACGACGCAGACGCCCTGGAACCTGACGACCCCGGCACAGGCCGCCTATGACGATGTCATCTCGAACCACGGAGATAAACAGATTCGCGTCCGGGTTCGCGCGCGCGACGCGGTGCGCCTGTCCGATAACAGCGGCTACGATTCCAACCTCGCCGACTACACCGGATACACCAGCTTCATTATTGACGGAACGCCGCCGGTTTCGAGCGTGACGACGCCCGCCCCGGGAGCGCTTCTGAACGCTCTGACCTCGATCGCGGGCACGGCGAACGCGGACCTTTCGGGGTTGGCCGGACTGGACGTGCGGATCGCGACGCCGTCGGCGGCGCCCGCTTCCTGGTGGACGGGCTCGAGTTGGAGCGCGACCGAGTTCTGGGTGCCGGCCACCGTGGACTCGCAGACGGCCTGGCATTACGATATCTCGGCTTCAATGCTGGTTTCCAGCCGCACCTATCAGTTCGCTTCACGCGCCTACGACGTGGTCGGCAACACCCAGACCGCCATCACGGTTTCGAGTTTCACTTTTGACAATGTTCCCGGCGTGGTGGTGAGCACCCTGCCCGTCACGAGCCAATATTACGGCGGCTCCGGCGTTACTCCCTTTACGGGTAACTATACGCCGCGTCCGCTCTCCATGATCGCCGGCACCGCCGAAGACGCTTTGGGCGGCGTGCGCCGCGTGGAGCTGGAGATCCGGCAGAGCAGTGCGGTGCTGTACTACGATGGCACCGGATTCGCGGCGCTTTCATCTTCCTGGAATGTCACGAACCAGGTGACCTACCATACCAGCTCGGCCACATGGCGAATGGTCAATCTCCCCGCGCTGCACAGCAGCAGCCGTTACCTCCTTCGGGCGAGGATGATCGACAACGCTCTGAATATTTCCAGCGATCCGTCGAACGGATCGACCATCGATTTCCTTTATGACACGGCCTACCCCACCAGCACGCTGTTGACGCCGGCCAGCCCCTATATCCGGTCCATCTCGGTGATTTCGGGAACCGTGCAGGACGAACAGGTCGCCGACCCGAACAACACCACCGGCCGCAACGCCGGGTTTGAGCGGGTCGAAATCGCGATCCAGGAAGTGGGCGGCGGGCTTTACTGGGACGGCGCGGGCGGCGGAAGCTTCACCCAGCCCGAGTCGTGGTACGCGGTGGACGGCGGCTTCGTGGTCTCGCAGTCCAGCGTCAACACCTGGTATAAAACGACGCTTCCCGCTTTCTCTCCGGGCGAATCCTACTGGGTGCGCAGCCGCGTGATCGACCGCGCGCGCAACGTTTCGCTGGAGCTCGTCACCTCGACCTACACGTTCCTTTACGATCCGACGCCCCCGACCGTGACGATCGGATATCCCGAATCGTTCCGCCTGCGCCAGTCGTCCGTTGCGTTCTCGTCCGGCACCGCTTCCGATACGGGCGGAGCGGGCCTGAACGTGGTCCAGATGAAACTGCGGTTGAACACCGCGGGCGGATCGGGCGGCACGAACGGCAAGTTCTGGGACCCGTCCACGTCCCGCGTCACGCCGGAAAACAACAACAATTTCTCCAAGAACGAGGATGACGATACGGCCTGGTTCAGCGCGAACGGGACTTCCATCTGGTCCACCGGTTCCTTCGCCGCAACCTGGGTGGATGGATCGTCTTACAGCATCGTGGTCCGGTCGCAGGACCGCGCCGGAAACTATTCCGCGTCTTACGCGACCGTCAGCTTTACGATTGATAACGGCTTGCCGAGCTCCTACGTTTCGCTTCCTTCTTCCGCGGTCATCCAAGGCCTGCCGTTGGGCCGCGTTTCCGGAACCGCGTCGGATTCCGGAACCGGCGTGGTCAACAGCGTGCAGGTCGCGGTGAAACTTTTGAGCGGCGCGGGAGATATGTGGCTGTCCGGCGGCGGACAGTTCAACGTGAACCAACTGAACCCGAACTGGCTGGATCAGGCGACCGGCGGCGTCAACTTTACTCCCGGAGCGCCGGCGGTCTGGGACCGGCCGATTCCGGCGGCGAGCCTGGTCAGCGGCGCTTCCTATTACGTGATCAGCCGCGCGGTGGATGAAGTCGCCAACCAGGAAGGCAGCGGGAACGGCAACATGAACACGATCCGCGGTTCAACCTTCACGTATGACCGCAACGTCCCGACCGCGACCGTCACGATCCCTCTTCAGCTTTCGTACAACAACGCTTCGCTGCTCCCGCGCATTTCGGGAACCGCGGCCGATCTCCTGTCGGTGGACAGCTCCGTGAACCGGGTCGCCGGGATCGACCTCTTCATCCAGCAGGCGACCGCGGCGGTTTACTGGACCGGCGGCGGCTGGTCGGCGACCCCTTCCGGCATTTCGATTTCAACCGCTTCGCTCCCCTACGGCAACACCTGGGGCTACACTCTCAGCGGCGCGGCGCTCCGCCACAACGCGACCTACTTCATCTGGGTCCGCGCGCAGGACCTGGCCGGCAACGAACAGACTTCATTCGCCGCCGGATCTTCGTCCAAAACGTTCAATTACGATATCGGCGCGCCGACTTCGTCCATCCAGGGCCTGACGAACTTCGCTTTCTACCGCAAGGAAACCATCACCACGATTTCGGGAACGGCTGAAGACGAAGGGGAAATCGGCCGGGTCTTTACCAGCTCCTATTCGATCAAGCAGGCGAGCCCCGAACTCTGGTGGGACGGCAGCACCTTCACCTCTCCGACCGAAACCTTCTTCGCCCTGAACCACGACGGCTCGGGAATGTGGTCCACCGGCACGATGATCAACCGGTTCGTGGACGGCCGCGAATACGCGGCGCGCTTCATTTCCGTGGACCGCGCCCAGAACGTGGAAGCCCTTAAGGCCATGACCAGCTTCTATTTCGATATTTCGACGCCCTCGGTCCAGATCCAGATGCCCGTTCACGGCGCCGGTTACAACACTTTGGGAACCATCTCCGGAACCGCCGGCGACAATTTCATAGGGCTCAACAGCATCCAGAGAGTGGAGTACGCGGTGTTCGTGGACACTGGCGGCTACTACCGTTCCGGACCGCGCGACTTCGAGGCGACGACTCACTACTACAACCTCGCGACCGCGGACATGGCGAACTGGAGCCAGTGGAGCGCGACCAACATTCCCTGGTCCACGGGACGCACCTACACTTTGGACGTCCGGGCGCTGGACCGCGCCGGAAACATCCAGGCCAGCTTTACGGTCGGAGTTGATTCGCTGACGTTCACTTTCGACAGCAGCTCGCCGACCATAGCGATTGAAAGCCCGGCGGACGCTTCCGTGGGAGTGTTCACCACGCCTCGTCTCGGGACGCTCGCGGCGATTTCCGGAACCGCGGCCGACTTGAACGGCATCCGCCGAGTCGAAGTGCAGATTCAGCAGGGCGCGGCCGGCGACGCGCCGGCGCGTTACTGGAACGGCACCGGGTTCAGCACGGTGGGTTCGAGCTGGAACGTGGCCGCGGGGGGAACCAGCTGGAGCTACGCGGTCCCCGGGCTATCGAACGACCGCAGTTACCGCATCGAAGCGCGCGCGGTAGATAATACCGATTTGGTGACGGTCAACATCTCAAGCGCGGATTTCGTGTTCGACACGTCCAGCCCCACGGCCCACTTCCAGTTCCCGGCGGACGGCTCCATCGTCAACGGCTTAACCACGATTTCAGGAACGTCGGTGGACGGAAACACGAACTATCCCTCGACCGTGGGCACGGTCCGCATCCTCGTGCGCCAGAACTCCAATATGCGTTGGTGGAACGAGGGCGGCAGCGTGTTTGATTCCCCGGTACCCATCGATATCACTCCGGCGTTCGGCGCTCCCAACTGGACCTATACCGGAATTTCGACCTCGAACCTCGCGCCGGACACGTCCTACTATGTCACCATCCGGGCGCAGGACCAGTCTTCGCCGGTCAACCTCACGAACTACTACATCTACAACGCGACCTTCACTTTTGATAACAGCGCGCCCAACGTCGCGATCGGCCAGCCCCAGCATAACTCCTTCTACAACGGCAGCGGCGTATTTACCGCCAGCGGCACCGCGGCGGACGTGGGACTGCGTCCCAGCATCAGCCGCACGGAAGTCGCGATCGCCTCGGGCACGGGCGAAGACACCTGGTGGAACGGAACCAATTTCCAGGGCGGCGCGACCTACTATATCGACGTCGCCACGGCCGGGGCGGGAACCTTGAATTGGCAGTATCTCGGCTTCACCTCCACGGGCATGGCGGTGACGGGGCGCAACTTCCTCATATACGCTCGCGCGATTGACGGAGCCGGCAACGTCAGCGCCGTCGCGGGTCCGCGGCGCTTCACCTACGACGCGGAACGTCCTACGGCCACCATCGTTTACCCGGCGGTCGCCCCCAACAATAAACTGACCCTTAGCAACATGACGATTTCCGGAACCGCGATGGACGCGGTCGCGGGCCTGCGTACGGTGGAGGTGGCCTTCTCGTCCAATGTCGCCAATGACGCCGGCGGCTGGCTCTCGGGCGCCAATACCTTTACCAACAACACTCCGATTTATTTCGCGACCGCCGCCTGGACCGGATCGGTCTGGCAGTCCACCGTCGCGCTGGCCGCCCAGGGCGCAATGGTGAACGGCAACAGCTATAAAGTGAGCGTGCGCGCGACGGATGTGGGCGGCCTGATGCATATTACTTCGCGTACCATCGTTTACGATTCGGGCGTTCCCGTCAGCGGCACGGACATTCCCAAGAGCACGGACGCCTACGTGCGCTCGCTCAACACGATTTCGGGAACCGCGGCGGACCTCGCGCCCAACGCGGGAAATATCACCAACGTTCAGGTTGCGATCTCGACCGCGAGCGGCGGATCGTTCAGCAACTGGAACGGCAGCGCCTGGGACATCGCGGACGAGAACCTGCCTCTGACCTGGACCTGGTTCAGCGCGACGCCGGTGAACTCTCCGTTCAACGACAACACGTCCGAGCCGTGGTACTCGACCAACTCCACGCCGACCTGGATCGCGGGCGTGACGTACCGCATCCACGTGAGCGCCGAAGACGACGGCGGCAACCGGCAGAAAGATCTTGTGGCCAACGTCTTCAAGACCACGTTCACTTTCGATAACATCAACGCGGTCTCCACGATCACCGCGCCCGCGGCCCTGCAGTCCACCCAGACCCTCCGCTCGGTGGAAGGCACGATGTCGGACGCCATCAGCGGCATCCAGAAAGTGCAGATCGCCATCCGCCATCCGGACGACACCAATTTCTGGAACGGCAGCGCCTTTAATCCTTATGATGCGGTCACTTCCTGGAACGACGTGTCCGTCTTCACCTCCAGCTGGATCTATACCAACATGCCGCAGTCGTACGTGGACCAGACGGTTTACCGCATATACGTGCGGGCGATTGACCGGGCCAACAACGTGCCGTCGGATCCCAATTTCAACACGACCGGCGTTCCCGTCCGAATCGACGTGACGTCGCCGACTTCCAGCGCGAACCGCGTGCACACCGGCCTCGGCGCGTTCGTTCTGACTTCGAATTCAACGGCCTATATCAGCGTGGATATCTCCAGCATCAGCGGCGTGGCGTCGGACGGCGGCCTGGGATCGGGAGTTTCCGAAGTGAAGATCCGCGTGCGCCGGTCGGACGGAAACTATCTGAACAGCGTGCAGACGGGCTGGGACACCAACGCCAGCTCGGTGGATTTCCCGTTCTTCCCGACCACCGGCCTCACGGCCTGGTCGCGCGACCTGCTGAGCGCTAACTTCACGGACGGTTACCGCTATCAGTTGATCACCCGCTCGAAAGATTTCTCGAACCTGCAGAACGTGGAGACGATCCTGACGACCGCCGCGTTCGTCATTGACCGCACCACGCCCATCGCCTACGTGGCTTCGCCCGCGGGGTCGGGCAACAACCGCTTCTTCAACAATACTCTGGCCATCATCTCGGGAACCGTTTTTGAAGACAACACGGTGGGGGGCGGCGTCGCCTCAGGCCTGCGCCGCGTGGAAGTCGAGATCCGCGATGTGACGGGCGACGCGGTCGGCAACGCCAAGCCCTACTGGGATTTCGAAGTCACCAACGGGACCTGGACCGCGGTCCAGACGTCCACTCCCGTAACGATTGTCTCCGCCGCGACCGGCGTTTCCACCTGGACCCTGCCCTCGACGCTCTTCCCCTCCGAGTGGCAGCGCGACATGGGCGACAACCGCCTCTACGAAATCCGCGCCCGCGCCTACGATTTTGCCGCGAACACGGACAGCTACCGCGTAAGCCTTTCGACGTTCGATATCACCGCGCCGACAGCGACGGTCCTTTTGCCCAACACCGATCCCTGGGTTCAGACTCTGCCCACGATCTCCGGTACGGCCACCGATCCCGTTTACGGGCGCATCGGCGTGCGCGGCGCCCGCATCGCCGTGCTGATGATTTCGGGACCCAACGCGGGCCAGTGGTGGCAGGACGATTCGCTCGGAGCTCCGGGTTACGTCACTTCGGCGCAACCCATCTACTTTGACTCGGACGGATTCAACGAAGGATCGGGCGAGTGGGTCTATAAATCGACCCACCCCGCAATCTGGCAGACGAACGAGACTCACCGCATTTATGTGGCCGCAAAGGATAAAGCCGGAAACCTGCAATCGCCGACCACGACGCAATATCAATTCCTCTACTCCGCCCCGCCGGCCGCGGTGGGCCTGACGAAGCCGACCAACAACCGGAAGTACATCAGCCTCACGTCCCTGGCCGGCACGGCCAACAACACCGTGACGGTGAAAACGGAAGTCCAGATCGAACGCAAGACGGACGGCGCGAAGTGGTCGGTGGCCGGATCCTCCTGGGGCGTCTACTCTTCCAGCTACAATACTGTCTGCGACAACGCGGCGGGTTGCGGCAACTGGAGCTTCAGCAGCGTGCCGAGCGACTGGCCGGTGCACGGATCGTCCTATACGGTCACGATCCGCGGATCAAACTCGATTAACCAGACCAATTCCGAAAGCCGCGATTTTGCCTTTGATACCACTTCGAACGGCGGCACCGGAAAACCTGTTTCCGTTTCCACCCAGCCGACAGCTCTCTTCGCCACCAGCATCTTCAACATCGCCGGCACGGCCGCCGACCAGTCCAATCTGGCGGGCGTGCAGAAGGTGGAAGTCAGCATCCAGCGCTATCGCAACACTTTGACCGAGGAAGACGATCCCAAGTATTACTGGAACGGATCGACCTGGACCAGCGCGGGTCAGCAGTACCTGAACGCCAGCCTTGTCCAGGCCGCGGCCAACCAGTGGAACTGGGTCTATTCGGTGCAGTTCTCGACCATGTTCGCCGAGGGCTACGGCTACAAGATCTGGAGCAAAGTTACGGACAATGCCTATGACACCAACGACAACCTGGTCGGCAACTCGGATGAGCCGAGCCCCGCGGGCTTGTCTTTCATCACTTACGACATTCAAAACTCTACGCCGGCCTGGACCAGCCTGAACCACGGGGACGTGCGCTCGGCCTTCTCGGTCACATCGGGCACGGTGCGCGATTCCGCGAACGCGGGCGCCGACCTCGCGCAGGCGGGCGGCAATCAAATCGGCCAGGTGCAGATCGCCATCAAAGCCGTCGACTCCTTCAACTGGGGCGCGGGCGCGTTCCTGACGCCGCGCTACTGGGACGGCACATCCTTCCCCGTGGGTGGAACGAACGAAAACTGGCTGCCCACGAACCTCTCGACCGGGGGTATCCTGGCGGGCGGAATTCTGACCAGCTCCTGGACGTATCCCGCGCAGGGTCTTTCGCTGCCCACGGTCGGAAACGGCGGATTCGTGGACGGCCGTATCTTCACGGTTTACGTCCGTTCGCTTGATAAGGCCGACAACAACTACACCGCTTTCACCGTCGGCTCGGCGTCGCACACGTTCACGGCCGACGTCACCGCGCCTTCCGCCCATTTCGTGACGCCCGTCAGCGGCCAGAAACTTCTGGCGCTGAACCCGATTTCCGGAACCGCGGCTGACCCGGTTCCCTCCGCGGGCGTTTCCGTGGCGGGCATCGGCCGGTCCAGCCTCTCGATCACTTACGTGCAGGGCTTGAACACGTTCTTCTGGACGGGTTCGGCCTGGCAGCAGGTCGTGGCCGATTCCGAGACCTGGATCATCGGCGGGTCCACTCCCACGCCTCCTCCGGGCTTCGTGGACCTCTACACCACGAGCGCCACCTGGGAGCGTCCGGGCGTGACCTGGCTGACCGACAAGCTTTACACGATCCGCGCGCGCGCGAGCGACCGCGCCATACCCGACGCGAATACGGGCGGCATCGCCACCGTGGTCGTGACGATCGATACCACGACGCCGGCGTCGGCGGTTGTTGCGCCTTCTGCTTCTCCGATCAGCTCGCTGACGGAAATCACGGGCACGGCCAACGCCGACCTCGCGGGGCTGGCCAACGTCCATATCACCGTGACGCGGTCGGGCGACAATTTCTACTGGACGGGTTCGAGCTGGTCGGTGAACGGCGCGACGCTGCCCGTGAATTTCGCGGGGACATCGGGTGATATCACCTGGTCCACGGATTCGCTCGCCACCGCGAACCTCGTGAGCGGAACCACGTACACGATCCGGGCCTACGCCACCGACCTCGTGACGCCCAGCGCCAACAGCCAGCTGCCGCCGGGACCGGCGAGCTACAAGAACACGCCGTCGTCGTTCAGCTTCCTGTTCGATAATACGCCGCCGTCGATTTCCATCTCGTCGCCCGTCAGCCAGGGCTTCTACGGGCCCCAGAAGACTTTGGCGAACGTCTCGGGCACGGCTCTGGACGCGCTGGTCGCGACGCGCAAAGTGGAGCTCGAAATTTACAATTTCAGCCGCGACCGTTACTGGGACGGCCACGGCTTCAACTTCGTTTCTTCCAGCTTCGTGCACCTGACAGGCAACCTGATCAGCTGGACCACCGGCATGACCTGGATCACCAACTCGACCTACGGCGTGACGGCCCGCGCCTACGATTCGCTCAATAATTCCTCGACCACGGCCCGCATCAACTTCGTTTACGATTCCACGGTTCCCGTCGTGAGTCAGGTGATGAACCCCTGGCCGACCACGGGCTACTTCCGCATCCAGTCGCAGCTGAACACGATCTCGGGAACGGCGCACGACGATTTTGCGGGCATCCCGAACGCCAGCCTGAAGGACATCCGCGTGGCGATCCAGGACGTGGATGACGGCGACGGATTCCCCTGGTGGGACGGCTCGGCTTTCGCCGCGGCTTCCGCGGATTATCGTATGACCTCGTCCACGATCAGCCTTACGGGCAACGCCCCGTTCAGCTATCCCTTTGGTTCCGACGTGGTCCCCTCCTGGGCCGCGGGACACAAATACGACGTCCGCGTCCGCGCGACGGACCGTTCGGACAACGTGAGCGCAGTCTATTCCTCAACCTTCACGTTCGACACTTCTTCGCCCACCGTTTACATTCAGGATCCGAACGTCGCGACCGAGTCGAGCCTGTCCACCCTGTCGGGCACCGCGCTGGACGCCTCGGGCGGGCCGCAGAGCGGCTCTCTGCGCGTGGTGAAAGTCCGCGTGAAACGCAACTCGGGTACGCCCGGGTTCTGGGACATCAATTCGCAGGGCTTCACCCTGACCACCCTGCTGGACGAAACGACGGGCTGGTTTGACGCCGACACCTCGGACGCTTATGCAAACTGGACCACGACGCAGGCCGCGGGCGCTAACGCTTTCATCAACGCTTTCTCTTATTCCGTGCAGGCCATCGCCTATGACCGGGCGGGCTCTTCGTCGCCGATCAGCTTCTCGACGTTCACTTTCGACAGCGGCAAGCCTGCGTCGTTCGTGAGTTTCCCCGCGGACGGATCGTTCATCCGGTCGCTCAACACGGGCATCACCGGAACCGCGCAGGACCCGGGCGACATCTCGTCCATCACGCAGATCCGAATCGCGATCAAGCGTTTGGGCGGCGCGTCCGATTCGAACGGCGACCCGAACCGTTACTGGGACGGCGGCGCCACGGTCTTCTCCGCGGCCGGCAATCCCTATAATTTCAACGGACCGATTTCGCCCACCGGAGGACCGGTCTTCGACTGGATCTACGGCGTTGGCATCCTGCCCACCGCCAAGCTGACGAGCGGCGTGTCGTACTTCATCACCACGGAAGCCACCGACGCTTCCGGCCAGGTGGAAAACGATTACTATTCCGGCTCCTCGACTTTCACGTTCGACAACTCGTCGCCCGTCTCGGGCATGGTCCGCCCGCCCCTGGGCGGCATCGTGGTGACCAATCTTCCTTATTACAAGGCGATGACCGTCATTTCCGGAACCGCGGACGACTACACGTTCCTGCCTTCCGACCGTCAGCTGAACTCGGGGCTCGTGGGCGGATCGGCCTTCACCCGGATTTCGATCCGGGACCTCACGCAGGGCGCGACCTACTGGAACAACGCGAGCAGCATCTTCCAGGACGCGCCGGCCAATATCAGCGAATCCGGTTCGTTCTTTGACGTCACCTTTACGGGAGCCTCCTCCGGGACCTGGAGCGCCAATGCCGGGGCGCTCAACAGCCAGATGGTTTCGGGACACACCTATATCGTCAAATCGTCCGCGTCGGACAACATCGGCAACGTCCAGTCCGGCGTCTACGTCAGCTCGTTCGTGTTCGACGCGAGCTCTCCGACCCTGGCGATCACCGCGCCGGTCGCGTTCCCCGCGGGCCAATACACGGGCCTCGCCCAGATCAACGGCACCACGCAGGACAATCCCATCGCGCCGCTGTCGCGCGTGGGCATGAGCTCCGTCACCCTGCAGATCCAGGACCTCACGCAGGGAACGACTTATTGGAACGGCAACGCGTTCGTCGATTTCCCGACTTCGACGATTAACGTTACGGTTACGGGTCAAGGCACGAACCTCCCCTGGAGCTACGACACGACCGGCGTTCCCTGGGTGAGCGGCCGCTCTTACCGCATCCACACGCGCGCGGGAGATATGCTCGACAACCGCAGCTCCACCCAGACCGTGGACTTCCGTTTTGACTTCACCGCGCCTCAGTCGGCCAGCACGAAGCCCGCCAACGGCGAGGGTTTCAACGCCACCACGAACATCCTGAGCCACCTGGCCGGAACCGCGATCGATCTTCCAAATTATTCTTCGGCGCCGTTTAACTCCGGCATCTACAGAGTGCAGATCCAATTGTGGAAGGAAAAATCGGCTCCCAATAACGATGTTTACAACGCGGGCACCGATGAAGCCTTCGACCCTGTGCAGGTATCGTCATTCGCGGCCGGCAATTCCCTGCAGTGGATCGACATCTCCAACGTGTCTCCCGTGTTCACGTCCTCGCCTTCCTCCATCAACTGGTATTACCCCGTGAGCGACGCGGCGTTCGCCAGCGGCGAAAGCTACCGCCTGAAAGTCCATACGCTGGACTGGCTGCGGAACGAAGAATCCACTCCGGCGCTGGTGGCCTCCAATTTTGTCCGGTTCTCCAAAGACGCGGCGCCGCCCGTTTCCTACGTGCAGTATCCCGCGGAAGGGCAGTCCTACATCAACCCGACCGTGATCTCGGGAACCAGCGCCGACGTGACGTCGGCCATCCGCCGCGTGCAGATCCGTATCCGCCGGCAGAACACGCCGAGCGACCTCTACTGGGAAGGTTCGGCCACGCAGTGGCAGAACAATCCTTCGACCTGGGTGACGACGTCTCACTTCAACGTTTGGGTGACGTCGGTGGACTGGCAGTATCAGGACGTGCCGGCGACGTGGCCCAGCGGAACGACGTACTACGTCAACGTGCGCTCTGAAGATACAGCCGACAACGTGGAAACTGCGTTCACGACCCGCACGTTCACGATCGATAACGTCGCGCCGCAGGTTTACATCCAGAAACCTCTGAACAATTCCGGTTTCGCCCCGCTCAACCCGCTCAGCACGATTTCCGGTACGGCTTCCGACGACCTGGCCGGCGTTAACCGCGTTTACGTCCAGATCAAGGACCTGACGCCGGGCGCCTCCTGGTTCAACGGCACCGACTTTACGGCCGCCAACCCCCCCGAGATCGGCTCGGTGCAGGCTTCCTGGCTGACGGCCTCGAACACGTTCTGGTATTTCAATACGCCGGTTCCCTATCAGTCGGGCCGCTACTACCGCGTGGTCGCGAAGGGTTACGATAACGCCGGCAACGCCATGGCGGGAGCGGACTTCGTGGTGGGGCAGACTTCTAACACGTTCTCGTACGATTCGTCCAGCGCGACCGCGTACCTCGCGTCGCCGGCCGACAACCGCTCTTACAACGCGGCCACGCTTCCTAATATAACCGGCACCGCGTCCGACGACTTCTCGGGAGTGCAGAACGTTTTGCTCCAGGTGCGCGACATCACCCAGGGCACGACCTACTGGAACGGCGTGTCGTTCGTGAATTCGGTGCAGACGATCGAGCTCGCGGTCCAGGGATCGAGCCAGCCTCTGCCCGCGCTTTCGACCTACAGCTATAACACCGCGTCGCTTGCGTCGGCGATGATCACCGGTCACCGCTACACGATCAACGTGCGCGGCCGCGATGTGGCGCAGAACGTGCAGAACGCGTCGCTCTCGCCCACTTACACGGTTCTGTTCGATACCGAGCCGCCGACCGGTTACTTCACGAAGCCCGATTCCGCGTTCCACAGCGCGGCGAACCCCCTCGACTTCCTGGTGGGAACTTCGACCGATACGCCCAACGATATTCTGGCGGCGCCCGCTACTGCCGAGATCCGTATCCGCCGCAACCCGCCCGGCACCGAATATTGGGACGGGTTGGGCTGGACTTCCACAGCCAACACCTGGCTTTCTAGCGCGCCCGCCCTGTCGTGGAGCCTGGCGAAGCCCACTCCCGACTGGGAAGACGACACCCAATACCGCGTCGAAGTGCGCGTCCGCGACAGCGCCGGCAATCTCGGACCCTCGACCACGTTCCAGATCTCCGGAAGCCTGTTCTTTACTTACGATTCGGGACTGCCCGCGGCGGGAATCGGAACGCCCGTCCTGCCCAACATCAATTCTCTGACGCAGATCACCGGGACGGCGCAGGACCCCAACGGCCCGAACGGATCGGTGGATAAATCGCTCATCCACTCCGTGAAGATCGCGGTTCAGGACCGCAACAGCCTGAACTGGTGGAACGGCACGCTGATCAACATCGACAATCCGACGTTCACCGGCGCGGGCGGTTTCAGCGCGGAACCGGCGGCGTTCTGGATCGCGATGGCGACCACGACCGAAACCCAGGGCGGCGGCGCGATTTCCTGGAGCACCGCAAGCCCCAGCCTGCCGCTCGTCGCGGGCTCAACCTACACGGTTTACGTGCGGGCCAAAGACAACGCTTTGAACTTCAATACGCCCATCAGCTCCGTGACGTTCCGCTATGACAACACCACGCCCGCGTCGCGCTCCACGGCCCCTGCGGACGGATCGGTGGTCTCCGCGGTGCCCGCGATCGCCGGAACCGCGGCCGACAGCGGCAGCGTTTCTCTCGTCACGCAGGTCGGCGTTTCCATCGGAGCCCTCTTCGGCGCCGCCACCCGCTACTATCAGCAGGGCGTGGGCTTCGTCCCCGGATCGACCGAATACTTCAACCCCGCGGTCATTGCGGGCGGCGCGAACTGGACTTATAACGACGGATTGCTGACGTACGAAGCGGGACGCCGCTACATCGTCCGCTCGCAGGCGCGCGACATCGCAGGCAACCAGGAAGATTTCAGCGCGGTCACGCCGGCATCGTTCCTCTTTGATAACTTCAAACCCACCGCGGCGGTGACGTCGGTGAACAACGGCGACTACATCGCGGCGGCCGCGTTGACGATTTCCGGCGGCGCCAGCGACAGCGCGTTCACTCAACCCGTGTCCTCGGCCTCGGGCCTGGCGGAGCTGACCGACGGCGGCGTGCAGGTCCGCATCCAGGACCTGAGCGGCGGTAACCCCACGAGCGGCAGATGGTGGGCGTTCGAAAGCGATTTCTCGGGCAACGACGCGTCGGCCGCATGGATCAACGCCCTCACTGGAACGCCCGCTTCCTGGACCCTGACCGATACGGTCATCAATACCAAGCTGGCATCGGGCCGCCCCTATATGATTCAGGTCCGGGCGAAAGACAAAGCGTCGCCCGCGAACGTGGGCCCGAGCTCGAACGGGACCGATTCCAACTTCATCGGCGTCGCGCACGATTCCAAGACCTTCATCTATGACCCCGACGCGCCCACTTCCTACGTGCAGTTCCCGCCCGTGACGACCGTGCGGAAACTGAACGCGGCGGGTATCACCCAGATTTCCGGAACCGCGTCGGACGCCCTGAGCGGCGTTCCCGCCAACCCCGCCAATATCGAGGTTTCCATGCAGGAAGTCTCGCCCAACACCGCTTACTGGAACGGCGCGGCGACCTTCACCGCGACTTCGGAAACTTATTACGCGGTCGATTCCATGTCGGGCATCAACGGGACCTGGACCCGCAGCTCGCTCCCCACGTTCCAGAACGGGACCACGTACCGCATCCGGGTGCGCGCGCGCGACGCGGCCCTTCCGACCGGAAACCTGCAGACCACGAATTTCTCGACCTCGGTCTTCATCTACGATACTCAGCTGCCGACGTCCACGGTCACCAACATCAACGAGAACCAGTTCGTGACGGGCTTCAGCAATCAGATCGTGGGAACCTCGGTGGACAATTTCGAAGTGCGCGGCGTCTCGGTCACGATTTCTTCCGGACCCACTTCCTGGTGGAACCCCGTCAGCGAGAAATTCGATTCGCCTTCCGCGATCTATCAGCATGCGGTTGCCACCGGCCCCTGGACCTGGGTCTTCTTCTCAACGAATCTCGCCAGCGGCTACACGTACCGCATCTACTCGTTCGCCACCGACGGCGCCGGCAACACGAACATCACCCGGATTTCAACCCGCACCTTTGTCTTCGACTCGGGCGTTCCCGATTCATACGTCACCTATCCTCCCGACGGATCCTTCATCGGCGCCAGCAAGCTGACGCGGATCGTGGGTACCTCGATGGATCCGCCCTCGGGCGGCGCGCCGGCCAACGTAAAGGTTTACCTCTGGGAAGACGTGGGAGCGGTGGGAACGAAAGAAACCGGCGTGGACCGTTGGTGGGATGGAACGACCTGGCAGACCAGCGAAACGCCCGTCGCGACCAACGCAACGATCACCAACGCGCCCAACCCCGGCGACTGGGAGCTCACGGCAGACCTTCCGCCGACGCTTTCCGCGGCGGAGAACGGACGCCGCTACAAGATTTACTCGCAGGCGCTGGACGCCGCGCTCAATACCGAAAACGTTTCGTTGGGCGACGTCCTGTTCCGCTACGACGAGATCGTCCCGAACGCCGGAATCGTGGTGCCCGCGGGCGGCAGCCTCTATTACAACGGACTGCCCACAATCTCGGGTACCGCGCAGGACACGCTGAATATCTCGTCGGTGCAGGTGCGCATCGAGGGCCAGGGTATCGGGTTCTGGGACGGCGTCGCGTTCGGCGGGGACAACACGAACTGGCGGATGGCGGTCGGAACCACGGCCACCAACAACACCATCACCTGGACTTATACGTCGCCGGATTGGGCGGCCAACGGCAACATCCCCTATTTCGTGGAAGCGCGCGCCTTCGACGTCGCCGGCAACACCCGCACGCTTTCGGCCAACACCTTCACCTTTGACAACCAGCGGCCGGTTTCCGTCACCAGCTATCCTGTCACCAGTGATTTGAGATTCTCTTCGATGAACGCCATTGCCGGAACGGCCAACGATCCGGGCTCGTTCCGCAGCGGCATCAAGAACGTGCGCATTATGATCCGCCGCTCGCTGGACGGCAACTATTGGAGCGTGGGCGATTCCGACTGGACCATCAGCACCGATCCCGATTTCAACATCTCGCCGACCCAGACGCTGCACACTTCGAGCGCGGTCTGGGTTTACTCGCACCCGAATTTCGTCGACAAAACGGCGTGGCTGCCGTCGGGCCAGACGTTCTACATCTACGTCCGTTCCGAAGACAACAGCCGCTATCAGGACTTCTCCACGATGACGCTGCGCGAATTGAACTTCTCCACCCGCACGTTCGTCTTCGACAACGTCGCGCCCGTCTCGCGGCTCTATCTGCCGGCCGACAAGCGCGCCTACAAAGCGGCGTCCTTCACAAATATTTCGGGTACCGCGACCGACGCCACGAGCCCCATTTCCACCAACGCCATCAAGATGTCCCTGAAAGTGGAGGACGATCCCATCGGCCAGAGATACTGGGATGAAAACGGATCGACCTTCACGTTCACGACCGAAACCTGGTGGCAGGCGGGAACGTTCATGAATTCCACCTGGACGTATCTCGGCTTCGCGACTTCCAAACTCGAAAACGGGCGCCACTACGTGTTCCGGTCCACCGCGGCCGACGTGGTCGGCAACACGGAGTCGCCCAGCGCCCAGTCCCGCTTCCTTTACGATACCATTGACCCTCAATCGGCTCTCGTAGCGGGGGACAATACGACGCCCGATCCCGCCAACGCGGCAGATCTGGCCTTCGGCACCGATCTCGTCGTCCAGGGCCGCGCGAACGACCCCGGTTTCGTGGACAGCTCGGAGCCTGACCGCGACGATATCGAGGGAACGGGTTCCGGCGTCGGCCAGCCTCCGACGTCCGACTCGGCCTGGCATACCGGCCGGTTACAGATTTTGATCCTGCGCGACGTGGGCGGAATCCCCGTGGGCGCGGAGCCGGTGCTCTATTCGGATCCGGGCAAAGGCGAAGCGGGCGATTTCTACTGGAACGGATCGACCTGGGTGGCAGCGACGGGCGGAGAACAGTGGCAGGACATGACGTACATTGCGGGCGCCGTCACCTCGACCTGGAGATACGACGACATCGCCAACACCAACATCGGCATCCCCGGCCAGACCAGTGCCTGGTGGAAAGGCGATCAGTACGTGGCCTGGACGCGCGCCATCGATAACGCGGGCAACACCCAGGGCTCGGCGAGCTCCATCGCCTCTGGAGCGAAGTTCACGATTTCCAATAACGTCGACCACTTCCACGTGACGGGCCTTCCCGCCTCGCTCGAAGCGGGCGCCGACCAGGGCATGACCATCACCGCGCATGACTCCGACCACGCAGTCGCTTCGAACTTCAACGGCCTCATCAATTTCTACGTAGACGGCAATCCGGGCGGACCCGAATCGATGCGCGCGTCGGTCGGCGCGCCGGGCGACGATCTCGGACTGCCCGCCCAGCAGAGCATGACCAACGGTCTTCTGACTTTGGCCGACAATCTCGGCATGCGGCTACGCAAGGCCGCGACGGGCCGCTTCGTCCGCGTCGAGACCAACAGCCCAGTGGGCGGCAGCATCCGGTCCGGCAACTCGGCCACGTTTGACGTCACCGAAAACGTTTCCGTTTCTCCCGCGCCGCGTGTTATGGTGCTCCTGGGCGGCCAGCAGTATGCGCCGGGCAAAACCTCGGCGCCCGAAGGCCGCGTGAACAATTCCACTCCGACGTACCGCACCGCGGGCGACACCCTGCAGATCACGCTCCGCGCGGTGGACAAATACTGGAACACGCTGGTTTCGTCGAACCCTCAGGTGGCGCTCACCATCACAGATCCCTTCGTGGCGAACGTCAGCTCCGCGAACCCTCAGCTTTCATTTGGTTCCGCCACGGTGACCGCGGAAGTCCGCACGGTCGGCAACTGGGCCGTGAACGCGCAGGGCGCGGGACTCTACACCAACAACGCCAACCCCTCATCCGATTTCGAAGTGAAGCCGGGCGCGGCGACGCGCCTCCTGGCCCGGTTCCCCGGCGAATCGCGCCAGGAAGGAAAGACATCGGCGCCCGCCGGCAAGAGCGGCACGCCCACTGCGTTGCAGGCCGGCACCACCATCACCATCACGGTGCATGGCGTGGACTCCTACTACAACACCGACCCCACGTCCAACATGCAGATCATTGTGGAGACGCCGTTCGACAATGCGGATACCGAGCCTGCGCCGCGCAACCTGGTCAACGGCACCACGCATTTTGACATCACATACCTGACCGCGGGAACCCAGACCGTTAAAATCCGCACCACCGCGATCGCGGGGGCAAACTCCACGTACATCACGCCAAACCCCGTCACGGTTTACCCCGACGGCGAACAGCATCTCCTGATCCTGATGCCCGGCGAAACTCGCATCTCGACCCGCACCGCCCCGGGCAAAACCGGCGCCGCCACCGCGCTCACCGCCGGCACGACGTACGGCGCGACCGTGCACCTCGTGGACCGATTCTTCAACGTGGTGGACTCGACCAACGACTTCAACACGGACGTGGTCTGGCCGACCGTGAAAGTCACGCTCTCCGATCCGTTCGATCAGGCTTGGGGCTATGAGCCCGCGGCCGGCAACATCGGGCCGCCGTTCAACGGCACGCGCGTCTTCCAGGTGCGCCCCGTCACAAAGAACCTGCTCAGCAACGCGACCGCGCATGCGTCGGACGACAATTTCGAAAGCCTCTACACCAACGACACGTCCAGCGGCATCCGCGTGAATCCGGGCTCGGCGACCCGCCTGCAGACCGTCGTGCTCGGCGAAACGCCCGTGGAAGGCTCCAATTTTGCGAACGGCAAGCAGGGCTCGCCCACGGCGCGCACCGCGGGCAACTCCTATAACATCAGCGTGCGCGCGACCGATGATTACTGGAACCTGGTGACTTCGGAAGGCCGCGACGTGGATGTGGAATCGAGCGATCCCTATTCCGACAACCCCAGCACCGCGTCTCTGGGCGGCGGCTTGCAGACCTTCACGACCTTCATTCCTCGCCGCGCGACCGCGGCTCTGAATGTATTCGCGTATGACGCGAGCGCTTTCAATCCCAAGCTGACGGCTTCCACCATCGCTGTTCAAATAAACCCCAACACCGCGACCAAGCTGATGGTGCTGCTGCCCGGAGAATTGCTGGAACAGGGCAAGGGTCCCTATGACACGGGCTTCACCGGCGGACGCAGCGGATCGCCCACGCCCGTGACTGCCGGAACCTCGATCATCGCGACGGTGCGCGCGGTCGATGATTATTGGAACCATAACACGGCGCCCTCGGTCGGCGTGACCGCGACCAGCTCCGATCAAAACGATATCGAACCTTCGAACCTGGCGCTGGTGAGCGGAACCACGCAGTTCACATTCACCCTGGTGAGCGCCGGCACGCAGACCGTCATCGCGACCGATCTTACGGCCGCCTTTGCGCTATCGACTTCGGCGGTCATCACCGTGAACGGCGGTCCGGCCGACCGCCTCCTGGCCCTGCTGCCCGGCGAAAGCCTGAACCGCGGCAAACCTCCCTATCCCGCCGGACCCAACTGGGGCCCTGCTTACAATGAAGGCGGCAAAAACGGCCAGCCGGACGAAGATGGAATCTCCGGCAACGGCGTCCAGGACTTCATCGCCGGAAAATCGTACAAGATGACCGTGTACGCGACCGACGCGCGCTGGAACCCGGACACGGCGAACAGCTATCCCGTGGCCCTGACCTCGAACGATCCGAGCTCGCTCAATATTTTGGGCAACAAGAACCTGGTCGCCGGAACGACGACCTTCGACTTCACGATCTATACCGCGGTGACCGCGACCGGAACGGCGCGCAACCTGGTCGTGATCTCCACCGATCCCGCGCCCGACTGGACCTACACCTCGACTTTCACGCTCGTTCCCAACAGCTTCTCCAAATTCCGCATGATGGGACCGGGCGAGACGCGCGACCCCGGAACCGTCGCGGGCAAGGCGGGAACCATCAGCCTGTCCACCGTTAACGTGAATATGCAGGTCATCCTGGACGCGACCGACGACTGGGGCAACCTCGTGAGCACGAACCCGTCCGTGACCGTGCAGACGGATGACGCCTACGATTCTCCCGATCCGATTTCGCCCACGCTCGTGAACGGAACCTCGATCTTCTTCCTGATTCCCAAGACCGCGCGGCACTCGGGGCTGAACAGCACGCCGGCCACGACGCCCACCGTCGCGCGCACGACCGTGACCTATGCCGGGTTCCCGTCGGCTTCCATCGCCTACAGCGTGAACGCGAATGCCACGGAAAACTATCTACTGGTTCTCGTGCCCGGAGAAACGTCTCTCGGCGGCTCGGCCGCGGGCCGCACCGGAACGGTGCAGACGCAGGTGGCCGGCGCCAACTTCGTGGCGACCGTGCAGGCCGTGGACTCCCGCTTCAACCTGCGGACCGACAACCCGGCCGTCACCATCAGCATCAGCTCTTCGTCCGACAACTATTTTGATACGTTCAACTCCATCGCGATCACGAACGGCCAGGGCACGATTTCGCCCGTCCGGTTCCTTTCGCAGGGCAACCACACGATCTCCGTTTCCGCCGCCGGCTGGCAGGTCAGAAATGACACGTCATCCGTCGTTCCTGTCGTGCCTTCGTCCTTCACTCAGCTGCAGGTTCTGCTGCCCGGCGAAACCGCGGTGGAAGGCAGCGCCACCGGCAAAGCCGGCGCGGTCTTCCCTTCGGGACTGCTCGCGGGCACCACGTTCAACATCACGGTGCGCGCGGTGGATAACCGTTTCAACCTCGTCCCTTCGATCTCTTCGACCGTTATCATCAATGGCTCGGATGTTTACGGCACCTATCCGCAGGGGACTTCGGGCGCGCTTTCTTCCAGCCAGAGGATTTTCCAGGCGGTGTTTGTCACCTCGGCCACCGCGGCGCAGATTTCCGCTTACGTTTCCGGCAATCCTCCGGGCATCTCGACCGGAACCTCCACCGGCTTCAGCGTGCTGGCCTCGACGCCCGAACAGCTGATGGTGGTCGTGCCCGGCGAAACGCTCGTGCCCGGACTGCCTCCTTATAATATGGGCGGCGGTAAAAACGGAACGCCGAATACCCAGCTGGCCGGCGTCTCCACCAACGTGGCGGTTTACCTCACTGACCGTTACTACAACCCCGTTTCCACCAACGCGGTGCCTTCAGTCCTTGCCGGCATCCGCGTGACCGACCAGTACGCGACCACTTCGCCGGCCAGCGTGAACCTTCAGCTTTCACAGGGCACCACGGGATTTGCCGTCACGTTCCGCAGCGCCAGCACGATCGGCTGGAAGATCACGGCCTCGACGCTCACCGGCGTGCGCTACAACGATTACGTCACGGCCAACATACCCGTCGCGTTCGGCAGCCCGTCCAAACTCCTGCTCTTCACTCCGGGCGAAACGCGCCTCCCCGGCTCGGTCACGGGTAAGGGTGGATCCATCAACGGCCAGACGGTCGATTCCACTTTCACGGTCACCGTGCTCCTCACCGACAGCGACTGGAACATCGTGACCACCACGAACGCGAGCGTCTTCATCCGCACGCTGGATCAGTACGACATCGATCCCGCGACCTTCGTGGTGACGAACGGCAGCGGCACGGCGGACATCAATTTCCATACGGCGGGCAACTGGAACCTGGTCGTGACCACGGCGGCAGGGAACAATCTGACTTCTTACACGAACCCCACGGTTTCCGCGGCGACCGGAACGGCGACGAAACTGCAGATCATCGTCCCGGGTGAAACGCATGTGCCGGGCTACGATTTCGGCAAGACGGGCGCGGTCATCACCCAGCAGACTTCTGAAAATTATTTCAACGCCACGATCAACGTGACCGACAAATACTGGAACCGCAACCAGACCGCGAACACCAAGGTCGTGTTCGATTCCAACGATCCGTTTGACACGCTTTCATCCGATCCGGGAGAAGTCAACATCGTCAACGGTCAGGGCGTCGTGCCCGTGAAGCTCCGCACGCGCAACCTGACCACGGGCTGGACCATGACGGTCGCGACCGGACCTTCGGCGGTTGGAATCGAAACGACCTTCGCGGCGCACACTTCGACGCCGGTGCAGATCGCGCCTTCGACGCCTCTGCGCCTCGTCGTGCTGGCCCCGGGCGAACAGTTCCAGGAAGGTTCCGCCACCGGCAAGTTCTCCACCAACACCGTTCTCGCGCAGGTCGCGGGTTCCACGTTCAACGTGACCGTGATGGCCACCGACGCGGGCTACAACTTCGTCAACGACACCGCCACGGCGATCAGCATCGCTTTCAACGAGCCTTCTCCTTATGATGATGTTTACGCGGCCGTTCCTCCCGCGCTTTCGCTCGTAAACGGAACGACGACGTTCGGCATCTTCCTTTACACCGCGGAGAACAAAGAAACCAAGGTGAAGGCGTCCGGCGTCCTGACCGGCGCGACGCGTTCGTCCTCCACCGCGGCCATCCCTCTGCGGCACGACAATTTCGCGAAGTACCAGATCCTGGTCCCGCCCGAAACGAACGTGGCCGGCAAGCCTCCTTATAACATCGGCGTGACCACCGGCGGCAAGGCGGTCGTGGAGATCACGACCCAGACCGCGGGCGCGCCGTTCAACATCACGATCCGCGCGGTCGACCTCTACTGGAACCGCACCACGAACCAGTCTCCGACCGTCAACATTTACACCAGTGATCCCTACGACACGGAGATCGCGACCACGCTTCCGAACGGCGAGCGCATCCTGCCCTGGACGTTCGTGCAGGCCAACCAGGCCCCAGGCTACCGGATCTGGGTGGAAGACGGCAACCTGACGCGCACTTCGACGTCGCCCGTAATCCCCGTCAGCTATGGCGCCCCTGCGGCGCTTCAGGTCCTGCTGCCCGGCGAAACCGCGGCGCCCGGCAAAGTCCCCGGCTCCCCGGGCTACAGCGCGCCTGCCGGCAAGAACGGCACGCCCGATATCTGGATGGCCGGCGTTTCCAGCGCGGTGCGGATCAACTCGGTGGACGTGAACTACAATATCGTCGGCAACGACGCGTCGCAGATCGTGGCCTATGCGGACGATCCCTACGACGCGCCCGCGACGTTCTCGCAGTTCCTGCAGAACGGAACCACGGTCTTCAATTTCACGCTGGTCACGGCTTCCGGCGCGACGCGCATCCACGCTTATGACAACAGCCCCGCGATCCAGGGCTGGATCAACAACGGCAACCCCTACGATTCCGAACAGTTCATCGTTTATCCGAACTCGGCGACCAAACTGCAGGTCCTGATCCCGAACGAAATCGCGGTCCCCGGCGCGCCGCTCGGCAAGTCCTGGACCAGCATATCGACTCAGGTTGCGGGCACCGCGTTCAACGTCACCGTGAACTCGGTCGATAACTGGTACAACCTGGTGTCCTCGATCACGCCGCAGCCGCGCATCGCGGTGCAGACGAACGATCCCTTTGACACGCACCCGTCCTCGCAGATCTTGACCGCGGGATCCACGGTCTTCAGCTTCGTGATGGTGACGGCGAACCAAAACCCCGGCTGGGTGATCCGCGCGAGCACCTGGAACGTGGGCGATCCCTTCCTTTATGATGACGGCGGTTCGCGCGCGGTGCCTCTGCGTTCCGGAGTGCCTACGCAGCTGCAGGTCCTGATGCCCGGCGAACGCGCTCTTTCGGGTGCGGCGACCAGCTACGGCAAATCCGGAACTCCCGACTCGGATGGCAACAACGCCAACGGCATCCAGAGCTTCGTGGCAGGCTCGGCCTTCGCGGTGACCGTGAACCTCGTGGACGCGTACTACAACGGCGCTTCCACCAACAGCGCCGTATCCATCAACCTTTACACGCCGTTTGATCCCTTCGATGATCCCGCTCTGTCCGGTTTTGAATCGGGCTATCTGCCGGCCAACCCTCAGCCCCTGACGATCGGCTCCACGCAGGTGGTCTTCACCAACGTGCGGATGAACACCGCCTCCACACAGAGCTTCCGCGTGGACGGTAACCTGAGCGGAATCGCTTCCAGCACGTCGCCGATCTTCATCACGACCCCCGCGGCGCCTTCGCAGCTCCTCGTAGTGATGCCGGGCGAAACGCGGGTCCAGGGCAAGTGGAACGCGATGCCTTACGGCCGCAACAGCTTCACCGCCAGCACGCAGACGGTGGGGACTTCCTTCGGCGCGATCATTTACGTCACCGACCCTTACCTTAACTTCGTCTCGACCACTCTGCCGGGTTCGAACCAGATCACGGTCACGACTTTGAACGATCCTTATGACACGGAGCCGGGCAATTTCTCCATCATCGGCGGTACGGCCACGATTCCTCCTTCGGGCGCCGGCACCATCGCTTACAAGAGAGCCGGCATCGGACAGGTCGTGGCGACGGATAACCGCGCGCTCAGCCCTCTCGGAAACACGACGGCTTCGGAGAGCGCCTCCACCTTTACCGTCATCCCCGGCGCGCCTGTTTATATGCAGGTGGTCGCCCCGGGCGAAGTGGCGGTGCCCGGATGCGGACCCGGAGCGCAGGCCGGATGCAGCGAGGGCCGCGCCAGCAACCTGCCTGACAACCAGGCGGTCGGCACTCCGTTCACGGTGACGGTCAACATCACCGACCAGTTCTGGAACGTGGTGAGCGCTTCCACCCAGATCATCAAATCTTCGTCCACCGATCCCAACGACGTGGATCCCGATACCGTCACGGTCACCGGCAGCCAGAGCTTCACGTTCAACCTGCGCCGCACGGGCAGCGCGGTCATCCAGGCGCACGACGCGGACCTTGCGTTGCCGACGCTGACCGCCGGACCCGCGCCCACGTTTGATTCCGGTTATACCCAGAGCATCACCGTGACTCCCGGCGTGGCCCGCAAGATCGTCCTCCTGATGCCGGGCCAGACTCTGAACGAAGGCGCCACCACCATCGAGGAAGCCAAGTCCGGCGCGCCGGTGGAGCAGATGGCCGGTTCCCAGATCAACGTCACCGTCAAACTGACAGACGATTATTACAACGAGGTCGCGCCCAACAATCCTCCGCTGGTCGTGCGGCTCTCCACGCCGTCCGATCCCGACGCGGAAATCCGGTTCGGCGGACAGCTGGTTTCGACCGCTTCCTTCGGCGCGGGCGAATCTTCCAAAGTCTTCCAGCTCGTGATGCACAAAGCTTCCACCGCCTCCTATCTGACCGCGGCTAAATTCTCCGGCCTCGGCGCCTTCACGGATGATAATTTAACGACCGACCCCAACGAACTGTACTTCAAGGTGAGCCCGCGCGACGCGGACAGCGCGGTGGTGGACGGAACCTACGCGGGCCGCACCGGCGGTCTCCAGATTCTCGTTCCCGCCGAGACGGCCAACGACGGCATAGGCGTCTATCCGGCGTCGAAAGGCGCCACCAGCGCGGGCAAGCTCACGACCACGCTCACGGCCCAGACCGCCGGCGTGCCCTTCAACGTCACGGTGCGCCTGGTGGACGCGTTCTTCAACATATCGACTTCTCCCGCTCTGCCCATCGTCGAGCTCGGAACGACCGAGCCCTATGACACGGACCCCGTGGGCAGCGGCGTGCTGAACAGCCCGTCCCAGGGCCTGCGCGTCTATCCCGTCACCCTTTACAGCCGCGGTTCGGGCCACATCCTCACTGCCACGGCCACCACCGGCGGTTACTCGAATTTCGCGGGTGTCTCGCCCAGTATGACCGTCAACGCGTCCACTCCGACCCGCCTGCACATCGTGCTGACCGGCGAAACGCTGGTCGAAGGCAAATGGAACCAGGCTCCGCTCGGCAAATCCGGCGCGCCCACCACGCACCAGATGACCGTGGACGTGAGCGCGGCCAATGAGAGCAGCCTGGGCGCGACCGTATATGTGGTGGACGACTTCTACAACAAGTCCAACGTCACGGCCCAGACGAAAGTGGCCTTGACGTTCCCGAACGATCCCCTGCAGGGCCTGTCGCCCAGCGTGATGCCGTCCACGCAGACCATCAATTCCGGCTCCGAAATTTTCTTCCCGACGCTGAAGCCCCGCATCGCGATCTCGTCGTGGACCGTGGTGGCCTCCACAACGCCCGACAGCACGATGTCTCTGGCCAACTCGTCGGCCGCCTCGTCCAACCTGATGGTTTACCCGGGCCAGGCGCACCACTTGCACTTCGCCAACTTCTCGTCCACCGACATCATCGCGGGCGAAACCATCTCGGCCAACCTGCTCGCGCACGACGCGTGGCACAACCTCGTTTCCACCGGCGCCAACATTTACGCGGGCACCGTGCAGTTCAGCGCCGAAGCCGGATCGGTGTCGCCTCAGGATCCGACCGTGCCGGCCAACTATACCTATACCGGATTCTCCGAAGCGTCGCCCGGCCTGCATAACTTCGGCAACGGCGGATTCACCCTGCGCTACGCCGGAACACGTTGGCTCAAGGCCGAGGACATCAACAATTCCCTGATCAACACCGAGCGCGGCGGCTATTCCACTCAGTCCACCATCCACGTTTCTCCGGGACCGGCCACCGGCATGCGCGTCACCGCCACGGCCTTCTCGGGCGATGACTCCGCGACCACGGGCACGATCGAGCAGGAAGCGGGCTCGCTCGACGCGCTCCCCGGCTCCCGCGGCCGCGTCCGCATCACGGGCCAATCGGTGGACAGCTTCTCGAATGCCGTTTCGTCCCAGGGCGTGCTCTTCGTGATCGAGTCCAGCGCCACCGTCGGATCAGCCTCTGATTTCGGCTTCAAATCCACTCCCAACGGGTTAGCCTGGACCGATATGGGCCTTTCGACCAGCGCGGTCACGGACGCAAACGGACAGATCGGCCTTTCGCCCCAGATTTGGTATTACGTTTCAACCGTCAGGAACGACCAGGCCCGGGTGTGGGTGGGTACGTCGACCATGTTCAACGTGTCCGGTTTCATCACCCAGAACCTGAACATTTCCCTGCCGGTCAAGACCATCGGCGGCGACGTCAAGCAGTTTGCCTTCATCTCCTCGGTCACGGCCGTGGGCGCGGGTATCATCGTTGGACAAGGCGCGGATTTCACGGTTGAGCGGCGCGATGCCTTCAACAACCCGACCGAAAAAGGCGCGACCACCGTGCGCCTGCACCTGGGCGACGTGGACGACGGCAGCCAGACGCAGGACACGACTCAGAAGTCTGTGCACAGCGCGTTTACCCTGGGCGGCGTGGTCAGCGGCATGACGTACGGCTCCGATTACGGTTTCTGGACGCAGGGCAACCCCGACACGAGCCTCGGCTCCAACCCTCAGCGAACCATCGCGACGGGCCAGACGACCGCCAGCTTCCGTTATAAGGACAAGATGGCTTCCACGCCTTCGGGCGAGGACAGCCGCGTCGGCACCTGGAAGATCACGGCGCACGCCGCCGGCATCGCGCAGGCCGCGCACCAGCTGCGCGTCGACCCGCAGAACACCAGCACGCTGCGCTTCGACAATGCGCAACGCACGATCCGCGCCGGCCGGCCCTCGCATGACGACGCCATCGCCAAAATCTTCGAAGTGGAGCTTCAGGACTCGTTCGGCAACGTCACGCTTTCAACGCGCAACGTGGACATCGTGGTCACGTCGTCCCGCACGAACTCGCCCACCAACAATTCTTTCGGTTTCTCGCGCTCGTCCGACATGTCGGTCACGGATCCCGTGTTCATCACCCATTCCTCGCCGTCCATCGTCGTGAGCCTCTCGACCGGCCAGTATTACGCCACGTTCTACTACCTGGACACCACCGCTTCGAGCGTTTACGGCATTGCGGGATCCACGTATCCCGAGCTCCGCGCGAGCGCGACCAACCAGATGGTCAACTGGGGCCTGGGCCTCCAGGGCGTTATCGTCGATCCCGCTCCGACCAACGAGCTGGGGACGAAGCTCGTGTTCCAGACGCCCAACTTCACGCTTCAGGCCGGATCCACCTCGTCCGCCGTGCTCTTCCAGCTGCAGGACCGGTTCTCGAACCCGACCCCGCTCGACGTCGAAGACGTGGTCGGCCAGGGCCTCGCGTTTGAGATGCGCAGCAACAGCAGCGGCAACGACCGTTATTCCACGCCGGACAACGTCGCCGGTATGTACGGTTTGACGACCAACGCGACCCTTTACATGACGATCCCGCCGACGCAACACACCACGTCCTTCTACATGATCGATACCGCGGTGGGGAATTGGACTTTGGAAGTGGACGAGAAGAATTCCCGCAACTGGACCGTGGCCCAGCAGACCTACACGGTCGTGCCGGGCGTGCCGACGCAGGCGGCTTACACGACCCAGCCGCGCCGCCTGATCGCCGGCACCACGTGGCAGTACAACCCCAACTACGCGGCTTCGGCCTACACTTCGGGCACCACGACCAGTACGGTCATCGCCTTCCAGCTGCGCGACCAGTTCGGCAACGACACGGTCACGGACGGATCGGGCGGTATCGTGCTCTTCGATTCGACGGACACGGCCATCGTTTACGCGGGTGAAGACCCGTCCAACCCCGGCGGCTTCGCGCCGATCGGTACGAGCGGATCGCCGCTCTCTCTGCCCATTCCCGGCGGTTCCGGAACCAAACAGATCTACATGTACAGCACGGTTGTCGGGACGCCCACCATCCGCGCGCGCGTTACGTTAATCTCGAGCGGGCAGACGCTCGCCGCCGGATCCCAATCCCAGCTCGTGACCCCGGGCCCGGCCGACTATATCACGGTCCATCACAGCTATAACGCCTCGACGCCCCTCAAGGTCGGACAGCCCGGATTCGTGACCGTTAAAATCCGCGACCGCTTCGGCAACGTGGCCGCCGGCGACGTGGTGAACGGACAGTATTACTCCGGCACGGTTGAGTTCCGCCACTCGGGCAGCACCGACACGGCCATCGCCAGCCTGACGAACCAGAAACCGCCGCCCTCGACTCCCGTCAACGCCACGTACTACATCTTCGCGTCCACCGACGCCGGGTCCTACACGGCCCTGCAGGTGGTGGACAAGATCCAGGAAAACCTGAAGATCACCGTGACCGACTACTTTACGCTCCGCAAACCGCTGGGCCATTTCCCGGCGAAGATCCCGAACCTGCTGTTCGGCTTGACGGATGATGACGCGGCGGGCGCGCGCGACGATATCAACGAAATCGCGATCGCTTCGAAACGCTCCGATAACGACGTTCTGACCGCCGGCATCGTGGTCACGCCGACCGACATGGCGCCGGAGGCGGACGATCCGTTCCGCGACACGGTGAACGAAGACAAGATTGATCTCATCCCCGGATTCCAGACGGCGCTCTTCCAGGGCGACGGCTCGGTGGATTCGAAACCCACGCCCATCGCGATGCTGAAATTGAACATGGCGGTCGCCGGAGCCGTCGGCACCACGGGCGAGCTCCGTCAGATCAGCATCGAAAAATTGGGCAACCTGCCGTCCGCGGACGTCGCCAGCGTCGAACTCTATACGGATGAAAACGGCAACGGCGTCTTCAACGGGCCGAGCCTGCTCGGCATCTATAACGGGCCCGACGCCTTCGTTTCTTCGGGCACGTTCGACTCCAATATCCCCGGATGGAAATTCGAAGATCTCGACACCAAGGACGGCTTCACGCAATTTGGCAACGTGGGCAAACGCCACAGCATCGACACCACGGGCCGCACTTTCTTCGTCACCGTGCGACTGACCACGACGGCCACGACGCCTTCAACCCTCGGCATGCAGCTGGCGTCCATCAATTCGATCCAGACCACCGCGGCCAGCACGGCCGGCATCGCCGCCAACAATTTCTCGATGCGCACGGCCACGTCGCCCGTGTCCCGCGAACAGGCCAAAGTTTTCGTCCAGGCGACCGATATCAACGCGTGGTACCAGATCGGTTCCGAAGCGTTCTCCATGCAGCACAGCACGGTTCCGCAGGGTACCGCCAACGCCGGCGTGCTGCGCATTGACTTGTGGACCGACGGTTTCTCCGCCAAACTGAACAACATCCGCGTGTCGCGCAGCGGCTCCGGCGTGGACTCCGACATCAAGGACGTGCGCCTCTACTATAACTCCGACAACTCGGGCGGCGGCGTGCACCCGCGCTTTGATCCGGGCGCCGATACCGAGATCACCGACACGGTCAACCGCTCGACCTTTACCCAGGGCTCCTCGGTGGTTCAGCTGACGGCTCCTTCCACCGACGGCCTGCTGTCCGGCGCGACGAAGATCTACTACATTTCCTACAGCTACAACAACTCCGCTTCCATCACCGACGGCGCGAACACCCAGGGCGCGCGCGTGGCGCTGGGCGATATCCGCCTGCTGGAAGGCGCCATGCAGCCCTTCAGCACCCTGCAGTCCGCGACGGCCACCGTCGTGCCCACGATCGACGAACTGCGCGTGATCGACGTGAACAAATCCCAGAACCCGCCCGTGGCGCCCGAGGCGTTCAGCAAGCCCGCCGTTACGACGCAGGGCGAGCAGAACCTCGTGATCGGACGCCTGACCCTCGGCATCTTCGGAACCCGCACCGCGATCTGGCAGGGATTGAAACTCGACCGCTGGAGCCACAGCTCCATCGGCGGATTAAAATCCAACGTGGTGACTGATATTTCCCGCATCAAAGTCTGGTACGACGTCAACCAGAACGGCTTGTTTGACTCGACGACGGATCAGCTCGTGAGCGCCGATTCCGCCGGCACTCCCTATGTGTTCCCTTATTCCAGCCTGGCCGTGATGGTTTCCTCGGGCGACGCGGAACTGACCATCCTGGATGACATCAGCCAGAAGTTCACGATCACTTCGGATCCTTTCTCCATCGCCCCGGGCCGCCTCATCCTGAACGACGGCCAGACCGATGAAAACCGGAAAGCCGTCGTCCATTACACGGGCGTGGACCTGGTCAACAAGAAGTTCACGGGCCTCACCTGGGAGTTCGTGGGCAGCGCGACGTATTTCATGCCGAACACGGTGGTCAGCGGACAGGCGCACATCGGAATCTCCGGCCCTCTGCTCGGCCAGGAAATCCTGTCCTCGCCCAACAAGGACTACTTCCTGACTTATGACGTCAGCTATCTGGCCAGCGTCGGTCCCGACGCCAACCTCGGCTTTGAGATCCGCGCGACCGACTATTTCAAACTGCAGGCGCCCGATATCGTGGGCACGGTCAACGTCGGCCTGCCGTCCGCCGGCAAGACGGTTTCCTACGTCGCGCGCGTGAACGAATACGCCGACAGCATCACGGTCGTTCCGTTCGACGTGGCGCAGACCAACTATCAGCAGAAGACGACCACCCAGCCCGTGGTCGGATTCACGATTTACACGGACCGCGCGGACGCGGTCTGGCGCGGCATGCGGGTTTACGGTATCGGTACATCGACCGCCAACAACAGCTTGACGGAAGAAGTGAACCGCGTGTCGATCTGGCGCGACAACACGGGCCTGGGTTCGGGCGTGTTCGATCCTACGGACGACATCCTGATCGGTTCCGGCACGTTCAACACCGCCGGGCCGCTGGGCGCCGAAATCCGCTTCTCTTCGGCCGAAACCATCGTCACCAACGTCGTGGCGGCCCCGCTCGGCAGACGCTATTACGTTGCCTATGACATCCACCCGACCGCGACGCCCGAACAGACCCTGGGCGCGCGCATCGATCCGGGCGTGAACGGCACGTTCCCGCAGAACGTGAATCTGATCGACAACCCCGTGGACGACTTCGTCTCGGAGCCCAACTCGGTCGCCGGCTTCAGCGCTTTCTCGTCGGGCCTGGGCACCATCATCCCCGCGCCGCAGGTGGTTCTGCTCCAGCCGGTGCCCGTCTATACGCACGCTTTGACCGGCATCATTTACAACGCGCCCAGGATCAACGGCGCGATCAACGCCGGCGACACGAACATTCCCATCTGGAGCGATGATCCCAACGTGGCGGACCCGACCATCGCGATCTCCACGTTCCCGACGTACGCGGTGCTGGGCGACGAAATCATCTCCATCGCGGGACGCGCGCCTTATACCCTGACCGGCGTGTCGCGCGGACTGCTCGGATCGAGCGCGGTCGCGCATTCTTCGGGCACGGTGCTCGGCTTCACCGTGACGCAGGGCAACACGAACCGCGCGTTCATGAAACTGGTCACCAAGGTTCAGGACGCGCAGGGCTTCCCGGTTCAGCTCTCCAAACTCTTCGTGGAACGCCAGCAGCCCGGAGCGCTGCGCGGCGCCGACGCGGACTACCAGGCCATCCGGGTCTGGCGCGACGCGGATTCAAACGGGCAACTCTCAACCGTCATCGACAAACTCGTCGGCAGCGGCGTGTTCGGCAACCCCTCTCCCAGCTTCGCCGATATCAACCTGAACGATTCAACCAACGGAACGACCAGCTATACGCTGATCAACGTGAGCACGGCGATCTACTTCCTGACGGTCGACGTCAGCCCGGCCGCCAATTTCTCGCACACGGGCCTGGCCACCCTGAACGAAGTGATGAAAGTGAAGATCCCCGTGAACTCGGGCCTGTCCGTCGGGCCCGTTTCCGCCGGCCATACGTGGCAGTTCTATAACGTGGACGCGTCCACCGGCGAGAGCCCGACCTCTGTGGTCGAGCCCACCGTCGATAAAATGCAGCTCAACAACGATCTCCTGATCGAGCCGACCGTCTCGCAGAACCAGAAGAACGCGCTCATTATCCGCATGAAGGTGCAGGCGAACCAGAACTCTGTGGAATGGCAGAAACTGAAACTGAACCTTTCGGGCACCGCGCAGGCGGCTGACGTTTCCACCATCAAGATTTGGAAGAACCCGGCTTCGAACCCCGGCAACCCGCCGTCCTTCAACTCGATCGTCACGTCGGTGACCGCTCTCGGCACCTACCCGAACCTGGCGTCGTTCGGAACCGAGTCGTTCGACCCTGTGACGCGCTCGGTGGAGATCGACCTCACGAAGGGTACCGGCGTGGGCATAACGATATCGACTGCCGCCGACTACTTCTTCATCACCTATGATATCTCGGAGCTCGCCGGCGTGGGCCGCGCGGTGGGCCTGGGCATCCCGAACACGGGCTTCTTCACCCTTAAGATTCCCGACCAGGTCGAGTTCCAGGTCTTCTCGTCCACCACGGACGCGCTCAAGGGCGTCGTGACCGAGGCCGTCAGCTTGACGACGCTCGGCACCAAGGACATCGTCTCCGCCATCCCCAGCCAGCAGGTCTTCAAGGGCCAGAACGGCGTGCCCATGCTGCGCTTCAATCTCAAGACCGACGTGGCAGACGCCCGCTGGACCGCGCTCAAAGTGGAACGCACGGGTTCGTCGGTCATCGACCCGCTGAACCCTCAGGGCAAGAACACGGACATCAAGTTCGTGCGCATCTACCAGGATTTCAACGCCAACGACCAGCTCGATTCCAACGACCCGTCGATTTCGAACCCCGAGACCACGGTCATCGACAACATCGCCGTGGCCTCCGCCGCGCCCTTCAACATCCCGGTGCTGAGCGCCGCCAAGTTCCCGCCGGCGGGCTATCTCTGGGTCGGGGACGCCGAGCTCATGAGGTACACCAAGGTTTCAAGCACAACGCTCCGCATTGATTCACGCGGCGAGCGGCTGGGCAACAATCTGACCACGACGATCGCCCACTCCTCAGGGACCACGATCGAGAAGGTGGATATTTTCGACCAGATCTCGCACACCCAAAAACAGGTCACCATCGTCGTGGATACGCAGACGCTGACGTCCTCGCACCAGACCTATTTCGTCGTGTACGACATCGGCGACGACGCCCAGAACTCGAACTCGATCGGCGTGCGCATTGCCGACCGCGGCTGGATCACCGTCACTGCGCCCAACGACGTGCTGGGCATCATCAACACGAACGTAACCAAGGACGTCCCGAACGGCACCGGCACCCAGAATTACCCGTTCGAGACCATCAAGGTGCCCATCGTTACGAACAAGGTGCTGGTCGGCGTGTTCGACTCGGCTTCGCTGATCACCAACAAGGAAGTTTCGCGCTCGCAGAAAGACGTGACGATGATGCGCTTCAATATGAAGATTTCCGGATCGCCCGCCACGTGGCAGCGCGTGACCGTCGAGAAAACCGGCACCTCTTCCAACACCGATATCAAGTTCGTGAAGATCTACCGCGACGCAAACCCGAACGACGTGCTCGATTCTCTCGACGAGCTCGTGAGCGGCGCGAACACCCGCATCACGCAGACGATCGTCGCGGCCTCCTCGCCGCCTTTCATCCTCGGGGTTGAAGACGCCTCCAACTGGCCGCAGACCGGCTACGTCTGGGTGGGCGACAAAGAGTTGATGACTTATACGCGGAACGGGACGTCCACCACCACGATCCGCATTGACGCTCGCGCCCAGAAACTCGGCCTCACAAACACGTCGGCGATCCTCCATTCGACGGGCGCCACGATTGAGAAGGTGGACCTCTTCAACCAGAACAGCGACCTGAGCCCGAACGCGCTCATCGAGCTCGTGAAACAGCAGAGCGTGATCAGTTCGCCGCAGGTGTACTTCATCACCTACGACATCAACGATTTCGCCACCGCCGGCCGCAACCTGGGCGTCCGCTTCGGCGACCGCACCTCCTTCGTCGTGAACACGCCCAACGAAGTGGAGGGCACGCTCTTCCTGAACGTGACGCAGACCCTGCCGGGCGGAACCGCGTCCCAGAGCTATCCTTATGAAACGACCAAGGTCTCGATCTCGGGCGTGGTGCTCTCCGTCTCCGGATTCACCGTCGCTCCTTCATTCGCCATGCCGCGCCAGTCGGAAGTGCCTCTGCTGCGCTTGAACATGAAAACCAACAACAGCTTTACCGATATCGGCGCCCTCAAGATCACCCAGCTCGGCACCGTCAAGACCGCGCTGGCGGGCGCCAACACCGGCAAGGGCGATATCGAGAAACTCTCGGTCTGGGTGGACGCCAACAATGACAAAGCCTTCACCTCGTCGTTCGACCGCAAAGTCGGCGAGATCCTGCACAACACCACGAATTTCCTGACGGACCAGGGCCAGGCCATCCTCGGAATTCAGGACGGCGCCAACAACTATATTCGCATCACCAACACGGAGACGGTGCTCTTCATCGTCGGTACGATTGGCCATCAGGACCTCGCGGGCAACAACGTGGTGGGACACGACGCGGGCGTCGAGCTCACCAGCTTCGCCGACATCATCGGGTTGAGCGGCGCGGCCGTGAACGCCCTGTCCTCGTCGAATGCGGGCGAGACGCCGCCGGTGCGCTCGAACCTCGTCAAGATTTCGCAGATCGTCACTCCCGTCGTCAACCCGCGCGTGGTCAAGGTCGTGCTCGCGTCCGACGGGTTCCCCGCGCTGGTCAAGCTTTCCAGCGACGTGCCGGGTTTCGTACAGTTCAACGAGGAAGGCGTTCCTCTGGACTCGGACGGCCGGCAGATCCTCATCCCCGACCTCGATACGACCGCCGAAAACGGGCGCCCCGGCAACGTGAACGGGAAGAGCGGCCGCATGATTGACGTGAACGGCGACGGAATCGCCGACAACGTGGACATCGTCCTCTCGGGCAAGAAGAACCAGATCGACCTCGATGGCGACGGACTGCCCGAAGTCGACCTCGACGGCGACGGCACGCTGGACTCCGATTTCAACGGCGACGGTTTCCCCGACCAGGTCGTGATCGACACGACCACGCTCCAGACCGTGGTGTTCCTGCGCTACCGCGCGACCGACGGCTCCGTGCAGAAGGTGCCGGTCGCCGACGCGGGCTTCGTGAAGGTGGCCTGGTCGAACAACGCCTCCGAACTCTTCGCCGGATGGAGCATGTCGAGCGGCACGGTCTCGGGCCTCAATTACTCGGTCGCCGTCGGCGAATCGTTCAACGAGCTGACCAAGATCACCAAGTCCTACGTCGACGGCGTGAAAGTGGGAGACAACTCGCGCCGCATCCAGAACCTCTCGCTGCAGCCCGCGGCCATCATCCGCATCGAGGCGGACCTCGACTCCACGGTTTCGACCGGCACGCGCTTCAGCACGGACCTCGACATCCCGAAGGCTTTCGCGGACACGGGCAGAATTTACGTCGGCATGGAAATGATGCAGGTGAAGAAGGTCGGCACTCGCACCTTTGAGGTCATCAGCCGCGGCGTAAATAACTCTCTGCCGCAGTACCATCCGAAGGGAACGCCGGTCAGCAACGTGGCCTACACGGTCGCGCTGCGCGTCTCGACCGGCGGCGTCACTGCTTCGGAAAAAGCTCTGCTCCTCTATCGCATCGACACGGAAGCGCCCTCGGTTCCCAGCGGCCTGAAGGGTTCGGGTTCCGGCAGCACCTCGGAAACCGAGGATGCCGTGCGGCGCCTCGGCGCGGGCCGGTTCGGAGCGGGACTCTTCGGCGCGGCTAACGTCGCGGCCACCGGCGTGTTCCCGATCAGCTGGTCGCCTTCGAGCGACGTGGGCGCCGGCGTCTTGCAGTACGAAATCCAGGAACGCGTGGACACCAGCCCCGTGTGGACCACGATCGCGATCGTGGGCGCGCGCACCGCCGACGGCGCTCTGGTCAGCAACTATACGGTCGGCGGTGACCCGCGCAACCCCGCGGAGTCCGCCCGCGACAAGGGCAAGTTCTATTCGTACCGCATCCGCGCTTACGACGGCGCCGGGAGCCCGTCATCCTGGTCGGCCGAGTCCGCGCCCGTCTTCGTGGGCTCGCTCTCCGATCTCGACACGATCAGCGAGGTTTCGAACTACCCCAACCCGTTCGATTCGCGCAAGGAAAAGACCACCATCACCTACCTGCTGAAACAGGACAGCGAGGTGACGATCGCGATCTACGATCTCTTCGGCTACAAAGTGAAGGAAATGTCCTACGGCCTGGGCTCGGAAGGCGGCAAATTCGGCTCAAACAACGTGGAATGGGACGGTACGGACGGCTCCGGCACCAAGGTCGCCAAAGGCGGCTATATCGCCCTCATCCAGGCCAAGGGAGACAAGGTCATTACCGTCAAGCGTAAGATCGGCGTCATCCACTAATCACCCCTCAGCCCTTCCTTAAGTGTTACCTTGACTTTCCGGCTCTTCTATGTTACAAATAGGCAGACCTGCAGCAAATAACGGCCACAATTGATTGATAAAATGATACAGCGTTTCAAACATTACGCCAAGAAGCTTTTTGGCAATAAACTGACCCTGATGGTGATTCCGCACAGCATCGTGAATCCCCTTCGGGTGCAGTTTTCCGTCTCATTTGCCGTCTTCATGGTGCTGTTGTGGACCGGCGTCACCTCCTGGGCGACGCTCGTGGTGATGACCAACATCGACTACTGGTCGATGCGCGTTGACAACCAGGTTTTGAAACTGAAGATGACTTATTTCGCCGATCAGCTCAAGAAAAGCCGCGAATTTATGGGCCAGGTTCAGGAAGCCGACGCCCAGCTCCGCCAGCTGCTCGGCATGCAGTCCCGCCAGTCCATTCTGGGCGATGAGGCTCCGTCCGACGACAAAGCGCTGGGCGGTCCGGAACGGTCCGACCAGTCCCTTCTGGCCAAGGCCCTCGGCAACCGTCTCTGGCAGATTTCCGATGAGGAAATCCGCGAGCAATCCAAATTTTTGATGACCGAAGCGCAGGACCGCCTGGACTCGTACAAGGAAATTTCCGAGTTCATCGCCCGCGAGCGCGGACTGTTCCGCTGCACGCCCATCGGCTGGCCGTCCATCGGCCGCACGACGTCCCACTTCGGCCACCGGATATCGCCTTTCCACGGCGACCTTCAGTTCCATTCCGGCATCGATATCGCCAACGAAGTCGGCACCTCGGTCCGCGCCACCGCGGACGGCGTGGTCCAGCACTCCGATTGGGAAGGAGGCTACGGGCGCCTTGTGATCATTAACCACGGCTACGGATTTCTGACGTATTACGGCCACAACAGCAAGCTCCTCGTGAAGGCGGGGGATCAGGTCCGTCGCGGTCAGATCATCGCGCTCATGGGCTCCTCGGGCTCATCCACCGGTTCGCACACGCATTACGAGATCTGGCAGAACGGGCGCCACACGAACCCCTGGAAATTCCTCGTGGCCTCGTCGATCGACGATTTGAAGGGCGGCAGGATGGCCCAGTCGCCCCGCGCGAAAGTGAAACGCCTGGCGAAGATGATGCAGCAGCAGGAGGCGCAGAAGGAAAAGAACGCGCGCAACGGCGCTCAGCCCGTGGTTCAGGAAGATAACGAGCCCGCTCCGGCTCCCGCGGCCCGCCCGGTCCAGTCTCAGCCGGTTCAACAGGCTGTCCCTCAACCCCTTTTGGAAAAGACTCAGAGTCCCGCGCAAGCGCAATAGCGCAGCCCTGGATTAGCAAGGCGCAGTCGCCTATCTCAACGCACTCCAAAAAGGAGGCAGTATGTTTGGAAAATCAAAAACCATAATGGGGAGCGGGGATCCCACCAAGATGGAAACGCTGATCGGACCCAATTCGATCTTCCAGGGTACGATTGCGTCCAAAGGGACGATCCGGGTTGACGGCAAGATTGAGGGCGGCATCACCGAGGCCGCGCACGTGATCGTGGGCGAAGACGGAGAAGTCCACGGGGACGTTTCAGCGCGCAGCGTGGTGATCGGCGGCAAGGTGATCGGAAACATCAACGCGCCGGCATCGCTCGAAATTTTAAGCAACGCCAAGATTCACGGCGACATCAAGACGGCGGGCCTCACGATCGCGGAAGGCGCGACGTTCGAGGGGAACTGCACCATGCTGAAGGACAAAGGCGTGATCGAGATGGAAGTGAACAAGGCCGCTGCGGGAGGCCGCAGGTAAACCGCCGGCCATCGATTTAAGAAATCGGTTTAAAAAGCCGGAGCTCTACGGAGCTTCGGCTTTTTTACGCCCTGACGGTGCGGCCGCGGCGGTTATATATCGATTTCTTCGAGGGTTCGGCGGATCTTGTCGCGGACTTTGGGGTCGCGGGTTTTGGTGAGGGCGAGCTGTAAACCGTTTCTGAGTTCCTGGGTATTAGCCCGGTACTTCTTCCAGATTTCTTCAATTGATTCGAGCGCGCGGATGCGGACTGTGGCCGCTTCCTTCTCGTTTCGGGCGCAGCGCAGCAATGGCTGGATCGAATCGGGTTTTCCGACGTAGGCGAGCATGTCGGCGGCCCAGTAGCGGGTCTTCCAGTCCTTGCGGCGGTTCCTCAGCCATTGAGCGAGGATGGGGGCCGATTCCGGTCCCATATCGAGCACCGTGGCGGATTGTTCCAGCGTGCTCTTGCCGAACACTTCCAGGGTGTCCAGGGAACGGGCCAGTGCGTCCACCTGGCCCAAAGTCGACTCCACGATCTGCCGGGTGAACGCGGGATCCGGCGCTGCGGCGGGCCGGGCGGGTTCGGCTGTAACGAGTCCCGCTGCCATCAGCGCTGCCGCCGCGAGCGCGGCCGAACGGCGAATCCTTGAAATCGAGGTCAAACTTTTATATCCTCTCACTCTATGAATTGGCTCCGCAGACATAAACGTAGCATATTAGCGGTGATTTTGGTCAGCTTTGTGGCCAGCACTTTCATCGCATTCGGCCTTTACGAATACAGCGACAGCGGCGCATCGCGCGACGTGGCCGAGGTGAACGACGAAAAAATTCCCTACGGCTATTACCTGTCGATTTATAACCGGGCCCTGAACCACCGGCGCGACCAGGGCGGAACCGTCACTCCCGAAATCGCCGGCCAGCTGAAGCAGGAAGTCGTTCAGGAGCTGGTGCGCGAGTCGGTCTTTTTCCAGGAAGCGAAGCGCTACTCCATTCACGTCGGAGACACGGAGCTGGCGCAGGTACTCACCAATTATCCCGCATTCAAGAAAGACGGAAAGTTCGATCCCGGCGTTTACGCCCAGGCGCTCCAATATTCTCTCCGCACCACCCCCGAAGAGTTCGAGGAAAGCCAGCGCAAGCAGATCGCCATCGCGAAACTGCGCGGCATCGTGATGCAGTCCATCAAGGTTTCAAACAAGGAGCTCGAGCTCGAATTCATGATGCGGCGCAACTCGCTCTCGAAAGATCAGCTCAAGGAATTCACGAAGGAGCCCGAGAAGTTCAGGCAGTACTTAATGCAGGAGAAGGGCTCGCAGATCTTAAACCGCTGGTATCAGCAGTTGGGCACCAACCTCAAAGTCAAAGTCCACCTGGACGAAATCGAAAAGAAAAACGCCGTTCAGTAGTCCGCAGTCGAATAAGAAGTTTGCAGTATCCGCTCCCATCCCCCGATATTCAATTATTTCCCGCCTAAAAACTGCGCGAGATGGAGAATTTTTATTTTATCCTTCAGGCCTTTTTTCCGGATGCCGTAATCGACGTGGAGCAGGCACGAGGAGGCTTCCGTGAGCACGATCCGGGCGCCGGTCCGCTCGATATTCTCCATCTTCCGTTCCAGCACGTCTTCGGCTAACTTTGGATGCTTCAGGCAGTAGGTGCCGGCGCCGCCGCAGCAGCTGTTGGACTCTTCCATTTCCGTAAATTCGATTCCGTCCTGCCCTTTGAGCGCTTCCCGCGCCGGCGAATAAATGTTCTGGCCGTTGCCGACCTGGCAGGGGTCGTGATAGGTTACTTTTACCTTCTTTTCCATCGATCTTCCCGCCGGATTGCCGTTCGCCTTCAGCCAGCCTTTTGTTTTCGCCATCGCCAGATATTCCGAAAACGTCAGGACTTTTTTGGAAAATTCCGCCGCTTTTGCGCTGCCGCCCAAAATTTCCCCGTAATTTTTAAGGATGCCGGCGCAGGACCCATCGTTCACCACGATCCAGTCCGCGTCCAGTTTGGAAAATTGCTCGATGTTTTTCCGCGCCAGCTCCCGCGCGCCCTCCATGTCGCCCTGGCTCTGAGCGGGAAGTCCGCAGCATGAATGGCCGGGGAATTGGGCCCGGGAACTCCGCGCCAGAAGCCCGGCGCAGGCGGTGGAAGCTTCCGGATAGAGGTAATGGATCCCGCAGCCCGAAAAATACGTGGTCGTCGGCTGTGCGGTTTTGCCGGAAGCGCCGCTGGAGGATGCGTCATGCGGGTCAGAGGGGATTGCCGCGCCGAAGCGCCAGGGGGTTTGATCGACCAGCTCGTCGCCCGCTTCGAGCTCGGGGCTGATCCATCCCAGGATGCCGGATTTGCGCAATAACGCGGATAGTCCCAGCCGCTTGAAGAAGAAGGCGGTCCAGAGCGCTGCGGAAAGCAGTCCGCGGTACTTGAGAAACAGGCGCATCACGGCCCATTGCAGCGGTCGCGCGGGGCTTTCGGAGGAGATGTTGCGCGCTTCCGCCATCAACTTTCCGACGGGAACCTGGGAAAAGCAGACGTTGGTGCAGGCGTGGCACGTTAAACAGGTCGAAAAAACTTCCTGCGCCGATTCCGCTGGAAGTTTTCCTTCCAGGATCTGGCGGAACGCCTGGTTGCGGCCGCGCGGGGAAAGCGTTTCCTTGCCGCTCGCGACGTACGTGGGGCAGACCGTTTCGCAAAAACCGCAACGGTTGCATTGCGTGACCGCGTCGTATTCCTTTTTCAGGCGGCGGTACTTGGGGAGAATATACTGGCTTGAATCGGGCATAACGGTTACGCGCGCGCCGCCGGCGGTTTCAGAAACTCCGGCTCGGCAAAAATGTTTTCAGGGTCAAGCTGCCTCTTGATGTTGCGATAGATGGCGCGGCTGGTTTCGGGAATGGGGCGTTTGGAAACGGGACACGCTTCAAAGGAAGCGTCATACTGGACCGGGAACGTACGGAGCGTGACGCTTAAGATCGCGCCCAGACTGCCTCGCGCTCCCAGAAAAAGTTTGGCCGCGTCGTAACCCGCCACATTCTTCATGACTTTGCCGCCGAGCTTCGCAACGCTGCCGTCCGCCAGCAATACGGTCATGCCTAATATCTGGTCACGCAGGCGGGGGAACTGTCCCGCTCCGGCGCCGATCGCGCCGCCCAGGCTGCCTTTGGAATCCATCAACACTTTCTGGGCCTTGGCCGCGAGCTCCTTTTGAAGGTCGGCGATTTTCATGCCCGCTTCGACGGTAACCGTGAAGTTTTCCACGTCATGTTCCATGACTTTGTTGAGCCGCGCGGTCGAAACGGTCCAGTCCGCGGGGGAAGCGGGAGCGTGCTCCGAAGCGCCGCGAATCGAAACTGTTTTGCGCTCCTTCACGGCCGCGTTCAGAATCACACGCAGTTCTGCGGAATCCGTCGGTAAAAAATGGCCGTCCCGGCCGATCGCCGCCAATGAGGACGTATCGTCCGAGGTCGAACGTTCGGGCAAAGGCGAAAACTCCACGGCGGGGATCAGCTTTTCCGGATTGCAGAGATTTTCGGGATCGAACGCGTTTTTGACGCGGCGGAAAAATTGCAGGGTTTCGGGCGTGAAAAGCCAGCGCATCGCCTCGCGCTTGTCGATTCCGATGCCGTGTTCGCCCGAGATGGACCCGCCCAGGTCCACGCAGGCCTTCAAAATCTGATAGCCCGCCGCCTTCACCGTGCGGGTCTGTTCCTCGTCGCGCTCGTCGAACAATATCTGCGGGTGAAGATTGCCGTCGCCCGCGTGGAAGATCAGCGAAACGTTGACGCCGTATTTTTGCGCGATCTCGCGGATGCGCTTGAGCGCTTCGGGCAGCTTGTTGCGCGGCACCGCGCCGTCTTCGACGAGCACGTTGGGGGCGAGCCGCGCCAGCGAAGGGTAGGAGCCGCGCCGGCCTTCCCAGAGTTTCTCGCGTTCCCGCGCGTCGCGCGCGAGGCGGAACTCCATGGAATGGTTGCGCGCGCAATGGGCGCGGATCGCTTCCACCTGGCCCTTCAAATCGGAATCGCCGTCCACTTCGATCAGCAAAATCGCCTCGGCGTCGGTCGGATATCCGGCGTGGATGAACCCTTCAACGGCCTGGACCGTCAGCTTGTCCATGGCTTCCAGCGTGGCCGGGATGATGCCGGACGAAATGATGTCGGTCACGGTCTGGATCGCGGCTTCGAGCGAGGGGAACGAGACGAGCATGGTTTCGACAAACTTGGGAATGGGAACGAGGTTGAGCGTGGCGCGCGTGGCGATGCCGAGCGTTCCTTCGGACCCGACGAAAAATCCCGTGAAGTCGGGCCCTTCGTCTTCCACGTTCAGCTGCGCCACTTCTCCGTCGGGAAGGACCGCTTCGATCCCCAGGACGTGCTGCGACGTGACGCCGTATTTCAGGCAATGCGGTCCGCCCGCGTTCGTGCCGATGTTGCCGCCGATGGTACAGGCTTTCTGGCTGGCGGGATCGGGCGCGTAATGCAGGCCGTAGGGTTCGAGGGCTTTTTTCAGAAAGAGGTTGGGCATGCCCGGTTCGACCACCGCGATCCGCCGATCGGGATCGACGGAAAGAAGCCGCTTCATCTGCGTGGGGGCAATCACGACGGCGCCCTGCAGCGGAATCGTGCCGCCGCAGAGGTTGGTTCCCGCGCCGCGCGCCACGAAAGGGAGATTATTTTTCCGGCAGAGTTTGACGATGGCTGCTACCTGAGCGGCGGTGGTTGGGAACACCACGCAGGACGGCCGGGCGCGGTCGATGGCCGCGTCGTAAGAATAGAGCGCCAGGTCGACCGGTTGGTGCATAACGTTCCGCCCGCCCGCGATCGCCTGAAACGATCGCAGCAAAGCGGAACTGAGAATTCTTGGAGACAATTCCTGAGTGGTCATTGATAAGAACGTTTCATTTCGTTGACACTAAATGATGAGCGCGAGGGTTTTCGAGGTGATGGGGCGAGGGTGCGGCCGCTGGCCGCCCGAGCCCTTCAGCCCCTTCCTGTGGAAGGGGCGTGCCGAGAAAACCCTCGCGCTCATCTTAAAGGCCGGCGGTGTTCTGTTTGAAGCGCGCTTCGACCTTTTCGCCGCCGGTCGGGATGGAAGCGGCCTTTTCTTCAAACGCCTTGAGCCGCTCTTCCGGTTTCGGGTGCGTGCTGAGAAGGAATTTCAGCTCCTTCTTGCCGGACGGGGCCTGGGCTTTGGCTTTCAACGTGTTCAAAACGTCGACGAAAACTTTGGGGTCGTAGCCGGAATTGTAGGCGCAGGTGGCGCCGTCCGCGTCCGACTGCAGCTCATCTTCGCGGCTGAGACCCTTCCACATGAGCTGGACCGCAAACTGCGAAACCTGGTTCATCCACTCGGCTTTTTGCGCCGAGGCCTGGACGTTTTCCGGGATCACGGCCTGCAGCATCTTGGAGCGCTGGATTTCCTTCACGACGTGGCGGTTCGTGATGTGCCCGACCTCGTGGCCGAGGATGCAGGCCAGCTCCGCTTCGTTCTTGAGCGCCTGCAAAAGTCCCTTGGTGATGAAAATGTAGCCGCCGGGCGCGGCGAAGGCGTTGACGATGGGCGTGTCCAGGATCGCGAAGCGCCAGGCCACTTCCTTGCGCGGCGAGGACATGGCGACGGCGCGCCCAACGAGCGAAACGTAATCGGTGAGCGGCTCATTTTTGACGATTCCGAACTGGGCGATGATGTTCGCTGCGACGTCCCGCCCGATTTCGGCTTCCTCTTCCGGAGTCAGCTGGCGGATGGCGCCCGCCATTTTCGACTGGCCCGTGATCTTGCTGAAATCGGAGGCGATCTGCATCAGCTCCTGCTTTTTGTCGGGCAGGGCCGGCTTTGCGTCGCGCACCTTCAATTTTCCGTCGATGATAAACTGGATCGATTTCTCGGCCGGCACCTTGCGGCTTTCCATCCAGGCCAGCCCTTCGGCGTCGCGCGCTTCCGGATCGATGTCGCCCGGCTCTTCCACGCCGCGCACCGCGGCCACGTTGGTGACTTTCTGCTTGCGGGTGAGCGGCTTGCTCTTGCCCGCGTTCTTCGTCCAGTTCCAATCGATCGCGCTGCTTCCGGTCGTGATCAGGCCGGCGGCCAGAACGGCGGTCAGTCCGGCCAAAAGGGTGAAAGGCATCGGGCGGCGTTTTATCATGTTATTCCTTCCTTTCAAACAGGTTGATCGGCTCGCTGGCCCCGACGTTTTCAAAGGCGTCGGCCGCCGCTGCGCGGGCCCAGGTTTTTCCCTGGCGGCCCAGGGGCACTTCTTCCATTCGGATGGATAAAGCAAAGGGAGCGCTGTAGGTCGCGCGGCCGAGGCGGCGCCACGTGGCGGCGTCGGTCGATATCTCCACCCAGGCGCGCTCGATGGATTCGCCCTGGACGGAGCATTGCAGGACGGCCGGAGCGGGATATTTTCCGCGCGCCTTGCCGCGCAGGACGCGGGCGATCTTCACTTTCGGCGGCGAAACGGGGGTTCCGGCTTCCGGCGTTTTCGGAATCAGCTTCAAAGCGATGGCCGGCTCAAAAACCGTGAGCGGGGTGGCGAGCGCTTTCTCGGGGTTGGACGGCGGGCCGCCTTTGACGTCGTTGGCAAGCCAGGAATTGGCTTCCTTGTCTCCCCAGCCCGCGGCCAGGATCGGAGCGCTGGCGACCGACGTGAAATAAGGCGTGGGCGACCAGAGCGCGATATAGTTGTCGCCGCCGAAGCGGATCTGGTTGAGCGGAATTTCGCGCCAGAACCACCGCGCCTCGCCGGTGTTTTCCACGGCGTTTTCAAAATCGGGATCGAGCGGGATGTCCTCGGTTTTCGTCAGCAGGACGCCCTGTTTGCGCGTCCAGGTCGGTGAAGACGATACCGCGACGTAAATCTCGCCGGGCAGCGGGACCTTTTCCCAGGGAGGGCGGCCCGGGATCGCCGCGCCCTTCATGCGGCCCAGTTTCGCGCCCACGAACACGCGCGCGATGCCGGCGTTCTCGGGGACCTGGATCTTCTGCATCCAGCAGGTGTTGTAGCCGACGTACCAGTTGCCGTCCCATCCGCCGTTGGCGAAGAGGGAAAAATCGTGCGGGTTGGGGAGATCGGCGAGGAAGTGAACGGCAGAAGCTTCTGAGTTTTTTTCCGCCCGGAGGAACCCTGCGGCGGAGGCGATCGTAAGCGCGAGGGCTAGGAAGGTGCGTTTATTTGCGCTTAAAAATTTCAACGAGCCGTTCAAAATCTTCGAGGGAATAGAACGAAATTTTCACGTGGCCCTTGATGGATTTGCCCTGGCCGGCGGCTTTGATATCCACCTTGGTCCCTAAAATCTGCTGGAGAGTTTCTTCGAGGCTGCGGATCTCAGGGTCCTTGCGCTCTTCGCGGGGAATCTTGCCGTCCGCGATCAGGCCCTTCCAATCGGCCACGATCTTTTCCACGTCGCGCACCGTCAGCCCTTCGTTCAAAACCTTGCCCGCCACTTCCTTCTGCTTTTCCTCGTCGGTAATGGAAGCGATGCTGCGCGCGTGACCGGCGGAAATTTCGCCGTCGGCGACCGCGTTCTGGATGTGCTGCGGCAAATTCAGCAGGCGGAGCGTGTTGGCGATCACCACCCGGCTCTTGCTCATCACCTTGGCCAGCGCCTCCTGCGTGAGCTCGAACTCTTCCATCAATTTTTTGAAAGCGTTGGCTTCTTCGATGGGATTTAAGTCTTCGCGCTGTAAATTTTCGATTAACGCAAGCTGGAGTTTTTCCTTGTGCGTGACGGTTTTGATGACGATGGGAACCGAATCAAGTCCGGCTAACTGCGCGGCGCGCCAGCGGCGTTCGCCGGCGATGATCTCAAATTTTTCTCCGTTCTGCGCGCTGGCTGCGTCCACGGGCGTGACGACCAGCGGCTGGATGAGCCCCTGCGACGCGATGGAATCGGCGAGCTCGCGCATCGCCTCTTCGTTAAACCGCTGGCGCGGCTGGTCGGGGTTGGCGCGGATGTGTCGGATGGGAACGGTCTGAAGCCCGGCGGCGCCGTTGGGCGACTGTTGCTTAACGGCCGTAGGAATCAGCGATTCAAGGCCTCTTCCGAGGCCGCGCGGTGCTGGGGGCATGTTAGCTTAATACTCCGGAGGTTGCGGGATTTGTAATGTTGCCGGCAGCGTTGACCGGAACTTCGGCCGTCTGCTGGTTGGGTCCGGGCTCGGTCAAAATGCCGTTCCGGATCAACAGCTCGCGGGACAAATCGATGTAGGCCTGGGCGCCGCGCGACGTGAAATCGTAAAGCAAGGCGGGTTTGCCGAAACTGGGCGATTCCGCGAGGCGCACGTTGCGCGGGATCATCGTGCGGAAAACTTTTTCGCTGAACGCCTTGCGCACTTCCTCGACGACGTCGTTGGAAAGCTTCATGCGCGAATCGTACATCGTGAAGAGCACGCCTTCGATGTCGAGGTCCGGGTTCAGGGTCTGGCGGACTCGGCCGACGGTGTCCGTGAGCTGAGACAAGCCTTCGAGCGCGTAAAATTCGCATTGAATGGGGATCAAAACCGTGTGGGCCGCGCAGAGCGCGTTGACCGTGAGCAGGCCGAGCGAAGGGGGGCAATCCAAAATGATGTATTTGTAGCGGTCGGCGATCTGCGCGATGGCGGTTTTGAGGATCATCTCGCGGCCTTCCTGTCCCACGAGCTCGATTTCCGCGCCGATCAGATCGATGCTGGAGGGCACCGCTTCGAGAAACTCCACGGCGGTGGGGCGGGCGAGCTCGGCCAGCGAGGACTGGCCGGCGAAAACGTCGTAAACGGAACCCTCCTGGGCGCGCTTGTCGAAGCCGAGGCCCGACGTGGCGTTACCCTGGGGATCCAGGTCAATCAGAAGTGTTTTTTGGTCGTGAAAGGCGAGGCTGGCTGCGAGGTTAACGGACGTGGTAGTCTTGCCCACACCCCCCTTTTGGTTGACGACCGCGATCGTCTTTCCCATAACGGCTATAGTGTATCAAATCCAAAAGGCGCGGGCCATGCTTAAAAACCCTTTGTGATGGGCCCAACGGAAGGCAAAGAAGGTGATGACCAAAAAAACGGCCGCAATCAGGAGGGAGATGACGGAAAACCGGCGGCGGCAGGCGTCGCAATAGTGATGGGACCAGGCGTCCAGTAAAAAGGCTCCGCTGTGGGCCGCGGAAAGGGCAAACACGGCCAGATATTTGAAGCCCGGCGCGAGGGGGCGTACGGAAGCGGTTGGAAATGATTTTTTACAGTAAGCGCAGGACTTTTGTTGATTTTGAGACGAGGAATCGGCAGATTCAGCGGTCATTACGCGTGTTGCGGGACGTCAGATGGTATTTTTTGCACTGCGGACAGTGATAAACGTGCAGCGTAAGCCGGTGATTCCCGCCCATCTGGTGCTGGGCGACGCGGTTCGCCTCTGCTTTGGAGCCGTAACTCTTCTTGCGCAGGCACTTCCGAATCCATTGATCGATCAGCATGGTTTGGATCCTTTTTTACTGTTCCCATTTGCTGAAGTTTTGCGAATGTTTGATGCGCGACAGAAAATAGATAAGATCCTGCGCCGAAGCGAAAACGCGTTCCCTGGGGATCTTTTCCTCGCGCGCCCGCTCCTCGAGCGCTCCGATCAGCCGGTTGAATTTACGGACTGCGGCCAAATCGTTCAAACCTTCGAGCCTGACATCTTTTCCCTTTTCAAAAATCGCTTCCAACGAGGATTCAAAACGTGTGGAGTCTTTACAATTCAGATAAATGCGAACGGTTGCGCTGCCGTCTTTTGCCATCGATGAATAGCCGATGAAGCTGGTGGGGGTATTTTGCAGTTCGTTGTTGCAGGACTGATCCGTGGCCATGATTTCATTATAGAAAAAGTGGAAAGAGAAGGGCCGGGTCTTGCGGGGGAACGCAAGGCCCGGCCCTGTGGGGTTGTGCTGCGGAAACTATTTCGCTTCGATCTCGAAGGGCGTGGGGGAGACAATGCGCACGGAACGAGCCGGCGTCGTCTCGACGACGTTCTTGTTGTCGGTGACCGAGAGCCGGTACGTGTACGTGCCGTCCGACACGACCTGGCCCTGCGCGTCCTTGCCGTCCCACTCGAGGGTCTTCGGCGGCTCGTTGTAGCCGTTGAAGCTGCGCACCACGTCGTTGTTGGCGTTGCGGACCGCGAGGATCCAGCTCACCACGCGAGCGCGGTTGCCCGAGGCGATCTTGAAAGTCGTGACTTTCTTCAGGCCGGTGGGCGAGAAGACTTTGGGCGTGGCTTTGACGTCGACTTCAAAGCCGCCGAACACGATCTTGAACGACATCCGGTTCACGAGCCCCAGGTCCTGGAAGCCCGCGGCGTAGTCGAGCTGCATGTTGCGCCAGCGGAAACCGATGCCGGTGACGTATTCGGTGCCGTCCACGCCGGCGCGCACGAAGAGGCTGCGGAGGAAGTTCGCTTCCACGCCGAAATGCCACTTCAGGTTTTGCGCGGTGCCGATCGTCTTGTCGAAATCAATCGCCGTCAGCAGGTGGCGGTTGAAGAAGTTGACGGCGGCGCCGGTGCGGAAGATCACGGGGAAAACTTCTTTCTCCGTGTTGTACTTATAGGCGGGCGGCATGAGGTTGCGGACCATCACGCCCAAACGCGCGCGCTCCTTAATAAGATACATTCCGCCCACGTCCGCGCCAAAACCGCGGACGCTGTTGCCGTCGAGAACTTTTTCCGCGACTTTCAACGTGCCGCCCATCGCGAAGTTTTTAATGCGATGCGCGTAGGTCGCCATGTAACCGGTTTCACGGTTGTCATAAGAACCATTCTCGATATTGTTTGCGTCCACCCGGGGAATATCGCCCGATGTGAGGTTCATTAGGCCGATGCCGATGCTGCCGTTGGCATGCACGGGCTGAGCGTAGGCGAGATACTGGTGCGCGCCGCCTAACGTTAACGGCGAATACTGGAAGCCGATCTGGCTGGAACGGAACGTCGCCAGGCCCGAAGGGTTCCAGAACACCGCGTCGATATCATCGGAAACGGCCGTGTAGGCGCGTCCCATGCCGATCGGACGGGCGCCCGAACCGAAGTTCATGAATTCTCCCGGAAGGCCGAAGTCGCCCTTGGCCAAAGCCAGATTGCCTTGCGTCGCAGCCATGGTCATTGCCAGCGTGAGTGCCAGCGTTGCCTTAAGTTTGGTCGCGTGCATTGTCTTGAGATTGTTCGAAAGAATCGATATTAAAGTTCTCATTTCGTCACCCCGAAGCGCTTCTTCGACTTCACGGAGCCGTCAATTTCCAGCAGCACGTAGTACACGCCGGCGGCGACCGTGACGCCCTCTTCATTCCGTCCGTCCCACGACACGTCCGTGAATCCGCCGGACGAGCCCACCGATCTTTCCCAGATGCTCTGTCCGAACTGGTCTTTGACCTTCACGGTGGCGTTTCCGGAGTCGTTGCGGTGGAAACGGAACTTCATCGATTGTCCCTGATTGGGATTAAAGGGGCTCGGGAAGGGGAACACTTCCTGCTCGGGCGGGCCCGAGGTTTGCACGAGCACGCTGCCGGAAAGGACGGAAGCGTCGCTCGCGTCGGTCACGGTGAACGTCCGCGCGGTGCGGGCGCCCGTGATCGTGGCGTTGAAATCTCCGGTGCCCTGGATCAGAGCGCCGCCCGCGGGCAGGGTCGTCAAATCGCCCGAGGTGAAGCTGACCACGTGCGTAGAGCTCAGCACCTTATTAAAGGAATTGTCCGTTAGGATCGCGGTGAGCGCGAACGGCTGATTGGGCGTCTGCGTCGTGGGGCTGCCGGTTTTGCCCGTCGTGAGCGAAGGGTTCGTTCCGGCCGCGTGCGTTTCACCCGGAGCGAGCACGATCAGCTTCGTGGCCGACGCGGTCTGCACCGTGAAGGTCGCGCTCTCGCGGGTCACCGTGCTTCCCGACACGGTGGCGCGCAGGGTGAGTCCCGTCCCCGCGCGGAAGAACACAAATGGGACGGGTGTGGTGTTGGGAAAGCCGTATGTCACCACACCCGCCTGAGTGGTGAGCGAGGCGGGGCTGACCCCGTTCGGAACCACCACGCCGTTGTCCAGCAGCTCGATATTGATGGTCGCTCCCGCGTCCGGGCTCGTGAAAGCCTGGACCCAGACCTGTCCGTTGCCGGCCGTGTTGGTCGTGACGCCGGCGGTAAAGTTCTTGTCTGTCGCGTTGAACACGATGTTCAGGCTCGAGATGGGCGCGGCCAGGGCTCCGCCCGCGCGGAGGGCGAGGCATGCGGCCGCCGCTCCCGCCAGGAAAATTTTGAGCAGACTGATGTTAACGGACGGTGATTTCAACATGGGGGTATCCTCCTCCCTTCACGACGCTTTCAGCCGACGTCTGGATGGTCTTGCCTTCCAGGTCCAGCGCTTTCAATAAAACTTTCTTGATGGCCGCCGAGCGCGATTCCGCGAACTTGGCGTCGTCGGCGTAGGTTGTGATGCGGACCGTTTCGCCGGCGCGGTTGCGGATCGCGTCCTTGGCTTCCGTGACGTACTTCAAACCGCCTTCGGAAAGCTGGGCGCTGTTGCTTTCCGTGAAAAGCGCGCCCGGATCGATGATCACCGTCAGGCGGCCGCCGCTGTTGTAGCGGAAGGCGTCGACGCGGAACGGCTTTCCGGAGAAACGCTGCGGGTTGCCGCCTTCGTCCTGGATCGAGAGCGTGTAGTTGTAGTCAAATCCGACGCGGAGCGGTTCGCCCGAATCGCCGAAACCGTTCCAGACTAGCTCTTTGGGCAGTTCGCCGCGGCTTTTATCCTCGTAAAAAACCTTGCCGCGCGAATCCTTAATAAGGAACGCCCACTCCTGCTTGGCCGCGTTCTCCTGCGCCTTGGTGGCGAGCGTCAGGATGGGCGGCTCGTACATCCGCGCCAGCCAGGGGCTCGCGGCCTTGTCCGAAAAACTTTTTTCGGGCAGGGACATCGGCGGATGGTTCACGGCCGGCGCGCGGAAACCGGAAATCGCGCTGTTGTCTTTCATCAACTCGCCGACGTTGTCGTATACGTTCACGTTCCAGGCGAGTTCGGGGACCTGCGGCTTCACTTTCAGCCGGCTTTCTCCCTCGATGATCATGTTGGAGATATCATCGCTTGATATTTTTTTGGCGTGCAGATTATTAATGAGATTCAGCGTCGCCAGGATCCCGAGGACCCAGATAAATATAATCCTGATGGTTTTCATGTTGGCTCTCCCTTTGGTACCGGTTTCATTTCGGACCAAAAAATATTCAGCGGTCATTTTTTCAACTCGAACTTAAAGGTGGCGACGCCCCACTCGTCTTCCTGCGTCGCGGTTTCGGGCAGAGGCACGAACACGAACTGTTTCATCGCCTCTTTCGTGATCTGGTCGAGCTCGGTGAACCCCGAAGCGTGCTCGAGGTACATCACTTCCTTCACCTTGCCTTTCGGATCCACCCAGAGCCGGAGCGCGACCATCGCTTCCATTCCCTGCTCTTCCAGCCAGCGGGGATAAACGGGCAGATTCATTTTTAATATCTTCCGGTATTTCAGCGGGCCTTCCATCGAGAAGGGCCCTTTCGCCTTGCCCCATTTCTCGTCGCCCATGGGGTTGGATTTCAGTTTTTCGTACTGCAATTTGCGCGCCTGTCCGAGCGCAGCTCCGTCCGCGAGCGTCCGCAGCTTGTCGCCGCCCGTGCCCTGGCCGATCATTTCCTTATTGATGACCGGCGAGCCCAGGCCGCCGCTTTTTTTCTGGATCTCGGCGATGTTCTGAACGGATAAAGCGATGGGATTGTCCTTTGAATTGTCCGAGATTCCCGTCGGAACGTTGAGAGGGCCCGAAGCCGGGCGCCCTTCCGTGCGTCCCGCCAGCGGCATCAGCGAGCCTTTCTTGCGGCCGACCATTCCCACCTGTCCGGACTGGATCATGGGGCCCGACATGGATTCGGCGGTGACAATGGTGCCGTTCGGCGAACCGAACGGGCTGGAATAAGGAACGGAATTCGGCATGTGCATGTTGCTGGCGACGTTCTCAACTTTGCCGGGCGCTCCGAGCTGGAGGTTGCCTTCGATACCGGCGCCTTCGGTGCCGCCGATGGCGGTTTCCGGCATGATCAACTCTTCCTTTTCCAAAAACGAGACGTCGGTCAACACGGCTTTGATGACGGGTTTCGCCGTGAACGAGAACATCATGAAAAGGAATGCGATCGAGGCATGCGCGAGCGTCGAGTACGATACCGCGCGTCCCCAGGGTTCGGGATCGCGAAGGCCGCCGGGGCCGGTGTAAAGGAGAATGGGTTGCATTTTCATTGGAAGATCCTCCGGATTATCCTTTCGGGTAGGTCGCGAACGCGATCCTTTGAAAACCCAGTTTTTTGCCGATCTTCATGAGGTCCTGCACTTCGCCGTGGGCCGAACGTTCGTCCGCGCGGATCAGAAGGAAGGAGATGTTCGATTCCTTCATCTGCTTCTGGAGCTCCTGAGACAGCATTTTTTTATCGACTTCCGTTTCGTTGATGGAATAGACGTCGCCGGGCGCCACGCTGACCGTGATGTTCTTCTGGTCTTCCGCGGAAGCGGAGGAAGCCTTGGGCAGCTCGACGGGAACGAGCGATTTGACGAAGAAGGGACTCGACACGAGGAATATGAGCACCAGCACGAGGCTCACGTCCACGAGGGGAGTGACGTTGA
>CAZFYO010000004.1:0-3197 GCA_964523525.1 uncultured Elusimicrobia bacterium
CAACACGCTCGCTTTGGGAGCGAGAGATCCTCGGTTCAAATCCGAGCACCCCGACGCAATTTTAAACACCCACCTTCACCAAGTCCTGGAATCGGGGGATATCCTGCGGCATTAATAAGAAAATTCTTTGAAAGGGGCTTTCCATTTTTTGTTATAATGTGTTATTAGCTGTTGTTTACTGATGAATAGATGCGCGAACGGGGAACGTGTACAAAAGAGTCCGGCGGGGCAGCCTTCGACGGTAAATGGCTCCGGGGCTCTTATTTTTTTGTCATATCAAACCGGCACCTGTGAGTTTAGCGGTACAAGGAGCGATTGACGATGGAAACACAAGTTTCACTGGACGAGAAAATCCGCAGCACCTTCGGCCGGGCTCTGCTCGAAGCGCTGAGCGAGAACACCAAGGCCGGCGGAAAGGGGCGCGGGGCGGCTTCCGTGCAGGCGCAGGCCGTCAAGATCAAGGACAAGCGCTATAACATCATGCTGGTGAGCCTGGAAGGTTATCCTGCCTCCTACGCCGCGCGGGGACCGGAAGCGCTCGATCAGCTCCAAAAAGATTTTTACGAAATCGTCGAGGCGGCGGCGGTGGCGCACCGCGGCTCCATCGTCAAGAACACCGAGTCCACCTGCCTGATCACTTTTGAAACTTCCACCGACGTGCTCCGCGCCGGGCTCAAAATAGAGTCCACGGTCGCGCGATATAACAAGGACAACGAGCCCATTAACAGCAAAATCGTGATCAACACGGACGAGGTGGTTTCCGAGGAGTGGGGCGAGCTCTTCAAGAAATTCATGAACCGCGTGATCCAGAAGGAAAAAATCGCGACGGCCGTAGAGAAGGCCGAAAAGGCGGCGGAACCGTCCAATATCACGGCGAAGCGCGAAGTGAACTGGGGCGCGTCCAAAAGCGAAGCCGGGCCGAAGCCGGCCGGCAGCGCGGGTGCGGCGGCGTCGGGCAGCCTGGAGCCGACCACTCGGACCATCACCGAGAAGCGCATGGCGAGCGCGCCCAGGACCTCGGTCAAAGTCGTCACCCACAAGCGCGAACTTCCGGAAGGCGCGCAGCAATTTTCGCCTCATTTCATCCATAGCGACATGCCGGTTCCTCTCGACAGCGGTCCGGACTGGTCGCACCGCGCTTTCCTCGTGGTCGTGACGCTGCTGATTTGCGCGGGCGGATATTTCGCTCTGAAGGCCGTTTCGATCCGCGTCGGCGAACGGCTGGATCCTTTGAAACACAAACTGTCCCAGTCGGCTTCCTTATCATCTTCTTTCATCCAGGCCAAGTTTTTCTCTCACGGGAAAAATTTGGTCCCCGTGCCGGTTTCGTTGGACGCCGATGCTGAGCCCGCGGCGGTTTCAGCGGTTGTCGCGCCCGCTGCGTCCGTCGCCGCTCTTCCCGCTGCTTCTCCAAAAGCGGTCCCGGCCGTTTCCGCGCCGGCAATTCCGGCTGCGGTTCCGGTTGCGGTTCCTGCCGCGGCGCCAGTGGTCCTTTCTGTGGCCGCGCCAGCGGTTGAGAGTACGGCGGAAAAAATCGCCCGCTATCGCGCCGTGATCCGCACGAGCCCGAATACTCAGCCGGCCTATCAGGCCCAGGCTGAGATCGGAAAGATCCGCGTCCAGCAGGGACAAACCGCCCTGGCCAAGGAAATTTTCAACGAGCTGCTGGGCATGAGCCCATCGCCTGACGAGAATATTCTCGCGGAGAGCCACTATCAGCTCGGGCTCGCCTATCGCGCGGAAAAAGATTACGCGAGCGCCCGCTGGTGCTTTGAGCGGGTGATCAAGCTTTTCCCCAGGGTCGCCGCAACCGCCCAGGAATCGCAGAATATGCTGGACGCACTTCGGCAGGAAAGTTCACAAGAATAGCCGTTTAATCGAAGACGGGGGATTCGCAATACGATGGCTTCCAAAATCAATAAATCCGACATTCTCGCTACGCTGAAATCGGCCAGCCCGGTTTCAGGCGAGGCGCTGGCGCGCCGCCTCAAGGTTTCGCGGCAGGCGCTGCACAAGCAGATCCGCATCCTGCGCGTGCAGGGATACCCGATCACCGGCAAACCCAAGGCGGGATATGCCTTGGATGCCCCCAACGATGTTCTCATACCCGCGGAGATCGAAAAGGCGCTCGCCGGTCAGGAGATCGGCCGCAAAATATTCCACTATGCCAAGCTGGGTTCCACGCAGGATGCGGCGAAGCAGCTCGCTGCCTCCCGCGCCGCGGAAGGCGCGGTCGTGATCGCCGAGGAACAGAACGGCGGCCGGGGCCGGATGGGCCGGACCTGGGTCTCGGATCGCGGCGGACTGTGGGTGTCGGTGCTCCTTCGCCCGGACCTCGCTCCTCAGGCGGTGCCGGCGCTTTCCTTGGCCGCTTCCATGGCGATCGCCGACGCGGTGAGTTCCGAAACGGGCGTTTCACCCGGCCTCAAGTGGCCCAACGATCTGTGGGCGAACGTCGGTTCCCTTCAGAACCCGATTTTCAGGAAAGTCTGCGGCATTCTCACGGAAATGTCGGCGGAGTCCGACCGGGTTCAATGGGTGGTCCTCGGTTTTGGGCTCAACGTCAATAATCCTATTTCGGGCGCGATTCGCAATCAGGCGTCAAATTTAAAAATGCTGTCGGGCGACGCGGTCGCGCGGCAGAAATTGCTGATCGCTGTTTTGAAAAATCTGCAGACAGCTTACGACCGGTTTCAAAAGAGCGGATTTTCAGAATTCAAGGCGCGCTACGTTGAACGCTGTGTGCTCAAAAACCAATGGGTGACTCTAAGCGATTTCGGGACATCGGTGCATGGCGAGTTCATGGACGTGGACGGCCAGGGCGCGCTGGTTCTGCGGATGGAAGACGGATCGACTCGCAGCTTTTTCGCCGGAGACGTTACGCTAAAGCCGGCCGCCCTGGCCGGAACGAAATAACAGAAGCTTTCCGCAGGCCGTTGCCGCAGCCTCCAAGCCCGGGAATTTGATACAATCATCGCGCAAGTATTCGCAGATTTCGCTGGGGTAGCTCAGTTGGTAGAGCACTTCCTTGGTAAGGAAGAGGTCGCCAGTTCAATCCTGGTCCCCAGCTATCTTTTTTAACGGGAGCGGTTTGAAGTGATTCATGGAATGACGGACTGGATTATGGAGCTGCTGCGCTCGCATGGCGCGATCAGCGTATTCGTCGGAGTGATCATCGAGTCCGTCATCGTTCCCAT
>CAZFYO010000004.1:3297-244764 GCA_964523525.1 uncultured Elusimicrobia bacterium
ATGGCGCGATCAGCGTATTCGTCGGAGTGATCATCGAGTCCGTCATCGTTCCCATTCCGTCGCCGCTCATCATCATGGGCGCAGGGTCCATCCTGATCGACGCTCACCTCACCACCCCGCAGGCCCTCGGGGCGATCCTCCTGAAGATCGTTTTGCCCGGCGCAGTTGCGTCCACTCTTGGTGCTTACATTGCTTACGGGATTTGTTATTGGGGCGGGAAACCGGTGGTGGACCGTTTCGGAAAATTTCTGGGATTTGGCTGGACGGACGTGGAAGCGATGGACCGACGCATTGCGGGCGGCAAGACGGGGCTGATCATTTTTCTTCTGCGGGCGCTGCCGGTGGTCCCGCTTTCTTTAATTTCTGCGGCTGCGGGGTCCATCCGCCTGCCGCTTGGCGCCTTCACTCTTTGGACGTTCCTCGGATCGATTCCCCGCTGTCTCTTCCTCGGCTACCTGGGCTGGCTGATGCGCGAAAGCTACGTCGCGATCGCCAAGGACCTTAACTTCGTTGAGGGCCTGATCTCGGGAACCATCGTGCTCGCGGCCGTCGGGCTTGTGCTTTGGCTCCGACGCCGCATGAGCACCGGCTCTTAAGAAACCAATCTCCTGATTATTTGTATTTGACGCCGCAGCCGTACGCCTGCGTCTGGCTTGTCTTCACTTTTTTGCCCGCCATCAGGTCGTCCATCGCGCTCTTCACGTAATTCTTCGCTCCCGCCACGTCTTCGATTTTGGTCGAAGCCTTGTCGTCGATCGCTCCGGCGTAGGACAAAATGCCTTTCGGGTTGATGACGTACATGTGGGGCGTCGTCTTCGCGCCGTAAGCCTGGCCGACCTTCCCGTCATAATCCAGCAGGACCGCGTTGGGCGCCGCCTTTTTATCGGCCGTCATCTTGTTCCATTCGCCGCCGGAATAGTAGCCCTGCTTGCCTTCGGCCGACGAGGCGATTGAAAGCCACACGACGTCCTTGCCGCGGAGCTCCTTCTGCAAATTCTGCATGTTGCCGCTCTCGTAATGCTTTTTCACAAACGGGCAGTCCGGGTTGACCCATTCAAGCACCACGTATTTGCCCGCGTACTGCGAGAGTTTATGCGACGCGTTGTTGCTGTCCTGGAGAGTGAAGTCCGGCGCCTTCTGCCCGACTTTCGCCTCGGCTCCCGCGTTCACGGCCATGCCGGCCGCCATCACGCCGGCCAATCCTGCCAAAAGAATGCTTTTCACTTGATGTCCTCCTGTAGTTTTTGGGTTGATAGATCCTCGTGGGATTATTATCTGGAAATCGGAATGCTGACGTTTATGGCGCCCTGCAGGCCGCCCGTGTCCTTGAAAGCGAGGACGCCCTTGAGCCGCCGCGAGTTCTGTTTGAAACCGTTGCCGCACCAAAGCTCCAGGCTGTGGGATTTGGACCGGGCGGTGAGTTTTTGCGGCGCGCCCGCGTCGAGTTGGCCCGGGGCCTCCGGGAAGAAATAGGCTTCCGCGACCGGCGAGCCGGGGGGCGGGACGATGGTCAGCGTGATTTTGTTCCGGTAGTGGCGCGCCCGCAGAAACCATCCGGCCTGGCCGCGCGGCATCCGGAGCTTCGCCCGCGCGAATATTTCCGCGTGCTGCGGTTCCGGAACGGCTTGCGCTCCGTGGACGGGCAACGAAACGCTTAAAACAGTTTTGCCGGGGATGCAGACCTCGGCGCATTCCATCCATTGCACCTTCGCTGCGATTGCGGCGGTCTGGCCTTCCTTCAGGTCGGCAGGCGGCGTTATCTTGCTGATAAAAATCGCTTCGCCGTCATACCCGTAATTGGTGACGTTGGAATCGCCGAATTTCTTCGGCGCGGGCCAGAGAATGGGTTCAGCCTGGAACCCGGCCGGCAGCGTCCATTCTATTTTGGTGGGAAGGCCCGAGTCGCCCTGATTTTTCCAATAGGTGTGCCAGCCGTCCTGCATCACCAGCCTCACGGCAATCCAGAACGATTTGCCGGGCGCTATGGATTTTGTTTCGGAGAAGATCGCGGCTTGAACGTGGGATGCTTCGTCGGCGGAAGCGGCGGGCGCGAGCCCGAGAAAAAGACGGGCGGACAGTATCCCGAAAAGGGAGAGCTTAATTAAGGACTTTTTCGATATCCGGAGCAACGGTATCGACCTCGTTCACCCACTGGGCGATGTGGCAGGCGTCCTTCTCGTCCAGGTCCTCAAACTGCACTCCGAGCTGAAAACGCGCGTCATCGTTCCGAGAGTATTTAACGACGGCCGGGACGAAGATCGTGTAGTGGGGAAAATGGATGTCCAGGCTGACCTTCGTGTCGGCGTCCACTCGGACGGGCGATTCGATCAGGCATCCGGACGAGCTGATGTTCTTGGCGACGCCGGCGCGCTGCTCTTCCTTGACTCCCGCGGAGCGGTACAGCACCTTCATGTTGGCGTCTCGGCGCAGGTGGCGGCGCGTGGCACCCGCGGTCTCGAGCACTTCGAAAATCTGGACGGGATTAAACTTGCCTTTCAGCTGGATCGGCTGGAGCTCGCGGTACGCGGCCTCGTTCTTCACGGCTTCGGCCACGGGGAGCGTCATCACGATCTGGTCGGCCAGCGCCACGCTGCAGAGCCGCGACGCGAGGTTGATGTTGTCGCCGATCGCCGTGTAGTCCATCTGTTCCTCGGAACCGATGTTGCCCAGCACCACGTCGCCGCTGTTGATGCCAATCCCCAGGTGCATCTGCCGTTTCGCCGAGCGCAGACGCGCCCAGTTCAGCAACTGGCAGTTGCGCTGGATCTCCACCGCGGCGCGCACCGCGCGCGATTCGCTGCCCTCGCCTTCGAAAATCGCCATCACCTGGTCGCCGATGAACTTGTCCACGGCTCCGCCCTGCTGGTGGATGATCTTGCTCTGCATATTCAGGTAAATGTTCAGCACTTCGACCACTTCCTCGGGGCTCATCTTTTCCGACATCGCGGTGAACCCGCGCACGTCCGAAAAAAGCGCCGTCACGTAGGTCCGCTCGCCGCCCAGCTTCAACACGGTGACGTTCCGGTTTTTCTTGATGGTCTTCAAAGTGGAATAGGAAAGATATTTTTCCATGTGCGTCTTCTCGCGCAACGAGAGGACCATCTGGTTGAAAGACTCGGTGAGTTTTCCGATTTCGTCCTGGTAAAAAACTTTCATCTGCCGGCTCAGATCGCCCTTCGCGGAAGCCTGCATGGCGACCGACAGCGTGTAGATAGGCCGCGTGAGCACTTTGGCCAGTGCCACGGAAATGATGAGTCCCACCACGATGAAGGAGAGGATGATCCAGGCCGTCACCAGTTTTTGCTGGTCGACCGCGTCCCAGAAGGGTTCCTCCGAAAGGCCGACGCGCGCGACGCCGATCTTCAGGTTCTCGGGGTTGTAAAAGATGGGAACCGACGCTTCGAGGACGGGCTCTTTATGGAACATCAGCTTCTGGAAAGTGAGTTCGGGCGCGTGAGCCGCGAGACGATCTACATCGGAGCGGAGCAGGGTCCCTTTAAGTTCGGGGGAAGTGTGGGCAAAGATCCGTCCGTCCGAGTCCAGCACCATCGCGTACACGACGCGCGAGTTCCTCTGGAAATCCTGAAGCATGGAGTAGAGCGTGAGCTCCTGCTTGGTGAGGAGCGCCTCGCGCGCCACGCTCGCGAGCTGGGTCACCGACACCTCGGCGCGGTTGCGCAGCGATTCTTCGAGCGTCTTCTTCTGGTGCTCGTACGTCACCAGGCCGATGGTTCCGATGATGAAGGCGATCACCAGCAGCAAGGCGCCGGAGAACTTGTAGCGCATGCTGATGGATGAAAGGGTGAGGGGAAATCGCGACGGTTTCTGCAAAACGGCCTCCGGTCTAGCGGCTGGGGCCTTCCTTGCCGCTCCGCGGTTTGGGCGGAGCCGCATCGGTTCCCTGCTTCTTGCCCTGGATCTCCTGGAGCGTCTTCAGGACCTGATCCGTCTTTTTCAGGTTTTCCAGGATGTGGCCCGAGAGCTCGCTGGTGGTGCTGATTTCAAGGGCCTGTTCCCAGGACTTTTTCGCTTCCAGGTACTTCTCTTCCGAATAAAATTTGAGCCCTTCTTCGTACAGCGCCTTCTGCGCAGCGAGGTCTGCCGGTTTGACCGGCGGAGCCGGAATGGGCGGCGCCGCCTGCTGGGCCGGGGGCTTGGGCACCGCGGCGGTACGCCTGCGTGGGTGCGCCGCGCAGCCGGCGGCGGCAAAAAATCCCGCCGACAATAAAATCAATGATCGGTTCATCCCCGAAATAGTATCTTCAATCGAGCACGGTGTCAAATAAAATATTTTATTTTGTGAACGAACGGACGAGGTAGGCCGCCAGAACGATGCCTATTAGGGAAGGAACATTGAATTTGAAGAGGCAACCAAATGTGACTTCGACAACGCGGAGGTCCAGCATGGCGGGGGAAAGGCCGGCAGATATTTCCTTGGAGAAAAGGTCGTGGACCGCGCCATCCGGAAACGCGTGGCCGATGAAACCGCCGATAAAGCTTCCCAAAAGGGCGCCCACCACTACAACAACAACCATCGTCAATATACTTTTCGTTCCTTCGGCCATGCTGATACCTCCGTTTATATTTTTAAGAAAGAAGCATGTCCTCCCGGTATCTGTCTGCACTATGGAAGAAGGGAGGGCAAGAAACTCCACCTTATTTTTCTGAGAGCATGTCCCCGAGATCTATGGATGTATTATGACAGAAAGGGGGGCCAGCATCGCTCAGAATATTACATTTCGTTTAAGTTTTTTTAGTGCAGCCAGCTTGTCAGAGCCGCTTCGCCGTAAACGACCAGCGTCATCAGCAGAAAAATCTGCAGGATGATGGGCGTCATCGCCTTCATCCACTGGAAGGGAGTGTAGTGCTCGTCCACCTCTTTTTGGATGAACGCGTAAGCCACGACCGATTGCGCCGAGCCGATATGAGTCCAGCATCCTCCCACGGCGTACCCAGCGATCTGAGCCATGGAGAACAGGTGCAGCACCGCGATATCCAGGTTGTGGAGCGCGCGGCTCGCGAAGTCGGCCACGACGTTGTTGTCCAGGATCGCGGAGAGGAACGCGGCGCCGGTGAACTGGATGTAGGCCATGTGCGCGGCGCCCATTCTGTCGATTCCTGTGTGGACCAACCCGGCGATCGTCTCGAAAAATCCGGTCTTCTGCAGAAGCGTGATGGATAAAAACAGCGGGAACAGGAATATGTACTCCATATATTCCACTTTCGCTTCGTGCAGAGCCAACCCGCGCATCTTCGCATGCTTGGCGATGCCGAGGAAGGCCACGCCGAAACCCGCGAACGATGCGAGGAAAAGAGGAACGTTGTGGTCCAAGGCGTGCCAGATCAGAAATCCGATAAATGGAATGAACGAGAGTGCTCCGATCTTCTGGCTGTTCAGCCGCGGAGCTGATACCGCCTGCAGCGCCGATCGCACTTCCTTCAATGTCGTGTCCGAGCCAATTCCCTTATTGACATAAATATGAGTGTAGTGCTGATCGAGAGGGACGGCCAGTTCTTCCGTTACATATTTTCCCATCAAGCTTCGTCTTGCGTTTTCGGACACGCCTTCGTGAACCAGCGCCGCGCCCAGCGGCTCGCCCTGATGCAGGCGTTTCACGACGGCCTCCGTCTTCTCACCGATCTGGTCGGAGTGGCTTTCAGCGAATTCGATCGGCGTGAGCACTTCGCCGTGGCGCTGCGCCTGGAGAAACCGGACGTCGTCCGTGTGCAGGTCGAGGACATCCAGGTTGTATATTTCAACCTTGTGCCCTTTCAAGCGCTTCCTGAAATTGAAATAGACGATGAAATAACTGCCGATGGCCACCGGCAGGCAATAGCGCAGAAAAAACATGTTGTCCAGGTGCGGGTGCAGGTTGGCCTTCATGATCAGGTTGGGCGGTTCGCCGTATGCCAGCCACATGCCGCAGACGGTTGTGATGATGGTCGATACGATGACGGAGTAGATGACCGCATCATCTTTAATTTTAGCCAGGAACAGTATGATCACCATCGTGCGGATGAGGAGGCCGATCATGGATACGCCGTCCAGAATGCCTGACGCGAACGAAACAATTCCGGTGAGAATGGCGATGGTCGTCAGCACGTTTCCCGAAGTCCCTCTCAGGACTTTGAAGCTTACGGTTTCAAGGATGCGGGTTTGGGCGATGACGCACACGAACAGCGTCAATCCCAGAATGAAGAGCATGGTGTCCGCGTGGAAGAGCTGGTCCAGGCCGTGCAGGCTCAGAAAATAATGCCCGATAAAGCCTCCGAAATCGCGCGTCTGGTTCAGGTGGGAATTGGGCCACCAGAACGACCAGAAGCTGGCAATGATGATCATGGCCATGCCGTAGGTCAGCGCGTTTTTATCGAGGCGGTAACGGATGGAGCCGAACACGAACAGAAAGAGGATGGTGATGCCGACCTCGGCGCCGATGACGCCGGCGATCAGGTTTGCGGGGATGCCCACAGCCAGGACGGCTGCGGAGATCGCCGCGCAAAGGCCCAGGAACGCTTTTCCGGAAAGGTTGACTGTCGAATATTCTTCGCTCATTAAATGGACTCCTTGATCCAGCGCAGATAGTCAGGGTTGCCTTCCAGAATCGGCAGGGCGATGACCTCGGGCACCGAATATGAATGGATCGTCTTGATTTTCGCGATCAGTTTTTTGATCATTTTCTGTTTTGTTTTCACGATCAAAAGCGCCTCGCTGGATTCCTCGATCTTTCCCTTCCACCAGTATCGGGAATGGATCGCGGGAACGCAGTTGACGCATACCGCCAGCTTCATGCGAACGAGTTCGCGGGAGAGTTTATCGGCTTCTTTGGCGTTAGATGCGGTGATCAGGACGACGCGGCATTGAGTCGTCATTTATCGGAAGAAAACATCGAAACCAGTATATCATATCGTTTTGTCCCGACGCAAATATGTTATAATCTCGCCCTGTCATGCCAGCCAAAAAGCAAAATGTTTTCGCCGCGCGCCGCAAAAAACTGAACGCCACCTGCCGCGAAAAAGGCGTTCAGGGCTATCTCACCTTCGATTTTTCCGATGTCTTTTACCTCAGCGGGTTCCCGTCCGAGGGGTGTTTCATGCTGGCGAGCGCGGCCGGCGACACGCTGTTCGCTCCGCTCCTCCTGGCCGATCACGCCCGCGAAAGCATCAAAGGAGATTCCTTGGAGCTGATTTACAAGGGATCGCTCTGGAAAGGCCTTGAGGAAGCCATCAAAAAGGGGAAACTTAAGAAGATTGGCTTTGATACTTCCAAGTTGACGGTCTCCACCCACCAGGCGCTCTGCAAATTCGAGGGGGTGGAGTGGGTGGCTCTACCGGAATTGGTTTTATCCCAGCGAATGGTCAAAGACCCCGAAGAGATCAAAGTGATCTCCGAGGCTTGTCACATCACCCATCAGTCCTGCATGAAAATGTTTAGGCAGCTTGAGGTGGGGATGACGGAATCCGAAGTCTCTTATCAACTCGAAAACCTTTTTCATGCGGCCGGATCGCCCAAGGTGGCCTTCGAAACCATCGTTGCGTTTGGCGAGAATGCGGCCTTCCCACACCACGTTGTCACCACCAAAAAACTGACCAAAAACACCACGGTTTTGATGGACATCGGCTGCTCGATGGGGGGGTATAAGTCCGATTTGACCCGTACTTTCTTTTTTGGTAAGATCACTCCTCGGTTTCAGAAAATCTACGATATCGTTAAGCAGGCGCAATCTCAGGGGGTCGCCGCCGTCAGAGTGGGGGTTACCGCGGGTGAAATCGATGCGGTCTGCCGCGATCATATTAAGAAAGAAGGCTATGGAGACTATTTTATCCATGGCACGGGGCACGGGGTGGGAATCGACATCCACGAGCCGCCCCGCTTGGGCATGACCTCCAAAGAGGTTCTCCAGGAGAATATGATCGTTACGGTGGAGCCCGGCATCTACCTGCAGGGCGAGTTCGGGGTCCGGATTGAAGACACGCTTTTGGTCCAAAAGAACGGCTGTAGAGTTCTGACGAAATAATCCGCGCAAGCGGCCATTTTAATGAAAGGCAGTGAATGATCATGATTGAAGTTTCTGATTTTAAGAACGGTTTGCTTTTTGAAAGCGACGGAGTGGTTTACCAGATCGTCTGGTTCCAACACCACAAGCCTGGCAAGGGCGGCGCGGTGATGCGGACCAAGATCAAAAACGTCCGCACCGGAGCCACCATCGAGCAGACGTTCAAGTCCGGCGAGAAGTTTCGCGAAGTGAACATGTCTCGCCGCAAAAAGCAGTTCCTTTACGTTAACGGCGGCAATTATACATTCATGGATATGCAGTCCTATGACCAGGTTGATGTGCCGGCTGTCAAGCTGGGCGAATTTGCCCACTATTTGAAAGAAAATCAGGAAGTGGAAGCCCTTTATCTGGAAGATGAGCTCCTCACTTTTGATATGCCGGCCAGCGTGGAGCTTAAAGTCACCGCGACGGTTCCCGGCATCAAGGGCGACACGGTTTCCAACACCACCAAGCCGGCAACGCTCGAAACGGGGTTCGAAGTGCAGGTGCCGCTTTTTATCAAGGAGGGCGATACTGTGAAAGTCGATACCCGGAGCGGCGAATATGTCTCCCGCGCCTAAAAACGGCACATCCTTTTTAATGGAAAACGAACAGGAGAAGGACTTCAGGCAGTTCAAGGACATCCTGTCCTTCATCGAAACCACCGATCTCGAATACGTTCAGGTGGAGCGCGAGGGCAAGAAGATCACCTTCCGGCGTTCCGCCGACGCAATCGTCGCGCGCGGTAACAGTGTCTCGGCCGCTATCGATGAAGCGCTGGCTGCTGAGCCTGCCGAGCCTACCGCTCAGGCCATCAAATCTCCCATCGTTGGAATTTTTTTCAATGCGCTTGGACCCGACCGTCCGCCCCTGGTTGTCGAAGGCGGCCGCGTCACCGCCGGCCAGAAAGTGGCCATCGTGGAAGCCATGAAGATCAAGAAGGAGGTGTTCTCGCCTTTTACTGGCAAAGTCTCCCGCATCCTCGTCCGCGACAACGAGCCCGTTGAATACGGACAGGAACTCTTTTTAGTCGAGCCCGAGAAATAATCCATGTTTAAGAAAATTTTGATCGCCAACCGCGGCGAAATTGCTATCCGCGTTATCCGCGCCTGCCGCGAGCTCGGCATTGCGACGGTCGCCGTGCATTCGGAAGCGGACCGCGACAGCCTGCATGTGCAGTATGCGGACAAATCGATCTGCATCGGCCCGGGCCCCGCGCTCGACAGTTATTTGAATATTCCCAGCATCATCTCCGCCTGCGAAATCGCGGGTGTGGACGCGGTGCACCCCGGCTACGGGTTTCTATCGGAAAATGAGGATTTCGCCGAGGTTTGCGAAGCGCATAAACTCACTTTTATTGGACCTTCGAAAGAAGCCATCGCCATGATGGGCAACAAAATCGAGGCGAAAAAGATCGCCCGCAAGGCCGGCGTCAATTTGATTCCCGGTTCGCCGGAAGCCGTTTCGCCGGACGATCCCGAGCTGTCCAAGATCGCGCGGCGCATCGGCTATCCCGTTATCGTTAAGGCTTCGGCCGGCGGCGGCGGCAAGGGCATGCGGATCGTGACGCACGAAGAAGCCCTGCTCGAAATGGTGCGGATGGCTTCCAATGAGGCCAAGCTTTCTTTCGGCGACGGCAGCGTTTATCTCGAAAAGTATTTCGAAGAGCCACGCCACGTCGAAGTCCAGATTCTGGCGGACAAAAAGGGCCGCATCGTATATTTGCCCGAGCGCGACTGCTCTGTTCAGCGCCGCCATCAAAAGCTCATCGAAGAAACGCCCTGCCCCGGCATGAGCCCCAAGCTGCGCAAGAAGATCGGCAAGGCCGCGCGAGCCATCGCCAAGGCCGTGGATTATACGACGGTGGGAACCATCGAGTTTTTGCTGGATAAAGACAACAATTTTTATTTTATGGAAATGAACACCCGCATCCAGGTGGAGCATCCCATCACCGAGATGGTGACGGGCCTCGATCTGGTGAAATGGCAGATCCGTCTTGCGGCCGGCGACCGGCTGGATTTTGACGAAGGCGATATCCGCATCCGCGGCCATGCGATCGAGTGCCGCATCAACGCGGAGGATCCGGACAAGGATTTCATCCCCAATCCCGGCAAGGTGGAGAAAGTTTTTTTCCCGGGCGGGCCCGGCGTGCGCCTCGACACGCACATGTATGCCGGCTACACCATACCGTCATTTTATGATTCGCTCATGGCCAAAGTCATCGTCCTCGGCCCGGACCGCGACCAGGCGATCAACCGCATGCGGCGCGCTCTTTCGGAATTTGTGATTGACGGCGTGAAAACCACGATTCCGTTCCACGAAAAGGTGCTCGAACACGACACGTTCCGCTACGGCGCCGTAACGACCAATTTCATTCAAAAGCACATTTTCGGAAGCGAGAATTAGCGCTCGTCCGGCCCGGGCGCACCGGGAGATAGAATTGAACGCATCAAAAAAAATCGTTTCCCGCGCGGTCCTCGCCAATCTCCTCAAAAAGCAGCGCCACAAAAAAATCGTTTTCACGAACGGTTGCTTTGATCTTTTACATGCCGGCCACGCGACGCTGCTGGAAAAGGCGCGCAACCTGGGGGATATCCTCATTGTCGGGCTCAATTCCGACGCGTCGGTGCGGCGGCTGAAAGGCCCCAAGCGCCCTCTTGTTAACGAGAAGCTGCGCGCCCGCGTTTTAGCGGGTCTGGACTGCGTCACTTACGTCACGCTTTTTCCGGAAGATACGCCGCTTGAAACCATCCGGCTGCTGCGTCCAAGTGTTTTGGTCAAGGGCGGCGATTACGACATTTCGCAGATCGTCGGCCGCGGCGACGTCAAAAAGGTCGTCCGCGTCCCGCTGGTCAAAGGTTTATCCACCACGAAGCTGATTCAAAAGATCATAGCGGCTTATGGCGGGAAGTAAAAAGGCCGGCGTTTCCGGCGGGAAAATTCCGCCGCGCATTCTGCGTCTTTTGGACGCAAACCTGAACCGTTGCCGCGAAGGCCTGCGCGTTTTGGAAGACACGGCGCGTTTCGTTTGGAACGATGAAGCTCTTTTCAAAAAAATTCGTACCAGCCGGCATTCTGTCGATTTAATCACGCGCGAGTTTTACCCGCGATTGGTCACGTCGCGCGATTCGCAGGGAGATCACGGACGGGAAGTTCCCGAAAAGGGCCGGGCGCGCTTTGAAAGCGTGGTGGCCGCGAACCTCCGGCGCTGCGCCGAGTCGCTCCGGGTCCTCGAAGAATATTCGAAGCTGTTTTCGCCGTCGGCAGGCTCGAAGTTCAAGAGCCTGAGGTTCGGCATCTACGATTTGGAAAAAGAAACATTAAACAGGCGGATAAGCAAATAATAATGATGATTTCGACGAACGTAAAGACTGCGGCGAAGGTTTTGACGGAGGCATCTCCCGTCCAAGTCATTTTGCAGAAGGCAAAGCTTTACTGCATCACGATGCCGCAGGATTCTTTCGGGGACTATGAAGCGGTTGTGCGCGCCGCCTGCCGCGGCGGAGCCGACGCGGTCCAGCTGCGCGACAAAAATTTGTCCGGGAAGGATTTACTGGTCCTCGCGCGGGGCTTGAAAGAAGTTTGCAGGGAGCATGGGGTGATTTTTATTTTGAACGATCATCTGGACGTGGCGCTGGCATCCGGCGCCGACGGAGTCCATTTGGGACAGGACGATCTGCCCCTGTCCGAGGCCAGGAAGATCGTGGACCGTTATTTTGACGGCCACGCGGATCGTTTTTTGATCGGTTGCTCTACGCATTCGATCGATCAGGCGCGGAAAGCGCAGCGCGAGGGGGCGGATTATCTCGGCTGCGGGCCGGTGTTCGCGACGCCGACCAAGCCGGCGTACGGCGCGGTCGGGCTTGAGCTCGTGCGGCAGTATCGCGCGGAGATCCGCATCCCTTTTGTGGCGATCGGCGGTATCGACGAGACGAACATCGGGAAGGTTTTCGAAGCCGGAGCTCGCTGCGCCGCCGTGGTTCGCGCCGCGTTCGGCAAAAAAGATTCGGTGGAATCGTCCGTTCGTTCGCTGAAAGGCCGTCTCGGGGGAAACAATTAATGAAACCAATAAAGCATTGGGTGTACGTGAAAGTTCCCGCCTCAACCTCGAACCTGGGGCCGGGTTTTGACGCTCTGGGCCTGGCGCTCGACATGCACAACGAAGTCGAGATCCGCATCGAGCCGGGCAAGACGCTCAGCAAAAAGAAGCTGGACGTGAAGATCAAGGGCGAGGGAGAGGCGACTCTCCCGGCCGACGAGCGCAACATCGTCTGGCAGGCGGCGCTCAAGGTTTTTGAGCTTTATCGCGTCCCCGTCAAAAAGCTGAACATTTCGCTCAAGCTGAACAACAAGATTCCTCTGGCGCGCGGGATGGGTTCGAGCGCGGCGGCGCGCCTGGGCGGCATGGTGGCAGCCAACGCGCTCTGCAACAATTTTTTAAACCAGACCAAGATCCTGAGCATGGTGTCGGAGATGGAAGGTCATCCGGACAACGTGGTGCCGTCCCTGGTCGGCGGCCTCTGTGTTTCCACCATCGTGCAGGGGGTCGTGCAATACATCCGGCTCAATTCGCCGAACCATCTGATGGCCGTCGTCTCCGTGCCGGCTTTTGAGCTTGCGACCAAAAAGGCGCGCGAAGCGCTGCCGGAGGAAGTTTCGCATGAAGACGCCGTTTTCAACGTGCAGCGGGTGGCTCTTCTGATGGCTGCGATCCAAAGCGGCAACTATTCGTATCTGGGCCTCGCGATGGAAGACCGTCTGCACCAGAATTACCGCCGGAAACTGGTACCCGGTTTTGATCAGGTGCTGCACAACGGCTACAAGGCGGGAGCTTACGGCGTGGCGCTTTCGGGCGCAGGCCCTTCGATTTTCGCGTTCGCCCCGCCCAGCAAGGCGCTCGCGGTCGGCAAGGACATGGCGAGAGGTTTTTCGAGCGCGGGCAAGACGGCGCAAAGCCACATCCTGAATTTTGACAACAAAGGAGTCCAGATCCAATCTGCTTAATATGGATAATACACTTCAGGTCCCCTTCGCGGGCGGCAGCGGGAGTATTGTGATGAACATTTCCAAGAAAATCGATTCGGTCGTGATGAAATTCGGCGGCTCCAGCGTGGCCAATCCGGAAAAGATCAAGAACGCGGCGCGGCGCATCGTCGAAAAAAAGAAAAAGGGCAACAACGTCGTGGTCGTGGTCTCGGCCCCGGGCGACATGACGGACGACCTGATCGGAATGGCCGACAAGATCACGCAGGACGCTCCCGACCGGGAGATGGATATGCTGCTGGCCACGGGCGAACAAGTTTCCATTGCGCTCCTCAGCATGGCGATCCATTCTCTGGGAGTGGGCGCGGTTTCGCTCACCGGCGCGCAGGCCGGCATCTACGCCGACGGCGACCATACGCGGGCGCGCATCATCCAGATCCGCCCGTCCAAAATTTTTGAAGAGCTGGGCAAGGGCCGCGTCGTTATCGTCGCGGGTTTCCAGGGCATCAACCCGAATCAGGATATCACGACGCTCGGCCGCGGAGGTTCCGACCTTACGGCCGTGGCTTTGGCAGCGTCGCTCGGCTCCAAAAGCTGCGAGATTTACACGGACGTCAAAGGCGTCTACACCACCGACCCGCGCCTGGTGTCCGACGCCAGGAAGCTGGGCACAATTTCTTACGATGAAATGCTCGAGATGGCCGGCGCCGGTTCGCAGGTCATGCAGGCGCGCTCCATCGAGGTGGCGAAAAAATTTAACGTCGAGCTTCAGGTTCGTTCGACCTTTTCCGAAGAGGAAGGGACATGGATTGTAAAGGAGGTTCCCAAAATGGAACAGGTAGTTGTTTCAGGAATCGCATTTGATAAGAATCAGGCGAAGCTCTCCATCCTGGACGTGGAAGACCAGCCCGGCGTGGCCGCGAAAATTTTCGGCGCCATGGCGGAGGCCAAGGTCAACGTCGACATGATCATCCAGTCGGCCGCGCGCGACCGCGCCAACGACATTTCATTCACGATTTCGCGTAGCGACATCCGCAAGGCGACGCCCCTGCTCGAGAAGGTCCGAAAGGAGCTTCGTGGCCGCGGCATCCTCTGCGAAGAGCGCGTGGCGAAAGTCGCGATTGTCGGCGTCGGCATGCGCAGCCACCCCGGCGTTGCCGCGAAGATGTTCCAGACGCTCGCCAAGGAAAAGATCAACATCGAAATGATTTCAACGTCGGAGATCAAGGTCTCCTGCGTGGTGAAGGAGCAGGACCTGGAGCGCGCGGTGAAGGCCCTGCACAAAGCTTTCGCCCTCGGCGCCCCCAAAAAGAGAAAGTAATAATTGGAGTAAGGCAGGAAATGGCAAAAGCACCGGCTGTTAAATTATTTGACACGACTTTGAGGGATGGAACTCAAGGGTCCGGCGTCTCGTTGTCCGTCGAGGACAAGCTGAAGATCGCCGTGGCGCTCGACCGCCTCGGCGTCCACTACATCGAAGGCGGATGGCCGGGCTCCAATCCCAAGGACGAGGTTTTTTTCAAGGAAGCGCGGAAGCTGAAGCTCAAGAATGCGAAGCTTACGGCGTTCGGTTCCACGCGCCGTAAAAATACGCCCGCCCATCAAGACCCCAATTTGCTCGCCATCGTGCGCGTGAAAACTCCCGCTGCCTGCATCTTTGGAAAATCCTGGGATTTTCAGGTGATCGAGGCTCTGCGCGCGACGCTCGACGAAAACTTGAACATGATCCGCGATTCCGTGAAGTTTTTGAAATCGAAGAGACTCGAAGTCGTCTATGACGCAGAGCATTTCTTTGACGGTTACCGCGCGAACCCGGAATACGCTTTGGCGACGCTGCGCGCGGCTTACTCAGCGGGCGCGGACAATCTCACGCTTTGCGACACCAACGGGGGCAACATCCCCTCCACAATCGCCACGGTCGTGCAGACCGTGCGGCGCAGCCTGCCCAACGCCACTTTCGGCATTCACACCCACAACGACACGGATTGCGCGGTCGCCAACGCGGTCACGGCCGTCGAGGAGGGCGTTACGCTCGTTCAGGGGACCATCAATGGTTACGGCGAGCGCTGCGGCAACGCCAATCTCGTTTCCATCATCGCCAATTTGAAAATCAAGCTCGGCATCGACTGCGTTTCGGACCAGGCCTTCCGTTCGCTCACCGAGGTGTCGCGCTACGTCTCCGAAATCGCCAACATCGTGCCCAACGACCATCAGCCTTACGTTGGGTTCTCCGCTTTCGCCCACAAGGGCGGCGTGCACGTCTCCGCCATGGCGCGCCACACAAAGACCTATGAGCACATCGATCCCGCGATGGTCGGCAACCAGCGGCGGATCCTGATCTCGGAACTCTCCGGGCAGTCCAACGTTTTGCTCAAGGCCAGGGAATTGAAAATCGATTTCTCCAAGGATTCGGCGGCCGCGAAACATGTCATCGACACCGTCAAGAAAATGGAACATCAGGGCTATCAGTTTGAGGGCGCCGAGGCTTCGTTCGCGCTCCTTGTCCGCCGCGCGCTCGGCCATCAAAAGAAATTTTTCGATCTCAAAGGATTCCGCGTCAGCGACGAGAAAACCTCGCAGGACGGGAAGATGGTTTCCGAAGCCGCGGTCAAGCTGGCCGTGGACGGAGTGGAAGAGCACACCGTCGCGGAAGGCGACGGGCCGGTGAGCGCGCTGGACAACGCTCTACGCCGCGCCCTCGAGCCCTTTTACCCGTCGCTGGCGAAAGTTTCGCTCACCGATTTTAAGGTGCGCGTCATCAACGCCGAAGCCGGAACCAAGGCCAAGGTTCGCGTACTGATCGAATCGCGCGACGCCAAAGACGAATGGATCACGATCGGCGTGTCCGAAAACATCATCGAGGCCTCCTGGCAGGCGTTGGCGGACTCGATCGAGTACAAACTGCTGAAAGACGGCGCTTCCGCCAAGTCCGGCGCGTCCGAACGCGGCCGAGCGGGAAAATAATTTATATTCTTTTTTCAGCTCAAAAATTGGTAAAATAACGGCGTTTATTGCTATGAACAAACCCAAAATCAAAAAATCTACTGTTCGCGAGAAAACGGCGAAGGACAGGCCGCTCGAAGGAACGTCCGCGCCCGCATCGGCGGGGGGGCCTTTAGTCGGCATTATCGGTTGGAACTCGCCGCGGTTTCTCGAGTTCCATGCCGGGTTCATTGACGCGCTCAAGGGCGCGATCGCCGGGCACGGCTGCCGTCCCGTTTTCCTCGGAGTTTCCGGCAGCGCAGATGCTCTTCGCTCCAACGGTTTTCATCACCTTTATAACCCGTCAGCCGAAAACGGATCCAACGGACATCCCGTCATTCATTATGGTTTGCCTTCGCGGGACATTGTCGCCGATCAGATCGAGATGATCATCCAGGAAGAGCACCTGGACGGCTTGGTCATGATTCCATGGTCCGTCAACGCGCTGGTTGGCATGATGATGGCCTCGGCCCGGTGTGGCATCCCAACGCTTTTCCTGCCTCATTATTCTGCATGGCCCGAACTGTCGATTTCCGCGGACTCCAAGGAGAAAAGCCCTCCCGCATATACCCAATGGTCCATGCTGGCGCTCTCCGAAGCGATGGGTTTATCCAAATTGGGAACTCTGGACCACCATTTTAGAAAGGACAAGATCGCGCAAAAGCCTTCCGCCCAGCCTGCCGCGTCGGCGGCGGAGACCTACGAGGGCGTGAAGTGGGGCGGACAGCGCATCGCGGAAATGTCCAAGCAGAAGATTTCGCAGAAACGCTTTTTCTCGCAGGCTTCCTTCCACAACGCTTTGTGCGTGGATATGGCCATGGGCTCTTCCACCGACGCGGTCCTGCATTTGACCGCCGTCGCCTACGAGGCGGGGATTCCGCTTCCGCTTTCCGCTTTCAACGATGCCGCGGCGAAAGTTCCGCAGCTCGTGCCCTTCAACAAGGAGGGGGAGATTCTCCTCGAAGATTTCTCGAAGCTGGGCGGCCTGCCTGCGCTTCTTTCGGCCCTGTCGCATTCGCTCCAGGCCAGCCCGACGGTCATGGGAAAAAATATTTTCGAACTCGCCAAGGAAATGTCCTACAACCGTTCGCCTTTCAAAATGGATCACCCGGTCAAGAAGCAGCGCGGCCTGGCGATCATCTCCGGCAACCTTGCCCGCGAAGGGGCCATCTTCCGCGCGGCGGGCCTGAAGGACGCGAGCCTCACGGGCAGCGGATCGGCGCGGGTTTTCAACTCTGAGAGCGAATGCGTGGACGCTATCATGGCGAAGAAGGTCAAGAAGGGCGATGTCCTCGTGCTTCGCTATTGCGGTCCGCGCGGCAGCCCCGGCATGCCCAGGCTGGTTTCTCTGGCCAAGGCGCTGGACGAACGCGGCTTGGACGACTCGGTGCTCATCCTGACCGACGGGCGCCTGCATTTGCCGGGACATATTCCCGCGATCGTGCACATCGCGCCCGAAGCCGCCATTGGCAGCACTCTTTCGATCCTCCAGGATGGAGACGTGGTTCTCTGGAGCTTCGCCGACAAATATCTGACGGTCCGCCTCACGGAAACCGAAATCAAAGTTCGCCTTTCCCGCTGGAAAGCGCAGGACAAGATCATGAAGAATACCTTCCTTTACCGGTATTCCAAATATTCTTCGTCCAGCTCCTACGGCGCAAAACTCGTATAAGCAAAAAGTGCCCGGCCAAAAAGCCCTTAAATGCTTTCATAGGTATTTTGGCCAGGTATTTTTTCATCAATTTTGAAGGAATAAGGTAAAAATGGAAAAAACAGGCGCAGAAATTATCGTTGAGTGTCTCGAAAGAGAGGGCGTGGAATTCATTTTCGGAATTCCCGGCGGATGCAATCTGCCTTTCTTCGACAAGATTTACGATTCCAAAATCCGGATGATCCTGACGCGGCACGAGCAGGGCGCTTCCCACATGGCGGACGCTTACTCGCGTTCCACCGGTAAAGTCGGCGTCTGTACCGCGACGTCGGGTCCCGGCGCAACCAACCTCGTTACCGGCCTCGCGACCGCCAATATGGATTCTATCCCGATGGTCGCCATCACCGGCCAGGTTCGCACCGACGCCATTGGCTCGGACGCCTTCCAGGAAGCTGATGCCATCGGCTGCACGCGCTCCGTCACGAAACACAACTATCTCGTTAAAGACGTGAAAGATCTCGCCCGCGTTGTCCGCGAGGCCTTTTACATCGCGTCCTCGGGCCGTCCCGGCCCCGTCCATATCGACGTTCCCGTCGACGTCCAGCGCGCCAAGACTGAATTTATCTATCCCGAAAAAGTTTCGATCCGCTCCTATAACCCCGTCACTAAAACCGACGCGGCGCAGATCAAAAAAGCGGCCGAGCTCATCGCGGCGGCGGAACGTCCGTTGCTTTACGTCGGCGGCGGAGCCATCCTTTCCGGCGCTTCCAAGGAAGTCCTGGAGCTGGCCGAGAAAGCCAATATTCCGGTTGCGCACACGCTCATGGCCAACGGCGTTTTGCCTTACGATCACCCTCTTTGCATGGGCCCGCTCGGCATGCATGGTAAATACTCCACGAATACCGCGATGCAGAAGTGCGATCTCATGATCTCCTGTGGCGCGCGCTTCGATGACCGCGTCACCGGCAAGCTCTCCGCTTTTGCTCCCAATTCCAAGAAAGTCCATTTTGATATCGATCCGGCCAACATCGACAAGAGCGTCAAGGTGGATGTTCCCATCGTCGGTGATTTGAAGGCGGGTCTCGTGGAACTGCTAAAACAGGTTTCCAAAATGAGCCATACCGCCTGGGTCAACCAGATTCGCGATTGGGACAAGACGCACCCTCTTTCCTTTAAGGATCAGGGCGCGGACGATTATTTCGTGAAGCCCCAGTACATCATCAAGGAATTGCATAACCTCACGAAGGGCGAAGCCATCGTCACGACCGGTGTCGGCCAGCACCAGATGTGGGCGATGCAGTGGTATCCCGCGAAGTCGCCCCGTCAGTTCCTGACCAGCGGCGGCCTGGGCACCATGGGCTACGGATTTCCTTCTTCAATCGGCGCGAAGCTGGGCAACCCCAACAAGCACGTGATCTGCATAGACGGTGACGGTTCTTTCCAGATGACGATGCCCGAACTTGCTACGGCGGTTCATGAGAAGGTGAAGGTTATCGTTATTATCATCAACAATTATTATCTCGGCATGGTCCGCCAGTGGCAGGAGCTGTTTTATAAAGAGCGGTTCTCGGCCTCTTCGCTCACATCCGAGGGCGGCATGGGCGACAAGAACGCCGACTTTAAAAACCTGAAGTACATTCCTGATTTCTGTAAGTTCGCCGAAGCGTACGGCGCCAAAGGCATTCGCATCAACAAGAACAGCGAAGTCCGCGGCGCGCTCGAAGCCGCGCTGAAGGCGGACACCAGCGTTTTGATCGACGTCATCATCCACCCCGAAGAAAAAGTTTTCCCGATGGTCCCCGCGGGCGCCGGGCTGGATGAGATCATCGTGGATATGGCGTGAGCGAACGCTAAGACGTTCGCGAGCGTCCCCGCACTTGATGGATGTATTGATCGGTTGTGCGGGGGCCAGGAGCAAAAATTTTAAAATGACTAGTGATCCGAAACATACAATATCAGTGTTGGTGGAGAACCGGGCCGGGGTGCTGGCGCGGATCGCGGGGCTTTTTTCGGCGCGCGGCTACAACATCAACTCGCTGTCTGTCGGCGAAACCGAAGATCCCACCGTCTCGCGCATGACTATCGTGGTCAAGGGCGATGAAAACGTTTTGGAGCAGGTGCAAAAACAGCTCAACAAGCTGATCGACGTCATCAAGGTTTCCGACTACGTCCAGACGCCGCGGATCGAGTCGGATTTGGCGCTCATCAAGATCAAGTCGGGCAAGGACGCCGAGGCCAAGATCAAAAAGATCGCCGGCGATTTCCAGGCCAAGGTCGTGGATGCGTCCCGCGACTCCGTCATCATCGAGGCGACGGGCGAAGAATCCGCAATCGAGGAGCTTATTGATAAGCTCGAACCCTTCGGCATTCTCGAGATGAGCCGCACCGGCATCGTCGCTATGGCGCGGGGCGAAAAAGTTTTATCATTGAAGGACAAGTGAGGATACCATGGCGAAACATTACAGCGAGAAAGACGGCGACTTAAAACTTTTAAAAGGCAAGAAGATTGTGATTCTGGGCTACGGCTCGCAGGGTCACGCTCAGGCGCTCAACCTGAAAGATTCGGGTTTGAACGTAGTTGTGGCGGTCCGCAAGGGCGGCTATGGCTACAACCTCGCCATGAAGCATGGCTGGAAGGACGGCAAAGACCTTTTCACGAATACGTCGGAAGCCGTGAAGGGCGCTGACTGGGTTCATTTCCTCCTGCCGGACGAAACCCAGAAGGAAGTCTGGGAAAATGAAGTGAAGCCCAACCTGAAAAAGGGCGCTGTTCTCAGCTTCTCTCACGGCTTCAACATCCGCTTTGGTCAAATCGTCCCACCCAAGGAAACCGATGTCGTTTTGATCGCCCCTAAGGGTCCCGGACATCTCGTCCGCCGCACTTATGAGGAAGGAAAGGGAACTCCCGCCCTTGTGGCCGTGGAGCAGAACTATTCCAAGAAAGCTTTAAAGCTCGCGCTCGCTTACGCCAAGGGTATCGGCGCCACCCGCGCGGGAGTCATCGAGACCACGTTCTCCGAAGAAACCGAAACGGATAATTTCGGCGAACAGGTCGTCCTTTGCGGCGGCGTCGTGGATCTCATTAAGGCGGGATTCGAAACGCTCATCGAAGCCGGATATCAGCCCGAGATCGCTTACTTCGAGTGCCTGCACGAGCTTAAACTCATCACGGACCTAGTCCAGGAAGGCGGCATCGGCTGGATGAACCACTCTATTTCAGACACGGCGGAGTACGGCGAGTATTCCCGCGGACCCCGCATCGTGACGCCGGAAACCAAGCTGGCGATGAAGAAAGTCCTGGCGGAAGTGCAGTCGGGCGAATTCGCGAAGGAATATCTTCTCGAAAAACGCGTCGGACAGCCCGTTATGGAGTCGTCTCGCCGCAACCTCGCCAACCATCCCATCGAAAAAGTCGGAGCCAACCTCCGCGGGATGATGCCCTGGCTCAAGAAAAAAGAATAACGATCATATCAACATAAAGGAACGACCTACATATGATGAGATCATTCGCGGATATTTTTGAAGTACCCGAACTCAAGAAGAAAATCCTCTTCACGCTCGGTATCCTGGCCGTTTACCGGCTGGGCGCCGCCATCCCTTTGCCGGGGATCAACGCGGAAGCCATGCGGATGCTTTTCGAGAGCCAGAAACATACCTTGCTCGGCTTTTTGGATATTTTTTCCGGGGGCGCGCTCGGCCGGTTCTCCATCTTTTCCATGGGTATCATGCCTTATATCAACTCATCCATCATCATGAGCCTTCTGCAGGGGGCCCACGTGTTTCCTTATTTGGACCATTTGGCCAAGGAGGGGGAGTTGGGCCGCAAAAAACTGAACCAGATCACCCGCTATCTCACCCTGTTTCTCGGTGTCGTCCAATCGTTCGGCCTGATTTACAGCTTGACGAAACTGCCCACCCCGGGCGGCCTGCCTATCGTTACGGACCCGACCGCGGGCTTTTATCTTCTGAGCGTTCTAACCCTGATGACCGGGACGATGGTCGTCATGTGGATGGGCGAACAGATCACGGAAAACGGTATCGGCAACGGTATTTCCTTAATTATATTCACCGGCATCGTGATCGGCTTGCCGAAGGGTCTCCAGGACCTCGTGCGGCTATTGAGCATAGAGGAAATTTCCATTTTTGGCGCGCTGATCTTGGGCGTGGTCATTTTCGCTTTTACCGTGTTCACGGTATATGTGGAAACCGGTCAGCGTAAAATCCAGGTCCAATACGCCAAGCGCGTGGTCGGACGCAAGGTCATGGGGGGCGCGAGCACGTTCCTTCCCATCAAGGTGGACACTTCAGGAGTGATCGCCGTGATCTTCGCCGTTTCCATCCTTTCGGTGCCCGTGACGCTGGCCCAGTTCTTTCCGGAATCGGCCTTCGCATCGCGTTTCATGACCTTATGGAACCGCGGCGGCTGGCTCTACGAAGTCCTTTACGCGGGCCTCATCGTCTTCTTCTGCTACTTCTACAACTCCATCCAATTCAATCCGACCGACCTCGCCGAGAACATGCGGAAGTGGGGAGGTTTCATCCCCGGCATCCGCCCGGGCGAGTCAACGGCCCAGCACATCCAGAAGATTTTGGAGCGCATCACGCTCTGGGGCGCGCTGTTCGTGGTCATCATCGCGATCCTGCCCGACATCCTGCGCCAGAAAATGAACGCCCCGTTCTTCTTCGGCGGCACGTCACTGCTCATCGCGGTCGGCGTCGCGCTCGACACGATCGGCCAGATTGAGTCCCATTTGATTATGCGCCACTATGAAGGTTTCCTTAAGAAGGGACGGATCAAGGGCAGATGGTTCAACGTCCAGTCATCATGAACCTCGTTTTACTCGGACCGCCGGGATCCGGCAAGGGGACTCAAGGCTCACGCCTCGTTAAAGAACTGGGAATCCCTCAGATTTCCACGGGAGACATGCTTCGCGAAGCGGTGAAGCACAAAACCCCGCTCGGCAAGAAAGCCGAAGGCTACATGAAGGCGGGACAGCTTCTTCCGGACGACCTGATCGTCGGTATCGTGGAGGAAAGGCTGCAGCAGGATGACTGCCGCAAAGGATACATCCTCGACGGGTTTCCGCGCACCGTGCCGCAGGGGGAAAAGTTGGATGAATTCTCCCGAGTCCTTGCCGTCATTTCTCTGGGAGTCACGGAAGAAGAGTGTGTGAAGCGCCTCGCCGGCCGGCTGACCTGCCCGAATTGCAAACTGACGTTTAACCCGGCCACCAATCCACCGAAAAAATCGGACGCCTGCGATGCTTGCGGCACGAAATTGATACTAAGGGACGATGATAAGCCGGAAACGGTCAAAAACCGGCTGAAAGTCTACAACCAGCAGACCGAACCGCTCATCAACTTCTACAAGAAGTCGGGCCGGTTGGTGGCGGTGGACGGCTCAAAAGATCCCGAAAATGTTTTTAAATCCCTGAAAAATTTGCTACAATCTAGAATTTCCGCAGGGGTTATTTAGCCGTTCTTTGAGTTTTTATGCCCGCCCAATCCGTTGAACTGAAAAGCGACAAGGAAATGGACGCTTTGAAGGTTTCGGGGCGGCTTGCGGCCGAACTGCTCGAAGCGGTCTGTTCCCAGGTGGGGCCGGACGTTTCGACCTTGGATCTGGATCGGTTTGCCGCAAAGTGGATCAAAGATCACGACGCAAAGCCCGCGTTTTTGAACTATCGCGGATACCCCGCGCACATCTGCGCTTCCGTCAATGACGAAGTGGTGCATGGGATTCCCAATCAGCGAAAGTTGAAAAACGGGGACATCATCAGCATCGATGTGGGCCTCTTTTACAACGGCTGGTGCGGAGACACCGCCCGGACGGTGCCTGTCGGCAAAATCACTCCCGAAGCGAAAAGGCTTCTCGAAGTTTCCGAGCGATCTTTACAACTTTCCCTTGAGACCGCCGTGGTTGGCAAGCGGCTGGGCGACGTTTCTTACGCGATGCAATCAGTCTGCGAGGACGCCGGTTTTAACGTAGTCCGCAGTTATGGCGGGCACGGAATCGGCCGCGCGATGCACGAAGATCCCCATGTGCCCTGCCTGGGCACGCCGGGAACGGGCATCCGCCTCAAGCACGGCATGGTGTTGGCCCTGGAAGTAATGGTCAACGCCGGTACGGATCGGATTTTGCACAAGGACGACGGTTGGACGGTTCTAACGGAAGACGGCGCGCTTTCCTCGCACCACGAGCACATGGTCGCAATCAGGGACAGCGGCAGCGAAATTTTAACACAGCTTTAGGACTGAGGAACAATTGGCGAAAGAAGAGAAGATTGAAGTAGAAGGCAAAGTGCTCGAGTCGCTTCCAAACGCGATGTTCCGCGTGGAAATCGAGGGCGGCCACGTCATTTTGGCCCACATCTCCGGAAAGATGCGCATGCACTACATCCGGATTTTGACGGGCGACAAGGTCAGGGTGGAAATGTCGCCGTACGATTTGACGCGCGGCCGGATCACTTATCGCGGCGAGCCCAAGAAAGAAGATCCGAACGCCAGGCAAGGACGTTAAAGTCTCACCCGTTTTTTTATACTCTAATCGACGGAAGGATCAAAATGAAAGTAAGAGCATCAGTCAAACCCATTTGCAATAAATGCCGCGTCATCAAGCGGCAGGGCGTCGTGCGCGTGATCTGCAAGGAAAAGCGCCACAAGCAGCGCCAGGGATAAAAGGAGAATTATTTAGATGGCACGAATCGCAGGCATCGACATTCCCAAACATAAGCGCATCGAGATCGCGCTCGGCTATATTTACGGCATCGGCCGGTCTTACGCGCGGCGCATCCTCTCGGAGACCGGCGTGCAGGAAGGCATCCGGGTCAAAGATTTGACGGAAGGCGACGTCAACAAGCTGAACAGCTATATTGCTTCGAACATCAAGGTGGAGGGCGACCTCCGCCGGGAAATTCAGGGCAACATCAAGCGGCTGATCGAGATCGGGTCCTACAAGGGCCTGCGCCACCGCCGCAACTTGCCCGTGCGCGGCCAGAGAACTAAGACGAATGCCCGCACCCGCCGCGGCAAGAGAAAGACCGTCGGAGCCGCCAACCGCAAGGCCGAAGCGGCAGCAGCACCCGCGGCAGCGAAGAAATAATTAAAATCGGGGATACGAGGAGAAATCATGGCAGAAGTTAAAAAAGTTCCTGGAGCGCCAGCCCCTGCGGCGCGCGTTTCAGCCCGCAAGAAAAAAATTTGGAAGAACATCGGCATTGCAAAAGCCTATATCCAGTCTTCCTTCAATAACACTATCGTCAACATCACCGATGAGCGCGGCAACACGATCGTCTGGTCGTCGTCCGGCTCCTGCGGCTTCAAAGGCACAAAGAAGGGAACGCCCTTCGCAGCCTCCGTCGCGGCCGAAACCGCGGGCAAGCGTGCCATTGAAGCGGGTGTGAAGCAAATTAACGTTTTGGTCAGCGGGCCCGGATCGGGCCGCGAGACCGCCATCCGTGCGCTGCAGTCCTCAGGGCTCATGGTTCTCGGCATCCGGGACGTGTCTCCGCTGCCCCACAACGGCTGCCGGCCGCCCAAGCCGCGCCGCGTATAAAGGATTTAATATGACAATCGTAAGGAGGACCGTTTAGTGAGATATTCAGGGCCGGTATGCAGACTGTGCCGCCGGGAGGGAGTCAAGTTGTTCCTGAAAGGGGACAAGTGCTATACGAAATGCATTTTGGACAAGCGCAAAGAGATTCCCGGCCAGCACGGAAAAGGTTTTAGAGGCAAGAAGACGTCCGAGTACAACAAGCGGCTTCGCGAAAAGCAGAAGCTGAAGCGCATGATTGGCGTGCCGGAGCGTCCGTTCCGCCGTTATTTCGAGATCGCATCCAAACAGAAGGGCCTCACCGGCGAAAACCTGTTGCGGCTTCTGGAAATGCGCCTCGACAACGTCGCCCAGCGCATGGGCTTCTCCATCTCCAAGGTGGCTGCCCGCATGATGGTGACGCACGGCCACTTCCAGGTCAACGGAAAGTCCGTGAACATCCCTTCCTACGCGCTCAAGCCCGGCGACCAGGTGTCGCTGGAGCCCAAGTCCCGCGAAAATGCGATCTATAAGAAATGGTGGGAGCAGTCGCTGAAGAACAATACGGCGCCCACGTGGGTCGAAGTTAATGCCGGCGAGTTTTCCGGCAAGGTCAAGAACTGGCCCCTGCGCGAAGATATTTCGTTCCAGGTGAACGAACAGCTGATCGTCGAGTTGTATTCCAAATAATCGGTTTTGAAAGGCACAGGAGGATTTTAAGATGAGAACGCAAGAGTTGATTTTGCCCCAGAAGGTGGAGTTTGAGAAGGAAAAAGTAACCGACCGTTACGGCCGGTTCATCGCGGAGCCGTTTGAGCGCGGCTATGGCCACACCATCGGCAATTCGCTCCGCCGTATCCTGCTCTCCTCGCTGGAAGGCGCCGCCGTCACCGCCGTCCGCATTCCGGGCGCGCCGCACGAGTATTCCACTGTCCGCGGCGTCAAAGAAGACGTGATGGAAATCATCCTCAATTTGAAGCAGCTGCGGTTCAAGATGTACAACCCCGGCCCAGAGATCCTCAAACTCGAAGTTTCCAAGAAGGGCGAAGTCACCGCCGATTCCTTCGAAGGCTCCTCCAGCGTCGAGATCATCAACAAGGACCTCGTCATCGCCCACCTGGATCCGGGCGGCAAGCTGAACATGGAGATCGAAGTTTCCCTCGGACGCGGCTACGTTCCCGCCGACCGGAACAAGCGGCAGGACCGCGCGGTGGACTTCATCGCGATCGATGCGCTCTATTCTCCCGTCACCAAAGTTTATTACGAAGTTGAAAACGCCCGCGTGGGACAGATCACGGACTACGACCGCCTGATCCTCGAGATATGGACGGATGGATCCATCGCCCCTCTGGACGCCATGGCCTACTCGGCGAAAATCCTCAAGGACAGTATCGCACCCTTCATCCCGGCGGACGAAGAGCAGGCCGCGCCGCCCCTCGTGTTCTCCGCTGCGAGCTCCGAAAAAGAGGTCTCCAATGAGCAGCTCAACAAGCCCGTCTCTGACATGAATTTGTCGGTGCGCGCAACAAACTGCCTGAAGAATGCTAAAATCAACACCATCGGAGAGCTTGTGCGCAAGACGGAGGAGGAACTCCTCGCGTACAAGAATTTCGGAAAGATTTCTCTGACGGAAATCAAGGAAAAGCTCAAGGAGATGGAACTCTCTTTGGGGATGCAGGTCTAGATTTAGAATACGGTGTTCATAGTCCCGCTTTTGCAATCTGATATCAGCGGGACATGCCACTGTAAGAAAATATAAAGGAGCAGTGGCATGAAAACCTTTGCAGGTAGAAAATTAGGACGTAAGCCCGGGCCGCGCCGCGCTCTTCTGCGCAGCATGGCAACCAGCCTCTTCCAACACGAAAGAATCCAGACAACGGTTCCCAAGGCGAAGGAAGTGGTCCGGATGGTGGAGCGCGTCATCACGCTCGCCAAAAAGGAAGGCGTGAACGCCCACCGAAACGTGGCGACGTTCATCCAGCAGAAGGACGTGCAGAAGAAAATTTTCGACGTCCTCGTGCCTCGGTATCAGTCCAAACAGGGGGGATATACTCAAGTCATCCGGAGCGGATGGAGGAGCGGTGACGCCGCCCCCATCGCTGTCGTCCGGCTGCTCCCATAATGTCGGCCGGGACTTTCGCTCTCGTCAAGCGAGGCGATCGTCTCATGATCCTGAAGTTCTGATCTCTTCACCCAATGTTTAATTCGCTCTTCGCCCTGTTCTCCAACGATATGGGCATCGACCTCGGTACCGCCAACACCCTCGTCTACGTCAAGGGACAAGGCATCGTGCTTCGCGAACCTTCCGTCGTCGCCATCGAAAAAGAAACCCGCAACGTCATCGCCATCGGAGTGGACGCCAAGCGCATGCTCGGCAAAACGCCCGCCAACATCGTCGCTGTCCGTCCTCTGAGAAACGGCGTGATCGCCGATTTCGAAGTCACCCAGCAGATGATCCGCTATTTCATCAAAAAGGTTCATAACCGCCGCAGTCTCCTGCATCCCCGCATCGTCATTGGAATTCCTTCGGGCATTACTGAAGTGGAACGCCGCGCGGTGCGCGAGTCCGCCGAACAGGCCGGAGCGCGCGAAGTGTATCTGATCGAAGAGCCCATGGCGGCCGCGATCGGAGCGAATCTGCCCATCAGCGAGCCCTTTGGCAACATGATTGTGGACATCGGCGGCGGCACGACGGAAGTCGCCGTCATTTCTTTGTCCGGCATGGTCGTTTCCAAATCGCTCGACGTTGCCGGCGACGAGATGGACGAATCCATCGTGCAGTATTTTCGCCGCAAATATAATTTATTGATTGGCGACACCACCGCCGAAGACGTGAAGATCAAGATCGGCTCCGTGTTCCCGACCTTCGAGGAGCAGTCGCTCGAAGTGAAGGGCCGTGACCAGGTGACGGGCCTGCCGAAAACCATCACCATCACTTCGGAAGAAGTGCGGCAGTCGCTGGCCGAGCCCGTGAAGCTGATCGTTGATGTCATCAAAGAAACTTTGGAAGAAACACCCGCGGAGCTGTCCGCGGATCTGGTCGATCGCGGCATCGTGCTCGCGGGCGGAGGCGCCCTTTTAAGAGGCCTCCCCGAGCTGCTGAGCCAGGAAACCGAACTTCCCGTGAATTTGGCGCCGGAGCCGCTGACGTGCGTGGCTTTGGGAGCCGGCAAATACCTCGAAGAAATCGATAATCTGAAAGTCCGGGCGCGTTCCCGGATTTAACGTAAAAATTTAAGCCGTTTTAACCGGCGCGCGCTCCTGGTCCCTGGAGCGCGGAGGCATTCGATGAATTGGGAACTTTTCCGTCCCTCGCGCACCACCGCAGTCTGCATCTTCCTACTTTCCCTGTCGTTCCTATTGATGGCCTTCCGCCTTACGTACACCGTCCAGGCCCTGAGATCGCTGCTTTTCTATTGGATATCTCCCAGCTACGAGAGCGTTTCCGGCACGCTAAACGCGTCCGTGCACATGGGAAACCGGATCGGAGAGCTGATCCGGACCCACGAAGATAACATGGTTCTGCTGGATAAAATGAAGCAGGTATCGCTGATGGAATCGATTTTCGCGGAGACCAAGGGACAGAACCGGCGGCTCAAAAACATGGTGGATTTCCGCACCAATATTCCTTATGAAACCATCCCTGCGCTCATCGTGGGGCGTGACGCGCAGAACTGGATGGCGGCGGTCTGGATCGACCGCGGCACGGCAGACGGCGTGGAGCCGGACAGCCCGGTGATCGCGCTGCAGGGCAATCCGATCAATGACTCGGAGGTCACTTCCGGCGTGATCGGGCGCGTTCTCGAATGCGGCGCCAATTCAAGCAAGGTTTTGCTGATCTCCGATCCGCTTTCCTCCATCGCCGTGAGCCTGTCGCGCAACGAAGAGCAGGGCCTCGTTCAGGGCCAGGGCTCCTTCGAAGTGGCGCTGGAATATTTGAACCAGACCGTTCAGTTCGAGCCGGGCGACGCCGTGATGACCAGCGGACTCGGCGGCATATTCCCGGCGGGACTCCCCGTCGGAAAACTGAAATCGGTCATCCAGACCCGGTCCGGGTTTTCGCGCGCGGAAGTGACGCCCGCAGTTTCGCTCAGCCGGCTGCGCGAGGTGATCGTGCTCCGGAAGGCGCTCCCGCTCCGCCGACCCACCGCGGTCAGCCCCCTCTTTAAGGCATGAGCCGCATCTTCTTCTGGCTGCTGACGGTATTCTTCATATTCATCGGCCAGATGCTGGGCACCGATTTTCTTTCCATCCACGGCGTCTTTCCCAACATCCTTCTGCTGGCCACCGTATTTTTCTCGCTGCAGCTGGGTTCCATGTCGGGGCAATGGGTCGGCTTTTTTCTGGGCCTCCTGGCCGACGTGGCGAGCATTTCCATCCTGGGCTCCCAGACCTTTATGTTCACCTTGATCGGCAACCTAGTGGGCCGCCTGCACGGCCAGATCGACGAGGAAAAGCCCATCGCGCAGATGACTCTGGTGTTCGCGGCTTCCGTACTTTACTTCATCGGTCTTTTAATGTTTGAAAATTTTTTCACGGGCGCCGCCGAGCGATTTGGCTCGCGCGCGACGTTTTTCCAGCCGGTCTACACGACCGTCATGGGGCCCATCGTTTTTTGGGTTCTGGACCGCTGGTGCGTCCTACAGCGCACCATGAGCCTGCGGCAGGATTCTTTTTAAGCCATGGTCAGTTCGAGCGAATTCGAGACGCGGCTCAGCTTCGTCCTCGCCGTCATCTCCTTCTTTTTTGCCGTCCTCTTCGTTCGGCTGTTCTATCTCCAGGTGGTGCAGGGAGCCAACATGCGCACCATCGCCGAAGCCAACCGCACCAGCCTGCTATTCGAGCGCGCGCCCCGCGGGCTGATCCTGGACCGCACCGGCCAGGTGCTCGCCGACAACCGCCAGACTTTCCTCGTGCTTTTCACGCCCCTCGAGTTGAATAAGGACGTCCTCGCCAAGGTGATCCACCGGCTGGCCGGGATTTTAGGCATGAAGGACGAGGACCTGGAACGCAAGCTCGCGCCCGCCATCAAGCATTCCTCGATGGTACGGCTGCTCGACCGCGCGTCGCGCTCCACCGCGTTCGCGCTCGAGGAGCAGAAACCCAATTTGCCCGGCGTATCCGTCGTGACGGAAATGCAGAGGAACTATCCGAAGGGGGCTTTCGCGTCGCACCTGCTCGGGTACCTCAGCCAGGTGAACGCGGGCGAGCTCCAGGAGCTGCGCCAGGAAGGTTACCAGGCCGATTGGCTGATCGGAAAGATGGGCCTCGAGAAGAATTTTGACCGTATCCTCCGCGGCGAGTACGGCGGCATGCGCATCGAAGTGGACGCGAGCGGGCGCTCCGTGAAAATCCTGGACCGCAAGAAGGCGGTTTCGGGTTTTCAGATCCGCACGACCCTCGACGCAAGGATTCAGCAGGCGGCCGAGCAGGCGATGGCCGCGGAAGGCAAACCGGGCTCCGTCGTGGCGATGGACCCCAAGACCGGCGAAATCCTCGCCTTCGTTTCGGCGCCGTCATTCGACCCCAACGTTTTTCTTTACACGCGCGGCGAGCTGGCTAACATGGAAGGCCCGGCCTCCCTCGTGACGCGCGAAGACCTGCCCATGTTTAACCGCGCCGTGCAGGGCACGTTCCCTCCGGGTTCGATCTATAAGATTGTCACCGCCGCCGCCGCGATCGAGTCTAAAAAGGTCTCTCCTTACGAAACCTATTTCTGCCCCGGTTTTTTTACATTGGGCGGCGGCGCTTCCGCCAAGAAAATTTCATGCTGGAAGAAGACAGGCCATGGAAACCAGAATTTTTCCGAGGCGATCATGAACTCCTGCAACGTATATTTCTGCCACGTCGGCCTTAAGGTGGGACCGGACGCGATGGAGACTCTGTCCAAAAAGTTCGGGCTCGGAGCGCAGACCGGCATCGGGCTCCCGGGCGAAAAGTCGGGCTACATTCCGGGGCGGAGCATGTTCAAAAAAGGCAACCGCCACTGGTATGACGGCGACACGGTGAACATGTCGATCGGGCAGGGAACGGTGCTTTTCACGCCGGTGCAGGCCGCGCGCATGATCGCCGCCGTGGCGAGCCACGGCAAGATTTACCAGCCGCAGATTCTGAAGGAAATCCGGACTCCCGACGGCGAACTTTACGAGGAATACGGGCCGAAGCAGGTCGGAGAAGTGATGCTGGCCGACTCGACATGGAATTTCCTGGACCAGTCCCTGACGCGCGTGGTGGCGGAAGGAACTGGGCAGGCATCCAAGATCCCCAACATCACCATCGGTGGCAAGACCGGGACCGCGCAGAACCCTCACGGGAAAGACCACGCCTGGTTCGTGGCCTACGCCCCCGTCGAAGATCCCAAGATCGCGGTCGCGGTGTTCGTGGAGCATGGCATCAAGGGCGGCGTGGCCGGCGCTCCCATCGCCAAAAAGGTGATTGAAGCCGCGTTGCTGGATCCCGCGTCCCAGGCAACGCAGGAAATAAAAAAGGCTCCCGCGGCGGAAAACGAGGCCGGAGACTAAATGGCTGACGATCCTTTATTTTCCTTAGTATATTCCTCGTCGGGGCAGAAGGAGATGACCCCGTTGCGGCGATTCCTGCGCCACTTCGATTGGGTGCTTTTTCTGGACGCGATGTTGCTCTGCGTGATCGGTCTGCTCATGGTTTACTCGGCCAGTCTGCGCTTCGTGCATCCGGGTGCTTACGTGGGAAAACAGCTCGCGGCATTCGCGGGGGGCATGGTGCTGTTGTTCCTGTTTGCCACGCTGAATTATCAGATTTTTTCGCAGCACCTCCGGATGATCTTCGGAGTTTCTCTGTCCCTTCTCATCCTCGTCCTGCTCGTCGGAAGCCAATACAGGGGAACCAAGGCCTGGTTCACTCTCGGACCCTTTTCGTTCCAGCCCGCGGAAGTTTCCAAGCTTCTGGCCGTTTTGGTGCTGGCCGGCTGGTGTGACCGCCACTCGCGCGAGCTCAGCCAGCTGAAGTCCCTGCTGATTCCGTTTCTGATCGTCCTGGCCCACATCGGGCTGATACTGCTGCAGCCCGACTTCGGTTCCACGCTCGTTTATTTTCCCATCCTGCTGGCCATTCTGTTCACGGCAGGCGCCAACGTTTTTCACTTGATGATCATCCTGCTTTACGGGCTCATCGCCGGCGCCGTGCTGCTGCTGCACACGTACCTTTCCCTTTCGCCGGCGTTTCTGGAGTCACATCCCTTTTGGGAATACGTCTACAGGGGCATGCATCTCGGAAAGGAATTTTTCGTCATCCAGCTGATTTTTGCGGCCGTTTTCGCCTTCGCCTATTGGTTCGTGCGGGAAATGCGCCTGCGCGTCCATTGGATTTTTTTCCTGAGCACATACCTTCTGATCTTTCTGGGATGGTTTTCAAGCTCGATCTTCGCCAATTCCATCAAGAATTATCAGCGCAAAAGGTTGATCGCCTTCTTTAACCCTTCGATTGACCCCATGGGGTCGGGTTACCACGTCATCCAATCGATGGTGACGCTGGGGTCGGGCAAGTTTTTCGGCAAGGGCCTGTTCTCCAGCACCCAGGGAAGGCTCGGGTTTCTGCCGGAACAGCACACGGATTTCATCTTTTCGATCCTGGGGGAGGAGCTGGGTTTCGCGGCCAGCGGAACGGTGGTGATTCTCTACATTATCCTCCTTTGGAGGGCCTTTGCCATCGCCGGAAACGCCCGGGACCGCTTCGGTTCCTTAATAGCGGTGGGCATTGGAACCATGTTTGCCTTTTATGCTATTCTAAACCTCGCTATGGTGATGGGAATGGCCCCTGTCGCGGGTCTTCCATTGCCCTTTTTATCGTACGGGGGGTCGGCGATGTTCTCCTCCCTGATGGCCATCGGCATCCTTTTATCCGTAAGCGCAAGACGATTTACATACTGATTTATAAGATTGATATTGAAAGGTTGATGTTAAGTGACGCATAAGACACAGTTTCCCATTGAAATCGGATCGGTTCCAGCCCTGGATGCAGAGGCTGGGGCGCCGGCGTTGGCGCCTGTGGTGGAAGCGGGGCTCGATTACGAGTCGCTGCTGCCCTTTGTAAACAAGCCCAGCCGCTACATTGGCGGCGAGTGGAACAGCGCGCCGCGGCCTGAATCATTTCGCCGGAATGCGGTAGGCGTTTGCCTTTGCTTCCCGGATCTCTACGAAACGGGTTTCGCCAACATGGGGGTCGAGATTTTGTACCGCGTGGTGAACGCGCGGAACGACGCTTACGCGGAGCGGCTCTACTCCGTGGATGACGACATGGCGAAGTCTCTGCGCAAGAACCGCATGCCGATTTTTTCTTTGGAATCACGTTCGCCGATCACCTCTTTCGACATCGTCGGCTTCAGCCTTCCTTACGAACTTTGCTTCAACAATATCCTCGAGATCCTGGATCTCTCCGGCATTCCCATCCGCGCGTCGGAACGGCTCGAGACGTTTCCGATCGTCGTCGGCGGCGGCCCTTGCGTCGTCAACCCGGAACCGCTTGCGGATTTCTTTGACGCTTTCGTCATTGGCGACGGCGAAGAAATTCTGGGCGAGATGATCGAAGCCGTCCGCGAATTTAAAAAGACCGGCGGTTCGAAGAAAGAATGTTTGCGCGCCCTGGCCAATATCAAAGGGCTTTACGTTCCATCGCTTTATGAAGTGACCTATAATGCCGACGGCACCGTCGCGAAAGTGGCGCCGACCGAGCCGGGCGTTCCTGAGAAAGTTATTTATCGCCAGACGCAGATCGGCAATTACAAGAACGGAGAGTTTTCTTTTCCCATCCGCCCCGTGGTTCCTTTCGTGCAGACCGTGCACGATCGGCTAAACGTTGAGATCCAGCGCGGGTGCCCCTGGCGCTGCCGCTTCTGCCAGGCGGGATTCACGTACCATTCTTATCGCGAGCGCACGAAGGAAGAACTGGTACAGATTATCGAGCAGGGTTTGCGCAACACGGGTTACGATGCGGTGACTTTGGCCGGGCTTTCCGCCGCCGATCACCGGGAGATTGTTCCGCTGCTTCAGGCATTGGCCGAAAAGTTTACGCCGAAGCGCATTTCCATCGGGCTGCCTTCAACCCGCGCCGACCGTTTTACTTTAGCTTGCGCCGAGATTTTACAGACCGTCCGCCGGCAGTCTTTGACCTTCGCGCCCGAGGCGGGAACGGAGAGGATGCGCCGCGTGATCCGCAAAGAGCTCCAAGAATCAGAGATCCGGGCGACGCTTGCGAGTGCGCACCAGCATGGCTGGAAGAACGTCAAGCTCTATTTTATGTACGGCCTGCCGACGGAAACGGAAGCCGATTTGCAGGGCATCGCGGACGTGGTCAAACATTCCGTCAAGGAAAATCGCGGCATGGCGCTCGCGGCCACCCTTTCGCCCTTCGTGCCCAAACCCCACACACCGTTTCAGTGGTGCGCGCAGGGCCGGCTGGATACCCTGAGATCCAAGCTTTCGTTTCTCAAAAGAGTCATGTCCGCTTCGGTGCGGGCTCACGGCTTGGAACAGATCGTGGTCGAAGGCGTGCTGTCGCGCGGCGACCGCCGCTGCAGCGCGCTGCTGGAACATACATGGCGCAACGGCGCCCACTTCGACGAGTGGGGCGAACGTTTTAATTTCAGCCTGTGGCAGAAAGCTTTCGAAGAAACCGGGCTCACGCCTGAGTTTTTCTGTTACCGCGAGCGCGGCGAGAACGAAGCGTTTCCCTGGGACCATCTGCAGGGCGGCCCGGACCGGCGCGCGCTGTGGAACGATTATCAGACCTCGTTAAAGCAGGCGCAAGAACCCCTGCCGACGGAGCCGCACCTCAAGATCCGCCCGGAAGTGCCGCCTCTCAGCCCCGAGTCGCTCCGAAAAGCCCAATCTTTCCATGAAGAAACGGTTCAGAAGCTGCGCTTTAAAGTTTCGCGGCGCGGCTGGGTGCGCTTCACGTCGCACCTGGAGCAGATCGAAATGATCCGCCGCGTGATGCGCCGCGCGGGCCTGCCGCTCGCTTACACCGCTGGTTTCCATCCGCAGCTCAAGTGTTCTTTCGGCCCGGCCATCTCAGTGGGCTATGAGTCAGATTGTGAGTACTTTGATCTGGATTTATCGCAGCGTATGGACCTCGAAGAAGTACGCAAATCCGTGGCGCAGAACATGCCGCAGGGTTTCGCACTCGAGAAAGTCAGCCGCATCCCCATTTTCTTCCCTTCGCTGGAAGCGTTGCTCAACCGCGTGGACTATTCCGTTTCCGTCCCGGTCAGCTTCCTGAACAACGTGACGGCCGACGAGCTCGTGCAATCCGCGGCCGAATTTCTCGCCAAACCCGATTTAACATACGAAAAAATGAAAAAAACGAAACAAGGACCGCGGCTGGAATCCATTCCTTTGAAGCCGCTGATTCTTAAAATGGAGTGGGGCCGCGCTTCGCTCGATTCGCAGGGGCCCGCTGTTTTGGAGCTCAGCCTCCGGTTCGGACCCGGCAAAAACGTGAAACCGGAAAAAATAGCAGCAAAATATTTGAACCTGACGGAGGACGCATGCCGCCTTCTGTCAGTAAAACGCAAGGCTTTTTACATGGAAAGGCCGGATGGAACATGGCTTGAACCATGATGCGATTTATTTTAAAAGGAGAATTTTATGAAGCAGGAGATTTTGGCCAACTGCACCCACGACGAAACCCGCGTCGCGGTCATTGAGAATGGCAAACTCATTGAGCTCGGGATCGAGCGCAAAGAATCTGAAAAGATAATCGGGAACATTTACAAGGGCAAGGTCGAGAACGTCCTGCCCGGCATCTCGAGCGCCTTCGTCAATGTGGGACTCGAAAAGAACGCCTACCTCTACATTTCCGACGTCATCACCCAGGTCATCCCCCAGCCCGGCAAGGAAGTACCCGAGGATGAGGCGGTGGAGGAAGAGGATGACGGCCAGGCCGTGATGCTTCAGGGGTCCGAACAGGGCGCCCAGGAAACGGTTCCGGCTCAAGGCCAGGGAGAGGGGCAGCCGCAGCAGGGCGACCCGCAGCGCCGGGGCCAGCAACAGCACCAGCGCCATGGCCGGCGGCGCCACGGCGGGCACCATCACCCGCAGGGCAACCAGCATTCCGTCAACAAGCACATCGAGCAGTGTCTGAAGAAGAACGAGATCATCATGGTCCAGGTCGCCAAGGAAGCCATCGGCACCAAGGGCGTGAAAGTCACCATGGACGTTTCGCTTCCGGGACGCTTTCTCGTGTACCTTCCTTTCCAGACCTCGATCGGGATTTCCAAAAATATTGAAGAAGAGTCGGAGCGCCGGCGGCTGAAAGACCTGCTCGACAAGATGCGGCCTAAAATGGGCGGCTTTATCGTCCGCACCGAAGCCGAAGGCATTGATGAGCGCGAGATGAAGCGCGAGATCCGCTACCTGAACCGGCTTTGGGAGAACATCCAGCGCCGTTTCCACAGCGCCCCGCCTTCCGTGCTCATCCATCGCGACTTGGGCATCGTGTTTCAGACCGTGCGGGACATCTTATCCGAAGATACCGGCGTCTTTATGATTGACTCCAAGGGCGAGCACCACGATGCGCTTGATTTCGTGCAGATGCTCTCGCCCGAGCTGGCCGAACGCGTGAAGTATTTCGACGGCAAGACCCCCATTTTTGAAGCCTTCAACGTGGATAAGGAACTCGAGACGTTACTTCAGTCTCGAATATCCCTGCCATCAGGGGGGACCATTATCATCCAAGAGGCCGAGTCCTTATGCGCCATCGACGTGAATACGGGGAAGTTCACGGGGAGCGGATCGCAGGAGGAGACTGTTACGTTAACCAACATTGAAGCGGCCGAGGAAGCCGCCCGTCAGCTGCGGTTAAGAAACATCGGCGGCATTATCGTCATCGATTTCATCGACATGCGCAAAGCGCGGAACCGGCAGAAGGTCGTGGAAGCGCTGCAGCGCGCCACGTCGCGCGACCGGGCGAAGATCAAGATCCTGCCCATCACGCGCCTCGGCCTCGTCGAAATGACACGGGAGCGCAAGCGCGAGTCCATGCTCGCCACGCTCTGCCAGACCTGCCCCGAATGCCGCGGCATCGGCATGGTGTTGTCGAACGAATCGCTCTACATCAAGATCAAGAAGGAAATCCTGAAGCTTACCAACGGGCGGCCGAACGGAAAAATGCGGATCGTGCTGCATCCGGACGTGGCGGAATACTTCAAAGAACGCAAGGAAGACCTGAGCAAAACGATCAAGCGGGACTTTGAAATCCAGCTCGACGGCACTTTGCGGTACGATGATTACAAAATCATCATCGAGTGACAAGCCCAAATATTGATACTGATGCAAACAGAACTTAAATGAGCGCTGCTATTCATCCGACGGCGGTCGTCAGCCCCAATGCCAGACTTGCGGAGGGCGTTTCCGTCGGTCCTTATGTGGTCATTGATGAACACGTTTCCATCGGCAAGGGAACGAAGATCGCGCCGCATGCAGTGATCACCGGCTATACGGAAATCGGCGAAGACAACCAGTTTGGCGTGGGTGCGGTGATCGGACTTGATCCCCAGGACCTGGCGTTCAAAGGCCAGAAATCCTACGTGAAGATAGGCCATCGCAACAACATCCGCGAATACGTGCAGATCCATCGCGGGACGAAAGAAGACAGTGCCACCGTTATCGGGAATGACAATTTTTTGATGGGGTTTTCCCACATTGCGCATAACTGCCGGCTGGGAAATTCGATCATTATCGCCAACGGTTCTCTGCTCGCGGGTTATGCCGAAGTGGCAGATTTCGTTTTTTTGTCCGGGCACTGCCTCGTTCATCAATTTTCCCGCATTGGAAAATATGCCCTGATGCGGGGCGGAGCGGGGATCACGCTCGATTTGCCCCCTTACTGCATTGGAGCGGGGGAAAACTCCGTGCGGGGCATTAACGTGGTGGGGCTCGAGCGGCGCGGGTTTACGTCCGAACAAATTCGCGGGATCAAAAGGGTTTATAAGGATTTATTTCTGTCGGACTCCACGCTGGAAATATCTTTGGAATCACTGCTTTCGAAGGATCAGCCCGAGGAAATTAAATATTTCCTCGAGTTCATCAAAGGGTCAACGCGGGGGATTGTCCGCCCGTAGGTAGGTCTTCCAGCTTCCATCGAGGCCCATGCGGGCCGCGCAGACAGCGGCGTCTTCTTTCAGAAGCGCCGCATTTATTTTCCTTCCGGCGAAATAAACTTCCAGGGCCTTATCCACTTCTCTCATAAAAAACCGGCTTTGAAAAAGCCCTCCGTGATACCCCAGTTGGATGGGCCCGTTCGATTTCAGTTTTTGCGCGGTTTTCCATACCAGTTCGGCCAGGTAGTCCGCTCCTTCCTGGACGATCAGGAGGGGAAGAACCTCGCCTTTTTGGGCCCGGCGCAGCATTTCCACGGCGAGCCCGGCCGTCTCGCGGATCGATTGGGTTTGGGATTTTCCCGTCTTCAGCGCCTGGATGCGGAGCCGGTGCTTGCCGATCCAATACCCTGACCCGGGATCCCCGTCTTTGGCGCCCAATCCTCCGGCGCGCGCGATCCTGTTTTTGCTCCTGCCGTAGGCCATGGATCCCGTTCCGGCGATCAGCAGGATGCGGAGCGTTCCGGGGCCTTCCTTCTTACCATGAAAATGGCCGTGATAGGCCAGCTCCACGTCGGAAAAAGCCGCCGCGGTATCGGAGAAGGGTTTCAGCTGCCGGACTAACCGATTTTTTTCCTGGACCGTCCAAATTCCCTTGGATGCCACGATCAGGCGCGGAACCCGGCGGAGCTTCCAGGTCTGAAGCAGTTTTTTGATTCGCGCGGGGAGTTGAGGGACGGTCGGAGACGGGATTCTAAGGGTTTTGAGAAGGGTTCCTTTATGATCGACGGCGGCGAAACGGAGCCACGTGCCGCCGTTGTCGGCGCCAATACTGTAAATAGGGCGATTACCGGGCAATCCGCTCAATGATGGACCGGATCTGGCAGGCGCGCCATCCGCCGCAGGTGAGGGCAGGGACGGAAGGTTTGATCAGGCTGATGTCGTAAAAGTCGCGGAGCAATCCGACCACCGCGCTCGGCGCCTCGTTTTGAACGGCGTCCAGCAGCTTTTTGTTGGAAGCGTAGAGGTGGGCGTCGAAGCAGAAGAGAATCGTAACGTCATGTTTCTTCATGTTGGCGCGCGCGGTTTCGATCTCGTCATCCTTGGGTTCGATGCCGACCACCTGCACCGTGGGTTTGACGCCGAACCGTCCAAACTCTTTGAGCACAAACTGCTTTTCGGCCGCGGTTTCTTTTTCGATCATGATCTTGGGAGCGAGCGAAGAAAATTGGGGGAAGAGGACCAGGACTTTTTTACCCTTGAGCTCGGGGAGGCGCGGTGAGTGGCTTTCATTGAAGAACTTCACGGCCTGTGAACAAACTTCCGCCGCAATGGCGCGGCCTTCGCGTTCGGGCCTGGGCGTTCCGCCCTCAAAACGCTTCTTGCGGCGCGCTTTCAGATTCTGGATCCGCGCGACGCTGGCCTCGAGTTCCGACCGGTTACAGCGTCCTTCCTTATATGCCGCCACTAGTGCGTTATATACCTCGCGCTGGGCGTTCAAATCGTGGCAAACCAGCAGAATATCATGGCCCGCGTTCATGGTCCTTACCGCCGCCTCGCCAATGGGACAAATTTCTTTGATGGCTCCCATCTCGAGATCATCACTACAAATAATGCCTTGATAATTCAGTTTGGTTCTTAAATAATCGTAAACGATCTTGCGGGAAAAAGTGGCGATATTTTTAGGATCGGCATCGAGGTTCGGGTAATAAGGATGGGACGTCATCACCATGTCGATGCCGGATTCAATGGCTCGCAAGAAGGGCTGCAAATGCACCGCTTCCATCTCCGCCCATGTCGAACGGATGGTGGGAAGGCCCAGATGCGCGTCCACGGGCGCGTGGCCCTTGCCGGGAAAATGTTTGGCGCAGGCCGAAACGCCGCCTTTCTGCATGGCCTGGATGCGCGCGAGGCCCATCTCGGCCACGAGTTTCCAGTCCTTGCCATAAGAACGGATGCCAATGTTGGGGCTGTAGGAATCCGTGAGAACGTCGAGCACGGGGCCCAGATTAACGTCAATGCCGAGCCGGCGCAATTCCTTCGATTCAATGGCGCCCTGCCGGGCGACGTACTTCGTCTTGCCGCTCTGGCCGAACGCCCAGTTGTCGGGAAAAACCGTGATGCCGTCGCGGAACATGATAACGCGCCCGCCTTCGTGGTCGGCCATCACCAGGATGCGGCGCCCCAGCGCCTGTTCCAGGTCAGAAATGAGTTTCTTGCACTGCGCCGGCGATTCGAAATTGATGCGGTAGAGGATCAGCCCGCCCGCGTTCAGCTCTTTGAAATGGCGGACGATGTCGGGCGTGATTTTCGTTCCAGGTATCCCGATGGTGAGGGTCTGGCCGATGAGTTGTTCGAGCGTCATAGACTGCGGCATGCCGCCTATTCTACTAAAAGGAAAACCTTTTATGATAGAATGACGACGACGAAGCCAAGTCAAAAATTGACACTGCCGGATTTCGATCAAGAAAATGCCAGGCCAAAAACCGGCGAAGCCGTCCTCCGACGAGGCCTCGCAATGGTTTGTCGGAGGAAAATGAGCTCGGAGCACTTTGGCCGGGCATTATTTCCTTAATTATTAAGGAATAAGAAGATAATGGAACTAACCAACTGGTTTATCGGCGGAACGAGCCTCACCTGGCAGGATTACGGCGTATTGGTAATCCTGCTTTTTTTATCGATCTTCCTTGGAATCTTCCTCGGCCGCAACGAAAGCTCCACGAACGATTTCTTCCTGGGCGGGCGCAAAGTTCCCTGGTGGGCGGCCTGCCTGTCGTTCGTAGCGACGGAAATCAGCGCAGTCACGATCATCGCGGTTCCTGCCACGGCTTATACGGAAAACTGGGAATACGCGCAGTTTTTTATCGGTTCTTTCGCGGCGCGCCTCGTCATCGCCTTCCTCTTCATTCCGGCTTTCTATAAATATAACTGCACTTCAATCTACGAATTCCTGCGCCACCGTTTCGGCCCGGAAACGCAATACGCCGCTTCCGTTTTGTTTTTCATCACCCGGTTGCTGGCTTCGGGCGTGAGGCTCATGGCGGCATGCCTGGCCGTCAGCGTGCTGATCGGCTGGCATATCATTCCGACGATCCTGATGTTTTCCGTGGTCAGCATGATCTACATCACCTGGGGCGGCATCAAAGCGGTGGTGTGGACGAACGTTCTGCAGGCGCTGACGTTCATCGTGGCCGGCCTGGTCACGATCGGTTTCATTGCGTCGCAGGTCAACGGAGGAGTGAGCGGAATTTTCGAGGTCGCCGGCGCGGCGGGCAAGCTTGCCGTGTTCGACTGGGGACCCAGCGTGGCGGAGCTGGGCGTCCCGGAATTCGTAAAGCAGATGCTGGCCGGACCGAACATCGTCTGGGTTGCGGTGCTAAACGGGCTCTTCGGGTCGATGGCGGCGTTTGGAACCGACCAGGAGCTGATGCAGAGGCTCCTCACCGTCGAAACCCGCCGGGAAAGCCAAAAGACGATGATCATCACCACGCTGGGCAGTTTCATCGTGCTTTCAATATATCTGACGATCGGCGCGAGCCTGTTCGCGTTCTACAGCCAGAACCCTTCGCTGGCCCTGCCCGAGAAACTGGACAAGATTTTCCCGCACTTCATTGGACAGGCCATGCCGGCATTCGCGCGCGGCCTTTTGCTGTCCGCCATCGTGATGGCCAGCATCGATTCGCCGCTCGGTTCTCTGTCATCCTCGTTTGTCACCGACATCTACAAGACGCTGGTGCGGAAGAGCGCGGATGAAAGCCATTATCTGCTGGTGTCCCGCGTGAGCGTCGTGATGTTCGGGATTGCGCTGGCCGTGATCGCGTATGCTTTCAGCCACTTTGAGAAAATACTCTGGCTCGCGTTCAAGATCGGGGGAGTGACGTATGGCTCGCTGCTAGGAATATTCCTGCTGGGCCTCTTAACGCGGCGCAAAGCGAACCTCGTGAACGTCCTGAGCATGGCGGTTTCCTCCCTGTCGATGCTGGTCCTTCTGGTTTTGAGCGAGAAGAAAATGATCGCGCTTGGCTGGAGCTGGCTGCTGCTGATCGGCACCTTTATGACGTTCGGCCTCAGCTGGGTTCTGGGCAGGAAACCGGTCGAAGGCGAATCCGCAACCGCATGATCGAATACGGCCGCATCCCGACGGAAAAGACCGGCGGCGCCCCGCCGCTGGACCGGCTGGCAGTCTCCAAAATGATCGCCGCGATGAACCGCCACAATGCGGAGATTCCGCGGGCCATCGCGAAACAATCCCGCAATATCGAGAAAGCCATCGCGTTGATTGAGCGCGCCTATAAAGGTGGGCACAAGGTGCTTTTTGTCGGCGCGGGGACCAGCGGCCGGCTGGGCGTGCTGGAAGCCTCCGAGCTTCCGCCAACGTTCGGGGTTTCGCCTTCGCGTTTCGAAGCGCTCATGGCGGGCGGCAAGTCGGCTGTATTCCGATCCAAAGAAGGTTCTGAGGATGATCCGGTGGCTGTCCGCAAACAGCTTTCGAAAAAATTGCAGCGGGGCGACGTCGTCATCGGGATTGCGGCCAGCGGCGTGACCGCCTATGTGCAGTCCGCTTTGCGGACGGCGCGCAGGAAACGCGCCGCCGCGGTGCTTCTCACCTGCAATCCCGCGAGCCCCTTGAAGCGATACTCCGACGTTTCCATCGCGCTCGATACGGGACCTGAAATCATTTCCGGCTCGACGCGCCTCAAAGCGGGGAGCGCGACGAAGATGGTGCTGAACATGATCACCACGCTCGCCATGGTGCGCTGCGGCAAGACCTATCGCAACCGCATGGTGGACGTCCAGATCAAATCGCGCAAACTTGAAGAGCGCGCGCTGCGCTTGGCGCAGGAATTGGGCAATGCCTCGCGCTCCGAAGCCCGGCAAGCGCTCCGGGACTCCTCCGGCAACGCCAAGACCGCCATTCTGATGCTTCGCAAGAGGATTTCGCGCGCCGAAGCGCTCCGCCGCCTCAAAGAAGCGGCCGGCTTCCTCGCGAAAAGTCTCGCCTGAGCCGCCGCATGGAAAAACTCGCGCTCGGCCTCATGTCCGGCACGTCCGCCGACGGCGTTTCCATTGCGCTCGCCGCTTTCAAAAAGACCTCCTGCCGCGTCCTCGGCCATCGAACCTACGCCTATCCAGACAAACTTTTCAAAAAGATCATGGGGGCGATCAACTTAAGAACTCCGCAATTGTCGGAATTAAATTTTGAGGTTGGGGACCATCACGCCGCCGCGGTTCTAAAGTTTTTGAAGCAGGAGAAGGTGAACCCCGGGCGGATTTCGGTGGTCGGCTCGCACGGCCAGACGATATACCACGGCCCGGATGACGCCGCGCCCAACACGCTGCAAATCGGCGAGCCTTCATTCATCGCCGAGAGGTCCGGCATCACCGTGGTTTCGGATTTCCGCCCTCGCGACGTTGCCGCCGGCGGCCAGGGCGCGCCGCTGATCCCGGAATTTGACCGGGTTTTCTTCGGGAACGGCCTTATCCGCGCGCTCCAGAACATCGGCGGGATCGCCAACGTCTGCGTCGTTGGAAAAAAGATCGCTAAACCCATCGCCTTCGATAACGGGCCGGGCAATTGTTTGATGGACGAGGCCATGCGCGCGCTCACCCGCGGACGGGAACTGTTTGACCGGGACGGAGAACGGGCGCGGCGGGGGAGAATCGATTATGACGCCGTCTTGCAGATGGCAAAACATCCTTTCTTCTTAAGAAAACCGCCCAAATCAACCGGGCGCGAGTTATTTAACGCAACGTTCATCCCTGCGAGACTCAAATCCAAGCTCAAACGGCGAACCCCAAACGCAGCCGCGGACCTTTTGGCGACGCTCAATTATTTCACGGCTTACATGATCGCAGAAAGTTACAGGCGGTTTGTCCCGAATCGCTGGGCCCTATCCGAAGTCATTGTGAGCGGCGGCGGAGCGCGCAACGCGACACTTATGAACCACCTGCGCCGTCTTCTATCCCTCGTTTCCGTTACCACCATCGAGCGTTACGGCCTTCCGTCGCAGGCCAAGGAGCCGGCCGCCTTCGCCTACTTCGGCCTCTGCGCCGTCGAGGGCCGCATCAACCACCTGCCGGCCTCCACCGGCGCATCCGGCCCGCGCATCCTGGGAAAAATAACTCCCGGCCGGAATTTTAAGGGAATCAGGGGAATTTAATGAAACGATTGAAAATATCCGCCGCCGTGTTGGCAATCAGCTTTGGTTTCATGGCCTTGGCGTTGACGCCCCCGGCCTTCGCCGCCAAAAACAAGGTGTTACTCGGCATCGACGTACTGGAAAGGGACGGTTTTCAGATTTTGAAGGGCAAAAAGATCGGCCTCATCACCAACCATACGGGCTTGAACAGCAAAGGAAAATCGACCATCGATGTTCTGTTCCGCGCTCCGGACGTGCAGTTGGTGAAACTCTTCTCGCCGGAGCACGGCATCCGCGGCAAGGCGGACCACGGCGTTAAAATCGAGAACACAAAAGATGAAAAGACGGGCCTGCCCGTTTACAGCCTTTACGGCCAGACCCAGCGGCCCACCACGGAGATGCTGCTGGGCATGGACGCGGTCGTTTTTGATATTCAGGACATCGGCACGCGCTTTTACACCTACACAACCACTCTGGCTTACGCCCTCGAGGAATGCGGCAAGCGCGGCATTGAGGTGATTGTCCTGGACCGCCCCAACCCCATCACGGGCTCGATCGTAGAGGGCTTGCCGCTGGATCCCGCCATCCAGCATTTCACGGCGTATCTGAACATTCCCGTGCGGCACGGCATGACCGTCGGAGAAATCGCCGAGTGGCACCGGCAGACGAAAAAATTGAACGTGGATTTAACCGTGGTGAAGATGGAAGGCTGGAGCCGAATGATGTGGATGGATCAGACGGGACACAAATTCCGCCCCACATCGCCCAATATGAGAACGCTTAAAGCAGCGGCGCTTTATCCCGGCGTGGGTTGCTTCGAGGCGACGAACGTGGCGGTGGGGCGCGGGACGGGATCGCCGTTTGAGCTCTTCGGCGCGCCTTGGATCAACAGGGAAGAACTGGCGGACCGCCTGAGCTTTATCATCATACCGGGTTTGGAGGTGGAGGCGGTGAAGTTTACGCCCAAGAGCGATCTCTACAAGGGTCAGGTCTGCGGCGGCATCAAGGTCACGATCCGCGACAGCCACGAAGCGCGGCCTTTTGATCTCTTCGTTCAGACTTTCATGCTGCTGAGAGAGCTTTATCCGAAGCAGTTCGTCCCGCGCTGGCCTGAAATCGCCCGCGTGACCGGTTCAGACAAATTTAAGGAGATGGTAGACTTGGGACATTCAGCGGAAGCCATGCTGGAGATCATTCATCGTCAGGCCGAGAAGTTTCAGGAAGACGTCAAACCCTACCTGTTGTACGAGTAAAACCCAGCGTAGAAATTTTCTCACCACGTTCGTGCCAGCGGCACTCACTGAAGGACGAGGGCTCGCAGAGCTCGCATCCTCGTCCTATCGGTTCGAAAATTTCTACGCTGGGCTTTCTTTTCCTGCAGCTACAGCAGGCTTTTCTTGTCCTGTTACCAGTTAACTTTTTTCAGGCGCTCGATTGCGGCGACGACTTTTTCTTTCGGCTGGGTTAAAGCAAATCGTACGTAGCCTTCGCCGCTGGGGCCGAACGCGGTGCCGGGCGTAATCACAATCGAAGCGTCCTCGATCAACTTCTCCACCACCTGCGCCGACTTGTAGGCCTTCGGATTCTCCGCCCAAACGTAGAACGTGGCCGGGGGATTGTTGACGGTCCAGCCCATGTCGCGCAAAGCGGGAACGAGCAGATCGCGGCGTTCCTTATAGATAGCGCGGAACTTTTCCACTTCATCCTGCGGCCCTGAAAGCGCCACGGTGCCCGCGTTCTGGATCGCCTGGAACACGCCGGAATCAAAATTATCCTTCACCTTTCCGATCGCTGCCACCAGGTCCGCGCGGCCGCAGAACCAGCCGATCCGCCAGCCCGTCATGTTGTAAGTCTTCGAGCAGGAATGGAACTCCAATCCGACTTCTTTGGCGCCAGGAACTTCCAGGAACGAAATCGGCGGCTTCTCGTAATAAATCTCGGAATAGGCGGCATCATGCGCAATGATAAAGCCATACTGATTAGCCAACGCGATCGCTTCCTTAAAATAATCCTTGCCCATCACGGAAGCGGTCGGATTATTGGGCGAATTCAGGAACAGGATCTTCGCTTTGCTTAAAACATCCTTCGGAATGGACTTTAAATCGGGTAAAAAGCTGTTTTCTTTGCGGAGCGGCAGGAAGTAGGGGGTTCCATCGGTAAAAATCGTGCCCGTATTATAAACGGGATAGCCGGGATCGGGAATCAGGATGGTATCGCCGGGATTCACGAAGGCAAAATGCAGATGAGAAAGGCCGTCTTTGGATCCGATGCAGGAATGGATCTCCGTATTCGGGTCGATGGTGACGTTAAAACGCTTCTTGTACCAATCCGCAACCGCTTTGCGGAAGTCCATCAAGCCCGCGCCAAAAGGATATTGATGGTTTGAAGGATTGGCCATGCCCTTTTGGCCGGCTTCAATGATATGTTTGGGCGTCGGAAGATCGGGATCTCCCACGCCGAAGGAAATGATGTCCTTGCCGGCGGCAATCGCCGCTTTCTTTTTTTTGTCGATCTCCGCGAAGGGATAGGGGGGAAGGGACAAAAGCCGTTTGCTCTGCAGATTTTTCATGATGCGTCTTTCTCCTTAAAAATAAACCAGATGCCGGTGACGAGGCCCAGTGTCAGTATAAAAGCGACGGTGTTCGCAATCCAGCCGTTGAAAACGCCCATCTCGAAGGGATAGCCCACCCAGCCGAAATCCTGAAGCGTCTTGGACGTGAAGGCGACTTGGAGAGCGGGAACAATCTTTTGGATAAAGCCGCCCTCAAACACAAGAAGGGTCCAAAGCAGCCAGAAAAGAACGCCGATGGAAAAAACCACAATGACGATCATCGCGGCGAAGTGCGCAGGATCGTAAATAGGTTCGTCGGGATTTTCGACATCGGAGAAGAAATCGAGCAGTTCCTGCCAAAACTTCTTCACGCGGGAACCTCGGCGGGTTCCGCCACGAAGTTCCGCAAGACTCCGATCCCCTCGATGCGCACGTCCACCATGCTGCCGGGCTTCATGGGTCCGACGCCTTCGGGCGTGCCGGTGGAAATCACGTCGCCGGGTTCGAGCGTCATGGCTTGGGTGACATGGGCAATCAATTCAGGGATTTTGAAAATCATTTGGCTCGTCCGGCCCTTTTGCTTCAGCTCGCCGTCCAGATAGGTTTCAATCTGCAGGTCGGAAACATCCAAATCTTCAACGATCCAGGGGCCGATGGGCGCGAAGGTGTCAAAGCCCTTGGCTCGGCACCATTGGCCGTCTTTTTTCTGCAGGTCGCGCGCAGTGACATCGTTAAAGCAGGTGTAGCCCAGAATATACTGCGCCGCGTCCTTCGCTTTCACGTTGCGGGCGCGCTTCTTGATCACCACGGCCAGTTCACCCTCATAATCCACTCGCCGGGAAATGGAAGGATGGATGATGGGCTCCATCGGACCGATGACGGCCGAGGGCGGCTTCAGGAAAAACAGGGGTTCGGACGGAAGGTCGTGCTTCATCTCTGCAACGTGCTTCTTGTAATTCAGGCCGATCGCGATGATTTTGGATGGGACGACAGGGGCCAGCAATTTGATTTCACGGGAGGAGACGGTGTCGCCGGTGACTTCGTAGGAGCCGAAGGGATCGCCGCTGATTTCCCTGACCTCGTGAGCGTCCACGATACCGTACTTCGCTTCCGCGCCGAATTCGTAGCGGCAAAAAATCATCGGTTAGGCCAGCACGTCTAGGCGAGCACGTCCTTCATGGAGTAGAGTCCAGGTTTCTTTTTGGAGAGCCAGAGGGCGGCGCGGAGCGCGCCCGAGGCAAAAGCGTCGCGCGACGTGGCGCGGTGGCTGATCTCCACGCGTTCGCCGGCCGCCGCGAAGATAACGGTGTGGTCTCCCACCGTGTCGCCGGCGCGGATGGAATGCATGCCGATCTCGGCGGGCTTGCGGGCTCCGACTTCGCCCTGGCGTCCATGGACGAGGTCTCGGTCCATGCTGCGCTTCAAAACGTCCGTTATTTCGCGAGCCAGGCCGAGCGCCGTGCCCGAAGGCGCGTCCTTCTTCTGGTTATGGTGCGTCTCGAGTATTTCAATGTCGTAGCCGGGCAAACGCTCCGCCACGGTCCGCACGACGTTAAACAGCAGGTTCACGCCCACGCTCATGTTGGGCGAGATCAAAATGGGAAATTTTTTGGAAGCCTTCTCGATTTCGAGATGGTCGAGCTTGGAAAAACCCGTGGTTCCGATCACCATGGCGGTTTTCTTCCAGTCCATCATCGTGCGGAGATTGGAGAGCGTGCCTTTGGGCGACGTGAAGTCGATCACGACGTCCGCGCGGCCCTCAAACGACTTGAGGTTATCGCTGATCTGGATTTTATCGCCGAGGATTTTGCGGCCAACCGCGTCCGAAAGCCCGGATTCCACCGCTCCCGCAACCATAAAGTCGGAGTTCTTGGAGGCGAGCTCGAGGATGCGCGAGCCCATCCGTCCCGATGCGCCGCAGACGACGAGTCGCGTGCTCACCGGGAGAGTCCGAAGGCCTTCAGCTCTTTGGCCAGGGTCTTTTTGGTTTCGTCCGAGACCGCGCACATGGGCAGGCGCATTTCGGAGCTGCAAAGCCCCAGCATCTCCATCGCCGTCTTGATGGGGGCGGGATTGGTCTCGATGAAAAGGGCTTTGACCAGCGGGAACATTTTTAAATGCATCTCCTGCGCCTTTTTCAGGTTGCCTTTGGCGAAAGCCTGGCAGAGCTCGTTGACAAACTTGGGCGCGATGTTGGCAAGCACGGAAATAACGCCCTTGCCGCCCACGGAAAGGATGGGGAGCGTCAGGGAATCATCGCCCGAAAGCACCGTGAATTTCTTAGGATCGGTGCGGCGCACAATGTCGGACACCTGGTCCACGCTGCCAGCCGACTCTTTCGCGCCGACGATGTTCTTGAACTTTTCGGCGAGGCGGACCAGCGTCGCTGGAAGCAGGTTCGTGCTCGTGCGGGAGGGCACGTTATAAATGATGATCGGCATCGCCGGAACCGCCTTGGCGATGGCGGAAAAATGCTCGAAAAGCCCATCCTGGGTCGGCTTATTGTAATAAGGGACGATCGAGAGCGCGTAATCCGCTCCCGTCTCATAGGCGTGTTTCGTCAGAGAGATGGCTTCATCGGTGCTGTTTGATCCGACCCCGGCGATCACCGGAACGCGCTTGCGCGATTGGCGCACCACGACTTCGATCACGCGTTGATGCTCATCGTGCGAAAGCGTCGCCGACTCGCCCGTCGTGCCGCAGGGAACGATACCGGAAGTCTTGTTGGCGACGTGAAAATCCACCAGCTCTATCAGTTTGTCCGTGTCCACCAGGCCGTTTTTGAACGGCGTCACCAACGCTACGCAGGAACCGCTTAACATTAAATTTCCACCTCTCCTTGAAAGCAAACGACCGCCGGGCCTTCGAGATACACGTCGGTAAACGACAGGTCCCTGGGGTTCATCTTGAAATAAACGTTCATCACGTCGCCGCCGCGCGTCATGCAGGCCACGGGGGACTCCACGAGCTTTTTGGCCGCGCTGATCAGCGATGAGGCCACGACGCCCGTGCCGCAGGCCAGCGTTTCGCCTTCCACGCCGCGCTCATACGTGCGCACGATCAGGTTGTGGTTGTCAACGTGCTTCACAAAATTGACGTTGGTGCCGGCGGGCGCAAAATCCCGGTGATGCCGGAGCGTCCGGCCCATATATTGCACGTCGGTCTTTTCGATGTCCGAGATCATCAGGACCGCGTGGGGCACGCCCGTGTTAAGGGAAGAAAGGTTCATTTCCTTTCCATCCACCTTGACGGGGAAGTCCAGTTTTAAATTTTTGGGTTCGCTCATTTTGATTTTGACCGTGTCGGTTTTGATCTCGGCTCCGATCAGTCCGGCGTCGGTCATGAAATCCATTTTTTTGGCCGCGGCCTTGTGAAGATAGGCGAAGCGGGCGATGCAGCGCGCCCCGTTCCCGCACATTTCCGCGCGGCTGCCGTCTGCGTTGTAGTAAACCATGCGGAAATCCGCGTCGCCGGACTTTTCCAAAGCCAAAAGCCCGTCGGCTCCGATGGAAAATTTCCGGTCGCAGAGCTTTTTCGCCAACGCCGAGTAGTCGGCGCGGATCTTGCCCTTGCGGTTGTCGAGCAACACGAAATCGTTGCCGCCGCCGGTCATCTTAAAAAAAGGAATCATTTGAGAACCATTACCTTTCGCCACGGGTGATATCCTCGAGGGTTTCGCGCTTGCGCACGACGTGCCATTTCTTGCCGGAGACTAAAATCTCGGCGGCGCGGGGGCGCGAATTGTACTGCGACGACATCGCGAAGCCGTAAGCGCCCGCGCCCTTTACGGCCAGCAGTTCGCCCTGTTCGGGAAATTCAATGGTGCGCGCCCGGGCGAGATAGTCGCCGGATTCGCAGACGGGTCCGACCACGTCCACGACCTCTTTCGCGCGGCCGCGGTGCAGCGTTACGGGCACGATCTCATGGTAAGCGTCATAGAGCGCGGGGCGCGCGAGATCATTCATCGCGGCGTCCACGATCACAAAATTCTTGTGGCCGGATTTCTTGCGGTACAGCACCTTGGTGATGAGCGCGCCGGATTCTCCGACGAGGAATCGCCCGGGTTCGAACAAGAGCGTAATATCGCGTCCCCGCAGGTGCGGCTCCAGAGCTTCGGCCAGTTTGAAAGGAGAGGGAGGGGCCTCCTTGTTATACGTGATACCCAAGCCCCCTCCCATATCAAGATATTGGAGAGCGATGCCCTGCTGGCGGAGCTTGTCCACCAAGTCGAGCAGCACGCCGATCAAAGTCTCGTAAGGTTTCACCGCGGTGATCTGCGAGCCGATATGCGCCTGCAGGCCCAAAATATTGATGTTCCTCATCGCGCTCGCCTTGCGGTATACGTCGATGATAATGCTCTTGTGGATGCCAAACTTGTTCTCAGCCTTGCCGGTCGTGATGTGGTGGTGCGTGTCGGCTTCCACATCCGGATTCACGCGGATGGAGATGGGGGCCTTGCGGTCCATGTCCTCGGCGACGTCATTCAAAGTCTCGAGCTCTTCCACGGACTCCACGTTGAACATGAGGATACCGTGGCGGAGTGCATAGCGCATCTCCTCGCGCGTCTTGCCCACGCCGGAAAAAACGATCTTTTTGGGGTTTACGCCGGCTTTCAGCGCGCGGTACAGTTCGCCGCCGGACACAATATCAGTGCCAGCGCCTTCCTTGGCCAGAGTCCGGATGATGGAAAGATTGCTGTTCGCCTTCATGGCGAAGCAGATGATGTGGGGGAACTTCGAGAAAGCCTTGTCGAAATTCGAGAAATTCTCGATGATTTTGGTCTGGCTGTAGACGTAAAGCGGCGTTCCGGCCTTATCCGCTAAAGACCGAAGAGAAACACCTTCCACGTGAAGGGTTTTGTTGTAGTAGTCGAACATAATTGAAGACCCTCTAAAGAAGATCCCTATTTTAGCATTATTCGGACGATGGGGGAACGGTTGTTCCCAGGGTTGCTGATGGTGTTACTTAAGGTAGGATTCGAGCTTTTTGATCTGCTGGGCGAGGGCTTTGGAGCCGGTCCCGCCGTAGGAGTTCCGGGAAGCGGCTACTTTTTCGAGGGTCAATCCCGTAAATACGTCCTGATTAAACAGCGGGGAATAGGCTTTGAGCTCCGCCAGAGAAAAACTGTTCAGATCTTCGCCCCTGGCCGGATTTTCCCGCAGCTCTCTTACAATCTGATTCACAATGGAGTGCGCTGCTCTGAAGGGCATCCCTTTCCGAGCCAGGTAATCGGCCAATTCGGTGGCCAACAGAAAGCCTCTCCGGCAGGAGTCTTTCATCTTCTCTTTGTTGACGCGCATGGTTTCGATCATCTGCCCGCTGATGGAGAGCGTGCCGAGCAATGTGTCAGCCGCGTCGAAGAGGGGTGGCTTGTCTTCCTGCAGGTCCCGGTTATAGGCTAGCGTCAAATTTTTGAGCATGGAGAGCAGCTGGACGAGCGCGCCGACCGCCCGCGCGGTCTTGCCCCGGACGAGCTCGGCCGTGTCGGGGTTCCGCTTCTGCGGCATGATGGAGGAGCCGGAGGTATAGGGCTCGGCGAGCGTAACGTAGCCGAACTCGGCGCTGGACCAGATAACCAGTTCTTCGGCGAGACGCGAAAGATGCGTGAGCGTTAACGCGGCGTTAAAGACAAACTCAACGATAAAATCGCGGTCGGAAACGCTGTCAATAGAATTTTCCGTGACGCCGCCAAAGCCCAGGAGCTTTGCGGTCATATTCCGGTCGATGGGGAACGCAGTGCCGGACAACGCGCAGGCCCCAAGGGGGGACTCGTCGGTCCGTTCAAGCGCGGAAACGAACCGCTGCTTGTCCCGCTCCAGCATCCAGGCATAAGCCAGAATGTGGTGCGCGAAGAAAATAGGTTGACCGTGCTGGAGATGCGTAAAGCCCGGCATCAAAGTAGAAGTGTTCTTCTTGGCGCAGTTCAGAATCGCCCGTTGCGCCGAAGTGATCGCCGCGACCGCTTTCCGAGCATGGTCTCGAGTGTAAAGCTTGAGGTCGAGCGCCACCTGATCGTTCCGGCTCCGCGCGGTGTGCATCTTCTTGCCCACCTCTCCGATCCGCCGGATCAGTTCCGTCTCAATCGCGAAATGAATATCTTCCTGCGCCGGAAGCTTCTTGCCCCGGTTCAGGTCCCGCAAAATGCCTTCTAGCCCGACGATGATCTTCCGCGAATCCTTAAACGGGATGATCTTCTTCTTTGCCAGCATTTGGACGTGGGCAATTGACCCCTGGATATCGTAAGGGGCGAGGCGCTGGTCGAAGGAAAATGAAGCGATGTAATCTTCAGGTTTCATGAAATTGATGGGCCTCGGCAATAATCGAAAATTGCCTGATCAGACAGCCCGATTGGTTTATCGGCCTGCTGGTTTTTTGCGCAGGAACGATTCGACCGTGTGCGGCAATCCAAAAAGCTTGATGAAGCCTTCCGAATCCTTGTGGTCGTAAACCGCTTCGCCGGAGTAGCCGAAAGTCGAGAGCTTGTCCCAGTATAGCGAGTGCGGCGTTTCCCGCGCCAAAATCTTCATGTTGCCCTTGTAGAGCTCGAGGGTGATGGAGCCGGTGACGAACTTCTGCGTCTCATCGATAAAGACCGAGAGCGAATGACGCAGCGTTGTGAACCAGAGGCCATTGTAGATCATCTCGCCGAGCTTGCCGGAGAGGGTTTCCTTAAAGTGATAGGTCTCGCGGTCGAGCGTGAGGGATTCGAGTTCCTTGTGAGCTTCGTACAAAACAGTGGCCGCCGGGCATTCATAAACGCCCCGCGACTTCATGCCGACGAGGCGATTTTCCACGATATCCACCCGCCCGACGCCATGGGCGCCGGCCAGCTTGTTCAAGTGCAAAATCAGAGGAACCGCGCTCATCCGCTTGCCGTTAACGGAAACCGGAATGCCTTTCTCAAAACCAATCTTCAGCTTGAAAGGTTTGTTGGGCGCGCGCTCGGGGGAAACCGTCATCTGGAACATATCTTCCGGATAGGGGTTCCGCATGTCTTCCAAAATGCCGCCCTCGTAAGAGATGTGCCACATGTTGGCGTCCGAAGAATAGGGCTTGCCCTTGGTGACGGGGATGGGAATATCGTATTTCTCGGCGTAGGCGATGGCGTCTTCCCGCGACCGGATGTCCCATTCCCGCCAGGGAGCGATGATTTTGACGCCGGGCATCAAAGTCCGGAAGCCGATCTCGAAGCGCACCTGGTCGTTGCCCTTGCCGGTGGCGCCGTGACAGACCGCGTCGGCTTTTTCTTTCCGCGCGATCCGGACGATTTCCTGTGAAATCAGCGGCCGCGCCAGCGAGGTGGCGAGCAGGTACTTCTCTTCGTAAATGGCCCGGGCCTTCAAGGCGGGGAATATGAAATCGTTGGCGAAGGGTTTCGTGCCGTCGACAATGTAGCACTTGGAGGCGCCCGTGGCGATCGCCTTTTTCCGCACCGCGTCGAAATTCTTGGCGCCGCCTTCGTTGGCGCCCAAATTGATGCAGCAGGCCACCACTTCGCAGTGGTAGTTTTCGATCAGCCAGCGGATGATGATGGAGGTGTCGAGCCCGCCGGAATAGGCCAAAACAACCTTTTTGATATCGTTCATGGGAAAGGTTGATTTTACAAAATTTGATATAATTTCCCAATGCCCGCATCCAATACGGCGAGCGCCCCGGTCATTCCCCTTGTAGACCTGAAGCGCCAGTATAAAACCATCCAGAAGGACATCCGGCTCGCGATCCAGTCCGTGATTGATCGCGCGGACTTCGTTTTGGGCCAGGATCTCCAGCTTTTCGAGCAGGAATTCGCGAGTTATTGCGGCGTCAAACACGTCATCGGCTGCGATTCCGGCACGGGAGCGTTGGAATTGGCGCTCGAAGCCATGGGTATTGGCGCCGGCGACGAAGTCATCGTTCCTGCCTTCACGTTTTACGCCACCGCTTCCGCGGTTTGCACGGTCGGAGCACGTCCGGTATTCGCTGACGTCGAAGATGATACCGGCAACATGGACCCCGCGAAGCTCGAGGGGCTGATCACATCCAAGACCAAGGCGATCGTCCCGGTCCACCTCTTTGGGCAGCCCGCCAACCTCACGGAAATTTTCAAAGTCGCGCAGAAACACAACCTGCCGGTGCTGGAAGATTCAGCGCAGGCCCATGGCGGCAAGATCCAGCAGGCCGACGGTTCCTGGAAGAACGCCGGAAGCCTGGGCATCATGGGCTGTTTCAGCTTTTATCCCGGCAAGAACCTGGGCGCTTACGGCGACGGCGGCGCGATCACAACCAACGATTCCAAGCTGCACGAAAAGCTGCTCCTCCTGCGCGACTACGGCCGCACGGGGAAATATCAGCACGATTTTTTGGGATATAACAAGCGGCTCGACACGCTGCAGGCTGCAATTCTCCGCGTGAAGCTGAAGCACCTCGACTCCTGGAACGAAGCGCGGCGGCAGAAAGCCAAGCTCTACGATGAGCTCTTCGCCAAACTCGGCATCCGGACCTTCAAGATCCAGCCTTTCGTCCAGACCGTGCGCCACGTCTATCCCATCCGCGTTCCGCAGCGCGACCAGCTTTTCGATTTCCTGAAGGAAAACGGCGTCTCGAGCGGCGTCCACTATCCCATCCCTCTCCATCTCCAGAAGGCTTTCGCCGAGTTTGGCTATAAAAAGGGAAGTCTGCCCGTCTGCGAGAAAATGTCCGAGGAAATTATTTCGCTTCCCATGTTCGCCGAGCTGAAAGACCTCGAAATCCGCCAGGTCGCCTCGCAGATCAAACGCTTTTTCAAGAAATGATCCAAAAGCTCCCATGATCCGCGAGCTGAACGGCAAAAAACCCAGGATTCATCCCACCGCCTTTATTCACGAGACCGCCGAAATTATCGGCGACGTTACCATCGAAAAAGACGCCTCGGTCTGGCCTTACTGCGTTCTGCGCGGCGACATCGACGCCATCGTGGTCGGCGAGGGCTCGAACGTCCAGGACAACACGGTCGCTCATACCATTGAAGGCAAGCCGGTGATTTTAGGAAAGGGCATTTCGGTCGGCCATTCCGTGATTCTGCATGGCTGCACCGTGAACGATAACTGCATCGTGGGCATGGGCTCGATTTTGCTGGACGGCTGCACCGTGGAAGCGGAATGTCTGATCGGCGCCGGCGCAGTTGTATCGCCTAACACGGTTGTAAAGTCAGGACATCTCGCCCTCGGCATTCCGGCGCGCGCCATCCGCAAACTCAAGATCGAAGAAATTGAGCACATCCGCGAGAATGGGCGCGAATATCTCCGCCTGAGCGAACTCCACCGCAAAACCGCACGCCGCGTATTTTAGGCCGCCGCGCCATGAAATCGGCGCAGCCGCAAAAAATCTATCAGCATCTCCTCCGCCATTTCGGCCCGCAGGGCTGGTGGCCCACCACTCCCAAAAACAAGCTCGACGCCGTTTACTGCCCGAATCTTAAAAACCGCAAACTTTCCTCGCAAGAAAAATTTGAAATCTGCGTCGGAGCGATCCTCACGCAAAACACCGCCTGGACTAACGTGATGAAGGCGCTGCATCAACTGCACATCCACAAAATGATGGATCCGCGGCGGATGATGAAATGCCCGCCGGCTAAACTGGCACAGCTCATTCGTTCATCAGGCTATTTCATCCAGAAAGCCAAAAAGCTCCATATCTTCTGTAAATATTTGATGGATCACTATGGTGGAGATGCGGAAAAGATGTTGAATCAGCCTTGGGAGCCGCTGAGGAATGAATTGCTTGATTTATGGGGGATTGGTCCCGAAACCGCTGACTCCATGCTGCTTTATGCGGGCGGCCACCCCGTGTTTGTGGTGGACGCATACACGCGGAGGATAGGAAAACGGATCGGTCTTTTCAAAACCGATAGCTACGACGATATCCAGCGATACTTTGAGATGAATTTATCCCGCTCACCCAAGTTTTTCAACGAATACCATGCCTTGATTGTGGGGCTGGGCAAAAGTATCTGCAAAACCAAACCGCTGTGCGTGGACTGTCCGATCCATTCGCATTGCCGTAAGATTATTAAGAATTAGAAAGAGTGCGGCGGATAGACGTCGGGGAGTTGTTCGATGCCCTTCAAAGCGCGGAGGTTGTTGGTTTGCTTCAAGCGCTCGTAGGTTTCGATGGATCGGTTGACCGTCGTTAAATCGTGCCAGATGTGGTACTGGATGGCCTGGTGCGTCACCCACTTAAAATTGAGATTCAGCATCCGCAGGCGCCGCTCGATGTCGGTATCCTCGCCAAAACCCGGTCGGTCAAACGTCTCGTCAAAGCCGTTCACTTCGATCAGCCATTTCTTGTCGAGCGACATGTTGGAGCCCAGCAGGCTTGGGCCGGTTTTCCTTATTAGGGGGTTCAGGGGATCGGCCATAAATCGCGGGAGATAGAACCCCATCTGTCCGAAATCCATTTTGTCCCGCAGATAGTTGGGGAAAAACCAGCTGAAAGAGTCCAGTTTTCCTTCCTTCACGTCCTGGGGCGTCAGTCCCGACGAAATTTCCGACATTAAATCCACTCGCCGGCCGCAAAGGACCGTTTTTTCTTCCGCGTGCTCGACATGCGCGCGCACAAAATGTTTGTGCGGCACGCAGTCGCCATCGGTAAAGATCATCCAGTCGGATTTGGCCTGGACGATGGATGCATTCAGCATCCGCAATTTGCCCCAGCCATTATCTTCCTGGCCGAGATAGGTGCAAAGGAAGGGGACTTCCTTTGAAAAGCTTTGGAAGATGGCTTCGATATCGGGCTTGGAGCCGTCATCGGCAAGGATGAGCTCCCAGGGTCCGGAAAAACTCTGGCGGCGGTAGCCTTCGAGGCACATGGAGAGCTCGCGCGGCTTGTTGTAGACCGCCATCACGAGCGAGGCGGCGGGTTTTTCACTGCGGGGTATGCGGCCATTGTCCCAGGTTTTCATTTACGCGCGGCCGAGGTAGGCGTGTTGGACTGTTTCGTTATTGAGGAGCTCGCTCCCGGGGCCTTCGAGCACGACGCGGCCGTTTTCGAGAACGTAGCCGCGGTGCGCGACGCCCAGCGACTGCTGCGCATTCTGCTCGACCAGGATGATCGTGGTGCCGAGCGCGTTGATGCGCTGGATGATCGCGAAAATTTTCTCGACGATGATGGGCGCCAGCCCCATCGAGGGCTCGTCCAGCACGAGGAGTTTGGGTTTGGACATGAGCGCGCGGCCGATGGCCAGCATCTGCTGTTCGCCGCCCGAGAGCGTGCCGCCCTTTTGCTCCCCGCGCTCTCTTAAAATGGGGAAAAGTTCGTAAACATGATTTAACTTCTCCTTAAGGCGGCTCGAATCGAGATAGGCGCCGAGCTCGAGGTTCTCGAGGACCGTCATGCGCGAGAAGATATGGCGCCCTTCGGGAACATGGGCGATGCCCAGCGCCGCAATCTTGTGGGCGGGAAGGTCATGGATGGGCTTGCCGTTAAAAAGGATCTCGCCGCTTTCGAGTTTGTGCACGCCGGTCAGACTCTTCAAAAACGTGCTCTTGCCGGCGCCGTTTGCGCCGATGAGCGCCGCGATCTCGCCTTCCATGATTTTAAGCGACAGCTCTTTCAGCGCGCGGATCTTGCGTCCGTAGGAAACTGTTACTGATTTACACTCGAGCATTGCTTCCATATTAAGCGATTGGCGCTGAGGAGCCGAGATAAGCCTCAATCACCTGCGGGTTGCATTGGATTTCTTTCGGTTTTCCTTCGGCGATTTTGACGCCGTGGTCCAGAACGATCACTCGGTCCGATAAATTCATCACGACCTGCATCTGGTGCTCGATCAAAAGGATGCTGATGCCCTGCTGGCGGATCTTTTCGATGAGCTCTTTGATATCGCGGCATTCTTTGGGGTTCATGCCGGCGGTGGGTTCGTCAAGAAGCAGCAGACGCGGCTCGGAAGCCAAAGCGCGGGCGATTTCGAGCTTGCGCTGGTCGCCGTATGCGAGGTTGCGCGCCAATTCGTTTCCATAGGGAAGCAGGCCCACGAAGGACAGCGCTTCGACGGCGCTTTTTTCGATCAGCTTTTCCTCCTGGAAGAATTTTTTGGAGCGGAAGAGCGCGGAAAACACTTCGTTGTCGGTGCGGCAATGGCGTCCGACCATCACGTTCTCGAGCGCAGTCATGTTCTGGAAAAGCCGGATGTTCTGGAACGTGCGGCTGATGCCGCGGGAGATGATGCGGTGCGGGCGGATGCCGTCGATCTTTTCGCCGGAAAAATAGATTTCGCCGGAGGTCGGCGCGTTAACGCCGGTCAGCAGATTGAAAAACGTGGTTTTGCCGGCGCCGTTGGGGCCGATCAGGCTGACGATCTCGCCCGCGGATATCTGCAGGCTGACGTCGGTGAGCGCGGCGAGGCCCCCGAACTTTTTAGTGACTTTTTGCGATTCGAGGAGGATCATTTTGGTTCTTCGCTTATTGGGCCGGCGCTGCCGGTTCGCTTTCGGCTTTCACTTTCTCTTCCTCGAGCTCCAGAGCGCGGCGCTTCGAAGGGATGAGACCCTGCGGACGGAAGATCACAATGGCGATAAGCGCCGCGCCGAATAAAAGATAACGGTAGTGGACGATCTCGCCGCCCAGCGTAGCCTGCAAAACGAGCGGAAAGCCGGAGATGAGGACGGCGCCGAGGATCACGCCCCAGGGCGAGCCCATGCCGCCCAGGACAATCATACTGACGACCAGCACGGATTCCCAGAACGTAAATGATTCCGGCGTAACGAAGCGTTCCCAATGAACGAAGAGCGATCCGGCGATTGCGGCGAATCCCGCGCTGACGCCAAACGCCAGCATTTTAACGCGCGTGACCGGGACGCCGGAGAGCTCGGCCGCGATTTCATCTTCGCGCACCGCGGTCCAGGCGCGGCCGATGCGGGAATTTTCGAGCCGCCGCGACACAATGAGCGCTAAAACAACGACCGCAAGGATCAAATAGTAAAAGTGGAGATTATCAGCGAGCTCCATGCCGAAGAGATTTACCGCGCCGATGGATTCACCCACGCGCGGCAAACCTTTAGGGCCGTTGGTAAGCGAATCGCAGTTGTTAAGCACAAGCCGTGTAATCTCGCCGAAGCCCAAAGTAACGATTGCCAGATAATCGCCGCGCAATCGAAGCACCGGCGCGCCCAGCAGCGCGCGCGCGATGACCGTAACGACGATCGCGGCCAAAGACGAAAACCAGAACCCCCAGCCCTGGATCGATAAAATCGCCGACGTGTAAGCGCCGATGGCGTAAAACGCCATGAACCCCAGATCAAACAATCCCACCAACCCCAACGTAAGGTTTAAGCCCAGCGCGAGGATAACGTAAAGCCCGACCACCCCGAACAGGCGGACCGCGTAGACGTAAGACGTGCCTTGGACGATGAGGGGGAAAAGGATGAGGGAGAGAAGGAGGGCGGCTTTAAGGAAGAACGATTTGGACGGCACGGGACGGGCGGGCCCGTTACTTCACGTTTTCCGCGCCGATTTTGGCCTGATGCAGCAGCTCGTTGGCTTCGGAAACGATCTGACCGTAATGCGGATACTTTTCCATCGAAGCCTTGAGGACCACCATCGAGAAATTCATGAGGGGGAAGACCTGCTCTTTCTTGTCGCGGCCTATCCCCTTAAAAAATCCATTTTCCTGTTCGTCTTTCTTGTAAAACTTGAGCAGTTCGGCCTGGATGCTCTGCCGCAGAGCGTTGCGCACGTGCTCGGCTTTGTCGTTTTCCACGATGACCACGAAATCGTCGCCGCCGACCTGTCCAAAGAAAGGCGCGGGCGTGGTTTTCACCGTCTTCAGAATGTCATGGGTAACTTCGGTCACAGTTTTCAAAACATCGTTGCCCTTATCGGTGCCGTAATGGTCGTTGAAAGGCCGGAAATAGTTGACGTCGCAGCAGATGACACTGAACGTTTCGCCTTTCGTAAAGCGGTTGAAGACTTCGAGCTCGATCTGCGGGTGGCCGGGAAGGCCGGTGACAGGGTGGGGCGCCGCATGGCCGCGGTAATGCTTCACCATGCTGTGGATCGCGCCCTGAATTTCTTTCTGCTCAAAAGGCTTTTCCAGATAGTTGTCGGCGCGCAGCCGGATTTTGCCGCGGTGCTTCACGTCGATCGCGCCCGACTGGAAGGCGTCGCTCTTCGAGCTGCCGATGAACATCAAAACGGGGATATTTTTGGTATTTTCGAATTCCTGCAGGCGGTTAACGGCTTCGAAACCGTCAATTTTGGGAAGAAAGGCTTCTAAAACGAAAAGGCGGATGTTGTTCTTCTGATACTTGCCGTTCTTGGCGGACTCGACAAATTCCTGGCCGTCGCCGCAAAGGAGCGCTTCGGCATGTTCGGCCTCGGCGGCTTTCTTCGCCATTTCCCGCACGTGCGGGTCGTCGCTGGCAATTAAAACGGAAACGGTTGACGTCATTTTTCGGATCCCATATAGCTGATATAAATCGACTCACCCCTTCTCCACACGTCGAGTACGATACCATTTTTTGGCCGGAATTTCTTGATGAGCGCGCGGAAGGACGCGAGGTCCGCGCATTCTTCCTGGTTGACGCCGCGGACCACGTCGCCCAAGCCCAGCCCGATCTCGTCCGCTTTCGAGCCCTCTTCGATGTCCACTACGACCGCGCCCTTGACGTCGTCATCAATCGAGAGCCGCTGCCGAATATCGGGGCGCAAATCCCTAAGGGTTGCTCCCAGCCAGATCTCCTGCCCGGACTTATCTTTTGAGGTTTCCTGGGGCTCCGATTCATCGCCCGGTTTGCCGGGAGCGAGCGTGCTCGGCGCCTCCACGGTGGTGAGTTCGAGCGTCATTTCCTTTTTGTTGCGGATGATCTTGATGGCGACTTTCTTTTCGGGCGGGATGGCCGAGACCACGTTCTGCAAATCGTTGTTGTCCTTGATCTTCCTGCCGTCGAACTCGCGGATGATGTCGCCGCGCTTCAGGCCCGCTTTGGCGGCGGGGTAGTCGGGCAAGACCTCTTTAAGGAATGCTCCCTGCTTATCGGGCACGCCGAAAACCGCCGCGGTGGCGTCGTCGATCTTGTTTTCGAGCACCACGCCGATCCAGCTGCGGATCACCTTGCCCTTCTCGCGCAGCTGCGGAATGATCTCCTTCGCGCGGTTGATGGGGATCGCGAAACCGATGCCGGCGAACCCGCCGCTCGGCGTATAGATCGCGCTGTTGATGCCGATGACCTCGCCGCGGATATTGAGCAGGGGACCGCCCGAATTGCCGGGGTTGATGGCCGCGTCCGTCTGGATCAAATCCCTGTAATTGCGGCCTTCGATGCCCAGGTTCTGCCGCGCCGCGGAAATAATGCCGGCCGTCACGGTCTGCTCGAGACCGAACGGGCTTCCGATCGCAATGGCCCAGTCGCCGACCTTCACGGCGTCCGAATCGCCCAGTTTCGCCCAGGGCAGCTTGCCGTTGGACTTGATCTTCACGACGGCGAGGTCGGTGCGCTCGTCGCGGCCCACGACCTTGCCGTCCAGCGGCTTGTCGGGATCGTCCGCCAGCGTGACTTTGATCTCGTTCGCGTCCCGCACGACGTGTTCGTTCGTCAAAATGTAGCCGTCGGGGTCGATGATCACGCCCGATCCCATGCCCGGAACCTTTCTCTCAAAAGACTTCCGCTGGGGCGGCCTCTGCCTTTGGCCGGGCGCCTGTCCCGGAGGAATGTTGAAGAACTGTTCGAACATCTCTTCCGGGTCCATGAAATAAAACTCGTAGGGATTGTTTTGGATCTTTTCGAGGTGGACCGTTGAAATGTTAACGACCGCGGGTTTTACTGCATCCGCGACCTTGGAGAACGATTCCTGGAGGTTCAGGACTTCGGGATGGACTTCGATGGGCTTCTGTTCCGCCGGCTGATAGCTGGCGGGCTCGAGCCGCAGCGTGAACTGCTTCTTGCTGAAACCCCACAGCAGCATCCCCCCGGCCAGGGTCAGCAAAAGGACCTTTTTCAGCGGGATTCGGGAGTTGGGGCGCATATTAAAACAGGATTAGTTGGATTCGGCGCGCATGAGGGGCAAAACGATGGAAGAAGCGGTTTGCGCGCTTTCGGATAAGCTTTCAAATTCCGCGAGAATTTTTTGTTTGTTTCGGACCGGACTCAGAAAATCCATAATGGGCCTGCCTTCTTCTTTGATTATACAAGTTAGATATCCCCATCTCAAAGGCTCTTTTCCGAGCAGGTTTTTGGGAACGGCGACGTCCCAGGAAACCGATTTGCTCTTGCCGTTCCGGGGGCGCGCCGTGGTCTGGAGGATGGGCCGGCTGTTGCTGGAACGGTAAAGCTTGCAGTCCCATTCCTTCGTGGCGGGCGACCGGCGGCAGGTGAGCGCATATTCCCAGGCGTCCAGGCTTGAAACGGAAGCCATGCGGCCCGGCAGCAGAGCGGTTTTTCCCGCCGATTCCCGCCGGTTGATATCGATGTAGAGATCGACCACGGCGGCTTCAAGGCCGGGCGCGTCCTGGATCGTGAAATGAAACTCCACGGCCTCCACCTGCGGTTTTCCGCCGGATTTCAGAGACAGTTTTCTTAATATTCCCTCCGCGCCGTTCGGCGTCCAGGTCAGCGAATTGTCGGCCAGCGACATCTGCACCGCGGTAGGGAGGGGTTTATCTTCGGGCGGCTCGACGGGACTTTCGGCCGGGGCCGTGGTCCCCTGCGCCAGCGGAGGCAGGGTTTCGGAAATTTTTTTGACCGCCTTGATCGCTTCGGGCGCCGTGACGTTCAGGTGACGGTAGACGTTCAGCAGGGTCGCCTTGAAGTACAGCTCCTTTTCCTTCTGGCGGACGCGGAGGGCGGACTGCGCGGTCGCGGGTTCGTCTTCGAGGCTTCCGAACCATTCAAAATAATCGCCGGACTCCGCGCTGTAGATTTCGGTGAGCGCGCGTTCCAGTTTCTTCAGGTCGGCGGCGCCGGAATTCTTGTAGAGTTCGATTTTTTCGCGCGCTTCGGCGAGCGATTTCCAGGCGTTATTCTTGGCGTGGTCTCCGACCCAGGCGGCGAGCCCCGGTCCGCGCGGCGACCCGATCCCCGTGATCCAGCTCCAGCTGTGCGGCCAGATCTGCAGGGAATTGGAAATGCTTCTTCCATCCGCCACGTAGCCTGCGTCCGAGGCCAGGATCATGCGGGACTTGCCGGGAGCGCCGGCCAGCGCGGCGCATTCCGCCAGGAACGCGTCCAGCGTCACGAGCGCGCGCTTTTCGTCAAAAACGACCATCGGCGTGCTGCCTTCTTGATTCGCCTTGCTGATTTCGGCGAGCATGTCGGCTACGATCCGTTGAGTCTCTGCCGGGCCCTTGCGCGGCGCGCCTCGAAACCATTGGGGGTCGTGCAGCATTTCGGAGACCGGGTGCACTCCGTAGACCCAGAAAACGCGCTCCTGTGAGTTGCCCGCGTTCAAAATACTGCCGCGCTTCCATTCGCCTTCAGGAAACCCGCCCAGCGTCCAGGCAAAATTCTGTCCGCGGAGCGCGTCCGCGACCGCCAGCGAGAGCGAACCGTTCCCCGGCACAAAACCCTTCGGGTCTTCGCCGAACTGGCTGCGGAAATAGTCGCGGGCCTGTGCGATCTGGATTGTGACGTCCTCGCGATAGTTCATCCGGAGCCCGAAGGGAACCTGGCTGGACATGTAGTTCATGGCGAGCTCGAGGTCATCCACCAAGGGAAGGGGCGGGTCGTCATTTAGCCGTGCCGCGATCTCGAGCTTGCGGGCTTTGCGCAGCGTCTGAAGCGCGTCTTTAGAGGCCGAAATTTTGCGGAGCTCGCGCGGCGAGAGCGCCACGGTGAAATTAAGATTGGAAGCGGTGCTGGCCCAATGGCTCCAGTTGGAGCCGCCCCCGCTTTGCGGCACGACCACCAGCGACCAGAGCGTTTCCGATTCCGCCCGGGCAAACGAATGCAGGCCCGCCATGACCGCCAATGCGATCAGGGTTTTCAAAAATGCGTCACGGTTTGGTTTTAGGATGGGATTGGGAGGATTGTGTTCAGAGCTTATCCCGCGAAGGTGTCGTGGGTGATGGGCTCCACTTTGATGCCGTTCTTTTCGAGCCAGGTCTGGGCGGCTTTCAAATCTTTCTCGCTGCCTTCCAGCTCGAGGACGATCTCGCCCACTTTTTCATTGACCTTGGCGCGCCGGATATTGAAAATCACCGGCACTTCCTTCGCCATCTTGTAAATAATGGGCTCTTTAATGAGGTCTTTGGAAAAAATGAGGTCCAGAGCTTGTTTCATAGTTCAGGGGAGGAAGCGGATTGCCACCGACCGAGCTTCAGCGAGGAAGTGCGGCTTCGATGTCGTTGCAGGAAGTGCCGCCCGCGATCGCGGGGATGATGCTGACTTCGGCGGCGTCCGCCACCTTGGTCTTGATGCCTTCCTTGAAGCGAATGTCTTCGCCGTTGAGGAAAATGTTGATGAAGCGGCGAACCTGTCCCGTCTCGTCGCAGATGCGCTCTTTGATTCCAGGATAATTCTTTTCGAGATCCGAGAGAACCTCTTCGATCGTTGCGCCTTTGGTGTCGACCACGGCCTGGTCTTTGGTCAATTTGCGCAGGGGGGCGGGAACTCTTACTTTAGCTGCCATTGGAAAACCTCCATCGAAAATAATGCTAAATCCGTTAATCGGACGTTATCTGGAAAGGATCGCTTCGAGAGCCGGGGTCGGTTTCTCCACTTTCTTCGTCTGTACCAGCTTGCCGTAAAGGTCTTTAAACTGGGCGAAGTCGGCCTGAATGACGTGGGGTTTGGAGACGCGATCCTGAACGCATTCCTGCGTTTTGAAGCCGTTGCCGGTGATGATCGCAACCACTCTCTCGTCAGGCAGAATCCTACCACTTTCCGCCAGCTTTTTCAACACGGCGACCGTCGTGCCGCCCGCGGTTTCGGTGAACACTCCTTCATGCTTGGCGAGCAGCTTGATACCTTCGATAATCTCTTCGTCCGTCACGGTTTCGCCGTGGCCGCCGCTCTTCTGGACCAGCTGGGCGGCGTAGTACCCGTCCGCCGGGTTGCCGATGGCGATGGACTTGGCGATGGTGTCGGGAACGACGGGTTTGACGATGTCGGATTTATCCTTAATAGCGTTGACGACCGGGCTGCAGCCCGCGGCCTGCGCCGCCGAGATTTTGGTTTGGAACTCGGGAATGAGGCCGGTCTGATGAAACTCGGAGAGACCCTTGTGGACCTTGGTGAGCAGCGATCCGCTCGCTACGGGAACGACCACATGGTCGGGCGCGCGCCAGCCGAGCTGTTCGGCCACTTCGAAGCCCAGGGTCTTGGACCCTTCGGCGTAGTAGGGGCGGATATTGACGTTGACGAAGGCCCACTTGAAGACGTCGGCGACTTCGGCGCAGAGCCGGTTTACCTGGTCGTAGTTGCCTTTGACGGCGACGATGATGGGATCGTAAACGCCCGCGCCCACGATCTTGCCCGCTTCGAGGTCGGCGGGAATGAAAACGAACGTTTTAAATTGCCCCACGGCGCCGTAAGCCGCAACCGATCCGGCCAGGTTGCCGGTGGAGGCGCAGGCCACGACGTCGAAGCCCAACTCCTTGCTGCGGGTCAGCGCAACGGAAACGACGCGGTCCTTAAAGGAAAATGTCGGGTTGACGGCGTCGTTCTTGATGTAGAGGTTTTTCAGGCCCAGGTATTTGCCCAGGTTGCGCGACTTCCAAAGGGGGGTAAAGCCTTCATGCAGGGTGAGCACGTCGCGCGTCTCGACCGGGAGGAACTCCCAGTAGCGCCACAGCGTGTTGGCGCGGCTCTGGATCTTTTCGCGGGTGACTTCGCTTTTGATCCACTCGTAATCGTAGATCACTTCTAGCGGGCCGAAACAAAATTCGCAGACGTGGCGGGCCACGGCGGGGGTGATCTCGCCGCACTCCTTGCACTTCAGACCTTTCATTTTTGCCATAAATCTTTCCTTGTCGTGTCTCCGGGTCCCTTTAACAAAAAACCCTCGAGGAGAATTCCATCGAGGGATATTTTCTCCTCTCATCGCGGGGACCTGAACATCGGATCCACCCGGCTTTAGCACCTAACCTGCACTTTTTCTGCAGCGGTTGCCGTGGTTTCATAGGGCCTTTCCCTCCACCACTCTCGATAAGAGACAACGCCAGTATTATATTAAAACGCGTTCGAGCCTGTCAACGGAAAATTGAAAAAGCTTTCATCCGGCCAAAAAATTGACGCTTTCCTGTCAAAAGGATAGAATGGATCCCGCATTCATGTCTGCCCAACCTTTATCATTCGGATTGAATAGTGAGTTTGATCCCATTCGGGCCGTGCTCCTGCACCAGCCCGGCCGGGAAGTCGCGGGCATTAAAAACTCCGCCGCCATCCAGCACGTCCGCCCCATCGATGCCGCCACCCTGGATAAGGAATATCGGCAATTTCTTCAAACTTTTAAAAACCTGGATATCCGCACATTTTTGATCGATCCCAAAAAAATGGGGGAGGGAGATGACTACCTTTATAATTTGATGTACGCGCGCGACCTCCTTTTTATGACCCCGAAAGGCGCGGTGCTCTGCCGGATGGCGGGAAATGTCCGCGGCGAGGAAATTCTGTACGCGGAGCGGGCCTTGAAGAAGATTGGTGCGCCGGTGATTGGTGCTATTCAGGCTCCGGGCCTGTTTGAAGGAGCGGATGCGCTTTGGCTGAACAAGGAAACTGTTTTAGTTGGGATAGGTAACCGCACCAATGAGGAAGGTTTGGCCCAACTCGCCAAAGTTCTCCAGGCGCAGAAAGTGAAGACTCTTTCCGTTCCGGTTCCCGCCAACATCCAGCATTTGCTGGGCATCGTCCAGTTTGTCGATAAGGATCTGGCGCTCGTCCGGACGGATATCGCCGATCCGGAAATCAAAAAGATTTTGGGCCGTGCAGGGGTCCAGATTGTGGATATTCCTGAAAGCGCGGAGGTGACGCAGGGGCAGGCCATGAACATTTTGACGGTGGCGCCGAGGAAAATTGTGATGGCGGCGAACTGCCCGAAGACCCGGAAAATTTACGAGGCTGGAGGAGTCGAGGTGGCGACCGAAGTTTCCATCAGCCAGTTGATTAACGGCGGCGGCGGAGTGGGCTGCGCCACGTCCATTTTGTCGCGGAGCCCAGCCTGAGTCTGGCGTTCTGAATTCATGAGCAAAGAAAAAGTTCTCTCTCATTTCAAGGCACGTGCGGCGACGTACAATCAGTCGAGCCGCTGGTGCACCGACGCCGATCTCCTCCAAAAGATCCGGTCCATTTTATCGCCGGGCGAAGGCTCCGTCATTTTGGATATGGCCTGCGGCACGGGCATGGTGGGGCAGGTTTTTCGCGGCAAAGTGAAGGCTGTGGTCGGCGTGGATATCACCGAAGAGATGTACCGTCAGGGGCAAAAGCATATGGATCTGCTGGTTCATGCGCCCGGCGAGCGGCTTCCGTTTCGGAATGGCATATTTGATTTTTGCATGGAGCGGCAGGGATTGCAGTTTATGGACGCTCCGGCTGCGTTGGCGGAGATGGCGCGCGTGACGCGTCCGGGCGGGAAGATCTGTCTCGTTCAACTCTGCGCTTACGGCGCCGAAGACCGCGACGAATATTTCAAGATTCTCGCGTTGCGGAACCCTGCGCGGCGCAATTTTTTCCTGCGCGAAGATTTAAAAAAGCTTCTCGAAGGGGCGGGATGTTCCGGCGTGAAGGTTCAGGACTTCATTTCCGAGGAGAACGTCAACGTCTGGGCGGATAACGGCGCGATTTCGAAGAAAAATCAGGATGAGATTCAGGCCGTTTATAAAAATGCATCAGTTGCGTTTGCGCGGCACCATGCAGTGAAGACCGATTCCGCCGGACACGTCATCGACCGCATGCTGTTTGGCATTGCAGTCGGAACCGTCTAATCACAACCAATTTCCCCGGTCCTCTTCGTATCCCAGCTTCGCGGCGGTCTCTTGAATTTTAGAATCCGATAAAACGGGCTCCAAGATCGCGATCTTCTGCACCCAACGGCGTTTCTCGGGCTGCGCGGTGGCCATCACCGGCCCGATTTCTGTCTCATTCGCGGTAAATGTCTCGCCGTCAACACCCAGCCATTTCGCAAAATCCTGAAAACATTTCTTCCGCTTTTCTCCGCCTTCCAAAATATCTTCAAAGCGCAGCTTGAATGTTTCGGGCTTTTCCTTATCGATAAAATTGAGGATGGCTTTATGGGCGGAGCGCCACTGGAAGCCGCAGACCTGCTCGAGCGGGGCCTGGCTGAACGCCTCCCAGCCGGGCGGAAGATCGAATTTCCACCAATGCTGCGCCCAATCCGGAAAATGATCGGAATAACCCGCAATGGCCAGCGTTTGCTCCACACGGCGCGAGAAAAATCCGTGATGGCGCCAGCCGTCGTAAAGTCCGTTGATCGCGGCGGCGGGATTGCGCGTCAAATGCAGAATGCGGAACTTCGCATTGGGAAAAAGTTTGCGCAAAAATGGCAGACGATAGGCGTTGCTCGGCGTCTTGATCACCAGCGTTTTGCGCTGTAAATCATCGCGCGTTGCCGTCCGCCAGGGGACCGCAAGAATAAACGGCGGCTCTTCCGTGATCGCGAGTGACGGTGGACCGAAATTGGGTTTTACTTCGGGGAAATGCTTTTCGATCAGGCTCCGATCGATATCGTAATAATAAGGATTAATTTTGGGATACCGGACATGCATCTCTTTCAGAAAGATTGCGGAGAACGCGGATGAATCTTTTGCTTTTTCAACGCATTGATTGATTTTTTCGGCGGAAAATATAATGTCAGGCCATTGGATGGATAGCCGCCAGGCCAAATCGCGCTTAAACTTCCCCAGATTTTCCGTGCTGAGCGGGCCGGGCAATGGGGCGCCGGCTTCGAATGCCATCTGGCGCTCCAAAATAGAAAGTTTTTCGATTCCGGTGCCGTCTGGTCTGGCGGCGTCCGCCTCCGTCAGTTGATCGGAATTTGTGCGGGAAAGGCCGGCAAGGTTCAGGAAAGGATTGATCTCACCTTGGAAGTGGAGTAACTCTGGGGACCGCTTCAAGATTTCGGCGAAGAAACTGGAGCCGCCGCGCGAGCTGGAAGCGACGATCAGAATATTTTTGACGCTGCTAAAAAAATTGGGAACGCCCGGCTCGCGGCTTAGATTTTGCAGGCCCATCCGATCCTCTTCATGACGAGCGCTCTTTTCCAGCGCAGCCAGTGGTTTTTATCGTGCAGCAGTGAATGCCATTCCATTCCGGCGCTCATTAGTTTGTCCTGAATTGAAAACATCAGTTTTTCGGCGGATGACGGTTCGCCCGATATATTTTGCGGAAACTCCAGTGCGTATCCCAGTTTTTCCATCATGCCGCCCGCTGCCTGTTCCACTTGCCTGATATCCCGCACCGATAGATGCTTCTTAAATTTGTTTTTGTTATTGGTGAGGATCGGGGAGGCGGCATTTTTCCAGGATTCGGAGAGGCCGCTGCTTTTTTTGGCGGCATCTCCCTGGTGATACTCCAGCATTGCGGGTTCGTACGGCTCATTTAGGAATTCGCAGAGTTGGCGCAGAGTTTTTTCGGGAGAGCCGATCAAATCCTCGTATTTTATGAGCATCAAGCTTTCCTTGGGCAGCGATTCCATCAGGCGAAAGCCCTCGGCTTGCTGTTTCGACCAAAGCGCGGCGGTTAAATAAGGGTGGAACGGGTTGAAGACGGAGCGTTGCGAGGACGCGGCGACGTCGCGAGGGTCGCGCACGAGCCAGAGGAACCGCGCGGCGGGAAAAGTTTTCCGGACGCGCTCCGCGTGATGGATCATGAACGTGCTCTTGCAGGCCCAGCGCTTCTTGCCCGCGTAGCGGAGATATTGATTGTAAACGCCGTAGTAGATTCCAAAAAGATCGCGCGGCTGCGCTTCGCGGAACAGCGCCTCGCCGTCCACTTCGATTTCCCAGGGATAAATGTGGGTTTTGATCAACGATAAAACGTCGCGGATCAGGCGGCGGAAATTGGATTCCTGATTTAAATCGCCGTAAGAAGCTTCAAGCTCGGCGAAGTAGCGGATGATGTGGGGAGGGTGGGGAACGGAGATGTCGGAGTGGGCGTTCAGGAGGAGGCGGAGGAGGTTTGAGCCCGAGCGCTCCGTCCCGATGATGAAGATCGGGTCGCCGGGCATCAACGGCCGGGCTTGCGCGCCGAGAAAATGCACCAGCGCCAGAGATCGCGGATTTCGCCCGAAGGCAGGATCTCGAACGGGTGGACGGCTTTGGCTTCCTGGGGCGCGTTGTAAAACAGTTCGCGGATTTCGTGGCGGTGCAGGCTCGTGGTTTCGTAGCTGTCGATCCAGACGTCGATCGATTCCCAGCGGTGGCGTTCCGTCATTTTTATATCCACAAAGCCGGCTTCGAGCAAAAGCTTGCGGAAATCTTCTTCCTGAAACATCGTGAAGGTCAGCGGCTGCTTTTTCTTGAAAATCCGGTACATCCAGGCCGCATCTTCCGCGCCGAACGGGAGAATGTGGCCCACGATGAACTGTCCGCCGGGCCGCAGCACGCGGAAAATTTCGGAAACGGGTTTTTCTGGGGATGGCAGCAGATGCAAAACTTCCCGCGTGACCACCGCATCGTACGAGCCGTCCTTAAAAGGAAGATTGTAAATGGTTCCCTGATGCACTTCGTCGAGGCGGGTTTTGGCAAGAGCGATCATCTCTGGCGTCAGGTCGAGGCCGTCGATTCGTCCAACCTTTCCTTTGAACGATGCGCCCACCACTCCGCTGCCGCAGCAAACGTCCAGCATGCGCGCGTCTTTGCCCAATTTCAGGTGCTCAACATGTCCGGAGAGGAGTTCCTGATCGGTGATCCAGGCCGCCGATTCGTGCCAGTTGCGCGAGCGCGCGCCAAACTGTTTTTTGTAAACCTCTTCCGAAATTTTCAGCGCGCCGCCGTCCTGAAAATGCGCTTCCTCGCTTGCGCGCCGCGCCGCCAGCCGCGCGCGGGTCGCGTCGAGCGCGCGGTGAACGATCCGCGACGCAAGCTTCGAGTCGCGCTTAAAAATCTGTTTCAGCTCCGCCAGCACCGCTTTCTCCACGAAACCTTGCGCTTCGGGGTTCATCAGCCGCTTTTTGGTCTGTCCTTCAAAAATCGGCTCGTCCATGCGGACGGAAAGAACGCAGGTCAGTCCTTCCAACACATCAAAAGCCGCGATCTTTTCCGACTCATTGATCTTGAGCAGCTTCATCTCCTGCGCGTAAGCGTTAACCGACTGCATCAGGGCTGACTTGAGGCCAGTGACGTGCGTCCCGCCGTAAACCGTGTGGACGCTGTTCACGTAGCTCAAAATATTTTCCTGATAGTCGCCGGTCCATTGCAGGGCCAGCTCAAATTCGATTTTTTTCTCCCGCCGTTCAATGGAAATTGGATTTTCATGGATGGGCGTGCGGGAGCGGGCTAGTTTCGACACATATCCGGAGATGCCGCCATCAAAATGAAAGCTTTCTGAACGGGAACTTTCTAACTTCTTGGAGCGCTTGTCTTCAAAGCGGATGGAAATTCCTTTGTGCAGGAACGCCATCTCTTCAAGCCGGTCTCGAAGCGTGTCATAAGAAAACGTTTTGGTTTCTTTGAAGATCGCCGGATCAGGCAGGAAGGAAACGCGCGTGCCGGTTTTCTTCGCGGATCCCAGGGCTTCCAGCTTCGACGGCTTGCCGTTCACAAAGCGCTGGCGGTAATGCTTCCCGCCGCGCCAGACTTCCATCTCCACCCATTTGGAGAGCGCGTTCACGCAGGCGAGGCCGACGCCGTGGATGCCCGCGCTCCGCCGGTACGACCCCGGCGCGAACTTCCCGCCGGAGTGGAGCGTGGTGAACACGACTTCGCTCGCCGGGCGCTTCGCCGCGGGATGCGTCTCCACGGGAATGCCGCGGCCGTCATCTTCCACCACGCAAGAGCCGTCTTTTTCCAAAGTAAGCGTGATGTTGGAGGAATGTCCGGCTAAAAATTCATCGATGGAGTTATAGAGAACTTCGTAGGCGAGCTGGTGCAGGCCTTCCGCGCCGGTGGACCCGACGTACATGCCGGGATTCTTGCGCACCGCTTCGAGACCCGAAAGGACCGCGATGCTGGAAGCGTTGTAGGCCGCCGCGCGGGTCATTTTTTGCCTTTCACCTTTTTCGAGGTTTGAGTGAGCTCATCATGGTGGGCTTTTTTGAGCTTCGCCAGCGTTTCGAACCAGCTGGCGATATCGGAAAAACCTTCGCGTCGCGCGGTCAGCGCCATCGCGGGATAATCCTGGGCGGAGACGCGCGCTTCGGCCAGCAAAGCGGATTCCAAATTGCTTTCCGTGTCGGTCAGACCAAAATCCGTTTCGGGATCGCCCGCGGGTTTCAGAAAGTCGAGGCTGCCGTGCGCGCTGCATTCGGCGCCCTGCGCGAATTTGCGGAACACATCGGCGACGGCGGTCAATCCTTCGATTTCGGCCAGTTTGGCGAAATAAAGGTATCGCAGCGCTGCCGCTGCTTCTTTATTAAATGAATCCTTCAGGGATTGATGGGTTTTCTTGCCTTTGAGGCTGGACATTCTGGCTCTGCAATTTACGCGGGTGTGGTGCCGGCTGTTACGGAAGCGCCCTCCATTTTTTTGGCGCCGCACTCGAGGAGCGAGGCGCCTTTTTCGGCCATGCCCGGAGCGCCGACCTTGTCGAGCGTGTACCGGCTGCTGCCCGGAACCAGATACGGTCCCGCCGAACTGAATTTGCTGCGCCATCCCTCGCCGGAATAAACGGTCGACCGCGGCTGGCCGCTGTTTTTATTGGGGTGATAATATTTGAAATGTTCCGGGAAATGTTTGAAATTCATCACGGGGCCCGGCTGATAGGAATTGTAAATCCGCTCGTAGGTTTTGCGGATGACTTTTTCCGGCAGGCCTGAAATGTTGATGAACTCGTCCTCAACCAGCGCCTCTTCGATCGAAAGCCAGTTCAGGTGATCAACTTCGCTTTTGATCAGTCCGGTATCCAGACCCTGTTTGTAGAGCGTCGTGCCGGGCATGAGCGACAAATATTTGACGCGCGTGACGTGATTAAATTCTTCGGTCCATTCCGCCATGTGGTTCAGGCTCTCTTCGGTTTCGCCGGGCAACCCGACGATGGTGAGCGCGCCAAACCGGACGCCCGCTTCAAAAGTTTTTTGCATCGCACGCACGCTGATATTCTCGGTCGTGGGCTTGCGCGCTTCTTTCAAGGCGGAGGAGCCCAGCGATTCCACGCCGTATAGCGCGATGTCGCAGCCCGCTTCGCGCATCGCGTCCAGCTGCTCCTTGTCAACGTTCGAGCATCGCGTCAAACATGTCCATTTGATCTTGTGGCTCTTGATAACTTCCAGAATCTTCATGGTGTGCGGCTTGAAAGCGTTGAAGGTCAGGTCCACGAAGAAAATAAATTCGGTGTTGTATCGGGACTTCAGCCAGCGCAGCTCCTCGTCCAGTTTTTCCGGGGACTTCACGCTTTCCACCGGAGTCGTGCGATAACAGAAAGAGCAGTCCATCTTGCAGCCGCGGCTGTAGGAAGAAATGATTTGCGGCTGCAGGCCCATCTTGCTGTGCGTTTGAGGCCAGAGTTCCAGCCGCATCTTGGGGAGGTAGTCGAGATTTTTCATCTGGCCGCGCGCCTGAGTTCGGATGACCTGGCCCTGCTCGGTGCGGTAGATGATCCCGTGGATGTCTTTGAGCTCGTTCTTCCACTCGCCGCGCACGAAACTGTCCATCAACTCCAAAATCGTGAGTTCGCCTTCCGAGATCACGCCGATATCCATGCGGGTATGCTTGATGAAAACGTCGGGGACGGAGGTCACGAGCGATCCGCCGCAGATCACCGGCATGTCGGGCCGGCTGTCTTTGACTTTATCGATCAGCTCGCGGACGAACGGAAAATTGTCTTCGAAAGTGGCGATTCCCAGAACGTCCGTGCCCTCCATGATTTCGCGGTAGGCCTGGCCCATGGGGTCCAGGACGTAGCGCACGTCCACGATGCGCACGGGGTATCCGGCGTTATAAAGAACGGTGCTTATATAGGAAATGCCCTCGTAGGGGGCGCAGAGGAAGAACTCCCAGCCGCGGGGCATGGTGAAAGGGGAGGGGCCGACGACCAGGGTGATTTTAGGGAGAGTGTGATTGGTTGAGACGGGCCGGCGGTCCTGCTGCTGCATGACCCGCATCCAATGGGCGTCACGGGCGCCTTCGGCGCTCAGGTACAGTTCCGGGGCCAGCGACCGGGTCACCATCTGTAAAGTTTAACAGATAAAAATAATTCGATCAACGTGTTTTTGGGCGAAAAATCGAGAAACGGAGGAGAAAAGACAAGCCAAAAAGGGCTAAACTGGCGATTTGTCCCGAGGTCAGGCCGGCGGCCAGGGCAGGGTCGGCCCGGAAATGCTCGATGAAAAACCGTCCGACGGGGTAAATCGTCAGATAGTCGGCGAAAACAGTCCCGTCCCGGTGGGGGCGAATGTTACGGACCCAAAGGTAGGCTCCGAGCGCGGCTAGGAACGCAAATTCATAGAGCTGGGTCGGATGGAGGGGGGTGCCCAGGGGAGCCAGGGCTTCGGGCCTTGTAAAGGTGACGGCCCAGGGAACGTTCGTCGGGAGGCCATAGCAGCATCCTGCAAAGAAGCAGCCGAGGCGCCCGAGCGCGTGGCCCGCGACCAGGGCGGGTCCCGCCGCGTCCGCGACGCGCAGCCAGGGGATTTCCGGGCTGCGTTTCTTCCAGAGAATGAAACCGATCGCGCCTCCGACGAGCCCGCCGTAAAAAACCAGCCCGCCTTCCCAGACTTTGAAAATCCCGGTCCAGTTTCCGGAAAACTCTTCCCAAAATGTGACGACGTAAAACGCCCGCGCCCCGATGAGTCCGCCGATCAGCGTGTGGAACGTCAAAGAATAGAAGCGATCCTGCGCTTCGGACCCCGCCATCCCGTTCCGCCGGCCCCAAGCCAGCATCAATTGAGTGCCCACGATTACCGCCAGGGCAATCAGTAGTCCATAGGTGTGCAAAGTCAGGGGGCCAACGTGAATTAGTATTGGAAACACAGCAGGATTTTAGCATATTCACCTTCGGGCCAAACCTTGATAAAAAAGTCAACATTCGTTATAATAGAAGTATCCCGTGACCCAATACAATCCCAAGATTGTCGAACACTTCATGAATCCGCGGAACGTGGGCGAGATCCCCAACGCGGATGGCGTGGGAACCGTGGGGCATCCTTCCTGCGGGGATATCGTCCGGATTTACATTAAGGTAGTTGCCGAAGGCGGCAAAAACGTCATCAAAGAAGCCAAGTTCAAGACTTTCGGCTGCACCACCGCCATCGCCACCAGCTCCATTGCCACCGAGCTTATCAAAGGTAAGTCCATTGACGAAGCTCTCGCTATGAAAAACGAGGAAGTCGCCGAGGCTTTGGGCGGCCTGCCGGCGATCAAGATGCACTGCTCCGTTTTGGCCGAAGACGCCATTAAAGCCGCCGTCGGAGATTACTTCAAGAAACACGGCAAGGAAAAGATCGGCGAAAAAGTACTGCACGATAATAAAGAGCACGAAGATAAAGAGCTTTTGGCGCGAAACGAAAACGAATAAAAAGCATCCAATTTACAAATGATAGTTTAAGGAGGATTTACCATGGAAACCACCGTTAATCAGACCCCTTCAGTTACTTTGACCGCCAACGCGATCGCGAAGATCAAGTCGCTCTCCGCCAGCGATCCCAACGCGGCCGGAAAGTCGCTCCGCATTCTTCTGGAATCAGGCGGATGCTCGGGCTACCAGTATGGCTTTACCTACGACAACAGGAAAGACGGCGACCAGGCCTATCATTTCGACGGCATCGATGTCATTATCGACACCAAGAGCGCCGAGATGCTGAAGGGCAGCGTCATCGATTACAAGGAAGATTTCGGCGGCGAAGGCTTCGCGATCCAGAACCCCAACGTCAAGAAAAGCTGCGGCTGCGGCAATTCCGTAGAGATCTAAAACTTTTATGGCCCTCCTGAACGTATCGGAAAAAGCAGCGAATAAAGTGAAGCAGATTGCCCAGAAACAGGGCAAGGCTGACATGGCGCTGCGCATTTCCGTCGTGGGCGGAGGCTGTTCGGGGCTCAGCTATCAGTTCGGATTCGCCGATCAGATCGGCGCCAAGGACAAAGTGTTTGAAGAGAACGGCGTGAAGGTCGCGGTCGATCCGCGGACGCTCCTCTACATCGCCGGCTCCGTCCTCGATTACGAAGAAAGCCTCATGAAGTCCGGCTTCAAAGTGAAGAATCCGAATGCCTCAGTATCGTGTTCTTGCGGGGAATCGTTCAGCGTGTAGGATTCCCTGTCCCCTGGCTATATGGATGTACCTGTGGATTGCCGGGGGATGAAGCAGCTAAAATTTATCAAACCATTATGAATGATACCTCAGATAAGTTAATCGTCGACCTCAACGACATTTTTCCCGTCAAAGCTTCCGTGCAGGACGTCAGGGCGAAGGTTTCCGCCTGGGACGTCTCTTCCTACAAAGACAAACCCGTGCAGATCCGCGGCTGTTCTCCCACCTGGGCGCACCTCATGGTGATGGGCAAGCTGGTCGGCACCGCCGCCTCCATCGAGTTCCTGCTCGATGACGCCAAGGGCGGCATTCCCATCCCCGTCTATCAACGATAAAGTCCATTTGTTAGAATAGCCTCGCGATGAGAGCTATTCTTTTTGCGTTCGCCCTGGCGCTGGTTCCCGGCGCCGTTCATTCCGCCGCATCCGCCAAAAAAGCGCCCAAAGTTGTCGTCCGCAAAACTCCTCAGCTGATTTTGAAGGAATCCATCGCGAGCCATCTGGATTTGAAAAGCCGTCAGGAATATTTTGAGTCGGTCCATGACGCCGGTTATTCCGGGATCGATCTTGAAATCGTGGACTCCACCGGCACGTATTATTTCAGTTCTGTTTCGCTCAACCAGCTCGGATGGCCTTCGGGCGGCGACGCCCTGCTGGGGATGTCGGCGGCCTGGAGCCGCCTCGCCAAAACCAAGGGCGCTCCCAAAGTCGGGTTCACTCTGGACCTGTCCAATCTGGCGCGGCTGGTCGGGGCGGAGGATCTGCCGCAGGATGTGGCGCGGCCCAGCGTCAACCACATCGATGACGTGATTTTCGGGCTCATGAGCCAATACCGGTCCGGCGAAGTCTCGTTCACTTGTTATCCGCCGGAGTACATGCCGGTCGCGCTGGGCAGTTTTCGGAACGCGCGGCGCGCGCTGAACCTGGTTGCTGCGCCGCCCTATTTCGACCGCTACGCGGCGTCGCCGGAGTTTGACGAGGATTCGCTCCGCGCCTTCGCCCAGCGGATCACGGTCGCCGAAGCCGACCTTTCCGACCCCGCGAGGCTCGGACGCGATGACCATTCGATCGGTTACGCGAACCTGATGTTCGCCTGGGCCGCGACGCTGCAGGAGGAGGTCTGGTACGACCTCGGCTTCGAGCATCCGTCCTGGCGCAACCTCGTGCTGTTCCGGGTCGCGCAGTACGCGCCGCACGGTCTGGTCGGGCGTGCCGACGACTACAACCATTTGAATTTCAGCGGCCTCAAAGGCGATATCGACGAGTTTTACGGTTATTCGCAGAACGTTTCGCCGGCGGGGCGGAAGATCGCGAATCTGGTGATGGGCGCAAAAAAAGAAAGGCCCGAGCCGCTGATCTCCGAGTACATCGACCCGATCATGAACGCGCTCCAGGCCAACGGCTACGAAGTCCGCGTCACGTTCGGGAAGATGCTGGAGAAGGCCGACCTTTACTACGTCGTGAACGGGGAAGACTGGCTGGCCGACGCGCCGTTTTTCGATTCCATCGTCGATTTGATGGACACGCCGCGCAGCCACTTTTACGGAACGGTGATCCTGCATCCCATGGGCGAGATTACCAACGCGGGGGCCTGGGCGAGGGTGCGGGAAATGTTCCATCTGCCCAACGCGGAGGGCGGCTGGATCTCCGGCCTGCCCGAAAACGTCATGATCAAGATGATACCGTTCGATTGGGGGCTGGGGCGCGGCGCCGAGGGGCGGGGCATGACGCGCATCCGGACCATCCAGGCAAAAAATTTCGGCGCGGACGTGATCCTGTCGGAAGTTTATGACGGGGCGACGCTGGGGCTGATCTTCAAATCGGGAGGACACTATCTGGTCAACGGCAATTTCCTGAAGCTGGGGGCGGGCTTTTTCCTGTCGAAACTGATCGGCGGCGCGATCCAGGCGCCGGCCCCGGTTTACGTCACGGCCAACCGGAAACGGACCGCGGCCCTGGCGGTAGGTGAGGCGCGGCTGAAACTCAAGCTTCCCGTTCCGGATCCCCGCGGAGAGTGGACTTTGAACCACTTCGCCGCGGACGGCGAGCGCCTGCGCAGCGAGTCGATTCCGGCGCACGAAACCATCGATTTTGAGATGAAACCGTTCGAGCTTTTGATCTTGAAAACCGAACCATGAGCGTTTTTGACTTCAAACTGGGTTTTTAATATGATTCACAGCATTCACACATCAATTTTATGTTAATGGGAATATCCTTAACCGCCGCCGGAATCCTCGCTTTCCTCCTCGTTGTCAGCTGGATTTATTTTCTGCGCATCTTGTCCAAGCGCAAGCATGTGGAGACGTTTGCCCTGAAGCGCGCGGAGGACATGCGCCGGCAGTTCCAGAACGAATTTTACGCGCTCGACAATTTCATCGCGAATATCGCGAAGATCCACCAGGTGGCGCTGGAAAACGTCTCGCACGAGAAAGATCCGGACGTGTTAAGGCTGATGCTCGACTCCGCCTGCCAGATGCTGAAATGTCCCGTGGGATCGCTGCTCATCGTGGAAAAGCAGAGCGGAGAGCTGGCGGTGGCCGCGCTCAAGGGCGTCGGCGAATCGCAGCACGACGCGAAGGTGAAGCTCGGAGAAGGCGTGATCGGCCGCGTGTTCGATACGGGCAAGTGGCTCACCATCGACGATGTGGACACGGACCCCCGCTTCATCAACGGAGCGAAGGGAAACATCCCGTTCAAATCGTTCGTCTCCGTGCCCCTCAAGGTGCGCAACAAGGTGATCGGCGTGCTGAATGTGGGCTCGCTCACGGCGCGCCAGGAGTTCGATGACCGGGCGGTCCAGCTTTTGATCGTCTTCGGCGACCAGACCGCGATGATGCTTGAGAATTTCCAGCGGTACCGGGACCTCGAAGGGTTCTACGTCGAAGTCGTGGAGGCGCTTTCCCGCGCGCTCGAGTTCAAGGAAAACGTCGCGCCCGCGCCCGACGCGCACCGCAAAATGCGCGAGTACGCGAAGCTGACGGCCCGCGAGCTGAACTTGCCGGAGAGCATTGTCCGGCACATCGAGTTTGCTTCGATCGTTTACGGAGTGGGCAAGATCGGCATCGACGACGCCATCCTGCGCAAGCCGGGCAAGCTGAGCGACGAGGAGTTCGAGCAGGTGAAGAAACACCCCGAGATCGGCCATAAACTGGTTTCGAAGATCAATTTTCTGCTGCCCATCACGCCCATGATTTTGTATCACCAGGAGCGCTGGGACGGCAAGGGCTATCCCGCGGGCCTGAAAGGCGAGGAAATTCCGCTCGGTTCGCGCATTATCGCGGTGGTGAACGCTTATCACGCCATGACGTCGGACCGGCCGTACCGCAAAGCTTTAATGAAGGACCAGGCCATCGAAGAGTTGAAAAAATGCGCGGGATCGCAGTTTGACACCAAAGTCGTGGACGCGTTCATCCGCGCGCTGAAGTCGACCAACGGCGGGAGCGGACTCGAAGCGAAGCCGGCCGGGCGTTAGAGCGTGAAGGGCGCGCTGCGCGTGGTGGGCACGCCCATCGGAAACCTGGGCGACCTTACGTTCCGGGCGGCGGAAGTGCTGAGGAGCTCGGACCGCATCGTTTGCGAGGACCCGCGGCAGACTTTGAAGCTGTTGTCGCATTTTGGGATTCAAAAACCGCTCTTTACCATATCGGGCCCGAAAGAAAAACGCGACGCGCAAAGAGTTTTGGATTTTCTGGCGCGGGGCGAAAACCTGGCGCTGGTCACTGACGCCGGCACGCCGGGGGTTTCGGATCCGGGCGCCTGGCTGGTGGACGCGGCTCGGGCGCGCGGGTTCGAAGTCGTTCCGATCCCGGGCGTTTCCGCGGTCAGCACCGCGGTTTCCGTCGCGGGCGCATTGGAAGATGGCTACGTCTATCTCGGCTTTCTCCACCGCAAGAAAGGGAAGCTCAAAAAAGAGCTGAAGCAGGCCGCGGAGGGATCGCGGGCCATCCTGTTTTTTGAATCGCCGCACCGCATCATCAAAACTTTGGAAGCGGCGCGGGAAGTTCTGGATGAAAGCACGATTTGCTGGATCGGCCGCGAGATGACCAAAAAATTTGAAGAGTATTATGAAGGGACGCTGGCTGAAGTGATTGAAAAATTGAAATCGGGCAAAGTGCTGGGCGAATTCACGGTGATATTGAAATGATCAGGGCGGCGGTGATTGGCGCGACGGGTTACACGGGAGGAGAGCTCCTGAAGTGGCTTTTTGCCCATCCGGAGGTCGAAGTGACGCATTGCACGTCGGAATCTTCGCCGGGCAAACCGCTTACGTCCGCGCAGCCTCAGCTCGCGTCCAAGACGCGGAAGCCGATCATCCTCGAAAAGTGCGATCCCAAAAAGATTTCCAAAGATACCGACGTGGCGTTCACCTGCCTGCCGCACGGCGCATCCGCCCGGACCGCAAAACAATTTTTGGATCGGGGCGTAAAAGTGATCGATCTGTCGGCAGACTATCGACTGAAATCTGCCGCGACCTATCAGAAATGGTACGGCCTGCCGCATCCGCATCCCGAGCTTTTGAAAGAGGCCGTTTACGGCCTGCCGGAAAAATACCGGTCAAAGATTGCCGGCGCCCGGCTCATCGCGAATCCCGGCTGTTACGCCACCACTTCGATTTTGACCACGCTGCCGTTGATGTCGGCGGGGCTTATTGATCCAAAAAGCATCGTGATCGACGCCAAGTCCGGCGTTTCCGGCGCGGGTAAAAAGCTTGAGCCCAAATACCTATTCACCGAGGCCGGCGACAATTTTTCCGCTTACGCGGTGGCCCACCACCGGCACATGCCCGAAATCGAGCAGGAAATCACGGTGGCCGGAAGGGGCGCGCCCTCCATCACGTTTGTGCCGCACCTTCTGCCCGTCTTCCGGGGCATTCTGGCCGCGGTCTATGCCACTTTGAAAAAGAAAATGACCACGAGGCAGGTGCTCGAGGTTTATCAGAAGTTTTATGCGGATGAACCGTTTGTTGCCGTTCTGCCCGAGGGGCAGTTTCCGGAGCTGAAAGCCGTAAATCACACGAATTTTTGTCAGATGGGCGTCAAAGTTGACGAAAGAAATGGGCGGGTCGTCGCGCTCGGAGCGCTGGATAATTTGGCCAAGGGGGCATCCAGCCAGGCCGTGCAGAACATGAACCTGATGTTCGGGCTCAGCGAAATCTGCGGCTTGGAATAGCGCGAAAGTAATCGGCTTCGCCGACAAGAAAAGAACGAGAAAGGGACGGGCAGAGCGCTGCGTTATCAGCCGTCCTTTTGCTCTGCAAAAGGAGAGCGATCATGGGAATCATGGAGTTTATCGGGAAGTTGTTCGGAAAAGGAAAGAACGGAAACGGGTCCGGATCCAGGTCCGGATCGGCGGGCGGGACGCAGACGGCGGACGGCGTCGAGTTGATGTGCGTGGAATGCAGGAAGCCTTTTCTTTTTGAGACAGGGGAACAGAAATTTTACAAGATGCGCGGGCTGACGTCTCCCAAACGCTGCACGTCCTGCCGCCGCCAGAAAAAAAGACACCGCCGGAGATAACGCGGCGGTTCTTTGAAAGAGAAATCTCCCTACCTCCTTCCGATCGGCTTTCGCGCATTTTCGGCGCGCGCCGGTCTTTATCCCTCCGCGGGACGGCTCGATACCGCCATTTTCATATCGGACGTTCCCTGCTCGGCCGCGGCGGTCTTTACGACCAACGTCGTCAAGGCGGCGCCGGTGCTGCTGAGCTCCAAAGTGATTCGCTCTGGGCGCGCGCGGATGATCGTCGCCAACTCCGGCTGCGCCAACGCCTGCACGGGCGCGCGGGGAATGAAGGACGCGAAGGAAATTTCTCGCTTCGCCGCGCAGGCGATGGGCGTTCCCGAAAGCGAGACGCTGAACGCTTCGACGGGGGTGATCGGAAAGTTTCTGCCCCTGCCCAAACTGAAGACCGCGATTCGTAAAATTTCCACCGATGCGCGCCAATTCACGGATTTCGATCCGGTGCGCGCGGCGCGGGCCATCATGACGACGGATACGCGGCCTAAAGTGGCCGGAACAACAATCAATCTGGGCGGGGAACAGGTGACGATATGGGGCTGCGCCAAGGGCGCCGGGATGATCCACCCCAATATGGCGACGATGCTCTCGTTTATTTTTACCGACGCACTCATCGCTCCCGCCGCCATGCGCTCCATGCTAAAGCGCGCGGCGGACCACAGCTTCAACCAGCTTTCCGTGGACGGCGACACCTCGACCAACGACACGGTTTTCTTTTTAGCCAACGGGAGGTCGGGAGCGATTCTTAAAGGGCGGAGCGATCTGGCAAAATTTGAGCAGGAGTTAACCCGCGTGTCGCGGTCTTTGGCCGAGCAAATCGCGGCGGATGGCGAAGGCGCGACTTCGCGCATTGATATCGACGTTAAAGGCGTGAAAAATGACGCCGACGCGCGTAAGATCGCGTTCACCATCGCTACCTCGCCGCTGGTCAAGACCGCGGTGTTCGGCCGCGACGCCAACTGGGGGAGAATTTTAGCCGCGGCGGGCCGTTCCGGCGCGCAGTTTGACCCGAACAGAGCCGAGGTGCGCTTTGGAAAACTCTGCGTCTGCAAATTCGGCGGCGCGCGCCCCTTCTCGGAAGCGAAAGCGCGGAAAATTTTGTCGGCGAAGATCGTTCCCATCACGGTCGATCTTCACCAGGGGAAGGGCCAAGCGCGCTACGTCACCTGCGACTTTTCAATCGATTACGTAAAGATTAATGCTGATTATAGAACTTAGACATCGGACGAAGTATTAAATTTCAAGACCCGTCAGCTCGCGGGCAATATGCGTGCCGCGCGAGCTGTCGGAGCAAACCCGCCGGGCTTGCGTGTTTGAAATTTAATACTTCTGTCCGATGATAAGATTCGAAAGGAAGACATCATGTTGAAAATACTGAAATCGCAGGATAAGGAAGTTTACAAGGCCATCACCGGCGAGGTGACGCGGCAGATCGAGAAGCTGGAGCTGATCGCATCGGAGAATTACGTGTCGCAGGCGGTGCTGGAAGCGCAGGGCTCCGTGCTGACCAACAAGTACGCGGAAGGGCTGCCCGGCAAGCGTTACTATGGCGGCTGCGAGTGGGTGGACGTCGTCGAAAACCTGGCGATTGACCGCACCAAGAAGCTTTTCGGCGCGGAACACGCCAACGTCCAGGCCCATTCGGGCACGCAGGCCAACATCGCGGTTTATCTTTCGGTTTTGCAGCTCGGCGACACCATCATGGGGCTGCACTTGCCCCACGGCGGACACTTGTCGCATGGCCATCCGATGAACTTCTCGGGAAAATATTTCAAAGTCGTGGGCTTCACGGTGAAAAAAGATGACGAGCTCGTGGACTATGATGAAGCGGAGCGGCTTGCCATGGAACATAAGCCGAAGCTCATTTGCGTGGGCGCCTCGGCTTACTCAAGACAGTTTGATTGGAAGCGCTTCCGCGAGATCTGCAACAAGGTGGGAGCCATCTTCATGGCGGACATCGCGCATTACGCCGGCTTGGTGGCGGCGGGAATCTATCCCTCGCCCGTGCCCTACGCGGATTTCGTAACCACGACCACGCACAAAACGCTGCGCGGCCCGCGCGGCGGCATCATCATGTGCAAAGCGCAGTACGCGCAGGCGCTGGACAAGCTCGTGTTCCCCGGAACGCAGGGCGGACCCCTGATGCACGTGATCGCGGCAAAAGCGGTGGCTCTCGGCGAAGCGTTGAAGCCCTCCTTCAAAAAATATCAGCAGCAGGTGATGAAGAACGCCAAGGTCTTCGCATCGGCGCTTGAGAAAAAAGGTTTCCGCATTGTGACGGGCGGCACGGACTGCCATCTGTTCCTCGTGGACCTTCAACCCAAGAACCTCACGGGCAAGGAAGCGGAGGAAGCGCTGGATAAAGCCGGCATCACCGTCAACAAAAATACGATCCCCTACGATCCGCAAAAACCCTTCGTGGCGTCGGGCATCCGCATCGGCACGCCCGCGATCACGTCGCGCGGTATGAAGGAAAAAGAAATGCTGAAGATCGCCGACTGGATCGACCGCGCCATCCTGAACAAGACCAACGAGAAAGAGCTCGCGAAGATATCGAAAGAAGTCGCGCTCTTCTGCCATAAATTCCCGCTGGCCACGCACAAATAACGGAGAATCTTAAATCATGAGCCGCGCGCACGTCGTCAACCATCCGCTCATCCAGCACAAGCTGACCTGGATGCGGGACAAGAACACGTCCTCGCGCGATTTTCGCGACCTGCTGGATGAAATTTCAACGCTGATGGCGTTTGAAATCACCCGCGACCTGCCGCTCGAGAAGTATAAAGTCATGACGCCCGTGGCGGGGTTTGAGGGGCGGGTGATATCGGGACGCAAGCTCGCGGTGGTGGCCATCCTGCGGGCAGGATTGGGGATGATCGGCGGGATTCTGAAGCTGGTTCCCGGCGCAAAAGTCGGACATATCGGACTTTACCGCGACCCGGTTACCTTGGAAGCGGTGCAATATTATCAAAAACTGCCGGGCGATATCGCGCAGCGCTTCGTGATTCTCGCCGATCCCATGCTGGCCACCGGCCACTCCGCGGTGAAGGCGATCCACATTCTAAAAGAAACCGGCGTTAAAAAACTCGCCCTCATGACCCTGATCTCAGCGCCTGAAGGCATTAAGACGGTGCAGAAAGCCCACCCCGACGTTAAAATTTACACTGCCGGCATCGATTCGAAACTGAACTCTCACGGCTACATCGTTCCGGGCCTGGGAGATGCCGGTGATCGATTGTTTGGAACCAAGTGAAGGGGATCAATTGCAAATTTTTAAAAGCGTCAGTGCGCGGCGACCACCTAAAGGTGGCCTCGCTTCCAAAAATGATAAGGAGCCGAGGTGTGCGCGCGAGGCGCACTGTCGGAGCGAGCCCGTTGGGCGAGCGCTTTTAAAAATTTGGAATTGATCCCCGCAGTTATTCCAGAATGATCACCATCTACCTCACCGCGTTCTTTGTTGCCCTGGCGTCCAGTTTCCTCTTCGTTCCCCTATCTATAAAAATAGCCCAAAAATTCGGCGTGCTGGACCAGCCGGATCCGCGCAAGGTGCATGCGGCGCCGGTGCCGCGCTGGGGCGGCCTGGGCATTGCGCTCTCGTTCATTGCCGGCATCATCGCCTGCTACTTTCTTTTCCCGCGCTTCGAGCAGCTTCTCGGTTACAAATACCGCACGTCCAACGGCAACATGATTTCGCTGCTGGAGCAGTTTTGGGGCATTCTGTTCGGCGCGCTGTTCGTGCTGATCCTCGGGATGAAGGACGACAAAAAACCCATCTCCGCGAAGGTAAAACTGCCGCTGATGATCATTGCCAGCTACGTCGCCATGGATTACGGCGTGAGGCTGTCCGGCATCACGCTGCCGTTCAGCGACAGCTACACCGGTTTCCCTCTGATCGCGAGCCAGGCGGTGACGGTGCTCTGGCTGACCGGCTTCATGAACACCATAAACCTGGTCGATGGTCTGGACGGGCTGGCCGGCGGGATCTGCGCGATCGCGGCGGGAACGTTTCTGATCGTGGCGGTGCTGCAGGGGCAGTCGCAGATCGCAGTCTTTGCCAAACAGCTCAAACTTTCGGGCGTGCTGTCGGCGGCGCTCTGCGGGAGCTGTATCGGATTTCTATGGTTCAACTTCAATCCCGCGAAGGTTTTCATGGGCGACGGCGGCGCGCTCTTCCTGGGCTTCATGCTCGGCACCATCACGGTCACGGGAACGCTTAAAACCACCGCTTTTTTCTCGCTTATCATCCCGATCGTGGTCGTGGCGCTGCCGGTGCTGGACGTTGCGTTCTCGATCCTCCGCCGATGGCGGAACGGAGGCGCTATTTTCGAAGCGGACGCGAACCACCTTCACCATCAGCTGCTGCGGCACGGCTGGTCGCACCGCGAAACGGTCCTCGGCATTTACGTCGTCACCCTCATCCTCTCCATCTTCTCGATCTTGCTGACGATTTTTAAGGGCAAAGTCTGATCAAAAAAAGCCTCATTTTTTTGCTGTGTCTGATACCGGTTGCAGCGGGGGCGGCCGAACGCGATGACGTTCCCGATTCCGCTGCGCGATCATCGGAATCGAAAGCGGTGCGAGTGCCGCCGCTCTTTTGGTACGAAACGTTTCCGGAAAAAGACAGCCGGTTCCTGATGGCCCTGCTCCTTTACTGGAGCGCCGACGATCCCGACCAGCAGTTCCGCCTGCTGGCGCCTTTTTACTACCGTTCCGCCGCGCCGGGCGAAAGCCTGCGCATATTCCTGCCGTTCCACTTCAACCAGGAGGACAACCAGGGCAGCCAGTCGCTCTGGGGGCCCTACTATCACTCGAAGTCCCTGAAAGCCGAAACGCGCGTCCTGTTCCCGGTTTATTTCGACCTGGAGTCGGGCCCTTCGCGGTTGTCGCTGTCGCCCCTCTATCTCCGCCAGAGAAACGAGCGCCGCGACGACTGGACCCTCCTGCCGCTCTATTGGAGGCACCGGACCCTCGGCGATTCTCCCAAAACGTGGGACCTGTTCCTGCCGTTCTATCTCCGGTATAAAACCCAGGCCGCGCGGACCTTTTACTCTCCGTTTTTCTGGTCTTACAAGGACGACAAGCTGTCGCAGGGGTTCGGCATTCCCTATTACTGGCGCAGCGCGGAAGATTCGAAGGCCCAGGTCGTGTTTCCCGTCTATTGGCGTTTCGCGCGCAAGGACGAGGAAACGTTCCGCGACATCCAGATCGCGATCCCCTGGTTCCGCTGGCAGACGCGCCGTTCCTCGCTTCGCAGTTTCTTCCCGATCTTCTGGGGCCGCACGCTCTACTATGAGGATGAATCGGGGCCCGGGCCGGGGCCGAATTCGAGCACGGAAACCGTCACGATGAGCCGTTGGGACATGCTCCTGCCGCTGTATTTCGGCCTCGAGAACCCGCAAGGCTATCGCAAATGGATCACGCCGGTGATGAGCCGCTTTACCGACGCGGACGGGACGCGCTACGGTCACACCGGGCTCAACTTCTTCAAGCACGATCCCTGGGGCGGAAAGTCGGACGTTTTTTTCCCGTTCCTCTATTACCGCGAGGAGCCGGATTCCTACGCGTTCAAATCGTGGATCTTTTCGATCTCGGCGGATTTCGAGAATCGCACCCGCAGCCACGGGATATTTCCGCTTTACTCGTGGCGGCGAGACGGGGACCGGGTCCGGTTTTTGTCGCCGTTTTTTTTCCGGGACCGGGATCCCGAACATCACCGCGGCTTTTTCCTGAACTACTACTGGAAGGCGGACCGAGACGAAACGGGTAAAATCACCGAAACGCAGAAAGTATTATTTCCGCTGTTCTGGGATTTCGCCTCGGAAGATTCGCGCGCGACCATCATCCCGCCGCTCGCGGCCTTTTTGCGCGACCCCGAAGAGCGCCTCTCGTTTGTCCTGCCGTTCTATTTCAACCGCGAGCGAAAAATGGAACGCTGGCGGTTCATCTTCCCGATTTACAGGCGTTATTCGCTCGAAAAGGATACGTTCAGCTTCCTCTTTCTCTTCTGGAAAACCCACCGGCCCAACAAGGACACGGTGACGCTCCTGCCGTTCTACCGGAAATCCTCGACGGACCGCGGCGCCAGTATTTTTCTGCCGGTCCTCTACTATCTGCGGAACGGGGACGTCACGCAAGGCGCGGTGTTTCCATATTTCTGGGACGACCGCGGCCGGACGCAATATTCGGTACTCTTCCCGCTCTACACGAACTTCAGGCGGCCCGCGTGGAAGATCAAATCCGTCCTGCTCGGCTACCGTTTCACGGGCCAGCGCCTGAAAGAATCCGGATTCTTCCCTTTTTGGGCGGTGACGAAGTCGGTCGAATATTCCAGCGCGACCTTCACGCCGCTCGATTCTCCGAGCGAACCGCGGGACCCGCACGACGAGGATGTGGTCCTCTCCACGCCGCCGGCCGAAAAGGCGTTCCTGGCCGATTCTCACCGCGTCCTGCCTTTCTACCTCTACCGGCATCTGGAGCGCGGCAGCGACCTCTGGCTCCTGCCTCTGCTCGGACGCGTCCAGAAGGAAAAAGATAAGGAAGGGTACCCGTCGCTCAAAACCCGTTATCTGCTGATGGGCTCCTGGAACCGCGACCGGAAATCGTTCTCGCACCGTTTCGATCCGCTCTTCGGCTACGAAAGGAACGAGCGCCGCAAAAGCTTCGCCATGCCGACGGTCCCGTTCCCGCTCTGGAAATACGACGTGGAAAACCCGCAGGATCCCCCGAATCGCAGGATATCGGGCGCGATCTTCCCATATTATTGGAAGGAAACCGCCGCGATGGAGCGCGACCTCGTGTTCCCGCTCTACTATCACCGCGAGGAAAAGGACGCGGACACGGGAAAAGAAACCTACCGCGTGACCTGGCTGTTGCTCTACTACGGCAACGAGAACTCCCTGAAGAACCGGGGCAAGCGGTTTTTCTTCCCGCTATACTGGCACGGCCACCGCGAAGACCATGCCTGGACGCTCCTGCCGCTTTTCTGGCGGGAAACGGGCGACGATTTAAGCCGCAACATCTTCTTCCCGTTCTACTGGCAGTCGCGCAGGGACGAAAGCCGCCTGTGGGTTCTCTTTCCCCTCTACGTTCGGACGCGCGACGATGAGGAGCAGACCCGAAGCGTGATCGCGCCGGGATTCTGGTCGTCTTCCGCGAAGGACCGCAGCAGCATGCTCATCGGGCCCTATTACCGGAGGGACGCGGCGTATCCGGAAGAAAAGACGCGCGCTCTCTTCCCTCTTTATTGGTCGCGTTCCGGCCCCGAACGGTCCAGCCGCGCTTTCTTCCCGCTCTACTGGGAATGGAAAGCCAAGGACGACCAGGTGCGCTACTTCTTCCCGCTTTATTTCCGCCGAGAAAAGGAAGGTCTGGCTTCGCACGTGATCGTTCCGATTTTCTGGCGCTTCCGCACGAAGGAGTTGGACGTGAAAGTCATCCCGCCCTACTACGCTCTCGAGTCTATCGAGACGGGAACGCGGACGCGAGGGGTGGCGCCGTTCTGGGCCTATTCGAGCAACGAGCGGGAGGATTGGAGCGACTTTGAAGTCCTGGGGGGATTCTTCGGAGTGCACCGGGAAGGGCAGCAGAAGGAGTGGACCCTCCTTTACCTGCTCAAACTATAAGTTTTATGGGAGTTTGAAACGCGAAGTCAGCGTTTCAGCCGGCGGAGAGCGTCGAGAAAATCGGCGGGAAGGGGCGCCTCGAAACGGAGGCGCTTTTTCGTGACGGGATGCGTGAACTCGATTTGATAGGCGTGCAGCATGTGGCGCTTGCAGTGGGGTCCCGCCGGATCCAGCCCGCCGTAGAGATTGTCGCCCAGCACGGGGTGTCCGATTTTAGCCAGGTGCACGCGGATCTGATGGGTGCGTCCCGTCTTCGGGTAAACTTCCAGGTACGTATGTCCCGGGAAGCGCCTTAAAACCTTGAACTCCGTCTTGGAATACTTCCCGGTCGAAATGACCGCCATCCGGCTCGATTCCAAATCCTTCCCGATCGCCCCTTCGATCTCGCCTTCATTGTAAGCAATCTTCCCAACGGCAATCGCGCGGTAAGTCTTCTTCACGTTCCGGACTCGGAACTGTGACGCCAGGGCTTCTTGAATCTTCAGCGTTTTAGCCGCCAGCAGAACCCCGGAGGTATCGCGGTCGAGCCGGTGCACGATGCCGGGCCGCCGGCTTTTATCATCCAGAGTGGAAGCTTTGGATTTTATGGCCTTGGGAGCCTTGGAGCTGTCTTTAGACAAATGGTGCCACAAAGCGTTAGCCAGAGTGCCTTTATGGTGCCCGGCGGAGGGGTGCGTGACCATTCCGGCGGGCTTATTAAGGAGGATCAGGTAAGGGTCCTCAAATAGCACTTCCAGGGGGATGTCTTCCGCCACCAGCCGGACCTCCTCTTTGGGGATCCGGACCTGGAGCTCCATACCGGCCTTGATCATCAATGATCCCTTGGCCGGCCGCCCATCCAATAAAACGTGCTTATTTTTCAGCCATTTTTGAAGTTGATTTCGGGAAAAATCAGGCATTTGGGCCTTTAAGTAGAGATCCAGTCTCTGGCCTTCATCCGAAGATTCGATTGTAAATTTATGTGTTTTTTCAGCGGGATGTTGCATTAAGATGCCTTGACAAAGGGAGATTTAGGGGGTACACTTCGGACATTGCAGTTTACGTCGGTGTTTCGGGGGGCACACGATGAATAAAAAGGATAAGATCCTGGTTGTCGACGATGATTCGGACGCGTTAAACCTCATGAGGGTGATGCTCCAGCACAGCGGGTATCAAGTCATGACGTCCGGGACCGCCGAAGAAGCGCTGGAAATGCTGGAACGTTGGGAAGCGGACCTGGTCATATCGGACGTCTGTATGCCGGGCATGAGCGGGTTGGACTTCCTGAACGAGCTCCGGGACTGGGATACCACCCTGCCCGTCGTGCTTGTGACAGGGGCTTCCAAAGGCAAGGATTGGGAAGACGCCGCCTGCGGCCAGGCCACAGCGATGATTTCCAAGCCGTACCGCAAGGAAACCGTCCTCAAAACCATCCGCAAAGCGCTTAGTCACCACGTCCGTTCCAGCGCGGCTTAGTCGCTTCGGGGTCTAAAGCCCGCGGAACCAGTTCCCAGGACTCGCCGCCCAGGATATCCTTGATGTCCTGCATGAACACGTCCGTGATCTTCACCTTCATCTCCGGTTCGATCGAGACCTTGCCGTGCGACGGAGTGTCGAGATTGAACTGCACCTCGCAGTAGCCCGGGTTCGCCTCCAAAATCCTCTTCAGCTTCTGGATCAAATCGTTCTCAAGGCCGGTCGTTGAGACGTTCAAAACGATCTTCTTGATGATCTTGGAACGCGCCTTCTCCAACGTGATGATGTCTTCCACGATCATTTCCTGCGTCGAGTCGTCGTCTCCCGCGCGGTTCAGCCTGCCCGTCACCACCACCATGTCGTTCATGTTTACCAGCGTCGAAAAATTGGCGTAATTCTTGGGGAAGAGGATGCAGTCGATTTCGCCCTCGAGGTCTTCGAGCTTGAAGCGGGCATAGGGCGCCTTGTGCTGTTTGGTGATGAGGCGCCGCACGTTGGCGATAAGGCCCGCGACGCGTATGGTCGGAGTGCCTTCCTGCGGAAGGTGCGCGAGGTGGCAGGTCGAATAGTAGGCGATTTCGCGTTTGTACTTGGCAAGCGGATGGCCCGACAGGTAGAAGCCCAGCACTTCCTTTTCGTTTGAGAGCAGTTCGTGTTCCGACCATTCCGCGGTCCGGGCCGCGCCCGTCCGGGGCGCCGGATTCTCGCTCAATGTCCCGCCTCCATCCATCCCAAAAAGCGATCCCTGCCCGATTGACAGGTCCGCGCGGAGCTTGCTCGAGTTCTCCATGACCGCTTCCATCGAATGGATGATTTCCGCGCGGGTCCGTTCCACGGGACTGCCGCAGAAATCGAAGGCGCCGGCTTTGACCAGCGATTCGATGACTTTCTTGTTAACGCCCTTCATGTCCACGCGCTGGCAGAAATCCTCGAAAGACTTAAACTCGCCCTTTTCCCGCGCCGCGATGATTTCGTCCACCGCTCCGTCGCCCACGTTCTTGATGGCGAGCAGGCCGAAACGCATTTTGGTTTCGGCGCCTTTTCCTTCCAGAGTGAAATTCTTGAAAGACTTCTGCACGTCGGGCGGTAAAATTTCGATGCCCATCGACTGCGCGTCCTCGATATAGTCCACGATCTTGCTGCCTTCTTCCTTGCCGATGGCTCCGTGGCCAATGTTCGAGGTCAGGAGAGAGGCCATGTATTCGTGCGGATAGTTCGCTTTCAGGTAGGCGGTCTGATAGGCCAGCAGTCCGTAAGCGGTGGCGTGCGACTTGTTGAAGCCGTATCCGCCGAAGTGCACGATCTGCTTGAAGATCTTGTCGGCGATTTTGACGTCGACGCCGATCTTTTTGGCGCCCTCGATGAACGTGGCCTCGAGCTTGGTGATCTCTTCGGGAATTTTTTTGCCCATGGCTTTGCGCAGGCCGTCGGCCTGGCCCGCGGTGAAGCCGGCGATGGCGCGCGAGATCTGCATCACCTGCTCCTGATAGACGATGATGCCGTAGGTGTCCTTCAAAATGGGAACGACGTTGGGATGATCGTATTTTACCTTGACCTTGGCGTGTTTGCGCGCGACGAAGTCGTTGAGCATGCCAGAGCCCATGGGGCCGGGACGGTAGAGGGAGATGAGCGCGATGACGTCTTCGAGGTTGCTGGGCTTGAGCTTACGCAGCAGGTCGCGCATGCCGGAGGATTCGAGCTGAAAGATGCCGGCGGTGCGCGCTTCGGCGAACAGTTTGTACGTGTTCTCGTCCTCAAGGGAAATTTTATAGAGATCGAATTCCGGGTTGTGGCGGGCCTTCACGAGCTTCTCGGCGGTATCGAGCACGGTAAGTGTGCGGAGGCCCAAAAAGTCCATCTTGAGGACGCCCAACTTCAACAATCCTTCGTCGTTATACTGCGTGGTCATGACGTCCTTCGAACCTTTCGCGAGGGGAACGTAGTGGGTGATATCTTTGTCGGGCGAAGTGGGGACGATGACGATGCCGGCCGCATGCACGCCGGTGTGGCGCTTGAGTCCCTCGAGCTTCTGCGAAACGTCGATGAGCTGTTTCACGCGCTTGTCGGAGTTGTAAAGCTGTTTCATCTCCGGGACCTGCTGCATGGCCGCGTTGATGGTGATGCCGAGTTCCTTGGGGATCATTTTCGCGATCTTGTCGCATTCGGCCAGCGGCATTTCGAGCACGCGGCCGACGTCGCGGATCACGAGGCGCGCCAGCATGGAGCCGAACGTGATGATCTGCGCCACGGAATCGCTGCCGTACTTGTGGCGCACATAGTTAATGACCTTTTCGCGGCCCTCGTCGGAAAAATCGATGTCTAAATCCGGCATGGTGCGGCGGTCGGGGTTCAGGAAGCGCTCAAAAAGCAGGCCGTACTTGATAGGGTCGATGTTGGTGATCTCGAGCACGTAGCTGACCAGCGAGCCCGCGCCCGATCCGCGGCCGGGACCCACGGGAACGCCGTTGGACTTGGCGAAATGAACGAAATCCCACACGATGAGAAAGTAGGCGGAAAACCCCATCCGGCGGATGACGGAAAGCTCCTCATCCAGCCGGTTCTTGATGACGGGAGTGATCTGGCCGTAACGTTTCCGGATGCCGTCCAGGCAGAGCTTTTCGAGATAGGAATCCATCGTCTCGCCTTCGGGCACTTCGTACTGCGGCAGCAAAATCCGGTCGAACTTGAGCTCCACGTTGCACATGGCGGCGATATCGAGCGTGGTGTTCATCGCCTGGGGCATTTCGCCGAAAACCAGCGCCATCTCTTCGGGGCTCTTGTAATAAAACTCGTGCGAGGCGTACTTCATGCGGTTGGCGTCGGATAAATTCTTGCCCGTGCCGATGCACAGCAAAACGTCATGCGCGAAAGCGTCGTCCTTCTTGAAATAGTGGCAGTCGTTGGTGGCGACGAGCGGGATGCCCGTTTTTTTCGAGACTTCCTGCAGGACTCGGTCCACTTTGCGCTGGTTCTCGATGCCGTGGTCCATCACCTCGAGATAAAAATGCTCTTTGCCGAAGATTTCCTGATATTGGCCGGCCAATCCGATGACCGCGTCTTCGCCTCCGTTGAGCGCCGCTTCGGCGATCTTGCCTTTCAGGCAGCCCGAAAGCGCGATGATCCCCTCGTGATACTTCTCGATGCTTTCCCAGTCGACGCGCGGCTTGTAGTAAAACCCTTCGCGGTAGGACAGCGAGGTGAGTTTCATCAAATTTTCGTAGCCCTGGTTGTTTTTGGCCAGCAGCGTCAGGTGATTGTTGGAGCCGGAGAGCGTTCCCGAGCGTTCGGTGCGCGATTTGGGCGCAACGTAGGCCTCCATGCCGATGATGGGCTTGATGCCTTCCTGCTGGCAGCAGTTGTAGAACTCGATCGCGCCGAAAATGTTGCCGTGGTCCGTCATGGCGAGGGCGGGCATCTTGTGCTGGGCGACGTATTTGATGAGGTCGGAGGGTTTGCCCTTGTCGTCGGCGATGCGCACGGCTCCATCGAGCAGAGAGTACTCCGTGTGAGCGTGCAGATGCACGAAATTCGGTTTATTCATTGGAAGTGTATTTGCGGCTCCTGATGGTGTGGCCCCGATGGATAAGAACTGGGGAAATTATACTAAAACGGAGTCGATAATATCGCAGGCGGCGGCCGCGGAGCGCTCGGAGCGCACCGTTTCCGCGGCGGATCGCGCGGCGGCGGCGAAAGAAGGCTGTTCGAGGATCTGCTGGAGGTGCGCGGCGAGGGATTTTTCGTTCAGGTGCGAAAGGTGGAGGACGAGGCCCGCGCCGATGCGGTGGACGCGGTCGGCGTTGTCAAACTGGTCGTGCGCGAAGGGGACGATGAGCTCGGGTCTCCCGCTGAAGAGCGCCTGCGCGGTGGTTCCCACGCCGCCCTGGTGCACGATCGCGCAGCATTGATTGAAAAGCCAGTGGTACGAAGCCGTGGCAACCGCGAGGACGGAGCCGGAGCCGTGCTCCGCGTTCAGCTTTTCCGCCGCCGAGCCCGCGACCAGCACGGCGCGCCGGCCGAGGCTCCGCGCCGCATGCACCGCGAGGCCGTAAAAATCGCCGGGGATATGGACCGCGGAGGAGCCCAGGGTAAAAGCGATGGGAGCGGGACCTTTTTTGAGAAACTCCACGAGGCGCGGGTTGGGCGATTTGCCGCCGATGTCCTGATCGTGCAGGGGAAAGCCGCAGATGCGCGTCTTTTCGGGCCAATCCGGCTGGACCTCGGCGAACGCCTTGGAAAAGAGCGCCAGGACCCCGTTGGGCGAATGCTGGCCCTCAAAAAGCGGGTCTTTTTCAGACGGCACGCCCAATTCGGCGCGCAGGTCGCGGGCCGGTTTGCTCCAGTTCCGCGAAACCAGTTTCAGCAGGTTCAAAATCGGTCCGTTGAGTTTGGGGCCGAGCGAGCGGAGCGCGGCCAATTGGGGAATGGGCGCCAACACGGGTGGATCGTAGGCGGAAAAGAACACCATGGGGGCAAGCACCGTCGAAAGCCAGCGGATTTTTTTCTTCTCGGCGAGGATGGGCGCGTAATAGGTGATGACGTGGGAAAGGATGAGGTCCGCGCCCGCGCAGGCCCGCTCGAAGTCCTGATAGCTCTCGCGGATGAACGGCATCACGTGTTTTTTGATGATGCGCTCGGAACCTCTCCGGCTGTCCATGATCTCGCGGTAAACTTCCGCGTCGCCGATCTTGATGTCGGGTCGAACGGGAAAGAACTCGATCCCGGAATCCTGGACGGCGGAACGGTAGTATTCGGAGGTGGCGATGACGGGATTGTGGCCGCGCCGCTTCAGCTCAATAGCAATCGGAATATACGGATGAATATCTCCGTACGATCCTAAAGTTGCTATTACGATACGAGCCATAAAGCGGATGGAATTAAATTTTTTTTCAGGACGGTCGGCCACCGGCCTCCCTTCGGACAATTCCGTGCGCGCAGATCGCGCGGAATTGTACGCCCTTCAAAAAAACTTAATTCCATCCTCATATCCCTCATAGATCCTCAAAGTGGGTTAACTTCTTAAAGGCCCGGAAACGTTTTTCGATTTCCGGATATTTGAGCTTCTTGAAGCGGTTCAGCGAGAAGTCTTCGACGTTGAAGGAGGCGACCACGCTGCCGAAAATGATGGCGCGGCGGATGGTTTTCTCGTCGAACTTTTTGGCCTTGGCGAGGTATCCGATGAAGCCGCCCGCGAACGAATCGCCGGCGCCGGTCGGATCAAAAACGTTTTCCAGGGGATAGGCGGGCGCGTTGAAGATGCTGTTCTTGTAAAAAAGGAGCGCGCCGTATTCGCCGCGCTTGATGATGAGGATCTTCGGGCCCATCGCGCGGATGACTTTGGCGGCTTTCACGAGGTTGGTCTCGCCCGAAAGCGCGCGCGCCTCGCCGTCGTTGATGATAAAAATATCGACGAGCTTCAAAGTTTTGAGCAGGGCGTCTTTTTTGCCCGAGATCCAGAAGTTCATGGTATCGCAGGCGACGAGTTTGGGTTTGTTGACCTGTTGGAGCACTTCGCGCTGGAGGTCCGGGTCGATATTGGCGAGGAATACGATCTCGTGGCTTTTGTATTTCTCGGGGAGCTTGGGCCAGAAATCCTGCAGGACGTTCAGCTGCGTATCGAGGGTTTGCGCTTCATTCAGCTGGAACGAGTATTCGCCCTTCCAGCGGAACGTCTTGCCCGCGGCGCGCTCGAGGCCGTCGCAGTCGATCTTGCGGGACTTTAGAAAGTGAACGTGCTCCTCGGGAAAGTCCTGGCCGACCACGGCGACGAGCGAAACCTGCGTGAAAAAACTGGCCGCGACGGAAAAATAGGTGGCGGAGCCGCCCAAAACGTTTTCCGCCTCGCCGAAAGGCGTCTTCACCGAATCAAATGCCACCGAACCCACCACTAAAAGACCCATTGCGACCTCCGAGGAACGGAAATATGAAAAGTGAAGACAAAAATAGAACGGTTATTTTACCGAATGATGCGGGCCGCCGCAAGGAGATTGCGGGGCTCTGATGTTAGCGTTTCGAGAACCGGATCAGCAGGCCGCCGATCAGGATGATCATCCAGGCCAGCTGGACCCAAAGCATGAAAAGCGGGACGGCGACGAAGACGCCGTAGATGCGGTGCATCATCACCATGCGCGCTGTCATGGTGCCTAAAACGAACTTCGCGATTTCGATCGCGGGCCCGGCGAAAACCGCGGCTTTGAGCGCCTGCCGGGCCGTGACGTGAGTCTTGGGAACGAAATGGTAAATCAGAAAAAGCGCAACGATGTCGACGGCCCAGGCGAGCGGCAGGGCGAAGATGGGGCCGACCGTGTTGATATCGAGGAGGTACTTGAACCAGGAGTCGCTGCGCACCCACTGGCTGATGATGAGGGAAGCCATCAGGCCGACGGGCAGGAGGAAGATGATCAAAAACCGGCGGACCATCAATTTCCAAAATCCTCTTTTGGTGATGAAATCCTGTTCCGGCGACGTTTCCAGTATCTGGTCGAGGCTGGCTCCGAATTTGCGCACCAGGTTCCAGGTCGTGTAGAAAACGATCAAAAGGCCCACCCAGCCCCAGGAATTGCTGCGCGTCACGGACGCCATCCGGTCGAAGTACTGGATGAGCACGCTGTCCGAGCTGCCGGACAGCTGGGAGAGCAGGTAGCCGCGCGTGAGGTTGAACCACTGCTGCGAAACGCCGATGTGTTTCAGGTACCAGAAAATGAGGGCGACGGCGGGGACGATGGACAGGATGGTGTGGAAAGCCAGCACCGACGATTTACTCTGGATGTCGGCCTTGCGGAAACGTTTGTAGAACGTCCAGATCCGGTGCAGCCAGGGGATGGGCGGCGCGGGCTGGTAAAGGGTCTCTTCTTTTTCGGGGCGCATTCGGGTTTTCCTCAGTTGGGCGCAGCGGCCGGCGCCGACTGGTGGAATTTGACGTACACGATCTTCGTGCCGATGAAACTTTTGTTGTAGAGCTTCTGCGCCGAATTCTGCGAGAGCCCGAGGCAGTAGTGGGGGAACGTTTCATGTTCCGCGGCTTTTTTGGGCGGGCCATGGAGAATCAGAGGGCTTCCCGTGAACATCACGAATTCGCCGAGCGCGTTGCTGCGCACGGAGTTGCCGACCTGCGGCGGGTTCCAGACCAGCACGCCGTTCACGTCTTCGGACTGGCCGCGCTCGGGGTGGGCGAAACGTTCTTTCGAAGTGATGGGCAGGGTTCCCGGGAGGGTCTTGAGGTCGCCGCCGAACGCGCGGGGGCCGCCATATGGGATGGGATACTCTTCCATCGCCTGGTCGCCCTGCATCAGATAGACCATCTTCCGGTCCTCGTCAATTTTGAGATAGGTGCTCATGATCTCTTTGAGTTTTTCGAGCGAGCGCTTTTCATCCTGCAGGGAAAGGCCCGCTTCGTAGAGAGCGCGCTTGGACTGGGCGAGGCCGGTGAGCCCCGCTTTGAGGCGTTCGAGGTCCTTGACCTTGAGGTCGCGGATGGAGCGCAGCTCCTGGACGTTTTGCGAGAGCGCGTTGTTATTGGCTTCGAGGGAGCGCTGCGCCGCGGCCAGCTCGCGGTTCGCGGAGGCGAGCCACTGGCGAAAGTGGTAGCCGAGCGACAGGATGGCGGCGCCAACGAGAAAAACCAGCAGGCCGTGGACTTTATGAGACAGGATCGAAAGGCGCATCAAAATGTGCTGTCCATCAGTAGATGTAGACCTTCGTGCCGACGGGGGCTGCGTTGTAGAGCTTTTCCAGGTTCTCGGCGCCCAGACGCACACAGCCGTGCGAGACCGCGGTGCCGAGCAACTCTTCATTTTTGGTGCCGTGAATCAGATAGCCGTCGCCCAGGTTCAGGACGAAGGCGCCCAGCTCGCCTTCGACTTTGCGCGAAGGGTCGTCCGGCGGCGGGATCGGCTCGCCCGCTTCGGTGAAGGCCCAGTCGGGCTTGAACCAGGCGGGGTTCGGGAGTTTTTTGAGGACCTTGAACTCGCCGCGCGGCGTCACGAACTCCCACTTCCGGCCGGTGCGGGCGTCGGTGAGCGTTCCGCCGCGTCCCACCGAGCAGTCCGCCTCCCACAGCAGGGCCAGGCCTCTCTTGAGATAAAGCTTGTTCGTTTTGGTATCGACCAGCACGTGCAGGTTGTTTTGAAAACGGCGGCTCAGCTGTTTGCGCAGGGCCTGCACTTCGTCGGAAACCGCTTTCTGGCTGCGGAGGAAACCCTTGTCCTGAGGGATGAATTGGAAAAGGTCCTGGAGCGTCGCCATCTCGCTTTCGGCGACGGTGATCTGTTTCTGCAGGGAATGGATATCGCGGTTGTCCTGGACCGCTTCGCGGGCCGAGGATTCGGTTTTGGCAGCGGTCCTTTTCAGAAGCTCCGCATGGCCTGCGACGTCCCAGATTTCGTAGGAAAAAAGGAGGAACCAGGCGGCGTAGAGAAGGATGGACGTGTTTTTCATGGTCGGCTCCGGAATTCGGGCGCCGGGTCCATTCTAATAATTACGTCCGGCGGAATCAACAAAACTGGGGTTGGCAGGGTTCGGGCAGCCGGCCCCCATCTATGAGGTAACTGTAACAGTATTGTTACATTAAGTTTAAGAATTGCCCAGGTCTGATTGATTAAACTATCCGGGTCCGCTGGTATAAGTAAGGAAGAGGGGGCTTCCATCCATACTCCGTCGCGCCGCAAAACCAGACCGTTGACCGTCCGCCTGATCAGTGGGACCATGGCGTTCGTTGTCTTTTATGTCCACGCGGCCCACGGCGCCGTCGAGCCCGCGCACGAATTCTGGGCGTCGCGGAAAGCCCGCGCCGAACAGCTGAGAGACAACGCCTCTCCCCGCTCCGCCTTGCCCGGCGATTCGTCCGCCGGTTCGCCGGTTCTGCTGGCCCAGCTTCCCTCCATCGATCTTGGGTTTACGTCCGACGCCCTGCCGAAGCCCCGGATCGCCGTGCCGGATTTTAACGCTTTTGTCCAACCGGCCGCTCTTCCCGCTTTGTCGCGCCGCATCCCAAAACCCGTCCAATCCATTCCCATGTCTCGCGCGAGCCTGCGGGACGTCTATCTACCGCCCGGCTGGAAACCCGGAGACCTGATGGTGGTCCATGTACAGGACGCCCACGCCAACGCCGAGGCGCAGTCCAACATCGCCCAGATCATCGAAAAAATAGGGACAGCGCCCATAATTGTCGGGATTGAAGGCGCGCGGGGGCCGCTGGACTTCAGCCCGTACCGTTCCTTCCCGGACGCGAACGCCGCGAAAGAGACCGCGGGCTATCTGATGAAAGAATCGTTCATCACGGGGCCCGAATATGCCGGCATGACGATGGCTGCGGACCGGTCCTTATCGTTTTGGGGCATTGAGCGGGAAGACCTTTATCTGGAAAACGTGCGGGCGCTCACGGAATCGGCCGCGCATCAAAAAGAGGCGCGGCAAAAGATCGGAACGCTTTCCGCGCTGCTGGACCGAGTTAAAGAACGGAAACTAAACCCGGCGCTGCGCGAGGTGGACGCGAAGATCGCGGCGCACCGCCGGCAGGAGACCGGTCTGGGCGAATATCTCCGGTTTATGACGCGCGCGGCCGGGCGCTCCGCGACGGGCGAATCCGCCCGGCTGTTCCTGGACGCTCTTGCCCTCGAAGAGTCCCTGAATTACGAGAAGGTGAACGAGGAAAGAAAAGCGCTCACCAACGCCCTGGCGCGGAAACTTTCGAAGCACGAACTTAAAAACCTGATGGACGCCAGCCTGTCGTACCGCGTCGGCAACCTCACCCACGGCGCATTTTACCGCTATCTTTCCAATCTCTGCCGGGCGTCCGGGGTTTCCCTCGCTGATTGGCCCGAGATGGACAAATATATTCGTTACGTCCTGATATCGGAGCGTATCGCGCCCGAGCGGCTGATGGAAGAAGTCGAAACGCTGGAGCGCGATGCGGTCCGGGCAAACATGAAGACCGCTGAGGAAAAAGAGATCGTCGCTCTGGCCGGAGACCTGGCGCTCGCGGAAAAGCTGGCGGGATATGCGCTCAACCCGCGGGAATGGAAGGCTTACGAGGCGCGGCGGGCGGAAATGGTGGATATCAGCGGACGCCTGGCGAAACAGACGGGAGCAGCATCCGAAAATTTGGCGGAAATTCTGGCGCGCTTTGAGCGGTTCCACCGCGCGGCGGCGGCGCGCGACGCGGCGCTGGTCGAAAACTTTTTGAGCCGGGTCCGCGCGGAGTCCGGCGCGGAACGCCGATCGGAGGATCACGTCGCGGTCCTGGTCGCGGGCGGTTTCCATACCGAAGGCATCACGGAAATCCTGCGCGGGCGCAAAATCGCCTACGCGGTGCTGACGCCGCGCCTCGGCAAAGTCGAGGGCGCGGGCGCCGAATATCTTGAGCTTTTCTCGCGCGACCGGACCCCTCTCGAAAAACTCTTCTCGGGCGAGCGGCTGACGCTGGCGCCGCAGTCGCCTTTCGCGGAAACGATGGGAGGCGATCCTCTTCCTTCCGCGGGCCTCGTGGAAAAGCTCTTTCCGGCGCTGGCCGCGACGGTTCGCATCCGGAATGAATTGCAGAGCCTGGCCCGCGTTGATCCCGCGTTCGCCAACGACGAAGTCCGGAAAGTTATTAGCGACGAGTTGAACCGTTGGGTCCGCTCCAACCGTTTTCGGTCTTTGAAATCGATCGAGCTGGTTTCCATCCTGCCGAAGTTGGATGAATCCGGCGCCGCGCTCGAGGGTCAATTCTCCGCGTCTTTCGCCGTTGAAGGGGAAAAGGCGGATGGCCCGGGAGGCGCGCGGGTCCCGTTCCGGGCGAACGTGACGCTGGACGTTCTGCCACGCTCGGAAGCCGCGAGCGTTCCGCAGGAGTCCGGGATCCGGGCTGAAATCGGCGAGTCCGTCATCGCGATCCGCGAATCTCAGCCGGGCGGGTGGAACCTTGCGAAGCGTTTCTTCGCTTCGTTGTCTACTCGCATGTTGGGAAGGGCTCGTCAATTTTTTCGCGCCGCCGTACAGGGCGTCAAAACCGGATTGTTGACCCCGGCCATGCTCGCGGTCGGCGCAATGCCCGGCTCTTTTTCCGGCCAACCGCAAAAGAAGTTGAAGGAAAACGATCTGCGCAAACTCGCGCCGGATCGTCCCGCCGTTCCGTTGGACGCGCGTAATTTTTTTGAGATGCCCGGAATGTCCACGGCGATCGAAAGGCTGGCCAGCGCCCTGGGCCGTCCGGACAGCCGGTTGAACCGCACCATTGCGGAAGCGCAGCAGCAAAAACCCGGACAAATGCCATTCGATCAACACACGGAGTTTTTGCGCCGGCTGGGGAAAAAGGCCGCGGTCCGGGGCCCATCGGTTTATTATCCTCACGGCGGGTTTGACTCCTACAGCCCTTTCACGGTCGTGGCGGACGCCACGGATGTCTTTGCGACCGGTAAGGATCATTTCGGCGCCGCCGGCAGGTTCCGGCGCGTATTCGGAATATTGAGAGATGGCGGCCGGAAAAGCGCCTGGGATCACACTTATGACGTGGAAAATCTTTACAAAGATCTCACCGATCCCGGCACGCTCGCCATCGCCCGGATCATGGCCTATCTGAAAGGGACCGTGACCGGCCTTTATTATTTTGAGATGGAAAAGGATGGCTCCCTGAAATTCCTGAAATCCGGAGAGGCCTGGGAAGGCACTGACCTTTCGCTGGAAGAAAATCTGCCCGGAAACGCGGTCATCGAGTTCACCGGCGCGGATGGAACCCCCAAACGATATTGGTATATACGGCACAACTCATTGACGGACGACCCCGTGTTTCAGGGGTTCGCGGACCATCTGAAATTCCAGACCTTGTTTATCAAAGCGCCCATGAGTCCCTGGGATGTTTCGACTCCAGGCCGCAAAAACGCGATACGGAATATGCTGACCCCGGCCAAGAGGAACAACGCGCGGATTTTGACCGACGATGCGGGAGACATCCTGATCCATCCGATCTGGAAAGTCGGAAGCCCGCCGCGGCGCATCGCCCTGGAGCCCGGGGAGGAGTTTGGTTACAGCAACCTGACCGATGATTCCTGCGTTTTCGTCGGGGACGGCCGCGACCTGATCGATCCCGATACTCCCAATAACGAGGTGATCTGGACGTACAGCGGTTTGGGCGATAATAATGAGGCACGGGAGCGCGTTTGGAGCAACCCTAGTCGGAGGATTGCCTCGAGCGTGCGGGAGCTGAGCTGGGGCGCGGTGAACGATGCGCGCGGAGCCCTGCGCGAGGCCTTGCTCGCCGAACCGTCGCGGGCGAATCTTGGGGACCCTCTGCTGACGCCGCTGGTGACTATGCCGGGCTTGAGCCGCGCGGCGAGCCGTGCGATCGGGCGCGATGTGACCGTGCTCAGCAAAGCTGAGTTCACGCTCCCGCGCGGTGCGTTCAAGTTCCGCGCGCAAGCAAAAGTTTTCACCCTGCTCCGCGAGATGTCCGCGGATGCGCGGTCGCGTATGCGCGCGCTCATAACCGCTTCGACCGGCAATCACGGGCTCAACACCGCCTATGCCGCGCAGCTGGCGCGCCGGCTTTATCCGGAAATGGCAGGCTTGCGCGCGCGGATTTTGACCGCGCCCGGCATCAATCCTGCCAAGCGCGCCGCGATTCTGGCCGAGAGCGCCGACTTGGTAACGCAGGATCGCGCCGGCCGCGATCTGGCCGACTATGATGCCGCAAATGCTGAGGCATTTCGGTTGGAGAAAGAAGATGGCAACAACCCGACCCCTGCTTTAATCCACGTTCCTCACGGCGATCCTCGGGTGATCGCGGGTTACGCGAGCGCGGGTTTGGAAATTTACGAGCAGTTGGTTGAACGCGGCCTGGCGGACAAAAAAATCGCGGTCGTGATTCCCGCCGGGTCGGGTGGATTTTCCGCGGGCATCGCCTGGGCGCTGCGTAAAATCAGCGAAGATATCAAAATCAGAAATGAATTGGCGGCGCAGGGAAAAACTTTGGATATTAAAATCATCACCTCCCAGACCCAGGATGTGACGGGCCTGCACGATTCGCTTCTGGCGGGCCGCGCCGTGCGGCGCGAGATTACCGCGGTCCGCGCGGCCGATGTGGATGGCATCGGCGTCGGCACGCCGGAGCCGCTGGCGGTCGATATTCTTCTGCGTCTCGCCGACCATTCGGTGATTGTGGACGGTGACGCGGTCGTGGCCAAGACCGCGGAAGCGCTTGCGGATTATCGGAGATCAAAGGATCCGGCGGTCCGCGCGGCGCGCGTGGAGGCGACCGCGGGCCTCGCGGCCCTTGTCCCCGAAACCTATCCCGAACTTTTTTCCGACCGCGACGTCATTATCGAAGTCGCCACCGGCGGCAATGTGAACGATGAACTCTGGAGCCGAATCACCCGCGCCCGCGCACCGCCCGCCAAGAGATTTTTCGCGGCTTTGAGGAAGGGCGTATCCATGCTGGATCGTTTTGTAAGGCGCTACGTGACCGTGTTCGAGTCGCCGGAGAAAAAGTTGAATGAAAACGAATCACGCAAGCTCGCTCGGGAAGCCGTTATCCGAATGGTGTCGCTTTATAATGATAACGCGAATCCAATCGAGAAGACAGACCGCGAAGGGGATGTTTTATCTGGCGATAATGGATACAAATTCAAAATCCTTTCAAAAATCGGAGAAGGCAGGCGTTCGGAGATTTATCTCGCGGAAGTCGTTCGCGCGGACGGCCCCGCGGGTCTTGCCCCTGGCGCCAAAGTGGCAATCAAGCAGTATCTGCCAGATGTCCATAATGATTTGTATGAGGCGGAAATAGCCAATCTTGACAGGAACCGCGGGAATCCCCGGGCGGCGCAGATGTACGACTCAAATTCTTCGGCCCGTTTTATAGCGATGGAATACGTTGACGGGATTTCATTCGAGCAATTATATGAAGCCGCGAAAGAAGAAGGCGGCGTTTCAAACGAGAATGCCGCGGATACTCTGCGAATCGTCAAAGAAATCGCAAGAGCGTACCTGGATACCTACAAGAATTTCCAAACGGCCGATATGGACGCTCATCCCGGCAACGTGATACTGGGGGCCGACGGCCGGGTTGTGCTTGTGGACATGCAGGATCCGGAAAGCTCCACGTGGAGGACGACTTCGAAGAAGACCCTCCGGGTTTTGCTGGACTCAGTTATCCCGGCCGGGAATGGCGAGTCAGGCCGCAAAATCGCTGAAATCCTCGGAGCCTTGAAAAAGGATCTGTATAACATGGCGGCTTCAGACAGTGAGCCGCAGGAGGAGGCCTTTGAGCGTGTGGAGCAGGCCATCGAACAAATTGAAAAAGTTATTCCGCCGGCGCCTGCCGCGATTCCGGACATGTACCCGATGCTGAAGAAGGTCATGCGCAACCTCACCGTGGATTCATACATCCGCACATGGGCGCCCATCGTTGAAACCGCGCTTTTTGGCATCCTTTACTACGTGAGCCTGTTTACGGGACTCTTTATCGCCGCCGAATTTTTGGACTCCTACTCCTCGGCCGTTCTTAAAGCCGGATTTCTTCTGGCCGTTATTCACTATTGGGTCTTCGTTGCCGCCTTCAGCCGAATGCACGATCGGGTTTACCATTATCACCAAAAGGTAAAGGGCTGGCATTTGACTTCGACCACGCCGAAAGATTTACGGGGTTTGAAGTTCGCCGCCTTTTTCCTCCATGCTCAGATATTGATAAGCAGCCTCCTGTTCCTGACACTGTTGTTGAATCCTCTAAACGCGCCCATGTATGCGATTACGGGATCAATTCTGAGCGCTTTGGGCATCGGCGTGAGCATGATGCTGCATCGATCGTACAATGACCGCGTCAGGGAGACCGGAAGGCCGGCGCTGGCCTTAGGCACAGATGAACTGATGGTCGCGCCTGACGGCCTTGGCGAGCAGGATGATCCCAAATTCACGGAACACATGGCGCGCGAGTTCGGGGAGCGCGAGTTCACGCCGAAGCAGAGGACCGTATTCGCGTACCTTTACTTCCTGGGAGCGCGGCGTCTCGCCTACATATTCGAAACCGGCAAACCGGCGTTTGGTCTGAGCCTGGATGATAACCTCGTTCCCACCGTCAACTACCTGAAATCCGTCGGCGTGACGCGCATTGGCCATATCATCGACGTTTTTCCCGAGACCCTGGCCTACAGCCTCAACGATAACCTGAAGCCGACGGTCCAGTATCTCCAGTCCATCGGAGTGAAAGTCGGGCCGCTCATTGATTTTTATCCCAGCGTTCTGGGCCTGAGCCTTGAAAATAACCTGAAGCCCACCATCAACTTCCTGAAAGGCCTCGGGGTCGCGCGCATCGGCCGCGTGATCGGCCTGGATCCGCTTCTGTTGGGCATGAACGTGGAACGCAAACTGAAACCCACCGCCGACTACCTGAAAAGCCTGGGCGTGAAGCGCCTTGGCCATGTCATCGACATATTCCCGCAGATCCTGGGTTACAGCCTCGAGGACAAGATCAAACCGGCGGTGGAATATCTGCGGGAGAACGGGTTGGACCCGGCTGATGTGATTGACTCTTATCCGGCGATTCTGGGATACAGCCTTGAAAACAAGCTCAAGCCGTCCATGCGGCTGCTGCGGCGCATCTATCCGCGCGGGTCGGTCGATTTGGCGGAACTGCAAAAACTGCTGATGCTGAACATAGACTCTCTTGAAATTATTTACGAGAAGAATCCTCTGGCGATAGAGTCGGTGGCGGACCTGCGAAATGTTTACGAGCAGACCGAGCGGCGCGTCCGGAAAGGCAGCGGCGTGAGCCTGAGCCGGTTGAGGCGCGAAAGCCCGGAGGAGCTGGCGTACGTGATCGATGAAATTCTGACGCGTGTTCCGGCGCGCTGGCTTTTGAGCGGCCTGGGCCTGGGCGGCGCGGAGTCGCTGCCTGCATCGGCGGGGCCCGGCGGCGTGATGACGATCAAAATTTCCGCGCGGCCCCGCGGAGATCCTGACGCGCTTCCCCGCGAAGGGATCGAGACCCTGCAGTATCATTTCAAGGCCGACGATTTCGAGGCCGTGCTGGGCGAAGGCGGCAGGATCCTGGCGGTTTTCCCCGCGGGTCCGGACGCCGCGGAATATTTCGACCTCAGCCCCTATTATTTCGACATGCCGGAATATTCCGATCCGCGCCTGAACGAAGCCTGGGACCGTTTCCGCGACTCGCTGGCGCTCGACGCCGCGGTGATCCGCCGCTACATGGACGCCCGTTTCGGCCGGGACGCGGGGAAAATCCGCCGCGTCGGATACGACGGCGAAACGGTTTTTCACAACGACATGCCGTACCACTACGTCGAAATATCCGGAAATGGAAAATATTCGGTGAAGGCGGTGGACCCGTCAAAAACCGATCGGCTCGAGCCTTTTGATCCGAAAAAAAAGCAGGCACTGCTTCCGGTGTTCCCGACCGTTTACGGGCCGGGCGCCGACTTAAACGAAGTGCTGGACACTCCCTATATGGAAGCCGTTTACCGGCAGACGCATCCCGGGCAGAACGTCCTGATCGTGGGGCCGGGATCGGGCGTGGACGCATGGATCGCGGCGCTGAAATCCCGCAGGAAGGTATTCGCCGCCGGCATCAACCCCCTGGAAGTCGCCAACGTCCGGGCTGCGGCAGCGGTTGCGAGATTTGAAGTCGAGGCGAAACTGAGCGATAACATCGTTACGTCCGTAGGAGAACCCGTTTTTGGGGACCGGCGTTTCGACCGCGTCATCTGGAACGGGGTGTTGGTGACCAACGATTCCCGGCCTGCCGGCACGATGATCCAGCGCTGGGACGGCGATGAAGGCGGCAAGACCCTGCGGCGGTTCGCGGCGGCCCTTCCGGCCGCGCTCAGTCCGGGCGGGCTCGCGATTTTTTGGAACGGCCCGGATCCCCGGGTACGCCAGCTGTTTGAAACTCCGGGCCGGCAGATGTCGGTGGAGCGCGAAGGCGGCGTTTACCTAATCCGGCATCTCGCCGCTCCGTCCGTTCCGGGCGGGGCGTTTAACGCGCTCAAAATTCCGGAGGTGGGCGCGGGCGTCCGGCGGCTGTCGGCCGAACTTCGGAACAAAAACACCGCTCCGGGCGCGGCGCTGGAAACCCTGCGGCGAGGAACGGCGGACCTTCTCCCTTTAAACGCTTACGGCGATTTCTTGCGAAGCCTGGGAGTTAAAGCCAAGGTTCGCGGACCGGCCGTCTATTACCCCTTCTCCGGTTTTGATCCCTACACGCCCTTTACCGTCGTTCCGGGAGCGACCGACGTTTTCGCGATGGGCAAGGAGCGGTTCGGAAGCGCCGCCGAGATCGCCCGCTTTCTGGAAATCGCTCCCGCCGCGCACAAGGCGGGCCGGCAGTACGGCTCGTACGACGTGCTGTGGGGCAACTCTTACACGGTGGACGATCTGGAAACTCATGTTCAGGCCGTGGTCGGCTCCGTTGCCATTCCGCGCGTGCTCGCGTTCCTGGAAGCGCGGATCGAGGGGATTTACTTTTTCCGGGTCCGGCGGGACGGAACGCTGCGCTTCATGACCGGCGCGGATCCGGATGGCGGGAACGCGGTCATCGAGTTTAGGGACAAGGAAGGGACCCGCAAACGCTACTGGTACTTCCGCCACGACGTGGCGCGCGGTTCCGCGCCGGAAATTCAAGGGTTTCGCCGCTTCATCGGACGCCTGCGTTTCCAGACCCTCTTTATCAAGGCGCCCATGAGCCCGTGGAACACGGACGCGGACGCGCGGGACCGCGCGATCCGCGAGGCGCTGGTGCCGGCGCGAAAAAACGGTGCGCGCGTGATATCGGACGAATCGGTGGCGGGATACAACCAGCCGCATCCTATCTGGCGGAGCGATTATAAGCCCGAGGCGATCGCATTGAACCATGGCGAGACGTTCGGCTATGCGTCCTACCCCGCGGGCGGAGGCATGGTTTTTGCGGGCACCGCGAACGGGCTGATCACGACCCGAACGCCGCCGGGCTCGATCAAAGATGATTGGGCGGAAAAGCGTTTCGGTGCAGATTCGACAGCCTACAAGCGCTACACGATATTCGGCGTGAACTGGGAGGCGGTGTTCTCCGTTCCGTCCGTGATCTTCGCGGCATTGGGCGGCGCTTTGCCGCACCTGATGCTCATCAATCTGGCCAGCGCGTTCGTGTTCAGCGGTGCGCACAAGGGAAGGTCTGTTGGCGCTCGCGCCAAACTTGTGATTGTTGGTTTTATTCTGTCGCTTGCTTCCATCACCCCGCTCGTTTTCTTCTCGCTCTTCGCTCATATCCCGCTCATCAATCAATTGCCCGCTGAAGTTTACGCATCGATCGAAGGCCTCCTGCTCAACATGATCCTGCACTCCGGCTACAACGCGCTTGCGCTTCGGTTCGGCTGGCCGGCGGCCTCTGTCCGGGTTTTGAAACGCCCAAGGCAGCCGGTCCGGTACCGGACCTTTGTGATAACGCCGGCAGTGCGGAACAGGGTGGCAATGCATTTGCCGGAACGTTTGACGATGCCGGCGGATCCCGCATATAAACCCGACGAACGGACGCTGGAAATTTTCAAAGGGTTGAGCGAGGGGCGGAAAATAACGGACATCGCAGCGCAGTTGAATACCAACCCGCTCACCTTCAGGGACCAATTGTACCGGCTGTACAAGCGGCTGGGCGTGAAGGACCGGGACGAGGCGGTGCTTCATGCCGTGATGCAGGGCTGGATCACCCGGATTCGTTTTCAGACGCGGCCGAGGTCGAAACGACGCTTGTCGTACCTGACCGGCTATCAACAGGATAAATTGATCAAACTGGCCCGGGGGCTTTCGCGAAAGCAGGCGGAGGCGGATCACCATTTCTTTCAAACCCTCTATGCGCAATTGGAAATCAAGGGAACCGAGGGCATATCCCTTCTACCTCTCGCTATATTGATCGGCCTCGGAGAGGTTTCAGAGCGGGACCGGATGCTCAAGGGAATCCTGAGAGAGGAAACCTGGGCGGAGATCGGGAGGAGCATCGGGCGGAAGACAGATTCGCTGCCCAACCTTGCCAATGAAACCCTGTACCCGTCCCTGGGACTGTCCGTGTCGGCCATGGAAGGAAAATCGAAAGCGGCGCGCGCGGCCCTGGAGCTGGGAATGCCGATAGAAACTCCCATTCCTCCCGCCTGGGTCGCGAAACCGTGGTTGTCCGAAAACCAATGGAAAATTTTTGAGACGCTGGGACGGTCTCCCGATACGTTCGCGAATATTGCCGACGCGATGGGAATTCAGCGTTTGCGCACGGTCAATGATCAGGTCGGCAGGATCGCTCTCCGGTTGAAAGAGCGCGGAATTCCGGTGAAGGATATCAGGATTGCGGCCGTGAAAATGTGGCACGTACAGAAATCCATGCTTTCCAGAGCGGAGCAAAGGATTCTGGAGGGCGCGGTGGGTTCCGGTTTTCCCGTGTCGTTCAAACCCGGGGATATGGGAAAAATCTCGAAATACGATATGCTCGTTCAGTCTTCCGTCCGCGGCGTTTCCTGGCTGCTGCGGTCCGATGACGGGAAAGATTTCACCCTATGGCTGCCCCTGCAAATCGCTTTCGGCGACGGCGCTGGAACCGTTTGGATTGAGGCGGGCCGGGGAGTCCTCAACGGGGATTTCCATTGGGTTCCTTCTCGTCCGCTCGATACCGTTCCGCAGGGCATATGGAAAAGACAATTGCACGAGCTCGGTCTTGGGCTTAAGGATTTTCAAAACATACGGAAAGGCATCAACGTCGCGGGCAAATTGGAAATGGCGCCGGAGCCGCCCGCAGCGATGCCTCGGCTGTATCCGGTGCTGAAAAAATTCATGCCGAACCTGACGCTGAATTCCTACATCCGCACCTGGGCGCCGGTCGCGGAGAGCGGCACCTTCGGTGTGCTGTATCTGTTCGCGGTGTTCGTTCAGGCCGCCGCACTTTCCGCTCTCGGCCTCGACTTAAATTCCTCCGCTTTCCTGCCGCACCTGATACCCTTCTTCGGTTCCGTTTTAATTTATGGCGTCATGAATTTTGCCTTCGGCATGATGCATACCACGGTTTACCGTTTCGATGCGGATAAAAAGGCCTGGTCCCCGTTGCCTGCGAGCGTTCAAGTGCGTTTTAGTCTCGCGCACACCGCCGCCAGGCTGATCCATTTGAATTATTTGGCGGGCCTGATCGCGCTCACCCCGCTGTTCGTCATTGCCGGATACTTCAGCGCGCCGGCGGTTTTGGCCGCGTTGTTTGTGATGGGGGTCATGGGCATCTCATCTGTCGCGGTGCACGGCCTCTACAATGTGTTCGCAAAGTCTCTGGATCTGCCGGCCCTCGCGATCGGAGAGAATACGTTCACCGATGGCCCGCCGGCGGCTTACTTGCTGGAATCTTTGGCGTTGAACGATCTCGATCTCAGTGGGGCGGTCGGGCGGCCGGATGGAACCAAAGTTCTCAGAGTATCCGCATCGCCCCGCCTGGATCCAAACGCCCTGCCGCAGCGCGGATTGGAAACGCTCCAATACCATTTCAAAACCGATGCTTTCGATCTGTTGCTGAGCGGCGACAACCGGATCCTCGCCATTTTCCCGGCCTCGGACTATCCCGAAGTAAAAGAATATTTTGATATCAGCCCCTACTATTTTGATGCCCGGCGTCATGCCGGTGCCGACCTGCAGTCCAAGTGGGACGAATTTATCCAAAACCTCGCGAAGGACGCCGCTCTGATTGAAACGTACAAGCGGGCGCGTTATGGGTGGCGGGCGGATCAGATCGTCCGCCAGGGAGAAGATGACGGAAGATTTATCCCTTACTTAAGCGTTGAGGCGGTTCGCGGCGGCGGGGTGCGCGTCCAACGCGTGGGCCCGGGCATGGGCGATCCTCTTCCTTATAATCCCGATAACCCGCAAGTTCTGATTCCGGTTTTTCCCACCGTCTACAACCCCGGCCATGGGGTTCTGACACTCGTGGACCGGCCCTACCACGCGGCGCTGTACCGTGAGCTGGGTCCGGGCGAAAGCGTCATGATCGCGGGGCCCGGAACGGGCCTGGACTCCTGGCTCTCGTGGCTCAAAACCGGCGAGAAAATTTATTCGGTCGGCATTAACCCGCTCGAAATCGCCAACCTGCGGGCTACGGCCGCGATCGCGGGATTCGAAGTGGAAGCCAGGGTGCACGACAACATCATTTCGGAGGATGGAACCCCGGCGTTTGGAGATAGGCGGTTCGACTGGATCAACTGGAATGGCGTGGAGTACACAGAGAAGGAGGTCGTTCCCGTTAACATGACGGACCGGTTTGATAAGGATTACGGCGGCACTGTCCTGAGGCGGTTCGCCCGCGGACTCGACGTCCTGCTGAAACCCGGAGGGCGTTCGCTCTTCTGGAACGAACGGTCCCCGGCGGTCCGGCGCATTCTTGCTTCCGCCGGGCGGGATGAGGAAAACGCCCGCATTCTGGACGTCCGCCCGTACGAAAACCTTCGGTGGGGGACCGTTTACTCCATTACCAAACCCGCGGATTCATTGGCTCCGACCGTTCCCGCGAAGTGGATTCTCGGCGCGTTGAAGATTGACCATCTGAACCTCAGCGGCGCCGTGAAAGGACCGGGCGGCGCGCGCATCGTCCGGATTTCGGCAAAGCCGCGTCTGAATCCGAGGGAGTTGCCGCAGGGGGGACTCGACGTTCTCCAACACCATTTCAATGACGACGCGTTCGAGGCCGTACTGGCCGAAGACGGCCGCGTTCTCGCGATTTTCCCGACCGGCGAAGACGCGGAAGACGCGGAGGAATATTTTGATTTAAGCCCTTACTATTTCGATGTCCCGCGATATTCCGACCCGGACTTCAATGCGAAGTGGGAGCGTCTCCGGGAAAGCATGCGGCGGGACAGAGAGGTCATTGACCGCTACATGCAGGCGCGTTTCGGGAAAAACGCCCGCGACGTGAGGAGCACGGGTTACGACCGGTTCATCCCGGCCAATGGTACGCCCTATGCTTACGCGGAAATATCGGCGGACGGGGACTATACCGCTTCCCCGTTCGATCCCATGCGCGGCGATATCCCGGTATACGATCCCGCGAAACGCCAGATCATCCTCCCGGTCTTCCCGACCGTTTTCAATCCCGGCGTGCCAGGGGAGATGTCGTCCGAAGGCATCTACATGAAATCCATTTACGAAAGGCTACAGCCGGGCCAGAGCGTGCTGATCGCGGGGCCTGGTTCAGGCGTAGACTCCTGGGTTTCCTGGCTCAGGACCGGCGGGATGATCCGCGCGGTCGGCATCAACCCGCTTGAAGTCGCCAACGTCAAAGCCACCGCGGCGATCGCGGGTTTCAAAGTCTCCGCCAAAGTGCACGACAACATCATCTCGGAGGACGGGACGCCCGCGTTCGGGGACATGCAGTTCGACTGGATTAACTGGAACGGAGTGGAATACGACATTCGAAAAATTACGCCCGCGAACATGACCGAGCGCTGGGACGGGGACACGGGCGGAGTTATCCTGCGCCGGTTCGCGGCCGGACTCTACCGGATGCTCAAACCCGGCGGGCGTTCCGTTCATTGGAACGCGCGGCACGCGGCCGTCCGAAAAATACTCGAAACCGCCGGTCAATATGATGACCGGCCCGGCAGAGCGAACCCCGCCCTGCTGAAGGTGGAACGCGAATCGGTTTTTGGCCGGGTGTATTACATCGCAAAGCCGGCGCGATCGGCGGAGTCTCAAATTCCTCCCGATGCCCACAACCTCCTGCAGAACACTTCTCTTGGACGCGCCCTTCAGTCGCTGGCGCGGGACGTTCGCGACCCGGACAATCCCGTTGGACGCGAGACGGTCAGAATTAAAAGAGGCGGCCTGGACCATCTCCCGCTGGAACAGCATCAGGCATTCATGAGCAGGCTCGGAGAAAGCGCGCAGATTCGCGGGCCCGTCGTCTATTATCCTCTGTCCGGGTTCGATCCCTATTCGCCGTTCGCCGTCTCTCCGGAATCGACCGACGTTTTCGCGGTGGCGAAAGACGTCTTCGGGCGGCCCGGGGAGCTGCTGGAATTTATCCGGAAACAATCTCCTGATGTAAAAGCGGGGGGGCAGTACGCCACATTTGACCAGTCCGAAATAAGGTCGGGGCTCTTGTTCGACAGGACAAAAACCGGCGGGCTCGGGATGCTGGCCGTCGCGCGGATCCTGTCGTTCCTGAACGGAGATATTGAGGGAATCTATTATTTCACGATCGATTCCAACGGAGCCATCCGATATGTGGATCGAGACGGCCCGGGATACGGCGTCAACGCGGTGATCGAGTTCCGGGATGGATCTGGCGCTCTGAAACGCTATTGGCACATCCGACACGATTTCAATGTCCCGGAAGACGGATTCAGCAAATTTATCAACGCCATCAAGTTTCAAACGCTGTTTATCAAAGCGGCGAACATGGAGCTCGCGGCCGGGAACGCCGCGATGGAGGTTTTGGCGCCGGCGAAGAGAAACCGCGCGCGAGTGCTAAGAGACCATGATAGGTTCGCAACCCTCGGAGAGGAACACGTTCCGATATGGAAGCCGGGTTACGAACCGGCGGTGATAAAATTAAACGGCCTCGAAACGATCGGATACAGCGACCGCTCAAAACCCGTCCATGCGGGCGACGCCGAAGGATTGGCCGGCAATCCTGCCATCCCGTCCGGCGCGTTCAATGCGTTCAATCTGCCGCATTTCAAGGACGAGGTTTTCTGGCTGGCCCGCCAGATAAAAAACGATCAAAGCGATATCGGAAAGATGCTGAAGGGAGTCAAACGCGGAACGACCGGGACTCTTCCATTCGATGAACACACCCGGTTTCTGAACGAGCTGGGGCGGAAAGCCCGGCTGAGGGGCCCCGCGGTTTACTATCCATTCGGGGGTTTTGATCCTTACAATCCGTTCAGCGTCGTTGAAGATGCCACCGACGTTTTCGCGATGGGTCTCTATGGTTTTGGTTCCGTTAAAGACACCGTCGCGAATCTTAAAACCGCCGCTTACGTTGAGCTTTCTTCGGGTTACAACTCGTTCGACACGATGACGAACTACAGTCTGATGACGTCGGTCAACGGCGTTAACACGTCCATCATGGTCGATTTGCGGACCATGGGCTCTTTGACGATTTCCCGCATCATGGCATATCTCGGAGGAACGATTAAAGGCTTATATTACTTCGATATCGCCGCGGACGGGTCGCTGCGCTTTTTGAACGACGGCGAAATCGGCGAAGGGGACAGCGCGGTCGTGGAGTTTGAAGAAGCCGGCGGGCGGGTTCGGAGATATTGGTACCTCCGGCACGACGTGAACACGCTCGATCCTGCGTACACGGCGTTCATGGACCGGCTGGCGTTTCAGACGCTGTTCATTAAAGCCCCGATGCAGCCCTGGAACTCCGCTCAGGTCAATCGGATTCGCGCGATCCAGGACACGCTGGCTCCCGCGAAACGGAACGGCGCGCGGGTTATCACGGACGGCCAGTTGACGAGAACCGTCGCGCAGCACCCGATATGGCTTCCGGGCCAGCGTCCCGAAGAAATCGCGCTCGGCCCATCGGAAATTTTTGGCTACAGCTCTTCCTATCCCTCGCGGGGCGTGGTTTTTGCCGGAGACGCGGCCCAGCTGATCGACGCGAACACTCCGACCTCGGACATCGTCGGGTTCAACACGAATGATGAGAACGCTTCAGGTGCCCTGAAAGGACCGAATATCTCGGGACTGGCCGGGTTCATCCTCCCGATCGCGTTCCTTGCTCTCGGCGCGTTCTACGATTCCACATTTTTTCTGATGGCGCCCCTGCTGGCCATGATCTCCTCGCCCGAGCCCATCAACATTTCGGGAATATCGGGCAATCCGGGCAAGCGCAAAGAGGTCCGGGAGTTCCTTCTGTCGCGGCTGAAGGCGCTGAGAAAAGAGTTCCCGCAAATACCGAAGGACGATGGGCGCCTGACGTCCATCGTGGAGCAGGTTCTGAAGATTGTCAGCGCGCCAAAGTTTTCATCGGCGGATTTGAGCCGGGTGGATGTGAAGGGGATGGGCTCCGCCAACGGGCTCTGGCCGCAGCTTTTGACGATTTCCGCCGAGACTCCTGCTCGCAGAGCGGGCGCTGTCGAACGGTCCGCCGTGCCGGATACCGCCGCTCTCCCGCTGCCGAGAATCCTGTCGGGCGCGGACTTGAACCGCAACGCGAACGGAATGGTTCGAACGGTGCGCGAACAATTCCACGCGGGCGAACCGCCGGCCCTGTCACCGGAAGACGCAATGCGGTTCCGGCAGCTGCTCCAGGAATATTACGGCGAGTGGCGCCTGGTCCATTTCCTGACGGGCGCGATGGGCGATACGACTCTGCAAACGAGTTTCGCAACCGTGCATCATTTCCTTTTCGGGCCCGCCTCCAAACGGATTTTAAGCAACGATCTGCTTCATAAATCCGGCCAGGCCCCGTTCGGCTGGGGGTATGACAACGGTTATATCCCCAACGAGAGGGAATTCGCCTATGCTTTCTTCACGCCGGAGGACGATTTTGACAGGCATTTCCGCGACGTGACGCAGCCGTCCGCCGGCGCGGTCGTTCTAAGTCCGCAGGCCCTGGAAGAGCGGAACGTATCCGCGTTGAACATATTGGACGCTCAGGAAGTGCCTTTGCGCTGGATGGGCAATCGATATACGCGCTTCCTCCCGCCGAGGATCACCCGCGCCTACTGGCAGAGCGAATTCCTGTCGATGAGCGGGCTGCTGCGCGTTCGCGAAGAGCTGGCGCTTCTGGAGCTGGGCCGCCATCGGAGCTTCTATCCGAAATTCTTCCACTCCGCCCATGCCGTGATCGCCCATGCGGCGGATGAGAGCCTGATCGAAAAAATCGTTCTGCCGATCAATGTTTACCGCGCTGTAGAGCGCGAAATCAAAACCCGGTTCGGGGGAAATTATACGATCGCGGGCCGCCCCTGGCGCGATGTAATCGTGGAGGAACGGGACTATTTCAAAAATGATTCCCGCCTCGCGCGGCTGAGGGAAAAACGGAATGCTTTGGCGTCGTTCGTCCAACGGTTTTCTCCCGCGGAAGCGGAAAGTATCCGGGCCGGAGAAGCGATGCCGGCTGTTACCAAGGCGCAGACGATGGAAAACGCCCGCTTCCTGCTGACGGATCCCCGTGTAACACAAAATCCTGTGAACTTCCCGCGTTCTGAGAACCTTTTTAAGAACCCCGCTGAAGAGCTGAGGCGGATCGTCAGTCAGGTCCAGGCGGCGGGAGATACCAGCATTGAAATGTTTTCAACGGTGCTCAAGCTTAGTGTTCCGATCGGCGGGCGAACCGATGTTGTGCCCAATCCTTCGGGCGATGGATGCATCGTACAGCTGACCGGACCCAGCGGCAGGGTTGGGTACTTCGCGGTTTCAGGCCGGGGCGCAGTCTCGCCGCTTCCGGATGCCGAGGGCGCGGCGGCGTTCGCGTTGGACGCGTCCCTGGAGCCGGACCAAGGCGGCGTGATGCGGTGGGTGAAAGCTCCCGTGGCCGCAATGCTGCGGAAGTCGGGCATGTCTGAGCGCGGCGCTTCCTTAACATATAACCTCGGCATCGCGTTTTGGCTGGAGAACGCGCTCGTGTGGGGCCTGAGCGCGGTTTTAATTGCGGCTGGTATGGATCTCGCGGAAGCGAACCCCATTTCCTGGGGCGCGTTCTTCGGCGTTCACCTGGGGGAATATCTGATCTTGAAACTAACGGGCTCGCCCCGCGCACCACCGATGAATCAATTCCTCGCGCAAACCGCTCTCCCCGCCGCGCTGATCAGCGTCACGGGCATCGGTTTCAGTTCATTCCTTCTGATGGCCGCCGTTCATTTTACTGTTAATCTTGCCGCATCTTCTTCTTCACTCCGCTTGATGCCGGGCTCTCTTAAAACTGCCCTGCTCCTGCCAGCCTTGCTTGGCATCGCCGCCCCGACTCCGACGCCTTCCGACCGGAGCGGTCCCGTCCGTCCGGCGCAGACCTCCGGTTCCGCCGGTTCCGCGGTGCCCGCGAAATGGCTGTTGTCGACGCTGGGTTTGGACGCGCTCAACGTCCGCCGGGCGGTTGCGCGGTCGGATGGCACCCAGGTTCTCAGAGTCTCCGCAGCACCCCGCCGCGATCCGATCGCGTTCCCTAAAGGCGGCCTCGAAACCCTGCAGTATCATTTTAAGTCCGACGCGTTTGACCTGCTGCTCGACTCCGGCGGCCGGATTCTGGGCATCTTCTCCGCCGATAACAACATGCGCGAGTACTTCGACATCAGCCCCTTCTATTTTGATGTTCCCGAATATTCCGATCCGAATCTGACGGAAAAATGGAAGAGGTTTAAGACCAAGCTTCAAGCCGACGCCGCGGCGATCAAAGCCTACAAACAGTCCCGTTACGGCGCGCATGCCGACAGCATCATCAGCACGGGTTATTACTCCGACAAGATGCCCTACGTGAACGTCCAGATCGATTCGAAAGGCCGGTATAAGGCGCGGGCGATCAATCCGTCGAAGGGGAATTTTCTCTCAAACAGGCTGTTCGCGCGCGATTCAGAGAAACAACAAATCCTCCTCCCCGTTTTTCCTACCGTTTATAATCCCGGGTCGGATCTGAATGAGTCGATCGACCGCGCCTACATGCGCGAAGTTTACCGCGCGCCGTCTGAAGGGCAGAGCGCCCTGGTCGCGGGCCCCGGATCCGGCGTGGACTCCTGGCTCATCTGGCTCAAAACGCGGGGCAAGATCCACGCGGCCGGCATCAATCCTCTGGAAATCGCGAACCTGAGAGCATCCGCCCGGATTGCGGGATTCGAAGTCGAGGCCAAGGTTCACGACAACATTATTTCTGCCGATGGAAAGCCCGCATTCGGACGCATGAAGTTCGATTGGATCGTCTGGAACGGCATGCTGTATACCCACTACGACGACTTCGATATGTCCGGCATCGACATGGCCCACCTGTGGGACGGCGATCCCAAGGGCGCGGGCTTGCGGCGGTTTGCGTCGGGCCTTCCGCTCCTGCTGGCTCCGAACGGCCGGTCGATCTATTGGAACGCGCCTCTGCCGGAAATAACGTATCTGCTCATGAGCGCGGGGAAATCCGATCAAAAAGAGGAAGCCGGTGCGGCGAAAATTTTGGATGTGGAATATCGCAATTGGACCTACCTGGTTTCGCGCCCGGCCGGCGGCGGCGCGGCCGATCATCCGTCTATACCGCCTTTCGCGTTCAATGCGCTTGACGCGCCGTCGGTCGGACGAGTGGTTCGGCAATTGACCCGTGAAATCCGAAATCAGAACAGCGACGTTGGGAAACAGCTGCAATCAACAAGAAAAGAACGCGAGGATCGAACCGATTTTCTTAAAAACCTGGGGACAAAAGCCCGCGTCAGGGGACCGGTCGTCTATTATCCTTTCGGCGGTTTCGATCCTTACACGCCGTTCAGCGTGGTTCAGGACGCGACCGACGTCTTCGCCATGGGGAAAGATGATTTCGGAAATATCCGGGATATCAGGGAGCACCTTGGGCCTGAAGGGCTTATCAATAAAATTCGCGCGATGCAGAGAAATTTTTATAAAGCCGGTCCTGATGGTCTCGTCACACCCCCGTGGCCTGTAGTAATTTCTCCGTCCATTCAGCGGCCTTTACTGGTGGGCCCGGTTACGATCCCCGAGATTGTCGCCCTTCTGAACGGCACGGTTAAGGGTATTCATTACTTTAACATTGAGAGGGACGGCTCGGCGCGGTTCCTGGAAGAGAGCGAAGTCTCGGTTGGCAGGAGCGTGGTCGTGGAGTTTGTGGACTCGAACGGCATCACGAAGAGATATTGGTATTTGCAGCATGACGCCAATCAATATGACGAAGGATTCAGAAAATTTATCGACCGCCTCAAATTCCAAACTCTGTTCCTTAAAGCGCCCATGGATCTTTTGGGCAGCGGGAATGAAAATCGTTCCAATGTCGTTCGCGACACCCTGGTTCCGGCGAAGAGAAACGGGGCCAGAATTATTTCCGACAGATACAAGAAAATGGGTCCCGTGCGCCCCGACAGCCAATCCGCGCCGCACCCCATCTGGAAACCGGATTATTCTCCCGAAGAAATCGTCATTGAGGGCCATGAGTATTTCGGATACAGCGGTCCCGCGCAAAAAGTTTACGCGGGAGACGCGGATGGGTTGATTGACTCCGGAGCGCCCGGGTCCATGGCGGGGTTGTTCGCCGCCCTGAAGAAAATTGCGCCGAAACTTTCCGCTGATACATACGTTCGAATCGTCGCGCCGATCGTGGAGTCCGGCGCGTTCGGGATCCTCTACCTTTCCGCGGTGATGTCCGCGATGGCGGCCGCCGTTGGGCTCGGCGTCGATTTTGAATCCTCAATTTGGAGCGTTCTGCCCGCGTTGGCGGGAGCGATTGTTCTCTTTTCAGCCATGAACCTGGGTTTCGGTCTTTTGCACAAAAGGATATTCCTCTTCGACCGTTCCACCGGACGGTGGTACCTCGCTCCCTGGCGCGCCAGGAAAGCCCAGAAGTTAAAGCTGGCCGAAGCGGCCATGGTTTTTCACATCCAATTTATGATCGATGCGATTACCGTGATCGCCCTTTTCACCCTGCCGGTCGGCTGGGGCACAATCCTATTCCTTTCCTCAGGGCTTCTCGCGCAAAGCATTTTGATCGGCATTGGGATGCATTGGACGTACAATTGGGGGGCTAAGACTTCGGGCGATCCCGCCCTGGCGCTGGCGCGGCGGTCCGACGCGGCCCGGGCCGGGCCGGTTCATGCCGCTCCGATTCACGCGGCGGATGAAAATGAAACTCTGCCGGAGGGTTACAAGCGGATCGCGGTGGTGCTGGTATCGCGCGGGATGGCGTTCGGAAACCTGGCGGCTGCGGAAACGATGACCGCGGCGCTCCGCCGCCGTTATCAGAACGATCCCGAGGCTCGTATCTCGCTCCTGGTTCCCCTGAGGGTCGGAACCGACGACCTGGCCGATCTGCAAAATCGGCTGGGGGGCGGCGTTTACACTTACGGCTCTGCCGGACTCGAGCCCGGCACCGAGCAAGACCGGATCACCGGCGATTATCCGCGCGGTTTCGACGCGGACGTCGTCATCCACCTGGCGTACGACGACACTGAAAGTTTGAAGCTCGGAAACATGCGGCGGGAAGGCGGTTTTCTGCCGGAGTTTTCAGGAACGAAGCTGGCGTTGCACGTGCCGATCTACTGGCTCGGCCTCCGCATCAATGTGGATTGGGATGGCCGTTCCTGGGGCGGCGTTCAGCACCGTTATGTGCCGTCCGCGCGCCTCAGCAATGACGGCCGCGCCAGCGTCAACGCCAACTGGCTGCTGGACCCCGATCTGACGCTCCGCAGCCGCGCCATGGACTCCATGAGTCCCGGGGACATCGCTTCCGGCCGTGAGGCTATCATTAAATCAATTGAGACGTTCTTGCATCCCGCCATGCGTTTCGATCCCGGCGGGAATTATCCGCTAACCCTGAGCAAAGCGTTTTCCAACCCGACCTGGGCGCTCGCTTATACTCAGGACCGTTCGGGGCTGGAATCGTATTTAAGCGATCTGAACTATTTCGCCAAAGTGCGAGGCGCGAGTATCACGGTATTCCTGGTTCCAGGCCTGAAGCTTGGAGAACACACCATTCACGCTTACTACCACTGGCTCGTAAATGAATATTCCAACGTGGACCTGGTTCTGATGGACCGTACCTACGAGAATAAAATGATGATTCGGGACCTTTTGCTCTATTCGGGCACTTTGGACCCCGATCGCGGGTTGATGGCATTCCCCAATCTTGTTACGGGCAACATGTCCCTGTCGGAAGCGCTTTCGGCGCGCCGCCTGTTCATCCACGACGGATATGACACGCGGCATGACGCCGGGTTGGAGTTGGAGCGCCGGCTGTTCTCGCAGGACCCCTCCATGCGCCGTTTCGCCGGAGCGTATGGGACCGGGTTCCGGTGGATTGCGAACCGCTTCCCGGAGCAGATGACGCGGGACTTTAAGGCAGCGGCCGATGATTTTATCGGCCGGAACGACGTGCTGAAGACGCTTCACGGGATGATCGATGAATCGGCGCGGCATCCGCCCGCCGGGCCCCGCGATGGCGGCGCGCCGGACCTTCCCATGGCCGGAAAAGTTTTGGGCGATCTGGAAGACCGCTATGAGGCGTTGGCAGGAATTGAACGGGAGCGCGTGCGCGAGGAGAGGGACGCGATCGAAAAATCCATCCGTCTCGTGCGGCTGGCGGCGCTTTTCTCGAGTGAAGATTCCGCTCCTCATATGGGCCGGGACGCGGACGTCGATTCGCATGCGCTGGCAAAAACCCTGCGGTATCTTTCGAAGTCGCAGGCCGCGGCGGCCCTGCCGAAGCTTATTGAAATCTACGAGTCGCAAAATTCGGATACGAAACCCGGCGCGAATGCCAATGCCGATACCCAGTTGACTGAATTGGATAAAAACCTTCAGGACTTTTTGGTCGCGGCGGGGCTCTCCGGGCTGGGGAATCGGCCCGCCAAAGGGTCCGCGAAAAACCTGCCGGGCGCGGACAACGTTTTCGCGCTCTTCGGCCAGCTCTTCCCTTCCTATAAGATAGATAGGGCCGCCGCCGGGCGGTTCCAGAATGCCGTCCGGTCCTGGATCGCCGCGTTCAAGGTTATCGATTCGGGCCGGCTGGCCTCCGAGCCGAATCATCCCCAGGCTCTGGTTCTGGACGTGACGCCGGGCGGCCTGACCGAAGCCGACGCGAACCGCCTGCTCCGGGCCTGGCGTAACGCCACTGAAAATGAAGACCGGGGCCTGCGCGTCTATTTCGCCGCGCTCCGTTCCAACCCCGACGCGGCCGGACTGCGCGCCCAGCTTCAGTCCATGCTGGAAAAGCGGGGCGTTCCCAACGCCGCCCAAATCTTGGCCGCGTTGGAACCGGAAGCGTACGTCTCCCAAAAGGCCAAGATGAGCCTGGAAGACATCCACCGTTTCGTCGTCGGAAAGAGCGGCGCGAACGACGTCTCCGTCGAGGTCGTTACCGACGACATTTCCCGTTTCGACGCCTTCTCGCGCCGCAATGCCGCCATCCGACTGTACCAGATGATCGGCCAAACCCGCCTCATCCTCGTCCCCGCCCTGGACGATTCCTTCCGCGAAATACGGCTTTTGTCGACGCAAGCGTAACTCCGCCCGGCCTTCCGCCGCGCCCTCCGCCCAACCCTCCCCGGAAACTGTTACATCCGTTTTACAGAAAGTTCAGGATGATATGATGGGTCTCCATCTACACTTGGCCCATGAACCAGCAAGCACGTCAACCGACCCTGAAAATGAGTTACTTGGCAGCCCGGGTATTAACCCTGGTCTGTTTCTTTCAGTTCGCCGGGGTCCATAACGGATACGCCTACTGGTCGCAGGCGGCTTCCAATATCCAACCCGTTCCTCTCCAACCCATTTATTCCACGTTAATCCAGTCGATCAACCCCCTGGTGAATCCCATGGAAACCCAAGCCGTTCTGGCTCAGGGGGCGGTCCGACTGGCGCTTTCGGGAACGCGGATCACCCACGCGGTGGCCGCGATCACCGCGGAAGCCATCAGCCTCTTTTCTGGGGGATTCCGGCCTGAAACTCAAATTCCCAAACCTTCCTTGAGAAGCCATACCGCGCCTCTCAACCGGGAATCCTGGATTGAACCCGAAAAACTGGATGTTCTGCAAGAGCTTTGGATCGAACCGATTTTGAAAGGAATCACCGCCATTCATCAGAAAGGACGCGGCGCGCTTATTCTTAAGAGCCTGTGGCGGACCGCCTGGAAACCGCATTTCTGGAACGAGTGGCAGGCCTTACTGATGCAATCTCGCGGCAATAGCGCGGACCATAAAGAAAGCGCGAAAGGCGAAAATAAAGCGCAAGAGAATTTAAAAACAAACAGCCTGGCCAAAAGCCAGGCTGATTTATTTTAGGGGGGCGTGCCATGAATAAAACAAGCTTGTGGAAACGGATGATGGGGGCGCTGCTGGCGGCCGTCCTGTTCTACACCGCGATTGCGGTGCCCGTGGCGGAGGCAAACGTCTGGGAAGAGCGGCGACAGTACGCGCAGGCTCCCGCAATGGACGCGGGCGCCCGTTCTATTTTCTCGGGCATCAGCCAGGTCCTGCCCGCGGCTTCGGCCCTGCAGTTGGCGGGCGATGCGCAGGCCTTGCCGGGCGGCCTCGGTGCGCTTCCTTATTCTTACGGCCGAGTCCAGAAAATCCACGTTGAGCCCGGGTCGCGCCTTCCCCTGGTGGTGCTGATACAGGACGCGCACCAGATAGAAACCGCGCAGAAGAACGTCGCGCGGATCCTGAACCATATTCAAGAAGAGATGGACCGCGCCGAAGGCCGTCCCATGCCGCTGATTATCGGCAAGGAAGGCGCGCGGGGCGCGTACAATCTCGCCAAGTTCAGAAACATCCGGTTTAAAGAGATGCAGAAAGAAGTGAACGAGATCCTGCTGGCCAAGTCCTTTATCAACGGAGCGGAATATTTCGGCGTCAGCGCGGAGAAGGAGCCCCTCCTTTGGGGCGTGGAAAACGAAACCTCTTACGCCGCGAACGTTCAGGCTTATCAGAAAGGCCAGGAGGCCGCGGCCCAAAGCGCGGAAATGTTCGGCGCGATGGAGTCCGCCATCCATGCGGCAAAAACCCGGGTCTATTCAAAGGAAATGATGGCTCTTGACCGGGTCCAGGACCAATATGAGGCGCAGGAAATCACCCTGACCGAATTTCTGGAAGCGCTGGGGAACGTCCAGAAGCCGGACGCGGCGCGGTATCCGTCGATACTGAAGTTTTTTGAGGCGCTCAAGCTCGAGCGCGGCCTGGATTTTAAGAAGGTGGAAAGGGAACGGAACCGGCTGTCCAAACTTCTGTCCGAACGCCTCGATAAAGAGCATTTGCGCGACCTGGTGCAGATCAGCCTGTCGTACCGCGCGGGCCGGATCGGCACCGCGGCCTATTACCGCTTCTTCGCCAACCAGGTGGGCGCGGCCAAAATCGATCTTTCGGATTTCGCCCAGTTCGACCGCTATGTGCGTTACGCCATGCTGACGGAGAGGATCGCTTCGGACGCGCTCTTTAAGGAAGTTGAATCGTTTAAGGACGCGATCCAGGACCGTCTCGCCCGCGGCGCCGAAGAAAAGGACCTGCTGCGCCAATCGTCGCTCTTCCGCCTCGTCCGCAAGATGTCGCGCTGCGAGCTGAATCCCGTTGAATGGAAGACGTACGAGTCGAGCCGCGCCGAGATCCTGAAGTTGCAAAAACGGTTCGGAGCGGTTTCTCTGGACGCGATTCTCCCGGTTTACGAGTCGTTCTATCGCGCTTCCGACCGGCGCAACTCGGATATGGTGAAAAACCTGCTCGCGAAGATCGAAAACGTGCGTAAAACGCGCAGCCAGCATCCCCCGATGGTGGCGCTCATCGCGGGCGGGTTTCACACCGCCGGCATCCAGAAGGAAATGGAAGCGTCCAAAATGTCCTACGTGACGCTCAGCCCAGGCATCGGCGAGGTTTACGGCAAAGGGACCGATTATCTGCAGGTTTTTTCCGTGGATCCCACGCCGCTTGAAAAGATGCTGCTCGGCGAAAAGGTGCTGGTGGACGCGCCCAACGCCCTGGCGGCGAAACCCATGGCGGGCGTCGCGGTCGCGGACCGGACGAAGATGGTGGAAAATCTGAACGCCCGCCTGCTTGCGGCGTTCGGGGCGGAAAGCGGAGAGGACGCTGACGCGATCCGACGGGAAATCCGGGAAGCGTTCGGCATCGACAGCGAAGTGGACGAAGTGGAGAAGGGACTCTTCGCCCACACGCGCCAGTTCCAGGTTGGAAGCTATCACGTTGTTCTCACCCGCAAGCCGGGCGCCCGGCAAAACGCCGCTGCGCTGAAGGATCATGCGGAAGCGGTCGAGTCCTATTGGCTGTCCCGCCCGTTCGGTTCCGGCCGCGGCACTTCGTTTGACGCGGAAAGCGCGGACCATGCCGTCACCCTGATATATGACGCCGGCGCGGCTGAGATCGCGCGGTCCAAAATATCTTCGGTGGTCTCCCAAATCCGGTCCGCGGTCACGCCTGCGTTTATCGGAGGCGGAAATTCCGTCAATACCGGCGGCGCCAATGGCCGGCGTTCGGAGAAAACGCCGTTTCTGGGCATCCTCTATTTTGCGCACATCGGGTTCCTGGTCGGAATTTACGAGTTTTTCACGTTCTTTACGATCGACTGGGGCCGCTCAAACAATTTCGCCGCCGCCGCGGAAATGCTGCTCACGACCGTCATGATGGCGGGCCTGGCGGACCTGGTGACCAGCACCCTCTTCAATTTCTATTTCAAACTTTTCGGCAAAACCAGCGCGCTCCCCCGCAAGGACTTCCGGTCGGGCATACCGTCCGACCACCGGGCGATGATCGCGTACATGCTCCTTTCGAACACGGAGCAGAACTCCGCCGAAGCGTTTGAAAACATGGCGGAGTCGTACCTAAACAGTCTGGATGCCGGCGGGAACGTGTCCGCCGTTCTGGTGAGCGCTTCCAACGGGATCGGCATCATCGAGCATGAACTGGTTCAGCGCGACGCGATGCGCGAAAAAATCCGGGAGACGCTGCGCGCCGAATTCGCCGCGGACATCCAGGACGGTCCCCGCGCGGAGATGTGGAAAACCCTGCGGAGCTCCTGGAGGGAGCGAGGCTTGACCCAGTCTGAAATGGAGGAAGCCGCCGAGCGCCATATCGAGTCGGCCGCGAAAAATTTCATGTACGTACACCGCACCAGCCGGGTTCTCAAAAAGCCCGGACAGTACCAGGACCTGATGGTGATGGCGTCGAATGGCGGCGACCGCGCGTTCGCCTACACGGACCCGCGTTACGGCGCCCTCGCGCGTCTCCGCGGCCAGATCGTTTTCGGCATGGACGGAAACGTGATCAACGACGCGGGCCTGAGCGATGAAGCTTATCGGCAAAAGATTGAAGCGCTTAGCCTGCGGATGGAGGAAGATATGGACGCCATCCGGTCTGCGGGCCGCACCGCCGAAACCGGCGTGGATGTCAGCTACCGTTACACGATGGTGATGGATAAAGACAATACCCTGCCTGCGGGGTCACTTCTCAAACTGGTTGAAACCGCGGCGGCCAACCCGGACCGCGGCCTGCTTCAGCCTCGCACCGCGATGGCGGGAATCCGGACCTGGCACACCTGGAAGGAATCTCTGACGTTCTCCTGGGCCAGCGGCATCCCCGCCGGGCTGTTCGGCGCGTTCGGCCGGTTCGGTTTCTACGGGAAAGGCCTTATCAACAACGGCGCGTACATCCGCTCGGTCATCGGCACGGAGTCCGATCCGATCGAGGCCCTTCCCATTGACACAATGAGCCACGACACCATCGAAGCCCTCTACCTGAACCCCGCTTACGTCGAAGACGTCCGTGTGATGGAGGAGCCCACGCAGAATTATTTTAGCCGCAACGAGCAGGCCGTTCGCTGGATGACGGGAGACATCAAAAATTCGATATTCCTGTTCCGTTCGTTCTTCAATCGCCATCGCGCGGATCCGGCTGAGGGCCGGCCCTGGTACAGAAACTGGCACGCCGGGCATTCTTCCCGCCCTTCCGCCGGAGCGTTCTACCTGGCGAATCTTCCCACGATCCTGCTCGTCACCAATCCCATCGGCCTCGTATGGATCGCCTACCGGATCTTTAATCCCTGGGTGGACTTTCACAACGCGGGCCTGCAAACCGCAATGACGGTTGGCGTCATCCTGATTCTGGTGATCCTGCCGAAATGTTTTCAGGGGATCATCGAGGTGCGCGACGCGTTCCGCGCGCTCTTCTCGCGGCGGGAAAAGTCGGCGCGAAAATTCGTGTCCAGCCTTGGGACGTTTGGCATCGCCCTGCTCGACTCGATCCTTTCGCCGGTCGTCTTTTTTCCGGACATGCTGTCATCTCACACGCGGCTGGCCCGCGCGGTCAAGGCCGTTAAGACCGGGAAGGCGACCTGGAGGCCTCAGGATGAGGTGGAGCGCGAGATGTCCCAGCCCGGCCTGGCGATGGTTTTCAAAAAGCTGGCCTATATGCCCATCACTGGAGCCCTCTTCCTGGCCGCGATGAAGATCATGGGCTACGAGGGGAACCGGTTCATTTATCCGATCGTCCTGACGTGGATCATCGCGCCCGTCACGATTTATTTTCTGGGCCGCAATATCCCCGCGAGGCTGCAAAACGGGTCCGTTTACCGGGCGCTGCTCGACAAGATTGGAGCGATGCGCGGCGCGGGCCGTGTCCACATCCTTTACGGCGCGGGCATGGCCGTATTGTCCGCGGCTTTGGTTCTTTCGTCGCTTTTCGGCCGGTACTCTTCCGCCCAAGCGGAAACCCCGTCCGACGTGTCTGTTGAAGGCCCGGCGGACTACGTGACATGGCTCCCGGTTTCGGGAAAACTGAACGCGCTCTTCCCGAACCCCAAAGCCCGGCTGACGGAAGCGCGCGCCATCGCCAACCGGTCGTTCCTCTCCGTGATGATGCAGGACGTTTCCGAGGAGGAAATGGGTGAAATGCTGGAACTGCTGAAAGGTTCCGACGCGTCGCTCCAGTCCGCGGCGCGCCTGCAGGAATTGCGCGCGGGTCTGAAAGACCTGACCGTTTCCATCGACCGCTCTTATATGGCCCATCAAAATGATGACCGCAATTTCCGGTTCGGTTACCATGCCGCGCGCTTGGCGCTCCTGATCGGCAAAACCCGGAGCGAACCCGAATTGAACGAAGTCGGACGGGTCTGGGCTTCCTTCGCGGAAACCGGCTTGAACGTCCGCCACAACGACATCGCCGGAAAACCGATGACTTCCGAACAATCCAAAGCGTTCCAGGGCATGATGGACTGGGCCCGGACCCATCAGGACGGCGAGCCCGTCGCGAATTTGTCCGTCCAGCTCGCGGATTTCACCGACGAGACCGCTTCGCTCGATGAATTCCTGCGCGAAGTGGGTGTGACTCACGGTTCCGCGGAAAACGGCCGCAAGACCCTGCTGGTCGCGCACCTGGACTCCGCAGAAATCCGGTCGCGCCTCGAAAATAGTCTGGCCGCGATGCCCATGGACGCGCCGCAGGAAGCGCGCGCCCCTTACGTGAACCTGATCGAAGGCCTGGCCGGCGGCGAAGTGGAGATCGTTTCCGAAGAAAACGCGCCGCGCAGCGCCGGCAACCTCCTGGACGCCGCGGCACTCCTGGCCCAATCCGGCCGCGTTCCGACCGGCGTCCAGATCACCACGTCCGACGCCGCGCGCTGGGACCTGACCCGCTTCAAAAATCTCAGGGAAATGCGCAATGTTACGGTCGAGATACTCCTCTGGGTCGCGAAAGGCGTCAGCTTCCGGATCCCCCTGGCAGACATCGACCGGATGATCGCGGAACGGCGTAAAATTGATATTCAGGCTTAAAAATCAGATCAAACCGACGCTGCGGCTCCCGGGTGCTCCCTCGTCCGGGACGCCGCCGGCGACGGTACTGTAACAAAACTGTTACATTTTGTTCATGATAAGTTTAGGCGTCACCCTCTATACTGTTAACGGCTGCTTTATGAGGAAGGAGGGGGTCTCATCTCAAGCCAAATCCCGGTAAAAAGCGCGTCCTGGCTCCGCCATGTTTCTCTCATCATGGCGGCGGTGTTTTTTTATGTGAACGCCGGTCATGCCGCGGTGGAGTCCGCCGGCGGGCTCTGGGCCGAGCGCAAGGCCGCCGCGAACAAGCTCCGCGGATCGCGGGATTCCGGCGCAGAGCGCGATAGCTCTCCGTCCCGCGTCGCCGCCCCCGGCAACGACAATATCCTCCTCGCCCAGCTTCCCTCGATCGACTTAAACGTCCTGTCCAACGCCATCCCCAAGTCGCAGATGCCCGCCCAGGGGCTCGGCGCCTACGAGTTCGGCGCCGCGGTCCGTCAAAAATCTCCGGCTGATTCCGCTGCCTCCGGCTCCTCCGCATCCGCGTCGGCGCTCACCGATCGCCTGCCCAGATCAGTGAAATCCGTCCCCATGAGCTTTGCCAATTTGAAAGACATTTATATCCCGCGCGGCTGGAAGCCCGGCGACCTGATGGTCATCAACGTTCAGGACGCCCATGGCAACGCGGAAGCCCAGGCCAACATCGCGCGGATCATCGAATCGTTTGCCAAACGCACGGAACCTTCCGTCTCCGGCGGAAAGTCTGAGGACCGGCCCTATTCGCCTCTGATCGTGGGCGTCGAGGGCGCGCGGGGCGCGTTCAATTTCCATCCCTATCGTTCGTTTCCCGACCCCGCCATCACGAAGGAAGTCGCCAAATATTTGCTGAAGGATTCCTTCATCACCGGCGCCGAGTATGCCGGCATGACGCTGGGGCTCGCAGCGCGGGAACCCGAGGCCAGCGACGTTTTCAACGCGGCCGCCGAGACGCGTCCCGGAGGCGCTCAGCCGCCGGTCACGTTCTGGGGCATCGAGAAGGAAGATTTGTACCTGAGCCACGTGCAGGCCTTCAAGGATTCGATCGCGCATCAAAAGCAGGCGGAGGAAAAGCACAAGGCTTTCGCCGAGCTCCTGCGCAAGGTGAAGGATCGCAAGCTGAACGCGGTCCTGCGCGAAATGGACGCCAAGATGGCGCTCCACCGCAAACAGCAGATCGGCCTCGGCGCCTACATCAAATATCTGTCGGAAGTCAGCCGCAAGTCCGGCGCCGCCGGAGGCGTCAGCCCCATGATCGATCAGCTCACCCGCGCACTGGCCCTCGAAGAGTCCATGGATTACAAGAAGGTCGAGAAGGAGCGCCGCGGCCTGACGAACGCGCTCACCCAGAAGCTTCCCCGCGCGGAGCTCAAAAACCTCGTCGAAGCCAGCCTTTCGTATCGCCTCGGGAACCTCACCCACGGCTCGTTCTATCAGTACCTCAAAGAATTGTGCCAGACGTACGGCGTTTCGCTCGCGGCCTGGCCCGAGATGGACAAGTACGTCCGCTACGTCCTGATTTCCGAGAAGATCAAACCGGAACAGCTTTTTAGCGATATCGAAGCGATGGAAAAAGCCGCGCTCAGGGCCAACGCCAAAACCGCGGAGGAAAAGGAGATCCTGCAGCTGTCGCAGGACCTGACGCTGGTTGAAAAACTGGTGGCCTTCGGACTTTCTCCGAAGGAGTGGGAGATGTATGAATCCCGGCGCGACGACATCCGCGCGATTCCCGGGCGGTTGGAAAGGTATTTGGGAGATGTGGGGGGAGTCGCCGTCCCCGGTAACGAAAACGACGTCGATCAAGGCGATCTCTTCCAGCTCCTGAGCAAATTTGAAGGGTTCAACAAGGCGGCGATCGCGCGCAACGAAGCGTTGGTCGGCAGCCTGCTCGCGAAAGCCGGCGATGAATTTGGCGCGGCGCGTTCCGGTTCCGTCGCCGAGGCCGGGACATCCGAAAAAATCGCCCTGATGGTGACGGGCGGTTTCCACACGGACGGCGTTACGGAAATTCTCCGCGGCAAGCAGATCGCCTACGCGGTGCTGATGCCGCGCCTCGGCAAGATCGAAGGCGACGGCACGGAATACCTCGATTTCTTCACGCGCGACAAGACCCCTCTCGAAAAGCTTTTCAGCGGCGACCGCATCACCCTGGCTTATCCCTCCGGAATGTCCGCGCCCATCGGTTCCGAGGTCCCGGTCCGCGTTTTCGTGGCGGAACGGAACTTTACATTGCTCGCCGCGCTCAAGTACGCGCGCAAGACGCTTTCCGAATATCCCGCGATGGCCCCGGAAGTGTTGAAGGCGATCCGGGACGGCATCGGCGGATGGTTCGCCAATTTGAAGACCGCCGGTTTCATGACGCTGGGCGGCCTGCGCGGCGTCGAGGTTCAGGACCAGCGCGACGCGTACGGAAAACCTTCTGTCACAACGCTGGAAGCGGAGCTGGAGGGGGCCAACGGCCAGAATTCCTCCGCGATCCGTGCCGTTTACTCTTCCAAGGACGCCAGCGCTCAGCCCGCATCCGATTCAGCCGTCGCCTTTGAGATCGGCGGCGACAAAGTCCAGATTTCCGCCGGCAAGCCCGGGTTGATGAGCCGCCTGGGCGTCTCCGCCCTTGGCAGCAAACTTCGCTCCGGCATTGCCGCAGCCTTCAATGCCGCCATTCCCGATTTATCGGCGAGATCTGAGATAGGTTCCGCCGGGGTATTCGTTGCCGCGAGCCTCGGAGTATCGGCCTTGGGCCTTGCGGCCACGTTCATGTTTGGCTGGGGAATCCTCGGCGCGATCGCGTCCGTCGCCGCGGGCCTTGCCGTCACAATCGCAGCGCGACTGGCGGCGACCTCCGAAGAAGAGGGCGACTGGCTGGACCGGGCCGCGCGCGCCGGTTCGCAGAAAGAAAAATGGGAGTCGGCCCTGGCGAGCGTGGCGGCCGAAATCGCGGAATCCCCCGATCAATCCTGGGACTATGCGCGCATCTCCGAAAAGCTCGATCCCGCTTTGGCCGAATACCTGCGCGAACTTTCGGAATTCCGGCGCTTCTTCCAAACCGTCCCCGGCCAACTGACCGCAAGGCACGACCGCGATCTGGTTGCGCGACAGGAAAGGCTCCAGCGCTCGCTTCATGCCCTGAACGCGGTCCTCGCGCAATCGGATTTATACGTTTATCCCCTGCACAATCTGGGGGACAGAACGGTGACTCGTCCGAGCGGAAATTCGGTCCCGGACGACTCGGGGCCTGATGTAACGCTCCTCCCGATGAGAATCGCGGACCGGGCGACATCATTCCCAATTCCCGGCGGAAAAACCCTGCGGGTCCTGCAGCTGGAATTTTTGAACGCCCCGGACGAATCCATCCGGGGCCAGATGCCCCTCGGATTTTCCGCGACCCATCAGCAGGGAGATGAAATCCACGCGGCAGTCCTAAAGGACATGGTGAAGGATCAGGTAAACCAAGTGCTTGAGCTCATTGAAAACATTGAAAGCGGCGCGGCTGCGCCGTCACCCGCGAACCAGGCAATCCTTAAGGATATCCGCCGTCACTTCCCCGGGGCCGTGAACCGGGAACGGCTCGAAGCGTTGGTCGCGATGTCGGTTTGGATCCACGAGGCTCGCCACGCGATTGACGACTACGGGGTTTCGGACCCCGCTGCGCCGCAAGCCCGCGACCTCAGAGAAGCGTCCGGCTACCTCGCCGAAGTCGCGCTCGGCCCCCTGCCTCATTTCTGGCTCGGGATGACCCGCGACCTTTTTGCCTGGGCGGAAGCGCACAAAAGCGGCCAGGCGCCCGTTGACGCGAACAATCGGGGAGAATGGCTCACTTTGAAGCTGATGGCCGAAGCGGCCGGCTTCGCCGTCGGCGCCCTGCCCGCGAACGGGGTTCCTTCCGTTACCCAGCTCAGCGGAGTGCTCGAATATCTGGCGGACTTGGATATCGGAAAACTGCGCGCCGCCGCGCGAACGGCGTACCAAAAGAATTTCGGCGACCTGGAAGCCGCGGGATATGACGCCGCGATGGTCCGCGCCGCGCTGACCGCGATCCACCGCGAGCCCGCTTCCTCTCCCGCCGCCGTCAGCTTGCCCGCCATCGGCGAGGTCGTGAGCCGGAATCCGGACGGCACCATGACGGCGAGGGCGGTCTCCGAGTTCGGAGAAGGACCCTATCCATCGATTCAATATCAGATTCAGTTAAGAAAATCAGCGGATGACGCGCTCACGATCGACAAAATTTACGGCGATCTTTTCCGGGAAATTCAAAAGGCCGCGAATGAAGCTGCTCTTAAGCGCGGATCACCTCCGGGACATGCCCTGGAGCTAACGATCAGGATTGACATGGTGGAGAGGACCATCCAGATGGTCAATGTCAGGAATTCGAGTCAGTATTCTGACAACGGCGAAGGGTACGCCCATGGAATCCGGAATTTGCCGCTTAAAGGCAAGGTGCCGTTGACACCCCCCGAAGTGGACGGCGAATCAATAAAAGCGGCGGCTGAAGCCGGAGATCTGGCGTCAAAATATATTGCTCGCGAAGCCATTCGTTTTTCCGAGCTCTTACCAGGTTACGAGTTAAAAAGTCCTTTCACGGTCGGGCCGGGGCTCGCCATCGGATTATCGCGATACTATGGTGCAGAGATAGATCCTGAAATTGCCCCTCAAAGAGCCAACGTCTATGAAAAGGCCGGGAACCGGTGGAGGGTTAAAACGAGATCCGGATCATTCTCGTTCCAGGAAATTTTGGACGATACCAGAGCGCTTGCGGCAAAAAGCGGTGCCTCGTCTCCTTCTGCGCAGGCATCCGCTCAACCTGTCATGGATCCGGCTGAACGGAGAATCGCGCAGACGCGGATTCCCCGCGCGGGCGGGAGCGCAATATTCAACGCCCGATCGGGATACGGGGAAGGCCCGTTCCCCGCTATCGATTACGACATTTACCTGGCCCACGACGGCAGCGGCCCCACGATAGATGAAGTGTACGGGGATTTGTTCCGTGAAATCCAGGCGGCAGCGGACGCCGCGGGATCGCCCCAGGCGCGTGCGTTGAACTTAAAAGTCCGGATCGACATGATTTCGAGAACGATCGAACTGCAGAACGTGGAAACCAATACCGCGGCCCGCCTGGCATCCCCGGTTTCGGAAAAATCGGGAATCGTTTCCAATTACTTTGCGCGGGAATCTGCGGCCTTCAGCCGGCATTTCCCCGGATACAGGGTCGTCAGCCCCAATACAATCGGCCCCGGGGCGGCCATCGGTTTGCTGAGACACTATGACCGCGCGCGCATCGTTTCGGTGACTTCGTCCAAAGGCCAGCCGTCCGTGCTGGCTGGCCGACTGGTGACCGGCGGAATATCCTATTCATTGCGCGACATCATTGAAGAGACCCGGCGGCAGAATGGTCCCGCTCCGCGCGGCAACGAGGAATTTGCCTTCGGCATCCGCTCGATGCGCCTGGCCGCCTTCGTTCCTGTTCCCGCGCCGTCCGCAAGCCCTGCCGGCCACCCTGCGGCGATTTTTTACAATCTGTTCCGGTCTCGGGTTCAAGGCGCCCCGGCGCCAGCCACGTTGAGCGGAAAGATTTTGCATCAGCTCGGGCGACTCGGCGATCCGCATTTCGCGGGGCCGCTCTTCGAAACCGCGGCGTTCGCCGTGCTGGGTTACGCTCTGACTTCGGTGGGGAACGATATCGGTTTCCTCTGGGCCACGGGAGTTTTTTCGATCCTGCACGCTCCCGGAATCATCGCATCCTGGAGGGCACGCGCCAAAGACCGCGGCCAGGCCACCGACGCGCAGTCCATGCTTCGCAGCCGCAGTTTCCACGCTTTCTTTTCCACCCAGCTTCTCCGCACGTTTGTCGCTTCCATTCTTTTCTACGCCCCGTTTCCGGTGCTCTCGTACGCGGCGGAATGGGTCTCTTCTTACCTGGACTCCTCCTCCGCGGTTTCGACCGCTCTCAAATTCACCGTGGTCCTTCCCGCGACACTGGCCAGCGGTTTCATGCACCTCTACTACAACCTGCGTTTCTTCCCGGTCCAGAGCGGTAAGCTACCGGACTTTCTGGCCGCACGGGGCGAGATGGAAAGCCGCATGAACGCCGATCAAGTGGAAGGCCTGGTTTTCATTGATGGAAACGGGATCAACATGATGAACCAGCTGGTTGGAAAGGCCGCCGTCAACCATCTGCTGGATCATCTGATGGACGCGCTGATCCGCGTTAGAAATGAGAGCGGCGCGCTGGTCTGGCGGCAAGGCGGCGATGAATTCGCGGCGGCCATTCCGAAGGGCGCAGACGCCGGCGCGGTCATGCGGCAAATTCAATCCGAAGTCGAAAGCCGCGTATACCTTCCCTATATCCTAAGCGGAACGCTGGATAAAAATTTGGAACGGAAAATTTTGGATGGCGGCGGTGCGGTTTCGACGGTGGGCGGCCAAACGGTTGTTCTCGTGAAGGTCAATCCTCAAGATATGGCCGCCGCGGACGCTATCGAAAATGAGCTGCGTCCTTCCATCGGCGCGGATGAGAATTCCGACGTGTTCGGGGAGCTTCGCGGTTCCATGCGCGCCAACGGCCGCTACCTTTCGCTGACCTTGTCGATGGGTTACGCTCCGGCGGGCCAGGCTTCGGGAGTTGAAGCGGTGAACAAATTGCTGGAAGCTGCCGCGGCCGACAAGGATGCCAAAAAGAACCAAGGCAAACCCGCGGCATCCGGATCGGCGCGCGAAAAGATTTTGCTGGTCGAAGAGGAAGGCGAAAGCGCGGCCAAGATCCGGACTTATCTCGAGGAGATCGGGACCGCCGCCAGCCCGAACCGAGTTCTGCAGGACAGGAACGCGAATCCCGACGTTTTTTACTTTGCCGATCAGCAGTCCTGGCGCGACGCGGTTTACCGCCAGTCCGTCTTCCAGAGGTTCAAAAATCTCCTGCCCTTCGGCGGGAAATACGGACCCACGGTGCTCTTCACCATCGTCCCGGGCGGATACGAGGGCAAAGGTTCTAAACCCGAAGTCGAAGCCCGGCTGGCACAGGAAGTTGAAAGAAAACCCGGCGAATCCCGATTGGAAAACCGCGAATTTAAGGCGCTCAACGACGGCATTGATTACGAGGAGGGGGATAAAATCCTCGCGCTCTTGCGGCACGATGTGGCCATGAACCACGTGTTCCAGGGATATCAGCTGCTGATCGCGCGCGGTCCGCCCTCGGGTCCTCTGATCGCGCTTGTCCCTAAATCGCGGTCAACGCCGCCCATCCGCCCCGGAATTTTAAGCGATTACGCGCAGAAAGTCGTGGATGCGGCCTACGAGGCGACCTATGAATCAGCCAGAGAAGAAGTGCACGTTCGCCCGACGCATGTGATGACGGTGTGGGACGCGGTCCGGCCCGGCGAAGGCGTCGGCCCCGCGCTTTCCCGCATGGAGAAGACGCGCTACGTAAAGGAAAGCGTGCCGCTGTCGCAGCGTCCGCGCGCGCAAGTGTTCTCCTACGGCGACGCAAATTTTGATCCGAAGGAAGCGGACCGCCTCGAGTTGAAGCGTTCCGCCGCCGCAGCGGGAGCTGTGGCCGTCGCCGGGATCGCGGCCGTGAGCTCCGCGCAACCCGGCGCGGCATCTGCTTCTGTGGACGTTCAAGACGCCGTCTCCCGCGAAAATCTGCGCGACCTGGCCGAAGAATATCTGACGGGATTGCCGCAGGAGGATCTGCTCGGGATCGTCCGGTCCGCCACAGGCAACAACTCCATTGATGTCGTCAACCGTATGGCGGTCGAATATTTCGCGGAAGGGTCCCGGAAGTGGGTGTTCAGGGTGATGGTGGAAGCCAAAAACGGCGCGAAAATCCGCCTGATGCTGGCGATGAAAAAGGGCAAGCCCGCCGATAGGAAAAATGCCGCCATTACGGGAAAAGAAATCGATAACCTGAAGAAATTGAGCGGTCTCGGCGCGACTCCGCGGTTCATATCCCAATTCAAGGTCAACAGCGGCTACGAAGGTTTCATTGAAGAGTTCGTGGACGGCGACACGGCCCGCGCCCTGTTCATGGACGAGGTACCCGGGCGGCAGATGACGCCGGCGATGCGCGCGTCCATCGTCACGAGGGTCTTTGAGATCACGAAAGCGCTGAAGGGAGAGGCCCCCAAAGATCTGAACAATGAGAATTTCATTATCCGCGCTGAAAGCGACGAAGCGGTCATGGTGGATATCGGCGACAGCCGGCTCCGGGTTTTCAACTCTTCAGACCCCGACCCGCGGCACCCGTTCCTCCTGCTGGCGATCCTGATATCCCAATACGGATTTACAACCGGAAAAACCGGAGAGAACCAATTCATCTTTGATGCGCTCGTTAAAGTATTCGGAGCGGAGGCCATCAACTATCTGGCTGATATGAAAAACGAGTTTGATACCTTCAGTAAATATCAGAAGGCCCGCGATCAGGCGAGGCACGGGGAAAAATCCAATTTGGAAGTGCTTCAGGACTATCTGTTCACCGACGGCGGCAAGATGATGGACTTCGGCGCCAACCAGCGGGGGCAGAATATATCCGGCGGCGAACGGTTTACGAACGTGGTCACGCGGACCCTCCTGCGCGACCTCGACGATTATCTGCGTCAGAACCCGCGGGAGGAACGACGGGGCCCGCAGGGGCCGGAATCCGGCGCGCGCGTGAGCGCGGAGCAGCTGGAGTCCTGGAAGGAAAGCGGCGAGAGGGTCGAAATGACTTTCCCCGATCCGGACGCTCCCGGTTCCATGATCACGCGCGTCGGTACGATCGAGGATGTATCGGTCCGCAAATACAAGAAATCGAACGAAATCGTCGTTTATTTGAGCGGCTACATGTTCGAAATCATCGTTGATGAAAACGCATCCGTCCGTCCGGTATCCAATCAGGAGTCAACGGACCCGGCCGGCTCGGGCTCCGGATTCTTGTCGGAAATGCGGTTAAGGTTCAGCGGCGCGGAGGGCCAGGCGTCCAGCGCTTTGGCTGCAGGGTTAGGTCTGGTGGGAGCGGGCGCGGGCATCGCGTTTTGGGCGGGCGCGGGCGCATTGGGAATCATCGGCGCCGGGATCGCAGGAGCGGCCATTTTCGCGGCGGTTTATTTCCTGACGGACCGGTTCCGCGCCGGCGAAGATAAATCCACCGCGCTGAAATTGCCGGTTCTTGTGCAGAATTTGAAGCAGAGCTCGTCCAGCAACGTCCGGAAAGCCGTGGATGCGCTGGTTGCATTAGCGGCGGAGAGCCAGCCCGAGCGCATCGAGGACCGCCTGCGGGCGGCGGCAAGCCGGCTTGACGCGTTCCGCGCGCAGGATATGAGCAGCCAGAACCGGAACGCTCTTCGGCTCGTCGCGCTTTGGGCGCTTTTCAACGGGACCTCGCTGAAAGGGATCACGGACCGGAGGGAAATCGAAGCCGGACAGTTGAGCCATACGATCCAGTTCAAGTTCAGCGGCGAGATGGCTTCCGTCATCGAAGATTTTGAATCGCTGGCCGAAATCAAACGCAGCGCTCCGCGCCAGCTCGCGCGGTCCAGGGGCGTATCCGCCTGGGATTACTTTTTCTACGGCGGGGCGGGGAGCCAGGATTCCGCCGAGTCTCCCGATTTGGACGCCGCCATTGCCATGTACGAGACCGCGCGCGGCAGCCTGGAGCCGGACTATATAATGAGCCGCGGCCGGAAAGATATCGCGAAACGGATTTGGAACCAGGGACGGAGCATGGCGTCGGCGATGCGCGCTTCCCCGCTCATCAACGTCCGGAGGGACCGCGAGCTCGCGGATCGCTACGAGGAGTCAGGTCCCGCGCAGGTCCTGCTCCACAAGGTGCACCGGATGTCCGACAACGAGCTGTCCATCCTCGCGCAGGGCATTCTGCGTCAGGAAGAGCGCATTTCGAGGGGCGAGATGAAAGAATCGGACCGCAATATATTCCTCCTGGATATCGGAAAGCTGAAGATCACCCGCGAAGAGCTGCGCGACTCGCTCAGGCCGTTCGCGGAACGGCAGGGCGTGGACTCCCAAAAATTTGACGCCATGTTCGACGCGGTATTTTCCAGGGATTTTTCCAATTACATGATCAATGACTCCGATCTGTTCCGCGCCCAAACCGATCTTTCGCCTTCCATCAAGCGGGACACCGACGCGCTTTACGGCATCGTCCTCCTGCGCGCCCGGAGAGTCGGGTCGGACCCCCTGATCCGCAGCGTCGCCGTTGACATCCTGACGGACGAGATGATTTACACCGAAACCTGGCAGCAGTCCCTGGGCATCCGCATTCTGTTGATCGTTTCCCAGACGCAGGTCGTCGTCTTCAGCCACAGCCTCGGCGCCGCGCTTCGCGAGTCCGACATCGTGGCGATGCAGCAGTAACCCCGCGCGTCCCGCCCTCAAAAAATCCCGCAGGATAAGGTAGAATGACGCAGCCGCGCTCCGAGGAGAGCGGCGTCTTTTTATGCCTCTCAAACCCAAGCCGTTTAAATCGATCATCCAGCGGGGCGCGTTCGTCGGGGAGCCGTCGAACATTCGCGGAGCGCACTCCCATCCGCCCTACACGTGGGGGCCGGGCGCGCGCTATTCGCACATCCTGGCTCACCTCGGCGTTTCCGACGGCCGCGGAAAAATCCTGAAGTCCGATCTCCTCTGGCGCCTCGGCGCGGGCGAACGTTCCGTTGCGGAACGCTGGTTCAACACGGACGATCCCCAGTTTCCGAGCCAGATGCGACTGGACGATTCCGGCGGCGCGGGCGCGAATAACGCGGGCGGCGCGCTGATTTCCTTGAACGACCTGATCGCCGCTTATCCAGAAGAGGTTTTGGGCGCGGCGCACCTCGCCGCGTTCGGCCCCGCGATGGCCATGGTGACGAAAGACCTCGACGCCGCCGAACCGCTCAGCTGGCAGATTCACATCGGCGTCGGCGAAGGCAGCGAGGTCCGCGAGATGCCCGAAGGAACGGGGCTTCTGCTCGGCCCCGCCGAGCCCGCCTCGGACGCGGAACGCCGCCGCCTCCTCATCCGCGCAAAAAAGATGCTGGAAGAGCTCGACCCCCGCGTCATCCGACTGACGGGCCCGGTGGAGGGCGTCGAAACGCCCGCGCTTTTCAACGGCAGGGGCCTCGAAGCGCTCGTTAAAAATTTATCCGGCCGGATTCGCGAAGACAGCTCCATCTCCTCCGCCGTCAAACTGCTGATGCTCGAAGGTTACAACGTGATTGACGTGATGGGCTTCGCGCGCGGCGAAGACGGAAAACTTTCTCCCCGGAACAGCCTGATCCAGATCCATTTCCCAAAACCCGGCGACCGCATCGTGACGCGCGACCGCATGCCCCACGCCCTCTTCGGCGCGGCGTCCAGTTTCGGCCCGCAGGCCGTCGCCTGGATCACCGAGTTCAAACAGACCTCGCTCGGCCGCCGCCGCGCCGCGGCAGCCGCCGCTGCGGCAGTTGCCACCGCCACAAGCGGCCAAACCTGGAGCCTGTCGGACAATCTGATGGGCAAACAGCCGCGCCCCGGCAAAGTCACGCGCGCCCGGCTCGAAGAAGCGTTCGCCGCCATGGAACGCGCGGGCGTCCGCGGCGCCAAGTCCACCTGGCGCGCCCTTCAGCCGCGCGACTATCACGCTTCGCCGCGCACCGACGCGTCCCCGGTCAAAGTCGCGCCCGGCATCCGGAAACAGCGCGTCCACAACGAGCCGGAATACGGCGCTCTCAAGATTTTTCTCGGTTCCGGCAAAAAAGCCCTGCTCGGGCGAAACGGCCGGCACTCCGCGCTCAAAGTCAATTACGGCGCAGTCCGCATATCCGATTCGAAAGGGAAAGTGATCCTCGACCGACTCGGGTTTGACGGCAAGGGCTGGGACGGCAGCCATTCCGATGAGGCCGTGATCTTTGCGGCCAAGGGCAACCTCCTGCTCGAATCCGTGGGCCATCAGGAAGCCATCCTTTACGACGCCATCCGCCCTTTGCCGGGGAACCCGGCTCTTTCCGACCTGTCCCGATTTTGATAAAATAAGCCATCACCATGAAAAAATTCCTGGCCATTTCCGCTCTTCTTACGCTTGCCGCCTGCGCCACGGTACCGGTGACGGGACGCAAATCGCTGCACCTCGTCCCGGATTCCGAGGTGAACGCTCTGGCCGCAACCTCTTATCAGGAGCTCATCGGGAAATCCAAGCTTTCCACGGACGCCGCGCAGGTCGAGATGATCCGCCGCGTCGGCAAGCGCATCGCCGCGGCCGCCAACCAGCCGGACTTCAAATGGGAATTCAATTTGATCGACGATCCCAAAACCGTCAACGCGTTCTGCATGCCCGGCGGGAAAGTCGCTTTCTACACCGGCATCATGCCGATCTGCAAGAACGAAGACGGCGTCGCGGCCGTCATGGGCCATGAAGTGGCGCATGCCACCGCGAAACACGGGTCGGAGCGCATGAGCCAGCAGCTGTTGCTCAACTTCGGCGCCATGTCACTGGGCGCCGCGCTCCAGAACAAGCCCGAAACCACCAAGGCCATCGCCAACATGGCGTTCGGCGTCGGTGCCAACATCGGATTTGTGCTTCCTTTTGGACGCAATCAGGAGTCGGAAGCCGACCACGTAGGAATCATTTATGCCGCCCAGGCTGGTTACAATCCCGAGGAAGCCGTCAGCCTCTGGCTGCGGATGGACCAGGAGTCGAAAGGCCAGCAGCCCCCCGAATTTTTATCCACCCACCCGAGCCACCAGACCCGCATCGACAAACTGCGCGAATGGATGCCCGAAGCTCTCGCCGAGTATCAGAAGGCAAAGGCCAGATAAGAGGGAAATTGAAAGGACATTAATGACATGATTCAACCGAATACGACGGTCGAAAAAGAAGTGGAAGCGGCCTACGACTACCGCGGATATGTGACGGTCCTGCTCAGGTCGGGGGAAATTTTGGAGGGATTTGTCTATAACCGCGAGTTCGCCAATCCTCTCGCGGGCGAATCCAACTACATCGATCTCTTCGTGAAGTCCAGCGGCGAAAACCGCCGTTGTCCCATCAGCGATATACAGTCCATTGCCCTCACGGGCGAGGATTGCGCCAAAAACTGATCAGCGCCGTAAAATCAGTTCATCAGGCTGCTTAATTCTCCCACCTTGCTCGTCAGCGCCTTCATGCTCACCGGTTTCCTTAAGAACTCGATGATGCCGAGCCGCTTGCGTTCCTCTTCCTCGGGCGCTTCCGCCACTCCGGAGGCCATAATCACCGGGATGGCCGAAGTTTCCGCCTCGCTCCTCAGGGCCTGAACCACTTCCATTCCCGACAGGTCGGGCAGAAGCACGTCCAGTATGATGAGGTCGGGCTTGTGGGCTTTCACCGACTGCAGCGCCTCGACGCCCGAGTATGCGACCGATATCTCGCAATCCCCGCGGGTTTCGAGAACGTCGCGGAACAGGGACACGATGTCTCTTGTGTCATCTACGATCAGTACTTTCACAGACTCACCGCCTTTGCTTCCGATTTTTTCGTTGGATCCCAAAAAGCAACCGCCCGGGTTGAGGCTCCAGGGCGGTTTTGGGAGGGGGAGGTCCACGCGTTGCTGGCAAAACGGTTTGACGGCGCGTCGCCGTCGGATGAATCGGACGTCATAATTCTGCGGGCCGCGGCGCTTGATGCGCGATGGGCGCGCAGGCCGGAAACTTTCAAAATTTGCGCGGCGCGCTGCGCGGCGGGGTCCCGGTTAGCCGAACGCCGGGCGCGGGCCAAGTAGGGCCGGACGTCCGTCCGTTCCATCGGCAGGCTGTACTCACTCCTGAGGCTCAATAATTGTGCGCCTGATTCGCGCCCCTGATTTTCGGCCGCGATAGACCCCGCGGTCGCCGGCCGGCCAGCTTTGCTCGCAACGCTTGAGGACTGGGCCGTCAAAATCTGAAAGCTCCGCGCGGGGAGGCTTTGAGCTTTCGATAGGGCCGCGGCCAGAAACGCCTGGCCGGAACGGATCGTTTGCAGCAGCGGTTTGCGGGCCACGTCCAGAGCGGCCGCGTTCAGCACGGCGGCGGTCAGATCCGCCGCGGCGCCGGCGGAAGCCGACGTTTCGGGAGCCGCCGCGATCAGCGCCGTATAGCCGTTGTTGACGCCCGCGAAATGGAAGAAACATAGGAGGGTCAGGGCCCTTGCCAGGCCCAAAGTAATCGAATTTTTACGGCGATGATTGGTCATTTTGATTAAAATTGCTTAAAAGTTTAAACCGCCCCGGCGCGGAAAATACGGCCCTTTGAAACCTCCGGGATATTCCAAACACCCGCCCGATAGTTACTGTCGGGAAAAGCGCGAAAAACCGGGCCGATATTCACTCACTATCCTGATTCTACCCTATCCTGTGCCCCGAGTCTCAAACCTTTTGTAAATTTATTGTAAATCATCGGCCCCTCCCGGGGAGCCCCCAAAAACCCACGGCTACCCCCTCCGGGCCAAAATGTTACAGTTTATTTACGATAATTTAAGGTCTGGCCAGGGTGTGTTTTATACAATATACCCATGAAATTCAGTTTCGGCGTGGACGCGCTTGAGCTGTTTCCCCGGGAAGCCCTTCTCCGGCTCCTGACCCTCGCTTTCTTTTTCCAGTTCGCGGGGTTTCAGAACGGATGGGTCCGGCAGGCCTCTCTGGCCGGTTCGGTTGACGTTCCCCAGGCGGTCCGGTCCGCTGGCGCCCCGGTCCTGGACCTCTACCTTAATGTTCATCCCGCCCAAATCGGACAATCCATTCAGATTTTCAGCGCCTCGTTCGCCCGGTGGGTGGAATCCAACGCGATCCAGGCCCGGCCCGAAACGGTCCGCCCCGAAAACTCGGTTTTCGCGAATGAGGCCCAGTCCATCGTAACGGCGGATCATCAGATTTCCATCATAAGGGAAGATTGGCTCCGGCAGGATGGGCCGCGGGAATCGTTCCAATCTGCGACCTCGTTTTTAGCGCCATCTAAAGAACGTTCCGTTTCAGCGGACGACCAGCGGACACTCGTTCAGATCCGCGAAGCCGGTCACGCCGCGTCCAAGATCAACAAGAAAAAAGGCGGACCCCGGATTGTATACGCGGCCAATGACGGCGCGGATTCGGGCCTGCTTTTCAACACGTCGGTTTTTATCGGATAGATTCCCCTGGGCTTGCCCGGGGGTTTCTTTTTTGAGGGGGGATAAAATGACCGCAAAAATCATCTCAGGACTTTGCATACTTTCATTGAGCTTCGCTGCCGTCATGCCGGCCGCGCATGCCGCGCCCGTTTCTGCCGCGCCGGTTGCTCAGCCCGCTCCGTCCGTTCAACCGGGCCTTTGGGAAAGCCGCCGTTCCGCCGCGCAGGACCTGCTGGCCCCGTCCCAACCGCAGATTCCCACATCCGTTCTTCTTCAGACTCCCGACGCCGTTTCCGCGGGGTTTCTGCCCGACCCGCTCCGCGCCCTGCCTTATAAGCACGGCGAGATCGTGAAGGTCGGAGTCTCGCAGAGCCCGAACGCGCCGTTCGTCCTGCTCGTTCAGGACGCGCGCAAATCGGCTTCCGCCCAGCGCAGCATCGCCGGAGTCTTGAACCACATTCAGGCGCGCATGAAAAGCCAGCGCCTCTTCGTGGGGCTCGAAGGCTTCGAGGGCGCCTACGACATCAACCTTTACCGCGCCCAGCGCGCCAACCTCGCCCAGCGGGAAGTCTGGAACGAGCTTATCGACAAATCCCTGATTTCCGGCGCCGAGTATTTCGGCCTGATCGCCGACAACGAGCCCGTTCTCTGGGGCGCCGAAAACGCGGCGCTCTACAAACAGAGCTTCGACGCGTTTCAGTACGGCGCCGAAGCGGAAAAAGACGCGCGCCGCTGGATCGAAACGGTCCGCGCCGACCTGGACCGCGTGAAATCGCTGACGTTCGGCGACGAGCTCTTCCAGCTGGACTCGCTTTCCGCCAAATTCGAGGCGGGGGAAGCCGGTCCCGCCGAGATCCTCAAATTTCTGAGGGGTATGCCCGAGGTCAGCTCGGGAAAATATCCCGAGGTCGAAAAGTATCTGGCCCTGATGCAGGCCGAGAAGGAATTCAGCGTCAACAAGGTGAAGGAAGAGCGCGACCGCGTCATGAAGGACCTGACGGACAGGCTGAGCCGCCCGGAACTCCAGCAGCTCCTGGACTTAAGCTTCGCCCACCGCGTGGGCGGCATCGGCGCGGGCCAGTATTACGCCCATCTCAAAGTCCTGCTGCTCGCGGCCGGCCTCAAAATGTCGCAGTATCCGGCTTTCTCGAATTACGTGCAGTACGCTTTGATGAGCGAGCGCATCCATCCCGCGGTTCTTTCAGCCGGCATCCGGTCTCTCGTGAACGCCTGTTCCGCGCGGCTGGCGGCCACCGCCGACCAGCGCCAGGCCGTTGAACTGACGGCCCAGCTCCGCAAAGTCCAGAAGCTGGTTTCGCTGGAACTGTCGGCCGAAGAGTGGGGAGAATATCAGCGGTCTAAAGAAAAGATCAGCCAGCTGCCCGTCGCCGCGGTCCTTCTTAAGTATAACGTCGAGCGCCGCTACCGCGGCCTGGCGGCCCTGTCCCGCGAACGGAGCAAAAAACCCAGCATCGTCAATTTGTCGGGTTATACGGAACTTCTGTCGGCGTATGAAGGATTCTACGCCGCGGCCCAGCCGCGCAAACAGGCCCTGGCCGAGAATTTCGTCCGCGAGATCCGCGGCCGCGCCCGCGCGGAAGTTTCCGTCCTCGTCACCGGCGGATTCCACACCGCGGCCCTCGCAGAAGCGCTCGAAGCCCGCGGCATCTCCTACGCCATCTTCCGCCCCAGACTTTAATCCTGCCGCGTTAATCCCACCGCGCTTCATTGCTTTGCGGCCATTTGATACAATTCCTCCGCCTGAACATATTTCAGCCGGAGGTGTCGTATCAGCCGGGCATTTACCAAGGAAGACGACGCGGGCGATGATCTTCCCGAGCGTCCCGTACCGCCGGGCCCGAATTACGTTACGCCGCGCGGCCTGAAACTCCTGCAGGACGCCGCCGAAGAGCTGATCGCCCGCCGCAAAACCGCCTCCGCCTCCAACGCGCCCGACAAAACTGCCGATTTGAAGATCATCGACCGCGATTTGCGCTATCTTGAAGCGCGCATCAGCGGCGCCACCGTCGTTCCGCCCGGCAAGGGCCCCGAAGCCCGTTTCGGAGCGCGCGTCACGCTGGAAGACGAGTCCGGCAAGCGCCGGACGTTTCAGATCGTCGGCGAGGACGAAGCCCGCACCGGTTCCGATTTCCTTCCCTGGTCCGCTCCCCTCACGCAATCTCTTCTTGGCGCCAAGCCCGGCGACAAAATCGCCTGGCAAAGCCCCGACGGCCCCATCCGCTATTCCGTTCTCACCATCGAATACAATCCGGCTAAATAAAACCTTTTAGTTTCCAGTCGGAAGTGATAAAATACCCGCAAATTCCGCTATTCGCCGCCCTAGCTCAATGGTGGAGCAACGGTTTTGTAAACCGTAGGTTGCCGGTTCAAGTCCGGCGGGCGGCTTAATTTAAGGCTGGTATATGAACATCTTAGTGATAGGCTCCGGCGGGCGCGAACATGCGATCGTCTGGAAACTCTCTCAAAGTCCCAAAGTCAAAAAGATCTATTGCTCTCCCGGCAACGGCGGCATCGCCCAAATCGCCGAGCTCCTCCCCGCGGAAAAATCCTGGGACGCCTATATTGCCCTCGCCAAATCCAAACACATTGATTTAACCGTCGTCGGTCCCGAAATTCCGCTCTGCGGCGGCATCGCGGACGCATTCCAGAAAGCGGGCCTCCGCGTGTTCGGCCCGAATCAGCGTTCCGCCAACCTCGAAGGCAGCAAGGTTTTCTCCAAGGACTTCATGGTGCGTTACGGCATTCCCACCGCGAAGTACGAGACTTTTACCGACCCTGCGAAGGCATTCCAATTTCTGAAGAACCCCTCGAGTTGGGTGGATACGCCGATTGTAGTCAAGGCCGATGGTTTGGCCGCCGGCAAAGGCGTTTCGGTTTGCAAGACCATCGCGGAAGCCGAAGCCGCCGTCAAAACCATGATGGTGGACAAAGCTTTCGGCGCCGCCGGGGAAAAGATTTTGATCGAAGAAGGTCTGATTGGCGATGAGCTCTCGCTGCTGGCTCTCTGCGACGGCAAGACCATTAAAGCGTTGCCCACCGCGCGCGACTACAAGCGCGTTTTCGATAACAATCAGGGTCCCAACACCGGCGGAATGGGCGCCATCTCTCCCTTACCCACCGCGCCCGGCCTGATGGACGAGATCGAACGCAAGATCGTCCAGCCTTTCCTGCAGGGCGTCAAAACCGACAAGCTCGATTTCCGCGGCGTCATCTATTTCGGCATCATGCTGACGGCCGCCGGCCCCTACGTGCTGGAATTCAACACGCGTTTTGGCGATCCCGAAACTCAAGTGGTGCTCCCGCTCATCAAATCCGATTTAGTCGATCTGTTTAATGCCGTGGTTGATCAGAAGCTCGATCAGGTCAGCCTTGAGCTTCATAAAGAAACCTGCGTCGGCGTGGTCTGCGCTTCGGGCGGTTATCCCGGCCCCATCCAGTCGCACAAGGAGATCAGCGGCGCGGACGCTTCCTCCAATGGCAGCTCGTTTTTGTTCCACGCCGGCACCACGAAAGAGGGCGCCAAGTTCTTCACCAACGGCGGCCGGGTGCTGAACGTCGTCGCCAAAGCCGCCACGATCTCCGACGCCCGCAAGAAGTGCTACGAGGCCGTCGCGAAAGTCAGCTTTGACGGAATGCATTACCGTAAGGACATTGCGGCAAATGTTTAACCTGCATACGCAGAAGGGAAAAGTGAAAATTTCCGAACCGATAGGGCGAGGTTGCGAGCTCTGCGAGCCCGAGCCCTTCAGTGAGTGCCACTGGCACGAACGTGGTGAGGGAATTTTTACTTTTCCCTTCGTCGAATGGAGATTAGCGTGTTAATCGCCGAAGTCGCAATGGAGATTGCGTATAATCACGACTTCCTGCAGAAGATCGCCGAGAAGCACGGCGCCGAATCCGCGCGCGCCTGCGGCATGTCGTCCTCCGTGGGCGGCATCGGGCCGCTGTTAAAAGAACGCATCGCCGCGCAGGCGGAACAGGGCGTTGAAGTCATCGGCATCACGCTGATGTACGAGAACGTCTGGGTACAGGGCGTGCATCAGTGGGGCCAGATTTACATCCAGAAAAAGAACGTGGGGAAGTTCCTCCGCGGCCAGCTCGAAGACGCAAAAATCCATTTCACTCTGCCCCTGCCCGACGGCGGCAAGACCGAAGTCAAAGTCTGGAAGACGATGCTGGGCAAGGGAACGGTTTATCTTCTGGACGCGCCCGATGTCGCGAGCGTCGTGTATCCCGGCCCCGAAGACGCCCCGCCCGAAACGAAAAACCCCGGCGAGTGGGCGGAGAAGCAGAAGCTGAACCAGTATTGGCTCGTGGGGCGCGGCGCACTGGCCCTGCTCAAGGAGCTGAACAGGAAGCCCGATTTTCTGATCCAGAGCGAAACGCCCACGTTCTTCGCGAACCATTTCCTGATCGACGACGCGTTCCGCAGCGACCCCTTCTTTCACGGCATTAAATACATTTTTAACGACCACACCCCTCTTGAATACGCGCATCCGGTCTGGAACGAGGCCCAGGTCGCGAAAGCCAAGGTCCACGAGGAGTTTGCGCGCCACAAGAATTACTGGAACGCGCAGGCCAAATCCATCGACGTCACGCGTCTCCTGATCGGCGTTTCGGCCTATACCTTCGGCGTTTCCAAAAAGCACGGGGTCGTCATGCGCTCCATGCCATCGCTCAAGGGCATGGAAGATAAAATTTCCACCATCACCAATGGCATTGCCGTTAAAGATTGGCAGCATTCCGACTATCTCGGCTGGCAGAAATTGACGGACGAGGAAACCATCTGGCTGAAAGAAAAGAAAAAGAACGAGCTGATCGATTGGGCCTGGAAGCGTTACCGGCTTTGGGTGAACTGGCGCAGCAAAGTGCGGGGAAAATGTTTCGTGCTTTGGACCCGCCGTATCACCAGCTACAAGCGTTTTGACGTCCTGCATTCGCTTTTGAAAGACCCTGCCATGCGAAAGCGCTTTCTGGCTACGGAGATCGTGGTCCTGGTCGGGGGCCGCGTCCATCAAAATGACAATTTGTCCCAGAACGTCATGTTCAACCTCCATGAAGTCACCCAGGACAAGGATCTGTCCGACCGCGTGGTTGTGATCGACAACTACAACATCTGGGACGCGCCCATGCTCTTTTCGGGGGTGGATGCCACCATCATGCTGGCGGACGATGGCCGCGAGGCCAGCGCCACGGGCTTCATGAAAGCCCAGGTGAACGGCGCCGCGGTGATCGGCTGCCAGGACGGCGCGGTGCCCGAGTCCGTCACCTTCTGGAAAGAGGGGGACGCGAACGGTAACGGATTTAATGTACCCTATGTGAACGGCCAGCCCCAGCCGGAAGGCCTTCTCAATGCCTTCGAACAGATGAACCGGGTCTATAAAGACCCCGCCGCCCGCGCCAAACTGATCAAAGCCTCGTTCCAGGCGGAAACGTTCGTGAACGTTGACCGCACCGCCGGGGAAATGATAAGATTGTACCGTTCCTTACAGCAGCAATAACTTCGGAATAACTCCCCATTAGCGGGCGAAAAGGTGACACGGTTACGGTGAAAACCAATAACCAGGGTCTCATTGACCCTAAAATAGGCAAAGACAACTGCGGCATCGGCTTCGTCGTCAACATCAAAGGCGGCAAGTCGCATGATATCGTCCGTATGGGCGTTACCATGCTCGAGCACCTCGAGCATCGCGGCGCTTGCGGCTGCGATCCCCTCACGGGCGACGGCGCCGGCCTCCTGACGCAAATCCCTCACGAACTTTTCAAGAAATCCGGCCCCAAAAAGCTGCCCGACGCGGGCCGCTACGCGGTCGGCATGGTTTTTCTTCCCGCTTTCCCTCAAGACCGCGAAAAATGCGAAGCGATCCTCGAAAAAATCGTTAAAGCCGAAGGCCAGACCGTGGTCGGCTGGCGCGACGTTCCCGTCCAGGCCGACGAGTGCGGCGAGCTATCGCGCGAAGTTATGCCCGTCATCCGCCAGGTCTTCATCGGCGCAGCCAACGACATCAAGGACGAAGACCATTTCGAGCGCAAACTCTACGTCATCCGCCGGATGATCGAAAACGAAATCAAGAAATCCAAGCTGAAATACAAGGACGATTTCTATTTCTGCAGCCTGTCCTGCCGCACCATCGTCTACAAGGGACAGCTCATCTCGTTCCAGGTTTCCAAATATTTTCTCGACCTGAAAGACGCCGCTTTTACTTCCGCGCTCGCGATGGTTCACTCGCGCTTCAGCACGAACACGTTCCCCGCCTGGAAGCGCGCGCATCCGTATCGCTACATCATGCACAACGGGGAAATCAACACGCTCCGCGGCAACATCAACTGGATGCATGCCCGCGAAACCATTTTTAAGTCCGACCGCTTCGGCGACGACATGAAGAAACTCCTGCCCATCATCGATACCGATGGCTCCGATTCCGCCATGTTCGACAACGCCTTGGAGCTTCTCGTCCACACCGGCCGCAGCCTGCCCCACGCCATCATGATGATGATCCCCGAGGCCTGGCAGAAAGACGACCTGATGGATCCCAAGAAAAAAGCTTTCTACGAATATCATTCCTGTTTGATGGAACCGTGGGACGGTCCCGCTTGCATCGGTTTCACCGACGGCCGGCAGATCGGCGCGGTGCTGGACCGGAACGGATTGCGCCCGTCGCGATACCTCGTCACCAAAGACGGCCTCTTGATGCTCGCGTCCGAAACGGGAACCATCGACGTCGATCCAAAAAATATCGCCTACAAGGGCCGCCTCCAGCCGGGCAAAATCCTGCTGGTCGATACGGTCAAAGGCAAAATCATTTCCGATGATGAAGTGAAGTCCGAGCTCGCGGCGCGCAAACCCTACCGTGAATGGCTCGACAAGAACCTCATCCACATCGACAAGCTGCCCGCGCCCAAGTCCGCGCAGGAAAAGATTCCCGAAGATGCTTTCTGGCGCCAGGCACGCGCGTTCGGCTACACCAACGAGGACATGAAGATCATCCTGCCTCCCATGGCCATGAACGGCCAGGAGCCGGTGGGCTCCATGGGCATCGACACCCCGCTTGCGGTGTTGTCGGCCAAGCCCCAGCTTCTCTTCAACTATTTCAAGCAGCTCTTCGCGCAGGTCACCAATCCTCCCGTCGACCCGCTCCGGGAAGACATGGTCATGGCGATCGAGTCTACGATCGGCTCCGAGCGCAACCTTTTTGACGAGACGCCTGAGCATTGCCACCAGATTGAGCTCGATTCTCCCACGCTGTCTGAGGAAGAACTTCAGAAGCTCAAAGAAGTGACCGTGGGCACGTTCCGTTCCCAAACCGTTTCGTCGCTCTTCGTCGCGGCCGACGGCGAGAAGGGTTTAAAGAAAGCTTTAGATGAACTCTGCGCCGCGGCTTCGAAAGCCGTCGACGCGGGCTGTTCCATCGTCATCATTTCCGATCGCGGCGCCAACGAAAAGATGGCGGCGATCCCGAGCCTGCTCGCGGTCGCGGGCGTCCACCACCATTTGATCCGCGAAGGAAAGCGGACCCGCGCCGGCATCGTCATCGAAAGCGGAGAGCCGCGCGAAGTCATGCATTTCTGCCTCCTCATGGGCTACGGCGCCGCCGCCTGGTGCCCCTACGTCGCCTACGAATCCATCCGCAAGCTGATGCGCGAAGGCTTTATCAAGGATGTTGAAGAGAAAGAAGCGCTCAAGAATTATCGCAAAGCCATCGATAAGGGCGTGCTCAAGGTTTCCACCAAGATGGGCATCTCGACCTTGCAGAGCTACCACGGCGCGCAGATTTTCGAAGCGATCGGCATCAACAAAGATGTCATCGATCAGTATTTCACCTGGACCGCGTCGCGCATCGGCGGCATTGACCTGGCGGCCATCGCCCAGGAAACGCTCACCCGGCACAAGGACGCGTACCGCGTCGATCCCGCCCTCACCGGCGAGTTCGAAGTCGGCGGCCGTTACCAGTGGCGCCGCCGCGGCGAACTGCATTTGCTGAATCCCGACACCATCGGCAAGCTCCAGCATGCGGCCCGCACCAACTCGGCTTCTTCTTACAAAGAGTTTTCCAAGATGATCAATGAGCAGAACGAGCGGCTCATGACCCTGCGCGGCCTGCTGCAATTTAAGGGCCAAAACCCCATTCCTATCGATGAAGTCGAGCCGGCGAAAGAGATCGTGAAGCGTTTTGCCACGGGCGCCATGTCGCTTGGCTCCATCTCGCGCGAGACGCATGAAACGCTTGCCATCGCCATGAACCGAATCGGCGCCAAATCCAACACCGGCGAAGGCGGAGAAGATCCCGCTCGTTATAAACCGGATGCCAACGGCGATCTGCGCCGCAGCTCCATCAAGCAGGTGGCTTCTGGCCGCTTTGGCGTCACCATCAATTATTTAGTGAATGCCGATGATCTCCAGATCAAAATCGCCCAGGGCGCCAAGCCCGGCGAAGGCGGACAGCTGCCCGGCCACAAAATCGACGATTACATCGCCAAGATCCGCTATTCCGTTCCCGGCGTCGGGCTCATTTCTCCGCCGCCGCACCACGATATTTATTCCATCGAAGATATCGCGCAGCTCATCCACGATTTGAAGAACGCCAACCCTTCCGCCCGCGTGCACGTGAAGCTCGTCTCCGAAGTCGGAGTCGGCACGGTCGCAGCCGGCGTCGCGAAAGCGAAATCAGACGTGGTTCTGATCAGCGGTTACGACGGGGGAACCGGCGCTTCGCCGCTCACGTCCATTCAGCATGCCGGCATTCCCTGGGAGCTGGGCCTCGCGGAAACGCAGCAGGTTCTGGTTGCCAATGGGCTGCGCGGCCGCATCACCGTCCAGGCGGACGGCAAGATGCAGACGGGCCGCGACGTCGCCATCGCAGCGCTCCTCGGCGCCGAAGAGTTCGGCTTCTCCACCGCTCCGCTCGTCACGCTCGGTTGCATCATGATGCGCGTCTGCCATCTGAACACCTGCCCGGTCGGCATCGCCACTCAGGATCCCGAGCTTCGCAAGAAGTTCGAGGGTAAGCCCGAGCACGTCATCAATTATTTCTTCTTTATTGCCGAGGAACTCCGGCAGATTATGGCCGAACTCGGTTTCAAAACCATCAAAGAGATGGTTGGCCGCGCGGACAAGCTCGACGTCAACGCCGCCATCAAGCATTGGAAGGTCAAAGGCCTCGACCTTTCGCAGATTTTATACATGCCCGAACCCAAGAACCGCTGGTATTCACTTTCCTGCGTCGAAAAACAGGATCACGGCCTCGAAAAAGCGCTCGACAACACGCTCATCGAAAAGGCGAAGGAAGCCATCACTTCCAAGCGGCCCATCAAGATTACGAGCGCGGTCCACAATTACAACCGCTGCGTCGGCACGATGCTTTCCGGCGAGATCGCCAGGAAGTACGGCGACGAAGGCCTGCCCGAAGATACGATTCAGTGTTTCTTTAAGGGCAACGGCGGCCAGAGCTTCGGCGCGTTTCTGGCGCATGGCGTCACCATGAGCGTCGAAGGCGACGCTAACGATTACGTCGGCAAAGGTCTGTCGGGCGGACGGCTGGCGGTTTACCCTCCGAAAGATGTCACTTTCGCCGCCGAGGAAAACATTATTATCGGCAACGTCGCGCTTTACGGCGCCACGAGCGGCGAAGCGTTTTTCCGCGGCCTGGCCGGCGAGCGTTTCGCGGTGCGGAACAGCGGCGCCACCGCGGTCGTCGAAGGCGTGGGCGACCACGGCTGCGAATACATGACGCGCGGCCTCGTCGTCGTGCTCGGCAGGACGGGACGCAACTTCGCGGCCGGCATGAGCGGCGGCATCGCTTACGTTCTGGATGAAGACAAGTCGTTCAAGGGCCGCTGCAACCCCGGCATGGTGGAGCTCCTATCGGTCACGGATGAACGCGACCAGACGCAGCTGCGTTCTTTGATCGAAAAGCATTTGCAGATGACGGAAAGCGTCGTCGCCAAGAAGATTTTGAATAACTGGGACTCGTTCGTCGGCAAGTTCGTGAAAGTTCTGCCGATGGATTATAAAAAAGTCCTCGATAAACAACATTTAAGCGCCGAATCCATGAAACTGGCGGCGGTCTAAGGTAATTCCAATGGGAAAAATCACAGGCTTCAAAGAATATCCTCGCGCCATCCCCGAGGACCGCCCGAAAGAAACGCGGATCAAGGATTATAAGGACGTCCACGGCCATTTCACAGATGAGGCTGTCAAAATCCAGGCCGCGCGCTGCATGGATTGCGGCATTCCGTTCTGCCACAAAGGCTGCCCGCTCGGCAACATCATTCCCGATTGGAACGATCTGGTTTACCGCAATCATTGGAAAGAAGCCCTCGAGTCCCTGCTCTCCACCAACAATTTCCCTGAATTTACCGGCCGCATCTGCCCCGCTCCCTGCGAAGATTCGTGCGTTCTGAACATCCAGCAAAATCCCGTCACCATCGAGCGGATCGAGCAGGAGATCATCGAGCGCGGCTTCAAGAGCGGCAATATGAAAGCCCATCCGCCCGCCAAGCGCAGCGGAAAGAAGGTCGCCGTCATCGGTTCGGGCCCGTCGGGTCTCGCCACGGCCGATCAGCTCAATAAAGCCGGCCATTCCGTCACTGTTTTCGAGCGTTCCGACCGCATCGGCGGACTGCTTATGTACGGCATTCCCGATTTCAAGCTGGAAAAGTGGGTCGTGAAGCGCCGCGTCGATTTGATGAAGGAAGAAGGCGTGGAGTTCAAGACCAGCGCGAACGTCGGCGTGAACGTGAAGGTGGAAGACCTCCGCAAGAATTATGACGCCATCGTGCTCGCGGGCGGCGCCACCAAGGCGCGCGATCTGCCGATTCCCGGCCGCGATCTCAAAGGCATTCACTTTGCCGTTGATTTTCTCACTCAGCAGAACAAGCGCAACCAGGGCGACACCGTCCCGGCTGACGTTGCCATCACCGCCACGGACAAGAACGTCATTGTGCTCGGCGGCGGTGACACCGGCTCCGACTGTCACGGCACTTCGCTCCGCCAGGGTGCCAAAAAAGTTTTCTCTTTCGAACTGCTTCCCAAACCGCCCGCGTCCCGGACGCCTTCCAACCCCTGGCCCGATTGGGGACGGGTTTTCCGGACGTCCAGCTCGCATGAAGAAGGCGGCCAGCGCGACTGGAGCATCATGACGAAAAGCTTTTCCGGCGAGAACGGCGTGCTCAAGAAGATCAACATGGTCCGCCTGAAATGGGTGGATCAGGGCAACGGCGCCATGCCCAAGATGGAAGAAGTTCCCGGCAGCGAATTTTCTCTGGACGCAGACCTCGTTCTGCTGGCGCTCGGTTTCCTCGGACCCGAGACCAACACCATGATCCAGCAGCTCGGTTGCGCCCTCACCGACCGCGGCAACGTCCAGGTTGACAAGAATTACATGACTTCCGTTCCCGGCGTTTTCGCCTGCGGCGACATGCGCCGCGGCCAGTCGCTCGTCGTCTGGGCGATCTGGGAAGGCCGCGAAGCCGCCGCCAAAGTGGACGCTTTCCTCATGAAAGAGTCCGCACTTCCAACGTCACCCTTCCACTACTAATCCCGCAGTAAAAGAAAGCCATTAAAATTTTCTCGAGGCGCGAGCCCAGCGGGCTCGCTCAGCGACGGCTTTGGCGCGCAGGTCGCCAGCCGTCGATCCTCTCCAAAATTTTAATGGCTTTCTTTTATTGACACTGATATCTTAACACCGGTCTGATAAGAAAGAGAGACACTGGATTTTTGAGGCATCAGGAATGCTGCCGTTTAGTGCGGCAGCATTCCGTTGAGCCGCATCCGCTGGATGCGGCGTCCGAATAAAATCCAGTGTCTCTCTTTCTATTTCTCGAGGGGCGGTTCGGCGGAGAGGACTGATTCGCCTTTCTGGACGATGGGGTCGGAATGGAAGCGGGCGTGGAGTTTGCCGGGGTTGAGAGCGTTGGCGAGGCCCAGGAAGCTCATGGCTTGGTCGAGCGCGAGGTAGCGGTAGGCGACTTTGCCGGTTTTGATTTTGATCGCGTCATAAAACCCGTACTCGCCGTAGATGGGATAGCGCAGGATCATCTCACGCAGGTTCTTGATAGCTTCCTCGTGAAGATAAGGCAGTGCCAAAAACGTCGCATGGGGCGTCACGACGCCGTCCGGATAGCCGCGCAACCCCAATTGTTTGACGCCGAACTCGCTGTACCCACCCTCGGTGTCTGACGCTGGGGAAAGCCCCCAAACGGGATAGCCCAATTCGGCCGCGTACTGCACCTGGGCTTTGGCGTGGCGCAGATTATTGAGGCCCAGCGCGTTTGGAGAAAACTTCACTTCATCGATCAGCAGCGACGGCAGCATCGCCTCGAACATCGACCCGCCCCAGCTCGGAATCACCGCCTCGTTCTTCCACGAATAGTTCCCGCCGTAAAATTTCTGCCCCATCGATTCCATAACGCCCCGATTTTGCGGTACCTGCGTCTGCCAGCTCCAGGATTCGGGGAACGTGCGCGCGATCGAGAACCAATGCTCCACGGGAATGTCGCCCTTGGCAATCCCGATAAAGCTCGTTGCCCGCGCTTCCGTGTAAAAAACGCCGTAATGGTATTCGAGGTAAGAATCAATATTCTGATAGTACCCGTGATAGATTTCGCGCTCTACGGGATCGTAAAAGAATTTCATGTCCATCCGGTTGATGAATTCGGTGGCCATCTCCGCGGCCTTGCCGGGGTAGGAATTGCGGATCATGATCAACCCGGCCAGCAGCCAGCCGGTGTCGACGGACGACAGGAAATGCGTCGTTTTCTCGAGCGTGGTGGTGTCGTAGTAGTTGTAGAGCATCCCCCGGAAGGATTCCATGTTTTTGAGGCTTTCGAGCGCCTTCAGCGCCCGAGCGTTGGCGTCCGAACGGCTGATGAACCCGAAATCCTCGGCTGCGGGAAGCGCCGCGAAGTAAAGGCCTACGTTCGTAATGTTAGTGTAGTCTCCGACCGCGGTCGATTCGCCCAATGCCATCGGCTGCGACAACGTGATGTTATCCAGCGGCAGTCCGGTCTTCCTGTCAACGATGTTATCGAAGTATTTCCAGGTGTCTTTGGCGATCATCTTCAGAAACTTGCCGTCATCCGCGGGAAAATCTTTCTGGATCACCGTTTTGGAGGGAAACCCCTTCAGCCGCTTGATCTGCTCGACCGCGCGGACTTTTCCGTACAGTTGATCCGTGTTTTTGACCCGCCGGCGCTCATAAATGTCGCCGGTCCAGGGATGCGCGCCGCCCTTTTGGGCGATCGTGATTTTGCGGACGTAGATGCGGCCTTCGCGCGCGCCGCCCAGCCGGTCGACGAAGGTCATCACGAATTCCCGGACGTCGCGCCAGTCGGTGATTCCGTTCATCCGGGAGAGGGGTACGTCAAACGTCTTCCATTCGGAGCTGATGCCCTCAACCTTCCAGCTCGCCCGGATCATTTCTGACGGCCGCCTGGGGTTGGGCTCCTTTAACTCAATGCGGATGGCGCGAGCGTAACCGCGTTCGGGGTCTCCTCTCAGCTCGATCTGGAGCACGTTGTAGGCGGTCAGGTCGAGGTTGCCAAGCGTGATCCAGAATCCGGCTTTGGAGCGGTTGGGTTCGGGTGAGTTCAGCTTGAAGTCGACGGCGAGGCAGGTTTCCCTGCGGGAGTCCTTGTGAAACGTCAGCCGGCAGTCCTGGCGGGGATCGTCGGCGTCCAACTTCCAGATTCCGAGCGCCCCGTTGCCGAGGAGGCCCTTGAGGGGACCGGAGGTGAAGTCCGCGACGACGATGTCGGGAGGGCTTTCGGCGCGGAGCGGAAACGGCGCCGCCGCGAGGAGCCAGGCGAGGAGAAACGCGAAGAGTTTTTGTTTTATAGCGGGTTTGTCGGGCGTACGATCAGCCCAGAGTGACGACCCAGACATTGGTGATGCCCGGGAAACTCCGGATTTTCTGCACGACGGGCGCGGGAACGGGGGAATCCACGTTCAGCGCCGACACGGCTTCGCCGCCGGCGGACTTGCGTCCCACCTGGAACTCAGCGATGTTGATCTTGTTCTCGCCCAGGATGGTCCCGATGAAGCCGACCACGCCGGGCTTGTCGATATTCGTCAAAACCAGCAGATGGCCTTCAGGGACGATGTCCACGGTGAGGTCGTCCACGCGGACGATGCGCGACTTACCGCGCGAGAGAATGGTTCCCGAAACCGAGCGGGTTTTCTTGTCCGTCTTCACCTTCACGGTGATGAGGGACGTAAAGTCTTCGGATTCGCTGGAGGCGCTTTCTTCAATCCGGATGCCGCGCTCCTTGGCGATGGGCATGGCGTTCACCCAATTGATTTCGCGCTGGCCCATGGCGTTGGACAGCACGCCTTTGACGCCGGCGAGCGTCAACACGTTTTTAACAGGGCCAGCGAAGTCGCCTTCAAATTCGATTTTGATTTCCTGCACGCCGCCGTCGGCGATCTGCGCGACGAAGCTGCCGAGTTTCTCGGCGAGCTTCAGGAAAGGCGTCGCCTTCTCGAGCACTTCGGGTTCGAGCGATGGCAGGTTCACCGCGTTCCGCACCACGCCGCGCTCAAAGAAGTCCTTCATGGAGCTTCCGAGTTCGAGCGCCACCTTCACCTGCGCCTCTTCCGTGGAAGCGCCGAGGTGGGGCGTCAAAATCAGGTTTTCATGCTTGAAGAGATCGGTGTTTTTGGGCGGCTCGCTTGTATAAACGTCCAAAGCGGCGCCTTTGATCTTCTTGTTCTGCAGAGCGCGCAAGAGAGCCGCTTCATCCACCAGTTCGCCGCGGGCGCAGTTGATCAGCCGCGCATCGGGCTTCATTTTGGCCAAAGATTCATCATTAATGATGTTTCTATTCTGATCGGTGACGGGAATGTGGAGGGAAATGTAGTCCGCGGTCTTAAAAACTTCGTCGATGGTGGCGGGATGGATGCCGTTCGACTTCATGTGCGCTTCTGAAACAAAGGGATCGTAGGCGATGACTTTCATCTCGAAAGATTGCGCGCGCTTGGCGACTTCCTTGCCGATGCGCCCGAATCCGACGAGGCCGAGCGTCTTGCCCTGAAGCTCGGTGCCGACAAACTTTTCGCGCTTCCACTGGCCCGCGCGCGTCGAAGCGTCGGCCTGGGGGATATTGCGCGAGAGCGCCAGAATGAGCGCAACGGTGTGTTCCGCCGCTGAAATAGTGTTGCCGCCGGGGACATTTTCCACCACGACCCCGTGGGCCGTGGAAGCGGGCACGTCAATATTGTCGATACCCACGCCCGCGCGTCCGACAAATTTAAGCTTGGGAGCTTTCTTAAGGAAATCCGCGGTGACTTTGGTTTTAGACCGCACGAGGAGAGCCGACGCGTCGCCAATTTCTTTGTCCAGTTCCGCCTGATCTTTGACGAAGACCAGATTGAACGTGCCGTTGGAGTTTACGGGACCCAGTCCGTCCGCGTCGATTCCGTCCGCGACGATGACTTTGATCAGGTCCTGCTTGCCGGCTTTGGAAGTCATGGCTTCAGCGACCGCTCCCGCCCCGCTCATTTGCTGCCTACCGGGGATTTCATGGCCGCGAGCGTTTCCGCCAGGGCGTCCATGCCCTTCTGGATATCGGCTTTCTGGATGTAGCCCATGTGCGCGACGCGGACCACTTTGCCCTTCAGCTTTTCCTGTCCGCCCGCGAGCGAAATGTTGTGCTTGTCGATGATCGCCTGGATGATCTTCTCGCCGTCCAGCCCTTCCGGAACGTGGAACGCGGTCAGAACGTCGCAAGCGTCGTGGGGAAACTGTTTCAATCCGATCTTCGTCCCGTAATCGCGGGTGAACTTCGCCAGATCCTTCGCTTCCTGCCAGACTTTGGGCATCGTCTTGGCGCGGAGCATCTTGAGGCTGATGTTGACCGAGCGGATGAGGGAGATGGCCGGCGTAAAGGGAGTCTGCTTGTCGTGGTGCGCCTTCTCGATGGTGCGGAGGTCCCAGTAGAAGCGGGGAGACTTCGCGGCCTTCACGACTTCCCAGCCCTTGGGACTGACGGCGATGAAGCCCAAACCGGGCGCGCCCATCAGGCCCTTCTGCGAGGCGGAGATAACCACATCGCACTTCCAGTCGTCCATGTGAAGTTCCTGTCCACCCAACCCGGAAATAGCGTCCACAACCAAAATAGCTTTCGTCTTGGCGACAATGGCGCCAAAGCTTTTGATATCCGAAGCCATCGAGGTGGAAGTGTCCGTGTGGGTGGAATAAACCACTTTCGCGTCGGGGTTTTCGTTCAATGCCTTCTCGAGGTCGGCCGGTTTGACCGCATAGCCCCACTCGGAGCGCACCGGCACCACATTGGCGCCGAACGCCGTTAAAATTTTGACGAACCGCTCGCCGAATACGCCGCTGGCGCAGACGATGACCTTGTCGCCCGGAGACGTAAGGTTGGCGACCGCGCACTCCATCGCGCCCGTGCCGGAGGAAGCCAGAATATAAACATTTTCCTTCGTCTGAAAAACGTATTTCAGATTTTCCTGAAACTCCACGAAGAGGTTTCCGAATTCTTTGGTCCGGTGATGGATAATAGGCTTCGCCTCTTCGCGCAGCGTCTCGGGCGGAATCGGCGTCGGTCCAGGCGTCAAAAGTATCTGCTCACTCATTGTCATTCTCCTTAATAATATTACTTAAAAGCATTGCGCTGGCAAATGGAGGCTGATTCAAAATTTTTGAGGCATCGGACGACCTCACGACCACCTAAAGGTGGCCTCGCATCCTAAAAATATAAGGAGGCGAGGTATGCGCGCGAGTCCAAAAATTTTTTGAATCAGTCTCCCTATTTGCCCAGAGCGATCTTCAGAACCTCATCCATGTGCTTCACTGGAATCATCTGAAGATGGTCGGACACTTCTTTGGGAATCTCTTCCAAATCTTTGGTGTTGGCCTGGGGATATAAAACGGTCTTGATGCCTTCCCGGTGGGCGGCGATCGTCTTTTCCTTCAGCCCGCCGATGGGAAGCACCTGCCCGCGCAGCGTGATCTCGCCCGTCATGGCCAAGTCTTTCTTGACGGTCTTGCCGCTGGCCAGGCTCGCGATCGCGGTGCCCATGGCAATGCCGGCGGACGGTCCATCTTTGGGGATGGCTCCTTCCGGCACATGGATATGCAAATCTTTTCCCTTAAAGAAATCGTTTTTGATGCCGAGCTTCTTCTGGTTGGCGCGAACGTAAGTGAGGGCGGCCTGAGCCGATTCCTTCATCACCTCTCCGAGCTTGCCGGTGAGCTGGATGGCGCCCTTGCCGGGCATGGCGTTCACTTCGATGGAGAGCAGTTCGCCGCCGTGTTCCGTCCAGGCGAGGCCGGTGGTGACGCCGATGGCGTTCTCCGCCTTGGCTTCGCGCAAATATTCGGGGATGCCGAGATATTTCCGAAGGCGTTCCGCGTCGACAGAAACTTCCAGCTTCTTGTTATCGGCCGCGGCCACTTCGCGCGCAACTTTGCGGCAGATTTTTGCGGCCTGGCGCTCCAGGTTCCGGACGCCCGCCTCGCGCGTATAGTCGGCGATCATCTTCTGGATGACAGGATCGGTCATCTTCACCTGCCCCGCTTCCAAACCGTGCTCTTTGGTCTGCTTCGGCAGCAAAAAGGTTTTGGCGATCTGAATCTTTTCCAGATCGGTGTATCCGGCAAAGCGGATGATCTCGAGGCGGTCGATCAGCGACTGAGGGATCGTATAAAGCGTATTGGCCGTGGTGATGAACAGAACCTCGGAGAGGTCGAAGCCCACGTCGAGGTAATGGTCCACGAAATTGGAGTTCTGCTCGGGATCCAGCACTTCGAGCAGGGCCGCGGTGGGGTCCCCGCGCCAGTCCGAGCCCATCTTGTCGATTTCGTCCAGCAGAATGACGGGATTTTTGGACTTGGCCTTGCGGATCGATTGGATGATTCGGCCGGGAAGCGAGCCGATATAGGTGCGCCGGTGGCCGCGAATTTCCGCTTCATCCCGAACGCCGCCCAGCGATATGCGCGAGAAGTTGCGCCCTAAAGAATTTGCGACGGAGCGAGCCAATGAAGTCTTGCCGACGCCCGGAGGCCCGACGAAACAAAGGATAGGACCCTTGAGTTTGTTGGTGAGCTTGAGCACGGCCAAATACTCCAAAATGCGCTCTTTCGCTTTCTCCAAGCCAAAATGCTCATCGTCTAAAATTTTCTCGGCCCGCGCGATATCCAAAGTATCTTTCGTGCGGATGGCCCAGGGCACGGCGATCATCCAATCGAGATACGTGCGCACAACGGTGGCTTCGGGCGAGTAAGGCATCATCTTTTCGAGCCGCTCGCATTCCTTGGTGGCCGCTTCTTCGGCTTCCTGGGGCATCTTCGCTTCCTTAATCTTGGCGAAAAGCTCCTGGACTTCCTTCTGGAAATCGTCTTTCTGCCGGAGCTCTTTCTGGATGGCCTTCATCTGCTCCGTCAGGTAATATTCCTTCTGGCTCTTCTCGATCTGGCTGCGCACGCGGGTCTGGATCTTGCGCTCCAGGTTCAAAATCTCGATCTCGCCGCCCAGGCTTTCGATCATGTGTTTCAGGCGCTCTTTGACGTCCGAAAGCTCCAGGAACTTCTGCTTGTCCTGCGTTTTGACCAGCAGCTGGCCGGCCAGCGTGTCGGCGAGGCGCGACGGGTCTTCGTTGGACTGGAGCGAGGTTAAAACTTCGGCGGGAACGCGGCGATTCAGCTTCGCGTATTGGTCGAAGAGCGATATGGCCTGGCGCGAAAGGGCCTGGATCTCAAGATCGTCGGGGGCGACTTTCTGTTCCGCCACCAGCGCGACCGTCGCTTCAGGGAAATTCTTGTCGGCCGCGGCTAAAAAACCCTTGACCTGCGCGCGCTGGATGCCTTCGACCAGCACCTTGAGCGTGCCGTCCGGCATCTTGACCGACTGCAGGACTTCGCAGACCGTACCAACCGTAAAAAGGTCGGCCTCAACGGGGTCGTCGGTCTGCACCTTCTTCTGCGTCAAAAGGAAGATAAAGTGATGGGAAGCGAGCGACGCCTCGAGCGAGCGGATGGACTTGTCGCGGCCCACGGCCAGCGGCAGAACCATGCCCGGGAATATGACCACGTCCCTGATCGGCAGTAAGGGGAGGGTCTCGGGGATCTTGGCGGTTTTGTCTTGCATCTCTCCGGTTTTCATCAGGCGCTTTCTTTCATTTCCTTCTCGCGGATGAGCACGGGCGGCTTTTCCTTGCGGACCGCCTGGTCGTCCACGATCACTTTCTTCAAAGTCTTGTCTTCGGGGAGATCGTACATGACGTCGAGCAGGGTCTCCTCCATGATGGCGCGCAGTCCCCGCGCTCCGCTGCCGCGCGTGATGGAAAGCCGCGCGATCTCGCGCAGCGCTTCTTCGGTGAACGTCAGCTCCACGCCCTCGATGGCGAACATCTTCTGGTACTGCTTCACCAGGGCGTTGCGGGGCTTCGTTAAAACGTTGATCAGGGAGTCTTCGTCCAGCTCCTGCAGGACCGCGGTGACGGGGAGGCGTCCGATGAGCTCGGGGATGAGCCCGAAGCGGATCAGGTCTTCCGGCTGCATGTGCTTTAGGAGCTCGAAAGCTTTCTTGCTTTCCTTTTTCTCCTTGATCTCCGCGCCGAAACCCATGGATTTCTGGCCGATGCGCTGTTCCACGACCTTGTCCAGGCCTTCGAACGCGCCGCCGCAGATGAACAGGATGTTGGCCGTGTTGATCTGGATGTATTCCTGCTGCGGGTGTTTGCGTCCGCCCTGGGGAGGAACCGCGGCCGTCGTGCCTTCCAAAATTTTAAGCAGAGCCTGCTGCACGCCCTCGCCCGAAACGTCCCGCGTGATGCTGGGGCTGTCGGTCTTCCGGGAAATCTTGTCGATTTCATCGATGTAGACGATGCCGCGTTCCGCGCGCTTCACGTCATAAGAAGCGTTCTGCAGCAGCCGGAGCAAAATGTTCTCCACGTCCTCGCCCACGTAACCGGCTTCGGTGAGGGTGGTCGCATCCGCAATCGCGAAAGGAACGTGCAGGAGCTTCGCCAGCGTCTGGGCCAGCAAAGTTTTGCCGGTTCCGGTCGGACCGATCAGAAGGATGTTCGATTTCTGGAGCTCGATCTGCTGGAAATCCTTCTCGATGCTCATGAAGTTCTTCAGGTCGGCGGGTTTGGCTCCGGCGCCTGCGCCGGCGTCGCCGAACGACTTGCGCGCGCCCTGGTTCTTGATGTTCTGGACGCTCATCGGGCGTTCCAACAGCTCGACGCGGCGGAAGTGAGAGTAGACCGCGACCGAGAGAATGCGCTTCGCCTTCTCCTGGCCCACCACGTACTCGTCCAGCGCTTTTTTAATGTCGGCGGGTTTGGGGACGCTGCGCGCGGTACGGCGATCATCCTCGTCGGTGATCTTGGTGAGCAGGGAATAGGAGTTCCGGATGCACTCTTCGCAGACGTACACGCCGTGGCCGCCGATGAGCTTCAGCCCGTCGCGCTTCGACTTGCCGCAGAACACGCACTCAAAAACGTCCCGGTCTTCCCTATGAGTCGCCATGATTTAAGCTCCCGGTCCCCGAAACGATTCCTCGTTCAAGGGACGCACAATCCGCTGTTAGATTTTTTTGCGGGTCTGGATGACCTCGTCGATCAATCCGTATTCTTTCGCCTCTTCGGCCGAGAAATACTTGTTTCTTTCCGAATCCTCGAAGATCCTCTCGTAGCTCTGTCCCGAGTGTTTCGCGATGATGTTCAAAAGCTTCTTTTTGGTGATCGTAAGCTCTTTCGTTTCGATCTCGATGTCCGTCACCTGACCGTTGAGTCCCTCGCCGTGGATGAGCGGCTGGTGGATCATGACGCGCGAGTGCGGCAGAGCGAAGCGGCGGCCCTTGGTGCCGGCGCACAGAAGAACGGCGCCGAACGACATGGCCATTCCCATGCAGATGGTGGTGATGGGGGAACGGATGTACTGCATCGTGTCGTAAACGGCCAGGCCCGCGGTCACCATGCCTCCGGGGGAATTGACGTAAAGGTTGATTTCCTTCTCCGGATCCTCGGCTTCGAGGTACAAGAGCTGCGCGATGATCAGGTTCGCGCTGTCGGTGGTTACCGCGCCCTCGTAGCCGCCCACGAAAATGATGCGGTCTTTGAGCAAACGGGAATAAATATCATATCCAACGACGGCTCCCTGGTTCCAGCGTTCAAGAATCGTAGGCACAAGTCCTGGCATGTTGATCCTCCCTTAGTTAGATGAATCCAAACGTTGGATGAACCGGGCCCCGAAACGATTCAAACAAACTGATGCGCGCAACTGATGCGCGCGAAAACTACTTTGCTTCGACTTCTTTAATTTTTGCGTTGTCCGTCAGGAACTTCAAAACTTTATCTTCCGTGACCTGGCTGGCGATGCGGCTCACGTTCTTTTTGAAGAACTCATCGATCTCGCCCTTCCGCTCCGGGTTGCCTTTCTCAGCCTTCTCGCGCTCGGCCTTGAGATCCTCTTCGGTCGCGTTCAGCTTTTCCTGGTTCGCGATGGCGTTGATAATGTATGAGAGCCGGACCAGCCGCTCGGCATGCGCCTTGGACTCATCGCGCAGCTTTTTCTTGAGCTCGTCCCATTCCTGTTCGGTCTTTTTCTCCTGCGGGTGGAACTCGCGCTGCAGCGCCTGCGACACGAGCGCGTCCAGCTGGTATTCCACCATGGAGTCCGGCACGGGGATCGCGTTTTCTTTGATCAGGTGATCGTAAATCTGCTTCTCGAGCTCGCTCTGGGCGTTCTTTTCCGTCCAGCTCTTGAGCGACTCCTCCACCTTGCCCTTCAGCTCGGCCAGGGAGGGGAGCCCGAGGTCCTTGGCGAAATCATCGTCGAGGTTCGGGACCGACTTTTCCTTGATGTCCTGGAGCGTGATCTTGAAAACAACGTCCTTGCCCGCGAGCTCTTTGTTGGGATATTCCTTGGGGAAGGCGATGGGCAGGTCTTTCGACTCGCTCTTCTTCATTCCCAGGATGCCTTCGGCAAAACCCGCGATGGTCTGAGGCTGGTTCATGTCGATCAGCTGGTTCTCGGAAATAAGCTCGTCCATCAGCTTGCCGTCCATGGAGCCGGCGTAATCGATGATCGCGAAATGGGTCTTCTCAACGGTTTCGGCCTTGGAGGGGACGAGCTGCGAGTTGCGTTCCCGAAGCGTTTCGAGCTCCCGGTCCACGTCCGCCGCGGTGATTTTCTTCACCTTTTTCTCGAGCGGGATGCTCTTGTGGCCCTTGAGCTTGAACTCGGGGCTGTGCTCCACGATGAGATTGAACGTGACAGGCTTCGTTTCGCTGACCTCGAGCTGGTCCACCATGGGCGTAGCGACCGGATGGATGGCCTTTTCCTTGAGGACGTGGGGAACCACTTCCTTGAGCAGCTGCTCGACGGTGGCGTCGTCCACCTTGTGGGAGAAATTTTTGAGGATCATCTCGATGGGGGCTTTGCCCTGGCGGAAGCCGGGGAGCTGGGCCGCGCGCTGGAACTCGAGCGCGACTTTCTTCTTCTTTTCGGCGAAATATTCCGCCGGCACCTGGACCGCGAACGTGGTCTTGCAGGGCTTCTCGTCCTTTGCCTTAAACTTGATCTTTTCCAATAGTAGTTCTGCCATGACGGATTTCCTTTCGATAATGACTTAGATTAATAACTTCAATTTGCTTCGCGACGGGCCCCCTGACAATCCATTGGTACATCCATAAAGTCAGGGGACATTGAGTCTAACACTGGGCTACTTCGTCCCCCGACAATCCATCGGTACTTCCATAGGGTCGGAGTGCTGATCTCGCTGCGCGTTTCTGGCCCCCTGACAATCCACAGGTACTTCCATAAAGTCAGGGGGCGGCAGCTCATTTAAATCGCTGCCGGGGAGAGGATTTGAACCTCCACAGGTTGCCCTACCAGCTCCTAAGGCTGGCGCGTATGCCATTCCGCCACCCCGGCCATAAATCCACCAAAGAGGGGAAAACCTATATCAGATTGAGATGTCAATTATATTTTTTTAGGAGGGAAAATTCAAACGGAAGAGAAGGACTTCCAGTGCTCTTCCCAGTAGCGCAGGACCTCATCCCAGAACTGGGTGTGGAGGTACCGGTCGCCGTTGTCGGGGAAGACCGTGACGATCATCCCTTCCTTAAGTTCATTGGCGAGCTGATAGCAGGCTTGGAGGGCCGCTCCCGAAGAGTATCCGGCGAGGATGCCTTCCTGGCGGGCCAGGCGGCAGGTCATTTCGTAGGCGTCTTCGGTAAAAACGGAGATTTTCTTGTGGTGGACCTTCTCATCGTAGATGCCGGGGACGATGGAGGACTCGATGTGCTTCATTCCTTCCAGACCGTGCAGCGCGCCCGCGGGCTCCACTGCCACGATCTCAATCTTGGGGTTCAGCTCCCGGAGCCGGCGGCCGTTGCCAACCAGCGTTCCTGTAGTGCCCAGCCCCGCCACAAAGTGCGTCAGCTTGCCGTTGGTCTGCTTCCAGATCTCTTCGGCGGTGCCGTAATAATGGGCCTTCCAGTTGTTGTCGTTATTGTACTGGTCCGGCATATAGTACTTGCCGGGATTGGCGTTATAAATTTTTTGGGCCTCGATGATGGCGCCGTCGGAGCCTTCCATGGGATCGGTGAAGATGACCTGCGCGCCGTAGGCCTCGATGATCCGCTTCTTTTCGGAGGGTGTGTCGGGCATGACGAGCTCGAGCTTGTAGCCCAGCGCGGCCGCGATCATGGCGTAGCCGATGCCGGTGTTTCCCGACGAGGAATCAAGGATAATCTTGTCTTTCGTCAGCTCGCCGGACTTGATCGCTTCCAGGATCATCCGCCGGGCGGGGCGGTCCTTGACGGAACCGCCGGGGTTCCGGAATTCAGCCTTGGCAAAGATAGTGACGCCCTTGGGAATCCAGCGCTCGAAGCTCTTTAATTCTATCAGAGGGGTATTGCCGATTTGTTCAATTACGGGTAACATTGCGGCCTATTATATTAAAGTCGGGACCCCCCTTCAAGGGCGGGACAGACAGGCGTCAATTTGCTATAATATGAGCTTCCCAATCATCTGGTAATAAGGAAAATATGGATAATCTCGATCAACTCGAGCAGCAAAGCGTTTACATTCTCCGCGAGTCTTTCCGCCACTTTGAACGGCTCTGTATGCTATGGTCCATCGGCAAAGACTCCACAGTCCTCCTTTGGCTAGCCCGTAAAGCATTCTTTGGCCACGTCCCTTTCCCGCTCGTTCACATCGATACCAGCTATAAAATCCCGGAAATGATCCAGTATCGAGACAAACTTGCCCTGGAATATCAGCTGACGATGGTGGTTGGCCAGAATACCAAGGCGCTGGAAGCAGGGACGACCTTTCCTCTGACGCAAAATCTCGCGGATGATGATCCCAAGAAGATTTCCCGGCTCGATTGCTGCGGCATGCTGAAAAAAGACGCGCTCACCCATACCTTAAATGGCACCTGGCCGCGCAAGCGCTTGAATTTGAAGACCGGAAAATACGAGCTTGATCCTGATTCTGAGCCTTATCACGGCGTGATCGTGGGGGCGCGGGCCGACGAAGAGGGGAGCCGCTCCAAGGAACGTTACTTTTCGCCGCGCGACAAGAACAATCTGTGGGACGTAGGGGAACAGCCGCCTGAGTTCTGGAACCAGTTCAAGACCGATTTCGCTCCCGGCACGCACGTCCGTATCCATCCTTTGCTCGACTGGACGGAGCTCCACATCTGGGAATACATCAAGCGCGAGAACATTCCCACCGTTTCGCTTTATTACGATCAGGGCACCGGGACCCGTTACCGTTCGTTGGGCTGCGCGCCCTGCCAGGCCCCGATTCAGAGCAAAGCCAAGAACGTGGATGATATTATCGCCGAGCTGAAGAGCGGCAAGCTCAAGAACATCGCCGAGCGTTCCGGCCGCCTTCAGGACGGGAAGCACGGATTAGAAGAACTTCGTAAGGAAGGTTACATGTGATGACCCCAAAACCTTCTTCTCCTTCCGCCGCCGTGAAGACTTCCAGCGAAGCTTTTATCAGTAAGGAACAGATGAACATCGTGATCGTGGGCCACGTGGACCACGGCAAGAGCACGGTGGTTGGACGCCTCTTCGCGGATACGGGTTCCCTGCCCGAAGGAAAACTGGAAGCCGTGCGCAAAGAGTGCGCGCGCACCGGGAAACCTTTTGAATACGCTTTCCTTTTAGATGCCCTCACCGATGAACAGGACCAGGGCATCACCATTGATACCGCCCGTTCCTTCTTTAAGACCGCCAAGCGCGACTACATTATTATCGACGCGCCCGGCCATATCGAATTTCTGAAAAACATGATCTCGGGCGCCGCGCGCGCCGAGGCCGCTGTGCTCATCATCGACGCCAAGGAAGGCGTGCGCGAGAACAGCCGCCGCCATGGTTACATCCTTTCCATGCTGGGCATCAAACAGGTGATCATCTGCGTCAACAAGATGGATCTTGTGGACCGCAATCAGGCTCATTTTGAAAAGATCGAAGCGGAATACCGCGGTTTCTTGAAGGAAATCGGTTCCGTCAGTCCCATGCATTTTATTCCCATCAGCGCGGTGAACGGGGAAAACCTCGTCACGAAATCCGACAAGATGGCTTGGTATAAAGGGCCAACTTTGCTCGATTCTCTCGATTCTTTTAAAAAGGCGCCGCCCAAAAGCGATTGGCCGCTCCGCATGCCAGTACAGGCCGTTTACAAATTTACGAAGCAGGGCGATGACCGGCGGATTGTGGCCGGGCGCATCGAGTCGGGCAAGGTGAAGGTGGGCGACAAGGTGGTTTTCCATCCGTCCAACAAGGTCGCGACGATCAAGAGCATCGAGGCGTTTAACGCCGCCCCGCGCAAAGAGATCGAAGCGGGCTGGTCCACCGGATTTACGCTCACCGAAGAGATTTATATTACCCGCGGCGAAGTCATGAGCCACGAAACGCCTGCGCCGCTCGTCAGCACGCGATTCCGCGCTAACATGATCTGGCTGAGCAAGAAACCTTTTAAGACCGGACGCGATTACAAGCTTAAAATCCACACGCAAGCGCTGTCGGTGCGCATTCACAAGATCAACAAGGTGATCGACGCTTCCGAAGCCCACAGCCAGCTCGCCAAGAACCAGGTGGACCGCCATGATGTGGCGGACGTCACATTGGAAGTTCGCCAGCCCATCGCTTTTGACGCCATTGCTGACAATGAATCAACGGGACGTTTCGTTCTCGTCGACGGCTACGATATCGCCGGCGGCGGCATTATTACTGCCGCTGAAAAAGATGAGCACGAAGATCTTCGCGCCGAAGCGAAACTGCGCGATTTCAACTGGATTCGGGGCGGAGTGAGCTCCGTTGCTCGTTCGCAGCGCTTCGGGCATCGCGCGGCGCTCGTCATGCTGGTCGGAAAGCAGGGTGTGGGCAAGCATCACTTTGCCCGGTTCGCCGAAAAGGCTTTATTTGAGAAGGGCTTGAACCCCTACATGCTGGATGGAACCAACGTACTGCTCGGCGTGGATGCCGACCTGGTTTGGATGGAAGCCACGCAGGCCGAGCTTGTGCGGCGCTTCGCCGAGGTCGCGCACCTTCTGCTCGATGCCGGCCACATCGTGATTTCCACCACCAACGCGATTGGTTTAGCCGACTTTTCTGCCGTGCAGGCGCTCATTCCCGATTATCCCGTCCTGGTTGTCGACGTGGATCCTGCCAAAAAGGGCGTCGCCTCCTCCGATCTTCAGTTAACCGGAAAAGAGTCCGAAGAAGTCGTCGTTCAGCAGGTTTACGATCTGCTGAAATCCCGCCAGATCATCGAATAGCCATGCCGGCTGATCGATTCCTGAACTAATTATTGAAATTGCCCGAGGTATCGGGCGATGGTTTCCGGAAAGAGGATGTGTTCTTCTTTAAGGATGCGCGCAGCCAATGCGTCGGGCGTGTCGCCGGCCAGAAGGGGAACTTTTTTCTGGGCGAGCACCGGACCATGGTCGAATTCTTCGTCCACCACGTGCACCGAGCAACCCGATTCTTTCTCTCCCGCCTTTACAACTGCTTCATGCACGAAATGCCCGTACATTCCCTTGCCGCCATATTTAGGAAGGAGCGCCGGATGGATGTTCAAAATCTTTTTGGGATATTCGCGGATGAGGTTGGGTTCAATTTTAAGCAGGAATCCTGCCAGGCAAACCAGAGATACGCCATGCTTTTTAAATTCGGCGATGATTGCGGCGTAGTATTCGGTCCGGGAAGGGAAGTTTTTAGGGTTCAAAAACAGGGCTGGAACGCCGGCCTTATTGGCGCGCTGGAGTCCGAAAGCATCTTCCTTATTTGATATCACCACAACCACCTGAGCTTTGCCTTTAAGGACGCCGGATTGGGTGGAATCGAGGATGGCCTGGAGGTTGGAGCCGCCTCCGGAGATGAGAATTCCCAGTTTGGACGGTGTTTTTCCGGACATGGGCGTACTGTATCATATCGTCGGAATTTTGTAAAATACGGCATAAGCCGTCCCCCGACTGAGCCTCGCAATGGATTGTCGGGGGATCAGGAACCCAAATGAAAATAAGCCTAGATCAAGTATCAAAAATGACCGCAGACTTGCAGAAGAAGTCAGCTCCCGATCTGCTGAAATGGGTGCTCGATAATTTCGGCGACCGCATCGCTTTGTCTTCCAGCTTCCAGTGCGAGGAATCCGTTTTGATCGACATGCTTTCGAAGATCGCGGGCAATAAATTCCGTCTTTTCACTTTGGATACGGGCCGGCTGAACGAAGAAACGTACGAAGTGATGGAGCGGATGCGCGAGAAGTATAAAATCACCATCGAATCCTACTTTCCCGACCGCGCCGCGGTGGAAAATCTCGAGCGCGCCAAGGGGCTTTACTCTTTCCGCGAGAGCGTCGAGAACCGCAAGGAATGCTGCGGCATCCGCAAAGTCGAATCTTTGAACCGCGCTCTGGCGAATCTCGACGCCTGGATAACGGGCCTGCGCACTGAACAATCGATGACGCGCACAGACACCGAGAAAGTTCAGGTGGACGCGCCGCGCAAAGGCCTTGTGAAAATCAATCCGCTCATTGACTGGACCTCCGAGCAGGTCTGGGACTACATCAAATCCAATAAAGTTCCCTACAACAAGCTGCACGACATGGGATACCCATCGATCGGCTGCGCGCCCTGCACGCGCGCAGTTCAATCCGGCGAAGGCATCCGCGCGGGCCGCTGGTGGTGGGAAAATCCGGAGCATAAGGAATGCGGACTCCACCTGCCCCAGACCAAGTAATCCGTTTTTGCCGGCGGCTGCCTTTCATTGTCGCGGCCGTATTATTGTTCAGCCCCGCCCTCCATTCCAACGATCTCTGCCCGATGCTGCGCTCTCCGATTGAAAACATCACTTCCTACGACTGCAATTTCCGTTCCGTGACGCAGTACGAGGGCAAGCGCACCGAAACCGTGATGCGCTACAGTTTCCAGAAACCGGATAAGGTCCGCATGGACATCGCTTCGCCGCGGAAGGGCGCGGTCGTTCTGTATAACCCGGCGGTTTCGCCCAAGGTCCGCGTCCGGCCGTTTCCCGCGGTGAAGGCCATGGTGCTGAGCTACGACCTCTCTCACAAGCGCGTATCGTCCGGGCCCGGAGGGACGATCGACAAGTCCCATCTCGGAGCGCGGGTCGAGCAGGCCTGCGCGAACATCGCGAAAAGCCCCGACGTTGTTTTTCATCCCGAGCGGAACCCCAAAGAGATCGAAGAGTCGTACGTTGAAAATGGGAAGAAACATCTCAGGCGCTATGTGCTGAGCCCGGAAGGGTTCATCGCTAAAATTGAAACGCGGAACGACCGCGGCGAAATGGAAAGCCTGTCCGAATGGACCGACCTGAAGATCAACCCGGTCCTAAACCCCAAAATTTTCGAGGATCCCAATGCAAAGCCTTAAAGAAGGCAAAAAAAATCCCAAAAAGGCGAAGAAATCTCCTCCGGCCTTCGCCGCATTTCAGGTGACGCCTGCCGGCGAAATCTACGAGCAGGAGTTTTTGTGCGTGGTCGCGTCGGTCGAGGCCCTTTCATCTCACTGGATGGCCGGGCAGATCGTGAATATCTGCCGCAAGAATCATTTCCCGATTCACCCGGTCGTGGGTTTCAAGGAATTTCCTGGCGAAGGGTTGGGCGGCGCGGTCGAAGTCGCGCCCGGCGTCTATCGCGCCGTCGTCATCGGCAAGCTGGAATTTTTGCGGGAGCTGGGTCTCTCCATTCCGGAGCTGCTGATCGTCGCTTCCAGGCGCTGGCTGGCTGATGGGGCAACGGTCGTCTATGCCGGCTGGGACGGCTGGGTCCGGGGCATCCTCAAGTTCAAATAGGACTGGCAAAGGACTGGCACAAAATTTTCATATCTGTTAGAATCAAAACCGCCTAAACTAAACGTACCACGCGCTGGTTGGGAGGATAAATGCCGGAAAACGAGAAGGATAAAACCACGCCGCCGAGCGGAACGCCCGCTCCGCAGTCTCCGTCTCCCAAGCCCACCGCGCCGCTGAACGTTCCCGGCACCAAGCCTAACCCCGTTCCGCCGCACGAACGCACGTCCCAGGTTCCGATTTTGGACCGCACGCAGCAAGTCACGCCGATTGATCCCAAGACGGGAAAACCTCTGGGGCAGTCCGCTCCGGCCGCTCCGACCGCCGGCATCGTTAAGCCCGCCGCGGCGGGAACTCCGTCAGGCGCGCCTCCGGCTCAACCCGCGGCGCCCAAACCCGTCGCGCCTACAACTCCTGCAACTCCTGCAACCCCTGCGGCACCGGCCGCTGACAAAACCGTTATTCTATCGAAACCGCCATCGGCTTCCGCGCCTCCCGCGACGCCGCCGGGATTAACCGCGGCGCCTACTATATCTCCAAAGCCCGCGACGCCCGCAGCTCCGGCAGCTCCTGCGGCTCCGGCCACTCCTTCAACTCCTTCAACACCCGCGACACCTGCCGCGGACAAAACCGTTATTTTATCCAGGCCGTCGTCGAGTTCTCCGGCTCCCGTAACGCCTGCGGTTCCGGTTGCCCCTGGTGCCCCTGCTGTGCCCGCGGCGGCGAAACCTGCCGTTCCGGCAAGCCCGGCGACTCCGGCAGCTCCAATTTCCCCGGCGACTCCGACAACTCCATCAAGTCCCGCGAAGCCCGCGGAACCTGCGGCGGACAAGACCGTGGTGCTGTCGAAACCGCCGTCTTCTCCGGCCCAGTCTCCGACTCCGATGCCATCTGCGCCGCCCGCGCCGATGGCGCCTCCGCCCCCGCCGCCAATTTCCCTTGGAATCGAAACGCATTCCGAGTCGTACAGCGTCCCGTCCGGAAAAGGCCGGAACGTCAAAACCGCCGCCATCGCCGGAGCATCGCTGGTTCTTCTTCTGGCCGGCGTCTGGATCGTGGTTCCCAAGTTGCTCGCGGGATCGGCCGAAAAACTGGCGAAGCAGGGACGCCACGTGGACGCGTCAAAAAAGCTGAAGCTCGCCGCGGCGTTTCATCCCATGGATCTTTCCTCTGTATTAAACCTGCTGGGGCGCGAGCTGAGGCTGTCCAAGAATTATCCCGACGCGCAAAAGGCCCTCGAGCAGTCGCTGAAGAAAAACCCCAACGATTTCGTAGCTCTCAAAGAGCTCGGCATGACGCAGAACGAATCCGGGCAGGGCGCGGGCGCGATGACGACGTTCCAGAAGTACCTGGAGATCCGGCCCGACGACATCGAGGCGGTCAAGTGGATCGGCGAGATCGCGTTCGACGAAAAAAATTACGAGGTGGCCGCCGCCAATCTGGAAAAGTACGTGAAGGGCGGCCAGGGCACCGCCGACGAGTGGAAAAAGCTCGGAATCGCCCAGTATGAGCGGAAGGATTACGGCAGGTCGGCGGAATCCTTCAAAGGCGCGCTGGGGAAGAACAAGGATTTGAAGGACGTTCACGGATATCTGGGAATGATACAAGCGGCGCAGATGAATTACGCGGAAGCCGTTTCCGAGTTCAGGCTTGAAATCGCGCTCTCTCCCGAACGCACAGACCTGAAGGACGCGTATGCGGACGCAGCGCAAAAATCCGCCGATACGTTTGTGTCTGAGAAGAAGTACAGCGACGCGATTTCAGCGCTGCAGGAAGGTTTGAAGGTTCCGACGAAGAGCGATGCTTCTTTCCATTATCAGCTGGCTAATCTTTTCGCCATCCGCAAAAAACGCTCGCAGGCGCTTTCGCATCTGGCCCAGGCTTTGAAAGCGGACGGATCGCTGAAGTCCAAGGCCAAGCGCGATTCGGCTTTCACCCAGTACCGCGCGCTCCCCGCCTTCAAGAAAATCGTCAAATAGTTTCTCTGGCTTAAAACTTAGGCCATTCCCGCCAGCCAGCGGACAATCCCCGAAATAAAACGGACGTAGCCGTCTCCCGCCTCGACTTGAATCCGGCCGTTCACGCGGAGTTTCATCCGTTTGGATCCCCAGTCCACGAGGCCGCCGCACCAATGCGGAGCCAAATCCGTGGCCAGCGCGGCGCGCCTAAAGGGCGCCGGCGACGCGACCAGGAACGGAACGGCGCTTCCTGATGAAAGGCGCAATCCGCCTTCGGTTTGAGCCCGGACGGGGCGAGCCTCCAAAACCGTGACGGAATCTTTGGCAGGAACGAAACGGTTCAGCCCGCAAAACACGGGGGGCCGCTTCCAGGAAACTCCGTTCAGAATAGGATGATTGCTGCGCAGGACCGGGTAAGCGCCCTGCGGAAAATTGATGCGGTCGTCGCCCTTGGCGCAGCGCACCGGCAGCATTTTTTCGATCCAGCTGCCCCGCCATCCTCCGAAGGGTCCGGAAAAGGATCCCCAGCCACCGATCATCCATAGACCCGCGCCGCGAGCGACCCGGTCCGCGATCCTTCTTTCCGACGGGGCCGGCAGGTTTTTACGCGGGAAGTCGCTGAGGATGACGGCGTCGCAGTCTTCCGGAACCTGCGACGGCCGCAATATCTTTGAGGAGGGAACGTGGATCACGCGCGCCTTCATGTGCTTCAGGACGCCCATGTAATAGTTGGCCGATCCGCCCGCGTTTTCGCCCGCAAAAAGAATTTTCATGGATTCGCAAAGCATTTTAGTATATTCTTACAACCATGCAGTCCTCTCCCGACAGAAACAAGTTCATTCTGACCTGTCTGGCCTGCGTCCTTCTCCCGCTGGCCCTCTACGCCCCTTCGCTGAACGCGCCCTTCATCTTCGACGATTACGATAATATCGTCCACAACGCGGATGTGCAATATCCCGGCCAGATGGCGGAAAAGATGCGCCGGGTGATGGCGGGAGAACATCTGGTGTTCGAGCGCATCTACTGGGTGAGGCCCGTCACTTTTTTTTCCTTTGCTTTCACTTACCGGATCAGCGGCCTAAACCCTTATGGCCATCGCCTGTTCGGTCTCCTGTTCCATGCCGCGGCGGTCCTCATGCTGTTTCTCTTCACGAGAAAAATATTCCGGTTGATGGATCCCGGTTCCGGTGACGCGCTTCCGATCGTATTGTCGCTCGCTTTCGCCGTCCATCCCATGAACACCGACGCCGTGACATTTCTGAGCAACCGGTCGGACGTCATCGCCACATTTTTTTATCTGGCTGGCCTGTATTTGTTCCTGCGGTGGGCGGAAATTACAAACGGGCATGAGAGCGCCGGGGCCGGAATCAAAATGTGGATGGCCGCGTTGTCCTTGATGAGTTTTTTTGCAGCGCTCAACACGAAGGAAATCGCCGCCACATTTCCGCTCATCGTTCTTCTGCTGGACTGGATCATCGTCTGTAAATTCGACGCGAAGCGGCTGTCAGCCCGCTGGCGTTACCACGCGGCAAGCTGGGGCATTCTTGCCTGTGCGGTTGCGTTTCGGGCCTGGTATTCGCACGGCGTAGGTTACCTGTTTCCCCTGACGTTTGGATGGACGAAGCTAAATTATTTTTACACCGAGCTATGGGTTGTCTCTAAATATCTTAGAATGCTGATTTTTCCGTCGGGACAGAGCATGGACCATTGGATTACGCCCATCCAAAGTTTCTTCGCGCCCAAAGCCATGCTCTCACTCCTGTTTTTGCTCGCGGTTTCAGCCATCACCCTGATTTCCTTCCGAAAAAGCCGGTATTTCCCGCTGATGCTGTTCGCCGCGCTTTGGTTTTTCATCACGCTGACGCCGACATCGAGCTTCCTGCCCATCAACGACGCGATGGTCGAGAGGCGGGTCTATCTGCCGATGTGGGGATTTTTGGTTTGGGCCATTTGCCTGATCGGGTCCGCGGTAAATTGGGACCTCGGTCGCGCGCCGGGAAGGAAGACAATGGCTCTCGCGGCCATCTACGTACTCATTCTGTGCGGGCTGACGCTGCGGCGAAACGCGCTCTACGCCGATCCGCTCCTGTTATGGAAGGAATCGGCAGCCCTGTACCCGGACAATTACCGGGCGCACTTCAACGCCGGCAACCTTCTTTACGGGCGCGATGGAAACTTTACGGAGGCGCAGGAATATTATCTGCGGGCCCTGGCTGTGAACGACGATTTGTTTGAGCCGCACATGAACCTGGGCGTCATGCTGGCGAGGGAAAAGAAGTTCGCGGAAGCCGAGCGCCATCTGCTGCGGGCGCGCGAGATCCGGAACGATCACGCCGAAACGGCGTTCAACCTGGCGGTTTTATATAAGGATTGGGGGAAGGATGGCGAGTCGGTGAAGTTTTGCGAAGAGGCTTTGCGGATAAATCCGAATCATGAGCGCGCGAAACTTGCTCTGGAGTGGTTGAAGAAAAATCATCGTTGAAGAGAGGCGCCCCCGGATCCTTATTCCTTTAAATTGGGGTGGGTGATACAGGGCTCGAACCTGTGACCCCCTCCTTGTAAGGGAGGTGCTCTGCCGCTGAGCTAATCACCCGTGTTAATCGATTAATTAATCGGCGTTTCTGACAAAAATCTTTTCCGCAATTTCCTTCTCAAGAGCCAGCGTGGTTTCGCCGATCTCGAGGACGTACGTGGGAAACGTCTGGTGCAGGTTGAACGGCGTGCCGGGGATAAGTCCCAGCGAAAGCAGTTTGTGCAGGTCCGGGTGATGCGTCAGCGAGAGGTAAGCGATCTTGCCCTTGGCGCCGGACTCAAGGTTGGCCAATGAGGCGATGATGGGTTCCAGCGAACCAGAAACCTTCTCGCAGCATTCGCCGCTCGGAATCGCCTGGCCGTGGGGACATTCTTTCGGATGTCCCAGCAAAGTGCAGATGGATTCCGCCACTTCCTTCGACAATATATGCTCCAGCTGGCAGGCATTGGGATCAATCGCCTGATGGTTCAAAGCGAGCACGTCCGATAACAGTCGTTCCGCCAGCCGGTGCCGCCGCGTGATGTCCCGCGCCAATTCTTCTCCCTCCGATGTCAGTAAAATCTTGCCGCCATCTTCCTTCACCAATTTCATTTGGATCAGCCGCGGATAAACCTCGCGGCTCACGCCTTCTTCAATGATGGGAAGTACTTTTGATTTTTCCTGGACGGACTCTTCGCGCTGATGGAAGATAACGCCCAGCGCTTCTTCGATGTCCTCGCGCTCCTGCGTCGGTATCGGATATTTTTTTTCTGTCGTCACACTTGGATCCAGCCTTTGGTTAAGATCATGTTGAGCAATCCGCCCACGCCGAGGGCATAGGCAAACACGAAGAACGCGATGGTCAGCGACGTGCGCAGGCCGCGCTCTTTAATGGTCACGAAAAATTGCGCGATGCAGGGCATGAAGAGCGTGATGACGACCAGCGACACCGCGACCTGCGCGGAAGTCAGGAATCCGTCCTGTTTTAACATGAAGAAGCCCGCGGCGCCGTAATCCCGGCGCAAAAATCCGATGATGAACGCCTCGGTCGCTTTCTCCGGCAAGCCCAGGAAACTCACGACCACAGGGCGGCCGAAGCGTTTTACCTGTTCCAGCAAACCGATTTTATCGGAGATAAAGAGAATAAACGTGCCGAGCAAAAACATGGGTACGGCCTCGCGGAGATACCACGAGAGCCGCGCGCGGACTTTGCGGAAAAGATTTTTGAACTGGGGGATGCGGATGGGCGGAATTTCCATGACGAAGGGGGAACGCACGCCGGGGAGCACCCGCGCCGCGCCCCAGCCGATTGAAATGAGCGTCGCCACCATCGTGAAGAGCCAGATCGCCAAGACTTTCCATGAAAGCCCGCCGATCATGCCGAGCATGGCGCCGAGCTGGGCGGAACAGGGAACCGAAAGGGTCAGCAGGATCGCCACGATCACCTTTTCCTTTTTCGTGTCGAGGACGCGCGTCGTGAGCATGGCCATAGTATCGCAGCCCAGGCCCAGGATCATCGGCAGGACCGCCTTGCCGTTCAGGCCCATCACGCGGAATATGCGGTCCAGCATCACGGCCAGCCGCGGAAGATAGCCCGAATCTTCGAGGATGCCGAAGAAAAGAAAGAAGCATGTGACGATGGGAAAGATGAGGGCCAGCGCGTACGTGAGCGCCATCGTGAAAAGCCCGTAGGGTCCCACGATCATCTCCTGAAAAAATTTAAAAGGGACGATGGCTTCTACCAGGCGGGTGACGAGCGGATTCAAAAAGTTGTTGAAAAGTCCGTCCTCGAGCAGATCCACCAAAGCTTGCGCGGCGAAGACGCCGACGAATTCATAAAGGAGGAACAATACGCCGAGAGCGATCAGGTAGCCGGGCCAGGGCCGCATGGAAAGCCGGCCGAATGTGTGGGCCCAGGAAGATTTGAGCACGCCGCTGACCGAAACCGTTTCCGCGTAAATCTCACCGGCTTTCTGCTGTTTAGAGTCCAGCGCCAGGATGCTGACCGGCCTGGCGAAAGATTTGAGCGTGTTTTTCACCGTCTCGGAGGATTGTTTTTTTACGGCGTCCGCATTGGAAAGGTGGGGGGTGAGCGCGTCCCAGACGGAAGCGTCGCCGTACAGAAGCGTTTGGGCCGCGAAGCGCCGCGCTTTGAGATCTGCCGGCATAAAATCCGCGATCCGGTCGTAAGCGCGGTTCAATTCGGACAAAAACGAAACGCTGACAATGGGCACCGCGGACTTCGCCAGGGCGCGCTTCAGGTCGGAAATGCCTTCACCCGTCACGCCCACGGTCTCGATCACCGGAACTCCCAGGAGTTCCGAAAGCCGTTTCACGTCGGTTTCGATGCCCCGCTGTCTCGCTTCATCGCTCATGTTGAGCGCCAGCACCATTGGGATTTTGAGCTCGGCAAGCTCGAGCGTGATCAGCAGGCTGCGGCGCAGGTTCTTGGCGTCGGCAACCTGGATCACCAGAGAGGGGCGTTCGCGCAGCAGCAGGTCGCGCGTCACGCGTTCATCTTCCGATTTGGGAAAAAGCGAGAGCACGCCGGGGGTGTCCACCACCTGCATCTGGTCGCCGCCGATCGAGCCCACTCCGCGCGAAACGTCCACGGTCGTTCCGGGATAATTGGAGACCGTGACGTATTTGCCGGTCAGCCGGCCGAATACGACCGACTTGCCGACGTTAGGGTTGCCGACCAACGCGACGATTTTGCCAGCGACGGATTTTAAATCCTGCTGGCTGGCTGGATTTGCGATTTCCATAAAGTGATTGGCTTTCCTGGGCCGGTTATATCTGAGGGTTGACGATCCGCGCCCAGTTTTCCGACTTGAAGCTCTGCAGTTTTCCCGACTGTTCGTACAAAATCAGCACCGCGCTTTCCGCCAGGCTGTCCGCGAATTTCGCTCCCTCTTCGAGGCCCATGCTGAAGATCGCCGAGGAAAGGGCGTCGGCCTCGGCTCCGGAGGTGGCGATCACGCTCACCGACCGGATCTCGTTCCGGACGGGAACGCCGGTCTTGGGGTTCAGGACGTGGCCGACCCTGCCGTCCGGAAACCGCGCGTAGAGTTCGCGGGGCGCCCCGGTCGATACCGAGACGTAATCGTCGTAAATGCCGTTGGTTGAGATCGCGCTGACCGCGGAAAAAGTGGAGACCGCGAAACTGTCCCAGGCGCTTTCAGGGCTTAAGGGATGCTTAACGGAAAAAAAGTGATGGGCCGGGTCTCTCGACCAGAACAAGCATTCGCGGTTGAACACCAGCGACGCCGTTTGCACCTGCGAAACCGCCTGGATTCTTTTAAGGCAGCGATCCAGGATGTAACCCCTGCCGATCACATCCGAATCAATGCCCATACCTTCCTGGGCGAATCGGATTGTGTTGTTGCGGAAGGAGATATCAATGTCGTTGGAGTCCACCTTCGCTGCAGCTTCCGCTACTTCCTGATCGGTGGGCAGGACGCCCAGGGTGCGTTCGCGCAAAGCCCAGAGCCGGCTGAGCGGCTCCACCGTGATGTCAAAAAATCCGTCGCAAAGGTAGGACATGCGGTTCGACAAAAGGATGAACTTGATCATCTCGTCCGTCACCTGGACGGGCCCTCGTCCCGCCGCGCGGTTGATTCGGGAAACCTCCGAGTTCGGGTTACGGTTCGACAGCATGGAGTCGAGCCGGCGGGCTTCTTTGAGCGCCTCACCGGCCGCGGCTTCGAGCGCCGCGGAGTTGTCGCCTTCGAGGCGGATTTCCATCACCGATCCCAGGATCGGCAGGCTGCGGCTGACCGACTCAGCCATCAGAAGCGGCGCGGCCGCCGCCAGTAATGCGAAGGTCGAAGTTCCTGCAAAAAGTGTGGTTCGTCCGATTGCGTTCAGTCGATTTTTCTCCCGATTTTCAAAGGCCGGTAAGGCGCCTATATTGTTCCAAATTTTTTCTTTCTTTGCACGAAGAATTTTGGTATCTTTTGGCCCATGACGGCGCGCCTTTCCGAAATGGAAATCCAGAAAAGCATGAGGGGCCTGAAGGACTGGTCCCGGAAGGAAGGGGAAATCCAAAAGACTTATACCCTGCGGGATTTCAAAGAGGCCATGGCCTTCGTCACCCGCGTCGGCCTGATGGCCGAAGCCGCCGATCACCACCCTGATATCGACATCCGCTACAAGAGAGTCACCCTGAAGCTTTCCACCCACAGCGCCGGCGGCCTGACGCGGAAAGATTTCAGCCTGGCCGAAGAAATCGACTCCTGATGACTGAAACGGCCGCCCCAATTTCCGCTCAAGTCGCGCTTTCCGCCAAGACCTACGGCGAATTCGCCGAGGCGCTGCGCGGCTCCGGCTGCGAAGCCTGCGGCCTCTGCGCGGGCCGGACGAATATCGTCGTGGACCGCGGCAACCCTTCCGCCAAAATCATGGTGATCGGAGAGGCGCCGGGGCGCAACGAAGATCTCACGGGCCGCGCGTTCGTCGGCCGCGGCGGGCAGCTCTTTGACCGGGTCATGTCGGAGATCGGACTCGACACCAACCGCGACACGATCATCTGCAACGTCGCCAAGTGCCGCCCGCCCGACAACCGCCCGCCCAAACCCGAAGAGGCCGCGGCCTGCAGGCCCTTTTTGATGAAGCAGATTGAGCTCGTCCGGCCCGAGGTGATCCTGCTCCTCGGCGCCACGGCGCTCAAGCACATCGACCCGGACCGCAGGAAGGGGGCGATGGGCGACGCGGTCGGCAAATTTTTCACAACGCCGCAGTTTCCTGGCGTTCAGTTCATGTCGCTCTACCACCCCGCTGCGCTCCTCTACAATTCGAAGCTCAGGCCCGCTATGGCGGAACACCTTCAGACGGTAAAACATTTCCTTCACCTGTGATCAACGCGGTCATTTTCGACCTGGGAAAAGTCCTGGTGGATTTCGACTTCAAGATCGCCGTGCGGCGTTTGGGCGATTTCGGGCTGGTGAACCCCATCAAGGTTTACAACCTCTTCCGCAACTCGGACCTCGCGGAACAGTGGGACAAGGGTTTCATGGGGCAGGAATCATTTTACGAGACCATCCGCCGCGAGCTGAGCCTCAAGCTTAAGATGGAGGAATTCATTCCGATCTGGAACGAAATTTTCGCCGAGAACGAAAAAATGGTGGCGCTGGCCCGCGCCCTGGCCCGGGAAAAAAAGGTGGTTCTGCTTTCCAACACCAACCCCTGGCACGCCGAATATATCAGGGAGAATTTCAAATGGATCCGCGAGATGCGAGGCTTCATCGCCTCCTGCGACGTTCAGATGATGAAGCCTGACCCCAAGATCTACAAGATGGCCCTCAAAAAGGCGAGGGTGAAACCCCAGGAAGCCTTTTATATCGATGATCTCAAAGAGAACGTGGAGGGCGCGCGGGCGGTGGGCATGGAAGCCCATCAGTTCCAGTCCTACGAACGGCTCCTCCGCGAGATGAAAAAGCTCAAAATCGCCCTTCCTTCATCTCTGTAATCCCCGCTCACCGGACAGGCCATCCTTCCGTCGGGTATTGACGGTCACTCAAATACCTGTTATATGTGCCTTGTAATGAGAAAACTGCTTGTCATTTCCTTAATACTGCCGCTGCTGCCGCTTTCCGGCTGCGCCATCGTCCGCGACAAGATTCCCCTGTTGGGCAAAAAGGAGATCCGCGTCGGCGGCGTTTACAAGGAAAACTTTGATCCCGAGCGCGTCGTCGATTTGATTATCGTCAAACGCCTGACCGGCGAAAAACGGTTCGGCATTTTCACCCGTTACGCCCCGTTTCTGGAAGGCTACATCCGGGGCGTCGTGGTCGATTATGACGATACTCCCATCCAGGGCGTGGTCGCCCGCGTGATGGACGGTAACCGCGACTATCCCGGCTTCGATCCCGGAGTTTCCGACGCCGACGGCATCTACAAAATCCGCTTTTCCCTGCCGATCAAAAAAAACATGGTGGACATTCAGGGGTCCATCGCCTATAACCCGCCCTGGCAGCAGCAGCTGGAGATGCTGGGCGCCTCGCTCGAGCCCCAGACCAAGCAGACCAAGTTCCGCTTTTATTTTAACCGCAAGGAAGGCCTGGTCGGGATGGGCGAGGACGCGCCCAAGACCATCGTCCGCAAATCGACCGGCGAGAACAGGCAAACCGGAGCGCGGGGCGCTTCCGGAAACCCCGGCTCCTCTTACCAGCCTCCTCCCGCTCCCAGATCTACGCCCAAACCCGCCGCCAAAAAGGAAGAGGACTTTTTCGGCGACTTCGGAAACTGATGCGAGCGTTTTGGGCCGCGCTTCCGGCCTGCATTCTGCTCTCCGGCTGCGTTCACAATTATTACATCAAGGAAAACCTCTCTCCCAATCAGGTCGTTGAGACCGCCATTATCCGCAAACCCTCGCTGGTCAAATCGCGTTTTATTCTTCCGCGCTATGATGATTACCTTGAAGGCTACATCAGCGGACAGCTTTTCACGACCGACGGCAAACCTTTGCAGGGCGTCGTGGTGAAGGTCCAGGACAAGAAAGAGAAAGAATATCCCGGCTTTACCGCCGGGGTCAGCAACTCGTCGGGCGTTTACAAGGTCCGCTTTTCACAGCCCATCATCTGGAAACGCATCGATATCGACGGTTTCCTGGCTTTCGACGCCGGTTGGCGGGCCCTCGGCAAGAAGACCCGGTTCCGGCTCTATTTCAACCGGCGGAGCGGCGATCTCGTTTTTACCCCGGAAGCCAACGTGCTGGTGCTGAAGAACCAGGCCGAGGTGAAGGGAATCATACCTTCCGTGCCGGCCCCGGCCAAGAAATCATCGCCGTTCGGTATGGACGATCCTGCTCCCGCCGCCGCTCCGGGCGGAAAGGGCGCCCCCACGGAAGCCGACGACCCCTTTTCAGACTTCGACCTCTAACCAACCGGCTAACCCCGTCCGCCATTTGTTACAATGTGCGGGATGACTGCCCAATCAAAATCCTCGAAGAAAGATCTTCTTGTCCTCAAGTCCCTTCATGCCTGGTACCAAAAAGAAAAGCGCGACCTGCCCTGGCGCAGAAATCCGTCGCCGTATAATGTGTGGGTTTCGGAAATCATGCTCCAGCAGACGCAGGTCCGCACGGTCCTTCCCTACTACGATAGATTTTTGAAGCGCTTCCCGGACTTCGAGGCCCTGGCGCGCGCGGACGAGTCCGCGGTGCTTGCGCGCTGGTCGGGTCTGGGCTACTATTCCCGGGCGCGGAACATGCATCGCTGCGCCCAAATCGTCGCGCGGGACTTCAATGGCGTATTTCCGTCGGATATTGAGACGGTCAAGACGCTCCCGGGCATCGGGCCTTACACGGCGGGCGCAATCCTTTCCATCGCGTTTAACAAGCCTCATCCGATCCTGGACGGAAACGTGCGCCGGATCCTGAGCCGCATCTGTCTGGAAACCGATAACGCTGAGCTTTGGAACATTTCGGCGCGGCTGATCGCCGCCGCCGCCGTAAACGGCCTCGCTCCCTCCGACATCAATCAAGCGCTGATGGAACTGGGCGCGCTGGTCTGCCTGCCTTCCACCCCCAACTGCGCCGGCTGTCCCGTAAAAACGAATTGCCTGGCGAACCGGAAGGGCGTCCAGCAAAGTTATCCGCCCGCGAAGAAGAAGCAGGAAACCGTTCACAAACATTTTGAGATGTACGTTATAGCGAAAGCGCCCGGAGAAAAGGAATGGCTGATACGTCGCCGGGGCGCCGCGGAGCGGTGGCTGAAAAATATGTGGGAGTTCCCGATGATCGAAACGCCGGCCGAAGGAAAATCGGACATCTCGGCCCTGCTGGGCGCCAAGGTCGCGGTCACGCGGCGGCTCGGCGCGCTGACCCACACGATCACCCGACACCGCCTTACGATCAACGTCCTTGAGGCGCAGCTGGCCGGCGGCATCAAGGCCCCGCGGGATTCGTTTCGCTGGGTCCGGCTGTCCGGTCTTTCCGAGTACTCAACTTCTTCGCTCCTCGGCAAAGCGCTTGCCCTGCTAAATTAGATTTTGTAATTTATTATTTATGAACACGTTTTTGACGATGTCGGGTTCGGCTCTGGTGGTGTTGGGCCTGGCATACCTCTATCGCCCTTCCTGGATATTGACCCTCAATAAATTTGCGAGGGAGCGCGTGTTCAGCGATTCCCGCGTCCTGCTCGAGCGCCGCAAAAAGGGGCTGATGCTCCTCCTTTTTTCGATCCTGTGCTTTTACTGGAGCTATCACCGCGCCCAGTACAGCCCGACCCGCGTCATGGACCATTTCGTTTCCACCGACCGCATGATCTACCAGGCCCACTATCATTTCCGCGCGAAGCAGTATAACGACGTGGAGAAAGTCTGCCTGAAGATCGCCGCACGCCAGCCGGGCAACGCCGAGAATCTGTATCTGCTCGCCGCGGCGCGGTACATCCAGGGTAAAAAACCCGGGGCGGAAGAAATTTGGGCGCGCGCGGAGGCGCTTCAGGCGCAGACGCCGGGAGCGCAGGAGCTGCGCGGCCTCTGCCTCCGTTTCAAAGTCCCGACCACCAGCTCCTGATCTCATGAAATCCCGTCTCGATACGGCCCGCGAAATTTTTTCCTGGGCGAAACCCGGGCTTCCCGCCGGGGCGGAGCTTGAAATTTATACCTCGGAAGGCCGCGGGCGCAGCATTGTCTGGTCCGAGAAGCAATGCGAGGACATGAACCAGGCGGACGGCGGCGGCGTGGGCGTCCGGGTGATATTGAAAGGCGGCCGGCAGGGATACTCCTTTACGACTCGCTTCGATAAAGACAGCGTGCAAAAAACGGCCGGGCGCGCGGTCCAGGTGGCTCAATTCGTTCCGGACGACGCCTTTCGCAAGCTCGCGTCCAAACCCGCGGCGCGTTCCAACGGCAAGGATCTCACCGATCCTTCCGTGTTCAAGGAAAACGTCACTTCCCTGCAGGATAAACTCAAAGCCGGCGAAGCAACGATCCTCGGCCGGCACCCTCACATCAAGTCCATTTTGCGCGCCGGGTTTTCGGAGGGGCTGTCCGAAACGGCGATCGTCAGCTCGAGCGGGATCGAGGCCAGCTACCAGAGCACTCATTCGGGTCTCGGCGTTTCCTGTCTCGCTGAAAAGGACGGCGAGCGGCAGGAAGGCGGATACGGCCTTTCGGTGCGTTTCGCGGGCGACCTGAACTGGGAAAACATTTTTGAAACTTCTGCGCAGCGGACTCTGGCATTGCTGGGCGGAAAGCCCATCCCGTCCGGAAAGATCCCCGTGGTGCTGGACCCCACGGTGGCCTGCGACTTCCTCTCGCTGATCTCGGGCGCTGTCTGCGCGGACAGCGTGCAGAAGGGGAAATCCTTTTTCGCCAAAAAACTGGACCAAAAGGTTGCGTCGCCGGCTTTGAGCGTCGTCGACGACGGCGCGATGGAAAAAGGAGTCGCCTCATCTCCCGTCGATGATGAAGGCGTGCCGACGCAGAAGACCGTGGTGATCGAAAACGGTTCGCTCCGCCGCTTCCTGTACGATTCTTATACCGCGCTCAAAGACAAGACGCAGTCCACCGGCAACGCTTCGCGCGCCGGTTTCAAGAGCTCGCCCGGCAGCGGAACGTCCAACTTTTACTTCGCGGCCGGCTCCGTCCCGCGCGAAAAGATTTTGAAGGAAACCGAAGGCCTCTACCTCTACGACGTCATGGGCCTGCACATGGCCGATCCCATCTCGGGTGACTTTTCCGTTGGAGCCATCGGCGCATGGCTCGAGAACGGGGAGTTTAAGTCCGGCGTACGCGGCATTACGCTCGCGGGCAACCTTCTCGACGTTTTAATGAACATCGACGCGGTCGGTTCCGACCTCCAATTCTTCGGCTCGCTGGGCAGCCCCACGATTCGCGTTTCCAGCATGACGGTCAGCGGCGCATGATCCGCGGCTCGACGCGCGTCGTCGGCATTTTTGGCGACAAGATCGACTACACGCTTTCGCCCCGGATGCACAACCACGCTTTCGCCAAGCTCGGGCTGGACTATGTTTACGTTCCCTTTCAGGTGCGCCCCGACCAGCTGAAGGGCGCGGTGGAAGCGGTGCGGAGCCTGAACCTCGCCGGCGTCAATATCACCATCCCGCACAAGCAGGCCGTCATCCCATTTTTGGATCAGATATCGCCCATTGCCAAAAAGATCGGCGCGGTGAACACGATCATTAACAACGACGGAAAATTGCTGGGCGATAACACCGACGCCCCGGGCTTTTTGGAATCGCTGAAAGAGGACGGCCGCGTCGACCCCAAAAAAAAGCGAGTGCTTTTGATCGGCGCCGGCGGGACCGCGCGCGCCATGGCCATTTCTCTCGCCGCCGCCGGTATTTCCAAGCTCGTCATCGCCAACCGAACCGCGGAAAAGGCGAAGGAACTCTCGGCCTGGGTCAACAAGCTGGGCGCGAAACTCGAATGTTATCCGGTCAAACTATCGACGGACAGTCTGAAGGAAGAACTTTCCGACTGCGATCTTCTGGTGAATGCCACGCCGTCAGGCTCCGATTTCATGCCGTCGGATTTCCATCGTTTTCTATCTCCCAATTTCTTTGTGTTTGACGCGGTCTACGCCAAGAACACCTCTCTCGTCGCGGCGGCCAAATCGGCCGGCGTTCCGGCGCTGGGCGGAATGGGAATGCTGATCCGCCAGGGCGCAATGTCCTTTTCGCTCTGGACGGGAAAAAAGCCGCCCGTGGATTTGATGCGCGAAGCCCTCGAGACCCAATAATAATGGAGACCCAATGATCTCTCAAGATTTCCTGAAAATGTTGGCCTGCCCCGCCTGCGCGGAGCGCCCGCCCGTCCGCTTGGACGAACAGTCTGCGAAACTGATCTGCACTTCCTGCGGAAGGAAGTACCCAATCAAGGACGGAATTCCTATAATGTTGGTAGAGGAAGCGGAAAAATAAGGATGGAAAAATAATGGGCGACACATTCGGAAGGTTATTTCGCGTCACCACGTTCGGCGAGTCGCACGGGCCGGCGGTGGGCGTCGTCATTGAAGGCTGCCCTCCTCTCGTTTCGCTCGACTTCAAGGAAGAACAGATTTCCGTTGGCGCGGGCGGGCGCGAGATACGCGTTCCCGTCGTAACGAGCGCGGCCATTCAAAAAGAGTTGGACCGCCGGCGGCCCGGCCAAAGCCGTCTTACCACGCCGCGGAACGAAGCCGACCGCTGTATCATCCTTTCAGGCATTTTTGAAGGCAAGACCACCGGCGCTCCCATCTGCGCCCTGGCCTGGAACTCCGACTCCCGCAGCGGCGACTACGACATTTTTAAGACGCTTGACCGTCCCGGCCATGCCGGTTTCACCTATCGCGAGAAGTACGGAATTTACGATTACCGCGGCGGAGGGCGTTCCTCCTATCGCGAAACCTGGGGGCGCGTCGCGGCCGGCGCGATCGCCAGGAAAATTTTGCGCGATGAGTTCGGCACGGAAGTTGTCGGCTACGTTCAGCAGATCGGCAGCATCAAAGCCCGCATTGATCCGGATAAAGTAACGCTCCGCGACGTCGAAGCGCACGAAACCCGCTGCCCCGACGAATCCGCCGCGCCCAGAATGAAAGCCCTGATCGAAAAAGCCATGAAGGACGGCGACTCGCTGGGCGGCATCGTGGGAGTCACGGCGCGCAAGGTGCCCGCCGGTTTGGGCGAACCCGTTTTCGACAAACTGGACGCCGACCTCTTCAAAGCGCTCAAATCCATTCATGCCACCAAATCCGTGGAAATCGGCTACGGCTTCGAAGCCGCCAACCTCATGGGCTCGGAGCACAACGACCCCTTCACTTTCCGCGCCGGCAAAGTCCAGCCCGCAACCAATAAGGCCGGCGGCGTTCTGGGGGGAATCTCCACCGGCCAGAATTTGCATCTACGGATTGCCTTCAAACCCACGGCCACGATCCGCAAGCCCCAGAAAACTGTCAACCTTAAAGGCAAAGCTGCTGAATTCCGCGGCGTGGGCCGCCATGACCCCTGCGTCCTGCCCCGCGCCATCGCCACGGTCGAAGCCATGACCTCCCTGGTCCTATTGGACCATTTCCTCCTGAATCGGGCCCAATGCGGCTCGTAACCGGTTACATTCACCCCACCCAACAGTAAAAATCAAGCTGATAAATCAGCTATAAATACATTTGTTTACAATTAGACTTGAAATTTTACAATTTCATGCTATACTTGGCTCATTATGGAAACGCCAGCTCCCCGCATGCCGGTTCCCGAGCCGCCCAAGACAGCGGCCCGGATGCCTAAATCCACGGATTTTTTGGCCCTGGCCCGGCAGGAGAAAGCCGATAAGGCCCAGGAATTAGAGGCCTTAAAGGACGCCATTCTGGACATGATGGTCAACGATTTGAAGGACCCTTTAACCGTTATTCAGGGGAACGTTTCCCAGCTTTTGGATGACGCCCAGGACTTGGGCAGCCTCTCGCCCGCCAAGATGGAAAGCGTTCTGCGCACGTGCCTCGCCAATTGCAAAAAGCAGATGAACCTGATCATGGATTTGCAGGACGTATGCCAATTTAATCAGGACAAATACCCCTTAAAAAAATCACCCGCATATTTTCCGAAACTGGTGGACGATTGCCTGGAAGCTTTGGCGCCGGTCATCCGGAGCAAGGAAATATCCGTCAAAAAAGTGTATCACGGCCAAATCCCGCTCGTTCAGGTGGACGAAGGCGTGATCCGGCGGGTGCTCGTGAACCTGCTCACCAACGCGCTCAAATACGCGGCGCCCGACGGTAAAATCATGATTTCGGTGAACCTGCTGGACAGCGGATGGCTGGAATGCGTGGTCGAGGACAACGGCATGGTCATCCCGCGCGAGCACCTGGGAAAGGTGTTCGACAAATTTTTCAAAGGCGATTATTTCGGGCGGTTCCGCAAAGGACAGGGGCTGGGCCTGGCATTTTGCCGGCTCGCGGTCGAAGCGCACGGCGGCGACATCTGGGCGGAGCGTTCGCTTCCCAAGGGCAACCGGTTCGTCATGGTTCTCCCGCGGGACGGGAAAAAACAATCATGAACTTTCCCTTGAACGCCGACGGAATCCTGCTATACTTAGGGCGCAGATTTTCACGGAGCATGTAGGAGGCGGGTCATGAAAGACACTGATGCGCGCAAAGCCAAGATCCTCGTCGTCGACGACGAGGAGGAAAACTTCGAGCTGATCTCCCAGATATTGTCTCCGCTGGGCTACGACCTCGTCTACGCCGACAACGGCACGGTTGGGTTCATCATGGCCAAGAAGGAGCGCCCCGACATTATCGTTTTGGATATCAGCATGCCTTTGATGGACGGCTTCGAAGTGCAGCGCCTCCTCAAGGAGTACGAGCCTACCCGCAGCATCCCTGTTCTCTTCCTGACGGGCTCCACCATCTTCCAGTACAAGCCGCTCGCCCTGGAGCAGGGGGCCGTCGGCTACATGCAAAAGCCCATCGATGAAGCCCAGTTCGCCAAGAATATCCAGTCTCTCCTGTCCGTGGGCCAGCAACTCGCCGGCCTCAAACACATCCAGGCCCTCCGGCCCCAATAATCCCGGCTTTTCCTTGGCATAACCCAACCCGCATATATTGGGCGGCTGTCTTGCGCCCGCCTACCGCCTTTTGATAGGATAAACCTGCTTTTCTTATAATCCCAATAATCAAGACGCGAGGTGAGCTATGCTCAAAGAATTCAAGCAGTTCGCGATGCGGGGAAACGTGGTGGATATGGCGGTCGGTGTCATCATCGGCGGCGCCTTCGGAAAAATCGTCACTTCCCTGGTCAACGACATCTTGATGCCTCCCATCGGACTCCTGATGGGCAACATGGACTTCAGCCAGCTCGCAGTAACCCTCAGTTCGCCCATGGGCGACGCCAAGCCCGTACTCGTCAAATACGGCATTTTTATCAATACGGTCCTTGATTTCGTGATCGTGGCGTTCTGTATTTTCATGGTAGTGAAAGGAATGAACCACCTTAAGAAATCCGAGCCCGTCCCGCCGCCGGCCCCGACCGAAAAACAGTGCCCCCAATGCCTCATGAACATTCCCATCGCCGCCAAACGCTGCGGCCACTGCACTTCAAATATCTGATCTGATTTTTCAGCACTAAACAAGGAGGTTGTATGCGCAAATTGACAGTTATCATCTGTAGTTTTTTGGCGGCCTTTGTCATGGTTTCTCCGGCAGTTGTGTCGGCGGATGACCAGACGGGAAAATGGGGAATCGGCGGATTCGGCGGAGCGGCTATTCCGCTCGGCTCGAAGTTCATCAAGGACAACGGCGAGACCAACGTGGGCGTCGGAGGCCACCTCCGCTACGGCATGAGCCGCCACTGGTCCGTCATGCTGGCCTACGACAACATGTATTTCAAGAAGAACATCCGCGTCGAGGACATCACGGCTTCCGCGCTCTATCACCTCTGCCCGGACAGCCGCTTTAATCCCTTCCTCCGTTTCGGATGGGGCGTGGCCAGCGGCCAGGGCGCCAAGAATTTCAACGATTTAGCGGGCATCGCAGGATTGGGCGCGGAGTTCTTCGCTCTGCCTTTCTTCTCGCTGGGGCCCGTAGTGACGTACCACTACGATTCCAAGACCGGCGATTCGCTCAACGAGACGCACGCGGTCACGGCCGGCCTCATGGGAACCTTCTCGTTCGGTGGCGGCGAGTCCAAGCCCGCCCCCGTGAAGCAAGCCAAAGCCGCTCCCGCGGATTCAGACGGCGACGGCGTGGCGGACAACAAGGATAACTGCGCCGGCACCCCCGCGGGGATTCCCGTGGACATAAAAGGTTGCCCCATGGACTCGGACGGCGACGGCGTTTTTGACTACATGGACAAGTGTCCCGCGACGCCCAAAGGCGCGCAGGTGGACGCGTCCGGCTGCAGCCCCGAAGCGCCCAAGGACAGCGATCTGGACGGCGTTTTGGATCCCAAAGACCGCTGCCCGGACACCCCCAAGGGGACCGCGGTGAACGAGGTCGGATGCCCTCAGCTCAAGCCCGAAGAGAAAGTTTCCATCCAGTTGAACGTGCTTTTCGACACCGGCAAAGCCGTCGTGAAGCCGGAGTTCGACCCGGAGATCAAGAGGGTCGCGGACTTCATGAACAACTACCCCGAAGTTAACGGAACGATCGAAGGCCATACGGACAACGTCGGGTCGGCCGCGATGAACACCGCGCTGTCTCAACGCCGCGCGGATGCCGTGAAGGCGTATCTGACGAGCAAGTTCGGCATCGCCGCCTCGCGCCTCGCCGCGAAGGGCTTCGGCCCCGACCAGCCCGTGGCCGATAACGCGACCGCGGATGGACGCACCAGGAATCGCCGCGTCGTGGCGACTCTGGAAGCCGTCAAGAAATAATCGCAGGTTTGTACCAGGCCATGAAACCCTCTTGTCCGCGCAACGGACAAGAGGGTTTTTTGCCCCGCGCTGCCCGAGCGCTCGTCCTTTTTGAGCTGACTGTTCTTCTTAGCCTCTCTTTCCCGTCGGCCGCGCTGCCGGTCGAAGCAACGGAAATGGAAATCCAGAACGCACTGGATGCCGAGTTTAAAAAGATGGGGCCGAGGGCGCATATTCTCACCGGGACGCTGCTCTATCTCTACTATCCGCACCGATCCAAGTATTACAACATCAATTCCCTGGGCTTCCGGGGCGGGGAGCTACGCGCCAGGAAGAAGAACACTTTCTGCGTCGCCGTCCTGGGTGGATCAACTGTTTTCGGATCGTCGCAGGCCGACGATCAGACCATTCCCTATTTTCTGGAGAGGGGCCTTCAGAAATCGCACCCCGAGCTGGACGTGCAGGTTTGCAACCTGGGGATCGAAGGGTACACCATCCAGAGAGAAATAGCGCTCGCGAAGCTGCTGCGCGACCGCGTGAAGCCCGATCTCGTCATTTTTTACGATGGGTGGAACGATATGTCCATGGCTTATCATATCGACTACAAGGACCTTTCCGTGTTTGAAGGGGAAGATGAGACGTTCTTCGCCAAAAAGCAGGGCGAGAAAAGCCTGCCTGAAGCGATCATCGATATGTCGAGCCGCATTTGGAGGCGGGTATCGGGGCCCGCCTGGTGGTCGGCGAAGAAGCCCGATTTGGCCGGAAGGGAAAAGCTGTTCCATGAGGGCTATCTGCGTTACCTGCGGCAAGCCGGGGAATATTTCGCAAATAGTTCCATTCCCGTACTTTTTGTCATACAACCGACCCTCGCGACCCGCAAGAACAGGGCTGGTGCGGAGAAGAACATTGCCGACTCCAGCGAGTATCACTTTCCGGGAAGGATGGGGTTCGTCTGCCGCTGCGTGTCCGCTCTGAGGGAGACGGACGAATTCAAACGCGGAACGCTGTGCGATGCCAGCGGCGTCTTCGACCGAAGCTCCGGTGAGTTCTTCCGGGACGCAGCCCACATCAACGAGGCGGGAAACAGGATTGTCGCTGCGCATCTGTCGGAGATAGTTGAGGAAAGCGGCCATATCGCGAAAAAGCGATGACTGGCGCCCGGCCAAATAAGGTTTGTTATAATACCAACACAAAAAAGGAGATCAACATGATTCAACGCAAACTTGTACTGGCGGCATCGTTTTTGATGTTCGCCAACGCCGCGGCCTTCGCGGCCGAGGGTGAAAAACCCTGGAAGGAGACCGCGGAGATATCCGCCGTGAGCACCAACGGAAACAGCAAGGCGACCACCATTTCCGGCAAGAACACGTTCACCTACAAGTGGCAGAAAGCTAAGTTTGAGGCGAATGCGGGCGGTTTGGGCAGCGAGAGCAACGACCGCACCACTGCGGAGCAGTATTTTGCGAACGAAAAGCTGACCTGGGACCTGATCGGGCGCAATTATACGTTCGAGCGCTTCGGTTGGGATAAGGACCGCTTCGCGGGCATCAGGAACCGGTACGACATCTCTGCCGGTTTGGGCCGTCATTTCTTCGAGGAAAAAGCCCGCAACCAGTTCATGCTGGAACTCGGCGGCGGTTACATCAACGAAGAGCGCCCGACTCCCCCCAGAAACGAGTTCGGGTCCGGCCGCGCTTACGCGAAGTACGAGTTCAAGATTTCGGAGACGTCCTTGCTCAGCCAGGACGGCGAAGTTTTGCACAACTTCAAGGACTCGGATGATTACCGCCTGACAACCATCAGCGCCATCCAGGTCGCCATTTCGACGCACCTGTCGCTCAAGGCGTCTTACACCTGGAAGCGCGTGGGCAAGCCGCCCCTGGGGTTCGTTCGGGACGACACTATCACGTCCCTTGCCCTCATCGTCAATTATTAAGTCAGCTTCTGAATCTCAATGAAACGCCTCCTCTTCGCTCTCCTGCTGGCCGGATTAACGCCGTTTCAAGCGGCGTTATGGGCCGGGAGCGATGGGGGCAGCGTTCCATCCGGGAAATACTATAACCGTTCCGCCGCCCGCCCCGAGCCGAAGGAAAAACCTCCCCGAAAAGGGCCTCCCGCGCCGCCGGTGCGGGTAAAAGAAGCCCACAAGATCCGCGGCCTTCTGGATCTTAATTCCGCCACCCTTGAGGAATTAATGGACCTGCCCGGCGTCGGCCGGTCGGTTGCCCAAAAGATCGTTGCCGGCCGCCCTTTTGAAAGCCGGAACGATCTCGTCAAAAAGAAGATCCTGACGAACGCCAGCTATGAGCGGATCCGCGGCAAGGTTATCGTGATGGGGGACGTGATGGAGAAGAAGAAAAAGTAGGGAAGAAGGAAAGAAAGAAGGGGAAGATCAACAAGCGGATGCCGCCGTTCCCATCCAATCAGCTAATTTCATTTTCCAACCGGAATTGATAAAATAACCGTCCAGTTAATTTCGTCGGGCCGGCCTCTTTGGCCGGGGCACCCGAACTCTTATTCCTTTGAATTAAGGAACAGGTACGCCCGGCGAATGCTTAATAAATTTTTCAGCGGATTTCGCCGGGGTAGCTCAGCTGGTTAGAGCACACGCTTCATAAGTGTGGGGTCGTGAGTTCAAGTCTCACCCCCGGCACGTCCTTAAAAAATACTTGTTAAGTCATGCCGGGGTGTACCATTTCCTTCGTTCAAAGGAATAAGAAAATGGTGCCCCCGGTAATTTTCTGTCTATGGCCGGTATTTTACCGGTTGATTTTTATGAATGGCGGAATAGGCGCATCCAGAACCCCGTGCTTCTCCGCGAATAGAAATCCCGCCGGCTTCACCGTAAACTTCCCGTACTTCCGATTGATATCGTCCATGGCCTGGTTGGCCTGGTCTTTGCGCGCGAGCGACTGCAGCAGGAATTCCTGCGGGGGGCGGGGCGCGACGTTCGAAACGGAAACGCCTAAAAGCCGCACCGGAAGCCGGAACGGTTGGAACGAGTCCAGGATCCGCGCGGCCATGTTGAAAATTTCCTCGCCATCGTCGGTAAACTCCTTTTTCGCCGCCTGCCGGCCCGACCCGCTGAAATCGCTGTAGCGGACATACAGCGAGACAGTTTTTCCCTGCAATCCATATTTACGGAGCCGTACCGCGATCTTTTGCGAAAGCAGCAGCAGATATGATTTCAGAATAGAAATATCCAGCGTGTTGGCGGGGAAGGTGGTGGAATGTCCCACGGACTTTGCAATGCGGGATTCCGTGGTTCGCGACACCGGGATATCATCCCGCCCCCGGGCCATCCGGGACAGCCAATGGCCCCAAAACCCCAGGTGATGGTCCATCCAGGCGGCGCTTTTGGCTGACAGCTCTCCGCAGGTGAATATGCCGAGTTTGTTCAGCTTTTCCTGGGTGCGATGGCCGATCCCGCACATGTCCTGAACTGGTGTATCTTTCAAAAATTCATCAACGGTTGCCTCACTCACCACGGTTAAACCATCCGGCTTTTTGCGGTCAGATGCCATTTTGGCCAGCACTTTATTGGGTGCTACCCCCACGGAGCAGGGCAGTCCCGTTGCTTTCCGCACATCCACCTTTAGCCGTGCGGCAATCCCTGGCCCATCAGAATGAAAGAAGTTTTGACTGGCGGTGATATCGAGATAAGCTTCGTCGCAGGAGGTCATTTCCACCTGGTCGCTGTAAGATTCGAGCACGCCCAGAATCTTCGCGCTCGCATCCAGATATTTTTCGGAATTGCTGTCCACGGCGATCAGGCGGGGGCAAAGTTTCTTTCCTTCCCAAAGATTCATCCCGGTCTTGATGCCGAAACGCCGCGCCTCGTAAGAAGCGGTCAGAATCACGGAACGGCGCCGCGAGTCCGCCACCACAACCAGCGGCTTCCCGCGCAGCAGGGGATTGGCCTTCTGCTCGATGGAGGCAAAATAGGCATTCATATCGACGTGCAGAATAACTCGATTCATAAATGGACGGGATATATACAAACAGGTGTGATGAACGGGACAACTGCGAACTGCGCCAGGTTTTACGCGGTGTAAACCTTCTCCAACACCCACTCGGCGGACTGAAGATTAAAGCGCAGCTCGAAGACGTTGGCGCCGTCGGTGGCGGAGAAATACAGGAGCGCGGCCTCCCCCGAACGGCCGCGCCATGTATGCTCGACGGTAATATCGTGGCGGGTGCGCCCCCAGAAAAACCACTTGGGGGTGACGCGTTCCGCGTCGAACACCGCGCCGACTTTGATCTTCTCTCCGATCTCCAGGACCTGCATGGCCTAATACCGGCGGATGACTCCCGTCACCTTGCCCAGGATCTCCATCTGGTCGGCCGCGATGGGGCCGTAACGCGGGTTGGCCGGATACAGGAACGGCTGGCCCCGCATGCTGCGGAAATACTTCACGGTGGAATCTTCGCCCGCGCGCGCAACCACAATATCCCCGTTCTGCGCGGTCTGCTGGAGCCGGACGATCACCACGTCGCCTTCCAGAATGCCGGCGTCGCGCATGCTGTCGCCGCGCACTTTGAGCGCCAGCGACTTTCCCCTAATAAGGGAAGGGTCCACTTCGATGTACTCATCTTCCAGGGTCGCGTGATTCAGCGGTCCCGCGGGCACGGTGCCTAGCAGGGGAATCCGGGTGGTGGCGGCCAGCACTTTCAGCTGATCGGCCGCGGCCCGGCCCACCAATTCGATCGCGCGGAACCGGTTCTTGAGGCACTTGATCAGCCCTTTCGACTCCAGTTTCTTCAGGTGATAGTCCACCGTGTTGGGAGACTTCAGCCCCACGTCCTTGGCCAATTCCCTCTGCGAAGGCGCGTAGCCGTTCTCCTTGATGTAGGCCGACAGCGCCTCCATGATCTTCGATTCCTGTTGGGTCAATGATTCCATCTGGCACATCCTTTTGCTTCGTGATTACTCGGCACCCTGATTATATAGGACAAATGTCCTAAATGTCAAGCGGGCGACGCGGACAAATTTATTTAGTAGAATAATCGTCCCATGAGCGAAAAGATCCTGCGAGTCGGCCACAGCCCGGACCCCGATGATGCCTTCATGTTCTACGGCATCACCCAGAACTACGTCGATATCGACGGCTATAAAATCGAGCACGTGATCGAAGATATTCAGTCGCTCAATCAGCGCGCGCTCAAAGCCGAGCTCGAAGTCACGGCGGTTTCGGCGGCCATGTATCCTTTCATCGCGGACAAATATTGGATTTTAAATTGCGGCGCCAGCGTGGGGAGAAACTACGGACCCATCGTGGTGGCTAACAAGAAGATGTCTGAAAAAGAACTCAAGGGCAAAAAGATAGCCATCCCCGGGCTCCAAACAACGGCCTATCTGCTGCTCAAGATTTTTCTGGGAGATTTCCAGCCGGTCGTCATCAGCTTTGAGAAGATTATTGATGCCGTGAAGGAAGGGAAGGTGGATGCGGGCCTCGTGATTCACGAAGGCCAGCTGAATTTTTCCGAATACGGCGTCCAGAACTGCATGGATCTGGGCAAGATGTGGTTCGACAAGTACAAGCTGCCCATTCCTCTGGGCCTCGATCTCGTCCGTAAGGATCTCGGCATGGAGATGGCGAAGAAGCTGAACGCGGCGCTCGTGAAGAGCATCCGCTACGCCATGGACGACGAGCGTTCCATCGATTACGCTTTGAAGTTCGGCCGCGGCATTCCCCGCGATACCGCTAAGAAGTTTGTCGGCATGTACGTCAACGAAGACACGCTCGACCTCGGCAACGAAGGCCGCGACGCATTAACTCAGCTTTTCAAAGATGGTCTCGCCGCCGGCGTTTTCAAAACGCCTACCGCCTTCGAAGTCATTACCAACTAACCTCCTCGCCCTCCCATGATTCATATTTTATCCCTGGCCGGCAAAGGGGTCTTCTATTTCCTTTCCCTGGGTGTGGCCGCCTACGCCGTTATCGGGTATGGGGCGCTGCCGGTCGGTTCGCTGGTGCATCCCGACATGAAGGCCGGCTTTGTGACCCAGCCATTCGGCGTTTATATTCACGTCTTTGCCGCATCAACCGCTCTGCTTTTGGGGCCTTTTCAGTTTTCCAGCCGGATCCGGCAGTCCAGGATCCATGTCCACCGGTGGATGGGACGGATTTATCTGGGGGTGGGGGTTTTGATCGGGGGGCTTTCCGGCCTCTATATCGCCCAGTATGCTTTCGGAGGGCCTGTCGCCCGGCTCGGTTTCACGATGCTGGCCCTATGCTGGCTTTATACCGGTTTCCGCGCTTATTCCGCCATTCGAGGCCGCGCGGTCGAAGAGCACAGGAAGTGGATGGTGCGCAACTTCTCGCTGACATTCGCCGCGGTCATGCTGCGGCTCTACATTCCATTTTCGGTTCTGGCGGGGGTGGATTTTACTTCGGCTTACGCCGCGATCGCCTGGCTTTGCTGGGTGCCAAACCTGGCTGTCGCAGAGTGGATCAATCGTTACTTGAGTAGGTAGGAGCTTCTAAGAGGTTGCGGCGAGCTGTCGTTCTTTTGCGGTCCAGTCCGCTTTGTCGTAGCGGTTCAGGATGTTGTAGTGGGTATCTCGCTGGGCGGGCTTGAACCCGGATTCCAGAATCAGTGTCAAAATTTCATTGATGGTCGTCTTGTTGATGTGGTCGGTCGCGCGGTGCACGTTTTCCTCGAAAATCGTCCCTCCGAAGTCGTCGGCCCCGAAATGCAGCGCCACCTGGCCGGTCTTCTTTCCTTCCGAAAACCACGAAGCCTGGATGTGATCGAAATTATCGAGATAGATCCGCGAAAAAGCGAGCATGCGCAGGTAAAGGTTGGACGGCGTGCGGTGTGAAATCTTCTTTTCCAGCGGCGTGTTGTTGGGCTTAAAGCTCCAGGGAATGAAAGCCGTGAACCCGCCGGTCTTGTCCTGCAGCTTCCGGATATTTTCCATGTGCTCGATGATATCTTCCGGCTGGTCGACGTGGCCGTACATCATGGTCGCCGTGCTGCGGAAGCCCAGCTCGTGAGCGGTCTGATGCACTTCAAGCCACTTGTCGGGGCCTCCCTTCTTCGGGGCGATGCGCTTCCGAACGCGCTCCGACAAAACCTCCGCCCCGCCGCCTGGCAGCGAAGACTGTCCGGCATCTTTCAACTTCTGTAGAACGTCGCGGATCGTTAAACCGGACACCTGCGCCATCGTCTGAATCTCCGACGCAGTAAAAAAGTGGGGGGTGATGGCAGGAAAGCGCTTCTTCGTCTCGCGGATGATCGTGGTGTAGTAGTCGAGCGGCAGGCTGGGATTATGTCCGCCCTGCAGCAAAACGGTCGTGCAACCCAAATCTGCCGCGTTTTGCATCTTTTCCATCACTTGCTCGATCGACAAAGTCCAGGAATCCGGCGCCCCGGGCTTCCTATAAAACGCGCAGAACGAGCAGTCCGTAATACAGACATTCGTATAATTGGGATTGGAATCGATGACGAACGTCACGACCGGCTCGGGATTTTTCCGGAAACGGACTTCCTGAGCCAGCCGCCCCAACTCCAGCAGACTCCCATCCTTCAGAAGAGAAAGCCCTTCCTCCGGCGAAATCCTCCCGCCCTGTTCGATCTTCTTAAGAATATTTTCGTTCATGTTGAGTTTTTAAGATGTGGTGGAGTAAAAAGAATTTGAAAAAGCGTTAAGTGAGCCCGTGAGATGCGCACGGGGCGAACTTGCGAGCAAGTCCCCGCTGGGGGCTTGCGTCTTTTGAAAATTCTTTTTACTCCCTACATTTTACAAAAGAGAAGCGCCAAAAGGTTGGATCTCGTCGGTCTTAATTGATGTTTGGACAGTGCGTGAGCTGTTGTCCATAGAGACGAGGCCTTAACCTTTCAGCGCTTAAGTTGATTCTAGAAAACCGTGGTTGAAACTGTCAAGCGGCAAAGACGCGATAATTCAGGTTGGGGAAGATATTGTCTTTCCACTCGCACTCTCGCAGGAAATTCTCGTTGATGCGGCCAGAACTGAACTCGCGGTCGAGCACCAGAAAGCGGTGGATGTGGTCGCGGGTCCGCTTGTTGGAATATTGGGTGGCAGTGCCGGCGGTAATCAGGAAGGCCCAATCGGACCCCTGAGCCAACAGCACTTCCCGGGCCATCTGGGTAAGCGAACGGCGCTCCAAATCCGACTTCGGCTCTCGATGCTGTTCCGCCATATCGATCATCCGGCGGGTGATATGGTGCAGGTGCCGATAAATCCAGTCATTGGCTCCGTTCAGCCAGACCTCGTAATAGCCCTTATCACCCCAGGAAGAAGCGCAGGGTTCCACCACCTGGTTCTCGGTGAACTGATTTAGGTACTCCGAGGGGGTGATGGCTTTCACTTCCTGCTGGTCGTAATGGAGTTTTTTAAAGATGAACTCCAGGAACTCCGGGCCTTCATACCACCAATGGCCGTAGAGCTCGGCATCGTACATGGATACCACCAGGGGTTCCCGACCCAGGACCCCCCTCAGATAGTTTACCTGCAGGCCCCGGTTAAAGACGAAGTTACCCGCATGGTCTCCGGCGGCCTGTCGTGCCAGATCGGGGTTGTAGGGCTCCTTTTGATCCAAGGGCATCTTTCCCGTGATACGAAAATACTTGAGGCCGATATTGCGCCGCACGCCGTCGTCATGGAGGTAGGGCTTCACGTAGGAATATTCGAGGTCGTAGCCCAGGTCCCGGTAGAACTCGCGGTAGCGTGCGTCGCCGGGGTATCCCTGCTCCGCGCTCCAGACCTGCTGGGCGGTCTCCATGTCACGGGCGAAGGCCGCGACGCCTTGGGGCGAGATGATGGGGGCGAAGACCCCGTAGCGCGGCCGGGGCTGGCCGAAAAGGATCCCGTGCGAATCGAGGAAAAAGAACTTGATGCCCTCCCGCTTGAGCAGGGCGTCGACCCCGGGCGCGTAGGCGCATTCGGCCAGCCAGATCCCCCGGGGGCGGCGGCCGAAGGTTTCGGTATAGTGATCAGCCCCGGCCCGGATCTGGGCCGCCTGCGCGCGCGGGTCCACCATTAAGGGAAGGTAACCGTGGGTGGCATTACAAGTGATGATCTCAATGGTGCCTGCATCCTGCAGAGCCTTGAAGCCGGTCAATATCCGGCCATGGTACTTCTCGAGGAAGGAGCGGCAGCGCTTGAGCTTCTGCTCATACATCTGCGCCACCGGCTGGAACTGGGGCAGAGACTTGACCCGGTGCAGCTCTCGTTCCGCCAGGTCTATTAATCGGTTGAGATGCCGGCTATAGCGGTTCATCAGCAGCTCGTCCTGCATCATGGAGCAGAGAGTGGGAGACAGATTGATGGTATAGCGGAAGTAAACTCCCTCGCTCAGGAGTCTCTCGGAAAAATCGAGGATGGGGATATAAGTTTCGGTCAGGGCCTCATAGAACCAGTCTTCTTCGAGGAAATCTTCGTGCTCAGGGTGCCTTATATAAGGAAGATGAGCATGGAGAACAAGCGACCAGTAACCTTTGGGACTATTCATATCGTGGATGCGGGGCCAGGGCAGTTTGGGCGGATGTCAGGTCGATGTCTTGCGCTCGACGGAAATTTTGATGACCCGTTCCTCGGTATGGTCGCCGGAAACAGCTTTGATCGGGAGTTCCAGATTCCCGTTGGGCAGGGCAAAGCGCAGGGAAAAGGTGCCATCGGGGTAAAGCTCAATGGGCTTGCCGGCAACGGTGACGGCGGCGTCCGGTTCGGTGGCTCCATAAAGGATTAGCTCACAATCCGCCACGAGCCAGAACATCCGGCCCTTCCTGGGGCCAGGGATTTTGGCCACGCCAAAAGAAGAGGATCCGGAGCTTTTCCACGACGAAATTTGCGAGAGCATGGCCCAACGCTGGGAAAGCCGGCGAGCAAGCTCCATGGAGCCGCTGCCCAGCTTGCCGCCGCCCGAGGCGGCGAAGACTTTTTCCATCTCATCCTTGAGGGTTGCCCACTTTTCGTCCATCTTCGTAGAAACGGAGGCCATAGGGAGGGCAATGGTGTTGGACTTGGCCAGGAGAATAAACCGTCCGTCGGGCGCTTTGAGGCCCAGCTCCACGTACCAGGAGCTGCCCTCCCGATCCGCGCACAGGTACCAGTTTCCGCTGTCCAACGCCACGGAAACGTCAATGTGTCGGAGCGGCACGGCGGGGTTGTCGGCGGAGACTTCGTGCATTCGTAAAGTGGGCTGGGTCCAATAGAAAACGTCCTCGCCATGGTGGCGCTTGATCTCCAGGCTGGTCCCTTCGGTGACTTCCCAGTAGGCGAACATCCAGCGGGGGTCCCGGGGCATGAGTATGACCATCGTTTGACCGTAGCCATCCGGGAGGGGGGCTCCGTTATCTATATAAGGTAGGGAGGAATCCTGGGCAGCCCGCGTAAGGGGAGAGCTGGGAGCGGAAGAGGGTGGGGTTGATTGATCGCTCATATGGGGTTTCTCCTGCCCGACCGGGGCTGCTTCCCAATTTATCACATTTGAAAATGCCTTGTCAACGGCGCGCTCCGACCCCCGCTATTTTATTTTTTTACTTGACAGAATACCCCATATCTGTTAAAAATACAGCATTCGTTTTCGCGGATGGCACTAAAGCGCGCGACGGGCCCGCGGAAGAAAATTGAAAAAATATTTTGAACGGCGCGGTTTCAAAATAAGGTTCTTTGAAATATACGGAGCTGAAAATTAATTTTCAGCAAGCCTTTTTCCGACGGAAAATAAAATTTTTCGGAAAAACCAAATAAATATCCGCACGCTATTGACAACAATTTGACGATTTTGTAATTTTGTAGCACTGGCGAGGAAGTTTTAGTCAGCGAGCGAAGTTTCGAGGAACAGAAATGTCTTCATCATCCAATAACCTCTCGAACCTCCCGCAGCCAACCGAACTCCGCGCCAAAAAGAAAATAAGAAACGAAGAGTTAGTGTAAGTTAGTTTAGGTCGCAAGCATCACAAAAAAGAGCTTGACTGAAAAACTACGTATAACTAATGCGGTAAAGAATGCGGATCCAGTAAGTCCATTACAGGTCCGTGATTTTTTATTTTTTGGCGCCGGTTTAGCGAAACCCTTTAATTTAATTAATACGCTCGTGCATCGCGCGGGCTATCAATCGGGAGGAGTAATAATGATGCAATCATTAATAAAGTTCGTAACCCGTAAGGTGGTCATGGGACTCATGGCTGTCGCGGTTTTGGGAGCGGCGGTTACGTCGTTCACGGATCGCGCTGAAGCCCTGGGTATCTCAGTCGGTACCCCCACGGTCATCAGCGGCGTCACCATCGACGCCTCCGCGGCAGCCCTCGACGGCGACCGCGTGCATGTGGCCTACACCACGACCAGCGCGACGGAGTACAGCCTCATGTACGCGTCGAACTCGGTTGGCGGCGGCTACACGCTGACCATCATCAGCTCAGGCGCGATCGCCAACAAGCCTCGCTACCTCAATCTGGTGATCAACCCGGTCGACCACTCTCCTCACGTCTATTTCTACGACGCCTCCTCTACCACGATCAACCACCTGGTTGGTCCCGGAGCCGATCTCACCATCGGCTTCGTCCTGGGTTCGGGAAAAGTGACGACCACTGGACTCTCAGTGGCGGGCACGGCCAACACGGGTCTCCTCCTCGCCTACTCCTCTCGCAACGCTGACGGCACCACCTACAGCCTGCAGGCGGCTTCGGCGGTTTATGCGACCGATGCGGCCTCTTCCTTTATAGTAGTGGCCGGCACCTCCGGCGTCTCCGGGTCGGCCAACGTGGCTTCGGGCCAGATCGCGGCCTTCTTTAACGCTACTACCTTGGCTCACGGCGTGGTTTACTTTGACTCCAACGCCTCGGCCCTGCGGCTCGCCTACGTGGCGGGCGGCGCGGTTTCGGATTTCCAGCGCGAAGTCATTGACACGGGCTCGTCCATCAGCGACATCTTCGCGACGGATGGCACCAATGTTACCCGCGTGGTCTATACGGATTCCAGCCTTGGCCTCAAGCTCGCGGTTCAGCGCCGCAAGATCACGAACCAGGCCTGGTACATCCAGCGGATCGACACCTCCGGCACCAGCGGTAACGTGGTGGCCAGCGGTACCGACACCAATGGTACCATCAACCTCCTCTATGTTAAGTCGTCCACCCTGCAGCTGGCCAAAGGCCGCGGCGGCGTCTTCTTCGACGACTTCAGCGAGAGCATCGTCAACACACAGCGGGGTCTAGTGAACATCGGAGCCAGCGCGTTGAGATCAGCGCTCCTCCAGAACCCCTCCGCTGCCGGCATTGTACGCGGCAATTTCGTGAATGCGGCTGGCACGGCGCTTAATTCCCTTAACTGGACTACGGTCGCCGGTACTGTCGTTAACTCCTGGGGTGCTGCGGTTCCTAGCGTACGCATCCGTTCTAATGTTACGAACGGCGGTACGGGCGTTGCTGCCGATCTGGACCCCGCCGCTTCGGGCGAACTCTCAGGCGGCTTGACGGACGGATCGGGCGCCTACACCATCGATGTGGCCTCCGCTTCCTCCATGACTCTCTATGCCTCCAGCACGAGCTGGTCGTTCGTCTACGCGAGCAGCCACCCGGTCGTCATTATTTCAACGCCCGCTTCCAATACTGCGGGCGGAATCACCGATGCGAACTTCATCGCGCTGTCGTCATCCGTTATCAACGCGCTGGTTCCTTCCTCGGCCACCGTCGCTTCGGATATCGGCGGTACTGCCGCCGCGATCAACGCGACGTTTGTCATTACATCAAGCAACACGATCGCGCTGGTCAATGGTTTTACAAAGGCAATGAACGCGCGGCTGATTCCTCAGTCCGCTGCAGGCACGGCCGCGACCGTCTCGCTGTCGACTCTCCCGGTTGAGTCAGGCTCATTCATCCTCACCGGCGAAGCCAGCAGCGCTTCGCAGTTTAACTCGGTCACGAGCACGCATATCTACACCCGGTATTCTTCTACGGATACATCCAACATTCCAAAGTACTATACCTTGGTTGTCGCGACCCGCACTCAGGCTGGTCATGTTCTCCTGGCCACAAAGGCTGACGCGCTCCGCTTGGGCGGTATCGATATCGCGCAGGCCTCCGGGACGCTGGCTACGTCGCTCCCCGGACTCTCGGGATTGGCTTCGAGCTCAACTATCAACTCGTCGATCCACTCGACCTTCCTGATCCGGTCGTCTTCTCCTTATACTAACGTCTGGGCTTCGTCGCTCCTCGGATTGAACCTCTACCTCACTACAAGCACGGTTCTTCCCAGCAACGCGAACGTCCGCTACAACGGGGACATCCCCCTCGGCGCGGGACACCTGGAAGCGCAGTCCGGCACGAATAACCAGGTTGCGGTCGTTACGGGAAGCATCGTCGGCGCAACGGCAGGTTCCTGGTATATCAGAATCTCCAGCCGCCCTACGGCGACGAATTCGCAGTTCGCATTGTCTCCTGCGATCACCATCTCGTCTCCCGCAATCACGTCAGTCCGCATGCTAAATGCTCTGACCACGGATACGTCGGTCACCATCGACTCCACTGGTACTGCAAAGCTTCTCGTTGATGGACGCGGATTCATCTCGGGCGCAACATGGGCCGTCACTTTGGACGCAGTTAACAGCGCCATCGACGGCATGCCGGTTTCTACTCAGGCCATCGTCGTAACCAACCAGGTTATGACCAGCACCTCGGCGCTCCTCACGGTTCGCCTCGGTAATCAGGCCCTCAGCCAGCGCAGCTTCTACGTGGCGTTCGCCACGTCTCACTTCATCGTCACCGGCGCCCCGGGAGTCGGCGATTACGTGGGTCTCCTTGGTTCCACCTCCTCGGCTCGCTCAGTTGCGACATCCGTCACGGTTTCCAGCGCGGGCATCACCCGCGTGGTTCCCGACACGGTTGCGAATACTCGCAGCTACGCGCTCGAAATCTTCGGACGCGGACTTCTGAACGGCGCATCGATTCAGTTCTTGGCCGTCGACGGATCCACGACCGCGACAGCAATCGTCTCTGGCGCCGTTGCGGCTGCCGATAGCGGGTCTAGAATGACTGCAACGGTCGACTTCCGTCAGTCTGCCATGGCAGGGAAAACCTATAATCTGATCATTTCCTCAGACAATGCGTGGCTTGATCCTCCTGGCGGCGTTGCAAACGCGACACCGACCATTGTAAACTTGGCCAACCCTATCACGGTATCGTCTATGACTGTGAGCCAGGTGATCTATCCCTCAACCTCAAACACGTCAGCGACTATCGGCCTGTATAACTCGGCCGGTAACCCGACCATCGGTTTGAAAGGTGTTGGCTTGGTCTCCGGTTCCACGGTTCACATCCCGGCCCTTATGGATAGCTTCATCGCCAACTTGGGCAATGTGAACTCCAGCGGAACGTTCGCGAGCTTCACCAGCACTGGCTTCTTCAACCGGACAGCGGGATCCTATCAGGTCGGCATCGGAATCAGCCTGATGACTGCTAACGTCGTTGTGTTCAATGCGACAACGACGACCAACGTCAATCTCGTCGATAGCGTGTTGACCAGTGTCACTCCGGTTGACAATACTAACTTCACCACGATGCACTATGCGTCGTTCACCATTACGGGCACCGGACTGCAAGACGGAGCAACGGTTCAGCTTGCTGCTGCTTCCGACACGGGTGCTGGAAAAGTCGGTGGCGGTTCATTGTCCACGGCCTTCTCAACGACTAGCATTAACTCAGTTGCTCGCACAACAGCTACTGCGGTGTTTGACCTGCGTTCAGCCACGGTCACTGCAGGAACCTATACCTTGTTCCTGACACACCCTCACCCGACGTCTGGCCCCGCCAGGGTCCTCTCGGGAACTGTGTCGATCAACCGTAATCCCATCGTGAATTCACTGACGTCGGTTGTTGGTAACAACTCAGCAACGCGTCGCGTGTGGATCCATGGTCAGGGCTTAACGGCCGGTGCAACTGTTCTTGCGACACCTTCAAGCATCAACACTGCGACAACCGTCAGCGACCTTGCTCTTGGCACGGTTGCCTTCCTGGTCAATGGCGGCGTAGCGGGAACAGGATTAACGATCGTTGGCAGCTCTGGAACCACTGGGTTTGTTGATTTCAACACCAATATGGCTCCCGGAACATGGACGCTGTCAGTTTCTACGCACCTTGCTGCTGGCGGTTACAACCATACCATTGCTCCCACCGGAGCATCGGGCGGTACAACTCTGCTCGAAGCAACATATGCTTCCTCTGGCACTGTCACTTATACTGTCTCCGAGTCATCGGCCCCGAACGCTCCAACCGGTCTCACGGTCCTCGCCTCCGGCGTGAACACCGTAACACTGCGCTGGATCGCCCCGGGCGACGACGGCACGACCAACGCGCTGGATACCAGCGACTCATTCGTCCTCTATTACTCCAGCGGTGAAGACATCCGCGGTCAGGGCTGCGCGCCTTGCTACCCCGCGGCAGGTCCTTCCAACGTAAATGTTGCGGACCTGAATGTTGCGGCGACGAACTTCACCTTCGCGCAGACCTGGGCTCAGTTCCTGCCCTTTGGTTATGCGAACAGCGCGCTTAGCACCACTGCCATTACTAATAACGCGCAGTTCAACTTCACGACCTCTACGACCCGCGGCCTGACGGTTTCGACCATCACGCTGCCTCTGTCGGCCCTCACGGTCAACGGAGTGACGCCTACAAGCATTACTCCGGGTACCACGGTCCAGGCGGTTGTGACCATCGCAGCGGGATCCAAAGACAGCAAGTTCTGGTTCGTGATCCGCGCCGTTGACGAGGCAGGCAATATATCATCCAACAACATCGTCTACACGACCGCGTCTGCGACCATCCTTGCTTCAGCGGGAACAAGTGCTACTGTTGATCCAAATGCAGGTGGTTCGGGTAGTGTAACTGTTAGCGCCGACCAAAGGTTAGACTATAGCTACCCTCCAGGTTTGACCGATGGCGCGGATACCATTACGTTCGTGCCTGATTCCAATCCTCCGCAGGGAGAAGGTACAACTGTAGTTGGAAGCGTGCTCGATATCAACCTTGGTTCCGGTAAATCGGACTTAAATAAAACGCTCACCTTGAGCTTTGTCCTAAGCGGAGCGGCGCTGGCCCAGGTGCAGGCTGCTGACCCCAACCGGGTTAAGCTCGCCTTCTTCAATGGCAGCCGCTGGGTGCCCATCGCAGATTCCAGCTTCTCTGGAACGACCTGCTCGGGCCGCGTGACTCACTTAACTAAGTTCGGCGTCATCATCGTGACCCCGGTTACTAACCTGGACAACGCGATGGTTTACCCGAATCCCTATCGTCCCTCGCTCGCAGCACATCGAGCGAACAACCCGAAGATCACGTTCGATCTTCTCCCGGCCGGCTCCACGATCAAGATCTTCACGATCGCGGGTGACCTGGTCAGAGACTTCGCAGACGTTGATCGAAACGGCTCCGAAGGTTGGGATGCCAAGAACAGCGACGGTCAAGATGTGGCTAGTGGCGTCTATATAGCACTCATAGACGGCGGCGGCGACAAGAAGACCATGAAAGTCGCGGTTCAACGGTAAGGGGGGTGATGACCATGACGACTATTAAAACTAACTCAAGGAACATGAAAATGGAAAATAACTTGAACGGTAAAATGGTTGGTGGAAAAGTTATCATCGCCTTGACCTTGGCCTTGGGTTTGGTCGGCTCGACCAGCGGATTGCAGGCTGCCTTCAGTGAGAAGGCCGCCGGAACGAGGGCGGGACAGTTCTTGAAACTGCCCGTCGGCGCGAAAGCAATCGGCATGGGCGAAGCGAACACGGCCCTTGCGGATGATGTAAATTCCATCTACTACAACGTGGCTGGCTTGGCCCGTCTCGAGAAGAAGAACGCCGAGTACATGTACTCCGGCATCTTCCTCAAGAACAAGGCCGCCGGTGACTCTAACCCCGGTTATCACTGGATTGGCTTCGCGATGCCAATCAGCGAGACGATCGGTTCAGCCGGTATCGGCCTTCAGTATTTCACTGCCGGCGATATCAATGAGACGGACATCCGCGCATCAAAGGTCGGAACGTTTAACCCTTCCGACATGGCTGTGAACCTCTCCTACGCGAGAAAGTTGGCGATGATTCCTTTAGGCTTGAACCTGAAGATCATTAATTCGAAGATCAAAGAGTCGGCCACGACGGTTGCGGTCGATTTGGGCGCGCAGTCCCCCATGTTCATGGATAACAAGCTGAATTTCGGCTTCGCTGTCCAGAACCTCGGTGGCAAGCTGAAGTACGAAACCGAAAGCGATAACCTCCCGGTTGTTCTCCGCCTCGGCTCAGGCTTCAAGCCCATGGAAAACTGGACCACGGGACTGGACTTCATCCTCCCCGAGGACAGCGATCCGATCCTCGGACTTGGTACGGACTACATGCATAAGATCAATGAAGACGCTTCGATCTCTGGCCGCCTGGGATACAACTCCCGGAACCGCAAGGTTGATGGCTTCAACGGCGTTACGATCGGCATCGGGTTCGGCTTCAGAATGGCTACGCTGGACTACGTTTACAGCCCGGCTGGCGATCTCGCGAGCACGCATCGCTTCTCGCTCGGCGTAAAGTTCTAAGCTAGAAAAGCTCTACAAGGAAAGCCTCCTTAGCAACCGCTAAGGAGGCTTTCTTGTTTGTGGGAAACCTGATCGATGGGGAATTTGTCGCTGGACGGGTTGCAGACGATAAAAAAACCCTAAAATCAGTTGATTTTAGGGCATCTTAGATAGCAGGAGTAGGCGGCTTATCTTTTATTCTTGCGCTCTTCTTTATCCGCCTTCTTGCGGCGCTTTTCCAGAAGCTTTTCCTGTTCTTCAATAGGCAGTTTCTTCTCTTCGTTAGTCAGAGTGTCGGCTTCTTCGCCCATCAGTTCCTGTCCGGCTCCCCGCATAGCCGGGATTTTCATCAATTTGGATGGGGACTTCCATCCGCCGTAATCATCCACCGTTTCGTAAACTAATTTCGACAGATTTTTCGCGTATTCGCGGGTATTGTAATTGTCCTTATAAAAGGCATCGTTTGCTTTGCCGGGGGACAGGTTCCATTCAAAGCAGGGGTTCTTCCAGTAATCGTACATGGGTTCGTACACCGTGACTATATATCTAAAGAAAGACCGCGTCCTCTTGACCCCGACGATCATGTCCATGCGGACGGGAGTGCCGCCCTGGGGGATGTCGTTTGTGAGTTGGTCATAATTTTCGGGTTTAGGGCAATCGCTGTTGGTGAGGCCAAAGGCCCAGAGCTTGGGGTAGCTGCGCGCGATGATAACGAATTCGTCCTTGTCCTGATCGTCCTCCACCACGAACGTCTGCCAGGTTGTTTTCCAGCGAGGGGCGTTCAGATTGAACTCTTTCTGAATGGTTTCGATCATGATCTGAGGCGGCATGCGGGTGCGAATGACTTTCCCGTAGGATTTGCGCTCCTTGATGAGCGTGTCCTTGGCTTCGGCCCGGAGATAGTTTCGGACGGGGGCCGTCTGGAAGGCCAATAGAATGGAAAGGGCGAATAAAACCTGGCGTTTCTTGATCATTGGAGAATGAATCTTACCAAAATATATTTTTGTTGTCGAATTTTGACGGGATAAACAACGCCTAGGGTTGCAGAGAACGCAGGGCGCGGAGCGCGAGATCGATCGGAATGGGGCGCACCGCGACTTTGCCGAGGCGGCGCGGGAGCACGTAGCGTAGCTGGCCGGACAGGACTTTTTTATCGCGCATCAGGGCGGCCGCGACGCGCTTTTCGGGCAGGGACCGCGCGAGGCGGACCGGCAGGCCGGCGCGGCGGAGCAGGGATTCCATGCGGGACTGGTCGTTGCGGCTCCAGAGCTTGAGGTGAAGGCCGATGGCTCCGGCGGCGCACATGCCGATGCTGATGGCTTCCCCGTGTTTGTAGCTCCTGTAAGCGGTGACGGTTTCGATGGCGTGGCCGAGCGTGTGGCCGAAATTCAGGATCTCGCGCAGGCCCCTGGTTTCGCGTTCGTCTTTGGAGACGACCGAGGCCTTGATGGCGGCGCAGCGCGTGATGATCGGGGCCAGGACGGACGCGTCGCCGGCCAGCGCCCTGCCGACGTTGCGCTCGAGAGATTTGAAAAGCGCGGCGTCGGCGATCACGCCGTATTTGATGACTTCGGCCATGCCGTTTCTGAGCTCCCGCGGCGGCAATGTCTTCAGGGTTGCGGGGTCCGCCCAAACCAAAGCGGGTTGATGGAAGGCGCCCACGGAATTCTTGGATTCGGGCAGATCGACGCCGGTCTTGCCGCCGATGGCCGAATCGACCATGGCGAGCAGGCTGGTGGGGATCTGAACGACGGGAACGCCGCGCAGATAGGTCGCAGCGGCGAAACCCGCCATGTCGCCCGCCACGCCGCCGCCCAGCGCGAGGATGACGGAACCGCGGTCGAGCTTCGCGCGGACGCAGGCTTGATAAATTTTTTGAACGTTGGCGAGGGTTTTCTGGTTTTCGCCGGGGGGCACGAGATGGATTATGGCTTCGATGCCGGCTTTTTTCAGGCTGGAACGGACCGCGGCGCCGTACAGTCGCGCTAGTAAGGGATGCGTGACAATGAGGGCCTTTTTGGGCGGTTTGCGGCCCTTCGCGAAGCGGGGAATCCGGAGGAGGGCGGCGCCCAGCTGAGACAGGGGGCGGCCGATGACAACGGAATAACTGCGCTCGCCCAGCCGGACGGGGATGGACGTCATGAAATTTTTCCGGCTGATTTGAGCTTGGCCAGGATCAGGTCCGCCGCCTGCAGGACGCTGGCCCCGTCAGTGGGCAGAGTCTGGTGCGCCTTGCGGTAGAAAGGCTCGCGCTCCGCGAGCAGCGCCTGGATGCGCTCGGGCGAAAGGCTGTCTTTGATCAGGGGACGCGACCCGGGCCGGGCCTTTTTGAGTCGTTCAAGGAGCGTTTCAACTTTGGCATCCAGCCAAACGACCCAGCCGTCTTTGAGGAAGAATTTCCAGTTCTCTTCCCTTGCCGCCGCGCCGCCGCCCGTGGAGATCACGCAACGCTCAAAGTCCGAGACGCGGCGGATCATCTCGGTTTCAAGCCGGCGGAATTCGGGTTCTCCCTTCACTTCAAAAATCTGCGCGACGGTCATCTTCTGTTCCTTTTCGATCAGCTGGTCCACGTCGAAAAAATCCCACTTGAGCTTCCGCGCGAGGGCCTTGCCCACGCTCGTTTTTCCGGAGCCCATCATCCCGATCAATATGACGTTCATTTTTGTCCTGGCATTTGATGAATTCGATTATATCATTTGAATTCCAGACGGCAAAGTTGCTACCCTATTAGCCCTGATGGAGCCTTCAAAGAAGCAGGATTCCCATTGGCACGAGGAGGTAGACCACCGTTTTGCGGGACTTGAACGGTGGTCGCGCGCGTTCGTTTATAAGATCATGGCTACCTGCCTGGCCGGGCGCCAAACGCGGCCCGCGCTGGATTGGACCCAAATCCGGCGGGTCCTGATCATCAAGGAACCCTACCGGATGGGGGACCTCTTCCAGATCACGCCTACCCTGCGAGCCCTGAAGACACAGTTCCCGGGCGTCTCCATCGGGCTTGCGATCCAGGACCGGAATCTCCCCGTTTTCCAGAACAACCCTCACCTGCACCGCATCCACCTTTACGAGAAAAAACGGATCAACCGCAATCCGTTCCGCGTGCTGTCGTTTATCGCGGCGGTCCGGCGGGAAAAGTACGACCTGGCCGTGACGCTGGAGACGGAGCGCGTCCATCTGACGAACGACGCGATCGCTCTCGGTTCCGGCGCGCCTCTGCGGCTGCGCTACGACAGCTCGGCCTGGGACGGCGGGATTTCGAACGCGTTTTATAACCTGCTCGCCCCGCGGGACGCGTCCGCCCGGCACCAGGTGGAACGGAATTTTAACGTGCTCGCGCCGTTCGGGGCTGTCCTGAAAGACCATTCGTTGGAGCTGAAGATTCGCGCGGCTGATATGGCTGCGGGACGGGAACTTTTGCGCCAGATGGGGATGAGGGAAGGAGAAAAAATCACGGCGATGCATCCCGGGGCTTTTAAGCTGCTGAACCGCTGGCCGCTGGAAAAGTTTCTTGCCCTGGCGGCGAAATTCAGGGCCGCGGGAGGGAAAATTGTGTTTACGCTGGGCCCGTCCGAGGCCGAATGGGAAGGCCGGATCCGCGAGGCGGGCATTCCCGTGGTGGCCGGAGCGCCCCTAGGAGTGGTTTCGGCGGTTCTGAGCCTGAGCAGCCTGATTATCTGCAATGATACCGGGATTCTTCACGTGGCGGGAGGCCTCGGCGTTCCAACGATCGGGCTTTTCGGCCAGACCGACCCCGAACAGTGGAAGCCGCCGGGAGACAGGATCCAGGCGGTGCGCGCCGCAGACCGGTCGGTCGCATCGATATCCGTGGAAGAGGTTTGGGACGCCGCTCAGCGCGCGAGTTTTGCGAGTTCTTTTTCGTAGTTCTGGACGCCGGTGAGGATGGCGTCCACGATACTGGAGCGCCATTTGCGGGAGCGGAGCTTCGCTTCTTCGGGCTGGTGGGTCACGAACGCGCACTCCACCAGGACGGAAGGCATGTTCACTCCGTGCAAAACGTGGAAGTTGGCCTGCTTGACGCCGCGGCTCTGGATCGCGACCCGTTTTTTGACGGTGCGGTTGATGGCGTGGCTGAGCAGGGACGATTCGTTAATAAATTCGGTCTGTAACATGGAGAACAGCAGATCCTGGAGGCGCTTCTTCTTGGGCGAAAGCGGTTCTTCCAGGTTGATGACGGCGTTTTCCAGGTGTTCCGCCTCCTCGGCATGCGGGTCTGACGCTTCTTCCGCCAGATAGTAAATCTCAAACCCTCCCTCTTTCCTCCGGATCGAAGCGTTGCAGTGAATTGAAATGAACAGGTCCGCCTTCGCGTCGTTGGCGAAGAGCGAGCGGTCGACCAGCGGCACAAACGTATCGTCGGTCCTGGTAAGCTTGACGTCATAGCCGCCTTCGATCTTCAAAATTCTCGCCAGTTCCAGCGCAATCAGCAAGTTGATGTCCTTCTCCTTCGTGCCGCCCTTGCCGAACGCTCCGGGATCCTTGCCTCCGTGCCCCGCGTCCACCACGATCCGTTTCACGCGCGTGGGGCCGGCTTTTTTCGCGGGTTTGGGTTTGGCCGCGGCCGGAACCGCCGCGGGTATGGCGGCGGAAGGGGAAACGGCGGAGGCGCCGGGAGATTCAAGGGAGGGAACGGGAACAGTCGCGGAAGACGGCGAGGGAATGGGCGCCGCGGGGCCTGCGGACGGGACGGCGGCGACTGCGGGCTCGACGTCGTTCATGCGCTCCGGCAGATCGATTTCTTCCAGGTCGTCCTTGTCGGGCCTCTTGAAATAGGCGGGGGAACGCACTTCGATCACAAGCCGGGTCGGGTCTTCTTCCGAGCCGTAGCTGTAAGACGTGACTCCAGGCGCGAGTTCCAGCTTCAGGATCGCGCCTTTGCGCGCGCGGCTGATCAGGATCCTCTTCACGTGGCGGTCGGATAGCGTCATCGATTCTTCCTCGGCGATCCGGGCCTTCGGGATATCAATCGCGATCACATTCCCTTTTTTCTTGACGTCGGGAGACATCTCCTCGGTCGATTCGATCATGACCTGGGTGCGGCGCGTGCCGCTGTAGATGCGGGGCAGTTGAAGCGTGGCCTGAGAGGCGGCGGAAAGCATCTGCAGTTCGCGGTTCCAGGTCACCCGGCATTCGGATATGCCCGCGAAGGTCGGACCGGTGAAGAAGTCCACGGGCACAAAGATGGTCCCGTCGATCATCCTTACGGGGTCGGAGAGCGAATGGTTAACGCCGCCGATCTGCGCGGTTTTCCTGCCGATCAAAAAAACGATTTTCTGGTTGTTGAGCTGAAAGGTGACCTTGTTCGCGACGGGCTGCCACTGGGTGTTTCCCTTGAAGAGGACGGCCAGCGATTTCAGCGGCAGATAATCCGCGCCGTTGACCTGCTTCAAATCTGTCCGCTTGACGAGATCGTTGTCAAAGACGAGTTCCGCGCGTTCCGCCCGAAGCGGCGCGGCGAGGATCAGGAAAAGCGCGGCCGCGGTCCACCAGCGCTTCGTGAGAGGGGAAGAAAATATCATTTGTTCTGGTTTTTTAAGGGCGTTACGACAACTGGCCGCAGGCCGCGCCGATGTCCTGGCCCTGGGGCTTGCGGCAATGAACGATATATTTTTTCTTTTTTAAAAGAGAAAAGAAAGCGTCCACGCGCGATTTGTCGGGCGCCTGGTACTTGAGGGTCGGCACGGGATTGTTGGGGATGAGGTTGATCTTGGCGGATTTGGCGAAGCGGAAGGCCTGCAGCAGGCGGTCCAGCTCGTCGGCCTGCTTCGCGTTGTCGTTGGTGTTTTTCAGCAATATGTATTCGATGGTGAAATCGCCGGAATTTTTCGACTGGTAGTTTTTGCATTCCCGCAGGACTTCCGCGATGGAAAACTTGGACGAGACGGGCATGATCTCCGCGCGGAGCTTGTCGTTGGGCGCGTGCAGGGAGAGCGCCAGGTTCACGTTCAGCTTCTCGTCGGCCAGTTTTTTGATCTGGGGCGCCAGGCCCGTGGTGGAAAGCGTGATGCGCTTCGGGTTCATGGCGAGGCCTTTCGGGTCGATCATCCAGCGGATCGCGCGGACCGTGTTCTCGTAGTTGGCCAGAGGCTCGCCCATGCCCATAAAGAGCACGTTCTGGATCTTTTCGCCGGACATTTCTTCCGCCCAGAGGATCTGGTCGATGATCTCGCCGGGGCTTAAGTTGCGTTCAAAGGGGACGAGGCCCGACGCGCAGAAGCCGCAGCGGAACGCGCAGCCGGCCTGCGTGGAAATACAAAGCGAGTTGTAGCCTTCATGGGGGAGGAAGACGCAGGAAAATCCTTCCTTGACGCCGGCATCGAACGTGAATTTAACGGTCCGGTCGGTGCGGGAATGGTCGGCGCGGGGTTTGGGGAGCTTGCGGAGGTCGTAGAGTTTGCTTAAGTTCCGGCGGATGGGCGCCGGAAGGCTCGACATGTCCTCGAACGAGGAGGCGCGCTTCCTGAAAAACCATTCGACCACCTGTCCCGAGCGGTAGGGTTCCCAGCCCTGGCGGCTGAAATCGGCCTTGAGTTCGGCGCTATTGCGGTCGAGGAGGTGGGGATGCGTCAACGGCCCGCCATGGCTTCGAGGCGCGCCACGCGCTGTTCCACCGGCGGGTGCGTAGAGAAAAGCTGGAAGAGCGACTGGCCCGTGAGCGGAGACACGATGAAAAGGTGCGCGGCCGCGGGGGAAACTTCCGTGGGATTGCGAACGGCGCCGGTATGAAGCTTCTTGAGCGCGCTGGCGAGCGCCAGGGGCGTTCCCGTCATGCGCGCGCCGCCCGCGTCGGCTTCGTATTCGCGCGAGCGCGAGATGGCCATCTGGATGAGCATGGCGGCCATGGGGGCGAGGATGGCGACGGCGATCAGCGCAACGGGATTGCCGCGGTTGTCTTCGTCGCGACCCGGTCCGAACCACATGGCCATGCGGCTGATCATCATGATGGCGCCGGCGATGGCGGCTGCGATCGTCGAAATCAGTATGTCGCGGTGCTTCACGTGCGAAAGCTCGTGGCCCAGAACGCCGGTCAGTTCTTCGTCATTCAGCGCCTGAAGGATGCCCGTGGTGACGGCCACGGCGGCGTGTTCCGGGTTGCGCCCCGTCGCAAAGGCGTTCAGCATGGGCGTTTGCATCAAATAAATCTTGGGCATGGGCATGTTTTCCGCCTGGGTGAGCTTGCGCACGATGGAATAGACCTGCGGCAGCTCGCTTTCCGAGGCAGCCTTGGCGCCCGAGGTCATGAGGACGATTTTGTCCGAAAACCAGTAGCTGACAAAATTCATGGCCAAACCCATGAGGAAAAATGAAATCATGCCCTGGCTGCCGCCGATGAGCTGGCCGACGAACATCATAAGGGCCAGGAGCCCGGTCATCAAAAGAAATGTTTTAAAGTAGTTCATGGAGCTGCTCCTTGATATTTTATTACAGCGACATGTCCCACTGACAGCAGATTTCCAAAGTGGGACAGTGAGTCGCCGATATGTTTCTATTTTGTCTTATTCTATAGATGCTAAAACAGGTGAAATAGTTTCCAAAAATCGGTGGAAATCGGTTGAGCCGCGCCTAAGCCAGCTGATCGCCTTCCTTGAGCCGCGCTCCCTGGAGGAAGGACCAGGCGTCGGAAGGTTTTTTGCCTTCCGGCTGGACGCGCAGGACGAGGAGGGCGTCTTGCCTGCATTTTACAACAAAGCCTCGACGGCGCTCAAACCGGAGAATCGCTCCCGGCGCCGCATCTTTTGCGGCGGCTGATGCGGAATCGGAGGAGGCGGAAACGGGCTCGCATTCGAAAATTTTGAGGCTTTTTCCGCCGGGAAGGCCGGCGAAGGCGCCCATGCGGATGAGGCCGCGGACCTGACGGGAAATTTCTTTGGCCGGGCGGTCCCAATGGATGCGGGCGTCCTCTTTGGAAAGGAGCGGGGCGAAAGTCGGGGCGCCCTGCTGGGGCGTGAGCCTGGCGCGGCCGGTTTGAACGAGATCGATCGCTTCGCCGAGCGCGAGCAGGCCCAGCGAAACAAGTTTGTTCTCAAGCGTATCGGCGTCGTCGGTCTCGGCCAGCGGCGCGGATTTCTGGATCAGGATGTCGCCCGCGTCCAGGGCTTCGGTAAGCTGGAAGATCGTGACGCCGGTTTGAGCGTCGCCTTCGAGGATCGCGCGCTGCATGGGTGCCGCGCCGCGCAGTCGCGGTAAAAGGGAAAAGTGGACGTTAAAAAGGCCCTTGGGAAAAAGGTCGATGATGGGGCGGGGAATCAGCTTGCCATAAGCGACGACGATGCCGAGCTCGGGTTTGAGCGCGCGGACGGCTTCGAGCGCCGCCGGATCCTTCAATTTTTCCGGCTGGAGGACGGGAATGTTCTGGGATTGCGCGAAAACTTTAACCGGGGGCGGCTGGAGTTTCATGCCCCGGTCGGCCGGCGCGTCGGGCTGGGTGACGGCGGCGGTAACGGGAATCCGGCCCCGCAAAAAATCCAGGAAGGGGACCGCAACCTTCGGCGTCCCCCAGAAAATCACGTTCATTTTGATTTGGAGATTTGGTCGTCGAGTTCCCGGTATACCAGCTTGGAAACGTCCTGCAGGATGCCGATCAGGTCCTGGACGTTGGGCCCGCGGGTCATGACGCACAGGAGATAGGGCCGGTTGGGGAAATAAACGATCCCGCAGTCGTGGAGCTGGGTGATCTGCGGGCCCGTCGCGCTGGGGTCGATGAAAACCCTCTCGCCGAACTTGTGGGCTACCGCCACACTGGACGGGACGCCGGCCGCGATCCCCTCCTTGAACTCGGATTGGCTGAGGAGATCAAGCGCTTTTTCCGACATTTTCTTGTTGAGGTAGGACGCGTTGTAGAGGATCCGGAAAAACGATCCGTATTCCTTGACCGTCATGAAGTCCTGGGGTTTCCGGATTTCCGGAATTTCGATGCCGAGGTCCCGGTAAGTCCGGCTGAAAACGTCCTGCGACATGTCCCCGCACAGCAGCGCCGTTGCCTCGTTATCGGAGTATATGATCATGCGCCGGATGAGTTCATCAATGGTATAGGCCTCGCCGGCCTTGATTTCCTGGGATGGCTGCCGGACCACGCCGGCATTGTATCCGCCCAGCTTATCGACTTTGAGAGTCTTGGCAAGGATGTCGGGTTCCTGCTCGGCCTGCAGGTAGTAGCTCATCATGATGGGCACTTTGAGGAGGCTGGCAGGCGTGAAGCCTTCCGATTCGTTGATGCCGAACCAGGGGCCGTTTTTCAGGTCCCGGTAATAGATGGCGATGTGATTCACATTTTTTTTGAGGCGGCTCTTCACGAATTTATCGAGCTTGTGCTGGAAGGGCGTGAGCAGTGTCAGTCCCGATTCGTCCTCGCACTCGAGCAGGGGGTTGATGAACCGGTAGTTTCCTCCCAGGCGCTGGGACGTCAGCGCGGGTTTTTCCTTGGCGAAAACCGGCGGGAGGGCCGATAAAACCAAAGCCAGAAAATAAAACGCCGATTTGCGGATCATGCGGGCACCTTCCAATCCAATTTTTTCGCCTTCCGGATCACGGAGGCCATTTTAAGCCGCCGCACCACCGGGAGATGGTCCACATAAAATTTGCCGTTCAAGTGATCGGTTTCGTGCTGGAGCGCGCGGGACAGCAGCCCTTCGCCGGAGTAGATCATGGGGAACCCTTTTTCGTTCAGAGCCTGGACCTTGGTGAAAGCGGCGCGTTTGATCTTTTCCTGCAGGCCCGGAATGGAAAGGCAGCCTTCCTCTTCGTAAAGATGGCCCGACATCTCGATGATTTTGGGGTTGATGAGCACGATCGGCTGGCGTTTGCCTCCCTGCTGGATGTCGATGACCGCGACGGAAAGATCGACGCCGATCTGGTTGGCCGCCAGGCCGATGCCCGGCGCGTCGTACATTGTCTCGAACATGTCTTCGATCAGATGAAGGACCTTGTCGTCGATCCTTTCGACCGGTTTGCACTTCTTGCGGAGCACGGGATCGCCGTGCGTAACGATTTTACGGATGGCCATGCGCTGTCTCCATTCTAGCAGTTTGCCGGATCGCTTCGTAGGCGGCCACCGCCGCGGCCGAAGCCAGGTTGAGGGACCGGATGGGCCCGGTCATGGGGATGCGATAGAAATCGCGCCCGTACTCTTTAACGATGAGCGGGGGAAATCCCCGCGTTTCCGAACCGAAAATCAGGTAACAGTCCTCGCTGAACTCCGCGTCCCACAAATCCTTCGTTCCATCTTTCTCAAAAAAGAAGAGTTTCGGTTTTGGTTCGATGTTTTGCAGGAATTCATCCCAGGTTCTGTGCACTTTTGGATCGAGCATCGGCCAGTAATCGAGGCCGGAGCGCTTCAAATACTTGTCGCGGAGCGAAAACCCGAGCTTGCCCACCAGGTGCAGAGCCAGGTTGTTCCCGACGCAGGTGCGGCCGATGTTTCCCGTGTTGCCGGGGATCTCCGGTTCAACTAAAACGATATTAATCATGATTCTTAAACGCTTCGCTTCTTCCGCGACTTAATTTTTCGGCGCCTGGTCCCATAAAATCAGATCGCTCTGCTCGGCATTGTCCGCGCCTTCCTTTAGGCTCACGAGGCGCACGTCCACGCGCTCGAGGCGTTTTTCCGCCTCGTCGTACTTCTTGGACGCGTTCATGAGGTGGTCGCCGACCGTTCGGAAATCTTTGCTGAAGCGCTCGAGGTCGCCGTAAACGCGCGAAAGCTCCCCCAGGATTTCCTTGGCCTGCTGCTCGATCTTGAGGCCGCGCAGGCCCAGCGCCAGCGTCATCAAATAGGGATAAATGGAATTGGGCGAGACGGGAAACACGTGCTTCTTGGTGGAGTAGGAATAGAGATCGCTGCCGTCGTCCGCTTCGTCCCGAATGATGGTTTCGTAGTAAACGTTTTCCGCCGGGATGTACATCAGGGCAAAGTTGAAGACGGTTTCATCGGGCAGGATGTATTTGCCGGCGATGTCGTCGATGTGTTTTTTGACGTTGCGGACGAATTCCTTGCGGAGCGTTTCCCTTTCTTTGTCTTCTTTCGATTCGATCATTCGCCGGAAGTTATCGAGGGGGAATTTGGCGTCGATGGGAATCAGGCCTTCCTTCAGGCGGATGACCGCGTCCACCGTGTCGCCGCTTTTGAAGCTGTATTGGAGCGTGAAGAAGTCGCGCGAGGGCAGGATTTCGGCCAGAACGTTTTCGAGCAGGATTTCGCCCATGCCGCCGCGCAGTTTGGGCGGCTTCAGGATATCTTCGAGCGTGGAGATGTTTTTGGTGGCTTCGAAAATCTTTTCGGTAGCCTGGGAAAGCGAGCCCAGCTGCTGCGCCACGCCCTGCACGACCTTGGCGGCGTTGTCGAGGCGCGTGTTGATCTGGCCCGTCGTGCTCTGCAGGCCCTGGATTACGGTGCTCATCTGGTTTTGCACCTGGTTGTTGATCATCCCGACCTGCTGGGCCATGGCGCTGTTGGTCTGCGCCATGCTTTCGTTCAGCTGGGAACGCAGCGACTCGACCTGCTGGGCCAGCATCGTTATCCCTTCGCTTTTCTGGCCGCGCTCGCTCTTCATGTACTGATAAAACCAGAAGGCGACGAGCAGCGCCACGCCCAGGAAGAGCGCGGTGAGGACGACGGAGACTATCAACAGTGTATTCATGGTTTTTGGGGCCCGGCGTTCCCTCTATTGTCGCTTTTTTTGGCTACTTTTCGGCGGACGGGCAAATTTTTTCGTAGGCGCACCAGCGGCAGTGATAGCCGGGCGTCGCGTTGAACTTCTGGTCGGCGATGTCGAACACGACCTGCTGGGCCTTGTCGATGGTTTCGGTGACTTTCTTGTCGGTCGGCACCGTGGTCCCCACCAAATTATTTTTGATGAAAAGCAGGCTGGCTTTTTGGGGAAGATAGCCGTAGCGTTCATGAAATGCGGCTGAATAGATCATCAGCTGGATGCTTTCCTTCGCTTTCTTGTCGGCGTCATTCTGATCTTTTACATCGCCGGTCTTGTAATCGAGGATAGTGGCTTCCTTGCCCGCGATGTCGACGCGGTCCCAGCGGCCGCGGATGCGGGCGCGGGGGAGCGCGATGCGGAAATCTTCTTCCACCAGCGTCGGGAGCTGGGGCGCCTGCGATTCGCTCGCGTAATAGGAGCGCAAAATCTGCGCGCCTTCTTCGAAGCGGGTATCTTCATGCTCCCGCGATAAAAACCCTTCGCTGCGCCAGGCGTTCTTGTACACGGCGAGATATTCATCGAGCGAAATCAGTTTGTTTTCGCGCCGCATGAGGTTGAAGACTTTGAGCGCTTCGTGGACCGCGGTGCCGAACACCGCCGTGTGGTGCGTCATCACGGGGAGGCGGAGCGCGCGGGAATATTTATATTTGGCCGGGCATTCCATGTAGTCCTTGATGCCGGTGGCCGAAAGGGTGAGGGGGTTTTCTTCGGTCGCTTCGGTGTTGGGGAGCGGGCGCGGCTTTTCGTTCAGCGGCGCGGCGTTGGGCGCGAAGGCTTTGAGCGCGTCGATGGGCTTGGACGGAATGACCGATTCGGCGACGCTGGGCGTATCGAGCGCTTCGAGCACGAACTGCGACGGCTTCCACATCTTCTTCTTGCCGTGGTCGCGCGCGGAGCAGAGGATGAGCTCGTACTTGGCGCGCGTCATGCCGACGTAGAAAAGGCGGCGTTCTTCCTGCGAATGGGGGTTGGCGGTCGAGGGCAGAATGTCTTTGATGAGCGAATCGGGCAGCTCGATCGCGTCGCCGCGGTCGTTGGACGGGAAATGCCCCTGCTCCACGCTGGCGATGAACACGACGGGGAATTCCAGGCCCTTCGCCGCATGCACCGTCAAAATGTTCACGGCGTCGTCATCCAGCGCCGCTTCCGCGCTCGCCGGATCCTCGCCCGCGTTGCGCAGCGCTTCCAGATACTCGATGAAATAATGCACGCGGTCGTACTGCGACACCTGGCCGAATTTCTTGATCACTTCAAAAAAGTGATGGAGATTCTGCGCTTCCTGCACGGCTTTCCAATCTTCGGAGGATGCGAGGCGCGTGAGCACGCCGGTTTCCTCGATATAGCGGTAGAGCAGCTGGCCCGTGGGTATTTTGGGGGCGAGTTTCCTGTATTTCGCGATGTCGTCCACGATCCGCCGGATGATCTCGCGCGCGGGTTGCTCCATCGTGAGGCCTTCCACTTCGTTCTTGAGCGCGCTCATGAAAACATCATAGAGGGGCCGGTTGGATTTACCGGCAGCCTGCGAAAGGCGCGCGCCGGTGTCGCCGTCGAGCTCGTAAATGCTGGACGTCGCGAGATAAAAGAGGCTGGCGGAATCTTGCGGATCGTCGAGCGAGCGCAAAAAGGAAAGGGCGAGGCGGATTTCGTCCTGCTCGTAGAGTCCCGCGTTGCCAGAAAAACGCCAGGGGATGCCCGCCAGCTGGAGCGATTTGATAAAAGGCTCGGCGCTGGCGTTGGCCCGGACGAGGATCGCGAAGTCCTTCGCGGCGTTTTTCCTCGCCTCGATCCGCGATTTGATCTCTTTCGCCACAAAATCGGACTCGGCAAACAGCGTATCAAAATGAAGGTGGGACACTTTCTTGCCGGAGCCCTTCGCCGCGCGCAGCATCTTGCTGAGCTTGTCCTGATATTCGAGGCGGTCGGGATTGTTGTGCTGGATGAGCTTGTAGGCGGCGTCCAGTATCTCCTGGTGCGAGCGGTAGTTGTCGCCCAGCACGATCTCGTGGGCGTCGGGATAGGACTTGCGGAAGCCCAGGATGTTCGAGAGGCAGGCGCCGCGGAATTTGTAGATGGACTGGTCGTCGTCGCCGACCACGGTGATATTGCGGTGGGGGGCGGCCAGCAGTTTCAGCGATTCAAACTGGGTGAAATTCGTGTCCTGGAACTCATCCACCAGGATGTATTTGAATTTATCCTGGTATTTTTTGAGGACGCTCGGGCGGTCGCGGAAGATTTTTAAGCAGAGGACCACCTGATCGCCGAAATCGATGAAACCGCGCTTGGTTTTGAGCTCCTCGTATTTTTGATAGGCCATCCCGACTTCTAAATTCTTTTCGGCTTCTTCCCGCTCTTCCTGATTGGTTGCGCGGGCGAGCTGTTCGCGCGCGGCGGCGATAAACTGGTCGGGGGAAATGTCTTCGTCCTTGGCGCGGCTGAACGCGGTGAGGAGCGCGCTGACGAAGCGCGAGGGGTCGGCGAGCGGCATGTACTTCTTGAGGTTCAGCGAAAAAATGTTCTGGCGGAGGAAGACCGCGGCTTCGGGCTGGGTCATGACGCGCACGTCGGGCGAGAGCCCAATTTCAAAGGCGAACTCGCGCAGCACGCGGTCGCCGAAGGAGTGGAACGTGGAGATCCAGACGTCGGTGAAACCGTAGGGGACGAGCTTGTCGACGCGCTCTTCCATCTCGCGCGCGGCTTTATCGGTGAAAGTGAGGGCAAGGATTTCGCTGGGCAGGCAGGCTTTGGAGCTGATGAGCTGCGCGATGCGCTTGGTAAGAACGGTGGTTTTACCCGTGCCGGCGCCCGCGACGATTAAAAGCGGCCCCGTTCCGAAGAGTACCGCTTCTTTTTGCGCTTCGTTCAGCCCGGCTAATAGCTCGGACTCCGCCGGGGTGCTTTGGGCGGCGGGCGATTTCTTTTTCGGCGGTGCCGATTTCGCGCCCTTCATCAGTCTATTGAATGGCGTTCAGCATATCCGCGATGCGCGTGAACTTTTCGCGGGACTTGCCCTTGGCCTTGCCGCGCTCCACCTCGGCGTTATCGATCTGTTTCCAGTCCTGGAAGGTCACGTAGCGGATGCCCTTCGATTCGAGGAAGGCGTTGAGTTCCGCCGCGGGTTTCTTCCCGTTCGCGGACGTTTTCTTTAAGTCTTCGAGCAGGAGCCGCACGGTTTCGATGGAGTCGGGTTTGTTGGTTCCGATGACGCCGGAAGGGCCGCGCTTCGCCCAGCCCACGACGTAGAGTCCGGGGATGACCGCGCGCTTGAAGGAGTCGAGCACCCGCCCCTGCTCGTTGGGGACGGTGCCCTTTTTATCGTCATAGGGGATGTCGCGCAGCGGCAGGCCTTTATAGCCCACCGAGCGGAGCACCATTCCGACCGGCAGGGTCTCAAACTTGCCGGTGCCTTTGGCGCGCAACGATCCGTCCGGGTCGCGGATGAGCTTGTTCTTCTCGATCTTGAGTCCTTTCACCTTTCCGTTTTCACCGATGATTTCGACCGGCGATTGCAGGAAGCGGATAAAAATTTTCTTCGGGTTCGACCCTCCGCCCTTTTGCGACTGCCGGATCATCACCTCGACGTTGTTGCGCGCCGTGGCGAATTTCGGGTCGAGGTTCGCGAGGTCCTTCTGGCTTTCCGCGTCGAGTTCGACCTCTTTGGGTTCCACGACGGCGTCGCAGCCGGGCAGCTCGCAGAGCTCCCGGATTTCGGGAGTGGTGAACGCGGCCTGGGCGGGGCCGCGGCGCCCGAGCAGATAAATTTCCTTGATGCGGCTCGAGCGGAGCGCGGCAAGCGCTTGCTCCGTGACGTCGGTGGGGGCGAGGCGTTCGGGCGGCTGCGCCAGGATCCGCGCCACATCCATCGCCACGTTACCGTTGCCGACCACCGCGGCGCGCTCCACGGACAAATCAAATTTGCGGTCCTGATAATCGGGGTGGCCGTTGTACCAGCCGACGAATTCCGTCGCGGCGTGGCTGCCGGCGAGATCTTCGCCCGGGATTCCCATGCGGCGGTCGGATCGCGCTCCGTGCGCGAAAATGATGGCGTCGTAAAACCGTTCGAGATCATCCAGCAGGACGTCGCGGCCGAACTCCACGTTGCCGAAAAAGCGGAACCCGGGTCGGAGCGCGGTGCGTTCGTAGACGGCCGTCACGTTCTTGATCTTGGGATGGTCGGGCGCCACGCCGCCGCGCACGAGCCCGAAGGGAGTGGGGAGAGCGTCGAAAATATCCACCTCGACTTTGACGTCGGCGTGGCCGAGCAGCTCCTCGGCGGCGAAGAAGCCGGAGGGGCCGCTGCCGATGATGGCGACGCGGAACGGGCGGTTGGAAGGACTCATCAATTTAGTTCCAATTTTTTCGGTCCGGATGGAGATTTCCCGGCGATCGCCAGGTTCCGGACGAAAATCTATACTGACAGAAAATCTTCGTGCTCGCTGACCTGGACTTCGCTCCGCACGGGCATGGAGAGCGAAATGCTCTCAAGGATTCCGGCCACCAGCGACCCCACGTGGTAAAGGCCCCACTGGTCCGGCACCTGTTTATAGCCGTCGATCAGCGTGCCGAGGGCGAGCGTGGCGCTGTAGACCATCACCGCCGAGGCCAGGATCACCAGTTTTTTTGGCATGTTGTTGTACTGCTTGCGTTTGAACGAAGGATAATTTTTCGCGTGGAACAGCACGACCACGCCCGCCGCGAACAGCAGGAGCGCCGGGTTGGCCAGCCGGATGCCGGTCATGAGTTTCATCCAGAGGTCAATGTGTTCCTGGTTGCTCTTGTACCAGAGCCCGTCGTAGGCGGTCATCATGCCGAGTTTCACGATCTCTTCGGATCCGCCCACGGCTTTGGCGTTCAGCACGCAGAAGGCGCCCGCGGTGCCGGCGCAGAAAACAAAAACGGGAAGGATCCAGCGCTTGCTGAACCGGTCGGGCCCGAGGCAGAGGATCATCATCGAGCAGAAGGTGATGGGGGCAAAGCAGGCCTGCAGCAGAAATTCGCGGAAGGTGGAGATGATGAGCGGCCAGGGATGGGGACCGGCCAGAACCTGGACCGGGCGCAGCGCGAGGTAGATTCCGAAAATCAGGAATCCCCAGAAGGCCGTGTAGTAGGTTTCAGAGCTGGACGTCAGGGCGCGCAGCGGCGTGATGTGCCGCACGAACTTCGCGAGCGCGAAAAACGTGATGCCGGCCAGGCCCGGGACAACGATATAGACGAATATCTTGCCCAGTTCCTGAAGCATGGCGACGATCTGGGATTGAGAGGCCAAGTTTTCCATGGATAGGAGGAATTCGCAATATGATATCAATTTCATTCGAGGATTTTAAGGCCGTCCGGCCACTTTTGATCGGACTTATTTTGGCCTGGTTCATCGGCATTCCCCGTTTTTTGTACGCGGCCGTCCTGATAAATGAATTCGTTTATGATGCCGCCGGGGCTGATACGGGCAACGAGTGGGTCGAGCTTTTTAACACGGGGCTATCAACGATCAGTGTCGAAGGTTGGACGTTGGAGGCGGATAATAATGCCTTTCCCGGGACCGTCAAGGCGCGGCTCTGCGGCTCCATCGCTCCGCTCAGTTACTACCTTATAAAAGAAGACGCCGTGACCGTGTCTTCCTCCGTTTTGGCCGATCTGGTCAGCGGGACTTTGGCTTTGGGCAATGCGACGACCAAGGCGGATGGGCTGCAGCTTCTGGACGGAGATGGCAACGTGATGGATCGCGTGGTTTATGGCTCCACCGATTCGGACAAGCTTTGCGGCGCCGTTTGCGTTCGCGCGCCGGTCGCGACGAACGGCATGAGCCTCGCGCGTTCCACCGCGGGCGCGACAGATTTTGTTGCGGTTTCCTCTATGTCTGTGACTCCGCAGTCGGGCGGCGGGCGCTGCGCGGAGCGGGGATGTCCGGAAGGATCGGGGCGGTTCCGCGGCATGATCACCGAGGTTGCGCCGGCTAATCCCAGTTCGGATTTTATTGAACTCTTCGCGCGCGGTTCGGGCAATCTTTGCGGCGTTTCACTTTATGAAGCCGATACGCTCATCAAAAAATTTCCATCAGTGATCGTCAAGGAAAATGGTTACGTTCTGCTCCATGCCAGCGAAAAAGGCGCGGATGAGACTTCCGAATCCGGCGACCGCAACGGCAACGGAGTCTTGGATTTATATTCGGATGAATCCTCGCCCGGGCTCACCTCCACCGCCAACAATAATCTGACTTTGAAGAATTCTGATGGTTCCATCGCCGACTTTATGAGCTGGTCGTTGGTGCCGGAGGATACTTATAGTTCGACGAAACAGTCCGCCTACGATTTAGCTGTGTCGAGCGGTTATTGGGCTCCGCCCTGTCCGGCTTTGGACGCGGCTTGCCGCGTGGCGGCTTCCGTCGTCTGGTTCAACCGCTCATCGGAATCGATGGCGCGCAAAGTGGGCGCCGACGGGTTTCCGAAACGCTCCGCTCCATCCAACTTCACCGACTGGCAGGTCGGCGCGCAGAGCCCGGGAAAAGGTTACAGCCACTCGTTTGAGTCGAAGGGCGAACGGCTGGAAGTTTTTCAGTCGCCTTTTTCGCCCGTTGGCGACGGCCGCCACAGCGAATGCGTCATCGCTTACCGCGCGGCGGAACAATCAATCCTGAACCTTTGCGTTTACGATCTGCAGGGACGCAAAGTCCGGCAGCTGTTGGACCAGGCCGTGTCGCGCTCGGAAGAATCGCAGACGGTGTCGTGGAATGGAACGGATGATGAAGGCCGGGTCGTCGCGGCCGGGGTTTATTTGCTGCAGATGGATCTGGGCCGCACCGACGGCAGCCGCGAGAAAGAACTGCGGACCGTCGTGGTTGGACGGAAATTGCATTAATCAAGCGTGAGGGGTCATGATTAAGGGGGAAATGATGGATCGGAAAGAGATGCAGGTGTACAGAAAAAGTCTGGAACTCGTGATTGAAATTTTAAAGCTGGGCGCGGAAAGGGAGGACGCGCGCTGCGGCTCCTGGGAGAAGTCCACGGAGGAAACGTGCGTCGCCGTATCGTTCCACATCGCCAAGGGAAGCGCTCTCTATCCGGCGCCTGCCTGTCTGGAGCATTGGCGGGCCGCGGAATCGATCCTCGAGGAGGTTTATCTGCTGCTGGACCTCGCGTTCGAGGAAAAACGGATCGACGTGTCCCGGCGGCGCGAACTGGCCGCCAAAATCGTGGGACTTTCGCGGATGATCTCCGGCCTGCTTGCGGGGTCCAGGGAGGTTCCGCATGAGGCATAAGGTTTTTTTCATTTTGGCGGCGGTTGTTTCCGGAATTGATTGCGGCAGCGTCTGGGCCGCGTTTGATATCAAGCCGTCGGGAGCGGTCTCGGCCGGGCTGGGCGGATCGGCGGAAGCCAACGCGGCCGGCGCCTGGAGCGCGCTCGGGAATCCGGCCGGGCTCGGCTGGAGCGGCGGCATTGAAGCGGCTTCATTCTATTCGCGGCTGTATTCGCTGAAAGAGTTATCACATGCGGGCAGCGCCGCGGCCTTGCGCCTGCCGTTCGGCGGCGCGGGGCTTTCCTACTCGCAGTTTGGCGAGGCGCCCTATCAGGAAAAAGAAGCGGCGTTCGCATTGTCTTTTGATTTGTCGCCCAAAGTGCAGATCGGCGGTACTGCGCGGGGGTATTTTCTGCAGATTGATGATTTTGGCTCGGCGCGCGCGGCGGGGTTTGACGTCGGCCTGGTGTCGCGGCTCCATGCCAACGCGCGGCTTTCGCTGCTGGCCAAAAACGTGAACCGTCCCGCGTTAGGGCAGTCGCGCATCCCGTTGCCGACGGGAATCATGGCGGGCGGCGCGTTCCACATCGCGCCCGGGCTGGGGCTTTTCACGGAAGTCCATGCGGTGGAACCCGATCCGATCCTGGTCAAAAGCGGCCTCGAATTATCGCTCGGCGAGCGGTTGTTCCTGCGCGGGGGCCTGCGCACCCGCGCGATGCAGTTCGCGGGCGGATTTGGGATTAGGCTCGGTTCCATCAAAGTGGATTATGCGTATCAGCATTCCGCGCGCCTGCCGGGATCGCATCAGCTTTCACTGGAATTGTCGTGGGACCGCGGACGGAGATAATAAAAAGATAGCGCCATGAAAAATCATCGGGGGATGATTTGTTTCGCGCTGTTGTTGTGGATGGCTCCGCTCGCGCAGGCCGGGCAGGAGGACGATCCGGAGCATCTTCCTTATTGGGAGTCGGAGCAGGACCTGGACGCGGCGCGCGAGGCGGGGGAAATTTCCGAGGAGCTTTCGGATGAATTGAAGGTTTTGCTGGACAATCCGCTGGATTTGAACCGCGCGCGGGCGGACGAGCTGAAAGTTCTGCCCGGCGTCGGAGCGGAGGAAGCGCGGCGGATCGTGGAAGAGCGCGAGGAGAACGGCGATTACGGGCAGGCGAAGGATTTGCTGGACCGCAACGCTCTGCCGCTCGAGGCCTATCAAAAAATCCGGTTATTCGTGACCGCCGCGCCGCGGACTTCTTGGCTCAAGATCACCGGCGAACTGAGGCAGGAGATGGATACGTCCTCTTACGATGCTTCGCGGACGGATGAATCCGTTTCGTCGCTCAATGCGCGCACCCGCATTAAGGGAATGGACAGCGCGGCGCGGTTTCGCGCCGGGGGAACGTTCTTGACGGATCATCGCACGCTTTCGCAGGGTTTCACGCCCGAGAAGAATCTGAAAATCGTCAGCGTCCGGGATTCGCGCTGGGTGAAAGCTTACGCCGGGTACGATCCGGCCCGCGGCTCGGGCGGATTCGCCGCGATCCCGTTTTTGAAACAATTTTATGCCGGCAATTTCCGCGCGGGATTTTATGACGGCATCGCGCGCGAGATGCCGGCGCGCTTTTTGCCGGATGAACGGATGAGCGAGCCGGGTTCGATCGAGATCCATCCGGAAAAACGCCGGGCGGTAGCGCTGCGCGGAACGGCGGCGCAGGTTTCCTTGCTGTCGGCCAAAATTTCAGCGTTTCATTCGGCCAGTGATTATCCGACGGTGGTGCCGCTCTCGGTCGACGCGTCTTCCGCCGTGGTGGACGACGCTTTGCGTCTCGAAATCAGCGGGGCGCATGCCGCGCTGCCGCTTTTTAGCGCGTCCGAGGTCGAAGCATTCTGGCAGGACCAGCGCTCGGAGCGGCGCGTGACGGCGCGCCCTGAGCCAGCGCTTCGGCAGCAGGTGGTTGGGGCCGGCGCCAAACAGGAGTTTGACGACGCGAATCTGCGCGTGATGTTTTCACGGATGGACCCCGCGCTGACCGTCCGCTCGCAAAACGCGGATTGGGACGATGCCAACTTTTATTTCGCGCGCGGGGAATATGGGCCGCCTTCCGGCCCGCGCCTCACAGCTTCCTACAAAAAACTGGGCCGCGCATACTACAATCCCGCGGGCAGTCTTTTCACGGGAAATTATCTCTGGCAGTTTGCGGCGAGAATCCATCAGGATTTGGGGGATATCGCGCGGCTGAGGGTGGAATATTCGGAAAGCGAACGGATCGTCAGCGATCTGGCCGTTCGGCGGCAGGAGGCGGCGTTTTACGTCCATTGGGAATTGGGGCCGAATGTCCGGCTGCAGTGGGGGGAGCGCTACCGGTCGCCGGGCCCAATGAGCATTTCGAAGAGTTTTACCGACGACGGCATGTTGAAATCCGTGCGGCTCGAAGCGCCGGACGAACTGCGTTCATCCATCCGCCTCACGCACCGGCCGGGGCGCAAAGTCGAGACGCGCTTCGGCTACGACACGCTGGCGCGCAAGCAGGAAAATGAAACTCGGATCACCGCGGGGCAATACATCACGACGAGCGTGCGCTACAAAGCCCTCGACGAGCTGGAAATTCTGGGTCAGGCCGATTTCAATGATCCGGACGACGCGAGCTCCAACAACGAAACGCAATATTGGACGATGGAGCTGCGCAGTTCGCCGGTCAAAAACATCGACGTCCTTCTGCGCTGGAAGAACCGTTATCGGTTAAGAATGGAAAACGTCGACGGAACGAAGATGGAAGAAGACCGCGGCGATTCGGAAGACCGCTTCAGTTTGAAGGTGATCGCGCGCTGGTAAACGGAATGAGGGGGAAAATCAGCGGACGAAGAAATAAACGAGGGGCGCGATGGCGATGCGGTACCAGCCGAAGGCCGTGATCGCCAGGTGCGACAGCATCTTCACGAAGAAGCGGACGGAAATCCAGGCCGATATAAATGCGGTGATGAAACCCGCGGCGAAGATCATGGCGTCGTTCCCGGAAATCAGGTGGCAGTTCTTGTAGATATCGTACAGGCTGGCGGCGGTGATCACCGGGACCGCGGCGAAGAAGGAATATTCCACCGACGTTTTGCGGTCGACGCCGATCAGCATGGCGCCGATGATGGTGGCCGCCGCGCGCGACGTGCCGGGCCAGAGGGCCAGGCATTGAAATAGGCCGATCAGAAGCGCGTCTTTCCATTGAATCTCGTCCAGGTTAAATTTGGAAGGATTTTTATCGAAGCGTTCCGCCAGCAGCAGTGCCGCGCCTCCCACACCCAGGCCGATCGCCACGCTGGCCGGATTGAAGAGGTGCTCCTTAATATAGCCGTGCAGAACCAGGCCCGACAGCAGCGCCGGCGCCGAGGTCAGGCCCAGAAGAAAAAGCCCGTTCATTCCCTCAAACTTCCGGCTTTCCTTAAAATTCATTTTGAAATTCAGCAGGCCGATGAACCGCTCGCGATACAGCAGTATGACCGCCAGGATCGCGCCCATCTGGATGAAGACTTCGAACACCGACGCCAGATCGCCTTCAAACCCCAGCAGTTTTCCCGCGATGATCAGGTGCCCGGTCGAAGAAACCGGAATAAATTCCGTCAAACCTTCCACGATGCCGAGAATGAGCGCCGAGAGCATATTCATGATTATAATTATTTTCCTTTGATGGGAGTCATCAGCTGCCTTTGCAGCTCCGGGCTGCCGGATTTTTCGCCGAGCCAGATCGCGAAGTACACCGCGGCGAAATCCGCGCCGGGAATGGTGATAATCGGCTGATGGTTGAGCGCCAGCTCCGTTCCCGTTCCTGGAAGGTAGGTCAAAGAATAGCGGTCGCCGGCCTTCACGTCGCGGTACGCCGCATGCAATTGCCGGATACGGGGACGGAGCGGATCCAAGGCCGCGGCGGAAAACGCGGCGGCGAGAATCTTGTCCGCCCGCTTGCCAAAATCGGGGCCCTTGATGCTCCAAAAATAGCGGAGCTCGAGCCGCTTCGGAATGTCCCGGAGCGCATGGCCCGGCGGGGTTCCCGGCTCAAGGTACAGGGCCGCCACGAAGGCTTTGATGAACCGCTTGTAGCGCAAAAGGCCGACCCCACACAATGAAAGAGACTTGCTGCCGGCTTGCGCGTGATCGGCAAAGGTGACTTTTTCAATTTCAGCGCCGTGAAGGGGAGAGGAAATGGGATGCGAAACGGAAAGTAGTGCGGCGGCCAGAAGCGCGGAGCGGATCATCATGAGGCCCACATTCTATCAAATTAGCCGCGCTTGACTCGACGGACGGCCCATAGTATGATATCCGCACTTCGCAATGGAAAATCCGACTGAAACGACCCTGCGGATTTCGGGCGGCCCGATTACCGGCCAGCCGCGCGTTTCCATTGTGATGCCCGCCTACAACGAAGAAAAAAACATCGAAGCCACCGTCCAACGCTGCGTCAAAGTATTAAAAGAAGCCAATTTTAACGGGGAAATCGTCGTGACCAACGACGGCAGCAAGGACCGCACCGGCGAAGTGCTCGCGAACCTTCAGAAATCCATTCCACAGCTCAGAGTCGTAACGCATGTTAAAAACACCGGCTACGGCGGGGCGCTGCGCGACGCGATATTGGGGTCGGCGGGCGCGGCGGTCGCGACGATTGATTCGGACGGGCAGTTCGACATCGCGGAACTTCCGATGCTGATGAAAAAATTTGAGCAGGGCTATGACGTTTTGACGGGTTATCGGAAGAAAAAGAAGGATTCTCTCTTCCGCGTCGTCGCGGATCGCGGGCTCAACCTGATCGTGCGCACGATGTTCGGCGTGAATCTCCGCGACACCAACTGCGCGTTCAAGATTTTCAAGGGCGACGTGATCCGGACGCTCAACATCGAATCCTGGGGCTATCAGACCCCGACGGAAATCACGCTCAAGCTCCACACGCTCGGTTTCAAGGTCGGCGAGGAAGGCGTCTCGCACCTGCCGCGCGAAAAAGGCGCCTCGGCGCTCCATCCCTATAAGACGATCGTGGAAACGATGCTCTTCCTGATTTACCTCCGCCTCAAAATCACCCTCTACCGCCGCCGCGTCCTGAAAGGCCTGTGAGCAAAGTCGGTCTGAGCAAAACCGGGCGCAACGACATCTGCGGAGTGATCCTCGCGGCCGGAATGGGGAGCCGCATCCATCCTCTCAGCCTTTCCATTCCCAAAACCATGATCCCGATCTGCAACAAGCCGATCATGGAATACCAGATCGAAGACATGATCTCGCTCGGCATCCGCGAAATTTTTATCGTTGTGGGCCATCTGAAGGAAAACATCATGAAATATTTCGGCGATGGCTCCAAGTGGGGCGTGCGCATCACCTACGTCGAGCAAAAGCAGATGCTGGGGATCGCCCACGCCATCGGTCAGCTCGAAAAATATATCACCAAACCCATGATGATCTTTTTGGGCGATATTTTCATCATCCCTCAAAAACTCGAGCAGATGAAACAGATTTTTGATAAACAGAAGGCGGCCGCGGTGTTGGCGGTTAAAAAAGAGCCGGTGCCGGAGTTCATCAAGAGAAATTTCGCCGTGATTTTGTCGGGGAAGGATAAAGTAAAGCGCGTGATCGAAAAGCCGCGCTACCTGACGAACAATTTGAAGGGCTGCGGCATTTATTTGTTTGATCTGGCGATTTTTGACGCGATTCGCCGCACGCCGCGGACCGCGATGCGCGACGAGTATGAAATCACCAACGCGATCCAGATTTTGATTGAAGACGGCGCGCGCGTGCGCATTGCCAACGTGGTGCAGTGGGACATGAACGTCACGGTGCCCTACGATCTGATCCGCTGCAACAGCATGTGGCTGAAGCGCAAGGGCAAGCGCTTCGCCGTCGGCCAGAATTCCAAACTGCACAAGGGCGTCGTGCTCAAAAATTCCGTCATCGGCAAAAACGTCAGGATTTCCCATCCGGTCACCATCACCGACTCCGTGATTCTCGACAACAGCGTCGTCACCGGGCGCGCCGACATCGATTGCAAGATCGTCGCGGGCAAGACCGTCGTGGCTTGCGAGTCGTTCAAGTCCGCCGAGGAATAACCGCCATGCCCGCCTACCGCAAAGCCGTCGTGACCGGAGGAGCCGGTTTTATCGGCTCCCATATCGCGCAGGACCTCATCGAAAACGGCGTTAAAGTCACCGTGCTGGACGATCTTTCGATGGGGAAAATCACCAATATCCCCGCGCGCGCCCGGTTTATCAAGGGAAATATCATGGATAACGCCGCAATCGCCAGGGCGTTTGCGGGCGCCGACATTTTGTTTCACGAAGCGGCGCGGGTCAGCATCCGGAACTCCGTGAAGGAGCCTCTGGACGACGCGCAGATCAATTTTTTGGGAACGCTGAAGGCGGTGGAGGCGGCGCGCAAGTTTAAAATCAAGAAAATCGTTTACGCTTCGTCCATGGCGGTTTACGGCAACGCGGTGAAACTGCCGATCAACGAAAATCATCCGACCGAGCCCACGTCGCCCTACGGCATCGCCAAACTCGCCGGCGAGAAATACGTTTTGCAGATGGGCGCGCTTTACGGCATCGATACGGTGGCGCTCCGCTACTTCAACACGTTCGGCACGCGCCAGACGCTGACGCCTTACGTCGGCGTCATCACGATTTTCATCAATGCGCTTCTGGCGGGAAAAGTCCCGACGATATTTGGATCCGGCAAGCAGGTGCGCGATTTTGTTTCCGTGCTCGACATCGCGCAGGCCAACATGCTCGCGATGAAAAAATCCATCAAACAGGGCATTTTTAACGTTGGAACGGGGAAGGGAATGTCCGTCAATGACGTGGCTCGGCTGCTGGTGAAGCGCATCAACCCCAAATTGAAATTGAAGCACGGACCGCTGCAGGCGGGCGAGCCTTCGAGCAGTATCGCCGATATTTCCCGCATCAAAAAAGAACTCGGGTACCGCCCGCGCTGGACCCTTCAAGATAAAATCGATGACATCATCCGCTGGAACAGCCGCAGCCGCTAGCTCCGGCGCTTCCGCCGACTGCAGCCCCAAAGAAAAAACCATCTATATTATTTTTGGCCTGATCGCATTCGCGGTCAGCCTTGCCTGCGCCTGGCGCGGCATGGCGATCGTGGACATCAGCCAGATGCTGGACCGCAGTTACCGCCTTTCCATCGGGCAGGTTCCCTACCGCGACTTTTCAGCGCTCACGCCTCCCGTCACGTTCCTCATGCAGGCGCTGGGGTTCAAGATCTTCGGCGTCACCGCCGAGTACTGCAAATACTTCATCGCAGTCGAAAACGCGCTCTTCTGCATGGCGGCGCTGTTCTTCTGCCGCAAAATCCTGCGCCTCGCGCTCCCTTCCCTGATTTTTATAATGCCGGTGATCCTGATCTGGTCGCCGGGCCTCCATCTGCCGATGCCCTGGTACGACAACGATCCGTTTTTATTCGCCTGGCTTCAGCTCTTCGCGCTTTACGCCGCTTCGCGCCGCGCCGAAAGCAATGCCCTGCCGCTGATCGCGGGCGCAATGGCCTCACTCTGTTTTCTGACGAAGCAAAACGTGGGGGCCCTGGCCGTCGTTTCGGGTTTGCCGTTCTTCTGGCTGCAAGAATCCACGATCAAGGATAAAATCCGCCGCACGCTCGTTTACGGACTCGGTTGTTTCCTGCCATTCGCGGCGTTTTTCGGCTATCAGGCGGCGCGGGGCGCGTTCAAAACGTCCATCGACTGGTTGTTGGTCTATCCTTTCAGCCGGCAGTCGTCATATCGCGGTTCGTTTATCAGCCGGTTCTATCTGATGTTCTTCGATCTCGACCGGAAAGTGGTGAAACTGTTTTTTGCGGCCTACTTCGCGGCGGTTTATTGCGGATGGAAGCTGGATCTGCGGGAACCCGCGGGACAGCGGCGTTATTTTCTGACGTCGGCGGCGCTCTTCATTTTAGCCTGCCATTTCGGCGGGACTCTGTCGCAGGTGGGGGGAAACTTTTACTATCAGCAGGCGTTTCTGGGCGCGGCGCTCGGAATCATCTTTCTCTGGGCGCTGCAAAAGGCGGATTGGAAAGTCTGGATTCCGCGCCTGGCCGCGCTGGGTTTCGCCGCGCTTTTTCTCGCCACGAACCGGATCTCCCACCGCTGGAATATCTGCAAGTATCCCGTTCCGTTTGAGCGGCTGGGCGGCATTTACGCGCCCATGGATTACATTAAGGAGGCCGAGATTCACCTTGAGGCCGATAAAATGATCCCGAAGGAAGACAGCGTTTTCGTTTATCCCAACAGCTGTTTCTACGTGCTGACGGGCCGGCGGCCGCCCGCGCGCGTCACATCCTTTGACCAGGGACTTGAAACCACGCAGGAAGATTTACAGGTTGTGATTCAAACGCTGGAAGATAAAAAGGTGGGATGGGTGCTCTACAATCCGCTGACGTCGCTGACCGGCAACGCCGAATTTTACAAACCGCTGTTCGAGGATTATCTGCCGCAACATTACGAAACCGTCTGGACCGCCGAGAAGTTTCCGCTGGATGTCGCCGCCGATCCCCGCGTGGAGCGCCTTTCCGACTGGCGGCTTCTCCGCCGAAAAAACTGATTGGTCCCGGCACCTTTTCTGATTCCTGGAAATTAGGGAAAGGTACCGGGCCCACAAGCCCATGAAGTTTTCAAAAGGTGGGTGGGCCCGGCGCGATTCGAACGCACGACCCTCTGCTTAGAAGGCAGATGCTCTATCCACCTGAGCTACGGGCCCCGAAAACATTTTGAAAATTTCTTAGGCTTTCGGGGCCCGTGCCCTTCCTTCATCTGAAGGAATAAGAAGGGGTGCGGGCCCTGAGAAAACCATCCTAATTATAGTCATTTCCCTTCCTTAAAACTACTTCCTTTCCGCACTTGAAGTTTGGCGTATTTCGCCTATACTCGACGCAAGATGCTGCTGAGGACCAAATTCCTGATCTTCGCTCTGTTCTGCGCCCTGGTGCCGCTGGGACTGTCCACGTTCTGGTCGGCGCGCGTCGTTTCGGACGCGATGGAAGCGGAGCTTAAACAGAAAAGCCTCGAAGTGCTTGACCAGACCAATCTCCTCGTCAAAGATAAAATCGACGCCATCTTCTCCTATTCGTTTCTGGCCATCAGCAATCCCGCCATCCCGCTTTCCGTCGAGAAAGGCAACTGGGAGCTCCTCCGGCACATCGGCGGCTCGATCCAGAAGGGGTTGAAACTCGATATCCTGGAAGTGGTGAACGGGGAAGGTTCGGTCGTGTTCAGCATGGACTCGCCCTACGGCGGATCGCGGCGGTCCGCGTCACCATTGGCACAGAGCCTGATCGTGCAGAAATCGCGGAAAGAGGACGTTTCGCTCATCGGCATCGGCCAGCGCGCCGACGGCGCCGCGATCGAGGTGGTGACGCTCCTCCCAAAAATTTCCAACGCCCGGCCCGGCGTGATCGTGATGGGTTTCTATTTCGACGGGCGGTTCTTCCGCGAGCTGAACCAGGCCTCGGGCGTCGAATTCTGCCTGCTGTCCAACGGGGAAGTGGTCGCCCACACGCTGAAGGAATCGACAGAAAAGATCACCGAATTTTTTACGCTGACCGTCACAGACCCGGAATGGGTGAAAATTCTTAAAGGCACCGTCTATAACCGCGAGATCGAGTGGGGCGGCAAGCCCGTGATCCTCGGCATCAAAAACCTCGACGTGGGTTCGGTGAACCTCCAGCTCGCGGTCTTCCTGCCGGCGGAACGCGCCCGGAGCGCCAAGGTCAGGTCGATCCTGCTCGTCAGCTGCGCGGGCGTGATCGGAGTCGGGCTTTCGCTGCTGCTGGCGCTGTTTGCAAGCCGGCGGCTCATGACGCCCATCCAGAAACTGACCCGCGCTTCCGAGGACATCGGCAAGGGCAACCTCTCGTCGCAGGTCGAGATCCATTCCCGCGACGAGTTCGGCTTCCTGGCTTACACCTTCAACGCCATGATGACCCAGCTGAAGGTCGCGCAGGAAAAGATTATCCAGACCGAGCGGTTCGCGGCCATCGGGCAGATGGCCGCCGGCGTCGGTCACGAGCTGCGCAATCCGCTCGCCGCGATCAAGAACGCGGTCTATTTCATCAAGTCCCAGCTTTCTAAAAAACAGGACGATGCCACCCGCGAATCCATCGCGCAGATGATCGCGGTGGCGGAAAACGAGATCAAGACGACCATCAATATTTCCAACGATCTCCTCGAGCTCTCGCGCGCCAGCAAGATCAACCCCCTGGCCACCGAGCTGAACGCCGTGATCCGGTCCGCGGCCGACATCATTTCGATCCCGAACAAGATCGCTTACGAGAAGAAATACCTGGAAACCTTGCCCGTCATACATGCCGATCCCGAGCGGCTCCGGCAGGTCTTTATCAACCTGATCAACAACGCCGTCGAAGCCATGCCGAACGGGGGAACGCTCCAGGTCGAGACCCGGACCGTCGACAAGGGCGTGGAGGCCGTGATCCGCGATACGGGCGCCGGCATCAAGGAAGAGGACCTGAACAAGATCTTCGAGCCGCTCTTTACGACCAAGGTGAAGGGGACGGGGCTGGGGCTGGCCATCGTCAACAAGATCGTCGAGACTCACGGTGGCAAG
>CAZFYO010000005.1:0-7138 GCA_964523525.1 uncultured Elusimicrobia bacterium
CGCACGGGCGGCGTGCCGCTGATGCGCGCCAGCTGGATCCGGTCCGCGTCGCCGGTGCCGGCCGGCGCTCCGTCAAATTGGATGTTGCCGTTGTTGGTGATGCTCGCGCCGCCGATGAGGAACACATCGCCGGTTGAGATGTTCACCCAGTTTCCGGCCGGGTTCACGCGAATGCTGCCGTTCGTGACCTGGATGTTGGCTCCGCCCTGGTTGAGCGTGCCGCCGATGACGAGGTCGCTCGAAACCACGATGCCGTACGTGGACATGTTGACGGTTCCCGATATAAAGTTCAGATTTTGACCCGCCGAGGTCAGTGTCAGCGTCGAACCGAGTGTCAGCGTTCCGGCGGCCTTGTCGATCGTCACGGTCCCGGTCGGGAAGTTCGTCCCATACTGGGACAGGACCTGATTGCTCGTGCCGCCGAGCAGAAGCCCGGCGCTGCCTCCGAGTCCGCCGCAGTTGATAGACATATTGCCCAGCACCGTGATCGGTCCCGTTCCCACGATCACATTGTTCGAGCCGTTGCAATGGTGGTCGTAGTTTGTGAAGTTCCCCGCGACCGTGAAGGCGGTTCCGCTGGAAAGAACAAAAGTTTTATTGCCCCAGATGCTCGCGAAGACCACGCTGGGGAGCGTTACGGGGTGCGTGGCGGTGATCACGGTGACGTCGTTTGCGCCCGCGACGAATCCCAGGGTTCCCGTGCTCGTTACGATGCCGCCGCGAAGGTAATTGAAATGGTTCGCCAGCGTGGTGTGGACGAAAGTCAGATAGCCGGACGGTTTGTTGATCTCGAGCACCGGGACCCGGAACCCATCCCCGTCTTCCGGGTTTCCGATGACTCCTCCGGTGATCGACTGGTCGCCCGATCCGTCGATCGACAACACCGTGCTGCCGCCCAGGCCGTTTCCTGTGACGATCAGATCCCCGCGCAGGTGGATCCTGCCCTGCTCGAGCGTATTGAACGCGTTTCCGCTGCTGAACTTATCGTATATCCCCATGTTCCCCGTTACGTTGATGACGGAGCCCGTGGACAGGGTGAAAACGTTGTTGTTGAACTGGTAGTCGAACCGCACGTTGGGAAGCGTCACGGGTACGGTGGCAACGATGAGCGGGCTGCCGAGGAATCCCAGCGTTCCGGTGCTCTGATCGATCGATCCCGTCACGTAATTAAACGTCGATCCCAGCAGGACCGTCGAAGCGAAGTCCAGCGTTCCGGAGGGCTTGTTGATCTGCAGCGACGGGATCCGGTATCCGCTTCCAGCCACCGGGTCTATGATGTTTCCTCCGGCAATCGTCTGGTTTCCTGTTCCATCCATCACGATGAGCGTGTTGCCGGCGAGTCCGCCGCCGGTCACCAGCAGATGGCCTTTCAAGTGGATTCTGCCTCCGTTCATGTAGGTATTCAGGTTGGCGGTCGCCAGCTCATCAATGATCGCGACGTTGCTGGAGACGGTCATGACGGAATCGGTCGAGACCCGGATCACGTTGTTGTTCCAGCGCTGGCGCAGCCGCAGATTATAGAAGGTCGCCTGCGCTGAGAGATGGGACGTTACGCCGCTGTTGTTATAGATGTCCACCGTGCCGGCGTTGTGGGCGAAAGTTGATCCGGCGAGGAGATTGAAACGGGGCTCGACCGCGCCGTCGTCAGACATGATCGTCAGAATGGCTGACGTCGCCGTGAACGAACCGCCGTTCAGGTTGAAGTCGCCCCTGTCGATCACGATGTTGCCGTCGCCGCCGATGAACGTGCTCACCGATTGCGTATAGCTGTTCGTGCCGATGTCGATCGTGAAGCCGGAGAGCTGCCGGACGGTTCCCGTGTAAGAGCTCATGATTTTGATGCCGGAGACGTCGATGTTTGTGTTGATGTCGCTGTTCTTGCGCGAGCTTCCCCCGCTCAGGCCGTCGAAAACGGCCACCTGAAGATTGTTCGGCGCTCCGCTGGGGCTCCAGTTTCCTGCGGTGTTCCAGTTGTTGTCCGCGCCCGCGCCGGTCCAGTACTTGTATCCGATGACGGCATCCGCGGGGCGCGTGGTCGTGCTGGCGACCGCCGACCAGGAGGAATAAATCATTTGATAGTTGCGCGCCCGGACGCGGAAATAATAGGTCGTGTTGTTGGCCAGGCTCGCAGTCGTTATGAACAATCCGCCGTTCGTCGCGGTCGAGCTATTGATAACAAAATCGGAGGAGGTGGAGGCCTGCGTCTCGTAATAAGTGGACGTGCTGTTGTTGGTCTGCAGCCAACGGAACGTGACGGAAGTTCCCCAGACGTCGGCGGCCGCGAACGTCGTGGTGGACGGGATCGCAGCCAGGGTCGGCGTCGCCGCGATCGCGCTGTAGAGCAGGTCCGCATCCGAGGAAATTTTGGTCTTGAAGTAATACGTGACGTTGGCCATCAGGTTCGCGTAGCTGGTGGTGTTCTGGTTCAGCGCGCCCGTTCCGGACGAAGTCAGCACGCTGAGGTTGGGGAGAGAGGAAATTGCCATCGTGTAAGCGCGTCCAGGCGTCAGGTCCCAGCGGACGCTCACGGAACCCACGGCCACGGCGAAGATCGAAAGATTCAGTACATTCGAGTCGCTCCGCGAGGCTTCGGGATGGTCGCCATAAGAACCCTGGTTCCGGCGGTTGCCGTTGGGATTGGTTTCGGAAGCGAAGGTATCCGCCGGGTTGGCGGCGTCGATACTGGTCGAAACCGAAGGATCGGTCGTCACGAATGCCTGGGTCGCCGGATCATAGCGTCCGCCCGGAGATTTCAGGTGCAGGTCGAGCGCGTTGGCGGAAGCCGTGGAATAGTAGAGCGGATCCTGCGAAAGGGAGTTCGCGTCCTGAGTAGCCGCGGTCTGCCAGTCGCTGAGCGTGACCGCGTTTCCGCCCCAGAGGCCGATGAACTTGTTGCCCGATCCCTTATAGTGGATATCGTTGTAGTTCGAGGCCACTGAAGTCCGGTCCGCGGCCGCGCTGAAGTAGAAGCCGTAGAACCAGTTGGTTCCCGTTCCCGCCATATCGATGATAATGTTGTTCGAGATCGCCGGGGCGCTCGAAGAGTTGATGAAGTAGATGCCGTAGCGGAACGCGTTGACCGTGTTCATCACCACGTCGTTGTTTTTGATCGTGAAATTGGGCGAAGCGTTCAGGTAGATGCCGTAGCGGGTCGCCGCCGCCGTATCCGAGTAGATGCGGTTGCCGGTCAGCAGAGCGCCCACCTTGGAGCTCTGTCCGTAAATTCCGTAAGCGTTATCGAGCACGTTGTTGTCCTGGACGGTCGAGCCCGCCCGCAGGGCGTCGAGCGTCATGCCGTAGTAGCTGCCCCGAACCGTGTTGGAGGCGATGAGCACCGATCCGCTCGAAATGCGGATCGCGCTGAAGCCGGCGGAGGAGTAATCCTGGAATGCGAGGTTCCGGATGGTCGCGCGCGAGTCTCCCGCGAAGGAAAGGCTAAGTCCCGCGGACGCGCCCTGCGCGCCCGAGAGAGTGACGTTTCCATAGTCCGCGCCCGGGTTGCGCTCGATCGTCAGGCGGTAACCGTTGGTGTTGATCGCCGACCCCGCGGCCCCGGCGACGTAGTAAATGCCGGTGGAAAGCCAGATCGTGTAGTCCTGCGCGAACGGGCTCAGAGCGGCGACGGCGTCGAGCGCTTCGTGCGGGTGGTTATAGTATTGCGCGGTCTCCACGACGAACACGCGGTTGAACCCTCCCAAAGGCGGCGGTGATATGGAGGCCTCCGCGGTATTTCCGTAGGATCCCTGGTTGATGCGCGTTCCGTTGTAGTACGGCTCGTTGGCATAGGACGCCGAAGGATCGCCCGTGTCGATGGAAGGCGAGGTCGAAACGTCCGTCGTCACGAAATTTTGTCCCGCCAGGTCATAGCGTCCCGAGGCCGACTTCAGATGCAGATCCAGCGTCGTGGACCCTGTGGAGTAGAAGAGCGGATCGGACGAGATGGACCCCGCGTCCAGGCTCGAGCCGCTCTGCCAGCTTGAAAGCGTGGTGTGCGCCCCGCCCCACAATCCTATAAATTTGCTGGTCGATCCCTTATAGCTGATGTTGTTATAGTTCGAGACTGCCGCCGTCTGGTCCTGAGCCGCCGCGTAGTAGAGGCCGTAGAACCAGTTGCCGACCGCGCCGCCGTAGGCGTCGAGGATGACGTTGCTGGTGATGGCCGCGGCGCTCGAGGTGTTCACAAGATAGATCGCGTAGCGGAAATTATTGCTCGTGTTCACGAGTACGTCGTTGTTGCGGATCACCGCGTTCGGGGACGCGTTCAGGTAGATGCCGTAGCGGACCTGGTTGGCCAGGTCGGTGTAAATCCGGTTGTTGATGATGCTCACGCCCGCCTTGCTGCCGATCACGTAAATGCCGTGCGTGTTGTTGACGATCGTGTTGTCCCGGAGGGTAACGCCCGCCTGAACCGTGCTGACGTAAACGCCGTGCGCCGAGCCCGAGATGGAGGAGCGCGCCAGCTCAAAGCTGCCCGAGGACGCGCGCACGCCGAACCCGGAGCTCGTCCCGTTGATCCGGAAGCCGAGGATCGTGACGCTGTCCTGCATCACCTCGAACGCCCCCGCCGAGGAAGCCACGAGAGGGCTGTTCGCCAGGCCCGTGTCCGACGTGATCAGTATCCGGTATCCGTTGTTTGTTTTTCCTTCCACTCGCACGCTTTCGTTATAGGGTCCGACGTCCTGCACGAGGACTTTGTAGTCCGTGGTCATGTCCGCCGGAATGGCGTCCACGGCTCCCTGGATCGTGGTGTACATCGCCCCGCCGCCCGATTTGACCGTGAGGATACTGCTGAACGCCGGAGTGGCCGTCGTGATGACGGCGCTGTAGAAACCGTCGCCGTGGGTCGAAATTTTGACCTTGAAATAGTAAGTCGTCCCGGTCTGCAGAGGGGAGTAGCTGACCGTGCTTTGATTGACGTTTCCGACCGCGGAGGATATCAGGACGCTCATGTCGGAAACCGATGAGATGACCATGAGGTAGGAATTCCCCGCGTTCAGGTCCCAGCGGGCGCTCACGGAGGTGGAGTCGACGGCGAAGAAGGATAGATTGGTCACTGCGCCCACGCTTTTCGAGGCCTCAGGACGGTTACCGTAGGATCCCTGGTTGATCCGCGCGCCGTTCGGCGAGGGCTCGAGGATGTATGAGTGAGCCGGGTCGCCGGCGTCGATCGCCGAAGACGTCGTGCTGTCCGTGACTACAAACGATTGGCCGGCGGGATCCCAGCGCCCTCCGGTGGACCTCAAGTGGAGGTCCATCGCGGTCGCGGTAACCGTTGAGTAGTAGAGAGGGTTCTTGGAAAGCGTGTTCGCGTCCAGGCTCGAGGCGCTCTGCCAGGCCGGAAGGGTTGCCTGGTTGACGGAATTCCAGGATCCGTAGTACTTGCTGGTCGCTCCATTGATGAAGATGGTGTTGTAATCCGAGGACGCGCCGGTTTGGTCGGCCGCGCTGTTGAAGTCGATTCCCACGAAAATGTTCGTTCCGGTCGCCGAGATGTCCGAAATGATGTTGTTGCGGATGACGGTGCCGGTCGAGGTTGTCAGCATCAAGATACCGGTCCGGTCGCCGTTGGCGCTATCCATGATGACGTCGTTGTTGTACACGCGCCAGCTCGGAGACCGTTGAAGGTCGATGCCGTACCGTATGCCGCTGGCGGACCCTGAATGGATCCTGTTGTGCGAAATGAGTCCGCCGCCATTGGAATAGTTGGCGTAGATCCCGATCCATACGTCCGCGAACGAGTTGTATTGGACGGTGCTCCCCGCTTTCAGGTGGTACAAGCGAACGGCAACGTTCGAGTGGGTGATGAACGTGTTTGAAGATATCAGCGAACCGGGATGCGCCTTGTTCAAATTGATGCCGGTGTAGTTGTTTTGGAACGTGTTGGAGGTGATGGTCACCTGCGCGCTGCCGATCGATACGCCGTAGTTGCTGGTCCCCGTATAGTTAAGGAAGGTGAGGTTGCGGATGACCAGGCGGGAGTCGGAATTCGCCGTGAAACCCTGGGCGATACCAGCGACGTCTCCGTGGTCGCCGGAGAATTGCACGACGGTCTCGGGCGCTGCGCCCGGGTCGCGCTCAATGGTGAGCGTAAATCCGTTCGTGTCGATGGCATTGGCGCTCGCGACGCCGTAATAGACTCCGGTGGAGAGCCAGATGGTGTAGTTCTGGCTGAACGGGTTGTGGTTGTTTGCCAATTCCGTCAAAGCGTCGTCCAGATACATGTACGATAGCCCAAGTTCCACGATGCGGATGCGCCCCGCGATCGGCGGTCCAGCAGCGGTCGGGGTGGATTTGGAGGCTTCAAAAGAGTTGCCGTAAGAGCCCTGGTTGATGCGTTCGCCGTTATAGTCCTGCTCGTTACCATAGACGTGTGCCGGGTTTCCGAAATCGATGGAGGGCGACGTGGAGACGTCGGTGGTGACGAAGCTTTGAGAAGCGGGGTCCCAGCGGCCTGCGGGAGACTTCAGGTGCAGGTCGAGCGCGGCCGCCGACTGGGTGGATTGATAGAGCGGGTCCTGCGAAATGGAGTTCGCGTCCTGCGCCGAAGCGCTCTGCCAGCTGGCCAGGGTCGAATGAGACGTTCCCGCGCCCCACCGGCCGATGTATTTCGAAGTGGAACCCTTGTAGTGGATGTTGTTGTAATTGGAAGTAAAGCCGGTGTTGTCGGCCGCCGCGGAGATATAGATCCCGTAGGACGAGTTTCCCGTGCCGCCATTGGCGTCGAGTATGATGTTGTTCGAGAGGGTTGTGGCGCTGGACCCGTTCACCAGATAGAGGCCGTAACGGGTGGTTCCGACCGAGTTTATGACGATGTCATTGTTCGTGAGGTTGAAATTGGGCGAAGCGTTGAGGTAGATGCCCGTGCGGACGGTTCCATCGGTGCCGGAATAGATCCGGTTGCCGCTGACCGTCACCGGGGCCGGCGAGTTGTTGGCGTAGAGGCCGTAAACGCTGGTGGTGAACGTGTTCGAGGATATGACGGACCCGGCGGCCAGTCCCCAGACATAAGCGCCGTGGTAGTTGTTATCGAACGTGTTGGAGGTGATGATGACGGCTGCGCTCGCGATGCGGATGGCGCCGTTGTTGGTGGCGCTGAAATCCTGGAATGTCAGGTTGCGGATGACGACGCGCGATTCGG
>CAZFYO010000005.1:7238-224401 GCA_964523525.1 uncultured Elusimicrobia bacterium
TTGGTGGCGCTGAAATCCTGGAATGTCAGGTTGCGGATGACGACGCGCGATTCGGATGTGAAGTTCTGGTTGATGGCGAAGGTGTGGCCGCCCGAACCGGAGAAAACAACCGTGGATCCCGGGACGGCTGGGTCGCGTTCGATGGTCAGCGTGTAACCGTTTGTGTTGATCGTTGCGGAGGCCGAAGCTATTTCTTTGTATTGGCCGGTTGATATCCAGACCCTGTAGTTCTGGCTGAAAGGCGAACGGTTATTGGCAAGTTCCGCCAGGGCCTCTTTTAGATAGGTGAAAGTCTGGGCGGTTTCCACGATCCGCACGCGTCCCGCGATGGGCAGGCCCGTGGCCGGCACTGTGCTCTTGGAAGCTTCAAACGTGTTTCCGTAAGAGCCCTGGTTGATGCGCTCGCCGTTGTAAGAAGGTTCATTGGAGAACGGCGACGTCACGTCTCCGAAGTCGATGGAGGGCGACGTGGAGACGTCGGTGGTGACGAAGCTTTGAGAAGCGGGGTCCCAGCGGCCTGCGGGAGACTTCAGGTGCAGGTCGAGCGCGGCCGCCGACTGGGTGGATTGATAGAGCGGGTCCTGCGAAATGGAGTTCGCGTCCTGCGCCGAAGCGCTCTGCCAGCTGGCCAGGGTCGAATGAGACGTTCCCGCGCCCCACCGGCCGATGTATTTCGAAGTGGAACCCTTGTAGTGGATGTTGTTGTAATTGGAAGTAAAGCCGGTGTTGTCGGCCGCCGCGGAGATATAGATCCCGTAGGACGAGTTTCCCGTGCCGCCATTGGCGTCGAGTATGATGTTGTTCGAGAGGGTTGTGGCGCTGGACCCGTTCACCAGATAGAGGCCGTAACGGGTGGTTCCGACCGAGTTTATGACGATGTCATTGTTCGTGAGGTTGAAATTGGGCGAAGCGTTGAGGTAGATGCCCGTGCGGACGGTTCCATCGGTGCCGGAATAGATCCGGTTGCCGCTGACCGTCACCGGGGCCGGCGAGTTGTTGGCGTAGAGGCCGTAAACGCTGGTGGTGAACGTGTTCGAGGATATGACGGACCCGGCGGCCAGTCCCCAGACATAAGCGCCGTGGTAGTTGTTATCGAACGTGTTGGAGGTGATGATGACGGCTGCGCTCGCGATGCGGATGGCGCCGTTGTTGGTGGCGCTGAAATCCTGGAATGTCAGGTTGCGGATGACGACGCGCGATTCGGGTGTGAAGTTCTGGTTGATGGCGAAGGTGTGGCCGCTCGCACCTGAGAACGTGACGGTAGAGGACGGCACGCCCGGGTCGCGCTCGATGGTGAGAGTGTATCCGCTGGTGTTGATGGCGCTGGTGGCGGCGGCCGTCTCGTTGTACTGGCCCGTGGAGACGCGCACCGTGTAGTTCTGGCTGAAGGGTGAACGGTTATTCGCGAGCTCGTTCAGCGCTTCGTCGAGATAGGTAAAGGTCTGCGAGGTTTCCACGATCCGCACGCGGCCCGCGATGGGCAGGCCGATAGCTGGAATTGTGCTCTTCGATGCTTCGAACGTGTTTCCGTAAGAGCCTTGGTTGATTCGGTCGCCGTTATAGGAAGGCTCGACATTGAACGGAGCCGTCAGGTCCCCGAAATCGATGGAGGGCGACGAGGAGACGTCGGTGGTGACGAAGCTTTGAGCGGCGGGGTCCCAGCGGCCAGAGGGCGATTTCAGGTGCAGGTCGAGCACCGCGATGGACTGAGTCGAGTAATAAAGCGGGTCCATGGAAATGGAGTGTGGATCCTGTCCCGAGTTGGTCTGCCAGCTGGAGAGCGAAGACCTCCCCGAATTCCAGTAACCAATGTTCTTGAAGCTCGAGCCCTTGTAGTGGATGTTGTTGTAGTTGGACGAAGTCGCGGTCTGGTCCCCCGCGGCCGACACGTAGATCCCGTAGAAGCTCACGCTCGAGGTTCCCTCGATGTCCAGTATGATGTTGCTGGTAATGGCGGTGCCGCTGGAGTTGTTGATGAGGACGATGCCGTAGCGGTTCGCGTTCTGTGTGTGCATCACGATATCGTTGTTCCGGATGGTGAAGTTGGGCGAAGCGTTCAGATAGACTCCGTAGCGGAGGGCGTTGTCCGTGTCCGAATAAATCCTGTTGTGGTTGATCACCCCGCCGTTCATGGAGTTCAGGGCGTATATGCCGAAGTTGTTGTCTACGAGGGTGTTGGAGGAGATTTCGCTTCCCGCGGCCGCCGCCCAGACGTACATCGCGTAATTGTTATTCACAAAAGTGTTGGATGTGATGACGACCGCTCCGCTGGTGATGCGCAGGCCGCTCTCGTTGGCGTCGGAGAAATCCTGGAAGGTGAGGTTGCGGATAACGGTGCGGGAGTTGTCCGTGAAGACCTGGTCGATGCCGCGCATGTGGCCGCTGGCGCCCGAGATCGTGACGGTGGAGGACGGCACGCCCGGGTCGCGCTCGATGGTGAGGGTGTATCCGTTGGTGTTGATGGCGCCGGTGGCGGCGGCCGTCTCGTTGTACTGGCCCGTGGAGAGGCGCACCGTGTAGTTCTGGCTGAAGGGTGAACGGTTATTCGCGAGCTCGTTCAGCGCTTCGTCGAGATAAGTGAAAGTCTGGGCGGTTTCCACGATCCGCACGCGGCCCGCGATGGGCAGGCCGATGGCCGGCATTGTGCTCTTCGATGCTTCGAACGTGTTTCCGTAAGAGCCCTGATTGATCCGGTCGCCGCTGTACGAGGGTTCGCTGCTGAACGCTGCCGACACATCGCCGAAGTCGATCGAAGGGGATGTGGAGACGTCGGTGGTGACGAAACTGAGAGCCGAGGGGTCCCAGCGTCCGGCGGGCGATTTCAGATGGAGGTCCAACGTTGATGCGGACTGCGTTGAGTAGTAAAGCGGGTCCAGCGAAATGGAATTCAGGTCCTGCCCGGCATTGGTCTGCCAGCTGGAAAGCGTCGTCCTTCCCGATGTCCAGTAACCAATGTTCTTGAAGCTCGAGCCCTTGTAGTGGATGTTGTTGTAGTTGGACGAAGTCGCGGTCTGGTCCCCCGCGGCCGACACGTAGATCCCGTAGAAGCTCACGCTCGAGGTTCCCTCGATGTCCAGTATGATGTTGCTGGTAATGGCGGTGCCGCTGGAGTTGTTGATGAGGACGATGCCGTAGCGGTTCGCGTTCTGTGTGTGCATCACGATATCGTTGTTCCGGATGGTGAAGTTGGGCGAAGCGTTCAGATAGACTCCGTAGCGGAGGGCGTTGTCCGTGTCCGAATAAATCCTGTTGTGGTTGATCACCCCGCCGTTCATGGAGTTCAGGGCGTAAATTCCGTAGTTGCTGTCAACGATGGTGTTGGACGAAATCTCGGACCCCGCCGCAACCCCCCAAAGGTAGATTCCGTGGCCATTGTTGGAAAACGTATTGGACGTGATGATGATTGTGCCGCTGGTGACGCGGATGCCTGCCTCGTTCGTGTCCGAGAAATCCCGGAAGGTGAGGTTGCGGATAACGGCGCGGGAGTTGTCCGTGAAGACCTGGTCGATGCCGCGCGTGTGGCCGCTGGCGCCCGAGATCGTGACGGTGGAGGACGGCACGCCCGGGTCGCGCTCGATGGTGAGAGTGTATCCGTTGGTGTTGATGGCGCCGGTGGCGGCGGCCATCTCGTTGTACTGGCCCGTGGAGAGGCGCACCGTATAGTTCTGGCTGAAGGGTGAACGGTTATTCGCGAGCTCGTTCAGCGCTTCGTCAAGATATGTGAAAGTCTGGGCGGTTTCCACGATCCGCACGCGGCCCGCGATGGGCTCTCCGAAAGCAGTGAGTGTGGATTTGGAGGCTTCGAACGTATTGCCGTAGGATCCCTGGTTCACGCGCTCGCCGTTGTAATAGGGCTCGTTGGCAAAGGAGCTGTCAAAGTCTCCCGCGTCGATGGACGGGGACGTGGAGACGTCCGTTGTGACAAAGCCCTGAACGGCCGGGTCCCAGCGCCCTGCAGTTGACTGCAGGTGAAAATCGGGCGTCGCAACGGACTGGGTAGAGTAGTAGAGCGGATCCATCGATATGGAGTTGGCATCCTGTCCCGAAGCACTCTGCCAGTTGGACAGCGCCGCCTGGTTCGCTGCGTCCCAGAAGCCGACCCGTTTGTTGGAGCTTCCTTTATAGTGAATGTTATTGAAGTTGGAAACCGCGCCGACCTGGTCCGCCGCCGCAGTAAAGTAGATGCCGTAGTACGCGCTGCTCCCCGCCACGCCGATATCGAGGATAATGTTGTTGTTGATGCGCGCGCCGCTGGACGTGTTCACGAGGGTAATTCCGTATTTGGGGCCGTTGGTCGCGTCCGTGACAATATCGTTATACGTAATCGTGAAATTGGGTGAGGCGTCGAGGTAAATGCCGATCATGGTATTGCCGATGACCGGATTAAATATCTGGTTGCGGGTGATGAAGGCGCCGCCTTTGGAATTCAGGGCATAGATGGGTACGAAACACAGCGAGAAGCGGTTGTGCTGGATCGTCGCCCCCTGCTCGATCTGGACCAGACGGATGCCGTAGTTGTTGAGCGTCTGGAACGTATTGGATGAAACCAAAGTGCCCGGCGACGTTCCCCACAGCACGATGCTGTAGTCATTGGACTCGAACGTATTGGACGAGATATTTACGGTGCCGCTGGTGATCTTCACGCCGGTGTTGCCGGTCAATCCGAATCCCAGGAACTTCAGATTTCTGACGGTCACCCGCGAATTGGGCGTGAAGACCTGGTCGATACCCGCGAGGTCGCCGCGCGCACCCGAAATCACGACCGTCGAAGCGTCAACGCCGGGGTCGCGTTCGATCGTCAAAGTGTATCCGTTGGTATTGATAGTCATCGAGGCCGTGGCAGTCTTGTAGTGCGTGCCGGTGGACATCCGGATGGTGTAGTTCTGCGTAAATGGGTTCTTATTGTTGGCGAGTTCGGCCAGTGCGTCTTTCAGGTACGTGTAGCTCTGCGCGGTTTCCACGATGGTCACGCGCCCTGCGATGGGTTCGGTTCCCGCCGGAGTTTTCGACGCCTCCGGCGTGTTGCCGTAGGATCCCTGATCGACTCTTTCTCCGTTGTATGACGTTTCGTCATCGTAGGGATCGTCCAGGCGGCCTTTGTCGATGGACGGGGACGTAGAGGTATCGATCATGGTAAAGCCCAATGCGTTGGGTCTCCAGCGGCCGGCGGTCGATTTAAGGTGGAGGTCGATGGTCGCGACCGTCGTTGTGGATGCGTAGAGCGGATCCGAGGAAATGGAATTCGCGTCCTGGCCGGACGCCGTCCGCCAGTTGGCAAGCGTCGCCCGGGCGATGCCGCCCCAGAGTCCGATTTCATGGCTGGCGCCGGTGCCCTTGTAGTGAATGTTGTTATAGTTCGAAACCGTGCCGGTCTCATCGTTCGTTGAAGCGAAGTAAAGGCCGTAGAACGTATTGGAGGTTGAACCGTATGCGTTCAGGATAATATTGTTGTAAAGCGCGGTCCCGCTGGAGGTGCCGGTGAAATAAACCGAATAGCGGTCGGCGTTGAGCGAGTTCATGACGACATCGTTGTTTCTGAGCGTGAAATTCTGCGATCCGTTCAGGTAAATGCCGTAGCGCGTTTCGACGTCGGTGTCGGAGTAGATGCGGTTGTGGTGGATGTGTCCTCCGGCTTTCGCGTTCAGGGCGTAGATGCCGAAGGTGTTGTCGAGGATCGTGTTGGAGGATATCCGCGTCGCCGCCGCCGTTCCCCAGACGTAAATCGGATAATAGTTGGACTGGAACGTGTTGGACGTGATGACGACCGCGCCGCTGGTCACGCGGATCGCGGCCTCTCCCGAGTCCGAGAAGTCCTGGAACGCCAGGTTGCGGATGATGACCTGAGAATCATCCGTGAACACCTGGTCGATGCCGTAAGGATCTCCCCGCGAGCCGGAAATCACGACCGTGGATCCGATCACGCCCGTTTCGCGCTCGATGATCAGCGTATATCCGTTCGTATCGATGGCGTTGCTGGCTTTGCCGACCTTGTAGTGGGTTCCGGTGGACATCCTCACGGTGTAATTCTGCGTGAAGGGCGACCGGTTGTTGGCGAGCTCGGCCAGGGCGTCCTTAAGGTACGTGAACGTCTGGGAGGTTTCCACGATCCTGACGCGCCCGGCGATGGGGTCGAGTACGGTTGAAGGCGTTTTGGACGCTTCGGCCGTGTTGCCGTGAGAACCCAGGTTGACGCGTTCGCCGTTGTACGACGGCTCGAGGTCATAGGGATCGTCCAGGTGCCCCGCGTCGATCGCGGGCGACGTGGCGGCGTCAACCGTTACGAACGTTAATGCGGCCGGGTCCCAGCGTCCGGCCGGGGATTTCAGGTGCAGGTCCAGCGTGGCGACGGACTGCGTGGACGCGTAGAGCGGATCCGCGGCAATGGAATGGGTGTCCAATCCCGAGGCGCTCTGCCAATTCGAAAGGCTCGATCTCGCGATTCCACTCCAATATCCGGTTTCGTGGCTGGCCCCTGATCCCATAAAATGGATATCGTTATAATCGGATGAGGTTGCCGTCTGATCGTTTGTTGATGCGAAAAACAGGCCGTAGAACGTGTTGGACGTGGAGCCGTACGCATTCAGGATGATATTGTTTGCGAGGGTTGTCGCGCTGGAGTACCCTGTGAAATAAGCCGCATAGCGGTTGGCGTTCAGGGAGTTCATCACCAAGTCGTTGTGCCTCAGTGTGAAGTTTGGGGAAGCGTTGAGGTAGATGCCGTAGCGGCTCTCGGCGTCGGTATCGGAATAGATTTGATTGTATCGGATCAGCGCGCCGGCGGCGACGTTGAGAGCGTAGATGCCGTTGGTGTTGTCATGAATCGAATTGTGCTGCAGGGTTGCTCCCGCCTGAATGTGGTTCAGATAGATGCCGTACGTATTGCCCGTCGCTGTGTTCGAAGAAATGAACGATCCCGGGGACGATCCCATCAGGTAGGCGCCGTAGTAATTGTTCTGGAAATGATTGGATGAAATGACGACCGTGGCGCTCGCAATGCGCAGCGCCGGGTAACCCGTTCCCGAAAAGCTCTGGAAAGTCAGGTTGCGGACGATCACGCGGGAGTCCGGGGTGAAGACCTGGTCGATGCCCGCCGTGTGTCCGGCGGCGCCGGAAATCGTAACGGTGGAAGCCGCCGCGCCCGGGTCACGCTCGATGACCAGTGTATATCCATCCGTATCGATGACGTTGCTCGCCGTTCCTACCTTATAGTGAGTGCCGGTGGACATGCGGATCGTGTAATTCTGGGTGAAAGGCGAGCGGTTGTTGGCAAGCTCTGCCAGCGCGTCTTTCACGTAAGTGAAGCTCTGAGCGGTCTCCACGATCGTGACGCGCCCTGCGATGGGAGCGGTCCCTCCCGGCGTTTTCGAAGCTTCCGGCGTGTTGCCGTAAGAGCCCTGGTTGACGCGCTCTCCGTTGTAGGTCGGTTCCAGATCATAAACGTCGTCCATGTGGCCAGCGTCAATCGAAGGCGACGTCGAAGTATCGGTCGTGACGAACCCCTGCGTGACGGGGTCCCACCGGCCGGCCGTTGACCGCAGGTGCAGGTCCAGCGCCGCCACCGACTGCGTTGAGGCGTAGAGCGGGTTGGAGGAAATGGAGTTGGCGTCCAGTCCGGTGGCGCTTTGCCAGGCGGAGAGGTCGCCTCGCGCCGAGGTCCAAAACCCGATCTCATGGCTGATGCCCGACCCATTGTAGAAGATGTTGTTATAGTTCGACGCCGTTCCGGTTTGGTCGCCCGCCGCGCTGAAGTAGAATCCATAGAACGCGTTGCTCGCGCTTCCATAGGGATTGATGATGATATTGTTGACGATTGTCGTCGCGCTGGACGTGCCGATCAGGAATATTCCATAGCGGTCGGCATTGAGCGAATTCATCACGATATCATTGTGCCTCAGGGTGAGGTTCGGCGATCCGCTGATGTAAAATCCGAAACGCGATTCATTGTCCGTGTCCGAATAGATGCGGTTATGGGCCGCGAGCGCGCCGGCCTTCACGCTCCGCGCGAATACGCCGTAGGTTCCGTCGAGCAAGGTATTGTTATGAAGCGTGGCGCCCTGCCTGAGAGCATCCAGGAATATGCCGTAAGTGTTCCCCTGCAGAGTGTTCGATGATACCGCCGCCCCGGCCGAAACCGAGCTCAGGTAGATGCCGTAGGTGCCGCCCACCACCGTGTTGGAAGATACGGCAGTCCCCGTTGATGAGTTAAAGAGACTGATACCGTAATAATTGTTGGATATCGTGTTGGATGCAATGATCACGGAGCCGCTCGTGATGCGGACCGCCGCCTCCCCCGCGTCGGCGAAGCCCTGGAAGTCGAGGTTTCGAATGACAACTCTGGAATTGGGCGTGAAGGACTGGTCGATGCCGTAGGGATCGCCGCGTCCGCCCGAAACCGTGACTGTGGACGGCACGGTGCCCGGATCGCGCTCGATCGTCAGGCTGTACATTCCCGTATTGATCGGGCCCGTCGCGGCGCCTACCTTATAGTGCGTCCCGGAGGACATCCAGACCCTGTAATTCTGCGTGAAGGGCGATCGATTGTTGGCCAGCTCGGCCAAAGCGTCCTTCAGGTACATGTAGGTCTGCGACGTTTCCACGATCCGAACGCGGTCGGCAATGGGATCTCCGTGCGCGGCCGGGGTCTTGGAGGCCTGGTTCGTGTTGCCGTAAGATCCGAGGTTGACGCGCTCGCCGTTGTAGGACGGCTCGATGGAATAGTCATCGTCTATGTGCCCCCTGTCGATGGCGGGAGAGGTGGACGCGTCCGTCGCGACGAATCCTTGCGTCGCCGGATCCCATCGGCCCGCCGGAGACATCAGGTGGAAATCCATCGACGCGACCGACTGCGTAGAGGCGTAGAAAGGATTTGATGAAATGGAAACCGCGTCCTGTCCGGAGGCGCTCTGCCAGGCCGCGAGCGTCCCGTAGGCGGTCGATCCCCAGCGCCCGATTTCCTGGTTTGCTCCGGTTCCCGTATAGTGGATATCGTTGTAGTTGGACGATGAAGCCGTTTGGTCCGCCGCGGCGGCGAAATATATTCCGTAGAAAGAGTTCGACCCCGCTCCGCCGTAAGCATCGAGCATGATGTTGTTGGACAGGGTGGTCGCGCTCGACGTTCCCTGAATGTAAACGGCGTAACGCACGCTGTTCAGAGTGTTCATGACGATGTCGTTGTGCGCCACCATAAAGTTGGGCGAGCCCTGCAGGTTGATGCCGTAGCGGGTCCCGGAATCGGTGTCGGAATAGATGCGGTTGCGCGCGATCAATCCTCCAGCCGCGGAGAGCTGCGGGTAGATGGCGATGACGTTATCCAGAAGCGTGTTGTGCTGGACCGTGACGCCGCCCAGCAGCGAATACAGGTACAGGCCGACGTTGGAAGATCCGGTCACCGTGTTCGAGGATACCAGTGTGCCCGAAGAGGCGCCCCAGAGGAATAACGCATTGTAGTTGTTGGTGAACGTGTTGGATGCGACGATCACCGTGCCGCTGGTAACGCGGAGCGCCATTTCGTTCGTGTCGGCAAAATTCTCGAACGTGAGTCCCCGGACGATGACCCTGGAGTTGGGCGTAAAGACCTGATTGATGCCGTAGGGGTCGCCGCGGTCCCCGGATATCACGACCGTGGAAGGCACGACTCCCGGATCGCGCTCGATCGTCAAGGTATACATGCTGGTATTGATCGTGCTCGTGGCCGCGCCGACTTTGTAGTGGGTGCCGGTAGACATCCGGACGCTGTAGTCCTGCGTGAAGGGTGAGCGGTTGTTGGCGAGTTCCGCCAGAGCGTCTTTCAGGTACATGTAGGTTTGTGCGGTTTCCACGATCCGGACGCGATCGGCGATAGGATCTCCGCCCTGAGTCGGCGGGGTTTTTGAAGCTTCAACGGTGTTACCGTAAGCTCCGAGGTTAATGCGTTCACCGTTGTAAGAGGGTTCGAGTGAATAGTCGTCATCGATGTGGCCCGCATCGATCGAAGGCGACGTGGAGAAATCGGTGGTGACGAAGCCCTGCGCGGCCGGGTCCCACCGTCCCGCGGGCGACGGAAGGTGGAAGTCCAGAGTCGCGACCGATTGCGTGGAAGCGTAGAGCGGATCGGAAGAAATGGAATGAACGTCCACTCCCGAAGCCGACTGCCAGGTGGCAAGCGTGGCATAGTTCGCGCTGCCCCAGCGTCCAATGTAGGTGGTGCCGCCTGCTCCCTTATAGTGGATGTTGTTATAGTCCACCACGGCCCCGGTCTGGTCCGCGGCGAGAGCGAAATGAATTCCCCAATAATCCACTCCGACGCCCGATCCGCCGTAGGCATGCAGGATGTTGTTGTTGATGATGGTCGCGCCGCTCGAGGTGCTGACGAGGTAAATGCCGTAGCGGTCCCCGGTGGTCGTATTCGTCAGGATGTCGTTGTTCCGGACGATGAAATTGTTTGATGCGTTTAGATAAACGTTCTGGCGGGTCCCCGTTGCCATTCCCGAATAAATCCGGTTGTGGGTGATGAGTCCTCCTGCTTTGGCGTTTGTGGCATAGATGCCGATGGAGTTGTCAATCACGAGGTTGTACTGCACGGTGGATCCCGCCAACGCCTGGTCAAATACGATTCCGTACGTATTGCCTTGCGCCGTGTTGGAGGATACCAGGGCCGCGCCGCTTTGCCAGATGCTGATGCCGGTGTTGTTGTTGAAAAGGTAGTTGTTGCGGATGACGCCCGGGGTCGGCGCCGAGTTTATGATAATGCCGGCCGATGCGTTGCCGGAGATCGATGACCCGGCCACCTCATAACTGCCCGATGCGATCCGGATTCCGTTGGAGGTCGAGCCGGTGATCCTCAGCCCGAAAATTGAAACGCTCGCGTTCCTGATGGTGAACTCGTTCGTAGCCGTAACTGAGGGAAGGTCCGGAAGCCCCGGTGCGGAACTGATCGTGATGCGATATCCGTTCGTGTTCTTGGCCTGAACCGTTACGTCCTCGACGTACGGCCCCAGGTCCAAAATCTTGATCAGATAGTTGTCCCCCATGCTGGCCGGAATCGCATTCACGGCGGCCTGAATGGTCGTGTACATGCCCGCTCCGCCCGAGTGGACTGTGAGCGTCATCTGTCCAAAAGTTGTCGTTGAGACCGTGTCGGAATAGTTGCTGTCCAGGCCCAGGGCTTTTTTCACCCTGAAATAATACAGAGTGTTGCGGGCCAGCGCGGCGTAGGTCGTGGTGTTCTGATTCAATGTGCCCGTTCCGGACGACGTCGTCACGCTGAAATCGGACGCGGTCGAAAGGGCCATGGTGTACGCGTTCCCGATTTCTGCGTTCCAGTACAGGCTGATCGTTCCGGTGCTGATCTGCGTGAAGCCGACGCCGATGTATCCTGTCCGGGTCGAGGCCGGCGCGTTGTAGAAGATGTCGGGGTCGCCCGTGAGCTTTGTCTTAAAGTAGAACGTGGCGTTGGTCGGGAGGTTCGCGTAGCTGGTCGTGTTCTGGTCGAGCGCTCCCGTCCCGGAGCTCGTGACGACCGCGAAGTTCTCATCCGTTGAAATCGCCATCACATAGGAGTTTCCGGCCGCAAGGTCCCAGATGGCGCTGGCGGTATCGACGCCCACGGCGAAGAACCGCACGTTGGGAGGCCGCGAGAGCGTTCGCGTCGAAAGGGCGAGGTTCGCGGTCGCGACATCCGCCGATGAATTCCAGACGGAGCTGACCATCGATGTGTTTGTGGACTTCAATGCGAACCAGTAGCGCGTCGCGATCTTGAGTCCCGTGACGCTGATGCCAATGGGAGCGCCGTACGAAACGGCGCTCGTGGAGCGAAGCACCGTGACCGCGGCGAGTTCCGCCGGAGGATTATTGAAGTCGGCGGCCCGGATGATGCCGACGGAGCTGTATTTGATGACATAGGACCCGTTCAGCGCGTTGATCGTCCCGTCGTTGCCGGGCGCGCTCCACTGCAGGAAAATCTGGTCGGGAGAAACGCTTGCCAGCGCGGTGAGGTCGGAGACCGCAGAGGGAGGAAGGACGCCCGGAGATGTCCGGGTGGCGACTGCCACGGTAAAGGCGCTTTGCAGAGGAACGCTGAAAAGCCCGCTTCCCTGGTCTCCGAAGTCCCTGGTCGCCAGCCTGTAATGGTAGGTCGTATTTGAAGCGAGGCCGGCATTAATATAGGAAGTCGTCAGATAGCTGACGGTTCCGATATGCGATACATAAGGATCAGCGGCGCTCGCGAAGGCGTAGGTGGCGCGATAGATCCAATATTTGTCCAGATCGTTCACATACGGCGGCGCAGCGGCACCGGTCCAGGTCAAGGTGGCGCTGGATACGAAGGCGGCGGCTGCTACGGAGTTCGGGCTGTTGGGCTGAAGGTCGGAAACCGCGGCGGACGAAAGCCGGTTGGCGCCGTTCGAAACCGACCAGGTCGACCAGTTCGACAGGTCGTCCCGGGTCTTGATGCCGAAAAAGTAGGTCGTGCCCGGGTTCAGGCCCGCGAGAACCCGGCCCTGCTGCGACCCCGCCGCGGCGGACGTGGCGATATCGACCGAGGCCGTGAAAGGCGGCGGGTTATCGAAATTGGCGCTCGTGAGCGGGCTCGTTCCGTACAGGATTTTGAAGAGAGCGTTCGTAAGATTTCCATTGGCGCCGTCGTCGCCCGGAGAAGTCCAGGCCAGCGTGACGCGCCCGTCCAGGACGTCCGCGAGGGCGGTCAGGTTGCTGATGGCGGCAGGCGGGAAAAGGTCGACGGGCGAGTAGCGAGTGGCCCCGACGGAGATGGCGGACCAGTTGGAGGCTTCGTCCATGGTCCAGGCGCGGAAGTAATAAGTCGAGTCCGTGATCAGACCCGTGATCACCCGACCGTAGGTTTTAACGGGCGTTATGTTGGACGAAATGAAAATATGCTGGCTTTGCGCGTGGTCTCCGGCCGTCGAAGTGCTCCAGGCGACGGTGGACCATGTCGCGTAGTGGATCACGAATTGTCCGGGCGGCTGGATCGTTCCGGTGGTGCTGTCGTCGCCCGGGGATATCCACTGCAGAGTGATCTCTCCGCCCGACCCGATCGGCAGAGCGGTGAGGTTCGTGATGTATTGCGGCGCGCTCGAATCCGACACGCTCCAATTGATCTTGTTGTTGCGGTCGTACTCGAAAAGCGAGCCGGGTCCGCCGCGCGATCCCGACCAGTTGTTGAACGTCCAGTTCAGCGTGCTGTCGGCGCCCACCACCCGCACGTTGGACGGCGTCGATTTCCAGACGGGTTCGGAATCCCGGAAGGAGATGCCGTTCAAGGTTGCGACGGAGGTCACGCTGGAAAGTTGGACCAGCGTGCGCGTGGATCCGAACAGCATGCCGTAATCGAACACGCCGTTTTTCATGACCACGGTGGAGGGGCTGTGCGCGAAGCGGAACCCGTCGGTATCTACGTGCGCGACGTAAAACTCCTCCATGTGGACGTAGGGGCGCGACGCGATGACCGTGTAATAGGTCGCGCTGGGCAGCATGTCGATGATCGTGGGATAAACGGGCGTTCCGATCGCCTTGAAAGTGCCCGTGCTGTCGATGACGAGCCGCGCCCGCCCGGCGTTCCAGGGAACGGTGGCCATGCCGAAATAGAGCTTCTTCTGCGTGTTGGCGTCGTTGCCGCCCGCGATCACCGCGAAGTCCACCCGGTCCCCTTCCGAAAGCTGGGTTCCCGAGAAGAACGACACGTTGAACTTGGAGTTGGACGAGGGGACGTTCTGGTTGGAGAGGTTCCCCGTCCAGGCCGGGATCATGTCCCGTCCGCTGACCGAGCCGTCCAGGTGCCATTGTCCCGCACGGAACTCAAACACGATATGTTCGGTCACCGCGGCGTCCGTGGTGCTCCACACGGTCGCGCCATGCATCAGACCCTTCATGACTCTGGGGAGAGTCGCGGTGGAAGGATAGAGCTGATTGGCGTACTCCAGGGACAGCGTCGAGCCGAAGGTCCGGTAGTTGCCCCAAATCTGCGCCTCGCCCGGAATCTGGTCGGGCTTATAGGCGATCATGTGGTTGGAGTCCCGATCGAAGACGGAGGTCAGGGAGTTCACGAATTTCGTGTTCTTGACCACCAGGTTGACCAGGCCGCTGCCGCTGAGCGTCGTGCCCGCGGGCACGTCGTTGCCGCTGGAATCATATCCGAGGGCGGAATCGGCCACCACGGTATTGGGGGCCCTGCTCAGGAGGATCCCCCCGCCGACCTGGTTTCCGATCAGCACGGTGTCGGAGTTTAAGAAAGAAGCCCCGTTGAAGCGGATCCCGATCGATCCCGTTCCGTTCGCATAGACGTGGTTCCCGATAAAAAGGTTGCGGGCCGAATCGTAAATCTGAATGCCGTCGGTGCTGTTGCCGTAAATGCGGTTCCCGATGAACGTGTTGGAGTTGGCGCCCTGGATGTATATTCCGTAGCCAACGTTGGAATGAATGGTGTTGGAATCATACGTGTTGTTGCCCAGGTTGGTATATATGACATAACTTAGGGCTTCATTCGAAAATATTTCGTTGCCCTTGAAGGTATTCTTGCCGCCATAACCGATAATTATCGAGCTGGATGCGGTGCCGTTGTGGTGTATTTTGTTGGAAGTTAAAATGTTGCCGAGATTGGACAACGCAAACCCGACGGCGTAGCTGTTGGAGTAAATGCGGTTCGACGTCAGGATATTGCTGGAGCCGCTGATATCAAACCCCGAGGGGTTGGAATAGACGTGGTTGGATATGTAAGAGATGGACGAGCCGGCGAGGGCGCTCCAGACGCCGATGTTCGCGTGGGCGTAGATCAGGTTGTTCGTGAAGACAGAGGATGAAGCCCGCACGTACAGGCCGCTGTACCCGTCGTGGATCGAGGAATAATCGACGGTGCCTCCGAGCGTCGCGCCGCCGAACACCAGGCCGTATTTGTTGAGCGTGTTTTGCCCCATCCCGAAGATCTGCGCATAGTCCACGTCGAAATAGGAGAGCGCCGACTGGTTTAGGTTCAGGATGAAGCTGCGGTTCACGCTGTCGGAGCTGCGGATGACCACGTTGCGCGTGAGGTTCGAGACCACCGCGGGTGCCGGGTGCGTGTAGGTCAGAGCGCTGTCAACGGTGATCTGGTTCCCGGCGATGGCGGTGATCGTGCGGCGTTCCGTCTCATCGATCAGGCTCCTGTTATATTTGCCGATGGTGATGAGGTCGCCCGCGTTCCAGCCTTCGATTTCGGAGGCGGATACGACCGTGAGCAGCGTGCCGGCGGCGTTGGCGGCAAGGGTGGTCGTGTAGTCCTTGGGGGCGCCCTGCGCCACGAACGTGCCGCCGTTGTAGATCGTCAATCCGTTATGCGTGAAGCTCGAGCCGATGATCAGCGTCGCGCTCACGTTGGACGGGATCGGAGACGCCACGGTTCCCATGTAGAGCGCGCCGCCCGAGCTGACGTCCACGCCGCCCAGAGCGGTCAGCGTGTAGCTGGCGGTCGGAACGCCCCAGGTCAGCGTTCCGTTGATCCGGAGCGCGCTGGTCGATACGTTATCTCCGAGCGTCGCGCTCTGGTCCAACGTCACCGTATGCGTTGCCAGGATCGTCACGAAGTCGCCTCTGTCCGGGATCGCCCCTCCCTGCCAGGTGTTCGAGTCGCTCCAATTGCCGCTCTGCACCGAGTTCACCTGGCCGCGCGGTGTGTAAGAGGTGGCGCCGTTCGAGATGGCGCCCGTGAGGCCGACTTCGTCGAGCGTCCAGACCCGGAAATAATTCGTGCGGCCCTGGAAGAGCCCGCTCACTTGCACGGAGACCGAGGATCCTTCCACAATGTTGGTCGTCCCAATTTTGACCTGCGCGAAATTGCTGGCCCAGGCGCCGGGAGGATTCCCGGTGGCAACCGTGGAGTACTGTATAAGGAAGGTGGCGCTGGTCAGCCGGCCTGTGTAGCCGTTGTCTCCCGGCGCGCTCCAGGTGAGGATCGCGGTGCCGCTCGCGCCCGCGCTCGAAACCGTCAGATCGGTGATGGCGCCGGGGGCGGTCCTGTCGACCACGTAGGTGGTTCCGCCCTGCGACAGGGTCGACCAGTTGCCTTCCGGATCCTTCGCCCAAACCCTGAAATAGTTAAAGCGTTCGCCCAGGAGACCGCTGGCGATGTAACCCTGCGTGGTTCCGGTCAGGACGCCGGCCGTCGAAATCACGACCTGCGCGTTGGCGGTGGACCATTGGATGGTCGCGGGCAGGGTAGCCCAGGTCGAGTATTGGATCCTGAATTCGCTCCCCGTGACAAGTTCTCCGGCGTGGACGTTGTCTCCCGGCGCGGTCCATCGCAGTCTCGCCATGTCCTCGCTGTCCCCCGCCAGGGCGGTGAGCCAGGTAATGGCGGCGGGAGCGGAGGCGTCCGATCCCCAGGTGATCTTGTTGTTGCGGTCGTACTCGAAAAGCGAGCCGGGGCCGCCGCGGTTGCCTCCCCAGTTGTTGAAAGTCCAGTTGAGCGTGCTGTCCGCGCCGACGACCCGGACGTTGGAGGGGGTCGATTTGATGACGCCCGAATCCTGGAATGAAATGCCGTCGAAGACGGCGACGTTGGTGACGCTCGAGAGCTGGATCAGAGTGCGCGTGGAGCCCGCTAGCATGGCGTAGTCGAAGATGCCGTTTTTCATGATGAGCGTCGACGGCGCCACCGCGAACGTGAAACCCTGCGTGTCGACGTGCGCCACGTAGAAGTTTTCCAGGTGAATGTAGGCGCGCGACGAAATGATGGAGTAATAGGTGCCGTTGGCGTCCAGCCAGTCGATCAGGGTGGGGTTGGCGGCCGTGCCGATGGCCTTGAACGTGCCGGTGCTGTCCAGGGTCAGGCGCGTGTGGCCCGCGTTCCACGTCGTCTCCGAGGGGCCGAAGTTCAGCCGCTTCTGCCGCGCGGAATCGTTCGAGGCCGCCGCGACCAGGAAGACCAAGTGGTCATGCTCTTCGATGGACGCTCCCGGCGTGAACGTCAGGTTGAAATGGGCGTTGCTCGCGGGAACGGCCTGGTTGCTGATGCTGCCCGTGAAGGGCGCGATCATGTCTTTTCCGCTCACCGAACCGTCCACGTGCCACTGGCCCGCGCGGTATTCAATGACGATGGACTGGCTCGCGGCGTTGCCGTCGCTGACGCTGTTGACGGAGGCGGAGTGGGCCGACGCGCCCTTCATCAGGATGGGCATCGTGGTCGTGGATGCGTAGAGGGCGTTGGCGTACTCCAGGGAAAGCGTTGACCCGTAGAGCCTGTAATCACCCCAGACCTGCACGAGTCCCGGCGTTTGGTTGTGTTTGTAGGATATAAGCGAGGTCCCGGCGGAAAAACCGCTGGTTTTCAGAGAATCAGGGTGCCGGACGTTTCTGAAGACGACGTTGGCGAGGTTCGCATAGCTGATGTCGTAAGTCGTATTGGGCCCGTAATTTCCGTTTGCGTCGTAGCCCAGGGACGAGTCCGCCATCCAGAAGTCGGAACTGTTGACGCGTATTCCGTACAAAGTGTTGGAGTAGATGTAATTGGAAACCATGGCGATGCCGGTGGATTGAACCAGCAGTCCCGAGTCGGCGTTCAAATACATGCGGTTGCCGTCCAGCAGGTGGCTGGGGCCCTGCAGGTACAGTCCGGTCCCCACGTTACTGTAGGCTTCATTGCCTACGAATGCGTTGTTGCCGTCGTTAACCGTATAGAACCCATGGTATTGCTGATAGGCCTTGTTGTTGATGTATGTGTTCATGGACAGGTTATACGAGTAGAAGCCGTAGCTGTTGCTGGCCGTGGCGGTATTGCCGTAAGACTCGTTCGATTTGAAAATATTCTGCGATCCGTTCGTGATGAACCCGTAAACCTGGAGTCCGGTCGTTCCGAAATTGTTGAAGGCCTTGTTGGACGTCAGAACGTTTCTCGATCCGGTCAGGAATACGCCGTACATCTGGGTGCTGTTGCTGAAATTGGAAAAGACCTGGTTCGCGGTGACGGAGCTGCGCGTGACGGTCAGGTTGAGTCCGGTGATGGCGTTGGAATAGATCCGGTTGTTCTGGATGAGAAGTTTGCTTCCCGTCACGACCATGCCGGCGGGCGTGCAGGAATAGATCTGGTTGTCCGCGAAGACGTTCGAGTCTCCGGTGGCCTCGACGCCAGCGTAGGTTGGGCCGGTGTTGGCGTAGATGAGGTTGTTCGTGAAGCTGTTGGACGAAGAGTTGTTGACGTAGATGCCGGCGTAGCCTTCGTGGATGGAGGAGTAGTCGATCGTCCCGCCGAAGGTCGTTCCCGTGAATTCGACGCCGCGGCGGTTGGCCGCTTCCTGTCCCATGTAGGACATCTGGACGTAGTCGAGGTTAAACCTGCTCGGGTCGCCCTGGTTCGCGTTCAGGATGTGGGCGGGGTAGTTAATGTCCGCTCCGCGGATGACGGCGTTGCGCGTCAGGTTGGAAACGATCGCTCCGGCGCCATGCTCATAGTCCAGAGAATCGTTGAGGGTGATCTGGGCTCCGGAAATGGCGAGGATCGTCCTTTTTTCCGTTTCATCAACGGCGTTCGCGCGGGTTTTCCCGACCGTGATCGTGTCCCCGATGTTCCATCCCTCGATCTCGTTTTCCGAGGCGATCGTGATGTCGTTGTCTCCCGATTCCGAGCCCCCGTAGAGGGATGTCGTGTAGTCGCGCGAGGCACCCTGCGCGACCAGCGTCGCCCCGTTGTAAATCATCAGGCCGTAGGGGTTTCCAACGGATGTCGAGGCCAGCACCAGCATCGCCGAGCGGTTGGAGGGGATGGGGCTGGCCACGTTGCCCATGTAGAGCGCGCCGCCCGCGATCACTTCGACCGCGCCGCGCGAGGTCAGAGTGTAGTCCGCCGCCGGGTTCCCCCAGGTCAGGGTGCCGCGGATTCTTAAAGCGGTCGTCGATATATCGTTGCCGATGGTCGCGCTTTGATCGAGAGTGACGGTGTGCGTGCCTAAGATGGTGACGAGGTCGAGATTTTCGGGAACCGCGCCGCCCTGCCAGGTGGCAATGTCGCTCCAATTGCCGCTGCGCACGGACTGGATGGCAACCCCGTGGGCGGGAGTGCCGGAAATCGTGGACAGGTGCAGGTTCACCGTGGACACGTCCGCGGAAGAGCGCCAGATGGACGTATTTAAGGAAGCATCCGTGGATTTGATCGCGAACCAGTATCTCACTCCAACGGTCAGGCCGGTGACCGGCGTCCCGACCGGCGCGCCATAGGCAACGGCGGTCGTCGAAATCTCAATGGTTCTTGCCTTCATCGCCGCGGGAGGGTTGTCAAAATCCGCCGCTGAAAGGATGCCCATGGAGCTGTACTTGATCACATAACTGCCCGAGAACGTGCGGACCGTGCCGTCGTCCCCGGGCGCGCTCCAGGAAAGCTCAACGGTCCCGGTTTCAATGCCGGGCAAAGCGGTGAGATCCGAAACCGCGGATGGAGCCACGGCGTCCGAGAGGGTGCGCGTGGCGATCTGCGCGTAATAATCGTCCGGCTGGGTGGACATTTTCACCTTGAAGTAATACGTCCGGTTCGCGATGAGGCTGGAATAGCTGGTGGTGTTCAGGTTCAACGCTCCCACGCCGGAGGACAGCAGGACGTTCATGTTGGACACCGATGACAGAGCCATCGTGTAAGCGTTGCCGGGGTTCAAGGTCCAGACCAGGCTCACCGAGTCCTTATCCACGGCGAAGAAGGTCAGGTTGCGGATGGCGTTGTTGCTCTTTGAAGCTTCCGGATGGTTGCCGTACGAGCCCAGGTTGATCCGTCCGCCGTTGGGAGTGATTTCCGACCCGTACGCTTCCGCGGGATCGCCCGCGTCAATGGCGGGAGAGGCTTGAGCGTCGGTGATATCGAAGCTCTGGCTGTTGGGGTTCCATCGCCCACCTGGAGATTTGAGGTGCAGGTCCAATACCGAGGCCGAAGCGGTGGAGTAATAGAGCGGGTCTTGAGAAATCGAGTTGGCGTCCTGGCCGGTATCGCTTTGCCAGTTGCTCAGAGACGTTCGATACTGGCCCAGCCATACTCCGATGTGTTTGCCGCCCGTTCCCCTGTAGTGGATATCGTTATAGTTCGAAACGGTTCCGGTTTGATCGTTCTGTCCAACGATATAAATTCCGATAAAATTGTTCTCAGTTGCGGCGTCAACGTCCAGGATGATGTTGCCGGTGATGGTCGTCGCGCTGGAACCGCCTTGCAGGTACAGTCCGTTGTGTGTACTGTTGCCGGAATTCATGACGATGTCGTTCGCCTTGATCTTGAAATTCGGAGAAGCGTTCAGAAAGATTCCATACCGGTAGTCGTTGCCAATGGTCGTATAAATCCGGTTGTTGGAGAAGAGTCCTCCCGCCTTGGAGTTGTCCGTATAAATTCCGTACTCGTTGTTGAGGAGAGCGTTGTGCTGAACCGTTGTTCCCTTCTGCATCGCGCTCAGGTGGATTCCGTACGTTCCTTCTCCGCTTCCCTGAATCACGTTGGAAGAAATCAGGATGGACTTTGCGCCGACCGCCGTGACGCCGCGCCCCAGGTTGCTCGTGATGGCATTAAAGGAAACGGCCGAGCCGGTGGAGGTTCCGCTTAGATAGATGTTGCCCTGGTTGTTGTTAAACGTGTTTGAGGCGACGGTGACGGTGCCGTAGGTGGCGCGGATCGCGTTCACCGAATAATCCCGGAACGCCAGGTTCCTGATGACGACGCGGGAGTTCTGCGTGAAGGTCTGATGAATCCCGGCGCTCGCGCCGAACGCGCCGGACAGTGTCACGGTGGAGGCGTTCACGGCAGGATCCCTTTCGATGACCAGGGTGTGGGCGCCGGTGTTGATGGCACTGGTGGCCGCGCCCGACTCGTAGTAGGTTCCCGATGTCAGCCTCACGGTGTAGTCCTGCGTGAAAGGAGAGCGGGTATTGGCCAGGCTGGAGAGCGCCTCGCTGAGGTGCGAGAAAGCCTCTGAGGTTTCAACGATTCTTACGCGGTCTGAAGGAGGCGTGCCTCCGGGAGGCGGCGACGTTTTGGACGCCTCGGTGCTGTTCCCGTAAGAACCGAGGTTGACGCGGCTGCCGTTGGGATCGGGCTCGTTGCCGTAGGCTTCCGAGGGATCGCCCCGGTCGATGGCGGGCGACGCGGCCGCGTCCGACGTGACGAAAGCCTGGGACGCCGGGTCCCAGCGGCCCACCGTGGATTTTAGGTGGAAGTCCGGCGAGGCGGACTGCGTCGAATGGTAAAGAGGGTCCGCGGAGATGGAGTTGACGTCCATTCCCGACGCGCTCTGCCATTCGGCTAATGACGAATAGGAGTTACCGTCCCAATTTCCAAAGTATCTGTTTCCGCCCCTGTGGAAAATATCATTGTAATCCGATGAAGTCCCGACTTGATCGTCACTGTCGTCAAATCCGATTCCATTGAAATAGCCGCCCGTTGAATCGCTCACGTTCAGGATGATATTGTGGGATATCTGCGTCCCGGTTGAACTGCCGGACATAAAGACGCCGGTGCGGTTTTCGCTGGCCGAATCCGCCACGATGTCATTGAACCGGACCCGTGAATTTCTGGATTCATCGAGGTAGATACCGAAACCCTCGATTTCTCCCGCGCCGATATAGATGCGGTTGTGCTGGACGAGAACTCCCGTGGAAGAGTTATACGCGTATATACCTTTGATTTGGCCCAGGATCGTGTTGTGCTGCAGAGTGGCGCCGCGCTGCATGGAGTCCAGATAAATTCCGAAGTTTTCATTTTCCAGTGAGCTCCCGTCCGGGACGCGGAGGGTGTTGGAGGAAACCAGGATGGACTTGCCTCTCACCAGCCGGATGCCGGCGCCGCTGTGGTTCGTCACGGTATTTCCGGCAACAACCGAACCGGTGGATGTTCCGGTCAAATGGATTCCTTCATAGTTGTTCTGCAGGGTGTTCGAAGAGACGGTGACGATGCCGCTGGTGATATGAATGGCGCTGGCGGGATAATCTCTGAACGTCAGGTTCCGAACGATGGCGCGCGAGTTTCCGGTGAACGCTTGGTTGATTCCGGAAGAGTCTCCGAGAGCTCCCGAAAGCGAAACGGTGGACGGGACGACGGCCGGATCCCTTTCGATGACGAGGGTGAAAAGTCCCGTATCGATCGTCTTCGTTGCGGCGGCTGACTCGTAATAGACGCCCGACGTGAGACGTACCGTGTAGTCCTGCGTGAATGGAGAGCGGTTGTTGGCCAGGCTGGACAGGGCATCGTCCAAATAGGAGAAAGTCTCGGCGGTTTCCACGATCCGCACGCGGTCCGAAGCGGGTGTCCCTCCGGGCGGCGGGGCCGTTTTGGTGGCCTCGGGGCTGTTGCCGTAAGACCCGAGGTTGACGCGGCTGCCGTTGGGGGCGGGTTCGTTGGAGTAAGGCTCCAGAGGATCGCCTCTGTCCACCGCCGGCGAAGTTGAAGTGTCCGTCGTAACAAAGCTTTGCGTCGCCGGGTTCCACCGGCCCGCCGGGGATTTCATGTGGAGATCCAACGCGGCAGCGGATTGTGTGGAGCGGTACAGAGGGTCCGCGGAAATGGAGTGGGTGTCCAGGCCCGACGCGCTTTGCCAGTCGGCCAGGGTGACCCGGTCCTGCGAGTTCCAAAAACCAATGAACTTGTTGCTCGTCCCCTTGAAATGGATATCATTGTAGTCCGACAGAACTCCCGCTTGAGTGCCCACTTCGTCAAAATAGATTCCAATAAAATTATTATCCTCTCCGGACGATTCGACGTCCAGAATGACGTTATTGGTGATGCGCGCTCCGGGAGAATCCCAGTTGAAGTATATTCCGTACCGTTCACCAAGGGTCGAGTCCGTGACAATATCGTTGAACAGGATTCTGCTGTTCGCGGAGCCGCTGAGTTGGATTCCGCGGCCATAATAGAGCGCTCCCGAAAAAAACCTGTTGTTGGCGACCAGCAGAGATCCCTCGGTGTAATCCGAATAAAGGCCGACGTAGTGGTTGGAGATGGTATTGTATTGGATCGTCGCGCCATCCAGAACGGATTCTAAATAGATGCCGTAGATGTTCGAGTTGTAGAATGAGGACTCGCTGCCGGTGATGGTATTGGAGGATATCAGCAGGGCGCCGGTGTCAGCCGTATAGATGCCGTAATGGACGTGTCCCGACAGGACGTTGTTGGATATGACGGAGCCCGTGGAAAGGTTGTTCAGATAGAGGCCGTTATAGGTATTACGGAACGTGTTGGAGGCGATTGTGATCGTGCAGTATCCGATCCGGATGCCATAAGAGAGGTAATCGCTGAACGTCAGGTTGCGGATGATAACGTTGGAATTATCGGTGAATGTCTGGTGGATGCCGGCGCTGTTCCCGAGCAGTCCCGAGAGCGTCACGGTGGAAGGATCCACGGAAGGGTCTCGTTCGATCGTGAGGGTGAACATGCTGGTGTCAATGGCGCCCGCCGCGGCGCCCGTCTCATAGTAGATGCCCGAAGACAGGCGCACCGTGTAGTTTTGCGTGAAGGGCGATTTGTTGTTATAGAGGTCGTCCAGAGCCTGGTCCAGGTAAGCAAACGTTTCGGCGGTCTCGACAATTCTCACACGGTCCGCGGCGGGCGTCCCGCCGGGCAGAGGGGACGTTTTCGAGGCTTCAGGTGTATTGCCATAGGAGCCGAGATTGACGCGGCTCCCGTTGGGAGCGGGCTCGTTGGCGAAGGATTCCGCCGGGTTGCCTTTGTCAATCGTGGCGGACAGGGCGGTATCCGTGGTCACGAAACTCTGGGTTGCCGGGTTCCACCGGCCCAGGGGAGATTTCACGTGCAGGTCCAGGGACGACGCGGACTGTGTGGAATAATACATCGGATCGACGGAAATCGAGTTCGCTTCCTGGCCGGTGTAGAGCTGCCAGTCAATCATCGTGGCTCTGTAGTCTCCCCACAGGCCGATGCGCTTGCCATAGGATCCCTTATAATGGATGTTGTTGTAGTCCATGGTCGTTCCGGTCTGGCTGTTACCGTCGTAAAAGGCGATCCCAAGGAACCCGTTCTCTCCAAATTGGCATGTGTCGAGGATATTGTTATTGAATATCGCCGTGCCGCTGGACGTGTTGTACAGGTATATTCCGGTATAACTGTTGTTATAGGAGTTCCCCACGATGTCGTTGAACGTGATCCTGAAGTTGGACGACGCGTAAAGGTAAATCCCGTATCTCGTCTGGTAATCGATTTCCGAGAAGATGCGGTTGTGGTCAAAGAACGCGCCGGTCTTGGTGTTTAGTGAGTACAAGCCGTACATATTGTCCAATATCGTGTTGTGCTGAAGAGTTGCTCCCCTCCCGATGGAATCCAGGTAAATGCCGTAGGAGATCGTGTAGGAGTAGTTGGGGTCCTCGATGGCTCTGAGCGTGTTGGACGATACCAGCAGTTCACTGGTCGACACCGCGCTGATGCCTTTGTTCAGATAGTTCGTGATGGAGTTATAGGAAATGGAAGACCCGGTGGAGGCGTTGCTCAGGTAAATGCCGTTATCGTTGTCCACAAACGTGTTGGATGTGATGTTGACCGTGCCGCTGGTGATGTACAGTCCGGTAACGTAGTCCCTGAAAGTCAGGTTGCGGACGATGACGCGGGAGTTGGGCGTGAACGACTGCTGGATGCCGACGGCGTCACCGAGCTCGCCCGAAAGGGCGACTGTGGAAGGGCTCACGCCCAATTCCCGCTCGATGATCAGCTCATACATGCCGGTGTTGATGACGCCGGTCGCCTTGCCCGTTTCATAATAGGTTCCCGATGTCAGCCGCACGGTATAGTCCTGCGTAAAGGGCGTCCGGGTGCTCGCCAGGCTCGACAAAGCCTCGTTCAGGGACATGAAAGTCTCGGCGGTCTGGACGATCCGGACGCGGTTCACGTCCGGCGGCCCGCCGGGCAGGCCGGTCGTTTTCGAGGCTTCCGGCGTGTTGCCGTACGACCCGAGGTTGACGCGGCTTCCGTTAGGGCTCGGTTCCCGCGCGAAAGATTCCAGGGGGTCGCCCCGGTCGATCACCGGCGAAGACGAAATATCGGTGGTCACGAAGCTCTGCGCTGCCGGGTCCCAGCGGCCCTCGGGCGACAGCAGGTGAAAGTCCGGCGCCGCCGCGGACTGGGTGGAGCGGTACAGCGGGTTGACGGATATGGTGTTGGCGTCCATTCCCGTTACGTTCTGCCATTCCGGCAGGGTATCGATTGGAGTACTGTTCCACGACCCGATGCGTTTGTTCGGATACAACGGCGATTTATAGATATTGTTGTAATTCGACGTCGATCCGGTATGGTTGTAGGAACTCTCAAAGTATATGCCATAAAAACTGCTGCCATAATTTCCCTGCAGGTCAACGATCATATTGTTTGTAATCAATGTTCCGGTGGAATAGTTTGCCAGATAGACGCCGTAACGGGAATGGGATTCGGAATGCATGACGATATCGTTGAACTTGATGCGGACGTTCGGCGATGCGGAAAGATAGATTCCGTACCGCTCCGCATAATCTCTGTCCGAGTGAATCCGGTTGTTCGTGATGAGGGCGCCCGCTTTGGACTCCATCACGGAGATTCCGTAATTGTTGTCCAGGATCGTGTTGTGCTGAACCGTGGACCCCTTTTCCAGGGCGTTCAGGTAAATGCCCGCGTAGGACCAAATGTAACTGTATTCGGGAGAATCCAGGCCGCGAATGGTGTTGGAGGAGATCAGCGTGGATTTTCCGTTCCTGACCGAGATGCCGTAATTGGAGTGGCCTGAAATCGTGTTGAAGGAAACCTCGGAGCCCGTCGAAATGTGGTTCAAGTAAACGCCGTTGGCATTGTTCAGGAACGTGTTGGATGTGATAACGACCGTGCCGCTGGTGATCGAAATTCCGGCGCTATAGCCCGTGAACGAGAGGTTGCGGACGGTCACCCGGGAATTGGTCGTGAACGATTGGCGGATTCCGTTGACGTCTCCCGCCTGTCCCGAAAGAGTGACCTCCGAGGGGTTCACTCCCGGCTGCCTTTCAATGATCAGCTGGTACATGCCGGTGTCAATGGCGCTGGTGGCCGCGCCCGATTCGTAGTAGTTGCCCGACGTCAGCCGCACGGTATAGTCCTGCGTGAAGGGCGACCGGGTGTTGGCCAGGCTGGACAGCGCTTCGTTCAGATACGTGAAGTTCTGGGCGGTCTCAACGATGGTCACGCGGTCCGCTGCGGGCGCTTCGCCCGGCAGGGGCGACGTCTTCGACGCCTCCGGGCTGTTCCCGTACGAGCCGAGGTTCACGCGGCTGCCGTTGGGGCTGGGCTCGTTGCCGTAGGGTTCGAGAGGATCGCCGCGGTCAATGGCGAGAGACACGGATTCATCCGTGGTGACGAAGCTTTGCGTGGCAGGGTTCCACCGGCCCAGGGGCGACTTCAAATGGAGGTCCAGGGCTGAAACCGACTGCGTGGACTGGTAAAGCGGATCGACAAAAACAGAGTTCGCGTCCAATCCCGACGCCGCCTGCCATTCCGCAAGTGTGGCGAATTCGGTCCCGTTCCAGCGTCCGAGTGTCTTATTGTGCGTTCCGAAATAGTAAATATCGTTGTAATTTGACACGGTTCCGGGCTGGTCCTGATAATCATCGAAACCGATTGCCCTGTACGAATAGTCGCCGATGTTGACCTGCTGCATATCAGCAAGGATATTGTTCGTCATCACGGTTCCGTACGATCCGCCGGTCCAGTATATTCCGTACCGGCTACCCTCCTCTGAGTCGGTCACGATGTCATTGAACTTGATGACGAAATTCGGAGACGCGCTGAGGTAGATGCCGTACCGGTCCTGCGCGTCGCCGTCCGAATAGATGCGGTTGTTTATGATGAGGGAACCCGCGCCGGCGCCGCTCGAGTATATTCCATAGGCGTTGTCCAGAATCGCGTTGTACTGGATGGTCGCGCCCTGCAGAATATCGGCCAAGTAGATCCCGTAATTTTCGATGCCGCTGTCTTCGGTTTGCAGTCCCCGGATGGTGTTGGAGGATATAAGGACACCCGCTCCCTCGCTGATACGTATTCCACGGCCTGAGATGTTCAGGATGCTGTTGGAGGTGATCATGGATCCGGTGGCATTTTGGAGCAGGTATATCCCGTGATAGTTGTTCAGCAATGTGTTGGAGGCGATCGCCACGGAGGCGTTGGTGATGCGGATGGGATATCCGGACGAGGATGCGTAATCCTTGAACGTCAGGTTTCGAATGATCAGATTAGAAGAGCCCGTGAAAGTCTGGCGTATTCCGGAGCTGTCCCCCAGGAATCCCGACAGCGCCACCGTGGAAGGATGAACGCCGGGCTCTCGTTCGATCGTCAGGGTGAAGCCGTTGGTGTCAATGGTGTCGGCCGAGGCCTCCTCGTAATACGTGCCCGACGTCAGCCGGATGGTGTAGTTTTGCGTAAACGGCGAATGATTGTTCGCCAGGCTGGCCAGCGCCTGGCTTAAATAAGTGAAAGTCTCAAGGGTTTCAACGATGCGCGCGCGGTCTGGGATCGGCGATTCGAGCGTGGATTTGGACGCTTCCGGACCGTTCCCGTAGGATCCAAGATTGGCGCGTCCGCCGTTGGGCTCCGGCTCATTGGCATAGGACTCCAGGCGGCTGCCCTTGTCGATCGCCGGCGACGTCGCCTCGTCCGTGGTAACGAAGCTCTGCGTCGCGGGGTTCCACCGCCCCGCCGTGGATTGCACGTGGAAGTCCAGACCCGCCAGGGACTGGACGGATTGGTAGAGAGGGTCGGCGGATATGGAATTTGAGTCCATCTCCGTTATATCCTGCCAATCACTCATCTCATACTGGCTCCCGTTCCAGTATCCAATGCGCTTGCCCCCCTCCGTACCGCTGTAGTAAATATCATTGTAATTCGACACCGCACCGTTCTGCGCGTCCACGCTGAAGCGGATGCCGTAGAAACCAGCATCGCTCGTCAGGCTGGTGTCATGAATGATGTTGTGGGAAATATTTGCGAACGGAGAATAGTTGTCCAGGTAGATGCCGTAGCGCGTATCCCAGTCGGAATCCGTCACGATATCGTTGTGTCTGATCGTCATGTACGGGGTATCGTACGCATAAATATTCGCTCTCCATTGCTCGTCATCGGAGCTGAAGAAACGGTTGTTCTGGACAAGCGCCCCCTCGTTTCCATATTCAATGTACAGGCCGTAGGTGTTGTCCAGGATCGTGTTGTATTGAATCGTGGATCCCCCCGTCAGGCTTCTGAGGTCGATGCCGTATATATCAATTCCATTTGTATCTTCGATCCCGAGAATCGTGTTGGAGGATATCAGCGCCGCTGCTCCGTTCTGGATGTAGATGCCGCGGCCATTGTGGTTCAGAATACTGTTATTGGAAACGACGGAGCCGGTGGACGGCTGGTCCAATTGGATGCCTGTTCCAATGTTTGTGAACGTGTTGGATGCGGCGATTATGGAGCCGTAAGTGGCTTTGATTCCGAAGGAGGGATAATCTCTAAAAATCAGGTTGCGAATGACGACATTAGAGTTGGCCGTAAACGTTTGACTTATTCCGTTCGGATCGCCCAGCAACCCTGAAAGGGCCATTGTGGAAGCGCTGACTCCGGGCGCGCGTTCGATGGTGAGCGTGAAAGCGCTGGTATCGATCGGGCTGGAGGCCTTGCCCGTTTCATAATATATGCCGGACGACAGGCGCACCGTGTAGTTTTGCGTAAAGGGAACGCGGGTATTTGCCAGGCTGGACAGCGCTTCGTAGAGATACGTGAAGTTTTCCGCGGTTTCTACAATCGTCACGCGTCCCGCGACGGGCGGACCACCGGGAGGCGGCGCGGTCTTCGAGGCCTGCGCGGTGTTTCCGTAGGACCCGAGATTGACGCGGCTGCCGTTGGGGCTCGGCTCGTTGGCGTAAGCTTCCGATGGATCGCCCCGATCCATAGTGGGCGACGTCGAAACGTCGGTGGTCACGAAGCCCTGCGCCGCAATATCCCAGCGCCCCACGGGCGACTTCACGTGGAAATCCATCGTTTCCACCGACTGCGTGGAATGATAAAGCGGATCGGCCGAGATGGAGTTGAAGTCCAATCCCGATTCGAATTGCCAGTCGCCCAGCGTTTCCAGCAGGTCCCCATCCCAGTTTCCGATGAATTTACTACTGCTCGCCTTGTAGTGGATATCGTTGTAGTTTGAAACCGCTTCTTGTTGATCATCACCATCGACAAAGTAAATTCCGTAGAAAGAGTAGTCCGTCGATTCGGATGCGTCCAGGATAATGTTGTTGGTAATGACCGCTCCGCTGGAGCCGTTCGTCAGATAAATGCCGCGCTTCGATCCATTTTCCGAATTTAAAATGATGTCGTTGAATTTAATGGTGAAATTCGGGGAATAGGACAGGTAGATGCCACGCCGGTTTCCGGAGTCAGTATCCGAATAAATGCGGTTGTGGGTGACCAGGACGCCTACTCTCGACTCGTCGCCGTATATGCCGTAAATATTGTCCAGGATCGTATTGTATTGTACCGTCGTCCCCGTCTTGATGTTCTCAAGGTAAATACCGTAATCGTTCCCCATCACTGTATTGGAAGATATTAGGGCAGCTCTCGAACCTTCAGCGTGGATACCCATCTCGTTGTTACCGCTTAGGATATTGTTTCTCAGGATGAGACCTGGAGGGGTATCGTAAATGTATACTCCAGTGTCAAAGCCCGATATGTTTGATCCCACGAGCTCAAAATTACCGGCCGTTACGTTAACGCCGGTATTAACCCCCGCGCCGCTGATAGCAAACCCGATGATCGACACGCTCGAGACTTGCACATTAAATCCGTCGGCGGTGGAAACGACGGCTGGTTCGCCGCCCAGCCCCGTGTCCGAGGTGATGACGATCCTGTATCCGTTGTGGGTTTTTCCGGTGATTGTTATGTTCTCATTGTATGGGCCGACGTCCTGCACGAGCACCTTGTAGTGCGATTGCATGTTTGTGGGGATCGCGTTTACGGCGCCCTGGATCGTGCTGAACTGCGCTCCACCTCCAGACTTCACGGTTAACACGACCAGGTAGGGTATGGTTTGAGTGGAAATCCCGGCGCTATAGAATATATCGGGATGTGCGGAGAGTTTGGTTTTAAAATAATAGGTTGATCCCGGCAGGAGGTTCGCGTAGCTGGTCGTGTACTGGTTCAGCGCGCCCACTCCGGACGAAAGGAGCGTTCCGAACGAGGGTTCGGACGAGAACGCCATGACATACTGGTTCCCCTCTATGAGATGCCAGGAAACGCTGACGGAATCTTTGCTCACGGCGAAGAACCGCACGTTCGCGGGCGTCAGTTTGGTGGCTGTGGACAGCATCGTGTTGACCGTGGTAATGTCCGCGGAGGATCTCCAGAGCGATGTGTTCAGGGAACTGTCCGTGGACTTGATGGCGAACCAGTAACGGGCCGCGTAGTTCAGGCCCGTGAGGTTCCGTCCCAGGGAACCTCCATAAGAAACTCCCTGGCTGGAAATAATTAAGGAACTGGCGGCCAAGGACGAAGGCGGAGTGTCAAAATCCGCGGTCCGGATGATGCCGACCGAGCTGTACTTGATCACATAGTTGCCCGAGAAAACGCCGTTTGTGCCGTCGTGCCCTGGAGCGCTCCAGGCGAGCCGGATTTCGCCGTCGCCGGAACCCGTCAGAGCAGTGAGGTCTGATATGGCGGAAGGAGCGTTGGAATCGCGCAGGGTTTTCGTGCTGAGCGTGACGGTGAGCGCGCTTTGCAGCGGGATGCTGTACATCCCGGTGGTCTGGTTCCCAAGGTCCACGGTCGCCACGCGGAAATAATAGGTCGTGTTGGATACGAGCTGAGTGTGAGTGCTGGACAAAGCCCCGAACGCAGTGGTCGCGCCGTGCACCACGTTGGCTTCCGTCACGCTGGAGAACGGGAATGTGGCGTGGTAGGTCCAGTATTTATCAAGATCATTCACGTATGCTGGAGCGGCGGGTTCGATCCAATTAATGGCCGCGCTCGTCGCATAGACGGATACAATTGTAACGCCCGTTGGCTTGTTAGGCGGCAGGTCCGTGACCGGCGCGGACGATAGGCGGTTCACCCCGGCGACCGACCAGCTGGACCAATTGTCGGAATCGTCTCTCGTTTTAACGCCGAAATAATAGGTAGTGCCGGGGTTCAAACCCGTGATCGATCGGCCCTGTTTCGTACCCGGCGCGGCTGATGTCGAGATGTCCATCGTAACTACATAAGGAAGCGATCCATCAAAGCTGGCGCTGGTCAGGGGTGTCGTTCCGTATCTGACGCGGAATAGTCCTCCTGATATGGTGCCGACTGCTCCATCGTCTCCCGGGGAGGTCCAGTTGAGGTGTACCCTGCCGTCAAATGCGTCCGCCAGGGCGGTGAGGTCGCTGACGGCATTAGGAGCGAAGCTGTCGTTGGCGGTATAACGCGTCGCCCCGACCGATATGTCGGACCAGCGCGAGGCCTCATCCATAGCCCAGACGCGGAAGAAGTAGGTGCTATTCGTTGTCAGCCCGGTCACGATTCTCCCCTGCGACGTGAGCGGGACGGCGCTGGTGGTGATAAGGACGTGGCGGTTTTCCGGCAGATCGCTCGCGGTGGCCGTGCTCCAGGCAAAATTCAAATTCACCCAGGTCGTGAAATGGATGACGAACCGGCTGGGAGGCAGCAGCATTCCGGTCGTGCCGTCATCTCCCGGCGATATCCACTCCAGCGTGACCTGAGAAGGCGCCGTGATGGGAAGCGCGGTCAGGCTGGTGATATATTGGGGTGCGCTTGAATCCTCCACGCTCCAGTTGATCTTCGAGTTCATATCATACTCGTAGTTCGGTCCGCCGCGCTCTCCGGACCAGCCGTTGAACGTCCAGTTAAGCGAACCGTTGGCGCCCACCACCCGGACGTTGGAGGGCGACGATTTTAGAACGGTTTCAGAATCCTTAAATCCGATGCTGTTGAGCGTGGCGACGGAAGTCACGCTGGAGAGTTGGATCAGGGTTCGTGTGGAGCCTGCTAGCATCCCGTAGTCGAAGTTTCCGTTTTTCAGTATCACCGTGGAGGGGTTCAGCGTGAATTTGAAGCCGTCGGTATCCACGTGAGAGGCGTAGAAGTCTTCCATATGGACGTAGCCGCGCGACGCGACGAACGTGTAATAGGTGCCGTTGGAAGCCAGCCAGTCGATCATCGTGGGATAGTCGGGCGTGCCCACGGCCTTGAACGTTCCGGTGCTGTCAACGGTCAGACGCGAATGTCCGCTGTTCCATCCCGTGGCGGCGTTTCCGAAGTAGAGTTTTTTCTGGACCCCGCTGTCTCCCGATGCCGCGATCAGGGCGAAGTCGATCCGGTCGCCCTGATAGATCGTTCCATCGGGAGTAAAAGTTAGATTAAATTGGGGGTTGGAGGCCGGGACGGGTTGGTTGCTTAAACTTCCCGTCCATGGGCTGATCATGTCAGTGCCGCTCACGGAACCGCTCACGTGCCATTGGCCGTAACTGTATTCGATCGTGATGATCTGGCTGACCGCGTTGGCGTCGTTGGTTGTGTTTACGAGCGCTTGATGTCCGGATCCCAGAATAATTTTGGGGTTGGTGGCGGTCGAAGCGTAAATCTGGTTCGTGTATTCCAGGGACAAAGTTGATCCGTAGGTCCTGTAATCTCCCCAGATCTGCGTCAGGCCGGGAGTTTGGTTGTGCCGGTAAGAAACCAGCCAGTTTCCGTCCTGTCTGAATCCGCCCCTGTCGACTCCCGAATCCGGGATCCTCGTGTTTTTAAATACGATGTTGAATTTCGCGTTTGAGTCATAATTATCGCCAAAGAAATTCGCGGTGCCGTTAGCCGCGCTGTTGCCCGCGGCGTCATATCCGATGCTGGAGTCGACAAACAGGTTGTTCGCGGCGGGTCCGTCAATTTCCACGCCATAGTTTGAGTTGAAGTAGGATTGGTGGGAGACAAAAGTGTTGTTGTTGTCGTTATTATTCTGTAACGAGACGCCGGTGCGGTTGGTGTACGTCCTGTTGCCCGCGAATATATTGTCGCTGGCGCCGCAGCACAGTTCGAATCCACTGCCCGCATTTCCATAGGATTGGTTGGAGATCGCAGTGTTGTAGTTCGCGAAGGCGTAGCCAATCCCGTCTTCTGAATTGAAGTAAATCAGGTTGGAGTCGATGTGGTTATACCAGGCGCTGTTCATATAGATACCGGTATAGTTTGAGTGCACCGCGTTGGACGATACGATCGTGTTGTTCGATATCAGCCGGAGACCGTTGCTCTCGTTATCGTACAACCGATTGGATGTTATATTGACGCGACTGCTGTAGCTTTCAACCGCTATGCCGGAGGAATCATTGCCATAGGCGTGGTTATTGGTCAGATTGGTATAAGAGTTGCCGAGGATGTACACCCCATGCTGGAGATTGCCGTAAAACAGGTTGTTCGTGAAAGTGTGGGAAGTCGCATAGTACAAATACAGCCCGTGATATCCTTCATGGATTGAGGAGTAATCGATGGCGCCGTTGGCGTTGCCTCCATAGAACGTCACGCCCCATTTTTCGTTGTAATTCTGACCCAGGTAGGCCATTTCCGCATAATCAAGGTTAAAATAGGCGTTCGAAGTGTCGTTTGAATTTCTAATATACCCTCTGTAGGTGCTATCGGTGCCCCGGATGACCACGTTTCGGGTGAGGTTGCCGACATCCGCCGACGCGCTATGCGCCATTGAGAGGGGCGAAGTCAATGTGATTTGAGTTCCCGAAATCGAGGCGATCGTCCTTTTTTCAGTCTCCCCGGAAGTGCCCAGTTTTCCCACAGTGATGGCATCCCCGGATTTCCAGCCGTCGATTTCCGAGGCAGCGGCCACCGAGATGACGCTCGCTCCGGCCGCGGAGTTCGCGGAAAGCGTGGTAGCGATATCTTTCACCGATCCCTGGGCGATGAACGCGCCCCCGTTATTGACGTAAAGTCCGTAAGCGTTTTCGGTGCTGGTGGAAGCCAGAATGAGCGTCGCGCTGACTCCCGCGGGGATCGGCGAGCCCACCGTTCCCATGTGGAGCGCGCCGCCGTCTTGAACATAGACCATTCCCCTCGCGGTCAGGGTATAGCTGGAGGACGGCGTCCCCCAGGTCAGGGTGCCGTAGATGTCGAATGCGTTGTCGGATGAATCGTTGCCCACGGTGGCGCTCATGTCCAGCGTGACGACGTGGCCAGCGAGGATTTCCACCCGGTCTCCATCCGAAGGAATGATGCCACCGGCCCAAGTATTTGGGTCGGACCAATTTCCGGTCTGGCTGGTTTGTATCAGTCCCGCGGGGAGATATGTCGTGGCCCCGTTGGAAATACCGCCCTCCAAACCGAGTTCGTCCCGCGTCCAGGCGCGGAAATAATAAGTTTTCCCAACGGTCAGTCCGCTGATCTGGGCGGTGACCGTTGAGCCCTGGACGGCACTCGTGGTCGCCACTTGCGTTTGCGCGAAACCGGCGGCCCAGTTCCCGGGCGGGTTGCCGGAGGAAACTGTGGAGTATTGAACGAGGAACGTCGCGCTGGTTAAATTGCCTAAGTAACTGTTGTCGCCCGGGGATGTCCAGGACAAGGTCACGATTCCGTTCGCCCCTGCGCTCGAGACTCTCAGGTCGGTGACCGATCCCGGCGCGGAGATATCCGTCACATAGGCGGTTCCTCCCTGGGAAAGCGGGGACCAGTTGCCCTCGGGGTCCATGGCCCAGGCCCTGAAATATTGGGTCCGTCCCGAAAGAAGGCCATTGATCACATACCCATGGGTCGTTCCCGGCTGAACGTTGCTGGTCGAAATCACGATTTGCGCGCTCGCGGTGGACCATGCAATGTCCGTGAAATTCGTCCAACTCGAATACTGGATTCTAAACTGGCTCGCATGCCCCAGCGTCCCGGTATAGCCGTTGTCGCCCGGGCTCACCCAGTTCAAACTGACCCGGTCGTTCGCGGTGACCAGCGCCGTCAGATAGGTGATGGCGCTCGGCGCCGTCACGTCTGCGGCGCTCCAGTTGATCTTGCTGTTCGTGTCGAATTCATAAGACGGTCCGCCGCGTTCACCGGACCAGTCGTTGAAGGTCCAGTTGAGCGCGCCATTGGCGCCAACCACGCGCACGTTGGTTGGCGAGGATTTGAGTATGCTTTCAGAATCCTTGAACGAAACGCCATAGAAAATGGCATCCGAAGTAACGCTGGACAGCTGGACCAGCGTGCGGGTTGATCCTGCCAGCATGCCGTAATCGAAGGTTCCGTTTTTCAAGACTATAGTGGAGGGGTTTAGCGTGAACTTGAAGCCGTCGCTGTCGACATGCGCGGCGTAGAAATGCTCCATATGCACGTAGGCCCTCGACGCGATGAACGTGTAATAGGTGTTGCTGGAATCAAGCCAATCAATGAGGGTCGGATATTCCGCGGTGCCGATAGCCTTAAATGTTCCGGAGCTGTCAATCGTTATTCTTGAGCGCCCCTCATTCACATTCTCGTGGGTCATTCCGAAAAGAAGCTTCTTTTGAACGTTACTGTCCCCGGAGCCTGCCAGCAGTGCGAAGTCCAGGCGGTGGCCCGGATGTATCGTAGCGCCGGGCGTGAATGTCAGATTGAATTGCGTGCCGGCCGCGGGGACCGCCTGGTCGACCAACGACCCGGTCCAGGGAGAGATCATGTCGGCGCCGCTGACGGACCCGTCTACATGCCATTGTCCGCTCCGGAATTCAATCGTGATGATCTGCGTCACCGCGTTCGCGTCGGTCACGCTCGGCACGCTGGCGCTATGCCCCGATCCGCGCATCAGTTTGGGTGCCGTAGCCGTCGAAGCGTACACCGCGTTTGCATATTCCAGTGACAGCGTCGATCCGTAGGTCCTATAATCGCCCCAGATTTGGACCAGGCCCGGGGTTTGCCCGTGGCGGTATGAAATCATGGAGGCATCGGGGCCCGTCATCCAGTAGGGGTCTATCTCGTTATTGAATTTCGTATTCCTGAAAATGACTTTCACCTGGTTCCAGCCGGCCAGGTATACATCATCTTCGTTGGGACTGCTGTTTCCGTCCGCGTCGTAGCCAAAGATGGAATCCGCAACTACGGTATTCGCGCCATATCCGACGGAGATACCGCTGCCTAAATTGTTGTATATCCTGTTGGAAAGCAGGGTATTGGGTCCGTCTATGGAGATGCCGCTCGAGTTGGAATATATCTGATTTGATTCGTAAATGTTATTGATGGAAGCGTTATGTGAGAAGCCATACTGGTTCTGATATATTTGGTTCGATATAAATGTATTGTTTTGTGACATGGAGACGTATAGGCCAAGGTACCCATTCGAATAGAAATGATTTGAAATAAAGGTGTTGTTATATCCGCCGTTCAGATAAAATCCATAACTTAAGTTGGAGTAACAATGATTGGATCTCAAAATATTGTTATTGCTGGTTGTATACACGCCGTGCTGTCCGTTGAGGTAAACGTGATTGGATGTCAGAGTATTGTTGCTTTGTGTAATATTGATGCCGTAGTTTGAATTTGAATGAACTTGGTTGGATATGAGGGTATTGCTTGAACCCGAAACGTTGATACCGTTGATTAGGTTGGAATAGACCTGGTTCGAGCTTAAAATGTTGTTGGAGGGCGATATGACTATGCCGTAGTACGTGTTTGAATATACATGGTTGCCTTCAACGTTGTTGAAATCTCCCGATACCTGAATTCCCCATGAGTGTCCGTAAATTACATTGTTGGTAATGCTGTTGGTGGAGGAGTTGTTCAAAAAGAGCCCATAGTACCCATCGTGAATGGTTGAGGAATTGATTGTTCCCCCAAGGGTTGTTCCGGCGAACGTCACGCCCGTCTTATTGATTACATCCACGCCGAGGTACGCCAGCTCGGCATTGTCAATGTCAAAACTGGCAAGCGATCCGGAGTTTTCGTTTAGGACGTATCCCGTGTAGGTGGCGCTCTCGCCGCGAATGACGACGTTGCGGGTGAGGTTCGCGACTGCGGCCGGCGCTGCGTGGCTTGTCCCCAGCGCGCTGTCCATCGTTATCTGGGTCCCTGAAATGGCGAGGATGGTCCGCTTTTCTGTGGATCCGCTGGTGCCATATCTTCCGATCGTGATGGCATCCCCCACGTTCCACCCCTCGATCTCCGATTCCGACGCGATGGTCAGCGTCGTGTTGCCGGGGCTGGCATCCTGCGTCAGGGTCGTGGCCATGTCTTTTGCCGTGCCCTGAGCGATGAGCACGCCGCCATTGTAAATCGTCAGTCCGTAGGGATTGGTGGTTGTTGTGGAATTGAGAATCAGTGTGGCGGTGCGGTTGGAGGCGATGGGCGAAGCCACGGTCCCCATGAACAGCGAACCGCCGGAATAGACTTCCACCGAACCCCGCGAAGTGAACGTGAAGTTAGCGCCGGGAGCGCCCCAGGTCAGCGTCCCGTGGATCCGGATGGCGGTGGTCGAAATATCGTTGCCGATGGTAACGTCCTGATTGACCGTCACGATGTGCGTGGGCAGGATCGTAACGATATCCCCGCTTACCGGCACCACTCCGCCGGCCCAGGTTCCCGTGTTGCTCCAGTTGCCGGTGCCCTGCGAAAGAATGCTGGCCGCGCGCAGAACGGACCCGTTCAGGGCGAGCAGGCAGAAAGCGATCCCGGCCGCGAAGAGAACCTTCGCGCCGAAAAGCATCCGGATGATGGATAGGAAGTTTATTTTGATCAAGAGTTTGAGCAGCCGCCCTGTTGAATCATGGCTCCTGCTCGGCCGTCACGTAAATTTGTATGCGCTGCTCCTCGGTGGTGGACGTGGAAAGCGGCATGCCGAGCCGGAACCAGAGGTTCCGGTCCGTCGACATTGGAACCGCGGATCCGGTCTGGTTTCCGGCGAACGTTCCGCCGCCCGCGCCGGAAGTCTGGTTCAAATCCGTCAGAGAGCTTGCCACCGCCTCAAACTCCGCGTCTCCCGGCCGCGCGTTGTGGAAGAGCGCGTTGACCGCGATCTGGTCGATGCCGCGGTTGCTGGTCAGCGCCCAGGGCGTGCCGGCGGTGGCGGTAGTGGCGCGCAGGGCGTAGCGCTGCGTCACGTTCCCGCTGTTGGTCACGATGATCGCCCGCGCGGAGATGGTGCTCTGCACCGCTACAAAAGTCCCGAAATCGTAGGTGTCCGAATCCACCACCACGGCGAGGACGGCTTCCGCGGCGACCGCGGTCGCGCCCGGAGAAAGCGCGCCGGAAAGTCCCGCCGAATCCAGCGCCTTGATGGCGAAATAGTAGGTCCCTCCTTCGACCAGTCCCGTCACCTGCATGAACTGGATGGACGTTCCTCCCGCCAGAGGCGAAGGGACCGGCGACGTGGAGTTCACGTTCTGCGCGGCGTTGAAATGTCCGTTGGACAGCGCCGGCGCCAGCTCGGAGGCCGTCGCCATTTTGATCAGGTAGGACGCCGCGGTTCCCGTGGGGCCGTCGTTGCCGGGCGACGTCCAGTTCAGCCGGATCGATCCGGGAACCGGCCCGGTGAGCGCGGTCAGGTCCGTGACGGCGCTGGGAGGAATGCTGTCCCGAGTGTTCGTGCTGGCGGCGAGCGACCAGTCGCTCCAGAGCATTCGGTGGTTGCGCGCCCGGGCCCGGAAGTAATAGAGAGTGTTCGCGGCGAGCGTCGCGCTGGTGATGGCCAGGCCGCCCGAGTTCGCGCTGGAGGAGCGGAGGACAAAATCGGATGACGTCGAAATCTGCGCCTCGTAGTAAGTCCCCGCGCTGTTGCCCGCGCTCGCCCAGTGGAAACTGATCGAGGATTCCCAAACGTCGTTGGCGACAAACGCCTCGACGATCGGGATCGCGGCCCACGTGGCCGTAGTGATACTGGCCGAGTACAGCAGCTTGGGGTCCGCGGAGCTTGCCGTTTTGAAGTAGTATGTCGCGTTGGGAACCAGTGCCGCGTAGCTGGTCGTGTTCTGGTTCAGCGGACCGACGAGGGACGACAGGCTGACGCTGAAGTCAGCCGCCGTAGAGAGAGACATGCGGTAGGATTTTCCGCTATAGAGGTCCCAGGTGGCGGTGAGCGCATTGGAGCTCACCTGGGTGAACCGCAGGTTGGTGGGAATGTCGGGGAATATCCAGTTGGCGTTGTTGTTTCCGTCGTTGTAGGAGGCGGTCGCGGTGACCGTATTTTCGAAGGCGTCGGAATCGCGGATGCGGGCATGGTGCAGCGTGAGGGCCCCGTTGGGGAACCGGATGCCCCATTTCTGCCCTTCCACGGTCGAATAGAGTCTTGCCTCGCTGTCCTCGTCCTGCCCGATAATATTGAAAGCGTTGGTGATGGTCTGGATGGAATTGTTCTGGAACAGGATGGGTTTGCCCGTCCATGTGCTGCGGAGCACGTAGAACGTGGTGTTGCCGGTGATGGAGCTCAATGATGTATCGAAGAATGTCACAGTAGAGTTGCCTTGAACGAATATGCCCAGCGTTGCCTTGTTCCAGTTGCCGGAGAGCGCGATCTCTCCGTCCGCTTCAATCACTCCATCTAAAACGATGCTTCCCGTTGTTACCAGCGTGCTGTTGGATCCGACCGTCATCGTGGATCCCGATCCGACCGTGAAGTCCGCAATCGCCGGGCCCTGGAAAAGCGCCGCGCACGCTCCAAGAGCGCAGGCCGCTGTCAGCGACCATCGGATCCATGCGGCTGATGACTTCCGTTTCAGCACATTTCCCCCCGATATACGGTTATTGGTTCGATCCTTGCCTTTTCACGATGCCGCCGGCGCTCCGCTCACGGCGCGTAAACGGCGTAAATCTGGTTGCTCGTGTTTAACCCGACGACCTTTCCCGTCACTGAGGACGTGCCCACCACGTACAGGTTCGCCGTCGGGGTCAGCGTCCCGATGCCCACCATTCCGGCGCCGTTCGGCATGATTGCAAAATGCTCATTGGTCCCGGTGGTGACATCCGTAACGGGCCCATTGAAGACAAGGCCCGTTGTGCCGATCGTCTTGTTCGTGAGCGTCTGTGTCTGCGTGGATCCCACCACTTCCTGCGTGCCGGCGATCGCCGCATTAAATTCTTTCGCCGCGGTCGAGAGCCCAACCACGTCCTGGGCGCCGTGCAGGTGGGTTCCGTACACGGTGCCGGCTCCGAACGTTTTATTGGTCAAAGTCTGGGTTTGCGTTGAGCCCACCACCTGCTGAGTTCCGGCGATGGTCGCGTTGGTTTCCTTCGCCGCGGTCGTCAGCCCTACCACCAGGTTTGAGTTCAGCGCCGTGTAGATCGTTCCGGCGCCAAGCGTCTTGTTCGTCAAAGTCTGGGTTTGCGTCGATCCCACCACCTGCTGGGTGCCGGCGATGGTCGCGTTGGTTTCTTTCGCCGCGGTCGTCAGCCCCACCACCAGGTTCGAGTTGAGCGCCGTGTAGATCGTTCCGGCGCCGAGCGTCTTGTTCGTCAAAGTCTGCGTCTGCGTCGAACCCACCACCTGCTGGGTGCCGGCTATCGTCGCGTTAAATTCTTTCGCCGCGGTCGAAAGCCCAACCACGTCCTGGGCGCCGTGCAGATGTGTTCCGTACACGGTGCCGGCTCCGAACGTTTTATTGGTCAAAGTCTGCGTCTGCGTTGAACCCACCACTTCCTGAGTGCCGGCGATCGTCGCGTTGGTTTCCTTCGCCGCGGTCGTCAGCCCCACCACCAGGTTTGAATTCAGCGCCGTGTAGATCGTTCCGGCGCCGAGCGTCTTGTTCGTCAAAGTGTCCACGCTGGACGCCGTGATGCCCGCCCCCGTCTGGATCGTCCCGTCGGGAAACGTCACGGGCACGCTCAGCACGATGGACGCTCCGTTCACTTCGAAAAGCTTGGTTGTTCCGGTAGCGATGATCACCTGCGGACCGCCCGTGCCGGCCGCCGAGAAGGAATGCAGTTTCGCGCTGGGGCTCGCCGTGCCCAAACCCGTCAGACCCAGGGTGTACAGATTGCTGCCGATCTGCAGGCTGTCCCGGAACGAGCTGGTTCCGCCCGTTGGAGCCACGGAGAGAATATCGTTGCAGCAATCGCGCACTTCAAATATCTTCCCGCTGGTCCCCCCCGCGACCATCCGCAGAAATCCCTGACCCACCCCGTACGAGACGAGGTCGACCGTACCGGAGTTGCTGTAATCCGGTTCTTCGAGCGTTAAGGCTCCTTTGAGATGCAATTGCGTCGCGGGAGACGTGGTCCCGACCCCCAGGCGTCCCATCATGTTGGCTCCGCCCAGTTTGGTTTGGGTGGACCCGGTCAGATCCAGGCCCGTCGCGCCGGTGAACGCCGTGTACTGCGCGGTCCCGTCGGCGAACCTCAGAGGCACGTTCGTCACGATCGATGCCCCGTTCACCTCGAAAAGTTTTGTCGCGCCCGTTGATACGATCATCCGCGGGCCGGCGGTTCCCGCGGCGGCGGACTGGTGGAATTGAGCGTCCGGCAGCTGCGTGCCGACGCCGACTCGCCCCGAATCCAGTATAAGTCCGTTCTGTACGGTCGCGGACCCGACCAGGATCATGTTCCCGTCGGAATCCACGCGTCCGACCGTGATGCCGGCGGAATCCTTCACTTCGAACGACGTGCTGCCGTCCGACGTGTCCAGTTTTGCCGCGACGCCGGCCGCGAGCGACAGCGTCAGGGAAATTTTCATCAAAAGCGCGAGGACGGCGAAGCCGACGATCCCTCGTCTGGCCGCCGCGATTTTTTTCCAATAGAGCGTGCACATTTTATTCATTCTCGTGACCTCCGATTGTTCCGATAAAAGCGATGTTCATAAATTTTTCCCCGTAAAATTACCTTAATTAAATAGCCTAATAGAGAGCGTGAAGTTAACTGTTAATTGCATGATTGACCACAATAAACAACGCACGCTCGCGAAACATCCGCTGCGTTGGCGCTTTTATTCCCATCTAATATTGTCCTATAATGTATAACAGGCATCGGTCATTTTTTCAATGGGCAATTTTCACATAATTGGGCTGATTTTTAATGAGATTATCAATTTTGAATGGATGGGTTTTTGGAGCCCAAAACGCGGCTAATTTGGGCTTTCAGGCCTAAAATAATCGTATTGATTTATCATGCCAATATTTTTCGATATTTAAACGGCCTCATTAGTTAAAGTAATATATTAGAAATATGATAAAATCCCTTATTCTAATTTCCGGCGGCGTTGACTCAGCGGTGCTTCTGGGTTGGGCCAAGCGTCAGGGCTACCGGTTGGCCACCCTCTCCATCCTTTTCCCCGGCCGGCGTCGGGGAGAGCTCCGGGCGGTTTCCCGGCTTCGGAAGCTGGCGGGTTCCAGGGAGAATTTTGACGTCCATCTACCCTTTATAGACCCCCCCCAAGCCGACCAATCCTGCTTCATTCCTCAGCGCAATTTGATGTATTACGGGATGGCCGCCTCCCTGGCGGAAAAGATCGGGGCCGGGCTCATTTTGGGGGGTCATATCCGGCACGATGGGGTCGTCTTTAAGGATGCCGCCCCCGGCTATTTTGCCCGGATGCAAAAATTAATCCTGCCGGTCCGGGGCCGGGGCCCGCGAATCACCTTGCGCTTCCCCTTTATCAATATGGATAAAAGAGATATCATTGTACTGGGCGCGCGGCTCAAAGTTCCCTTCCGGGCCACCTGGAGCTGTTCGCGGGACGTGTCATATCCCTGCGGGCGCTGCGGTTCCTGCAGGGAGCGCCAATCGGGGTTCGCCGCCGCCGGTATCAAAGATCCGCTTTTAAATCGATCCGTTTTGGAGCGCTGAAAATGTACCAGGTCACAAAATCCATTTCGTTCTGCTACGGCCACCGCCTGCTGAATTTCGACGGTAAATGCAAGTTTCTCCACGGCCATAACGGCCGCGCGGAGATCACGCTCAAATCCGAAAAGCTGGACCACCGCGGCATGGTCGTCGATTTTTCCGACGTAAAAAACGTGGTCGGGACCTTCATCAAAACCGAGCTGGACCACAAAATGCTGCTGAACCGGCAGGATAAGATGATCGAAGTCCTGAAAAATCTGGGCGAACCCTATTTCATCACCGATGAAAATCCCACGGCCGAAAATATCGCGAAACTGATATTTGAGTTCGCCCGCGGCAGGAAACTTCCCGTTATTTCCGTCAAACTCTGGGAGACCGACACGTCCTTCGCCGTTTATGGCGGCTGAGTTCGCCTTCACCCTTCATCCATTCCCTCTATCCCCTTCCATAGTCCCAATCATCATCGGGACATAAAAAAACCGCTTTCGTTCGAAAGCGGTTTTGCTTTTTACGGCCGGGATCTAGTTGGCGTGAGCCTTTTTGAGCTCCTGGATGATCAGCGGGATCAACTCGTAGAGGTCCCCCTCCACGGCGAGCGTGGCGAGCTTCATCATGGGCGCTTCGGGGTCCTTGTTGATGGCGATGATGACTTCCGACGACGACATGCCGGCGAGGTGCTGGATCTGGCCCGAGATGCCGCAGGCAACGTAGAGTTTGGGCCTGACGGCGCGTCCGGTAAGGCCGACCTGGTGCTTATAAGGAATCCATCCGGCGTCTACGGTGGGCCGCGAGGCTCCGACCGCCGCGCCCATGGCCTTCGCCAGGTCTTCGATGATCTTAAATCCTTCCGCTTTGCCGAGGCCGCGTCCGCCGGCCACGATTTTTTCGGCTCCGCTGATGTCAATGGATTCGTTCTGCTCGGCTTCAAACTTCACAAATTTGGTTTTGACGTTCCACTTCGCCGGATCCACCTGCACATTCATGATCTTGCCCTGGCGCCCCGCTTCTTTTTTCGCGCGAGGGAACGACATGGGGCGCACCGTGGCCATTTCCGGGCGGTGCTTTTCGCAGAGGATGGTCGCCATGAGGTTGCCGCCGAACGAAGGCCGCGTGGCGTGCAGCATGCGCGTTTTGGGATCGATGGAAAGCTCCGTCGCGTCCGCCGTGATGCCGGTGCCCGCGGTGATCGCGACGCGGCTCGAGAACGAGCGGCCGATGATGGATGCGGGCATCAAAAGCTTGTTGGGCTTCTCCTGCTTGATAAGTTCGGTGAGCGCGTTGGTGTAGAGCTCGTCCACAAAATGCTCGAAAGCGGGGTGATCGATCACATAAACTTTGTCCGCGCCGTGATCAATGAGCTCCTGAGCGTACTTTGTGACGCCGTGGCCGATCAATACCGCGCAGAGTTCTTCGTTTAAATCCTTTGCCAGGCCCTTCGCCACGTGCAGCAATTCAAAAATGGTGGGCATCAGCTGGCCGTGCCGCTGCTCCGCGTAGCACCAGACGTTCTTGTACTGCGTGGTGTCGATCTTCACCGAGCTTTCGACGACTTCCTTCTTCATTACGATGGCGTGGAAGAAATCGGGCGCTTTGGCGGTTTTGGCCTTGGTCTTTTCAAAAAGTTTATCGCAGTCTTCCACGCAGGCGTTGCAGAACACGCATTTGTTGACGTCGATAACGGCGAGTTTTTTCCAGCGCGTCTTTTCTTCCGGCGCGCGGTCGTGCATGTCGATGCAGTTTACCGGGCAGACCTTCACGCAGGATCCGCATCCCGTGCAGCGCTCTTTTAAAATAAAAATTTCATTAGGCATGATTAAAGGAGTTTCATCTCCATCAGTTTTGCAACCAAATTTTTGGCCTTGTCCTGGGGCGTGGCGCCTTCCACTTTCACGCCGCCGGTTCGGGGCGGAGGGTTGAAGCTCTTGGCCACGATCGTGGGCGATCCGCTGAGTCCGATATTGGCTTTCTCGGCCTTGATATCAGCGGCGGTCCACTTGGGGATCTCGGCTTTCTTGGCGTTCATCTTGCCTTTCAGCGAGGCGACGCGCGGCGAATTGATTTCCTTCACCACGGCGATCAAAGCGGGAATAGGCATTTCGAGGATGTCCGTGCCGTCTTCCATCATGCGCCAGACCACGATCTTTTTGTCGTCGATCTGATCGACTTTCTTGACGTAAGCGACGTTGGGAATGTTGAGCCATGCGGCGATGCCGGGTCCGACGTGGCCCGTGTCGCCGTCATTGGTCTGCTTGCCGCAGATGATTAAATCGACGGGTTTGCCCGTGCTTTCAGCGATTTTGCGGATGCCCATTTGAAGAGCGTAGGAGGTGGCCCAGGTATCGGCGCCGGCGAACGCGCGGTCGCAAAGGTGAAACGCCTGGTCGGCGCCGCGCGCGATGGCGTCGCGCAGCGCTTCTTCGGCCTGGGGCGGTCCCATGGTGACGATCGAAACGATTGTGCCGGGAACTCGCTCTTTGATGCGGACGGCCTCTTCGATCGCGTATTCGTCGAAAGGGTTGATGGCCGCGGCCATTCCCTCGCGCTTCAGCGTTCCCGTTTTGGGATCGATCTGAATATTAGACGTCGCGGGTGTTTGCTTGATGCAAACAACGATATGCATTTCTTTCTTATTCCTTTGAATTATTGAAGAAATACCCGGCCAATGTACCTAGGAAATTTTCCTGAGGTCTTTGGCCTGGCATTTTTATCTTATTTCCACTAATTGATTGCTGGGCCGGAATGAAGGCGTTATTATAATAATTTTACGATTTCTGGGCAAGTTCCTTGATTACGGCGTAGCCGATTTCGTTGCGCTGGATCTGGTTGGTTCCTTCGTAGATCTGCGTGATCTTGGCGTCGCGCATGTACTTCTCCACCGGGAAGTCGCGCATATATCCGATACCGCCGCAGAGCTGGACCGCGTCGGTCGTGACTTTCATCGCCATGTCGGAGCAGAAGAGTTTCACGATCGCCGAATACTTGGTCCAGCGCTGTTCGGAAACCTGCTTCATCTCTTCGTAAACGGTCTTGCCGGACTTTTCGCTGGCTTCAACGGCCGCGAGAAGGTCCTTGTCCATGGCTCGCGACACGGAATAAAGGAGCGCGCGGCCCGCTTCGATCTGGGTCGCCATATCCGCCACCATGTGCTGCGAGGACTGGAACGAGAGCACGCTTTGTCCGAACTGTTTGCGGATCTTGGCGTAAGCGAGCGCTTCGTCCAGCGCGCCCTGCGCGATGCCAAGCGCCTGCGCCGCCACTCCGGGCCGAGAGACGTCAAACGTGGCCTGCGCCACGAAAAGTCCCTTGCCTTCTCCGCCCAAAACCTGGCTCTTGTGAACGCGGCAGTTGTCGAGGTTGAGCTCGTAGGTGGGCGAGGAACGGATTCCCATCTTGGTTTCCTTTTTGCCGAAAGTGAATCCAGGCGTACCCTTCTCCACGATGAAGGCGGTGATGCCGCGCGCGCCTCGATCCTTGTTGGTGGAGGCGAACAGCGTGTAGATGTCCGAAACTTCTCCGTTCGAGCAGAAGTTCTTCGTTCCGTTCAAAATGTAATAGTCGCCGTCTTTCTTGGCCGTGCAGCCGGTGGCCGTCGCGTCGGATCCGGCTTCGGGCTCGGTGATGGTGAAAGCTCCCAGCTTCTTGCCGGAGGCAATATCCGGAAGGTATTTTTTCTTCTGTTCCGGCGTTCCGAAGAGGATGATCGGAAACGTGCAGAGCGCGCAACAGGCCACGCAGAGCGCGATGCCGCCGCAGGCCTTGGAAAGCTCCTCCACGACCAGGACGAGCTCAAACCCGCCGCCGCCCAGACCGCCGTAGTTCTGATGGAAATAGACGCCGAAAAGGTCCGCTTTGCGCAGCTCTTCCACGATGTCCCAGGCAAACTTTTCTTCCGCGTCGTAGTGCTCGCGAACGGGCTTAATTTTCTTCTGCGCGATTTCCCGCGCCGTCTCAACGATCGCTTTCTGTTCATCGGTCAAAAAATAATTCACGATTGTCCTCCCTCGAGTATGTTTAAATCGAACCGGCTTTCGCTTTGCGAATTTTTCTCAGAGCGGCCCGCGCGGCGGCCTGCTCCGACTCCTTTTTGGACCGCCCTTCTCCCCGGCCCAGCAGTTTTTTCTTGATGCGGACTTCCATGTGAAAAATTTTATTGTGATCAGGGCCGTCTTCTCCGACCAGCACGTAGGCCGGTGGCATGCGGTGCTTTTTCTGGATCAGTTCCTGGAGCTTGCTCTTGTAGTCCGTTTCGACGATCCGTTTTCGCTGCGAAAGCTTCTCCAAAATGAAGGCGTGCGCCCTGTCGAATCCCTGGTCAAGGTAAATCGCCCCGATGAGTGCTTCGATGGCGTTGGCGATGATGGAATCCCGTTCGCGGCCTCCCGTGGACTCTTCGCTGATCGACATCCTCAAGAACGGCCCGATTTTGAGGTCCTTCGCCCACTTGACGAGGCTGGTCTTGGCGACAAGATGCGATTTGAGCTTCGAGAGTTTGCCTTCGTCCTCATCCGGGTAACGCTTGAAAAGAAAATCGGTGACAGACGCGTTCAAAATGCTGTCGCCCAGAAATTCGAGGCGTTCGTTGAAAGCGGATTCTCCGTCTTCCATCGAGTAGGATTTGTGGGTGAGGGCTTCCTCAAGAAACCGGCGGTCTTTGAATTTGATCCCAATCTTTTTCTCGAAGCTTTCTTGCGAGTAGGGGTTCGAGGCTTCCATGGGAAGGGCGTAGGCCAGGTTACTTGCCATCAATATATTCTTTGACCGCGATCACCGCGTTGTGTCCGCCGAAACCGAACGAGTTGGACACGGCGGCGCGAACTTTTGCGTCGCGCGGCTTGTTGGGAACGTAGTCCAGGTCGCATTCGGGGTCGGGTGTTTCATAGTTGATGGTCGGATGAATCTTGCCGCGCTCCATGGTGAGCAGGGTGGCCGCGAGTTCGATGCCGCCCGCCGCACCCAATAAATGGCCCGTCATGGATTTCGTGGAGGAAATGGGAATCTTGCGCGCGCGCTCGCCAAAAACATTCTTGATGACCTGTGTTTCGGCCTTATCGTTGATGGCGGTGGAAGTTCCATGCGCGTTAATGTAATCGATATCATTGATGGAAAGCTTGGCGTCATTCATGGCCATGCGCACCGCGTCGGCCTGCGATTTGCCTTCGGGATTGGGCGAGGTGATGTGGAATGCGTCGTCTGAGGTACCGTAGCCGGCGAGTTCCGCTCGGATACGCGCGCCGCGTTTCTTCGCGTGCTCTTCGGTCTCAAGAACGAAGATGCCTGCGCCTTCTCCCATGAGAAATCCGGAGCGGTTCTTATCGAAAGGTCGCGAGGCTTTTTCGGGATTGTCGTTGTAATTTTCAGCCAGCGCACCGGCCTGCGAGAACCCGGTGAGTCCGAGCCGCGTGATGGCGGCTTCGGTGCCGCCCGCGATGATAACATCTGCGTCGCCGTAACGGAGGTGGCGCAGCGCTTCGCCGATGGCGTTGTTGGCTGTGGCGCAGGCCGAAGCTACGGAAAAGTTGGGCCCCAAAAAGCCATGCTGGATCGCGATTTCCCCCGCCGCCATGTTGATGATCAGTTTTGGGATCAGGAAAGGGCTGACGCGCTTCGGTCCCTTGGTGAGGAGCGTTTCAAACTCATCTTCCATGGTTTGCAGTCCGCCGATGCCGGAGCCTACAATAACTCCGATACGGTCCAGCTTTTCCTTGGATGTGTCCAAAGCCGCATCGGTGATGGCCATTTGCGTGGCCGCCACCGCGAACTGCGTGAAGCGGTCCATGCGGCGCGCTTTTTTCTTATCAATATGGTTTTCGGGAACGAAATCTTTCACTTCCGCCGCGATCTGACAGGCGTAGTTGGATACGTCCACGCGGGTCACGCGGGCCGCGCCCGACTTGCCCGCCATGAGAGCGTTCCAGAAATTATCCACGCCGGATCCGATCGGTGAGATGACTCCGATCCCGGTAATGACGATCTTATTCATAACAATCCATAAAAAATTAAGGGCTCATTTTCAGCCATGAGAATCACGGCCAAAAATGAGCAATAAACAGTCGATGTGTTTGGGATTATTTCTTGTGGGCTTTGATGTAGTCGATGGCCTGCCCGACGGTGGTGATCTTCTCCGCTTCTTCATCGGGAATTTCGAGGTCGAATTCTTCCTCAAGGGCCATGACAAGTTCCACGGTGTCCAAAGAGTCCGCGCCCAGATCGTTCACGAAAGAAGCCTGCGGCGTAACGGTGCCCGCGTCGACTCCTAAATTTTCCACGATGAGGGATTTTACCTTACTTTCGATGTCGTCTGCCATTGTGTCCTCCTAGGTTTGCTTCGAAGTGCTTCAATTTAAATCGTTAAGCCGTCCTTACATGTACATTCCGCCATTCACGGAGATAACGTGTCCCGTGATATAGCTGGAATCGTCGCCGGCCAGGAACAGCGCGGCCTTGGCGACGTCTTCGGGTTCGCCCAGCCGCGTAAGCGGGATGAGGGCCGAAAGTTTTTGCTTCTGTTCTTCTGAAAGAGCGTCCGTCATGCGGGTGCGGATGAAGCCCGGCGCGATGGCGTTGACCAGGATGTTGCGGGACGCGAACTCGCGCGCGCAGGTCTTGGTCATGGCGATCAATCCGCCCTTGGAGGCGGAATAGTTGGCCTGCCCGGCGTTGCCCATCATTCCGACGATGGAGCAGATGTTGATGATCCGTCCCGACCGCTGCTTCATCATGGGCCGGCAAACTGCCTTGGTGCAATTAAAAGAACCTTTGAGATTCACGGCCAAAACCGCGTCCCACTCGGCATCCGTCATGCGCATCACCAAATTGTCCTTTGTGATGCCTGCATTGTTGACTAATATATCAATTCGTCCAAATTTGTCAAGCGATTTGGTGATCAGCTCGTCGCATTGATCGAAATTGGTGACGTCGCACTTGGCCGACATCGTCTTTACCTTATATGTCTGCTCCAGCTCGGCCGCGGTCTTGGCGGCGGCTTCCTCCACGACGTCCATCACGATGATATTAGAGCCTTCGGAGGCAAAAAGCGATCCGATGGACTTCCCGATTCCCTGCGCTCCTCCGGTGATCAAGGTTACTTTGTCTTTCAATCTCATAAGAGTGGCTCCTGTTTCAATTTAAATCGTTCAAATTTGGGCCGGGCTGGGCGCGTTGAGCGCCGTGAGCGTCTTGGCGATGGAGTCCGGGTCGTCCATGTTCATCGCCATCTTTTTCCGGTCGATTTTGCGCATCAGACCCGTCAGGACCTTGCCGGGGCCAATCTCTACAAACGTTTCCACACCCTGGTGGATGGCTTTCCTTATAGAATCTTCCCAAAGGACTGCGTGGTCGATCTGGGTGAAAAGCTTTTGGCGGAACCCGGCTGCATCGGTCGTGGCCTCAGCGTCGCAGTTGGTGAGCACCGGAATGCGCGTATTGACCAGCGTCGCCTTCTCCAGCACTTCCTTCATTTTCTGCGCAGCTTCTGAAACCAGCGAAGAGTGGAACGCGCCTGAAACGCTTAACGGGATGGCTTTTGCGCCCGGAACCTGAGATGCTTTCTGAACCAGGGCGCTGATGCCTTTGATGCTTCCGGCCGCCACGATTTGACCCGGGCAATTGAAGTTCACCATCTGGCAGACTTCTCCCCCCGCCCGGCTCTCTTCGCAAAGCTTTTCCAGGGCATCCCGCTCCATGCCAATGATCGCGGCCATCGTGCCGGGATTCTTCTTGCAGGCTTCCGCTATGAATTCGCCGCGGTATTTTACTAATTTCAATCCGGTTTGGAAATCGAACGCTCCGGCCGCGAACAAGGCCGAGTATTCGCCCAAGCTGTGGCCGGCTGTAAAGGCGGCCTGCTTGAGCAAATCCGGTGATTCAGTGGACGCCACCTTAAAAGCGGCCGCGCTCACCGTGAAAATGGCGGGTTGGGTGACAGAAGTCTGCTTGAGCTCCTCTTCCGTGCCCTCAAACATCGTTTTTTTGAGATCAAAGCCCAGGACGTCGTTCGCTTGGTCCATCATCGCTTTGGCCTGAGGATAGCGCTCATACAGCGCTTTGCCCATGCCGGGATATTGCGAACCCTGACCGGGGAACATTAAAATCAGCTTGCCGCCCATCTCAATTCTCCTTTACCACTCGATGACTGCCGCGCCCCAGGTGAGTCCGGCGCCGAAGGCCACCAATTCCACCAGATCGCCCTTCTTGATCCGGCCGGCCTTGTGCGCCTCGTCCAGAGCTACAATCGTGGTGGCGGCCGACATGTTGCCGTATTTCTGTAAATTCACGAAGACCCGGTCCTCTGATAGTTTCAAGCGTTTGGCCACTGACTCAATGATGCGGAGGTTGGCCTGGTGCGGGATGATGAGCTTCAAATCGTCGGGGCTTTTCCCCGCCAGTTCGAGGGCCTTAAGAGCCGACTCGACCATCTTCGTGACCGCGAGCTTATAAACTTCGGGGCCATCCATCTTGATGGTGTAAGACTTGGATTTCAAAACTTCTTCGCTGATGGGTTCGCGGGAACCGCCGCCGGGGACTTTCAAAATTTCACACTGGGTGCCGTCTGCTCCCATGTAAACAGAAAGCAAACCCGCGCTGCCTTTCTCGGCGGTGAGGATCGCCGCGCCCGCCCCATCGCCAAAAAGGATACAGGTGGAGCGGTCGCTCCAGTCCGTGACTTTGGAAAGAGTGTCTACTCCGATCAGCAAAACGTTCTTGGCCATGCCGGATTCGATAAAGCTTTTGGCGGTGGCGAGGCCGTAAATAAAACCCGAGCAAGCTGCCGAAAGATCCATGGCAGCGGCATTCTTGGCGCCGATGGCGGACTGAACGAGGCAGCTGACGGACGGAAACACCATGTCCGGCGTGCAGGTGCAGGTGAGGATCAAATCGATGGATTCGGCGGAAAGGCCTGAGTCCTGCAGGGCGGTTTTGGCCGCGCCGATGGCAAAGTCTGAAGCGGCTTCGTGCGAGCCCGCGACTTTGCGCTCGGTAATGCCGGTGCGCGTCCGGATCCACTCATCGGACGTGTCCACCATTTTTTCCAGGTCGGCGTTGGTGATGACTTTGGACGGAAGGGATTTTCCGGTGCCGATGATGCGGGCTCTGGTCTGGGTCATGGGTTTAGCCGGAGATTCAATGGAGGGTCGCGTGAGCGTGCCGGAGTTCATCGTTCAAATGCGGATGCGTAAAATCATGAATTTCTTTTTTAATTTCTTCGTTCACGCCCGTGCGGACCAGCTTTTCTGCTTCGCGAATGGCGTTCTTGATGGCCTTGCCCGTGGACTTGCCATGCGAGATGATGCAGGTTCCCCGCACGCCGAGCAGCGGCGCGCCTCCGTATTCCGCGTAATCGATCTTCTTTTTGAAATTCTTGAGTGAAGGGCGCATCATCACGAAGCCCAGCTTCGCCAGCAGGCTGCCCATCACTTCGGTTTTGATCATCTTCATGAGGGTGTCGGCCGTGCCTTCCATCGTTTTTAGTACGACGTTGCCCACGAAGCCGTCGCAGGCGATGACGTCCGCCGTCCCTTTGGGGATGTCCCGGCCTTCCACATTGCCAATAAAGTTGATCTGCTTGCAGTTTTCAAAGAGGGGCAGGGCGTGCTTGGTGAGATGGTTTCCCTTTTCTTTTTCTTCGCCGATGGAGAGAAGGCCGATCTTGGGGTTGGGAATTTCCAGGACCTTTTCTGCGAAGACTTTGGACATGACGGCGAATTGAAGCAGGTATTCGGGCTTGCAATCGGTGTTGGCGCCCACGTCGCAGACGATGCAAAATCCCCGCAGGGTGGGAATGAGCGTGGCGATCGCGGGGCGGTAGACGCCTTCAAGGCGGCCGAGATACCGGAGCGCGGACGTCATGGCGGCGCCCGAGTTTCCTGCGGATACAACCGCATCGGCTTTGCCTTCGGCCACGAGCTTTGTGGCGACCACGATGCTGGAGTCTTTCTTGTCGCGGCTGGCTTTGCTTGGAGACTCTTCCATGCCGATCACTTCGTTGGCAAGGGCAATTTCAATGGGAAGCTGGTCGGATCCGGGATATTTTTTGAGCTCGGCGCGGATTTCGGATTCGCGGCCGGCCAGGATGACCGGAATATTGAACTCGCGGGCGGCAAGGACGCAACCCTCCACGATCTTCTGTGGAGCGAAGTCCCCTCCCATCGCGTCAACGGCAATTTTCATTGTCGTTTCGTTGGGGTCGGGCCTATTTCCCCTCTTGGTCCTTTTTGGACTTCACTTTGGGAGGCAGGATCAGCTCGCCGTTGTAGAATCCGCACTGCGGGCAGATCTGATGCGAAAGTTTGGGCGAGTTGCACTGGGAGCACTTTGCGGGGTTGGAGGCTTCGAGCCGCCAGTTCGCGGAACGCCGCATCCCGGTGCGCATGTTTGTATGTTTTTTCTTTGGATTTGCCATGATATCTCCTTAACTGACCGTTGAAAGCGGCCTCGAAGCCGCGATTTCGGTTTCTTTAAAAATGAGCCCGATCTCTCTTTGGGCGGAAGCCACGGAGTCGGAGGCGTGGACCAGATTGACGCGGCCGTCCGTTCCGTAGAGGTTGCGCAACGTTCCCGGCTCGGCCTTCTTGGAGTCGGTGGCGCCGTTGATGGCGCGAACCCTGGCGATCGCCCCCTCGCCTTCCCAAATGCAGGCTACGATGGGTCCGGACGTCATAAACTCAATGAGGGCCGGATAAAAGGGCTTGCCCTGATGTTCGCCGTAGAATTGTCCGATAAAATCTTTGCTGGGAGGCAGCATCTTGAGGCCTATCAGCACCAACCCTTCTTTCTCAAAACGGGCCAGCACGGTGCCGATTAAATTCTTCCGCACCCCGTCCGGTTTAACCAACACACAGGTTCTTTCAGTCATAAGTCCTCGCTTAGCGCAAGGTGCATATTATATTAAGGAAAAAGCCTTCCGGCTAGAGGGGTTTTGGGACTTTTTGGAGGGTCAGCTTTGGGGCGTGGAGCTCTTGGGGAGCCCCGAAAGGCGTTTGCCGGACCGCGTTTTATTGCGCAGCATCACGACTTTGCGCTCCCGGCGGGTCTGGATAGGCGACCGCTGGTAGTAGTTGGCGGTGAGGTAGGATATCTCGCTGATGAAGTTCTTGGAGCGGCGGATGTTACGGAAATTGGAGGTGAGCACGCAGATGACGTAGTCCCCTGTGGGAGAAAATACGATTCCCACGTCGTGACAGCCGTTGTTCATGAGGCCGGTCTTGTGGCCGATTTCCCAGGCGTCCGGGATGCTGACCGCAAGCCGGTCGTTGATCTTCTGACCTTTCAGGATGGCGATCATCTCATCCGAGCCCGTTATGCCGCGATCGTAAATCATCTCGAGGAGGCGGGACATGTCGTGGGGCGTGGTGTAGTTTTCGACGCCGCGGTCGCGCTTGCGCAGGTCCATGATCATCCGCGAAAAATTGGTGTGGGTGAGGCCGAGCTTGAGAAAGTTGGAGTTAAAGTAATCGAGGCCAAGGAGGTCCGTCAGCATGTTCGTGGCGGTGTTGTCGGACTCCGTGATCATCTTGTAGATGAGCTGGCGGACGGTGTATTTGGTGCCCGTGCGCTGAAACTTCAGCGTGCCCGATCCGCGCGCCTTGTAGTTCCGCTGCAGGGAAAGCGTTTCGTCCAGCGAAATGCGCCCCTTGGATTGGGCGTCATAAAGCGCCACCATGACCGGTATTTTGACGAGGCTGGCACTCGGGAACAGCCGGTCGGAATTATTCTCGATGACCCAGCCGTTCTTCATGTCCTTGATATAGATTCCCGAAATTCCGGGGAAGTGCCGGACCTGGAAATCGATCTTGCGCTGCAGCTCCTGCCACTGGTCGTCCTGGGGCGGTGACTCAGGCTGGTTATTGCTCGACTGCGCGACGTAGACGCTCCCCCCTATGAGGAGGGGCGTCACGAGCAGGATCGAGCAAAGCGCCAGCTTTCTCATGCGCGGGAGAGGGACTTTTTGCTCATCTGCGCGATGATGGCGTCGCCCATTTCCTTCGTGCCCACCGCGGATTTATCGTTCCGGTCCGCTTTCATATCGTACGTGACGGACTTGCCTTCCTTAAAAACGACTTTCATGGCGTTCTCGAGCCGCACGGCGGCTTCGAATTCCTTCAGGTGGTCCAACATGAGCTTCGCCGAAAGGAGGCAGGCCGAAGGATTGACCTTGTTCTGACCCGCGTACTTGGGGGCCGATCCATGGATGGCTTCAAAGACCGCAATCTCGGTTCCAAAATTTGCTCCGGGCGCCACGCCCAAGCCGCCGACCAGACCGGCGCAGAGGTCGGAGAGGATATCCCCGTACAGATTGGGAAGCACGATAACGTCGTAAAGTTCCGGTTTTTGCACGAGCTGCATGCACATGTTGTCGATGAGCCGCTCCTCGTACTCGATGCCGCTGTAGTTCTTGGCGACTTCGCGGGCGACCTCGTAGAAAAGGCCGTCGGTGCACTTCATGATGTTCGCCTTGGTCACCGCCGTCACCTTTTTGCGTTTGTGTTTGGCGGCATATTCGAACGCGAAGCGGACGATGCGCGCGGATCCCGTGCGGGAAATGGGCTTGATGGAGATGGCGGAATCTTCGCGGATTTTGTTCTTCGAGAGCTTGATGATTTCCTTTGTTTCGGGCGCGGCGATGGGCCACTCGATGCCGGCGTAGAGGTCTTCGGTGTTTTCGCGCACCACGACCAGATCGATGTCCTGGAATTTGGAGCGGACGCCCTCGTAAGATTTGCAGGGGCGCAGGCAGGCGTAGAGGTCGAGCTCTTTGCGGATCGCGACGTTTACGGAGCGGAATCCCGTTCCAATGGGCGTTGTGATGGGTCCTTTGATGGCCACTTTATTTTTGGCGATGGATTTCAGCACGCCTTCCGGCAAAGGGGTTCCGTATTTGTCCATGACATCGGCGCCGGCCTCCACCACTTCCCAGTCGATCTTGACGCCGGTTGCGTCCGTCACGCGACGGACGGTCTCCATGATTTCGGGTCCTGTCCCGTCTCCGGGAATCAACGATACTTTATAGCCCACGGTTTAGCTCCTCTCGGTTCTTGAATGCTCGCTGGTTCGCTTGCGCGCGCCGCGTTTTACGTCGGAAATTTAAGTGACTATGTTAACAACTGGGATTTTGTTTGTCAAATTTTCGTAAAGTTCTTCCTGATAGCGCACCATGTTGTTGATGTCAAATGTCTCGTCGATGGTTCCGGAAGCGCCGTCCGAAAGTTTTTTCGCCAGAGCGTCGTTGCTTAACACGTCCGCGGCGCGCTCCGCGAGGCCGGAAACGTCGCCGGGATTCAAAATATATCCGTTTTCCCCGTTGCGGATGATGTCGTTCAAGCCGTTGACCGCGAACGCGACCACGGGCTTGCTTAAAATGAGAGCCTCAAGCGAGGATCGCGGCAATCCTTCCCAAAGCGAAGTCAGTACGTGGAGGTCCGCAGCGTTCATAAGCTCAGGGATGTCGCGCCGCCAGCCGAGCAGCTTCACTTTATTTTTCAAATTCAGCGCCGCGATTTTCGCTTCCACCGCGCCGCGCAGCTCGCCGTCCCCCGCCATCCAGAACTGGGCGTTCGGTACGCGCTGCGCCACTTTTGACGCAAATTCAATGAAGGAAAGCGGATCCTTCTGCAGTTTGAACGGGCCGATGTTCAAAATCACTTTGGAGCTGGAAGCCGCGCCGAGTTCCGCGCGCAGTGTCCCCGCGTCGCTTTTATGCGCGCGCTCGCGGATCGCGGCCACGTCCACGCCGCTGCGGATCAAAACGTAATCTTTGCGGCAGCCGATGTTCAGGCTCACGCCAAGGTCGATATTTTCCTGGCTCACCGCGATCAGCTTATGGCTGATGCGGGCCATCGCTTTTTCCAGCCAGACGTACAAAGAGCGCGACAAAAACGATTGGTAGGGATTGAATCCAAACCCATGAATCGAGTGAATCACCACCGGCGTCCCGGCAAACCGCGCGGCCATCCGTCCTAGAATTCCCGCCTTGGATGAATGCGTATGCACGATGTCGGGCTTTTCGCGGCGCAGGAGAGCAATCAGGTCGAAGAGGCAGGCCAAATCTTTGAACGGATGGACGGGACGGACCAGGTTCTTCACAAAGTGGGTTTTCAGGTTCGGGATCTTGCGGGCCTCATCATCCAGAAAGGCGCCCTCTCCGCAAACCAGGCTGACGTCAAATTTAGATCGGTCCAAATGCCTCACCGTGAACAGCGTATTTTGCTGGGCCCCCCCGAGCTCCAACAGCGTCACCATGTGGCACACTTTGATTTTTCCCATTCCGCGCATACTATACAAAAAATGTAGAATGTGCCATCTTGTGATCTTATTCATTTGTAGCAGAGAATCCGACTATCTTCAAGACCTGACTTATGCCGGCCTTTCCGAGCTTTTGGGACGGGGGCAGATCGCCGATTTTCCCTTCCATTGGCAATTCCACCGGCGGAAAGAGTCCTTCTGGAGCCGGAAGGCGGCTTATCCTCGGAATATGGGCTTCATTCCCGGCTTGGAGGGGACAGCGGAGCGGGATATGGATAATGTCAAAAGGGGGCTGGATAACAACGATTTCCGTCTGGTCGTACTGGCCAGCGCTAAACCGGACGCCCTGGCGGCTTTTGAGTCGGTGGCGCCACGGATCAAGGTTCCCTGGATTTTTATCGACGGTGGGGACCGGGCGGAGATTGGGGGCGATTTTGAGCGAGTCGGAGGCGCGGACTCTTTCCGGGCGTTTCAGGAAATCTGCAGGCGGACCCGGCCTTCCGTTATCTTTAAGAGGGAACTGGCTGTCGGCGAAAAGACGGATGGCGTTTTCCCCCTTCCGTTCAGCGCCAGCGCTACGCATGTTCCGGCGCTCGATCCGCAGTCGGATAAAAAGTATCAGGTGGCGTTTTGGGCCGTGGAGTCGTCCGAGACGCGCAAAAATGCCTTTCAGATTTTGAAAGGGCGCTACGATTGCGATCGGAACGGAACGCGCAGCGGCCAGACGTTTCGCAAATATTCGCTCCGCGAAGCTGCCTATTTCGAAGCTCTGAACCGGACGCGAGTTTCGCTCAGCTTTCGCGGCGAGGGTTTCGACACGCTGCGCTTTTGGGAAATCCCCCTTTGCGGCTCGCTTTTACTTTCCGAAAATCCCATCATCCAGATTCCCGACCCCTTCACCCAAGGCAAAAATGCCGTCTTCTGTAAAAATGACCTGTCGGATTTGACGAGCCTGATTGACCATTACCTGGCGAACCCGAAAGAAGCCGCGCAGATCGCGGTGGAAGGCCAGGCGCATGTTTTGAAGTATCACACCCACCGCAGGCGCGCGGAATATATCCTCGATATTTTGGAAACTGAACTGTAACTGAGCTGGTTTAGGCGAGGATTTTTTCGGCGGTCTTCTTTCCATCCATAATCGCTTCTTCCATGAACGAGTACTTCCATTCGCCGTACCGGCCGATGGAGTCGATGCCGTTTTCGTGGAGGAATTTGAAGATCAGCTCCACAAGTTTTTTGCGTTCGGACGTATAGACCACGTAGGCGTGCTTGATGGGAATGATGTTGGTAACGACAATTTTGTCTTTCTTGCGCAGGATGCCGCAGGTTTCGAGGTCTTTGCGGACGCGGGCGAGCAGCGCGGACTGCGAAAGCTTGAGCTTTTCGCCGCTCGGGTGCGCGATTTCGACGTACATTGATGAACAGCCTTCGGGTACCGTATGCGGCGTGAAGTTCATGGGAAACCCCACGCGGTAAAAGACAAACTTCTTTTCGGGAAAATAGATCCAGCTTTTGTCGGAGATGTTCGCACGGTCCACGCCGAGATTGACGCAAAAGACTGAGGTGGATTTGAGCTTCGGCATCGCGTCCTGGATTTCCTTCGGCAGGTTCTCCATGCGGCGCAGGAGTTCGATCAGCGGCACCGTGGAGATCAGCCGGTCGTATTTTTCCACGCGGCCATCCGACAACGTCGCAGTCCGTTCCTTCCAGTTGAGCCGCTCGAAAGCGGTGTTAAATTTTACCGGTAATCCCTTTCCCAAAGCTTCCGCCAGCGCCTGAATTCCCCCGCGCTTCGGATAGAGGAATGTCGCGTTGTAGCCGAATGCTTTATCGGGCCTGCGTTTGGAACCGCTCACAACGTCTTCCACTTTGGGCTGCGGCACGAACATCCCGCACCACTCCGCCGTCATCCCGCTCACCGGAACCTGCCAAAGCTTTTCGTTGTAGGGCTTCATGAAATGCTTCGTGATGCCCGTCCCGAACGTGCGCAGGCTCCATTCCTTAAACGGCAGCGAGGTGGGCCGCGTTTCGGGCGCGGAATATTTTTTAACGGCTTGCTTAAAACCCTCCACGCAGTCGCGGATCACATTTTTAGGAAGCCCATAGGTGTTGGCCTGAAAAGGGTAGGGGGTGTATTGGCCGCAGGAATAAATCGCGGCGTTTCTCACACAGGTGGCGACGTTATCTTTCAAGAGATTTTGGATCAGCTGTTTGGTGTAATCAAAATGAAGATGGAGCAGATGGCCGGTGACGTCAAAGGTAAATCCGCCGACTTTGATGGAGCGCGCGGTACCGCCCAGCTGATTCCCCTTTTCGATCACGAGGGCTTCAACGGACGGATTATCTTTTAAATGATAGGCGGAGGAGAGGCCGGCGAGTCCTGCGCCGAGAACGAGGACGCGCTTCTTAGTCAACTTGGACCCGGGAGAGCCAGACGCCGAGGAGGAACGCGAGCGCGAAGAGCAAAACGTAAACGCCGACGGCCCACCAGAACCAGATCCAGGTCGTGAGCCAGGCGCAGAACGCCAGTGAAACGCTGATGCCGATGGCGATGTAGAGGATGCTCCTGCGCGAGAAACCCAGCTTCTCGAGCCGGAGAGCAAAGTGGTCCTTGGAGCCGAGGAACGGCGACAAACCCTTGCGGTAACGGATGAGCATCACGAAGAACGTGTCGTAGAGAGGCACTCCCAGAATGAGGATGGGGGCCAGCACGCCCGCGTTGTGGAAAGTGGTGTAAGTGGTGCCCAGCGATAGCGTCGCCAGGACGTACCCCAGGAACAGGCTGCCCGTGTCGCCCATGAACATCTTTCGGGATTTGGAGAGATTGAATGGAAGGAAGCCCAGCACGGACCCGGCCAGCGCTGCCGCGGTCATGTTCACGTAGATGTGCTCCGTGGGCAGGGAGATGAAGAGAAAAGCCAGCAGGGCGATCACGGATGTTCCGGCCGCCAGACCATCCATAATGTCTATGATGTTGATGGCGTTCATGATGCCCGTCACCCAGATCGCGGTGACCGCAAATGCCATCCAGCGCGGGTGGATGAAATTCATCTGAATGCCGAAAAAGAGCAAGAGGATCGCGGCGGCAAACTGGATCAGGAACTTTGTTTTGAAGGAGAGCCCCCCCCGCACGACATCGTCCACGAGGCCCAGCAGGAACACCATGATTCCTCCGAGAAAAATCCCCCAGATGGGCTTCAGCGTGCCGGTTGGGTACTGGGTCAGGTTGCGGGCCAGGGCCAGGCTGATGTAAAACCCGAGCACGATCGCGCAGCCGCCCAGATAGGGCGTCGACTGTTTGTGGGTCTTGACGGCCGTGTTGGGATGGTCGATGACGTTGAACCGGATGGCGATGAGGCGAAAAAGCGGGCAGGAAAGAAAGGCGATGAGGCCGCCCGTGACGAATGTGATGAGATAGATCAGGTAAGGGCTGCCCGAAAGGGTCATGTTTTTTTAAATAAAGCGGCGCGCAGGCCCGATTTTGCGGAGGCAAAGAGGAAAAGCGTCCAGAGGGTTTCGAGGCCGTAGCGCACGCTGTTGGCAAAGTTGATGCTGGAGGCTTCGGCGAAATATTTCACGGGCACGGGAATATCTCCAATCCGATATTTGAAGAAAACGGATTGTATCAAAAACTGCTGATCGAATACAAAATGGTCCGAATTGCGCTCCCAGGGCAGATGTTCCAGCACTTCGCGGCGATAAGCGCGCATGCCGGAATGAAATTCCCCCAGGTTCTGGCCCAGCCAGAAATTTTCCAGGACCGTCAGGAACCGGTTGGCGAAATATTTATAGGCGGGCATGCCCCCGTTGAACGCTTCCCAGCGGGAACGGATGCGGTTGCCGAGCATGACGTCGCAGACGCCCAGCCGGATGGGCTGGATGAGCGCCGGGATCAGCCGCGCGTCATACTGATAGTCGGGATGGATCATGACGATGACTTCCGCGTCGGTGTTGAGGGCGTTCTTGTAGCAGGTCTTCTGGTTGGCCCCGTAGCCGCGGTTGCGCTCGTGCTCGATGACTTTAAGGCCCAAACGCTTCGCCAGTGCTACTGTCCCGTCTTTGGAGGCGTCATCCACGAGCAGAATATCCGCGTTCAACTCCGCCGGAATGGACCGAATCGTGGCTTCCAGGGTTTTCTCCGCATTGTAAGCGGGCATCACGATCAGGGTTTTTGTGGTCTGCATGGGCTACACCGTGACCCTGGAACGGGTTAGCGCAGTAGTCCGGATTCGAGCGGCAGCCAGTATCCCTGCGGCGGTCAACGCGGCTATGGCCATTACCGTGAGCCAGGCGCCCAAGGCGAAACTGGCCGGAGAATAGCGCCAATAGGTTCGTTCGACCGGACCATTAGGTTCCGGCGCGAACGCTCCCTGAAAATAGCCGTTGGATTCGAAAATATCGAGTTCATTTCCTTCGCCGTTCCATGCTTTCCATCCGGGATCGTAACTTTCCGAAACGAATATCCAAAAGTGCGATCCCGCGTTTTTCCAGGCCATGTCGATTTGATCTCCGGACCGTCTGGCCCATTTTATCAGTTTTGGGAGCGCCGTCGCCGGGGGCGCGGCCAAAGACGTTTCGGCGGCGGGCGCGGGGCCGGGCCCCGCCAGAATCTCATCCTCAGGCTTGAAAGTCTCGGAACCCAGGGCGGCCAGCACGTCTTTTCGCGACGGCAGGGAGCGGCATTGCCGCGCGGCGAAAGCGGGAGGCGCCGGGCTCGCGGTTTCGGAGATGAGGACTTTTCCGGTAATGAAAGCGGCAGGGCCCATCGGTTTTTCCGCGGTCGAGACGAAATGGCGCGCCCCGAAAAGTTTCAATGCGGCATTGTCAGCCGTGGCGTCGATACCCGTAGTGGTGATTTCGGCTCCGGGCTGGGTGCGAAGAAAGTATTCGAGCAGGGATTTTTTAACCACGGCTTCGTAGCCGTTCACGTTTGAAAGGCCGAAGAACATCAGCTTGTTGGGGTTTCCGATCCCGGGCGAAGTGAAAACTCTGGCCGGATAAAATGTCTGGCGAGCCTGGAGCCAGTCCACGGCCAGCGATCGGCCCAGCCGCGGCGCGGGGTCTTCCGTCCAGACGAACCAGCGTCCGGCGGAGTAGAGGTCCACCGCGATCAGCAGGAGGAGCGCGGCTTTAATCCAGGACGCGCGCCGCGCCGCGACCGCGTTCCAGAAATAGGCCCCCGCGAGGCTCAGGCACAAAAAGACCATGAGATAAAAACGCGCCGGCACCCGTTGAAAACTGAGCGCTTTCCAAATCCAGGAGTAAAGCGGCCCGTTGCCGCCCAACGCCAGCATGAGAAAGGCCAGCGCTATCCCCGGCAGAAACCAGGATTTTCGCGCGATCAGAAGAATGATGCCCGCCGCCGACAGCGCCAGCGGGATCCAGCCCATGTAGAGCGCCTGCGTTTCAAAATAAGTCGATGAGTGTTCGGGGTCTTCGTAATTTTGGCGGACCGGATTTCCAAACCGGCCGGGCTGGACGAGTGTTGCCAGGTCCCGCGGCCGCATCGAATAGGAGGTCGCGAACTGGTAGGCATTGGCCTCGGATATCACGGATTCCTGGCCGGAACGGCTGGATTGTCCGACGAAAGATAACGTCGGAAAGAGCTGAACCGCGGCGACGCAGACGAAACAGGCCGTGAACGCGGCCGGGGCGGCAAGTTTTTTCCACCGACCCGGCTTTTCCAGAATAAAAAATTTCAGAGCAAAAATATAGAGAAGGATCGAGGCGTAAAGCCAGACCTGAACGTGGCCGGAAAAAAACTGCATCGCCAAGGCCAGCGCGAGCGCCGCCGTGAAAAGCCGGTTATGCTTTGCGGCGGGAGCGGATAATGCGCGCAGGCCCAGGAGCAGGATCCAGGGCGTCCAGCTGTGGCCGGACAGATGGATCACGTGGCCCGCAGCCGGTTTGGAAAGAAAGAAAAAAGAAAAAGCCCATACGACCGCACAGGCGAGCGACGCGGTGTGCGCGAGCCGCAGGCTCCGGGCCAGCAAAAACATGCCGGCGGCGTTCAGAAAAAAGTGCAGGACGGTGAAAAGGTTGAACGCGGGAGTCAGATTGAAAGCGTAAAAGAGGAGGGTGGCGGGATAGAAGAGCGCCGATTGGGGCGAAGCCTGGAACGGAGCGCCCGCGAATATGGAAGGGTTCCAGAGCGGCAAGTCTCCCGAATGCAACGCTTTCGCGGCGAAAAAACGGAACGGCGCCGCATATTGATAGATGTCGCCGCTGTTGCCCACGATTCCCCCGCCGACAATATAGGGCCAGCAAAAGAGCGCGGTCGCAATTCCGATGAGCGCGGTGACGGCTCTAGACATATCGCGAGAGTTTACGCGCCGACTTAAAACCTTTCGCCGCGAGGGAAATCAGCCCGCAAAGCGAAAAGATCAGCCCGGTCTTAAATGCCGTGGAATCGTAAACCAGAAACAAATCGCGGCTGCCGGCCGGGATGGAGGTCCCAAGGAAATAATCCTGAACTCTGATGGGTTCAAGCCTGGAACCTGCGCCGTCATAAATCTTCCAGCCCGGATAATCGGGCGTATTGAAGACAATTTTGAGATCTTGGTTCGATTCGTATTTGACGTTCCAGCGGCTGCCGCGCGTCCGAATGGATTGGGGGCGGGTCGTACTGTCGGGGACCGGGGCGTTCATCGCCGCGCCGCCGAAGCCGTAGCTGAGACCGAGCGCCTGGGGGTTGCGGTAAACCTTCAATTCAGGGTCCGGATCCGCGATTTCCCAGGTTGCGTCGAGCTTATCTTCGGTCAGCAGATGCGTCACGTTCCACAGGTTGAGCGTGGGACGCGCGTTCTGCAGCGATCCCGCCGATTCCAGCTGCGCGTAGAGCCGGTGATAGGACGCGAGCGCGAGCGGTTCGCCCGAAGGGACGATGGACCGGATTCTATAAGGAAGGTTCGTGAGGTCAAAGAGGAATGCGCGGAAACGCAGCATGGCCTGGTCTTCCGTTCGTCCCGGGATGCGGCGAACGGAATTTACTTTGGGCGACAGCATGGCGGTCCCGTCCCCCGCCTGCGCGGAGCGGACGGATTGGAATCCGGCCCGATAGAAATCGTCCGGTACCGTGGGCAGGATGTTCCGGCTATAAAATTGCAGCTCGATCAAGATCGCGGCCGCGAACGCCGCCATCAGCCATTTTTTCGTTCCGGCCGCGATTCGCTCCGAACCGCTGACGGCGCGTCCCGCCCAGAGGACGAGGATCGCGGCGCCAATCACGGTCCAGTAGAGCGCTACGGGCGGGTAGCGGAAAAGGCGGATCAGGGCGACGTGCCGGTGCAGAAATTCAAACAATGGCAGTTGATCGCCCATGGCCCAGGCGATTCCGGCGAGTGCCAGGACCGCAGGGAAAATCCAGCCGCTCCGTCCGCCCCGTTTCTTAAAGAACACAGCCGACGCGATCAAAATTGTGGCGACAATCCCCCACCATCCGCTCCAGATCCAAAAATATTTTTCGCCCGTGAACCGATCGGGATGGTGCAGTATCCGGAAAGGATAAACGAGCCCCAGAAGACCGTCGATGGGTAAAGCGTAGGTCGAGGCTTCTTTCAGAGCGATGCCTCCTCCGCCCCGCACGGAATTCCGGATCAATTCCAGCGTTGGAGCTAACTGGACCGCGCAACAGGCCAGGAACAGCGTCCCGCCTTTGATCCAATGGAGAATAACGCTTCCCGTTGGCGCGGTTACAATGGAAAAAGCAAAGGCTGCCAGCGCGCCCAGCAGAAACACCTGCGGATATCCGGAAAGAAATGCGGCGCTGAGCGCGAGCCCTAAGGCAATCCATGTGAGGCTGCTCCGGTTCTTTCCGATCGATCCTCCCAAAAGCGCCAGCCACGGAAACCAGACGACTGATCCCAGGACGCTTAAAAATTCGAGGCGCGTCAGCATGTATCCATTGAACGCAAAGACCAGCGCGCCGATGAATGCCGCGGCGGGGCGGACCTTCATTCCCCGCGCGAGCAGATAGAATCCGCCGGCCGCCATGCCGTAATGCAGCCAGTGGAAAAGTTTCAGCGCGGGAGCGAACCCGATCGGCCAGAAAACCAGCGAAAGTGGATAGAGGATGGCGGACTGGCAGTTGGCGAGAAAGGGCATGCCGCCCATCGCGTAGGGGTTCCAGAGCGGAAACTCGCCCGCCTGAATCATCTGTCCGGCGAGGCTGCGCCAGGGATGAAACAGGTAAATCAGGTCCCGCATGAAGAAGGTTTGGCCGGAGAGGACCGTTCCGGAGAGAAAAAAGACGGGAATCAGGAACAGGACGGAAAGGACGCGGCAGTCTTTCCGGTTCAAAGCGCGGCGGGCCTCCGCCTTCGTTCTTTGAGCAGCGTCTGCATCCGTAGATAATAGATTTTTTGGAGCGGATCTTTCGCCAGCGCGCGTTTTCCGTGGCCGATCGCGACCGCCAGGTCGGCGGCCGAACCGCCGCGCCGGTAACGCTCGTAACTGAGGGCGGAGAGCTGCGCTTCCAAATCCGTCCGGACAGGGTCGCGCCGGGAGGCGGCCTGTAAATATTGCTCGGCCTGCCCCATGTTCCCGGCCGCAGCCGCGTTCTGCGCCCGCGACGCCCAGTAAAATGCGGTTGCCGGTTTGATTCCCAGAAACCATCCGGCGCAAAGCAAAACCCCGGCTAAAACCAGTTTTGGCGCCATGCGCCCTTGCGGGTCAGCCGGTTCCATCTCGCCGCTTTCGGCCGTCGCAAGGAGTATGAAAAATATCAGCAGAAAACCCGGAACGTTCATCGCAAAATCAAACGTATTCAGGGCGAAGACCGCCGCCAGGCCCGCGCCCAGAACGGCCGGGCCGCTCTTCCATAATTTTCGGCCCAGGAAAACCGCCATGAATAGCGCCGCGATCATCCCATATTCCGCGGCCATCTGCAGGATATAGTTGTGCGCGTAAGGGCTTCGGATATGGGAGGAGACGTAAAACGGCGAAAGTTTTTCGAACGATCCCGCCCCGGCGACAGGGTTCTGGAGAACGAGTCCAGCGGCCGAGCGCCACCAATCCAGCCGGTCCGCGAGCGTGGCGCTTTTTGTGATCAAGCCGAGACCCAAAATCGCGGTAATAAAGCCGCCCGCGATCAGGGCGGCGCGGCGCGGCGAAATACCGGCGCCCAGAATTTTCTTCCGGTATGCGACGAGCCCGGCGCCCAGGATCAGCGCGGCAGCCGCGGCCCAGGATTTTGAAAGCGCCAAAGCCGGAAGGTTAATTAGCCCGCAGATCCAGTAAACTTTGCTTTTCTCATCATCGTAAAGCTGCCAGGCGGCGAAAAATCCCAGGAGCGCGAACGCGCCCGCGACGTGCGTGTTCAATATCCATTCGCTTTCAAGCGCGTCGATGGACCGGCCCGAAAAGGCGAAGGTTAGGAACAGAATTGAATAGAGGGATGAAGCGAACGCAACGGACTGGTGGATCACCGTGCCTTCACTTTTCACCGAGCGGGCCATTTCGTAGGAAAGAAAAACCGCCAGATACTGGACGAACTCCCGCCTGGCCCACTCCTCAAAAGGAGAAAAGTAAAGGCGCGCCGCGACATATAAAAGGAAGGGAAACAGCGAAAGCAGGGAGGTCGGGGTGAAAATTGTCCGAGTGGTTAAAAGGCGGAGGATTGCCAGCGAGAGGACAGCCAGCAGTGCGAGGAACAGGATTCCGTCGTCCCAGAAGAACCTCGCGAAGGGCGCCGCAAAAACAATGACCGAAAGGCCGATGGCGACCGTTCGGTCATGGAAAGCGGACGCGGGATGTCTAATTATTTCGCAGGCCTTAGAACGGAATGATCTTGGGTGTCACGAAGACGAGCAGTTCCGATCTCCGCTTGGCGTTGCTGGTCTTCTTAAAAAGATGTCCCAGCAGGGGAATTGCGCCCAGGATCGGAATGTAGTTCTTGGTATCGCTCTCGGATTCGGAGATCAGGCCGCCGATCACGAAGGTCTCCCCGTCCCGCACGATGACGGTCGTGTTGGCCTGCTGGCTCGTGGTCTTGGGCACGCCGATGGAGGTCGGCTGGGAAGAGGTCACGTCCGGAACAATTTTCATGGTGATGCGCCCGTCCGCGTTGATGGTCGGCGTGACGGTCAGGCTGATGCCCGAAGTCACCGTGTTTACCTTCTGCGAGGTGACGCTTTGCCCCTGCGAGAACGAGACGTCCTGCGTGATATAGGGTTCCGAAGTCTGCGAGCGGATCGTGGCGGCCTGGTTGTTCAGCGTGGCGACTTTGGGATTGGAAAGCAGCCGGGACTTATTCTTTTGCTGGAGCGCCGAGAGCTGCGCGTTCAGCCGAACAACGTCTTTCACGAACCCAAAGGAGAGCCCCAAACCTTGCGCCGCCGCGAATCCCGCGCCGGTGGCTTCCAGGTCTCCGCTTCCACTCGGATTTAACGGTGAGAGGGTTTGCAAACCAAGCCCATTCGAGCCCGGCCTGGCTATGGGGGTTAACGGATCGTTCGCAACTGTATAGGCGGGAAGTTTGCTGGCCCCGACCGTCACCATCTGGTTGCCCGACTGATCGGTGTAGGCGGATCCCCAGGTGATGCCGAGGTCCAGGTTTTTGCCGAGCGCCACTTCCACGATTTTCGCCTCAATCATCACCTGCGGTGTGGGCTTGTCCAAATCCTTGATCAATTTTGTGCTGCTCTCGATGCCGTCCGGGGTGTCGGTGACGATGATCGAGTTTGTCCGTTCGTCCACCAGAGTTTTGCCCTTGGCCCCGAGCGTGGTGAGGATGGAGGTCAGCTGCGAGTTGACGTCCGACGCCTTCGCGTAGTTGATCGGGAATACTTTCGTGGACGATATCGCGCGGGTTTTGTAGGCGTCAAACTCCACGTCCGTCATCACCTGGATGATGTTGCTGCCCATGATCACCGTTTTCAGGTCTTTGAGCGCCAGGACGGTGTCGACCGCGTCCTTAAAGGCGACGTCGCGCAGTTGGATGGAAACCGTTCCGCCCACGCCGTTGCCAAACACGATATTGACCCCGGCCTTTTCCCCGAGAATTTTGAACAGTTCCTTGACCTCAATATCGTAGAAGTCCAGCGTTACGGGCTGGCGTCCAAAAAGCGACGTCGCGTCGGTTCCCTCATACACGCGCTGAATCCCGTTATCGGACTTTCTGGCGGCAGGGACGGCTTGAACCGTCGCGGGCGCCGCAGATTGAGCCGGGGTTTTAACGGCAGCTTCCTGCGCAGGAATCGTCATCATTTCTTCGGGCGTCGGCGCCATTGCGCCGGAAGAGGATGCGCTCTCCCCCGCGTCGGTTTTCGATCCGGCCGGGTTGGCGGCCAGCACGATCTCGTTTTCGTTGGCCGTGGCCTGGTACTCCACTTCCTCTTTCAAATCGATGACGATCCGGGCGATCTTCGTAGGTTCGTTCTGGAACTGTCCGGAGCGGATTCGGCTGAATAGCCGGCTGCTTTTGAGGTCGACCGACTTCAGCTTCCAGGCGTCCACCGTGTTCGACAGCTCGACCACGATTCTGGAAGGCGAGGCCAGCTTGAAAACGTTATAAGACACTGATCGGTCGGTGCGGATGATGACGGAATTCCCCTGCACGCGGATTTCGTTCAGCATCGCTACACTGCTGCTTTCGGAATAAACGGGCACGGCCGGCAGCGTCGCCAGCATGAGCGACGCGGCGCAGGCAGCGCTCACCGTCTTTTTGAAAATTTTATGAAAAAGTTCCATGGAGGTCTCCTTAGCGGTAATAACCGCCCGTCCTTTTCAACGGCAGTTCCTTGACTGTCCTGTTGGATGTGATGAGCACCACGCTGGCTTCCTTGATGATCCCGGTCACTCCGTTCACGATATGGTTCCTCTGGTCGTAAATGCGCCCCGATTTCAGGACGAAATTGTCTCCGCTTGCCGTTCCGATGATGGCGACTTTTCCTCCGCGATCCCGGAGTATCCCCTTGAGTTCCAGGCTGCCAAAATTCTGCATGAGGCTCATGGATCCGGGCCGTCCCGATCCCGACCCCGCAAGCAGGGGCACGAAGGGGTCGCGCTCCTCCTGGTAGGGGTAAAAATACTTCGGGAACTCGAGCTTTTTCGGCGGTTCCTCCGGAGTCACGATCGACGGCGTCGGCGGCACCAGCGCCGCCAGATCCATCTGGTCGTCGCCTTTTTTTGAGCAGCCGAAAAACGCGATGCAGACCGCCAGCGTCAGTACGTTCATTAAAGTTCCGATCTTAGCCACGGGATGTGTAAATCAAAAATGTCAGTTCGCCGGTCAGCAGGACGCCGTCCGAGGCGCTGTTCACGATGTTCAGTTTCGTGAAGCGGCTGGCGAAGATTCTTTCCATCTGCCCGATCTCGCTCAGGAACCCGGCGAGGTTGTGGTACGTGGTCGTGATCGGTATCGAGTAGGCGTGCTCGATATAATAGTCCTTCACGGACTGCTGGCCCGGGGCGATCCTGGCCCACTGAATATTGTGGCGCTCCATGCGCTTCGAGAGCAGGCGGATCAGGCTTGGGACGTCCTTGGACGCGGGAAGCTTTTTCTCCGTCTCGGAAATTTCGCGGTTGAGCTGCTGGATTTCTTTTTGAAGCTGCGGCAGGCGCGCGGCCCTTCTCTCGGACTCGATATATTCCTGTTTGATCTTCTCGAGTTCCGTCTGAAGGAGGGCGATCCTGCTGTTTAGAGGGACGAAAAGATATTTGTAGTAGGCGAATATCCCTCCGATCAGGATGATCGGGAAAGCGATGATGAGCTGCTGCATTTTTTTCTTATCCATTTTCGGTCAGACTCCGAACTGCTCCTGGGGCGGTATGTACGTGAACGTCATGGAAAAATCGTAGGTCGTCTGCTTATTCTGCCCGGTAGTCGTCGAACGGGCCTCGATGGAGCTCAGCATCACGTTACTGAACCGCTCGGGCCTGGATTCCAGAGTTTGGAGCCAGTCGGCGATCGCGTCGGTTGTAACGGATCCCGACAGCGCGATGATGGTGATGTTTTTGGAGCTCGGGTCCTCCGACAGAACGATGTCCTTGATCCAAATTTCCGACGGCAGCGTTTCGTACAAAGCCTGCAGGAATTTGGGATACGTCAGACGTCCCTGGAAAAGCTGAAGGACCGTGTTTTTTTTCGCGTTTAGCACCGCTTTCTGACCGTCCAGCTGCTCCACCTGGGCCACCTTGGATTTGATGGCGGCGAGCTGCGACGACCATTTTTCTTTCCGCTCGGTGTCCTTTTTATACCCGTTCATCTTGCCCAGGTAAACTCCGGTGGCTCCCACCATGATCAAGGCGAGCGAAGCATAGGCCACAATCAGCCAGTCCTGGCCTTTGCCTTTATCCTGAAGTTCCTTGGGGAGCAGATTGATCCTGATCATTGAAAATCCGTTATTCCGACAGATCCGTCGGCTTGCGCATCGCCAGTCCCACAGCGACTGCGAGCGTAGCCTGGTATTCTTCCGGTATTCCCTCGACGCCCGCGATCTTCTGAAAGGGGTTCATTTTCTCCACGGGGAACGTCAGTTCCTTGTTCATGTATTCCGCGAGGTTTTTGATGTTGGCGGCGCCGCCGACGATATAGCCCCGCGTGATCTTTTTATCCTTGCCCTGGGTCATGTAGTACTGGATGATCTTTTTGGCTTCCGTTACGATATCTTTTGCCATCGCGGTGCAGGCGTCGGACATGCCCGCGGCCTCTTTCTTGTCCTCGCGCAGGGCGGCGGCGTCTTTATCTTCCTGGGTCAGGAGGATTCCGTAGGCGAGCTTGAGCCGCTCGGCGGTCTTTTGGTCCACTCCCAGAGCCTTCATGGCGGCCTTGGTGATGCTGATCCCCGCGACCGGGCTGTCCTTCACCACCATGGAAACGCCTTTTTCGATAATCACAAAATTCGTTTTCGTGTGGCCGATGTTGATGACGAAAGCGGTTTCCTCGCTGGAAATGCCGGCATCGGTGATGGCTTCATAGGCGGTTTCAAGCGAAAACGCGTCGACGTCCACCACGGAGGGCTTGAAGCCTGCCCCCTCCAGTATCTCGATGCGCTGGTTCACGAAATCTTTTTTGGCCGCGACGAGCACCGTCTCCATTTTCTGTTTGCCTTCCTCCGTCACGTCGCGGAACGGATGGAAGCCTATGTAGACTTCCTCGACGTTGAACGGGATGTAGGGCTCGGACTCGGCCTTGATGGTTTTGGAGAGCTCTTTGCGGGTGAGTTTGGGAAATTTGACGTAACGGACGATGACGGAATTGCCTGAGACGGAGATGTTGGCGTTTTTGGGGATGCCCTTGCCGGAGCCGCGGTAGGTGCGCAGCGAATTGGTGAGGCTGGACTTCTTTTCTTCGGGAGACGCGTCGGGCTTGTCGGAGTCTGCGAGGGGAATGACGGACCAGCGGATCAGCTGGTATTTTCCTGGAGTGCCCTTGAGCTGGACGATCTTGATGGAAGCCGTGCCCAAATCAATGCCGATGCAGTCCGTGGAGCTGAGTCCGGGGATCTTCAGGGGCGGCAGCTTTTCAATTATCTGCGTGACATCAAATGCCATTCGTTGACTCTTTGACTTGATTCAACAGCCACATCATCGACCGTGCCTCGTTTTTTCCGTCAGCATAAAAACCCCTGAGAAAAGGAGCGCTCACTGGCGGCTCCCGTTTTCCTCGGCGGTTTTCAACGTCGAAAAGCGGCCCGCGAATTATCCGAAAAATACTGATTTATCCGTCGGAAAACGCGTTTCTCTTTTCGGCCTAAATATAGCAGATAACCTATAGGTTGTCAATGACGGGCTAAAATTTTCCCTTTTTGGCTTTTTCCTCGGAAATTTTGTTCAAATCCGCTTCGAAAATGTTCATGTTCGGGGCCAGTTTCCTGAGCCAAAATCCCTGGAGTTCGGCTTCCTGCAACGCGATCGGGTCGCGCGTCCGTTCCCATTCGTTCAGGTAGAATTTCAGCGCGGCTTTGCGCACCCACACGTTGCGGGGCTCAAGCTCCAGCGCCACGGAGATATCCCGCATCCGCCCGCTTTCGTACCGGTACAGCGCGTTGAACGGGTTGATTCGGGCGGCCCCAATCGCGGCTTCCTGTCTTGAAACCGCGCTTCCGGGGCGGGTACTCCATTGGAAATACGCTTCGGCGATCCCGGGTACCGCGCCTATAACCGCCAGCAGGCCGATGGCCGCGGCCATTCCCCACTTCATCGCTCCTGACTTCACAGGCATTGCTGCTTCCGCGGATTTCCCCGGCGCCGACATTTGCGTTGCCGAGACCATGAACAGGAACAGGATTGGCGGGTAGCGCAGGTTGAAATCAAAAAGAGACTGGATAGAAAGGGCGGCGAGGACCCAGGCCCAGGGCTCGGACCATGCATCGGCATTGAACAGCAGCCGCAGGATGGGCCAAAGAACCCATAGCAGCAGGGCCATTCCCAGGACCCCGATCTCGCAGGCCAGGTTTAAAATTTCGCTGTGGGCGTAGGGAGCGAGCCTCAGCTCCTCCATCGTCTTGAATTCGGGGTAGTGGTCCCGGAACGTTCCGATTCCCGTCCCAACCCACGGGTGATGGGCGAAATACCGCGCGCTGTCCTTCCAGATCACGAGCCTTTCCATCGAATGCGGATCTTCCAGTTTCCGCACGACGAGCGCCGACGGGTCCTTGAGCCAGAAAAGGACCGCCATCGCTCCGGCGACCGCGACGGCCGCGTGGCTGGCTTTCAAAGTCCGGCTTCTGACCATCATTGCCAAGCCCAGTCCGGCGGCGGCCAGAAACGGAGCCAGCGAACCGATGACCAGCTGGGCCGATAAAATTCCCGCCGCGGCCGACAGCCGCCAGATTTTCCCGCGTCCCGCTTGCGAGGCCGACTGGTGCAGAAGTAGAAGGCAGCCGGCGCCTATAAATCCCGAAAATAAATTAGGATGAGGCATTCTCGCCGGATGGGCCATATCGACCAAAATCCTTTGTGGAGTAAAAACAGCGTAAGCCGCGCCGAGTATCGAAGCGCAGATGACCGACCATTCCACCGCGTTTTTCCATGCCCCACGATCGCGGGCGACGGCCTGGATCACGGCGAGACAAAAAAACAATTTCAGGATGGAGGTCATTCCCGTGTGGATATTTTGGGTCCAAAAAAGGCTGAGCGCGCTGAATGCGATAAAAGCCAGCCAGCGCAGCGAAAGTCTTCCATCAAAATCGAACTCGCTCGTTTTCCCGGCCTTGAACAGAAAATGAATCCAGGCAGCAAAGGCGGAGACTTCGAAGACCGACCAGCCGATCGGGCTCACGGTGCTTTTGAGCCAAAAAATCGCGCTCGAAAAAAGGGCTGCGGCCGCCAGCGGGGCGGATATCACGATCGCTTCCGTCCGGAAGAATTAATGCGCTTCAATTTTTCGACCGCCAGGTTATGGTCAAAATCAAGCAGCCTCCGTTCATAATCGGACATCGAGTTCTGTATTTTTGACAGGCTAAACTCGTGAATTTTAACCACGCCTTCAAAAGCATTTTTGGCCGCCGCCGCGTTTCCCCGCGCCAGGTCAATCTCTCCGATCCGGTAGTGGGCGAATTTGTAGAAGGGTTCGAGCCGCGCCGCCTGAACATAACATTCCCTGGCTATTTCCAGCCGGTTCTGAACAATATAGATGTCCCCCGCTTGCGCCAGATAGAACGGATTTTTGGGGCTGCGTTGAGACGCGGCCAGGTACTCCCGCAGGGATTCATCATATTTTTTCGATTCGTAATAGAAGACGGCGAGCTCTGCATGCGTATGCGCGTTCATCGGGTCTAGCCGGATGTTTTGCAGGAGAGCGGTTTCGCTCCGCGCGGGCTGGCCAAATTTTATAAAAGCCAAAGCTGAAAATTGCGCAAGAATCAGGGCTGCGATCAGAACGTGAAGGGCGGCCCTGGGCATTTTCGCCCTCGAATAGGATCCCCGGGCGGAAACGAGCTGCGCGCAGAAAAATGCGAACAGCATTCCGAGGACCGGCAGGCGCAGATTGAAATCGACCAGCGCCTGGACCGTGAAGATGGCGAGGCAGGAAACGCTCCAGGCATATTCATTCCCGATCCCGTTGAGGCGGACGCGCGGCTCGGACATTGATGATGAGGCAAGCGCAGAGTAAGCGAACGCGATCACGAGAGCCCCTGCGCCGGCGAGGCCCGCGATTCCCAGTTCCACCAGAATCTGCACGGGTTCGCTGTGGGCGAATATCGTCGTTTTCGCGTAGCGCCCGATGAGAGCGTCGATGGGAACTTTATGCGCTTCGTAGGCCAGCTCGAAGTTTCCCAATCCCCATCCGAACAGCGGGTTTTCGCGGAAAGCGAGAAAAGACGTATGCCAGATTTGCGCCCGGAAGTTATCGAGGATCACCATGACCTTGTGGGAAAGGGCGACGGCGTATTTTGGAAAGATAAGAAACCCTCCGATGGCCAGCAGCCCCGCGGACAGCCCCACTTTACGGTAATCGATCCCCTGGAGTCGCGCGAAAACGGCGATTCCGATTCCGAGCGCGAGGATGGCCGATATGGAACGGCTGCCGAATATGGCGAGCAGGAGGACGCAGAGAGCGGTCAGATTGAAAGTCTTCCAGGTTTTTGAGGGTCGCGTCCCTTCGCGTCCGCCAAAACTCCGCGCCAACTCCGCGACCGAAGCCAGGAGTGCGCAGTTCAGGAAAGAGCTCAACAGGTTGATGTTGGGAAAAAACAGGTTCCGGGTCGGGTTGATGAATTGGAAGGCGATCAGGGCGGAACCCATCGCGAAGCCCAGAATCAAGACGGTCGCCAGAATTTTTCGCGTCAGCGCTACGTCCTTTAAGGCGAGGAAACTATAAAAGTTTAGAATATAGGCCAGGAGTACGCAGAGCCATTCCAGGCCGCGGAACCCGGACGGAAAATGGACCGCGGCGGAAACCAGGCAGACCGCGAAAAAGACTGCAATTGGAACGTCGAGTGGCGTTTTTGGAAGCGGAGTTTCGCGGAAGGTTGCGAAAAAAAGAACGCAAGTGATGGTCAGATAAACCGCGAGCTGCCAATCTCCCCGCCCGCCGTTGGCGCAGGCGAGGGCGACAACGGCCGCGGGCGCGATGTTGGGAACGATTCGCTTAGAGAAAAAATCCACTCACGGAGCCCAGCGCAAGAAAAGGCCCAAAGGGCAGGGCGCTTTCCCTGTGAATTTTATGGCGAGCCATCAGTATGAGGGAAACGGCGCTGCCGGCCAGAGAGCCGAAAAAAAGAGTCGAAAAGACGCCTTGCCAGCCGAAGATGAGCCCCAGCGCGCCGATGAGCTTGACGTCTCCCATGCCCAGCGCTTCTTTTTTCAAAATGGCATTGCCGATCCAGCGGATTGAAAAGCTGACGGAGAGGCCGGCCGCCGCGCCCCAGAGCGATCGCTGCCATTCGCCTCCGATGTAGGGATTAAAAAAAGAAAACCCGAAAGCGCCCGCCGCGAGGAGAGCGACCAGCTGGTCGGGGATGATCCCATACTGTTTTCCCGTTTCGAAGAACGTGGCCAGGTCGGTTCCTGCAATCAGGAAATTGATGAAGTACAGGAACAGAAAGGCCGCGATCACGGCCGCCGGTTCGCCCTTGAGCAATACATACAGCGATAAAAACAGGGCTCCGCAGAGGAATTCGGCGAGCGGATAAGACCATGGGATGGGATGCCTGCAGGAGCGGCACCGCCCCCGCAGAATCAAATAAGACAGAAGTGGGACGTTATCATACCAGCGGATCGAGGCGCGGCATTGCGGACAAAACGAATTCGGGAACACGACCGAGAGGTCCTGGCAGAAACGGTAGAAGTAGACGTTGGAAAAAGAGCCGAAGAGCGTTCCGAGAAAAAACAGAAGAAAAAAATCCATCGGTCAGTCGAAGTGTATCAAATAAAAAGAGGAGAAGGCAATGATGCCTTCTCCTCTTTCGTTGAACTGTCTTACGGTACTGTAGTTCTTACCAGCCCGTTACGTTGGTGCCCTTGGTGTCGGTGTGAGTGCAGTTCACCCACATAAGGCCACCCGAACCGCTGGTAAACACCCATCCGTTTCCATCCAGCGAACCCAGTGAGCGGTCCGTTTGGACGCTCATTGCGATTGCGGCGGAATCATTGTGATAGGTTCCGATCTTTGCGGTCGGAATCACCTCAATGTACTTCGGGATCATGACGGTGGTCATGTTCGCGGAAGTATAAGCGCCGACGGCGGCGTATGTGAAGGGTGCAATACCTTCGTTGTCAGATACGTAGATGGTCAGTGCGGATCTCAGGTTCGTGAGCGAGCCTTTAGTAGCACCTTCCTTGGATTTGCGGAGCATGTCCGCGAACTTGGGAATTGCCACGGCGGCTAATATACCTATAATGGCGACGACGATCATGAGCTCGATGAGCGTGAAACCACGCTGGCCAATTTTCTTTGTGTTCATCATAATTACCACCCCCTCCTTTTCAAAGACCGGTCGTATGAACCCGGTGTTCATTCAAGAATAACAGAAAATATTTTCTTTGTCAATTATTTTCAGGAATAATTTGGCGGACGGGAAAACGGCTTCAGATTTCAGGGCTTTTATGAAGGATATTTCTTAGCCCACGGCGCCCGACATGTTGAACATTGGCAGGAACATTGCTATTACGATGGAGCCGATGACGCCTCCCATGAAAACGATGACGAGGGGCTCGATCAGGCTGGTGAGACCTTCGACGGCGGTATCGACTTCCGCCTCATAAAAATCGGCGATTTTGGCGAGCATGAGGTCCAGATTTCCCGTTTCTTCTCCGATGGCGATCATGGAAACGACCATGTTGGGAAACACCCCGCTCGTGGCCAGGGGTTTGGCGATCCGCTCACCTTCGCGAATAGAGCCCTTGGCGCTGAGCACTGCGTCCTCCACGACGATGTTTCCGGCAGTTTGCGCCACGGTGTCCAGAGCGCTCAAAATCGGAACGCCGGCTTTGATCAGGGTTGAAAAGGTCCGGGTAAACTTCGCCACGGCCACCTTGCGCAGGATGATACCGAATATGGGCATCTTGAGCGAGAATCCATCCACCTTTTTGGCAAAGTCTCTTTTTTTAAGCAGCTGCTTAAAGACCGCCCCGATAATAAAGGGTATGGGAACGTAGGCATACCAGTAGTGGATCAGAAAACGCGAAAGGCCCAACAGGATTTTTGTCGGAAGGGGCAGTTCCTGGCCGAACGATGAAAACATCTCTTCAAATTTGGGGATGATGAAAACGAGCAGGAACCAGGTGATGCCGACCGCGATGGTCATGACCACGATCGGGTACATGAGCGCGGATTTTACTTTCGCTTTCAGGTGCTCGGCTGATTCCAGGTATCCGGACAAGCGGTCGAGAATGGTGTCCAGGATGCCGCCCAGCTCGCCCGCGCGGATCATGGAGACGTAGAGGTTGTCGAACGCCTGCGGGTATTTTTTCATGGAATCGGCGATACCCATGCCTGCTTCGATGTCGAGGCGGAGCGAGATCACGACGTTTTTGAAAGCGGGGTTTTCGATCTGCGCTTCGAGGATGGTGAGCCCCTGCACGAGGGGCACGCCCGCTCCAACGAGTGTTGAAAGCTGGCGCGAGAACAACACGAGGTCCTTGGATGTAACCTTCGGCGCGCCGAGCGCTTTGAGTTTATCGAGTATGCTTTCGGATTCTTCCTTGATGTCGCTGATGGTGAGCTTCTGCGTGCGCAGGAGGGCGCGGGCCGTGTTCATGTCGGGCGCCATCATGAAACCGTCGGCGGTGGCGCCGGCGGAAGTTTTGGCTTTATAGACGAACTTGGGCATGGCTTAAATCTTTCCCCGCATGCCGCGGAACTTGGCTTCCAGTTTTGCGCGGACGAAATCCGGGACAAAGTTTTCGATGTCCCCGCCCAGCCGCGCCACTTCCTTGACCAGCGTTGAGGAGAGGTAGGTGAACTTTTCGTCGGGCATGAGGTAAACGGCTTCGAGCGTCGCGCCGTTATTGCGTTTCTTGGACAGGTGGCGGTTCATGAGGGCCATCTGAAATTCGTATTCGAAATCGGAGACGACGCGCAGGCCGCGAATGACGGCCACGGCATTCTTCTGTTTCGCATAGTTGACCAGGAGGCCGTCAAAGTTTTCCACGGTGACTCCCTTCAGATTTTTGGCGGCATGGCGGAACATTTCGACGCGTTCCGAGACGCTGAAAAGCGGGTGTTTGTGGGCGGAGGTCGTGACGGCCACCACGATGCGGTCGAAAATGCGCAGCGCGCGCGACAGGATGTCCAGGTGCCCGTTGGTAACGGGATCAAAGCTGCCGGGATAGACGGCGATATTTTGGCTCACGATGGCCTAAGAATAGCAGTCGGGCCCGAAAAAATCAAGGTAAAAAGATCGTCTGTCGGGCCTTCAGCCCTCATTGGATCTCCGTCAGGCCACCGTCGCCCAGTGCCAGGTTTTGGCGAAGCGCCTTTGAAGCTCCATTTTTAGCGCCTGGTTTTCCGGCGCCAGCAAGTCGGGATCCTTATCGATCCACTCTCGCGCGGTCTTCTGGCATTCTTCGATCAGTTTCTGGTCTCGCCCGAAATCCGCGATCTTGAGGTCCGGCAGGCCGTGCTGGGACGTGCCGAAAATTTCCCCCGGTCCCCGCAGGGCGAGGTCCGCCTCGGCGATGCGAAAACCGTTGTTTGTCTCGAGGAAAATCTGCAGGCGTTGGGATGATTCCGGCGTTTTGGGCTGCGCGACCAGGATACAGTAAGATTCATAAGGTCCGCGCCCGATGCGCCCGCGCAGCTGGTGCAGAGTTGACAATCCGAAGCGCTCCGCGTTCTGGATCACCATCACGGTCGCGTTCGGCACGTCAATGCCGACTTCGATCACGGTCGTCGCGATCAGTATGGAAAATTTGCCGCTCTTAAAATCCATCATCGCTTTTTCCTTGTCATTGCCGCTCATCTGCCCGTGCAGGAGGCCTACCGAATAACCCTTAAAAGCGCGCGCTTTCAGGTTTTCAAATTCCCGGATGGCGGATTTTAATTCCATTTTATCCGATTCATCCACCAGCGGATAGACGATGTAGGCCTGGCGGCCCTCGGCGACCTCTTCCTTGATTTTTTGATAGGCTTGTTCTTCGGTCCGGTGGGACGTCAAAATTTTCTGGCGCCCCGCGGGCATCTGGTCGATGGTGGAGACGTCGAGGTCGCCGTAGAGGCCGAGCGCCAGGGTGCGCGGGATGGGTGTGGCGGTCATCACGAGTACGTCCGGCACGGGATGGCGGCGCGTCATGGACTCGCGGTGCCGGACGCCAAAGCGGTGCTGTTCATCGATGACTACGAGGCCGCAGTGCTTAAAATGCACTCGGTCCTCGAGCAGTGCGTGCGTGCCGACCGCGATGTCGATGGTTCCTTCCGCCAAATCCGTCAGGAATTGTTTGCGTTCGGCGGCCGTGGCGGAGCCCGTGAGAAGGCCGACTTTGACCGGAAGCCCGTCTAAAATATGCTTGAGCGTGATGCTGTGCTGTTCCGCCAGGATTTCCGTCGGGGCGAGCAGCGCCGCCTGAAGCCCGTTTTCAACGGCGAGCAGCATCGCCGAAATGGCGACGACCGTCTTGCCGCTGCCGACGTCGCCTTGCAGCAGGCGGTTCATGGGAAAGCCGGACGTGAGATCTCCGAAAATTTCATTGATCACTTTTTTTTGCGCGGCGGTGAACTCGAAACCGCAATGTTGTTTGAAAGGCGTCAACAGATTTTTTTTGATCGAGTAGTTGAAGTCGCGCGGGACGCGGCGGCGCCGGCGGGCGATGGCCATCACGGTCTGCGTCATGAAAAGCTCTTCGAAGGCAAGCGTGGTGCGGGCGCGATCTTTTTCCTCGAAGCTGTCCGGAAAGTGAATTTGCTGAAGCGCGCGTTCGTATGGAATCACCCCGTCCGGGCGCGGTACGGTAGGCGGCAGAGGATCGGCCAATTTCGTCTGTTCAAGAGCGGCATGAGTCAGCTTTCTTATAAACCGGGCTTTGAGGCCTTCCGTAGAGGCATAGATGGGGACGATGCGGTCCACGTGGACCAGGTCTTCGGGCGCGCCGCTCAGGACCTCATGGTCATCCACCTGCATCCAGGGCCCATGAAAATCGAGGTTGATTTTTCCATGGGCGATTAAAATGTAGCCCGGCTGGAGTTCCCTGCGCAGGCCCTGGAACACGTCATATTTGAAAGAGGCTTTGCGCAGCCACTTGAACGCCAGCTCGCCGCTCGGGTCCGAAAGCACCGCGGTGGCGACCGCGAAGCCCCGGCGGGTCTCCTGAAACGTGACGCTTTCGATTTTTCCCTTGAGGGTCATCTCGAAGCCCACTCGGGCGCTGCGAAGCGCGCCCAACTGTTTGCGGTCCTCGTAATCCCGCGGATAATACCGGCAGAGGTCCTCGAGCGTGGTCACGCCGATCTTGGCGAGCTTCTCGGAAAGCTTGGGCCCGACCCCCTTCAGATAGCGGACCGGGAGCGTTTGACTTTCAGCGATGGAGTTGATAGAATTTCACCTCGTAAAAACTAACAGAAAAGAGAAAAATCATGTCCTATCGATGCCAAATTTGCGCCAAAGGCCCTTCCGCGGGTAAAACAATCAGCCATTCCCGCCGGGCCACCAACCGCCGTTTTCTGCCAAACCTGCAGAAAATCCGCGCCAACCTTTCCGGAACCGTGCGCCGCGTCTACGTTTGCACGACCTGCATCAAGTCCGGCAAAGTCCAGAAAGCCGTTTAGTTATTCTCCCTTAAAAACTTCCGGATTTTCGAACGCGCCCTCGGGGTCTTTACGAATTCGAGCCAGTCTTTGTGCGGTTCCTGTCCCTTGCGGACCTGAATCTCGCAGCGGTCTCCCGACTTCAGCGCGTAATCCAGCCTCACCATCTTGTCGTTCACTCTGGCCCCCACGCATTGCCGTCCCAGGTCCGTATGGACCGCGAACGCGAAATCCACGGGCGTGGACCCCGCCGGCAGTTTGATCACCTTCCCCTTCGGCGTAAACACAAACACCTGATTGAATTCCAGCTCAACTTTGAGCCCCTCCAGAAATTCCTGGGGGTGCTTCGTGTCGCCCTGCCAGTCCAAAACCTGCTTGATCCAGTCCAGACGTTCGTCAATGGGATCTTCCAGCGAGGGCGGTTTTACTCCTTTGCTTCCTAATTTATAGCGCCAGTGGGCCGCCACGCCGAACTCGGCGATACGGTGCATGTCCTCGGTCCGGATCTGAATTTCGATCATCTCTTTTTCCAGAATGTTCAGGGTGATGTGGAGCGACTGGTACAGGTTGGATTTGGGAATGGCGATGTAATCGGTGAAACTGTCTTCCACCTGCTTGAAGTTCGTCTGCATGAGGCCCAGCAGCGCATAGCAATGCTCTACCGTGTCGGTAATGAGCCGGACGCCCGCGTGATCCTGGATCTCTTCGAAGGGCTTGTTGCGGAAGCGCATCTTGCGGTAGATGGAATAGATGTTTTTGGGGCGCGCCGAGATGCGGAACGGGATTTGCTGCGGCCCCAGCAGTTCTTCGATTTTGTAGAGCGCCTTCTGCAGGAATTCGTCGCGGCGAACGCGGATGTCAGCGATCTTTTTGTTGATTTCCTCGTAGAGTTTGGGTTCGAGGTACCGGAACGAAAGGTCCTCGAGCGCGACTTTCAGCTCGTACATGCCGAGGCGCTGGGCCATGGGCGCATAGAGCGTCAGCGTTTCCTCCGCGATCCTCCTGCGCCTTTCCTCGTCCAGAAACTGCAGCGTTTCCATGTTGTGCTTGCGGTCGGCAAGCTTGAGGATGATGACGCGGATATCCTGGGCGGTGGCGATCAGCATCTTCCGCCAGTTTTCGGCCTGTTTCGTAACGTCGGGGTTCAGCTTGAAAACGTCTTTGAAATGCAGTTCCGGTCCACGCATCTCGATCGTTTCGATTTTCGTCACTCCGAGCACGATGTGAGAGATTTCTTTTCCGAACTCTTTCTCAAGCTGGACTTGAGTGCAGCCCGTATCTTCCACGACGTCGTGAAGGAGTCCCGCGGCCAACGTGGGAGCGTCCATGTGCAGATCGCAGAGGATTTTCGCCACCGCGAGAGGATGATCGATATAGGGCTCTCCGCTCGCGCGGAGCTGGGTTTCGTGGGATTTGAGGGAGAAGGCGTAGGCCTTCTTCAGCAGTTCAAGATCCGGTTCGGGCAGATAGGCTTTTGCCTGGCCCAATATGGCGAAGAACGAATCTCCCGGGGTCACCGGTTCACCGTTTAGTTGGTCGAGGCTGCGACGGGTTGAGGCGTGAGCGTTCCTTCGATGGGGCTCGAAGCTTGCGCTTCGCGCTTGGGCATGCGGCCCGAGAGATACGCCATGCGTCCAGCTTCGACGCCGAACTTCATGGCGCGCGCCATGCCAACGGGATCCTGGGCGCCGGCGATCGCGGTGTTCATCAAAATGCCGTCCGCGCCGAGTTCCATGACGAGCGCCGCGTCCGAAGCTGTTCCCACGCCCGCGTCCACAATGACTGGAACGGTTTTAACGTTTTCGATCACCAGCTGGATATTGAGCGGATTGAGCACGCCCAGGCCGCTGCCGATGGGCGAGGCGAGCGGCATGACCGCTACGGCTCCCGCCTCTTCCAGCTTTTTCGCGAGGATGGGATCGTCCGTCGTGTAAGGCAGAACTTTGAAACCTTCCTTAACAAGTATTTTGGTCGCGGCCAGCAACTCCACGGTGTCGGGTAAAAGCGTCTTGGGATCGCCCAAAATTTCCAGCTTGATGAGCGGGTGGTCTGTTTCCATGATGGCTTTGGCGAGGCGCGCGGTGCGGAGCGCGTCCTCGAGGTTGTAACAGCCCGCGGTGTTGGGCAAAATTTCCATTCCTTTCGGGATGGCCTGATAGAACGATTGCGGGTCGCGGTTGCTGAGGTCCACGCGCCGGAGCGCGACGGTGACCATCGGCGAGCCCGAAGCGGCCAGCGCCTGCGTCATCAGCTCAAGCGATTTATATTTCCCCGTGCCCGTGATGAGCCGCGATTTATATTCCTTGCCTGCGATAACGAACGGTTTATCCTGTTTCATGATTTCCTCTTTCCGGCGGAATCAGCCGCCGCCGATCATCTGTAGAATTTCGATCTGATCGCCTTCCGCAATTTTGCGTTCCGCGCAGTCCTTGCGCCGAACGATTTGCAGATTGACTTCGCAGGCGACCAGCTCCGGCTTGATCTGCATCTGCTCAAGCAGCTCTTTGAGCGTCATGCCATCTTTAATCTCCGCGGGTTTTCCGTTTAATTGAATTTTCATCTCCGGATACCTTGATAAATTTCTTTGCTTAAAATTTTAATGAAGGCGGATGCCGCCGATGACGAGGCCCACCGCGAATGAGGCCCAGCTGTAGAGGTCGCGGGCTTTGTGAAGCCGCGGCAGGATGTCCGCAGCGCCCACGTAGAGAAACGTTCCCGCCACGAACCCGAGCGCAGCCCCCATGACCGCCGCGGAAAGGCCCGCCGCGAACGGGTGAAAAACGAGCGTGCCCAACGGAGTTGCCAGTGCAAGGATGAGGATCGTCCACCAATACTTCTCGCGCGGCTGGTTCGTGCCGAGCAGGAGGCCCGTGAGCGTTAATCCATCCGTAAATTTGTGAAAGAGGATCGCCCCCGCCACGGTCTGGCCCAGCACGGAGTTCTTTTGAAAAGCGATCGCGATGGCGATCCCGTCGATGACCGCATGGAGCGAAAGCGCCGCCAGCGCTGCCTGGCTCACCATGTGGACGTGGCAGTCTTCGGCAAACTCCGCGCAGGCATGCATCATGGTGAAATTTTCGATCGTGAAGATCAGCAGAAACGCCGTGACCGCGCCGGCTGCCGCATAGCCGGGCGCCAGATCGTGAGCCTCGGGCAAAATGTGGATGAACGAGACGCCCAGCAGGATGCCCGAGACCAGCGCCAGGATCCGCCAGATGTTGTGTTTCGCCCACTCGCGGCGGATGAGCAGGACATACGAACCCGCAAGGGTGGTGATGAAGGCTAGCGCCGACCAGAGTAAAACGGATTTCATTTGATTCTTAACTTCCCTTGTTCTTGCTTTAAGTTATGGATGCGCGGCAATTTCGGTTTCGTAAAGGCGCCGGTAAAGTCCGGATTTATCAAGCAAGGCCTGATGGCGGCCGTCTTCCACGATCTGTCCTTTCTCCAAAACGATGATGCGGTCGGCTTTACGCACGGTGGAAAGCCGGTGCGCGACGACCAGAACGGTGCGCTGGTTCATAAGGCGTTCCAGTGCTTCCTGCACGAGGCGCTCAGATTCGTTGTCGAGCGCCGAGGTCGCTTCGTCTAAAATCAGGATGGGAGGGTTCTTAAGGACGGCCCGCGCGATGGAAAGCCGCTGCCTTTGTCCGCCGGACAGCCGCACGCCGCGCTCGCCGATGACGGTTTCGTAGCCCTGCGGCATCTGCGTAATGAAGTCGTGCGCGTTGGCGATCCGCGCCGCCTGCTCGATATCGGCCTGGGAAGTTTCTTCCAGGGCGTAAGACCGGCCATAGGCAATGTTGTAGCGCACGGATTCATTGAAAAGAAACGTGTCCTGAGTGACCATGGCAATCTGCCGGCGGAGCGACTCCAGCGTTACAGCATTGATCTCCACACCGTCAACCAAAATCTTTCCCTGCTGAGGGTCAAAGAGGCGCGGCAGCAGCTGCGTCAGCGTTGTTTTGCCGGACCCCGACGGGCCTACGATCGCCACCACTTCCCCTGCGCGGATCGAAAGGTTCATGCCGTCCAGAACTTTGCGCTCCGCCTCGTAAGCGAAACTAACGTCCACATATTCGATGGACCGCTTGAAGGGCGGCAATGTTTGCGCACCCGGAGTTTCCTGCACCGAGGGCTTCTCGTCCAAAATCTCAAAAATGCGTTCCGCGCAGGCCAATCCTTGCTGGATCCGCGAGTTCACGCCGGTAAATTCCTTGATGGGTTTGTAGGCTGAAATGGACGCGCCCAAAAATGAAAAGAAGCTGCCCGTGGACCAGGCGCCGTTGATGACGTCGCGCCCGCCGTACCAAAGCAAAAACACCGCGGCGATGGAGCCGATAAACTCCATGATGGGCGCTCCCAGGACGTCCGCGCGCACCCACCGCATCGTCGTGGAATAATAGTGCTCGTTTTCTTTTTGAAAGCGGTTGATCTCCTGCTGTTCCTTGGAATAAATCTTGGTGATGGCATTGCCGGTGATGCCTTCCTGGATCGAAAGAAAGAGATCGGCCATCCGCACGGCGATCTGTTTGCCGGATTTCCGCATTTTGGAGCCCAACACCGCGATGGGAACCATGGCCAGCGGCAGGATACAGATGGTGATAAGCGCGAATTTCCAATGGAGGTAGAAAATGCTGCCGATCAGGAAGATGACGGTGAGTCCGTCGCGGATGAGCTGGACGGGAACGTAGCCGATGGAATTCTGGAGCGTCGTGGTGTCGTTGGTGACGCGGCTCATGATGTGGCCCGTCGCGTTCCTGTGAAAATAATCGAGCGAAAGCCTTTGGATGTGCGTGAAAAGCTCGAGGCGGATATCGCGCACGATCGACTGGCTGATGAAGTTCATCAGGTAATTTTGCGTGTAGGAAAGCACGCCTTTGACCGCGTAAATGACCGGGAGCGCGACCGCGATCATGAAAAGTTTCTGCATGTCCTTGGCGATCAGCACTTCGTCCACCACGGTGCGGATGATCCAGACGAGCGACGTCGTAATGAGCGCGACGCCGATCATGCAGACTCCGGCCTCGATAAAGCGCGGCAAATAAGGTTTGACGTAGCGGACGAGTCGTTTGGCGATCATGATGGCTTCGTTTGGGAAAGGCTTGCCAGGATGGATTCTGCTGCGCGTTTATAGGCGCCCGGCGCGCCCAATTTCCGTCTTAATTCTATCAGTTCGCCGTGCATGCTTACAAGCAATCGGGGGTCGGCCAGATATTCCCCGATCTGGGCTGCGACGCGCGCCGGGTTCGCGTCGTTTTGGATCAATTCCGGCACCACTTTTTTGCCAGAGAGGATGTTGGCCATGGAAATGTAGGGCACCTGTATGAGCCGTTTCGCTACGTGATAAGTCAGCCAGGAGGTCTGGTAAATGACGACCATGGGGATGCCGAGGAGCGCATTTTCAAGCGTTGCGGTCCCGGACGCGGTGAGGCAGAGCGTGAGCTCCGTGCGATGCGCATAGTCCGTGGAATGGATGAGCTCGGGCTCGATGGGAACCTTGAGCTTCGCCTGTGTTTCGCCGATCAATTCCCGGTAAACGGATTCAGGGATCGCTTCCACCGCAAAGAGCTTCACTTCCAGATTCGGAAACTTTTCTTTCAACCGTGAACAGGCTTCAAGCATGGTCGGAATGTGGCGGATGAGTTCCCTCACCCGCGATCCCGGCATCAATCCCAATTTGATAACGGCATCGTTGCCCTTCCCATTCAGCGTATTTTTCCATTCGGGCGCCTGCGTGATCTCTTCCATCAATGGATGGCCCACGAATTCCACGGGCACCCCGGCTTCCCTATAGAGCGTTTCCTCGAAAGGAAATATCACCAGCATTTTGTTGACGTTCTTTTTAAGCCGGTTGACGCGCCAGCGGCGGCTCGCCCAGACCTGCGGGCTGACGAAATAATAGACGGGAACGCCGTTCTCCCGAGCTTTGGCCGCGACGTGGATATTGAAGCCGTAGTAGTCGATCAGGATGACCGCGTCGATTTTGTCGGGCACAAGCCGCGGGAAAATAATCTGCTGGAGGATGCTTTTAAGATTGAAGAATTGTTTGACCGGCTGGGAGAACCCCGAGACGTCGAGATCCACCATGTCTTTCAGGAATTCGTCGGCGACTTTTTTAATCTTCACTCCTCCCAGGGCCGCCACGCGCAGGGATGGATTGATCTTCCGCATTTCGCGGATGAGTTTCTCGCCGTGGATATCAGCGGAAAAATCCCCCGCGGATATGAGGATTTTGGGCATTACGCGCTGCCCAGATGGGCGATGTCCGAGGGCAGTTCGTGGAGGTGAAGCTGGTCGAGGATTTCGAGGCCGAGGACCAGTGCGTCGCGTCCGTGCTCGCCCGAGACGAGCGGGGTTTTCCCTTCGCGCACGCAGTCGGTGAAGTTGGTGAGCTCCATGGCCAGCGCGTCATCTTTTTTTAAGGAAGGCTTGATGATCTCGATGTCGGAAAAGCTTTTTACCTTGGCGGTTTTACGGCGGTAGATCTTGAGATCCTTGTGGGCGTAGTCGATGGAAAGATAGGCATCGGCCTGGAAGATGCGGATCTTGCGGTACTGTTCGAGCGAAATACGGGACGCCGAGAGGTCCACGATGCAGCCGTTGTGGAAGCGCAGACGGCATTTGGCGATATCTTCGTGGTCGGTCAACACCTTGGCGCCGAAGGCTTCAAGGCTTTTGATCTCGGATTTCACCAGGGACAGGACGATGTCGAGATCGTGAATCATGAGGTCCAGCACGACGCCGATGTGCGATACGCGCGGGTCGTAAGGTCCGAGGCGGTTCACTTCAATAAACTTGGGTTCGCGGATATAGGGGTGCGCGGCCATGACGGCCGAGTTGAAGCGCTCGACGTGGCCCACCTGCAGGATCAGATTTTTTTGCTGCGCGATGCGGATGAGCTCTTCGGCCTGCTCCGCATTGTCGCAGAGGGGTTTTTCGATCAGGCAATGGATGCCGCGCTCGAGACAGATTTTTCCAATTTCATGATGGTTGGGCGTGGGCACGGCGATCACCACCGCTTCGCAATGGCTCAGCAGTTCGTTAAAGTCGGTATAGCCTTGGGTTTTATATTCCTTCGCAAACTTTTCCACCCGCTTGGCGTCCGCGTCGCAGACCCCGGCCAGCTGCGCCCCTGCGAGCTGCGCCAGGTGCTTCACGTGGTATTGCCCGAGGTGTCCGATCCCGATGACTCCAACCGATACTTTGCGTCCGGCTTCCATTATTTTCTCTCCCAGGCGAAGATGGCGATGCCGTTCTGCTCCGCCAGCCTTACGCATTCGTCCTTTTCCAGAAAAAGCGTGCGGTCCGCCTCCACCGCGAGCGTTTTTGACTTCACTTCGATCATCACTTTGATGGTTGTCGTGCCGATGACGGGGACGTCGAAACGCAGGTCCTGTTTGGGCTTGGCGCTTTTGACCACGACAACTTCTTCCCCGCCCCATTTCGCCGCGCGGCGGATGCATTCGTCCGTTCCCTCGATGGCTTCGACCGCCAGCACCATGCGGCGCTTCACCGCCACGGTCTGACCGCAGTCCATGGCTGCCAGCGACTGAGCCATCTGGATGCCGAACTCAACGTTCTTTTCCTCATTTTCATTGAACTTTCTTTTCGTGAGATAGCCGGGGCCCGGAACGAGGTGCTGCAAAAATGTGACAGAAGGCAGGAGAGCGATGCCGTCCTTTTGAAATTCCTCCGCGACGCTGCCCAAAATGGAGTCGGCGCGGCGGTCCTTGATTCGAAGCAAGAGCTGCGCGGTTCGGAGGTCGGGAATAAGGTTGGAGAAAATTTTGACGTGCTCGACGCGGCCCGCCATCACGGCCTGGGTCACTCCTTCGCCCTTCAGCGCCTGGATCACGCTGTCGAGTTTGCCCACCGCGACCGTGTGAATGGCCTTGGCGTAGGGCGTAAAGTCCTCATTCGCTTCATCTTTCAATGCGATGACGACCAGCTCGCGGCCGTTCTTGTGCGCTTCCTGCGCGAATATGAGTGGAAATTTGCCTTTGCCGGCGATAAGTCCGATAGGCGCCGTTCCGGCGGCGTTTGCGGCGCGCGAAGGCTGGATGGGCTCGACGGCAGGTTTACGCGATGAGAAAAACTTCACCAGGTTTGGTGCGCGCTCGACTCCGCTTTTTGCCGCGGCCGGCAGATACCGCGCTCGGAGTTTTTGATGAAGGAAAGAAACTCCCGCGCCTCGTCCGTAATATTCTTCCGGCCCGCAAGCGCCTGAAGGGTTTGCTTGAGGCTCTTTTTGGAGGAGAAGACCTCGCGGTAAATCTTTTTGAGCGAATCGATGGAGGCTTTGGGGTAGTGGCGGCGGCGGAGTCCCTCGAGGTTCAAGCCCACGATTTTGGCGCGGTCACCCCAGACCGTGCAGAAGGGCGGCACGTCCTGCGGGACCATCGATCCCGCGCCGATCATGGAAAATTTTCCAATGCGCACGAACTGGTGGATGCCGGAGAGTCCCCCCACCACGGTGCCCAAACCGATCTGGACGTGGCCCGCGACAGCGACGCTGTTGGCTAAAATCACTTCGTCTTCAATGACGCAGTCATGCGCCACGTGCGAATAAGCCATGAAGAGGCATTTCTTGCCGATCACGGTCCTGCCGCTTTGTGCGGTGCCGCGGTTCAGCGTCGCGCACTCGCGGATGATAGTGCCGTCCCCGATCACAATTTTGGTTTTCTCGCCGCGGTACTTCAAGTCTTGCGGCGCGGTTCCGACAAAGGCGTGGGAAAAAATCTGGCAGGCGGAGCCGATCTCGGCGAATTCAATGACCGCGTGCGATCCGATCCGCGTTCCGGGACCGATCTTCACGTTTTCCCCGACGATCGCATAGGGGCCGATCATCACGTTTTTGGCGATATGCGCGGTGCGGTGCACGACCGCGCTGGAATGGATCAGGCTTTCGTTGGAATCAAGCTCGGAAGGATCGACTGCGTAAGGGTCCATAAATCACCGCGATATTATTTATCGACGATCGCGAACGTGAATTCGGTTTCGGTCGCGAGTTCTCCGCCCACTTTTGCGCTGGCTTTGGCCTTGCCCGCGCGGCTGCCGGCCTTTAGGACCTCGACATGGAGCTCGAGCACGTCGCCCGGAACCACGGGGCGGCGGAACTTCGTGTCGTTGATTCCCATGAAGAACGCCAGCTTGTTGGAGTATTCGGGCTTGGAAAGGAAAAGGGCGCAGGCGGTCTGCGCGAGCGCTTCGATGATCAGCACGCCCGGCATGATGGGGTGACCCGGGAAATGTCCCTGAAAAAACCACTCGTCCATGGTTACGCACTTGATGCCGATCGCATATTTGGATTCTTCAATGACATTAACGCGGTCAATCAGCAAAAAAGGATAGCGATGCGGGATCGCCTTCATGATCTCGTTGATGTCGAGCGTCCGGACCGGCTTCAAATTTTGGGGGGCTGATTCAACCATGGGCGACCTCTCCTAACGCGTTAATTTTGTTGAGTTCTTTGACGAAATTGGTGTTGTGCCCGTGACCGATTTTGACCGCGGTGATTTTTCCCGTGACGGTTTTACCGAGCAGGGACAGGTCGCCCAAAAAATCCAGGATTTTATGGCGGATGAATTCGTCGGGATAACGGAGTTTCTTTTCCTTATTGTGGATGCGGTCCATGCCGATGACGACGGCGTTGTCCAGACTTCCCCCGCGCGCCAGGCCTTTGCGCTTCAGCGCTTCCACTTCGTAATCGAAGCAGAAAGTCCGGGCCGGAGCGATGTCCTTCGCGTAGTTTTCCGGCGTTACGTGAAAAACGCCTTCCTGCTTTCCGATCATGGGATGATCGTAGACTAGCCGGCAATGGATCTCAAGCTTGTCGGAGGGCTCAATGCGGATTTCGCTTTCATTCATTTGGTAGCTGATGGGTTCGGAAAACGTGAACATCTTCTTGGGCGCGTCCTGCTCCACGGAGCCGGCGGCGATCAAAGTATCGAGAAAAGGCTTGGAAGAACCGTCCGCAACGGGCGGCTCGTTGGCATCAAGCTCTACGATGACGTTATCGATGCCGAGGCCCAGGAGCGCCGAGCAAACGTGCTCGACCGTATGGACCTGAGCGCCGTTGGCGCCGATGCTGGTGCCGCGAATCACGCCGATGACGTTTTCGATCCGCGCCGGAATCGCCGGCTTGCCGGGCAGGTCCACGCGCACGAACGTCACGCCGGAATTGGCGGGAGCGGGCAAAAATCTGAGGTTAGATGGGTTGCCCGTGTGCAATCCGATCCCCTTAAAAACGGCTTCCTTCTGAATGGTTTTTTGTTTGATCACGATGATTTCTCCAAAGCGAGCCCCGATTGTTTTTTCAATTTTTTGATATCGTCATAAATTTCCGGCAGTTTGCCAATGATCACCTGAATCTTGCGTTCCTCGCGGATGGGCCGCGCGGGACTGCCAAAAATGATGGATCCGGCCGGGACGTCGTTGGGAACGCCCGACTGCGCGGCCGCGATGACGCCGTCGCCGATGTTCACGTGGTCGCCGATGCCGACCTGGCCCGCGAGCGTGACGAAATTGCCGAGGTTGCAGGAGCCGGCAATCCCGGCCTGGGAAACGATGATGCAGCCTTTGCCGAGCTTCACGTTGTGCGCAATCTGAACCAGATTGTCGATCTTCGAACCCGCGCCGATGACGGTTTTGCCCATCGTCGCGCGATCGATTGCGGCGTTCGAGCCGATTTCCACATCGTCGTCGATTTCGACCGTGCCGATCTGTGGAATCTTGACGTGCTCTTTATTGATAAAAGCGTAGCCGAATCCGTCCGTTCCGATCACCGTGCCCGAATGGACCGTGACGCGGTCGCCGAGCGTGATCTCCTCGCGGAGCGTGACCCGCGGATAAATTTTGCAGTTCTTGCCCAGTGCGGTTTTATGTCCGATAAAACTGAGCGCTCCGATGCTGGAACCATCGCCGATTTTAGCGCCGGATTCCACCACGGCGTAGGGGCCAATGGCAACGTTGGCGCCCAGTATTGCGTCTTTAGCAACAATCGCAGTCGGGTGGATGCCGGAAACAACGGTTTCTTTTTCCTTGGCGATGACGTTTAATATTTTGAGGAAAGCGAGTTGCGGGTGATCCACCAGGATGGCGGTTTTGCCTTCAGCCGTCTTATTCTTGTGGATCAGGACGATCCCGGCCTTAGACTGCGGCAGGTTCTTGTAATATTTTTCTTCGGCGACGAACGACAGGTCTGAACTTCCCGCATCGTCCAAGGGCGCCACGCCGGTGACCGCGGCGGCAGCGTTCCCCGCCACCTGTCCCCCCACTAGCTGAGCGATTTCCCCGGCCGTCGCCTTCAAATCTTTTACCGCCTTCCCGGATTGGACAGCCGCCAGATCACGCTCTCGGTGATATCAACGGTGTTCTCGCCGTAAAGAATGTTGTTTTTATCCACGATGATCGTATAGCCGTCCTTGTTGGCGATTTCGCTCAAGGTCTTGTAGATGCGCGCCATCAACGTCATGGTTTTGCCCTCTTCCAGGTTTTTGATCTCCTGTTCAGTCGCGCCGACGAAGGCCTCGAGGTCCGCCTGTTTGCGAGCGAGCTCGGACTGTTTGCCTTCCAGGCTCGGAGCGAGCGACGGGATGCCGGGCATGATGCGCGGTGCGCTGGTGCTCATAAAAAGCCTTGCTTTTTCGGAGTCGGTTGAAACTTCCGTCTCCAGGGAAGCCGCCGCGGTGGACTCGGCAGGCGGCGAAAATAAAAATTTGAGCGGGCTGTTTTCCGGCAGGGTCAGCGACGTCGCGCCTTCGGGGTTGGTCGGCCGGTCTCCGGCCTCGTCGCCGGGAGCTGCGTCTGGATTTTCCGGCAGCGATTGCGTCCGCGGGGCCGGCTCGGGAACCGCGCGGTCTTCGGCTTCGGGGTTCACCGAGGACTGCTGGCGGTTCAGAAAATCGATCTCGCCCTTAAGCTTGGCTATCTCTTCCTTTTTGGCGGAAATTTCAGACCGCTTTTCTTCGATCAGGGAGGTGAGCTCCAGCCGCGCCTTTTCTGTTTCGGGATAGGCTTCAAAAATCCTGTGCATGTTGACGTAGGCCACCTTCGTCCCCTTCCCGAAGCTTTCGAGCGGGATTTCAAGCGCCGACAAACGCGCGAGGGCCGCGGAGCCGACGGCGGCTGCAAGGACGAGGATCGCTGCTTTGTGTTTCGTCATTAGAAGAGGTTCCCCAGTGTAAAGTGTATTTGACTGATTTCCTCGCCCGGCCTGTGGTCCAAACCATAGCCCCAATCGAGGCGGATCGGAAAGACCGGCGTCGTGATTCGCAGTCCGAACCCTACCGACGACTTCAGATAGCGATGATTGTCTTCGTCGTTCAGGCTATAGCCGCGCGCGAGGCGGATATCCGGAGCGCCCCGCCAGGCGCCGCCCATGTCCGCGAAGAAGACGAGCTGAAGAATTCTTCGCTTGTTCTCGACGTATAACGGCACTTTGAACTCGGCGTTGAACACGCTGAAGACTCGGGCGCCGCCGCGCGCTCCGATTTCGCCTCCGGGATTGTAGCCGCGCACAGAATCCGCGCCGCCAACCCGGAAACCTTCGATCTGCAGAATGTTGAGCGAGTCCGATGAAGAGACGGTGTCATATTCCTGCAGACCCCCCACGCGGCCGTTCAAAGAAAACACGAACGGATAGTTTCCGGCCTGAAACACCGTGAAAAACCAGCTGGAGGACAGGATAGATTTTACAAGATGAGTATCCCCTTGTAAAACACGTCCCGCGTATTCCACCGACACGGCCTGGCGGTTGCCGCGGGAAGCGTCAAAGTAGTAATCGCGGGTGTCGCGGGCCAGTTCCGTGGTCAGGGAGGACTTCACTTTAGTCTGTTCGATGATCTCCCCCCGGAAACGGTCGGACACGTTCGAAATCTGGTTCTGGCGGAGCTGATAGGAGAAGATCAGCGAGTAGATGTCCGAGAAGCGCGGGCCCACGCGCACGCCGCCGCCGCGGGTCGTTTCCCGGTAGTCGGGGCCGGAGTCCGAGTCATAGAGCCTTTCCCGAACGGTGTTGTAAACGTCGATGCCGAACGATACTGGCTTGTCGAATATCCAGGGTTCGGTCCAGTTGATTTCGTAGTTCTGGCGGCGTCCGCCGAACTCCCAAGTAAGGGCCAGTCGTTCCGCCAGGCCAAACAAATTGGAATGAGACAGCTGGACCTGGCCCACGAACTGGTCGGTAGAGGAATAGCCGGCGCCGGCCGAAAGGCTGCCGGGCTTTCCTTCCACGATTTCCATGATGAGGTCAGCCTTGTCGATGTCTCGCGCCGGCTGGATGTCTGGCTTCACGTCATCGATGAATCCGAGGTTGAAAATCTTTTCCTGGCTGCGGCGCAGTTTGCTGGAAGAGAATGGATCTCCGGGTTTGAGCTGGATCTCGCGGCGGATCACCTTTTCCTTGGTTTTTTTCAGGCCTTCCACGAACACCCGGTCGATGTAAACGATGGTGCCTTCATCAATTAAAAATTTGTAGGTGATGGTCGAGTTTTCCTCGTTCACTTTTTCATCGGGTTCGATCTTGGAGTAAAGGTAGCCCTTTTCCAGGTAAAGCTCCTTGAGGTTCCGCAGCGTCTCGTCAAATTTTTCCTGTTTGTACAGCTTGCCCGGCTTCATTTCCACCGCTTTGCGGAGCTGCGGTTCCGTATAGACCGTATGCCCGCCGAATTCAAAGCCCCCCACCACGTAGCGCTTGCCTTCGTCCACCGGCAGGCGCACCGTTATTTTCGTGCGGTCTTCGTTGTATTCAATCTTCGGCTCCCCGGTTTTGACCTTGGCATAGCCGTTGTTTTTATAGAAGTTTTCCACCTCTTCCCGATCCTTGGTCAGTTTTTCCTGGTCAAAGACTTTTTTGCGCTTGGTCTTCATCAGCCGGCGGAGCTTTTTAGACGGGAAAGCGCTGATGCCGTCGAATTCGACTTTTTCGATCAGAATCCGGTTGCCTTCCTTGATGACGAAATTGACGTTCACCGTGTTTTCCGCTTCGCTGAACGTGGTGAAGGGCTCCACGCCCGCGTCGGGATATCCCTTGTCCGCGTAAACTTTGAGGATGCGGGTGACGCAGCTCTGCAATTTGGTGCTGTCGAAGCCTTCCTTGGCCTTGAGCTCGAAGTCTTCCTTGAGCTTCATCTTGCCGATGTTCTTGTTGCCGGTGAAGTCGATCTTTTTCACCATCGATTTTTCTTTGACGATAAAGATGACCCGGACGCCTGCCGGCAGGTCGACCGTTTCGACCTCGGCGTCCTCATAGTTGCCGGAACTTAGGATGGATTGGACGTCTTCGCGGAGGGCATTTTCGGAATAGTAATCCTTGGGACGGGTCTTGACCAGCTCTCGGACGGCCCGTTCCTTGAAATTTTTGGTTCCCTTGATCTGGATTTCCTTGATGACCTTCGGTTTGTCATCGGCGGCAGCCGGCGCGGCGTGGCGCGCGGCGAACGTTCCCAAGAGCAGGCCCAAAACGGAGAAGAAGATGAGTCGATGTCTAAACAAGACCCTCATTCTACAAAAAGGGCCTCAGATTCTCAATAAATGGCGTAAAGTGGTAGTGTATCAGTTTCAAATTAGATGAAGAATATCGCTGATTTCCCAAAGTCTCTTAGAAACACCCGCTTTCATCGCCGGAGTGCAACGCAAGGATTTATGAATCCGGCAAAAGTTATAGTACATGAAATGGAGTGCGACGGCGTGTTCCAAGTTTTCAATCTTTTTGGAGAAGGCATTTGTAAGCCGGGTAAACCGTCTCATGCTCATACGCATATTCAAATTTTGTCTCTCGACGAAAGAAGTGGAGAGATGCGCCGGATCAGGACGGCCCACAACCGTTTCTTCAATTGTGCCGATGCACTCAACGGGGCTATAACGGGGCTCCTTTTCTGCGGGAGTGCCGTAGATTTTTATAAGCATCCCATAATCAATGTCGTTACCAAATGCGTTCTCAACGGCTTGCAGATACGCCTTAAAGCCGTCGGTACTAAGCTGAACCCTGTTTTTCAATCTCTTTGCCAAGTCTTCCATAAACATTTTACCCGTCCTTGCGTCCCTATTCCCGACCATCCAAGAAGGGACAAGTTTAGTGTCAGCGTCGAGGGCCACCCAAGTCCAAGCATCGCCCGCATTTGGATTGGCCTTTTTAATTTTTTTAGTGACATTCATTTTTTTAGCGTAACAAAAACTCCAAATTTCATCGCACTGAATACGACGGCAATCAAGATCATGGAAAACCTGATCCTGATATTCCCTGCACGCCGTCCCTACTTCGATCAAGAGTTTAACCACCGTATTGATGGAAACCCCGGCCATTCTAGCGGTTGCCCGCATAGAGTTGCCCTCAACCAATGCCGATACGATCTGCGTTTGCTTCTCAATGTTCAATCTGTTCATGGGTATATTATACTTGACCGCTCAAGCATAGTCAAGAGGAGTGTACAAGAAAGATATTTTATCCTTCGTTTGCAATTCTGTCGGTTTCTGTGTATAAAGAGAGCCAGCCGGGGGCCCCTTACTGCGTTACGCGGCCTTCGGTGTCACCCAGAAGTGGAAGAATTTGGCGTTCTTCGGGTAAATACGCTTACCCTTCTTCGTGATGAACCTGCAGAAGACTTCCACCTTTCCCGTGGAGTCTTCGGGTTTTCTGTTCTTGCTCATGATGCAGGTTTCCTTTCCCAGCATAGAACTCATTCAGCCGGGTGGGGTTTCGGCTTACTCCTTGAGTTCTATTGGTTGGGAGCCCATGAGCAGGGAAAGGGAAACCCCCGGTCTGGCTCAAAATTCAATAATTGGATTGGTCTTTTTCTAGGCGGGAATTGGTATAATTTATACACACACAAAATCCCTGCCGTAAAAAGCAGGTGGACCCCATTAGGATTATCCCTCTCCTCTAAGATTAGGAGTCCTAATGGGGTTGCCTTTTTCTATGGGGCCCCTGTGGCCCCTAGCCTAATATTTTCACTTCTTACCCTCCTTAACGCCGGTTCCGGTGCCCAGCGCGCCCTGACCATCAGGCATAACCTTCCTAATAAGTTCTTCAACCAGCTGCTTTGCCTTTACGGTACCCTTATAGGTCAAGCCATAGGTAGTCCCGCGTTTTTTCCCTTCTTTGGAGATAAGGTTGGTTTTTTGCATCATTTTAACTGGTCTATCCAACCTTTTAATGTTCCCAAGGCCGGAATCTCGCAGAGCTTCTGCGATCTGTACTGCTGGAACCTGCCGGAGTCCAGAAATTTCGTTATAGCCGTACAAAAGGACAAGGATCGCGTCACCGAGCATGGCATAGATGCCGCCGTCATCGGAGGGGTAGACGCGGAGGCGCAGGCTGCCATCATTTGTAGTATTGAAGACTTCTCGCAAGCGCGGCTCCGAAAGCACGGGAGCAACCGTCGTAACGGATGGGGTATAGGAGGGGTGACCACCACTAACGGCTGGACTCGGTTGCGTTTTGGGGATTCTTACGGAAGGCAGGCGCAGGCCGACAAGTTCTCTAAATTCAGCGAATTTCTGATCGACAACGGATTGTTCCGCCTCGATTTCAAATTCGTGTTCTCCGATTTTTGTTCTAAACTTTACAATGGCCATTGGGCGACCTCCTTAACAGGTTGCTCATGGCCATTATTTTATGAACCTATATGTACTTTGTCAATCCTTTATGCACATATTTATTTTTACGGTCTAAAAACTATCGTCTGTCGTCGATGTTTATCTATTGCCCCATCGTTTGCGAGCGGCATTTTCTGCAATCTCTTTTCTTCTCTCCGCAGAAAGTTTCTGGGCGCGCGCTTTTCCACCCTTCAAACCACCAAGGCGACCGAGGGCAACAGCGGCGGGGTTTTTGCCATCAACGGGCTTTGTGGTGCGTTCCAATATGGAGTGGGCCAGTTGGTTGAGGTCGTCCAGTTCCTTACCGGGCTTCAATTTCGCGGAAGGGATGCGAACGGTTTTGGCTTTTTTACTGCGACTAGGTTTTTTCATCCATCCATTTTACCAGATGGATACTTGAGGGGTCAAGTATGATTAAGATTCAAACTGATACACTACCCGTAAAGTCACGCCCGGTACTAAGGAAGCGCGGCCCCCCTCCGCCCTATTCCGGTTTGGTTTGTTCGGGGTTCTTATTACGGGTCCAGTCGAAAAGGTCTGAAAAATCCCATCGAACCCGGGTTTCAATGCCGCCGTAGCGTTCGCGCTGGCGTCCGAGGTTCTCTTCGGAGTCCAGCTCGGTCGAGCCGATGAAATAGAAGCCCTTATAGAAGGGATAGCGCAGCTGCAGCTGGTGGATGAAGTCGGCGCGGTCCTGGATCTTGTCGAAGGTTGCGCGGTAGCCGACGCCGAGGCGCGACGCAAAGGTCTTTTCCACCAGGAACGTCTGGCCGATAAGAGGATCGAGCGCGCTGGCCTCTTCGCCGCGGACGTCGGCGCTGCGCGATTTGCGGCCGTCGCGGCCGTAGTTTTCGTCCTGCGTGATTTCAATGCGGTCGGCGATGCCGATGGTCTGCAGAATGCTTTTGGCCAGCGGCGAAGCCAGCTGCGTGTCCAGCACCCGCGCCATTCCCTGGCGGAGCTGGATATCTTTTTGCTCGGGCGTCAGGTTCTGGAAATCGGTCTCGAAACCGGCGGCCGAAGACACGACGCGTTCCGAATCGAGGTTGGGCCGGGCCGAGGAACGGAACGTGATGCTCTTCGAATCGAACTTGTCGGAAAGCGGGGTGCGGTCGATCTGCATGGTGATGGTGTCCTGCACTTCCTGGCCGTTGACGATCACCTGTTTGCGCTGCTCGGCGCGGAGCGACAGGTACGCGACGCTCCGGGTCTCGGCCACGGTCACGCTGCCCTGGCCAAGCGTGTAACGCGCCGGCGGCTGCATCTCGAGGCTCGCCTGGGTGAGTTCGAACTTTGCGCCGAGGAACGTGATGTTTCCTTCATGCGACGTAAGCTTGCCTTTTGCCGATAGGTCATCCTTCGGCCCGTTCAGCTTGATCTGTCCTTCCACCTTGGCATAGGCCACATCGTTCTGGAAAATGGCCCGCTTGCCCGTTTTGAGCGTAATGTCCCAGTCCACGTCATCGAACCAGGTCCGCCGCTCAATTTCCTTTTTGGGAGGCGGGTAAGAAAAGAGGACGTCGTTTAAGATCACATCGCCGCCGATCTTAGGGCTTTCCGCGCGCCCGGTGAGAGTCAGCGATGCGATGACCGACCCCTTGGAAGGAGTGGAAGGCAGTCCCAGGCGCTCGTGCACCCGGACCGCTGGCAGCTCGGGAATCTGGATCGAGATGCCTTCCGATCCCAGGGTTTTGAATTTGAGGTTAAAGTGGTCAAACGTCATCTCTCCTTCGTCGAAAACCAGCGCCGCGTCCCCCGAGGCCTGCACTTTTTGGCCGCCGATTTCAGCCTCCGCTTTCTGGATCGATATCTTGTTGGACTTGACCTGGACCGCGATGTCCGCTTTCTGAAGTGAACGGCCCAGATATTTGGAGCTCGCTTCTCCGTCGCTCACTTTGAGCGATCCGCTCACCACCGGATTTTTGCTGGTCCCCTTGATTGAAACCTGCGCAGAGAAAGCGCCCTTCGTGTTCCGCACCAGGTCGCTGTCGAGCGAGTCCAGGAACGCGAGGTTTCCGTTCGTGCACTTGAGCGAGAGGTCCGTTTTCAGGTCGGTCGGACGGGTTTTTCCGAGCGCGAGCGGAAACCGCCCCGATCCGCTCAGGTTGAAATACTGCTTGCTTTTGGCTTCCAGCGACGCCAGATTGAAAACGCCGTCCTTCCACAGAAATTTCGAATCCAGACTCTCCAACGGAATGTCGAAAACTTTTCCGTCCGCAAGGGAAATAAATCCGTCGATGTGCGTGGCACCGGCGGATTTTTTACCCTCGATCTTAAAGTTCGACAGCCCCGACATCGGCAGCGGGCTGCTGAAAATTCCGGTCAGAAGCGACGCGTCCACGCCGTTGCCTTCGATCAGGAACGCGGGTTGGTCGGTGCAGAGCTCGCCGTCCATGAAAAATATCCGCTTGTCCGCCCGGCTCACGCTGAACTTTCGGAGCAGGAGGCAGGGAAGCTTCGTAAAATCCATTTCCCCGGTTACGGAAGGGGCGCCCGCCGGCCCGCCCGCGGCGGAAGGGTCGCCCGGCTGGCGGGGAAGGAAGCGCAGCTTTTTATCGGTGTATTGCAGGATCAATTTCGCGGGCTTGATCTCAAAGTTGTTCGCGGTGCACTCGTTGATGTTCGCGTACCCCATGAAGACCGGCTGGCCCGAAACCGGGTCCGTGTTCCAGTTGCCTTCCATGATTCCGCTTCCCACCAGAAAAACCGGCCCGATGGAAATGTTCGCGAAGTCCGTGTTCAGGCGGTAGAGGCCGCTTTTGTTCTCATTCTGCGGGCGGATCCAACTGTCTTCGAGGATGCTGAACCTCCAGGCGCCGCGCTGCCCGCGCGCGTTCAGCCGCGTGAAAGCGAATTCCTTTTCCCGAAACGTTCCCGCCACGTCCCAGGAATCCATCGCCATGTCGCCCAGCATGCCGCCCTGTCCGCGGACGTCTCCGCGGATCACCGGAGAGCTCCAGCTGCCGTCGACGGTCAGAGTTCCGTCCATGGGTCCCTGAAATTTCTTGAGCCCCAGCGGAAAAAACAGTACGTTAGAATTGATCTGGTGGATGGTGGCGCGCAGGTTCAGCGTCTGGGACTGAAGGTTGGCTTGTCCCAGAACCGTGAGCCTTTCATTGTTCTGGCGGGTCAGCGTCGCGCTGAGCGATTTCAGAAGGCCGTCTTTGAAAACGGCGCCGCCGGCCCCGTTCAGCCCTTCCAGGCTCGATTCGATCTCCCGGTTTTTGGGAAGCACGATCTTGAGGTTGAAAAATTCATAGTCCAGGTTCACTTCCGGATTCTTCAGCGTCCCCGCGACGGTTCCCGACAGGGACATTTTTCCCTGGATCGGCGGCGTCGAAATCTGAAGCAGTTCAAACCAGTCCTCAACGGGCTGCGGTTTCGAGTGCCACGATCCGGTCAGAGAGGGATCCGCGCCCGGGAGACCCATTGCGATATTCAGGCTGCCCTCGAGGAAACCCAGGTTGACGTTGGAGAGCGAGAGCAGTCGGCCCTTCCACTCAAGATCCGTTTCGGTCCGGCCGACGCGGATACGGTTCAGCTTCAGCTGCTCGGAAACGGCTTTCCCGGAGACGGCTGGTTTTTCTTCGAGGACCAGCCGCCCTTCCATGGAAACGGGGCCATCCACGCGGCTCTTGGCGATCGTGAAGTTCTGCAGGCGGCCCTGGACCGTGAGGGGATTGCTCGCCGCGCCCTGCTTCGCCGCGGCGGTCAGGTCCATCATTCCGCCCGGCTGTTTCATGCGGAACTCCGTCACCTTCAGGTCGTCGCCTTCGAACCGGTACTGCAGAGAAAAAACATCGAACGGCATCCGGGTCCAGCGCCCTTTGCCGATTTTAAGCGTTCCGTCCCCGGCCATCGTGTATACCGGGCTCGAACCGTCTCCCGTTTTGCGCGTGAACCTCGCGCTTCCGTTTAGAGGCCCGGAAACGTCCGGGTTAATGCCCAGTAGGGCGAACAGGATTTTCGGGTTGGCGTCTTTGGCCGCAGCCTCCACGCTGAATTCCTTCCGCGGTTTTTTGAGCACGGTGATCTTGCCGCTGTAGGACGGGCCGATGCTGAAAGTGGGAAAGACCAGCGCGGTTTTATCCCACGAAAATTTGGAGCTGATGTTCTCCACGGGTTCGGCCTGGATCGTCCGGTCCCTGAAGAAAATATTGTGGCCCCGCAGCGCGCCTTCCAGCCGAGGTTCTTCCCAGCTGCCCGATATTTTTCCATTGGCTGATATTTTTCCGTCGAAGGGCGCCAGAAATTTAAGCGTGTCCCCCAATGTGGAAAACGAAAGCGACTCCACGGCCAGCTCGCCGCCCACGGCTCTCGTTGCGCGGTTCAGGCTGCCTGAAAGCCTCAGCTTCTGGCCGTTTTCAAGAAAGACGGCCAGCTGTTTCAGGAGGATCGCGGGCTCTTTTCGTTCAATTTCAAGCATCGCCCGCTGTTTGGAGTCCGGCGTCGCGAGGCGGAATGCGGCTGAATTTTCCCTCATGCGCAGGTCTCCCGAAAGGGTACCGATCTTATTGGTGAGGAACGTGAAATTTTTCGCCGAGATCTGACCCGTGAGGACGGGGTCGGTGCTGCTGCCCCTGGCGCGAAGCTGCAGCGTGGCCTTTCCGCCCATCATAGCCTTATCTTTGGGATAGAGGTACTCGAGCGGCAGGTTTTTGATTGAAGCGACGCTGTCCCATTCTTTGGCGGACCACAGCCCTTTCGCAATCGCGGAGCTTTCCCCCCAAACGAGGGCGAACGACCGGATGTCCAGCGTGCCGGAGGCGATCGAGACCGCCGCGCTCCAATCCAACGGGCGGCCGGCCAGTTTCGCTCCCGCGGATCGTGCGCTGGCCGAAACGCTCGCGTTTTTCAGCGGCCCTTCCGCCGAGGCCGAGACGGTTAGTTTCCCTTCGGGATTTAGGTGCGGCGGAAGCAGGCCGCCGAGCTCGCGCGTTTCCAAATCGGCCTCCACCTTCGCAATCAGGCGCGGTTCGCCGAAGGGTGAAACCAGTTCTCCCTCCGCTTTGATCCTGGACGCCGGGGAACGGTACTCCGCTTCTTTGACTCGGACCGCTTCGCGGCTGAACTCCAGCGTTCCCGTTCCCTTTAGCTCAACCTGCTCTCGCCCGGCCGCGGCCGACGCGCGGTGCTCCAAAATTTTTGCACTGCCGCTCCAGCCCCAATCTTCCGCGCGTTGGATGTCGTCGGGTATGACCAGGTCCGCAGAGATGTCGGCATCCAGCTGATCGTTCCGGACCGGGAAGTTTTCGGGAACGTTGCCGCCCCGCCGGGTCCACTCGAGCAGGCTGACGTTCCGGACCTGAACTTCCAGGTTCAGTTTTCGCGGTTCGGCGGATGTGCCAGAAATTCTGACAGATTCGTTTGAAAGTCCTCGCAGTTCAATATCCGCTTTCGGGTCATTCGGGTTGAGGGTCAGCGTTCCGTTCAATTCCTTGAACCCGGCGCCGTCCAGGGTCTTTTGGTCGTCGCGCACCGAGAGCGAACCGTTTTCAATTTCGATCTCCACGGGAGGTAAGGTGCGGTGGGCTTCCCCGCCGCCAGGCGTGGAAGCGGCGAAATTCCAGAGGGTTTCCTTGCGTTCCAGAAAGAGGACGGGGCGGACGATAAGCACTGATCCAGCGGCGGAATCTCCGGAATCGAATTGAGCGGAGGATTCGGAACGGACCAATTGCGGCAGGAGCTTTAGAGCGGACAGGAGCCGGATCCGGACTTTGACCGAATCAGCTTGAAAAAGCGTTCCGTTATCGAATCCGCCCGGGTTGGAAAGCGCCACGTCCGAGGCAGCGACTCCCAGCGGAAACCCGAAAGAGAGCCCGCCCATGCGAAAGGCGTGAGAAGGGAGCGCTTTTTGCACGGCGGCAGCGAGGGCGGGTTCCGCCTTTTTGAGCGCCCCGTTCACCGCAAAAATCGCGGCGCCCGCCAGCAGGGCAAAAAAAACCGCCGCTGAAACGCCAACCCATTTCCAATGAACGTTTTCAGGCCATTTGAACATGATCGTACGCGATCGAACGGATCGCCAATCGTTCTAGTATATCAATTTGAACTGCAGGGACAAAAAAAGAGCGCGTCGTAAAGACGCGCTCTTTTAAGGTCTGATTAGGACCGAATTAGCTTTTCAGCGCTTTTTGGATGGCGGCGGTTGAAAAAGTGATCTTCTTGATATCCTTGTCGTAGTTGATCTGGACCAGCGTGGGATGCTCCACAGTGCCGGACGTGACCTTCTTCGAAAGGATCTCTTCTGCGAGAGGGTCTTCCACCGCGCGCTGTATGAAGCGGGCAAGCGGGCGCGCTCCGTTCTTGGGATCGAAGCCGTTCTCAAGCAGATATTCCTTGGCGTCATCGGAGAATTCAGTCTTGAAACCCTGGGTTGCAAGTTTTTCATTGACGCGATTAACCATGAGCTCAAGAATGCTGCCCATATTGATCTTGTTGAGCGGGTGGAACACGATGATTTCATCGATCCGGTTCAGGAACTCGGGGTTGAACGCCCGCTTCACTTCGTCCATCACGGTGTCTTTCATGGACACGTAATCTTTCTGGGAATCTTCCTGGTTGACGAACCCAAGCGACTTGCCCTGGAAGATCAAACGCGCGCCGATGTTGGACGTCATGATGATCACGGTGTTTTTGAAATTGACCCTGTGTCCGAGGTTGTCGGTCAGCACGCCGTCGTCCATCATCTGCAATAAGATGTTGAAGACGTCGGGATGCGCTTTTTCGATTTCGTCCAGCAGAACCACGGAATAGGGTTTGCGGCGGACGGCCTCGGTGAGCTGGCCTCCTTCTTCGAATCCGACGTAGCCCGGAGGCGCGCCGATGAGTCTGGAGACCGAGAATTTTTCCATGTATTCCGACATGTCGATGCGGATGAGCGATTCCTCATCGCCGAACATGAAGTCGGCAAGCGCCCGCGCCAGTTCCGTCTTACCCACGCCCGAAGGGCCCATGAATATGAAGGATCCGATGGGCCGTTTGGGGTTTTTAAGTCCCGTGCGGCTTCGGCGGATGGCCTGTGAAATGATGTTCACGGCCTCGTTCTGGCCGATGATGCGCTTGTGGATTTCATCTTCCATGTGAAGCAGCTTTTCCGATTCTTTCTCGGTCAGCCGGTTCACGGGAATTCCGGTCCACTTGGAAACGATTGTAGCGATATCTTCGTCCGTGATGGTGGGCACGGAGACTTCGCGCTTTTCGCGCCATTTCTTCTTGGAGTCTTCGAGGGCTTTGCGCTGCTCCTTTTCTTTATCACGGAGACGTGCGGCTTTCTCATACTCCTGGGCGGCGATGGCGGCGTCTTTATCCTTGGATATTGTTTCGATCATCCCTTCCTTCTCTTTGAGTTCGGGAGGGAGCTGGGTCGAGACCATGCGGGCCCGCGATCCGGCCTCATCGATGAGATCGATGGCTTTGTCCGGCAGGAAGCGGTCCGTGATGTAGCGTTCGGCCAGCTCCGTGGCGGCTTCGAGAGCGCTGTCCGCGTACTTGACCTTATGATGCGTCTCATAACGCTCTTTCAAGCCCTTCAAAATCTGAACGGTTTCTTCGATGGAAGGCGGATCCACGTTGATGGGCTGGAACCGGCGCTCGAGCGCGGCGTCGTGTTCGATATACTTCCGGTATTCATCCAGCGTGGTGGCGCCGATGCACTGCAGTTCGCCGCGGGCCAGGGCGGGTTTCAGCATGTTGGAAGCGTCGATCGCTCCCTCCGCCGCTCCCGCTCCGATGACGGTATGCAGTTCGTCCACGAACAAAATGATGGAGTTCTTCGCGCGGCGGATCTCTTCCATGATGTTCTTCAGCCGCTGTTCGAACTCGCCGCGATACTTGGTTCCGGCCACGACGGCGGCGAGATCCAAAGTCATGACGCGTTTTCCGGACAAAATTTCAGGGACCTCATTGATGGCGATCTTCTGAGCAAGGCCTTCGACAATGGCCGTCTTGCCCACGCCGGGGTCGCCGATCAGGACGGGGTTGTTCTTGGTGCGGCGCGAGAGGATCTGGATGACGCGTTCGATCTCGTCGTCCCGGCCGATGACGGGGTCGAGGCGTGATTCCCGCGCGTGCTGCGTGAGGTCGCGGCCGAACTCATCTAATGTAGGGGTTTTGGATTTGGTGGAGCTGCGCGTAGGAGCGGGGTGCGCCCGGGGCGTTTCGCCCAGGAGCGAGATGACTTCCTCGCGGACCACGTCCAAACGGCAGCCTAAATTTTCGAGCACGCGGGCCGCAACGCCTTCTTCTTCCCTAATAAGGCCCAGCAGGAGGTGTTCGGTGCCCACGTAGTTGTGCGCCATGCTCTGGGCTTCCTCAACTGCGAGCTCCAGAACTTTCTTGGCGCGGGGCGTAAAGGGTATCTCGCCGAGCAGCATGACGTTGTCGCCCGTGCCCACGATCTTTTCGATCTCGGAGCGAACGCGGCGGAGATCAATGCCTAAATTGGAAAGAACCTGCGCGGCGACGCCTTCACCCAAAGCGATGAGGCCCAACAGGATGTGTTCGGTTCCCACGTAGTCGTGGTTCAACCGCTTCGCTTCTTCCTGCGCGATTAAAATGACTCTCTGCGCCCGTTCGGTAAATCGATTTGACATATTATTTCACCTCGCGCTTGCAGTATAGCAGATAAGATTTTTTTTGTAAACGGAAAATAATTTTTGCTCTCCTCGACGGAAAATCACGTTTTACGCTCATTTAGATGCAATCGGCGTCCCGGAGGTTCGGGTCATTTTCCGAAATTCCTGGATCAGAGTTTGCGTGAATTTTCCCGGCTTGCCGTCCCCGATCGGGCGGTTGTCCACCCGGGTGACCGGTATGATTTCGGCAGCGGTCCCGGTTAAAAAGGCCTCGTCCGCGGTATAGACATTGTAAGGAGTAAAGACATCTTCCTTCACGGTCATCTTGAGCTTCTTGGCCGCGATATCCATAGCCACGGCCCGAGTGATGCCTTCCAGGGCGCCGACCCAGGTGGGCGGGGTGATCAGTTTCGTGCCCTGGATGATGAATATGTTGTCCCCCGTGCATTCGGCCACATAGCCGTCCTTATTGAGCATGATGGCTTCGGGCGCGTTGGCTCGGTTGGCCTCGATCTTCGCCATGATGTTATTAAGGTAGTTGAGCGATTTGATGCAGGGATTGAGCGACTCCGGGATATTGCGCTTCGTGGCCACCGTGATCAAATCGAGGCCGTTTCGGTAGAGCTCTTCCGGATAAAGGGTGATTTTCCCAGCGATGATGATGACGCGGGCCTTGGGGCACTTGCGGGGATCGAGACCCAGGTCTCCCTCGCCGCGGGTCACGACCAGGCGGATATAGGCATCGGTCAGCTCGTTGGCGCGCAGGGTTTCCAACACCGCCTTTTCCATTTCCTTGACGGACAAGGGAACGTTCAGCATGATGGCGCGGGCCGAGGCGTAAAGCCGCTTCAGGTGCTCCTCAAAACAGAACACTTTGCCGTTATAGGCGCGGATGCCCTCAAAGACTCCGTCCCCATAGAGCAGGCCGTGGTCAAAGACCGAAATCTTCGCGTCTTCTTTTCCGTAAAGTTTTCCGTCGATGTATATCTTCATGTTTTTCCTCTGCTAACGATGATAATAATATTGAATCAAAATACCGTGGCAAACACAATATGAAACTGCGGGAAGGACCGACGAGGGGTTATTCGATGGCTCCATCTACGATCTTGATGGTTCGGTCCGCGGCGCGGGCGATGTCGGGGTTGTGGGTGGTGATCAAAACTGTGGCGTGCTGGGCGCGGGCGACTCTCCAGAGCAGCTCGCGGACTTCTTCGCCCCGCTCCACGTCGAGATTCCCGGTCGGTTCGTCGCAGAGCAGGATGGCGGGCAGGTTCACCATGGCGCGCGCCAGGGCGGCGCGCTGCTGTTCGCCGCCCGAAACCTCGGACGGCAGATGGTCCATGCGCTCGGCCAGTCCCACCGCCTCAAGCAATCCCGCCGCGTTTTCCCGCGCTTCGTTTTCGCCGATGCCCAGAATCCGTGCGGGCAGGGCCGCGTTCTCAAGGATCGTCAGTTCGGGCAGCAGATAATGGAACTGGAACAGAAATCCGATGTATTTGTTGCGCAGCTTGTCCCTGTCTTTTTCCAGCATGCTGCCCGCGTCCCATCCCAGGACCGAAAGGCGTCCCGCGGTGGGCTCTTCCATCAGGCCCACAATGTGCAGAAGGGTTGATTTCCCGGCTCCCGAAGGCCCCACGACCGAAACGATTTCTCCGTTCCGGATTTCGAGATCGATACCCTTGAGCACTTCAAGGTTTTTGCCCCCGTCGCCGTAGGTTTTTCGCAGACCCTGCGCGATGATGGCAAATTCGGGCCGGCTCGCCTGGGATTCTGGGATGCGTCCGGTTTTGGAGGGAAGCTTAACCATAGCGGATCGCCTCCACGGGGTTGATCCGCGCGGCTTTCGAAGCGGGGATCACGGCGGACAAAACGGTGATTAAAAACGCCGCAAGCAGAACGAGGCAAACGTCGCCCGGCAGAATCTGGATGGGAAGCGTATCCAGATAATAAACGTCCTGCGGCAGCTTGATCCAATGGGTTCGGTCCAGCGCGACCGAAATGCCGATGCCTGCGGCGCAGCCGAGGATCGTTCCCGTGAACCCCAAAACCATGCCGGCGTAAAGGAATATTTTCTGGACCGATGAGCGGCTGGCACCCAGGGCGCGCAGGATGCCGATGTCGCGCGCCTTTTCGATCGAAAGCAGTATCAAATTGGAGATAATGGTGAAAGAAGCCACCAGGATGATCATCGTGAGGATGAGCGTCATGACGATTTTCTCGAGCTTCAAGGCTTCGAAGAGATTGCGGTTCATCTCCTGCCAGGAGCGCGCCCAAAAATTTGATCCCGCCAGTTTCCCCACCTTCCGGGCGACGGTTTCCGCGCGGTCGAGGTCCGCGGTCTGGATCCCGATGCCCGTGGCCCCCGGAATGCCGAAAAGATCCCGCGCGTTGGCCAGCGACAGGAACACCATGTTGGCGTCAAATTCGTACATACCGGACTGGAAGATTCCCGCCACGATATATTGATCCATCTTGGGAACCGATCCCATCACGCCGACCGCCGCGGTTTCTGTGGGCGAGACCAGCAATATTTCGTCGCCCGTGGCTGCGCCTAAACTGCGCGCCAGCTCGTTGCCGATCACGATGGCCTTTTTGGGTTTTTCGGTTTTGCGCAACATTGCTTTATCGGTTTGCCCTTCAACGGGAGGAGGTTCCAGATCTTTCCAGCTTCCGGAAATCAGCGTGTGTTCGGCGTTCGTCACCTTAAATTCCTGCTGGGGCACGATGCCGCGGCAGACCGCGCCCTGCGCGCGATGGCTGGTCTTGAGCAGGATTTGGCCCAGGATAAACGGCGCTCCGGCCTTCACGTCTTTGGCCGCGCTGATTTTGTCCGTCAGCGCCGCGAGCCCGATGTCGGATTCCTTTTCGGTGCCGAGCAGGACGATGTGCGGCTGGATACCGAGCGTTTTGTCCTGGATATCGGTGCGGAAACCGTTCATGACGGAAAGCGTGATGATAAGCGATGCCACGCCCAGCGTGACCCCGCCGATGGCGATCATGGTCGTGACAAATGCAAAAAACCCGTGTTTGCGGGTTTTTAAATAGCGGAGGGCGATCGCAAGTTCGAATGGCATGAAGGGTATATTATATATGAGTGGCGGTGATTTGAGCGCCGATTACTTTACGATTACTTTTCGGGCTTCAGGGTCGGGAACAGCAGAACGTCGCGGATCGAGGTCTGGCCGGTGAGCAGCATGACAAGGCGGTCCACGCCGATGCCGAGGCCGCCGGCGGGCGGCATGCCCTGCTCCAGCGCCTGGAGGAACGCTTCGTCAAATCCCATGCCTTCGCCTTCCTTATCTTTGCCGGCGCGCGAGGAACGGTATTTTTCCAGCTGCTCGCGCTGCCGCACAGGGTCGTTCAGCTCAGAATAGGCGTTGGCCAGCTCCTGGCCATTGACGTAAAGTTCGAACCGTTCCGCGGTCTGAGGCGATCCTTCTTTGGTTTTAGCGAGCGGCGAAAAATCCGAAGGGAATTCCGTCACAAACGTCGGCTCGATCAGCAGATGCTCGACTTTTTCCGCAAAGAGATGGTCAAAAGTCTTATATTCTTCCCCGCCCTTGCCGTATTTGGCGGCGAGGCCTTTCCAATCCTGGGCATCGATCATTTTGGCGGCATCTTCTCCAACATGTTCCTTAAAAAGTTGCTGGATGGTGAAGCGCTTGAAAGGGGTTTGAAACTTCTGCGGCTCGGCATAACCGGATGCTTTGACCGCTTCGGAGAACAGGAGCTCCGTGAGGTTCATCATGGTTTCCATGTTCCCGTAAGATTCATAGCACTCGAGGATGGTGAACTCCGGGTTGTGAGTGGAATCGATGCCCTCGTTGCGGAACACGCGGCCGATCTCAAAAACTTTTGGGAGCCCGCCCACGAGGCAGCGCTTCAGGTAAAGTTCCGGCGCGATGCGAAGATAAAACTTTTCATCCAGCGCGTTATGGTACGTTTCGAAGGGCCGCGCAATGGCGCCGCCCGGGATCAGCTGCATCATGGGCGTTTCGACTTCAAGGTAGCCTTCGCGGTGGAGCGTGGCGCGGAGCGATTGGACAATGCGGCTGCGGGTTTCGAAAACTTTCTTGGAATCAGAGTTGGTGATCAGGTCCAGCTCGCGAAAACGGGAGCGGGTCTCGATGTCTTTCAGGCCGTGCCACTTTTCGGGTAGCGGGCGGAGCGCTTTGGACAGCAAAACAATCTGCGCGGTTTTGATGGAAATTTCCCCGGTCTTGGTGCGGAACACCTTGCCCATGCATCCGATGATGTCGCCGATATCGTAGTCTTTGGAAAACCGGTCGTATGCGGCGTCCCCCACCACGTCTTTGCGCACATAAATCTGGAGCAGTCCCGCCGCATCCTGCAGGTGCGCGAAGCTGGCTTTACCCATGTCGCGGCGAGTCATGATGCGTCCGCAAAAATAAACTTCCTCTTCGGCTTCCTGCGCGATTTCAAGCGAGGTAAATTTGGTTTTAACTTCTTCGGAGGAAGCCCGCGGCGCCGCGATGGGGCTTCGCGCCGGATAAGGGTTCGTCCCCGATGCGCGGATCCGGTCCAGTTTTTCCCTGCGGGCGGCGATCAGCGCCGACTCGGAAATCTCGGGAGCGGGACTATTGGACGGGTTGTCCTTGGAAGCTTCTTTGGGTTGGTTCTTCATGGCCCTGAACGGGCGGGTTACTTCTTGGAAGAGAGGACTTCGCGGATCTTGTCACGGAGCCCTTTGGGGTCAAAGGGCTTTTCCATAAAAGCGATGATGTTGGTGCCGAGCGCGAAGAGGTCCCGCATCTGGCCCTTGGCGGTGAGGATGATGACCGGAATGGAGCGCGTTTCGTCCTTCTCCTGAAGCCGGGTGTTCACGGTGTAGCCGTCAATTTCCGGCATCATGATGTCGAGGATGATGAGGTCGGGCTTGGCGGGCTCCACGCGTTCCAGCGCCTCCCGGCCGTTCGACGCGGTGACGACCTCGTGGCCGTCCTTCTCGAGCATGAACTTGATCAGCTCGACTACGTCGTTTTCGTCGTCAACCACCATCACTTTGGGCATTCACGTTCTCCTTAAATCTGAATCGGCAAAATTATATCATTTGCCCGCCTGCGAGAATAAGAGTTTAGCATGAATTCCCCCAAATTTCTACCCTCGGTTGCAATCATTGGCGGATTATCGTATTCTGTTTCTCCGATGGAAAAACGCTACGATGTCGTGATCGCGGGCGGCGGAATCCTGGGCACAGCGCTCGGGTTCTGGCTCTCTTCCCTTTACGAAGGGCGCATCGCCGTTCTGGATATGGAGTCCGACGTCGCGGTCCATACCAGCGGGCGCAACACCGGCGTCGTCCACCGCCCCTTTTACCTCAACCCCCAGCGCCGCAAGCTCTTCGCCCGTTCCGCCCAAATTTCCTACGGACTTTGGAAGAAATACGCCGCCCTAAAGAGCCTCCCCTGGCATGAGATCGGAACCATTGAGGTGGCCTGCAAGCCTGAGGAAGTCAAAACCATCGAAAAGTACATGCATTGGGCGATTGATAACGGGATGAAAGAAGAGGAGGTCCAGTACCTTTCTCCCTCCGAAGTTCGAAAGCTCGAGCCCAAAGTCCGATGCGAAGCCGCGATCTTTGCCAAGACCGATACCTCTACCGATTACCGCCAGCTGACCCGCGCTTTGAAAGAAGATGCCCAGGCCCAGGGCCTCGAATTTCTCTTTGAGTTTGAGCTGGGCCGGGTGGTTCAAAAGGGCGACGGCCTTACTTTGATTGCCAAAGGCGGCGCGACGATAGAGACCTCTTTTCTGATCAACGCGGCGGGCGGCAACGCGGTGGATATTGCTCATCACATGGATATTGGACTTGAGTACACGGATATCCATTTTCGCGGCGAGTATTGGGAGCTGGCTCCGGAAGTGTCGAAATGGACCGAGCGGAACATCTATTCCGTGCCGCGGCACGTGGAACTTCCCTTCCTGGACCCGCATTGGATCGTGCGCGCCGACGGGCGCCGCGAGATCGGCCCCAACGCGGTAATGGTCACGGGCTGCAAAACCTACAACGGTTTTTTCTCGAGCCCCATGGAGCTGATCTCCAAGATTTTCGAAGCGCCGCTGGGCAACAAGGCGCGGCTGTTCATCAACCCGGAGTTTTTGAAACTGGCGTCGGAAGAGTGGATGAGCTCGCTTTCGAAGGGACAGATGGTGGGCCGCGTCCAGAAATTCATTCCCGATTTGCGCGAGTCTCATTGCGTTAAGCGCGGCACGGCGGGCATCCGAAGCTCGGTCATTGATGCGGGCGGTAACTTCATGAAGGAAGCCATTCCCCTTTGGGGCAAGAATTCCTTTCATATTTTGAACTACAATTCCCCCGGCGCCACCGGCTCTCCCGCCTACACGGCCCTCCTCGCCGATTTGTTGGAACGCAAAGGCGCCCTTTGCACCCTCAAAAAAAGGCCCCGGGCAGTCGAAACCGCCTGGAGCCATTCCTCAATCGTAGAACAACTGGGCTCATCCGAAGCCCAGATCACCGTCTAATATCCGATTGTTTAAGGCTTACTTGTAGAACTTCGTGATTTTTTCGATCACGTAGTCGAGCTGGCTTTTTTTGAGGGTCTGGAAGACGGGGATACTCAAAATTCTTTGCGACTGGTGTTCCACTTCCGGAAAATCCCCGCGCTTGTAGCCGAGGCCCTCGGCGCATTTCTGCAGGTGGATGGGCAGAGGATAGTGGATTTTGGTGTCGATGCCGTTTTTCAGCAGATAGGCCTGAAGTTCATCCCGCCGGTCGGCCTGGATCACAAACAGATGGTAGGCGCAGTACTCGTAGCTTTCCTCGGGCGGGCAATCCACGATACCGTTCAAGTGTTTGCGGTAATATTCCGCGTTCTTGCGGCGCGCCTTGATGTAGCCATCCACGTATTTGAATTTGATGTTGATGATGGCGGCCTGGATGGTGTCGAGCCGGCTGTTCATGCCCCAAATCTCCGACTCACTGCGGTTCTTGAGCCCGATATTGCGCAACTGGCGGCATTTGTTGGCAAGTTTGTCGTCGTTAGTCGTCAACATGCCGCCGTCGCCGCAGGCGTTCAAAGTCTTAAGCGGATGAAGGCTGAAGGCTCCCGCGGTCCCGAAGGAACCAGCGCGTTTGCCGCGATATTCCGTTCCGATCGCCTGCGCCGCGTCTTCAAAAACATAGAGTCCGCGCTTCTTGGCGATGGCCAGGATCGGGTCCATATCGGCGGGCTTTCCCGTCAAATGCACGGGCATGATGGCTTTCGTGCGGGACGTAATGCGCGCTTCAAGCTTGGAAGGATCAATATTTTGGTCGCGCCGCACGTCGCAGAAGACGGGCGTGGCGCCCACGGAAGCAATGCTGGAAGCTGACGCCAGGAACGAGTTGGGCGCGGTGATGACTTCGTCGCCGGGCCCGATGCCGAGCGCCTTCATGGCGAGCATGAGTGCGTCCGTGCCGGAGTTCATGCCCACCGCGTGTTTTACGCCGCAATACTTGGCAAAACGTTCCTCGAGCTTTCCCACCTCGGAGCCCAATATGAAATCGCCTTGATCGAGGATCTTCCCGATCGCGGTGAAGATTTCTTTTTTAAGCGTGCGGTGCTGCTCTTTGAGGCCTAAATAAGGAACTTTGAACTCTGCCATGGTTGCGATTTCCTGTGGTTCGATCCCGGATTATTTACCGGAGGCGACGAGCTCGGACTTGCTGTCCACGAGCGACTTCACCTTCTTCACGTTGTAATAATTCTCATCGCTCCAGTCCAGCAGCCCTTTGGCGGCGGCGTTCTTGATGTCCAGAACCGCGTCCTTGATCGTGTGGTTGGGCTTGAGTCCCAGCTCTTTTTCGATCTTGGCGGATGAAATGTGGTAGGACCGGTTATCGTTGGAGGGCGTGGTCTCGATGGTCACGTGCTGCCCGATGATGTCTTTCACCATTTGAGCGATCTCGCTGACCGTGTGGTTCTCGTAGCCGGCGTTGTAGATCTTGCCCGCGATCCTCTCGGCGGGCATGTCCAGGAGCTTCACGTAGTAATCGGTGATGTCCTCGATGTGGATGTTGGGGCGCTTCTGGTTTCCGCCGAATACGGTGATCTTTCCCTTGGTGAGCGCGTGCATCGTGAGGATGTTGACCGTGAGGTCGAGGCGCATTTTGGGCGAGTAGCCGCAGACCGTCGCGGGGCGAATGGTCATCGCGCAGAAATTTTTGTCGTTCGCCTTCGTGACGAAAGGCTCGGTGTCGGCCTTCGTCTTGGAGTAAACCGTCAGCGGCTCGAGCGGCAGGTCTTCGGTGACGTTCGGGATCTCTTTGATGCCGTAAACGCTGGAGGTCGACGCGTTGATGAACCGCTGCACGCCCGCCTCCTTGGAGAGCTTGATCAGGTTGACGCTGGCTTCGTAGTTCACTTCGACGGTCAGCTGAGGGTTGAGATCGGAGGAAGGATCGTTGGAGATCGAAGCGAGGTGGATCACCGCATCGACGCCCTTGAGCGATTTCTTGAGCACGTCCGTGCTGCGGATATCGCCGTTAATAATGGTGAGGTTGGGGTTCGACTTTACGGCCTTGAGGCCCATGTCCGTGAAGAACATGCAGTCCAGCGCCACGACCTTGTAACCCTTGTTCAAAAGCTTGGGAACCAGAATGCTGCCCACATATCCCGTACCGCCCGTCACTAGAACCGTCTTAATCATATGCTCTCCTCTTAATCTAATTTAAAGGGTGATAACTTATTTCTTGTAAAACTTCTTGATCATGTCGACCATGTAGTGGATCTGCTTGTCGGTCAAATGCTGATGGGCGGGCAGGGTCAGGATGTTTTTCGCCTGCTCTTCGGCGACCGGGAAATCCCCCAGCTTGTAGCCGAGGTGCTTCGAACACTCTTGAAGGTGCAGAGGGATCGGATAGTGGACTTTCGCTTCGATACCGGCCGCGTTCAAATATTTGAGCAGCTCATCGCGCTTTTGAACCTGGATGATATAGAGGTGATAGACGTAGCGCTTGTTGGCGCGGCGCCGGGGCACGGTGACCTGTGGGATCTCGGAGAGTCCCTTGTCGAGCATGGCCGCGTGCTTGATCTTCATCTTGGTGATCCAGTCCACTTCCTTAATGATGTGGAGGCCGACCACCGCCTGGAGGGTGTCCAGCCGCGAATTGTAGCCAAACATGGAGTACTCGTCGCGGTTCTTCATGCCGTGGTTGCGGAGCAGCCGCAGCTTCTTGTACATATCTTCGGAGTTGGTGGTGATGATGCCCGCGTCCGACCAGACGTTGATGTTCTTAAGCGGGTGCAGGCTGAAAGAGCCGGTGATGCCGAAGGAGCCGGAACGCTGGCCGTCGACTTCGCTCTGGATGCCCTGGCAGGAATCTTCGACCACGTGCAAGTTATGGCGCTTCGCGATGGCGAGGACTTCCTTAATATCGGTCGGGTGGCCTGCGAAGACTACTGGCATGATAGCTTTCGTGCGCGGCGTGATGGCGGCCTCGATCTTGCTGGTATCGATGATGAACTCGTCGTTGCAGTCCACGTAGACGGGTTTGGCGCCCGAGGCGGCGATGGCGCCGGCCGTGGCGATGAAAGTGTTCGTATTTGTGATGACTTCGTCCCCCGCACCGATGTCGAGCGCTTTTAAGCTAAGGAAGAGTGCGTCAGTGCCGGAGTTGACGCCCACCGCGTATTTTGTCTGGCAGACCTTGGCGAACTTTTCTTCAAATTGTCCGACCTGTTTGCCGAGCGTGAAATCGCCGGTCTTGACCAGCTTCTTGATGTCGCGCAGGATGGGATCCGGGTTGGCGAACTGCCACTTCAAATAAGAAAACTCAACTTTCATAATGGCTCCTTAATAATTTCGGCTATGACTTAGATAGACCGAATGGATTGGGATTTAATTTGGAGACTGCGGCGTCAATCAGCCCGGCTGGTGCGGCTTGACCAGGTTGCGGTCGATGATGGCGTCCACGAAGCAGTGGCACAGCGTAAGGTGCGCGATCTCCACGAATCCGTAGGCTCCGGTCGGGGCCGGGACGTAGAAATTCAGGTCGCCTTTGGAGCGGAGCGGGTTGTCGTTTTTAAAGCCCGACATCGTGATGGCGGGGCAGGTCAAAGACTTTGCCATCTTCACGCCGTTCAAAATATTTTCGGACTTTCCGCCGCTCGAAATCGCGATCAGGAGATCCTGGCGGTCGGCGAACATCTCGATGGGCTTTTCGAAGACGAAAGGGTAGCCGTAGTCGTTTCCGATGCAGGTCAGAAGCGAGGTGTCGTTGAAGGCCATGGCGCGCATGCCGCCGTTCTTCCAGTAATCCACCGACTGGTGGCTGGCGATGGCGGCGCTTCCGCCGTTGCCGATGAAGATCACTTTCTTTCTCTTATTATGGGTGCCGACGATCATCTGGACGGCCTGCTCGATGCCGTCATCGAGAGAAATCTTTTTGCCGGAAGCGTCGGTGACTTCGATCTTGAGCAGGAGGTCTCCGAGTCCCTTCAGGTATGCGGTATTGTCGGTCTTAATCATGCCACTGCTCCTTTATATTTTTTTACAGCGGCATGCCCCTCTGATTTCATTTTCCAAAGAGGGGCTATGAACACTGTTTGCATTGTAAATCCGTTATTTCAGCAGGGCCGTGATGAACTTGAAGAGCGGTACGGGTTCCACCGCGCTCCGGTTGCCCACGATCTTGACGGCGAGCGCGCCCACTGTGTTGCCGATGAAGCCCACGAGCTCGGGCGCAAGACCTTTCATGGCGCAGGGTGCGGTAACCGCGAGGAACGCGTCTCCCGCTCCGATCCGGTCCACAATTTCTTTAGAGAAGATCGGCGTCTGGACGAAACCTCCCTTCTTGCTGTAAACGAGCGAGCCCAGGTGACCCCGGGTAACGGTAACATATTTCGCCTTCATGCGCTTGGCGGCCTTCTCGATGATGCTTTCCAGCTTGCCGAACTTATCCTGATAGGCCAGCCGCATCTCGGGTTCGTCGATGCAGACGTAGTCCGCGCGCGGGTATTTGTTGATGGTGTTGAATCCGGTGTTGGCGCTGTTGGTCTGGACGTTGACGGCCAGGAACTTCGCCTTCTTGCAGAGCAGGTCGATGATCGCGGGCGACATGAATCCGTGGCCGTAATCGGCGACCAGTACGAGATCGTACTTGGAGAGGTTCTTCTTCAAGAAGTCCAGGAACTTGTTTTCCGTGATCTTGGGCAGAGGATGATCGTCCAGGAAAACGACTTCGAACATTTTGACGAGGAACGGGTCCCAGACGTAGCGGCGCTTCACGACCGTGGGCGCGTCTTCGCGGTAGAAGAATGTCGGCTTCACGTGGGGCTTCAAATGTTCCAGGATGAAATTGTCGTAATTGTTGCTGGTGCCAAGGCAGGTGAGCAGATCCACTTTCTCGGCAAAGCCCGCGAGATGGTTGGCGCAGGCAAGAATGCCGCCGGCGAACGCTTCTTCGCGCAGGTACTTTGACGCCACGATGCTTTCCTTGGGCGATTTTCCCATGGGGCTGCAGTAGCGGTATTCGTCGATGATGGTATCGCCGATCACGAGGGCCTTGATGTTTTTGAGGCCCCTCAGGATGTCGATCATGTCATTGGCATCGTGCTTTTTGCGGAAACTTTCGAGGTAGATTTGTGCCTGGTCAGGATAGACCATGTAGTGGCGGTTCAGAATGGAGGTGGAGCTGAAAGAAATTTCATGGGTGAAGTGGATGCGTCCGCCGCCGGCCTTTACCGCATCTTCTTCATCTTTAATTTTGCCGGTGATGTCGTCTTCGGGGTTCTCGTAATCGGAGCCCTTCGCGTAGATGTTGGGCTTCAGCTTCTTGATGGTTTCGATCGCGGTGGGCCACTCGTTGATGGCCACGTAATCAACGCAGGCGAGCGACGCAACGGATTCCGCACGCAGCCGCTGGTTGAAGACCGGTCGTCCCGGCCCTTTGTTGACGTGCTCGTCGCGCGTCAGCGTTACGATGAGAGCGTCCCCTTCGCGCCGCGCCGCCTCGAAGTGCATGATGTGGCCCGGGTGCATGAGGTCGAAGACTCCGTGGCTGTGAACCACGGTCTTGCCCTGCTTCTTAAAGGACGATACGATTTTTTCCAGCGCGTCCAGCGTGACGATTTTGGACTGCGCGATGGTCATGGTTTCTTTGGGTTTGGTAGATGAGCTCATGCTTTACCTTGTGGAGAAAGATATCGAAACCAGTCTTTCGTGGCTTCGGCGATGCTGTCCTGCGTCCAAACGGGCGCTTCCCGCCAGTAATCGATGTTCTGGAGGAGGATCTTCACGCCTTCTTCGATGGGAACCTTGGATTTCCATCCGAGGGTTTTGTAAATCTTGGTGACGTCCGCATGCGTGCAGTCGGGCTCGCCGGGGCGCTTCGGGATGTGGATCTTTTCCCCGCCCAATAGCTCAACAATCCGGTTGACGCTGACCGGCTTGCCGGTGCCGGCATTGAAAACATCTGAATGAACTTTGGAAGCCGCCGCGGTGACGCAGGCGTCCGCGATGTCGGTTACAAAAGTGAAATCCCGGGTCTGCTCGCCGTCGCCCACGACCGTGAAGGGCTTGTTCTTGAGCTTCTGCGCCAGGAACACGCCGAACACCGCGCCGTAGGTTCCCGAGGTGCGGGAGCGCGGCCCGTAAACATTAAAGAAGCGGAGCGCAATGGCCGGGATCTTGTAAATCTGCCCCCAATGCAGGACGATCTGCTCGCCGATGTTCTTGGTAAGCGCGTAGGGATATTGCGGCCGTATCTCCGCGGTTTCGGGCGTGGGATAGGAATCGGGAATGCCGTAGCAGGAGGAAGATGCCGCGTAAACCACACGCTTGATGCCGTGTTTGCGGACGGATTCCATGACGTTGATGGTGCCGTCCACATTGGATTTGTGATAGCCGATGGGATTCTGGATGGAAGGCACGATGTCCGCCAGGGCGGCGATGTGGAACACCCATTCGATGCCCGCGAACAGCGGTTCAATGGCGTCGAAATTGGAAAGGTCGGCTTCGTGGACTTTAAGCTTGGGGCTTTTTAGGAAATCGAGGTTTTGTTTGCGTCCCGTGGAGTAGTTGTCTATGACCGTAACATCATGGCCGTCTTTCAGCAATCGTTCGACTAAATGGCTTCCAATGAACCCTGCGCCGCCTGTTACCAACGTTTTCACTTTTATCTTATTCCTTTAAGGTAAAGTGCCCGGCCAAAGATACCATGAAAATTTTCATAGGTTTTTGGCCTGGCAAGTTTTCATTCCTTTAGTAAGGTAAATGCCGTAAAAACAACCGGCCCGAATGTGACTTCGGACAGGATCGTTCAATGTCTTTATGAGCGAAAAATTATACTAAATCTTTTCAATATTGCAAATCAAGGCGTTTTGGTGATTTTACTCAGGCGGGAGATGAGATTTTGCGGTAGGCCTGGCGGAAAAGGTCTTCAGGATCGATGCCGGCGCGTCTCATGCGCCGCGCCCGGACGATGTATTCGATGAAGGATAATGCCCTGACGGAAATGCGTCGGTAGGAATGGAGGCGGATCAGGTCGAGGCTGAGATGAAAGATCATCCCCGCGAACATGAGGAGTATGAGGGTGGAGTTGAAGTAAAGCCCGACTGCCAGGAACGCAGCCAGGAACTCCGCGGTGTGGAACGCTTCGAGCGCGATGAAGTCGTCCCGATGTTTCCAGCTGGCCATCTGGCCGTGGAACTTCAGCATGGCCCGGATGCTCCAGTTCCGGAAGCGCGAGAAGTAGAGGAAATCGATGTAATGGTCAAAATCGATGAAGATCGAGGCCAGGAAGAAGCAGATCGCGCCGATGGGCCCCGCGAAGGGCGCCACTGCCGCGGTAGCGGCGGCGCCGTACATCACATGTTCTTTAGGAGCCATAAATTAGCAGGAAGGATTCGCGCGGATGGGTTGGAGGATAGACTAACAGATGGTCTTTTCTTTTGCGGCTTTGACGGCGGCTTCGTCTTTCTTCCCCGCGGCCATCCCTTCGGAGGCCTGCATGGGAACGTATTCGGACTCGTCGTAGAGGTTCTTGCCCGGAGAGCGCTTGTTGACTTCGTTCCTCCAGGCGCGCAGCGCCATGTGGAAGAAGTTGGTCCAGCCCATCTTCATGGGATAGATCTTAAACATCATCAGATAGCCTTTGGCGATGAAATAAAGCGGGTGGTAGATGTATTCCTGCACCCAGCGCCATTTCACCTTAATAAGGTACTTCACAATCAGATTGTAGGTCCAGGGCGCGGCGAGGCAGACGGTGCCGAGCGAAGCGAGGTTCACCTGCATCGCCTTTTCTTCCGGCGTAAAGCAGTTGAGCGGACTCCAGCTTTGGTAGGAGTGATGCAGCTTCTGAAAATCATCCTTCTGCGAGAACCAGCCGTGATCTTCCACGTATTCCGAGAAATGGCAGCCGGCATAGGGGTGGATGATGGTGAACTCTCCGAAAGTAACTTTCGACTTCACGTTGATATCCAGCGACTCGATATCTAAATCAATATTGCTTTTCCCCATGCGCTTCAACTCTTCGGGCACCACGGGGATGGCGAGGATGCTGTTGGCGAAGGTTTTGACGCCGTAATCGTAGCAGAGGTTAAAGGCGCGGAGAATATCTTCCCGGGACATGTGGCGCTTGATGACCTCGTTCCGCACGTAATCGTTCCCCGCCTCGATGGACATGGTGAGCGAATGGAGTCCCGCCGGTTTTAATATTTTGAGGTGATCTTCCGTTAAGATATTGCAGCGCGTCAGCAGGAAGAAGGGCAGTTTGATCTCTTTTTCGTAGAGTTTGGCGAAGCGTTCCAGCCAGGGCTCTTCGGCCAGGGTGCGGTGGATCCAAAAGATATCGTCATAAAATTTGATGAACTGGGTCGGGTAGCGCTCGATCATGTAGCGCAACTCTTCCACCACGCGTTCGGGGCTATAGCGCTGGTAGGGATGGCCCTTGCCGCGGTACATCTCGTTATATTTGGGCTCAAAGCAGTAGGTGCATTGATAGGGGCAGCCGCGCGAGGTCATGTAGGAGCGCATGGGAAACCTGGCGATGTGCGGAACGCGGCTGTACACAATTTCGCGGTCCAGGAAGGGCAGCTTGTCCAGGTCTTCGAGGCGGTTTGCCAAATGCTGGTAGCGGTCCGTGGGCGTCGCGTTCTTGAAACGGCTCTTCCAGTTGGACTTGGTGAAAACGTTGTGAACATCATCGATGCTCTTGCCCGACTGCAGGCGGTTCAGAACTTCCACCCAGGCATCGTCCGCTTCTCCCGCGATCACGATATCGACTTCATCGTATTCGATCAGGCTTTGATCAAAAGTGGTGTGCGGTCCGCCCACGATCGTGATGACGTTGGGAAGCAGGCGCTTGGCCATGCGGGCGTAACGCAGCGTGGTCGGATAGCCGCCGGTCTTGGCGGACAGCGCCACGATGTTGGGCCGGACGCGTTTCAGGTCGGCTTCGAGGTCATGCTCCTGCTCGATGGACAGGAACGTGGAGCAATTACAGCGTTCCCGCGCCAGGGCGGAAAGCAGCTCGATCTGCATGGGGTCAATGAACTCGACGATCATGTCGATGAACATCACCCGCATGCCGTCTTTGCGGGCTGGAGGGGTCATAAAGGTAAGGATATCAGGTTTTCAGTCGGACTTCAACGATCATCTTGCAAATTGATTTAAGCACCCGGATGACGTTTTTCATCCGCAGGGCTTTGGACCGGCCTGCCTTCCTTTCCACAAGGACCATTCCGGTTTCCACGTAAGTCGCTCCCCCGCGGATCAGCCGCACCAAGGCTTCGGCCTGGTAGGCGAAGCTGTCGGTGTCGATCTTGGCCTTTTGGATGATGGAACGCCGGTGGATGACGGTGCCGTTGTAATATTGAATATTGAGTCCGGAAATCAGGTTGATAAGGCTCGTAAATGCGCGGGACAGGAGCTGGCGGCCAAGCGGCCGGACTTCCATGTTGACCGTGTGCGGGATGACGATATCTTTGGGGCCGAGGAGGCGGAACATTTCTTCGAATGATTCCCCTTTGATTTCGTTGTCGCCGGGAATCATCATGACGTAATCTTTGCAGGCTTTCTCCACGCCCGCTTTATAGTTGTAGCCCAGGCCCATGCAGACCTTGTTATGCGTTACTTTGATCTTGGGATTTTTGGCGGCGAGCTGATCGGCCAGGACTCCGGTTTGGTCGGTGGAGCCGTCATCAAAAAGGAGGACTTCGTAATCCTGAAAATGTTTTTCTAGAAGAGGAACGACTTCCTGCAAAGTTTCAACGATGTTCCCCTCTTCGTTCAGCGCGGGGATGATGATGGTGATGGAGGACACAGTTTTAGAAGGGTCCTGAAAACTCTTTTTCCTTGGGCTTGGCGGACTCGTGATGGGAAATTTTTTCGCTGTGGCCGCTCATCAGGTTCCTGATGGACTGGGCGATACTCTTCGCATTGGGATAGTACGCGGCTTCAAGGACCGCGGAGCAGGGGGTCGGGACATCGGCGAGGCCGATACGCACGACCGGGGCTTTGAGATACTTAAATCCTTTTTCGGCAGCGAGCGCCGCGATCTCGGCTGTGACGCCGCAGGTGAGCCAGGCGGTGTCGAGCGCGACGAGGCGTCCGGTCTTTTTGAGCGATTCCAAAATCATTTCTTCGTCCAGCGGCCGGATGGAGCGCGGGTCGATGATCTCGACGTCGATGCCTTCCTTGGCGAGCTCCTCCGCCACAATTTTCGCTTCCAGAACCATGTGGGAGATGGCCACCAGCGTGACATCTTTGCCCTTGCGGACGACGTTGCCCTTGCCAAACGGGATCGTGTACATTTCCTCAGGCACGGGGCCGGTCTTTTCGTAAAGCCAGCGGTGCTCGATGCAAATCGTGGTGCGCTGGCTCTGCAGGCTGGAAAGGATGAGTCCCTTCGCGTCGTAAGGCGTGACGGGCATGATGACCTGGAGGCCCGGGATATGCGCAAAAAGCGCCTGCAGGCTCTGCGAATGCTGCGCCGCTTGTCCCCAGCCGCGGCCGATGATGGCGCGGATGAGCATGGGCGAATCGAGTTTGCCGCCCGCCATGTACTTCCACTTGGCGGCGTGGTTCACGATCTGGTCCATCGTCAAAAGTAGAAAATCGTTGCGCGCGTGGACCAGGATGGGCCGCATGCCGCAGAGCGCCGCGCCGACTCCGATGCCGGTGAGCGTGTTTTCCGACATGGGCGTATCGAACACGCGGGCATGCCCGAACTTTTTGCGGGGCTCGACCGTGCTGCCGAAAATGCCGCTGGGGTCGGCTACGCCGACGCCGAACAGGAAAATGGAGGAGTCTTTCTCCATCGCCTGGACTTCGGCTTCGCTGATCGCTTGAACGTATTTAATTTCTCGGGTCATGATTAAAGATCTTCGTAGATGGATTCAGGTTTCGGGAACGGGCTGTTCTTTGCAAACACTACGGAGTCGTTCACCTGTTTTTGGATATCATCCGCGATTTTCCTGGCATTGTCCGCGGAAATAAATTTGTTTTTGGCGGCGTAATCGGCGAAGAGCGTCACGGGATCGAGCTTCATCCACTCGTTAAGCTCCGCCTCTGTACGGTGGCCCATATGAAAATCGGTTTTGAATCCAACGTGCTCTTTCCAGCGATAGCAGACGCCTTCGATGAAGCTCGGGCCTTCCCCTTTGCGCGCGCGGTCCACGGCTTCTTTGGCCGCGAAATAAACCTGATCGGCCCGCGTTCCGTCCACGCGGACGCCGGGCATGTTGTATCCCTCGGCGCGGCGGTAGAGCTCCATATAAGGCTGGCGGTCGGGCAAGAGGTGCGTGCAGGTGGCCATGTCGTTATTTTCGCAGACGAATAAAATCGGGAGCTTGTGGATGGATGCGAAATTGAGGCCTTCGTGGAACGTGCCCTGCTCTAGCATGCCGTCGCCGAAGAAAGCGACCGTGACGTTTTTTTTGCCTTGCATTTTGCTGGCGAGCGCCGCGCCCACCGCGATCGGCATCGTGCCGCCCACGATGGCGGAAGAGCCCATCATACCCATTTCGGGCTGGACGAAGTGCATGGAACCGCCCTTGCCGCGGCAGCATCCGGTTTCTTTGCCGTAAAGCTCGGCCATCATGATGTTCATGTCGCAGCCCTTGGCCATGGTGTGGCTGTGGCAGCGGTGCGTGCTGAACACCATGTCGTCCTGGTTGAGCGCTCCGCAGACTCCGGACGCGACGGCTTCCTGTCCGATGGACAGGTGCGCGGGACATTTCATCTCCTGCTCCGGATAGAGCTCAACGATTTTCTCGTCAAACTTGCGGCAACGTAGGATCGCGCGGTAAATTTTTTCCGCGGTCTCCGGCGTCATCGCGCCCTTAAAGTCGGTTTTTCCTTCAATGGTTATGGGCATTTTGAAGCGCTGATTATAGCAATTTAGCCGTGGTGCGGGTCAAACGTTGGAGTACTGATCTTTCTTAAGGATGGCAAAACATTTGATGAGCTCGCGGATGCCTTCCTGCAAATTCCAGTCAGGGTTGTAGCCTGTGGATAAGATCCGTTTGTTGGAAACGATGTAGTCACGCTTATCCGGATCTTCGCCGATGGGCGCTTCCATGAACACAAAGCCGGGGATCTGCTTTTTGATCTCTTCGCAGAGTTCCATTTTCGAAAGGTTCGCATCCTCGAGGCCGACATTGTAGGGCTTTCCCTTCATCTTGTCGAAATTATCGATGGCGTGGATGAAGGCTTTCGCCACGTCGCGGATGTGGATGTAATTGCGCTTGAAATGCGGTTCAAATAGTACAACCGCGCGATCGTTAACTGCGCGGAACACAAAGTCGTTGACCAACAGATCGAGGCGCATGCGGGGCGCGGAGCCGAACACGGTGGCGAGGCGGAACGTCAACGAACCGCCGCGGTCCAACACGGCTTTTTCCGCATCGGACTTCGTGACGCCGTAAAGCGAGATGGGATTCAGCGGCGTTTCCTCAGTGCAGAACTTCCCCTTTTCGCCGATGCCATAGCCGCTATTGGTCGTGGGATAAAGCATGATCTGATTCTTGGACGAAAGCTTGATCATCATCTGGATCGCGCCGAGATTCGTGTTCTTGGCGGCATCCGGGTCGCGGTCGCAAAGCGGCGCGCCCACGAGCGCAGCCAACGGAATCAGAATATCTTTATCTTTCACGAGCTTCTTCATCAGATTCTCGTCCCGCGCGTCGCCCCGCACGATCTCCAAATTTTTGTTGGCGCAGCAGTCCAGCAAACTGTTCTGCCGGAACATAAAGCGGTCCACGACCGTCACGTGAAATCCCCGGTTTAAAAACGCAGGCGTCAAAATCGATCCCAAATATCCCGCGCCGCCCGTCAACAATATTTTCTGACTCATAGTGCCGCCTTTTGCTTGGAATGCTTCACGAACCATTCGTATGTTTTGCGGATGGTTTCATCCAGAGACGTGAATTTAAAATCGGGAAAGAGCTTTTTGAATTTGCCGCCGTCCATCACGCGGATGACCTGGCCCTCGGGCTTGCTAGTATCAAAGTGGATGGGGCCGCGGAAATCGAGCCCCTTTGCCACCGCATGCGCGAGGTCTTTGATGGTGACGCCGTTGTCCGGCACGGCGATCAAAGTGTCGGGCTCCTCATATTTTTTCAGAACTTCAAGCAGAATGCGCGCCGCGTCATATGAAAACATCATTTGTCGAATCGCTTTGCCGGAACCCCAGACTTCGAGCGCTCCGCCCGTTTGCTTGGCGGTGTGGGTTTTTTGAATGAGCGCCGAGGCCACGTGGCTGTCGGCCAGATTAAAATTGTCGTTGGGCCCGATTAAAGTGGCGGGCGTAATCGTGGTGTACTTTAAACCATATTGTTTGTTGAGTAGATGGATTTGGAGGTCCATCATGCGTTTGGAAGAGGCGTAGCCGATGTGCCCGAAAAAAGGCTGGCCGACGTGGACTTCATCCGAGGTATAGGGCTTCACACATTCGTTTTGGAAGATGCAACTTGATAAAAGCCCCACCAGCTTTTGCACTTTATTTTCCTGCGCGGCGCGCAAAACGTTGGTGTTGATCTGGATGTTTTCCGCGTACATGTCCGCGTTCTGCTCCGCGTTCATTTTGACACCGCCGACTTTGGCGGCCAGATGAATCACCTGGCGCGGCTGGTATTTTTTGAAGAGACGGCGCGCTTCGGAAAGGTCGGTGAGGTCGCCATCTTTGCGCGAAAGATAAATGGCGTCCGGCTGGATTTCATGCAGGGCGTAGCCCAGAAGGCCGGTGCCGCCCGTAACGAGAAGGTCGGCGCTCACATTGCTCCCAGGACGACGTCCGAAATAAAGTCGACGTCCTTGATTTTGAGCGAAGGATTGTTGGGCAGGAAAAATCCGCAGTGGTGGATGCGGTCCGCCATGGGAAAACTGGATTTGCCGTAGCGCTCCGTCCAGAAGGGATGCAACCCGAGGTTCCCGGCAGAGAAGATGCGCGTCTCGACCCCGTTCTTTACAAGCGCCTTCACGATGTTCAGGCGCTGTTCGGGGCTGTTGGCCAGGGCGCCGAAATGGATGCTGCAGATTGTAGAGTCGTCATCGCAATGCTGGAACGTCAGGTGCGCGCCCAAATTGTCGCGATAACGATGATGGTTTTCCTGGCGGCGCTTCACGATCCAGTCCAGCTTCTTCACCTGGCCGATGCCGATGTAGGCGTTCAAATCCGTGGAACGCAGATTGAATCCGGGCTCGTAAAAAACAAACGGCGAGTGGAAGTCATCGATCTTGTATTTTTTGACAAAAGCGTTGTGCGCGTCGCGGGTCAGGTCTTTGCTCCAGCCGTGGCTGCGGTGCATCAGCAAAAGATCATAAAGCTTTTTATCGTTGGTGGAAACCATTCCCCCTTCGATGGTGGAGAACTGGTGTCCGAAATAAAAGGAGAAGCTCGACATGTCGCCGAACGTGCCGACTTTTTTGCCGCGGTAATAGGCGCCGATGGCCGCGCAGGCGTCTTCCATCAACTGAAAGCCGTATTTGTTTTGGAGATATTTCATCTCTTTCATTTTGTGGGGCACGCCCAAAACCTGAACCATCAACACGGAAGAAGGCCGGTGCTTTTTAAGGAGAGATTCAAAATGGTTGAGTTCAAGGCCGAAGGTGTCGGGATCGGCTTCGCACATATAAGGTTGAAAACCGAACTGCATCGCGGGCGCGATGGAGGTGACCCAGCCCACGCTGGGTACGATCACTTTATTGTTTTTGAGCTTGCCGGAACGCAGTAAGGCGTAATACATCAGAAGATTGGCGGAGGAACCCGAATTGCAGAAAACGGAATACTTCATGCCGAGCCAGCGGCTCCAGTCATTTTCGAACTGGACGGTGAGTTTTCCCTTCGTCAGCCGGGGGTATGTTTTGAGCCAGCGGACAAGGGCGTCGACGTCCTTGTTGTTGATGGTGTCTTCGGCAAGGTAATATCGAATCATTTGGGATTCCTTAAATGTTTTGGTTCTTAAATGTGCTTTTGCGCGCTAATTATAACTTTTTATTTCTTTGAGAGGAAAGCTCTCATGAAAGGGTCGAGGTCACCGTCCATCACCTTTTCGATGTTGCCGGTTTCGTAGCCGGTGCGGTTGTCCTTGACCAGCTGGTAAGGCATGAAAACGTAGGAGCGGATCTGATTCCCCCAGGCGATGTCTCCCTTGTCATCGTAATGTTTTTCGAGAGCGGAGCGCTTTTTTTCCTGCTCGAGCTCGTAAAGCCGGGCGCGGAGCAGTTTCATGGCGAGCGCGCGGTTCTTAATCTGGCTGCGCTCCACCTGCGAGGACGCCGCGACGCCGGTCGGAATGTGGGTGATGCGCACCGCGGACTCCGTTTTGTTCACGTGCTGCCCGCCAGCGCCGCTCGAGCGGTACGTGTCGACGCGCAAGTCCGAGTCTTTAATTTCAATTTTAATTTCATCGGCAATCTCGGGAATGATATCGACCGAGGCGAAAGAGGTGTGTCGGCGCTTGTTGGCGTCAAACGGCGAGATGCGCACGAGGCGGTGAACGCCGATTTCGGATTTCATGTAGCCGTAGGCGAAAGCTCCGCGAATAATAAACGTGACGCTCTTGATGCCGGCTTCGTCACCCGGCAGAAGGTCCACCGTTTCCACTTCGTGACCCTTTGTCATGGCCCAGCGCGTGAACATGCGGTAGAGCATGTCGGCCCAGTCGCAGGCCTCCGTTCCGCCGGCGCCCGCATGCAGCGCCACAATGGCGCCCGCCCGGTCGGCTTCGCCCGAAAGTTTGGATTCAAGATCCAGCGCGTCCAGGTCGCGGCGGAGTTTATCAAGGCCCGTTTCGATTTCGTTGATCTCGGCTTCGTGTCCGGCGGAAACGTTGTGGGAACTGGATTCTTGCACTTGAGCTTCCTGGGCCAGTTCGAGGTGGGCGGCGAGGTCTTCGGCTGCGCTGTTCAGGCCCTTCCATCGCGCGACGATGGCTTTGATCGCGGCGATGTCAGACATCACTTTCTGGGACTGGTCCCCCTTTTGCCAGAAGTCGGGAGCGGTGGCGAGGGTTTCAAGCTCTACGATTTTCTTTTCTTTTTCGGGGACCTCAAAGAAACCTCCCAAGGTCCAGGATCTTGGTGGTGATGGCCTTCAGCTCAAAAGAAATCTCATTCAGCGTTTTCAATGTGTGTCTCCTTGCTCCGGATCATGCGATAGGTTGCGAACAATGCGAATCCGGCGCAGAGCCAGGCGAAACAATTTCCAAATCGGGAGTAGAACGTGACGACATTTCGAAGCGGCACCGTTGCGGTCAAAGCCCTCCGCTCCATCAAATTGGTTTTACTTAATACTTCGCCGCGCGGTGAAAAAATTCCGGAAATGCCGGTGTTTGCGGCGCGGACCACTGCTCTCCGGTTTTCCACGGCGCGGAACGCGTTCATGGCGAAATGCTGCGCGGGCGCGGCGGTATTCAGATACCAGCCGTCATTCGTCATGTTGATCAGAACTTGGGCGCCCTGTCTGGCCTGCAGACGGATCAGCTCGGGAAAAATCGCTTCGTAACAAATATTGGGTCCGAGCTTGGCCTGCGGGATTTCCAGCAACGAGCCCGGAACGCCGCCATCAAATCCGCCCAGCTCGTTCAATACTCCAATCCACCGGCCTAAAACACTTTGCGCGGGCACAAATTCACCGAAGGGAACGAGGCGTATTTTATCATAGCGGCCGACGGCTTTGCCATCGGGACCATAGAGAAACGCGGAGTTGAAGCTCTTGCCGTTTTCCTGCGTCACCGCGCCAATCAGGTGATGCGTTCCCGACCGCGCCACCGTTTCGGCCACCCAGCGCTCCAGCCATTCTTCGCGCGGCAGCCAGCCCGGCGCCGCGGTCTCCGGCCAAACCACGAGGTCCGGTTTGACCGGTCCTTTTGATCTTTCCCCCGCGAGGCCATCCGATAATCCGCCGTAAGAGTCCAGAATGTCCTGCACGTACTGCTTGTTCCATTTCCGGTACTGGTCGATATTTCCCTGCAATATCGCTGCCTGCAAAACGGGAACCGTTTCCTTTTCTCGCTGTCCTTCTCTCATATAAAGAAATCCATTTGCCGCAAAAAAAACTAGTACCGCGGCAAGCCCGGCGATATTCCATTTCCCTTCGGACAGAAGTTGGAACAAAAGCAGATTCACCAACAGGATGCCGGCCGAAACACCATAAACTCCGAGCCATTCCGATATCTGGATCACAGGAAGATAGCTCCATTGCGAGTAGCCGAGCGCGCCCCAGGGAAATCCGCTCAGGAAAAACCCGCGGAACCACTCGAGCGCGGTCCATAGGGCGGCGCCAAACATGAGCCAATAAAAAGGTTTGAACGATTTTGCCGCCCGGGAAAAAAGGCAGGTAAACGCGCCGAAATAGAGCGCCAGATAGGCGGAGAGGCCGGTTAGAGAAAGAATTCCAAGCCAGAGCGGGACGTTTGCGGCGCGGTAGGTCGGGATGATCCAAAAAAGCATGCCGCAATAGGCGGCGAAACCGGACAGCCAGCCGAAGAAAAACGCCCGGGCCGCAGGTTGGTTCTTAACGGCGGCGAGTACGGGAGCGAGGGCGATCCAGGCAAGGAAACCGCAGTTGTATTTGGGAAAACTAAGGGTGACGAGGAGGCCGCTGGCGAGAGCGAGGGCAGTGGCCAGCCCCTGGACGGCCGGGGGTTTTATTCCTTGCCGCAGCACTTCTTGTATTTCTTGCCGCTTCCGCAGATGCAGGGATCGTTACGCCCGATCTTCTTGGGCGCCTCCACGGCGACGGGGCCGCCGGAGCCGATCTTAAAACCAAGGCCGCCCGTCCCGGAGCTTTCGCCGGGCGCAGGGCGTTTTTGAAATTGGGATTCCAGCGTAACCGGCTCGCCATTGGCGGCATTGGCATCTCCGCCCCGAGTGGGCGCGACGAAGTCAGGTTTTTCCGCCTGCACGGCCTGCGGCGGCCGCGGCTGGGCCGTGGGCACGACGTTCAGCTTGAAAAGATATTCCACGGTGCTTTCACGGATGCGCATCATCATCTGTTCGAAAAGCGCGAAGGATTCTTTTTGATATTCAATTTTGGGATCCTTCTGGGCGTAGGCGCGCAGGTTGATGCCTTTTTTGAGATGGTCGAGATCGTTCAGGTGTTCTTTCCAGGCGTTGTCGATCATGTTGAGGAGCAACATCCGTTCCAGGTCCCGCATCACGGGAGAGGTCAGGCTTTCTTCGCGCTTTTGGTAGAGCGCCGCGATATTCTCCTGCAGTTTTTCCGTGACGCCTTGTTCGGCCGATTTTTCATCGAGTTGAATTCCGAAAGTCCGTTCTGCCCAAAGAACGAGGCTTTTCATGTCCCACTTTTCAGGATGTTCCCCTTCCGGGCACCATAGGGTTACCTTTTCCTGGACACTTTCAGCAATCATGTCCTTGATTTGCTGGGACACGTCTTCGCCGTCCAAAATATCGTTGCGCAAATCGTAAATCGCCTCGCGCTGCTTGTTCATGACGTTATCGAAGTCGAGCAGCTGTTTCCGGATGTCGAAGTTCATGGCTTCCACGCGCCGCTGCGCGGCTTCGATCTGACGCGAGAGCAGTCCGCTCTCGATCGCTTCCCCTTCCTGCCATGAGCCGCCGAGCGACTGCAAAAATTTGGAGTCCATAAAATTGGACAGTTTCTCTCCGCCGAAGAGCCGCAGGAGTTCGTCGTCAAGGGAGAGGTAAAAGCGCGAAGACCCCGGATCGCCCTGGCGGCCCGTGCGCCCGCGCAGCTGGTTGTCAATGCGGCGCGACTCGTGGCGCTCGCTGCCTAAAACGTGCAGTCCGCCCAAACCCTGCACTTCCTTACTTTCATCAACGTTCGGCGGCGTTCCGCCCAAAACGATGTCGGTGCCGCGGCCCGCCATGTTGGTGGCAATGGTCACCGCGCCTTTGCGGCCCGCCTGCGAAATGATGGTTGCTTCCTGTTCGTGATACTTGGCGTTCAGCACCTGGTGCGGTACGCCCTTTTTGCGCAGCATGGCGGAAATTTTTTCGGACTTTTCGATGGACCGCGTGCCCACCAGCACCGGCTCTCCTTTTTTCCAAAGTGCTTCGATTTCGCCGATGATGGCCTCGAATTTTTCCCGCTCGCTGCGGTAGATAATATCCGGGTAATCGATCCGGATCATGTCCCTGTTGGTCGGTATTTCAACGACGTCCAGCTTGTAGATTTCCCAAAATTCTTCGGCCTCCGTGATGGCGGTGCCCGTCATCCCCGACAGCTTCTTGTACATGCGGAAATAGTTCTGGAAGGTGACGGTGGCGAGCGTCTGGTTTTCCTCGGCGATCCGCATGTTCTCCTTGGCTTCCACCGCCTGGTGGAGGCCTTCCGACCAGCGGCGTCCCGGCATCAGCCGTCCGGTGAATTCGTCCACGATGATGACCTCTCCGTCCTTCACGACGTAATCCACGTCGCGCTGATACAAATGGTGGGCGCGCAGTCCCTGAGTGATGTGGTGCACCCATTCGCCGGACAGGTCGTCATACAGATTTTTAAGTCCCAGCAGGTTTTCGCATTTAGAAATACCCTGTTCGGTCAAAGTCGTAGTGTGGGCCTTTTCGTCCACGAGAAAATCGAATCCGACGTCCAGTTTCTCGCCGGTATATTTGGCCTGGACCTCTTCCTTTTCCGTGATGAATCGGCCTTTGAGATGAGGGATGATCCGGTTGATGATGTAATATTTTTGAGTTGATTCTTCGGCGGGCCCGGAAATGATGAGCGGCGTCCGGGCCTCATCGATGAGGATGGAATCCACTTCGTCCACGACCGCGAAGTTCAGCGGCCGCAGCACGCGGTCCTGGGGCCGGACGACCATGTTGTCTCGCAGGTAATCGAAGCCGATTTCGTTGTTGGTGACGTAGGTGATATCGCAGGCGTAGTTCCGGCGGCGTTCCTCGGACTTCATGTCGTGCTGGACGTAGCCGACGGTCAGGCCGAGGCATTCAAAAACGGGTCCCATCCAGTTGCGGTCGCGCCTCGCCAGGTAGTCGTTCACCGTGATCACGTGGACGCCGAGGCCGCCGAGCGCGTTCAAATAAACCGGGAGCGTCGCGACCAGGGTTTTGCCTTCGCCGGTGCGCATTTCCGCGATCTTTCCCTGGTGGAGGACCATTCCGCCCATCATCTGCACGTCGAAATGGCGAAGTCCGATGGTGCGTTTCGAAGCCTCGCGGACCGCCGCGAAGGCCTCGGGAAGGAGGTCGTCCAGGTCTTCGCCGCTCGAGAGCCGCTTGCGGAACTCGTCCGTTTTGGCCTTCAGGCCTTCCGGGCTTAGAGCGGACAGCGCCTCCTCGAACTCGGCGATGGACCCAACGGCTGGACGGATACTTTTGATGAACCGCTCGTTGGACGAGCCGAAAATCTTCTGCAGAGCGAATTTTAACATCCGGTTATTGTAGCATGTTTGAAAAAAAGAGGCACCCTTTCCGTCCCGCGCTGCGGGCTCGGAAAGGGTGCCGCTCCCGGAATAATCCGGGAAAGGTTGGCCTGTCAGATGTGAGGGATTTTTATTTGTTTAACTTGACGACGTTGGCCGCCTTGGGGCCCTTGTCGGATTCGACGATTTCGAATTCGACCGGCTCGCCCTCGGCAAGCGACTTGTAACCTTCTCCCCCGATGGACGAAAAGTGCACGAAAACGTCCCCCGAGCCATCATCCTTCGCAATAAACCCGAATCCCTTCTGGTCGCTGAACCACTTCACTTTTCCTTTCACTCTTGTATCACCTCATCGTTATTATTCACTTCATGCGCGGCGCGGGCCATTGGGTCCGCCGCATGCGAAATATATAACAGGAGAAGCCGTTTCTGTCAACGAATTATTTGCCGCTTTTTTCCTTCTGCAGCATCTGTTTTTTGCGCGCGATGCCGCCTTCCGCGCTGTAGCCGCCCATTCCCCCGTCTGAACGGATGACCCGGTGGCAGGGCACATAAGGAGCAAAAGGGTTCTTGGCCAGAGCCGAACCGACGGCGCGGGACGCATTGGGGTTCCCGATCTTCTGGGCGAGCTGCTTATAAGTGAGGACCTTTCCTTTCGGGATCTTCAGGCATTCTTTCCAGACCGATTGCAGGAAGGCAGAGTAATTCTGGGATTCCTTCTCATATCTTGTTTTGATGGCGTTGCTCATGGCATGTAGGGTTGATCGGTGATGACCATGCTCCCGTTCTCTCCTTTGAATGAAAATAGCTTATTACCGCGGTACATTTCATAGTACTTCATAACTTTTTTCACATATTCTCTCGTTTCCCGATAAGGTGGAATGGTACCATATTTTTGGACGGCATAAGGCCCCGCATTGTACGCCGCAAGGGCTTTTTTGATATCCCCATTAAACTGTTCCAGCATGTATTTCAGATAGAGTGTTCCCCCATGAATGTTTTGGGCGGGGTCAAACGCGTCCTGTACGCCCAATCCGCGGGCGGTTTCAGGCATGAGCTGCATCAGACCCTGGGCGCCTTTATTGGAAACGTCTCTGCGGTTGAAGTTGGATTCCTGCTTGATAACCGCCCGAACCAGCTCCGGATCCAGGTTGTGGCGGTCTGAGGCCATCAATATATATTCCTCGTAGGGTGTGTAGGTTCTAGAGAGGGATTTTTCGGTGCGTATCTTTTCAACAGCAGATAAAAAACCGTTATTTTTTGATTTTTGGACTGAATTATAAACAATCTGTTTTATTTCAGACCGGTCTAAAATCATAGATCCGCTGGGCATCGCCAGAACCACGATTTCCCGGCCGTCGGGACCAGTCTGGACCTGGATATCCCCCTTGACCCAGTTGCCATTATGGAAAAAGACCTTGCCGGTCTTGGCTTCCAGGGTGCTGATCAGCCAAGCCGATAAGGCCAAAAACAGAGCTAAAAATAAAGGCAATTTGGACGATTTCGTCATCATCTGTTTATAGCAGGAAATGTATCAAATTTCAAGGATTTGTAAATAATTGTAAAATCACCTGGAGGCCCCCCGAAACGCCGATTTATCCCGGCGCTGGCGGTGGAAAGTGATGGCAAAACGGTGGGCTTCATCCCGGATATGCTGGACAATATGGAGGCCGGGAGAGTCCTTAGGCAAGACGATGGGGTCGGGGCTGTCCGGCAGGTAAATCTCTTCATTTTCCTTGGCTAGGGATGCGATGGGGAGCTTGGTGAATATGGCATCATCCTGCTCCTTGGCCAGTTCTTTGAGGGCGGCGACTGCGTTTGAAAGCTGGCCCTTCCCCCCGTCAATCAGGATCAGGCCCGGCCAGCCCTTCTCTTCCCGGTAGACCCGGCCGTAGCGCCGCTTGACCGTTTCCTTGATCATGGCGAAATCGTTGGGCCCTTGGACGGTCTTGATCTTGTACTTCCGGTAATCGGATTTTTTCGGGGTCCCCCGCTCGAACACCACCATGGAGGCCACGGGTTCGGTGCTCTGGATGTTGGAGATATCAAAACATTCGATGCGGAGCGGCGGCGCCGGGAGCTTCAGTTTTTCCTGGAGCTCGGTCAGGCCGCGGCTCGTGAGGGTTTGTTCCGTTACCGCTTCGGGCGAGACCTCGCGAAACGTAACTTTCTCGTTCATGTGGAATAGCGCTTCCAGCTGGTTGCGGATCTCGGCGGCCTTTTCGTAGCGCATGGCGGAGGAGGCTTTGCTCATGGCGAGTCGCAGTTCCCCTTCCAGGCTTTTGTAGGAGCCGCTGAACAGCCTCTCGGCCTTTTTGGCGATATCCAGATAATCCGCGCCGGATATTTTTCCGACGCAGGGCGCCGGACATTCCCCCGTGTGCAGATAGATGCAGGACTTGATTTTTCGGTACTGCGCGGGGTTGGACTTTTCGAGGCCGCCCGGCGCTTCCACGTTTTCGCGGCGGAATTCGTAGCGGCAGGGACGCAGCGCTAGGAACTTGGATTTCCAGAGCGAGCGCAGGAAATATTTGATGGTGCCCACGTTAGGATAGGGGCCGAAGTACATGCCGCCGTCCCGTTTCTTCCGGCGCGTGATGATCAGGCGCGGATAATCCTCGTTGAAGGTGACCTTGACCCAGGGATAGGATTTATCGTCCCGCCACATCGTGTTGTAGACGGGCTGGATTTTGCGGATGAGCCGCTGTTCTAGCAGCAGACACTCGCGTTCCGATGCGGTCGGGATGTAGTCGATATGCCGGACGACGGACGTCATGGCGGCGATTTTGGGTTCGAAGACTCTGGATTGAAAATAACTGGCGACGCGCTTTCGGAGATCTTTCGCCTTGCCGATGTAAACGATTCGCGCGGCCGCGTCCCGCATCAGATAAACGCCGGGAGAGTGGGGTAGGTGGCCGAGGTCCATGCGCGCGTTCCCCTTCTAGTCGTCCAAAAAGTCGGTCGGGAGCCCCACCATCTCGAAGATTTGCCTCTGCTCGTCCATTCGAAGCAGGATGGCGCAGGTCAGGAATATCAGGAGCCCCCCGCCCACGCCAAGCACGACCTGCCAGTGGGAAGCCATGGGCCGCGCCATGTTCAGCAGCGCCCAGATATAACCGCCCATGGCCAGACAGGCGATCGAAGTTTTGATGAAGGTCTGCGTGAGTTTTTTCTCTTCTTCCGATTTTTCGGAATGGGGATAGTGGTGGCGAAGCCGCTTCTTGAGGAGCACGTAGAGCCCCGCGGCGTTGCCCCAGGAAGCGATGGACGTGGCGAGCGCCAGGCCGAGAACGCCGTAAGGTTTCATCAGGAGCATGATCAAAAATATGTTGAAGAGCATGGAATAGACGGCGACGCGGACCGCGATCTTGGGCTCGTGCAGGGCGTAGAAAGAGTTGGCCAGGACTTTGACGCTGGAGTAGGCTATAAGGCCGATGCAGTAGCCTTGCAGGGCCATGGAGGTGAGGTTCGTGGCGTAGGACCCGAACTGTCCGTGCTCGAAGAGGAGCGATACGATCGGGCGAGAAAGCATGATAAGGCCGATGGAAGCCGGCATCACCGTGAAAACGATCAGCCGCAGGGAATGGTGGATGGTTTCCTCGAACTTTTCGTAATCTTTGGAGGAAGAGTGGTCGGATAGTGTGGGCAGCGAAACGCTCGCGACCGCGATGCCGAAAAGCGCCAGAGGCAGCTGCATGAGGCGGTTCGAATTATAAAGCGCCGACACGGAGCCGTGAGCGAGGAACGTGGCGCAGATTGTGTCCACGAAAGCGTTGACCTGGTCCACTGATGACCCGATGATGGCCGGGATCATGAGCTTGACCACCTGCGACGAATCCGGATGGTTCCAACGCCAGTGAAATTTCAGCCGGAAACCCTCCTTGAAAAGGGTCGGGACCTGTATAAGGAAATGGCCGGCGCCGCCCACCACGACCGACAGGGCGAGCCCGACCAGCTGATCGTCTTTTGAAAGGTGTCCCGTGAAATGGAGCAGGATGGGAATGGCGGCCAGGAGATAGGATATTTCCGCTATGGAGAGCATGGCCGGGGCGATGGCGGGCAGGAAGAAATGTTTCAGGCTGTTCAGCACCCCGCCCATCAGGGCGGCCAGGCAGATGAAGAAAAAGAACGGAAACGTCAGCCGGGTGAGGAGAACCGTCATCTGGAATTTTTCGGGGTGCGCTTCGAATCCCGGGGCGATGACCCGCGTCAGGCTCGGCGCGAATATGATTCCCAGGACCGTCAGACCAAGCAGAATCACGAGCAGGCTGGAGAAAAGCGCGTTCAGGAACTCCTGGGTTTCTTCCTTGCTTTTGTTTTTGAGCGATCTCGAAAAGACCGGGACGAAGGAGGAGCCGAGCGCTCCTTCCCCGAAAAGCCGGCGCAGAAGGTTCGAAACCCGGAAGGCGGTATAGAAGGAGTCTGTAACCGCTTCGCCTCCGAAAACGTAGGCCACCGCCGCGTCGCGGATGTAGCCCAGCGTCCGCGAGATCATGGTGGCCCCGAAAAAGCGCCCGAAACGCTTGACCAGCGCCTGATGGGCGCCGTTGTATTTGGATTCTTCCTTTTTTTCTTCGCTCATGTCATTGATCATTAAATCATATTTTTCTATAATCTTGCCTTATGGCAAAACTCAAAACCGGCCGGCACACGTCGGCCATTAAGGCGTTCAGGCAATCAGAGCGTAAGGCTTCGCATAACCGTTTTATCCGAAATAAAATTCGGGCGGCCGCCAAAGCGGCGGAAGCGGCGATTGCAGGCAAGAACAAGAAAGAAGCTCAGAAGATGTTGTCGGAGTGTTTTTCGGTCTGGGACAAGGCTGCGAAGGTGGGTGTCATCCATCAAAACGCGGCGTCCAGAAAGAAAGCCCGGCTTTCCGAGCGTATCGCTGCTCTCTCCTAACTAACCCTCTCCATTACTGCAAACCCTGAATCAACCGCTCAAATGCGGCTGATTCCGTGCTGTGTCCGGATTTGAACAGCCGGTCCAGGTTTTTGAGGCGGTGGATGGCTTCAGCGGTCTTTTCCTCGCCCCATTGAGACCTGTTCTGCCGCACGGAACGCGCCAGCATGTTCAGCAGCATGAACGCGTCCTCGCCCTGAGCCAGGCAGTTCTTGAGCATCTTTCCCGCCTCTTTCACCCGGCCCTTTTCCAGAGCGTCCGTTAAATCCCAAACCGATTCGCCTCTCCGGAAACTCATCGTCTGCCGGACTTCGTTCACGTCAATCATCTCTTTCTTGCCGATATATAAAACCAGTTTTTCGATCTCCGACTTCAATTCCGCCAGCGATTCTCCGCCTTCTTCGGACAGCAGCGCCGCCGCCTGGAAGGAAATTTTTTTGCCGTGTTTCAAAACTTCCTGCTGGATCCAGTCCGGGCGGCGGTCTTCGAACGGTTTCCAGCACTTCACGACGGTTCCCCCGCTTTGAATCGCCGATGCCAGAGGATGGTTCAACGCTGAGGCGTTGATTCTCTCGTTCCACAGAAACGCGGCGCAGGCGGACGGTGCGGGCTGGCTCAGGAACTCCGCGAGCTCCTTGCGCGAGCTCTCTGGCAGTTTTTCAACGCGATGCACCACGATCAACTTTTTATCGGAGCCGAAAGGCAGGGTGGAGCAGGCCTCCATGATTTTTTCGACGCCATCCTGCGAGCCGTTCAGCGTCTCGTGGTTAAATTCGGGGAATTCGCGGCCGTAGCGCGCGAAGAACGCGGCTTCATACGCGTCCAGGCAGTCCTTCAGAAGCGTTTCTTCCTCTCCGATCAGAAGCAGGAGCGGCGAAGGACCGCTGGAGGACGGTTTGCTTTTAAGGAATTGCGCGGAATCCAGGGTCGGCATTATTTGATTTTGCTGCGGCCGGCTTCGCCCTTGGGGACGATGCGTTCGAGTTCTCCCGTTACCGATCCGAAACCTTCGATGGTGCGCTTGTAGGTGTCCCGCGCCAGTTTGTCCCAAACGATGGACCTTGCTTCCTCTTCCGTGATGCCGCTGGGACGGGTCTCGACAAAGTAGCGGTGCGTTCCGCGAAGCCGCGGTTCCTGCCAGAGAATTCTATTCAACACCTTGTCCCAAAAATAAATATTGACGTATACATCCAGTTTTCGTTCCTGAACGATCAGGTTTTCATCATATGAAACCGGCTCGTTGAAGTACCGGTCGATTTCGGCGATGATGACGGCGTCGGCGAGTTCTTCGCCCACCAGCGGGTAGGATCCGCCGCGCGTAAACTCGTCCTGCAGACGGAGCGTGAGTTTTTCTTCGAGACCGAAGAAGGCCGTATTGTTTTTGATGGGACGCAGTCCGAGTTTTTTGATGTGCTGCGGGATGAGCATGGGCGTGGGGGTGTAGGCGTAGGGGCAGCCCGCAAAAATCAGGGAGCATGAGAGGATGAAACTTGCGATTTTGACTTTCGTGAAGAATTGCTGGTTCATTTGGATGCCTCGCTTGCGGCGGCGGCCGCGACGATAAAGTTCACCAGACGGCCCGGAACGAATTTATATTTGGACAGGTCTTCGCCTGGATTTTTCGCGGCGATCATTTTCTTTGCGAGCTCGATGACCGCGGCCTCTTTCGCGGCCGACTCGGCGGGAACGGAAATTTTTCCGCGCAGCCGGCCGTTCACCTGGACCACGATCTCCAGTTCCTTGTCTTTAATAAGTTCGGGATCAAATTTAGGGAAGGATGCTTCGTTCAAATGTTTTGGCGCGCAGCCGCACATTTCCCAGAGCTCGGAGGTGATGTGAGGCGCAAACGGGAAGAGCAGGGCCAGCAGCGCCTGATAGGCTTCGCGCGCGGGCTCATCATCGGTGTTCGGGTAATCGGAGATGGCGTTCAGGAGTTCCATCATCCCTGAGATGGCGGTGTTAAATTGGAAGTCGCGCTCGATGTCGTCCTGCACGCGCTTGATAGTCTGGTGCGTTTTCTTGCGCAGCGCCGCTTGCGCCGCGGGCGTTGCTGGCGCGGCAGAAGTCTTAGCAGATGCGGATGTTGCGGTTGTTCCTGCAAGCGCACCTGTTTCATCAACTCCTTTACCGGAAATTTTGAGGCCGAGCCGCCAGATGCGGTTCAGGAAGCGCCATGATCCCTGCACGCCGTCTTCCGACCACTCGAGCTGGTTGCGCGGCGGAGAGGCGAACAAAATGAAAACGCGCGCGGTGTCGGCGCCAAACTCGTTGGCCATCTGTTCCACCGCAACGATATTCCCCCGCGACTTCGACATGGCCGCGCCGCCGAGCGTCACCATGCCCTGTGTCAGCAGGCGCTGGAACGGCTCTTTATGCTTCGTCATGCCTAAATCGTAAACGATCTTGTTGAAGAAGCGCGAGTAAACGAGGTGCATGCAGGCATGTTCGATGCCGCCGATGTACTGATCGACCGGCATGGCTTTGTCTGCGACAGTGCTGTCAAAAGGAACTTTGTCATTCTTGGCGTCCGTGTATCGCAGGAAATACCAGGACGAATCGACAAACGTATCCATCGTGTCGGTCTCGCGCTTCGCGGCGCCGCCGCACTTGGGACAAGGCGCGTTCACAAATTCGGGAACCTGCGCCAGCGGCGATTGGCCCTGGCCGGTGAATTGCACATTCTTGGGAAGCCGAACCGGCAGATCTTTTTCCGCTGCCGGAACTGCGCCGCACTTTGGGCAATAAAGAATCGGAATCGGAGTTCCCCAGTAACGCTGGCGGCTGATGAGCCAATCTCTTAAACGGTAATTGATGCTTTCCTTCCCTAGATTTTTGGATGACAGCCAGGCCGCAATTTTTTTCTTGGCCTGATCAAATGGCAGTCCGTTGAATTCACCCGAGTTGATGAGATTGCCTTCGGCTTCATAAGCCTGATCTTTGGCTGCGCCCTTCGCGTTTTTATCATCCGAATTTTTGGGCTCTATCACCTGAATGATGGGCAGTTGATATTTTTTGGCGAAATCGAAGTCGCGCTGGTCGTGCGCGGGAACGGCCATGATGGCGCCGGTACCGTAATCGGAGAGAACATAATCGGCAATCCAGATGGGAACTTTCTTTTGATTGACTGGGTTGATGGCGGAAAGGCCGCTCGGCACGCCTGTCTTTTCTTTGTCGGCCGCGGTGCGCTCGAACTTGGATTTCTTCTTCGCCGCCTCGCAGTAAGCTTTGATCTCGGGATTGGCATTTTTCTGCAGGACTTCCTGGACGATCGCATGTTCGGGCGAGAGCACGAGGAACGTGCAGCCGAAGAGCGTGTCGGGCCGCGTGGTGAATACGCGGATATTGCGCTCTCCGCCGTCCACTTTGAAATCCACTTCCGCGCCCTCGGATTTGCCGATCCAGTTGCGCTGCATCGTCAGCACTTCGTCCGGCCACTGGCCTTCGAGCATTTTGGAATCTTCCAGCAGGCGTTCCGCGTAATCCGTGATCTTCCAGAACCATTGCTCGAGCTCTTTCTGCGTCACGGGAGTGCCGCAGCGCCAGCACTTGCCGTCATGCACCTGCTCGTTCGCAAGAACTGTGAGGCACTTGGTACACCAGTTCACGGCGGACTTTTTCTTGTACGCGAGGCCGCGGTTGAACATCTGGATGAAGAACCACTGGTTCCAGCGGTAATATTCGGGGTCGCAGGTTGCGAATTCCCGCTCCCAATCGTAGGCGATGCCCAAAAGCTTTATATCGTTCCGCATGTCGGAAATGTTCTGATAGGTCCAATCCGCGGGATTGATTTTGCGCTCGATGGCGGCGTTTTCCGCGGGCAGTCCAAAGGCGTCCCAGCCGATCGGGTGAATGACGCTGAAGCCGCGCATCTTTTTATAGCGCGCGATCACGTCTCCGATGCAATAGTTGCGGGCATGGCCCATGTGGATCTTGCCGGAAGGATAGGGAAACATCACAAGGCAGTAGAATTTCTGTTGGTTGGTCGCGGCGGGAACGGGCTTTTGTTCAGCCCAAATCTTTTGCCACTTCTGTTCGATGGCCTTAAAATCGTAGGTTTCGGCGCTCTTCATTGGAGCGCTCATTTTATCACACGGCTAAGGGTGGGTCAATTGGAACGGCAGGAGAGGCTAGACGGAAGGCGCTACTTGAGGGCTTGCTGGATGTTATCTTCGAGGGTTCTTATTTTGATGGGTTTGGCGAGGATGGCTTTGCATTCCTTGAGGACGCCTTCGGCCGAAACGCCGTTGGCGATGGATGAAATGATGATGACCGGGACGTTTTTGGCGACCGGGTCGCGGCTGAGGTTTTCCATCACTTCGATGCCGGAAACGTTGGGCATGATGAGGTCGAGCAGGATCAGGTCAGGTTTGAATTCCTTTACCACGTCCAGGACCGTTTCCCCGTCGTTCAGGACGCGGGTTTCGTGGCCGATCGATGAGCAAAAATCCCCGATCATGTCCGCGATGGGATTTTCGTCATCCACGATCAGGATCCTTTTGACAAGGCTTGGCATATGGGATGAGTTTACCCGCCGCGGCATCAATTCTTCTTAAACTTATTGTTACGGAACTGTAACATTTTGGCGATTTTTCGCGTTTGAATCGTTTTTTTCCGCGACGGGACCGTTGGCGGCTCGGGCCGCCACAAATTGAGTTTCCCCCGCGAATTCGCTAAAATAAAGGCCAATTTCAGCGCACAGGAGACCCTCAGTGAGAAAAGTGTTGATCATCGGTTCGGGCTGCTCGGGATACACGGCGGCGATCTATTCGGCGCGGGCCAACCTCGCTCCCCTCATGATTTCAGGCATGGAAATCGGCGGCCAGCTGATGCTGACCACCGAAGTCGAAAATTTCCCCGGATTCCCAAAAGGCATCCAGGGGCCGGAGCTGATGGATTTGATGAAGGCTCAGGCCGAACGGTTCGGAGCGCAGTTCCTGGTGGACACGGTGGAGAAAGTGGATTTCAGCAAGCGGCCTTTTACCGTAACGACCTCCAATGGCGTGGTGGAGCAGGCCGAGACCGTGATTATTTCCACCGGCGCCACCGCAAAGTGGCTCGGCATCGAGTCCGAAAAGAAGTTCATGGGCAAGGGCGTTTCCGCCTGCGCGGTCTGCGACGCGGCCTTTTACCGCGGCAAGGAAGTGACCGTGATCGGCGGCGGCGATACCGCCATGGAAGAATCGCTGGTTCTCACCAAGTTTGCCTCCAAAGTTACGCTGATTCACCGGCGCGACGAGTTCCGCGCTTCGAAAATCATGCAGGACCGGCTGCGCAGTAACCCCAAGGTTTCCTTGGAGCTCAATTCAGTCGTCGACGAGATTTACGGCAACGGTTCCGTGGAGGGCGTGAAGGTGAAGAACATCAACACAGGCGCCGTCAAAAATATTCCCTGCTCGGGCTTTTTCGTGGCAATCGGCCATCAGCCCAACACCATAATTTTCCAGGGGCAGATCAACCTGGATAAAAACGGCTACATCGTGACCGAAGGCAAATCCACCCGCACGAATGTGGCCGGAGTTTTCGCTTCCGGCGACGTCATGGATTCCTATTACCGCCAGGCGATCACCGCCGCCGGCACCGGCTGCATGGCCGCGCTCGAAGCCGAGCGGTTCCTCGAACACTCCCACTAACCCGCAGGACATAAAGCAAAACGGTGGGCCCGATAGACCCACCGTTTTAAATCCTTCCGCTACAGCTATATTCTTATTTAATCAATCCCGAGCGGATGAGAATCTTGGGCTCGGCCACGAGGTCGATGTCCCGGTCGCCGTACGCCGACGATTTCGTGATCTGCTGATAGTTCCACTTGATCAGCTCTTCTTTGAACGCGCGTCCCGACGTCACGTTGGCGAAAGCGGAGATGGGCGCGATCTTCCCCTGATCGTTGAAGATGTAGGTGTCATACTGTTCGTAGGGAATGTCGCTGTTGGTCCTCGGATAGTAGGTGATGAGCCGCTGGTGGATCGCGTCCGACATCTGAGGGTTGTTCTTGTCCGCGGAATCGGGGAAGTAGGAGTCAAAAGCGTAGTGTCCGTTCAGATACTTGTAAGAGCCGTCGCCGATCTGCTGGTCGCGAACGAGCGTGAGGCTCTTGCCGCGCACGACGAGCGTACCGTCCGACGTGACGCCGGCGTTGTTGTAGGTGTCCAGCGTCGCGATGTTGGTGACGACCGCCGTGTTGCCCACGCCGGTGCGGGTGAGCGCGGCGCCCGCGGTGTCGCGGTTTGAATAAAACTGGAAGTATGGCTGGGAGAGCGTGCCCGCACGGTAGGCGGTTTCCGCGTTGTCGAGCGTGAGGCCCGCGAGCTGGCCGTTCGGTCCCATCATGTGGACATAGCGGTTGAAAACGGTGCGCCAGAGAGTGTCGCCCTGAACCATGTTCTTGAAGGTGTCGTTGGCAGGGTCGTAAATGCCGTCCATGGAGGCACCCGTGTTTTTGTAGACGTCCGCGACGGGATCGTAGGTTTTTCCGTTCGCGACCGCGTTCTGTAAAACGGTGTCCGTCACCGCGCCGGCCTGGCCGTTGGCGCCTACGCTGTAGGCTTCAAGGCGGTACGTCGTGCCGTCAAACGTGACCTTCACGAGGTGTCCGCCGTCCGCGAGGTCTTTGATCGCGTCGGTCAGGTTGGACTGGGACATTTCGTAAGACGTGAGATAGTATTCGGGTTCGCCGCCGATGGTGCGGCCCGAGACGTTGCGCAGCGCGACGGAAAGATCGGTGGGCAGGGATTTGTTGAAAACGCCTTTGTAAGTGAAGAAATCAAACCGGCCGTCGCGCGTGTTGAGCACCACGAATTTGAACGCTTTGTCGCGGTCCGCTTCCGCCACGTCCCGCGGGCGGCGCAGAATATATTCTTCGACGCGCACGCGCTTGCCGTTGATATCGATCAAAGATTTTCCTTCCTGATATTCCGCCAGCTTCATTTCTTCCGCCGCGGCAGCCTGTATCTGCTCGCGCGTCATGTCGAGACCGACTTCTTTTTTGGCGATCGCTTTGAGATTTGAGTCCTGGTTCGCTTCCTTGTTGTCGGTGACGCCGGGCGCCGGCAGGGGCTGATTGGTTTTATCAAAATTAAGGGATTCTCCCGCTTTGACGTCCAGGGATTCGCCCGTGGCGGTCTTGAGGCCGTTCACGACGCCCTCCATCACGTCCAGCTGGGTATCGCCGTTGGCGCCGACGCCCACGTCGAACTCCGTTCCGCGCACGGAACAGACGGCGGTCGGCGTTCGGAGCGCGAAACCTCTGCCGCCCTTCTTGACCTTGTTGCGCGTGCGGCCCGACGTTTGCTCGAGGTTGACCGGTGCAGCCAGCTGGCTCATCGAAAGCGTGGTGTCGGGATAAACTTCCGTGCGCGATCCGTCTTCGAACAGCAGAGTCGCCTTCGAGCGTTTGCCGGTGCGCACCTTTTCCCCTTCCTTCAAAAGCATTTTGGGCGAGGCCTTCTTCCAGAACGCGGAGCCTTTCGCCTGGGTTTCCACCGTGCCCGTGAAATGGGACAGGATCGCCTGGCGCGCATCCGCGGCGCCGGCCATCAGCAGGCAGGCCGCCATTGCCAGCATCAGGTTTGATTTTTTTACGACGGATTTTATTTTATGAGCGATCATGGTTGATCCTTAAAATTTCAGTTTCGCCGAGTATCTGAAAGAGTTGCCGAGGTCGCCGAAAGGCGTCCAGGAGAAATCGAAGGAGAAGGATTTGTAGGTGAGTCCGGCGCCGGCCGAGATCCCCGAGGCCGATCCTTCCATCTGCCGCGCGCGGTTCGTCTGGTAGCCGCCCCGAACCGACGAGGCCAGATTTTCGCTCCAGCCGAACGTGTATTCCGAGCCGATCCGCGCCGACGCGTCGCTGTCGCGCGGGAAATTGCCGTCAATGGAAATCAGAAGGCCCGTCTTTTCTCTCGATCCCTGAACCCCGCTCATTCTCCAGGCCTGGCCGAAGCGGCGGCTCGCGCCCACGCGGAGCGTCAGGGGCAGAGGGTCGCCCTCGTTCTTGAACTTCGCTTTCGAGCCCAGGTTCTGCACAACGAAACCGACGGAGGTGGGACGGTCCACAAAGCGGTAGATGGCGCCGAGATCCGCGGCGACGGAGTTGGCGGTGTAGCCCGCGAGCGTCTGGCGGACGACTTTCAAGGTTTCGCCGATCTGGAGCCCCCCGTCCTGTTCCGCGTCCGGCAGGCCGAAGGCGGTCAGTTTGATGGAGTGGCCGAGCGAATAGGACGTGTCGTTGGCCGAGAACTTGGAGTCCGCGGCGTCCGAGTCGCCCGTGCGCGATTCGATGTCGGTGACGTTCAGGTTGTTGAGGCCGACCGCGAACGTTCCGATGGATTTCGTGGGATGAGCGAAGGCGAAGAAATTGTATTCAAGGTCCTGGAAGAGCTGGGCGCGCATCGCGACAAATTCGTTTTTCTTGAGCGAGGAAAGGCCCGCCGGGTTCCAATAGACCGCGCTGGCGTCGTCCGCCACGCTGGTGTAAGCGTCGCCCATCGCGCTCGCGCGCGCTCCCGCGCCGATTTTAAGGAACGCAGCGCCGCTGGTTCCGGCCGAGTTCGCCTTGAACGCGCCGTGGGAAAGCGTCGGGAGAATGGCGGCCGCGATCAGTCCGGCCGCAAGGAGGACCAGAGCTCTGAGATCGATCGATCTCGCTCCTGTCTGCCCGTTTGAGTTGCGTTGATAGAGTTTCATGGTTATTTCACCACGGCCATCTTGAAAATCTTGCTCTTGCCGGCGCCGTTGATCGCGAGGCGCGCGATGTAGATGCCGCTGGCCACGATCTCTCCGCCTTCATTTCTGCCGTCCCAGTCGCCGTAATGGTATTTGCCGGTGGCGCGGGTACCGAAATCGAGTTTTTTGACCAGGTCGCCGGACACGTCGAAGATTTCGAGCGTGACGCCCACGGGGACCGCGCCGAGCGAAGCGGGCAGGGCGTAGCGGATCGCGGTGGCGCCGGTGACGGAGGCGGAAGCGGGACCGCCGGACGCCCGGTTGGCGGTAAAGAGGAAGCCCTGACGGGTCGGATCAAAGGGGTTCGGGAAGTTGAAGGCCAGCATTTCGGCGCCCGTGTAGTCCGCGCCTTCCAGCACGGTGACGCCGAGGTGCGCCGCGACGCGCACGGTCGCGATGTTGCCCGCGACGCCGGACACGACGACCGAGACGTCCTTCATGCCGTCGTCGTTCAGGTCAACCAGGGATTCCTGGTTCACGGCGACGTTCAAAACTTTCAACACCGACTGCACGTTCATGATGATGCCAGCGTTGTTGGCGCCCGTGCTGATCAGGGTAAATTGGTGGTTTTCGTCCAGGCCGCCCGAGACGGGAATGGCGTTCAGCGTAAACGTGGTGCCGGCTGTCAGGTTGATGATGTTGACCTGGCCTTTCGTGAACGTGCCCGAGGTGCCGCCGCCAGAGTTCACCGTCACGCCCGCGCCGAGGACCGCGGAGGTCGCGTTAACGACGACGTAAACCGTGAAGTGGTTGACGGTGACGGAAATGGTGTTGTTCGCGGTATCCACGACCTTGCTCGAGTTCTCGATGCCGTAGGCGCCGGGAGGCACGGACTGGCCGCTCGTGGTGGTCATGGTCGAATTGCTGTCGTTATAGAAGTAAACGTTCATGTCGTTCGGGTTCGCGGTGGATGAGCTATAGGAAAGCGTGACCTTTGCGTTCTTGGACAGCGTGCGGTTGACGCCCGCCGGCAGGAAGATGTCGTAGAAGGCGCCGAGCACGTTGCTCGCGACCTGGGACGCCGTGAGCGCGCCCGCGGCCTTCACGCCGCTTTTTGCCGCTTCCGCCAGTTTGGCCTCGTGCTCCAACCGGGTGATTTCCGTCATGGATTCGATCGCGGCCAGCATGACCGGCGGCAGGTTGGATTCCACGGTGCCGAACGAAGGCGCTGCGGAGACGACGGAGGTTCCGATCGAGACGCCGGCTTTCTGCATGCCGACGCTCACGCTGGAAGACACGGACAGGGGATTGCCGTTGGAATCGGTGAAGGCGCCGGCCGGGATCTGGGCGCCCGAACTGTCGCCGTCGATATTGATGGACCCGCCCTGCGCGGTGTTGATCTTCGCGATCTTCTGGCCGTCGAGGCCCAGGAAGTAGGCAAAGGACTGGTCTATCGTGTAGTGCAGGCTCGTGCCGGGCTGGAGCTGGTCGGTCGGGGACTTGAACCGCAGGGTGATCTTGGTCGTATCGGAAGCGGGCACGTAAAGAACGGTGACTTTCTTCCGGTTCGCGCTGATGGAATTGGATTCGTTCGGGTCCGTCGAGAGCGTTCCCGCTCCGCCCACGCTGCTCTGGATGGTCACGACCTGCTGCCAATAGTTGTCCGATTTCTCGTCCAGGGTCTTGTTGCGCAGGGCCTGGGAAGATTCGAACTCAAATTTATATTGATCGAGGTTGCCGACCTTAACGCCAGTCTTCGACCCTTTCAGGTATACCTGGGGCGCGGACTGGGCGTACGTCAGGTTGAAGTTGGAGGTGTTGGTCGTGATCCAGACGCCGTTCACGCTTTCGGGCGGGACGATGATGTCATCGCCATTGCTGAAGAACATGATCGTATAGGTCGTGCCGGACTTGAGCCCGGCCAGGCTGTATCCGTCAATCGTGCCGGTATTTCCGTTTGTGTTGTTTGCGCCGATGACAATTTCAGAAAAATCTGCCGAGGCCGCAAGAATCGTGTTGAGCTCGCTTTCGACCGGCTTCGTTCCATCCGACTTGGAAATGTCTCCGGAGAGTTCCAGTCCCGTGTTCAGTGTCACGTTCAGACTGACCGCTCCCGCGGCGACCGATACCGAGGTTTTTTTGACCGCGTAGCCGACGCTGAAGAAGTAAACGTCATAGGTTCCCGTGGACAGGCGGTCAAGCGTAAAGGATCCGTTGATGTCCGAGCGCGTCTCAATGTCGCCGATCGGATTTCCGGTCGGGACGTCACCCTGCTTGTTGGCAATGACAGCGGCCGCCGGGAAACCAAGCTGGTCGGAGAACGGATAGGAGAGGGGTTTTCCGTCCGCGGTGGTGATGGTTCCCGTGATGCTTCCGAGGCCCAGCTCCAGGGACACGTCGATAGGCGCGGTGGCTTTGCGGACGTCCACGCTGCTTTTCACTTTCTGCGCGTACCGCGTTTCGGCGTTATTGCCGTTATAGATGCCGCTGTCTCCCGAGTCTCTCGCGCCGTAGATGATGTCGTAATATCTCTGATCTGGATCAAGTCCTGAAATCGTGTAGCTGCCTTTGGAGTCGGTGAAAGTCTCGATCCGGTTGTCATGAGAGTCTTTTCCCGCGGCCTTTGAAATGATGCGGATGTTGGGGATGGGCTGGCCGCCGAGGTCCGTAACAGCGCCCGACACCGTCAACCCGAGCTGGAGTTCGATCGTGCCGAGGTCCAGCGTCTGGCCCGCGCCGACCTGAAGCCCGCGTTTTTCAATCGAAACGACGTTCAGCTTTCCCTGGCCGAGCAGGTTTGATCCGTAGTTGTCCTGCCCGATGAAGAGCCGCAAATCCGTGTCGGGGTAGAGCCCCGTGACCAGGAACGTGCCTTTGACCGAGTCGATGGTAAGGGTGCAAACGGTGTTCGGGAAAATACCGGTGCAGGTCTGGTTCACGTCGCCGCCGAAATTGGAGTTGCCGCTGATGGAGTCCGCGAATGCGCGGATCCTGAAATTGTTCGGCAGGAGGCTGACATTATTGGATGCGATCAGCTCGGTGGACTTTACGCCGCTCGATGAAATTCTTACGATCGCCAGTTTGCCCTCCATATACCCGGAACGCAGGAGCTGAATGTTCTGGTTTGCGAGGTTGCCTCCTGTCACTTTGAGGCGCAGGGGTTTGGCGACGTATTTTTCAAAATTGTTGCCCATCGCATACTGATCGGGATTGGTCTGGGACCCTTTCCTTTCGTCATTGACGACGATCGTGTATTCGCCCGAGTTCAAATTGGTGATGCGGTAATTCGCGGAGTTTCCGTTCAGGTAGATGCCCTGCCAGGCCACGATCTCCTTCTGCTTGTTCTGGACCATGAGAGTCAGGAAGCGGGTATCGCTCGCGATATCGGAAGGCAGGAGGATGCGCCCGCTCACTTCCGATCCTGCCGTATACGTAAACTCAAGGTTTCCGTTGGGCGGGTCCAGAACGATGACGCCGCCGCTGCTGGAGACCTGTATGATTTTCTGCTCGTTGGCAACGTCAGGTCCGTTCGTTTCGAAGCTGCCGCCCACCGCCGTGTTGTAATAGTTGGCGCTCGGATCCAGGTTGACGGGGTGACGCAGTGCGTAGACTCCGGGCGGTAGATTATCGATGGTCCAAGTACCTGATGCCGACACGATGCCGTAGCGCAACTGCCCGAACGTGAACCGCGACGTCGTTACGCCGAATCCGGCCGTGTTTCCGGCGGCACCCACCGCAACCAGGTCGCCAACGCCGCGTCCGAACGTGGAGAACTCTTTGGGATAGGCCTCGATGCGGATGATGGGCAGCGTTACGTTGCCCGTTCCGATATAGATCGATTCGGTTCCGGTGCGGCCCACCAGATCCGTCACGGATTCGATGCGGGTTCCCGTGCTGGTCACGGTCGCGCCGTATGTGAAGGCCTGGACCTTGATGGTTCCGGTCACGTTGAAGACCTGGCTGTTCAGGTTGAATGTGACGGTCGAGACCTGTCCGTTGATCACGTTGACCTTGAAATTCCCATACTGGCCATTCGTTTTGTAGAAAGCGGAGACGTCGTAGAATCCCGTTCCCAGGTTTCTAAACGTCCAGATGCCGGAGGTCCCGGTGTGGGCATTGACGCCAACCGTCGTTGATGAAATGTTCCCGCTCAGGGAATAGGTGATGTTGTGGAAATCGTTGTTGGGAGAGATGTTGAATATTCCCGCGACCTGGCCCGCATTTTTCTTGAGCGTCAGGTTGATGCTCCCCACGCCGTTGGTGACGACCACGGTTTTGGGACCCGGAGGATCGATCTCGAAGCCTTCCAAATAGGTGTACATCTGATAGAGCCCGTCTTCCAGTCCCGGCATGCTGAACGACGCGCTGCCGGTGGTCGGATGGGTCGCGATCTGGACCTGAGTGTTGGCGTAAGAATAGTTGATAGGGCTGAAGGCGTTGATATAAAGCGTGAAGGATGTGTTCTGGATCTGCCAGGACTGAAGGTCGCCCGTATTGCCGTTGACGGTGATTGTGCCGGTGATTCCCGCGCTGGGCGTGCTGAAACGGAAATCGAGGCCATTGAGGATAACGGCGGTTCCGTTATAGGCGTCGCCTGATTGAAGCGTGCCGATGCCGTTCGCGCCAATGGTGATGGACGTATGCTGGGTCGTGCCCAGGCCGAACGCCCGCGCTTTGAACGTATAAATCCCGGTATCCACGTCCACGATGTAGGTTCCGGTCGTTCTTGCGTAAGCGGAACCCTGGTCCATGCCCTGGACGTAGGCGCCGCCCCAGACCGTTGGGAAATTGTTGCCGGACTTCGTGCCTTCGATGGAAACCCACGTGCCGTAAGCCTGGGTCGCGGGCAGGATTACGTAACCCATAATCTTGGGCTTTTTGATCAGGTTGAAAGTGAAATCGTTCAGTCCGGCCGACAGCGACCCGGTGTTGATTTCCTGAGGCGAGTAGCCGTAAATTTCCACGCGGATCTTGTAGGAGTTTCCGGAAAGCACGTTGATCGTGGTCCAGGAGCTCGGGAACCCGGTGTAGCTCCATCCGCTGTCGGATTCCGCGGAGCCTGCGGGGATCCTGAGGGATCCGTAACCCACTCCCAGACCCTGGGCGTCCGCCACGTTGACTGAGCCCCACTGGTCGTAGCTGTTCTGGATCGCGCTCGTGGAGACGGCCGCGCGGATGCGGATCTGGGCCGGGAAGCTGAAAGTGATGGTGCTGACGGCGGCGGGATCCGAGTTTGCCGTCTGGTTGTTCAGGTTGCCGTTGAAATTGTTTTGGACCGCGGAATCGTAGTAATTGGCGGAAAGGCTGTAGGCGCTGCCCTGTTTGAGGCCCCAAATGCGCGCCCGACCCTGGCCGTCCGTCTGTTTATAGCGGTAAACATAGCCGCTGCCGCTCTGTCCGTTGGCCGACACGTAGGCGTTCGAGGCTCCGGTCGTGTCCGGCTTTTTAACGAAGACGTCAATGAAGCCGGTGTCCACGACCACCGTGGTGGTGGATATTGCGGCGCCGCCCACGTCTTCAACGCGGACGATATACGTTCCGTCCGGGAGGACCGCGCCCATATTGTCCGACCCGTACCAGTTGATGGACTGCGGCTGTCCGTTGCCCCAGAAATCCAGGAAAACGTTGATGGACGATACGCTGACGCCGGCGCCGGGAGCTCCGCCGAATCCGCCGCCGCCGATGGTGTTGGGCAGGGGCGAGAGCTGCGAGAAGATGACGTCCGAACCGATGCGGACGCGCCACTGCGCGTCGTTGATCGTCGGAGTGAATTGGATGGTCGCGAAATCGCCGCTGTTGTCCCCGTCCGGGGTGATGGTCGCGGGTGACGCGGCGAGGCCGTTAAAGCCCATGACGCCGGAGCGGATCTGGAAGCCGCGGGACGTCGTGTAGGTCGAAGGGCCCGCGTCAAAATCATTGTTGTATTCGATCCAAAGCTGGGTGTTGCCGACTTTTGAGCTGCGGTAGAAAATGCCCTCCCCGCTCGATCCCGCGGGGATGATGAAGTTGTAATAAGTTGCGTTGGGATGGACCGACAGCATCTGGTTCCATTGCACGACCTGCACGGCGGCGGTCGGGATCAGGAGGTTGTTGCTGACGTTGCCGGAGCTGAAATAGATGTCGTTGACGAAGTTGTCCTTGGAAAATTGCGCCTGGTCGTCGTACCGGTACTGGTAGTTCACGGTGTCGTAGTACACCGCGAATACCCGGAGCTTCAGCGATTTGTGCGCGACGGCCGTCTGCCAGGAATTGTCTTTGGGCTCGATGATGAGCTCCGGCGAATGCTGTCCCGCTCCGAGCGTCAGGAAATTCCAGTCGGTGAACCCGATGTTCATCGGGACGCCGGCGACGATGTTCACGCTGGGTTGCGCGGCGATCGCCACGGGCAGTCCGCCGCTTCCGGCCTGCGATTTAACTTGGAACTGGACACCATTCTGTTTGTTGTAGGGCGTCCATGCGTTCTGATAGCGGATGTTGATGATATCGCCCGGGTTCAGTTTGTTCCCGGCGGTCAGAATGAGTTTACTGACGCCCGGTTCCGTGTAGATATCGATGCCGGACGAAATCGTGCTGATATTGACCGTGGGAGTAATCGAAGAAATCGTGATATAACCCGGGTTACCCGGGCTTCCGAAATTGGGCGCTGTCCAGAAATCGGGGAACCGGATGATGATTTTTCCGCCCGTGGTGATGGAAGACGCGCCCACGGTGAAACGGATATTAACGGTTACCTGGCTGCTGACGGGCACGGACGTCAGCGGCGTGACGCCGTCCTCGGCGCGCAGTTGCGCGACGCCTTCGCCGTCCCCCTGCTGCTGGATCGGTGCTTTGGCCCGGGCGAACGGGCTGTTGGAGGCGTTGGACATGTTTCCGGCCTGGTCCTGACTCCTCACTGCGAAGTAATAGGTCACGCCCTGCTGCAGGTTCCGGATCGTGTAACTCACCGGGTTCCCGACCGAGATGGGTGTCGGCGGGAAGAGGTAAAGCGGCATTGCTTCAATGTCCAGAACCGCGCCGGTGCTCGTATAGGGGTTGGACCAGTTGGAGTTGTTGATCGCGGTCAACGAAGAGTACCGGACGAAATAGCGGTTGACCCGGCCGCTCGCGGCGTCATTGCCGTTGTCCGCGGGTTCTGTCCACGAAAGCAGGACTTCTCCGTTTTCGGTTCCCGGCGTCGCGGTTAGGCCCGTGACCTGGCCTGGATTAACCGAGTCCGCGGGAGCGATCTGAAATTTAAGCGTGCCCGAATAAGGATAGGCGACCTGGACGAAATACGTGCCCCCCATGGTCAGGTTCGGCATCGAAACCTTGGAGACCATGTTGAAGCCGAATGCGTCGTCGTTGCAGGTGACCGGAACGAACTGGGATTTGTTCGTGAACCCGCCCGTATCCTGCCAGACCTGCATGACCGTGTCCATGTTGGAGTTGAAACTGTTGGCGACCAGATTGACGCCCGAAGCCGTGGAGACAAATTTGTACCAGACGTCCGCGTAGGTCGAAGGCGGGATGGATTTACACTGCGGGAACAGATCGCCGGCGATCATCGTATCGCTGTACTGGGCGGTCAGCTCGTCCGCGTAGGGAATCGAGGTGACGGTGGAAGCCAGGATCTGGCTCAGGTTCGTCGCGCTGGGCGGCGTTCCGGGCACGTAAACCGTCGCCGAGTTGGAAAGGCTGGAGTTAAAGAAATCGTCGAACACCTTGATCGCGGCCCACACCGTGGTCCTTTCAGGGAGGCCCCAAAGGTAGTAATCCACGCTGCTGCCCGCGGCGGTCGGAGTCGGAGCGTAGTAGAATGTTCCGGTCGAAAAAGTGGCCGGGTTATTGAACGGTCCGGCGGTTGTGTAGCGGATCTCATAGGATTGGGCCGTTCCGCTGTTCCCGTCGTCGCCCACTGACGTCCACAGCAGTTGCACGGACCCGGGATAATTTCCCTTGTTGGCGGTCAAATTTCCGATGCGGGCGGGAGGCGTGGGATCGTCCGGAAGCAGGTTTAGATTAAACTTGTAGCCGCCGCTCGGGGAATTGCTCCAGGAAAAAACCTGGAAGACGTAGGTCGCGCCCGCCGTAAGCGGAATGGTTACCTTAGATTGGTTGCCGTTGAATTGGTCGTTGCAGGCGATCTCGGTATCGGGAAGCTGGGGGTCAATGCCGTTGCTGTTGCCCGTGCTGGTGTAAACCGCAAGCACGGTATCGATTTCAGAACCGAACGTGTCCAATGCGGCCGCGCCGGTGACGGTTGACCTGTACAGGAACCACACGTCACGGTTACCTCCCGTGCAAGTTGGGGTGCGGTACAGCGCCTGGTTGGCGTTCGAATTGTTGCCCGTGTAAGTGTAAGGCTGCGGGAAGAAGGCTCCGAATCCGGGAGGGTTCTCGTTTAATGAAAGCGGGGTCTGCTCATAATAGAACGAGCTGACGGCGACCGTGTAGTTTCCCGATGAGTCAAATACCTTGACCTGGACGAAGTGGGTCACGCCGTTTTGGAGCGCGATATAGTTGGAATAGCTCCAGGCCGAACTGTTGCTTCCCGGGTCGTTCAAATAGGCATTCAGCCAAACGGTCGGCGCGACCCAGGTCGAACCGTCCCAATCAAAGCTGACATTGCTGGAAATCCGGATTTGCACCTGGCTTAGAGAATGATTATCCGCCGCGGTCCCCGAGATGATGTTGAGACTCAACCCACTGTTTCCGTAGCTGGGATAGGATCCAGTGGCAGGCTTTTGAATTTGGACCGTCGGGGGCGTTTCGTCCATGGCAACGGGCGTCATGGATGCGCTGAAAATCATCGTGCCCGCCGATCCTCCCGAGTTGTATCTGGAAATCTGGAAGAAGTAGGTGGTTCCTTTTGAAAGGGTCAGGTTGTTGATCCGGGACGTATTGCCGTCATAATCGTCGTTACAGGCATTGGCGTAAACAATGTTTTGGGGGGTCGCGCTGGTCACCTGTTTCCAGACCGCGATCACGGTGTCGTAGTTGGAGCCCTGGGTATTGAAATTGCCGATCAGCGTGGTCGTGGCCAGATATTGGTACCAGACGCTGAAGGAACCCCCGCTGCACTGCGCCTGCTCATAGCCGCTTTCTCCGAAGGTCGCCTGGGTCGTGTCCAGGCCCGCCGTGGAATAAACGATGCTGGGTCCCGCGAAAGTAACCGCCGCATTTACGTCCGTCCGATTGGCAAAATTGTCGTTGGGGGGCGCGACAGCCTGGGCCCGGGCAACAAAAAACCCGCAGCCCAGAAGGGCTGCCAGGATGAGGTTCTTTGCCGTTAGCTTGTCGCAGTGTTTGGAGCCGCTTGCGATCACTATTCCCCCGAGAGATTAAGGCTGGCGAATCATTGCGCTCTAAGTATAAGGAGAAAGCCCTATTTGTCAAGAATTTTTTTCTGTGACTTATGTCACAGGAAATTGGCGCGATGTCACACCCGATTCTCGACGGTAATTCGCGTACAAATGTTTACAGGCGGGCTTATTTGATTTTGGTGATGGCCTGGGCGGCGTGGGCACGCACCCTTTCATCTTTCAGGCACAAAAGCAGGGCCGGAACGGCCGTTTTTCCGATGTTCCCAAGGGCTTCGCAGGAATATTTGCGGACCAGCTCGTTATCGTCCTTGGTGGCCTGATATAGCGCCGTAACCGCGTCATCGTCCCCAATGACCCCCAGGGAGATGGCCGATTTCATGCGGGCGACGGGGCTGGGATCGCTGAGGGAGTGGATGAGGGCTGGGACGGCTTCCCGGTCGCGCAGATGGCCCAAAACGCCCGCCACGGTGACCCGGACTTCCTCCGCCTCATCGTTCAGGGCCTCGATCAGGGCCGGAACCGCGTCCCTGTCGCCGATGGTCCCCAGCGCAATGGCCGACTTTTCCCGGACATATTTTGACGGATCCTTCAAAAGCTGAGTCAGGGGACCGATGGCGTCTTTGTCTTTGAAGCGTCCCAAAACCTCGCAGGAAACCGCACGCACAAAGGGGTCGGCGTCTTCCAAGGAATGGATCAGGGCCGGAGAGGGTTTTTTGTGAAGGTGCTTATCGAGGGCTTCGGGGTCTTGCGGAACTTCGGGCTTGCTCTTATTTAAGGAAGGGCTGGTTTGTGGCGCGTTTTTGTCCTGAACTTTGATCTTGAACCCCTTGCCTTTGAAAAACTTCGGAAGCTTGATGATCATCGTTCCTCTCCTTGCCTATTCCTTCTTAAAATATCCCCACTCTTCCTGATTCCCTTGCGTTCCAAAAACCGGGCAGGGAAAACATCCCAAAACTTCGAACCCCGCTTCTTCCGCCTTTTTGATGATTTTATCGACGGCGGCCTTTCTGATTTTGGGGTCCGTCACGATGCCCTTTTGAATATCTTTGTCGGCGGCCTCAAACTGCGGCTTGATAAGAGCCAATACCTCGAGGCCCGGGCTTCCCACTTCATACATCCGAAACAGGATTTTTTCAAGGGAGATAAATGAAACGTCGATGACGGCGAGCGTCGGGATTTCTTTTCCCCAGTCCGGCGTCCATTTCAAAAAGTGAGCATTTTCGTAAACCCGAACGCGGCTGTCATTTCTGATTTTTGGATGAAGCTGTCCATGCCCGACATCAAGGGCATGGATTTTGGCGGCGCCACTTTGAAGCAGGCAGTCGGAAAAGCCGCCGGTGGAGGCGCCGACATCCAGGCAGATTTTACCGTCGACCTTCAGCTTCCAATGCCGGAGGGCCGCTTCGAGTTTTTCCCCGCCGCGCGACACGAATTTGGGCAGGTGTTTAACGGTGATTTCGGAGTCATCGGGCAGGAGCGCGCCCGCTTTTAACTGGGAGTTAGGGTAGGGTTTGAGGGTCTTGGGGTTTGCGGCCTGGACCAGTCCCGCGAGGATGATCGCCGCGGCCTTGGCGGTACTTTCCGCCAGGCCCCGTTCAACGAGAAGTAGGTCGAGACGCTTTTTGGGAATTAGCTAAAGGTTAGCTGACTTTAACGGGTTGGCGAGCGCCGGCGAAGGTCTTCACCTTCTCCGCGATCTTCTCTGCCGTCAGGCCTTCTTTCTCGCGCAGGATGGGCTGGGTGCCATGCTCCACGAAATGGTCGTCGATGCCGATGCGGTTGATCGCCACGGTTTCGCCTTCCAGCGCTTCCATGACGGCCGATCCGAACCCGCCGGCGAGCACGTTCTCTTCCACAGTAACGAAACGCTTCGTTCCCTGGGCGATGAGCTTCTTGAGCAGGTCTTTATCGATGGGCTTCACGAAGCGCATGTTGACCACGCTGACCTGGATGCCTTCGCCTTCCAGGATGCGAGCCGCGTCGAGCGCCGGGTAAACCGTGCTTCCGATCGCAAGGATCGTGATACCCGAGTTCGCCGAACCGTTGCCGCTGCCGGACGCTTCGCGCAACACTTCGCCTTTTCCGATGGGAATGGCCTTTAACTCCTTGTCCATCGGAACGCCCTGCACGGTGCCGCGCGGATAGCGCATCGAAATGGGGCCGTTATAGTTGATGCCCGTGTAGATCATGTGCTGGAGCTCGTTCTCATCCTTGGGCGACATGTGGACGAAGCCGGGGATCATGCGCACGAAGCTGTAATCGAACACGCCGTGGTGCGTGGGGCCGTCGTCTCCGACGAGACCGCCGCGGTCCATCACGAAAAAGACCGGCAGGTTTTGGAGCGCGATGTCATGCTCCATCTGGTCAAAGGCGCGTTGTAAAAAGGTGGAGTAGATGGCAACGACGGGCTTGATGCCCTCGGTGGCCATGCCGCCTGCAAACGTTACGGCGTGCTGTTCAGCCAGGCCCACGTCATAAACGCGGTCGGGCATCTCTTTCCTAAGAATATCGGTGCCGGTGCCGTCGGGCATGGCGGCGGTGATCGCCACCACGCGCTTGTCTTCCTTCGCGATGCGAAGCAGCGTCTGGCCGAAAATCTTCGTATAAGCCGTCGGAGTGCCGCCCGACTTCTGGATTTCGCCGGTCGCGACTTCGAACTTGCCCGGCGCGTGCCAACCGAACTCGTCTTTCTCGGAATGCTCGTAGCCCTTGCCTTTCTTTGTGATGATATGGAGCAGCGAGGGTCCCTTGGTTTTCTTGATGGCTTCCAGAACCTCGATCAGCCGGTTGATGTCATGGCCGTCGACGGGTCCGTAATAGGCGAATCCCATCTCTTCGAAAAGTATTCCGGGGAAGAGCAGAACTTTAAGGCGCTTGCCGAGCCGGGTGAGCGCGGCGCCCCAGAAATGGATGCGGGCGAGAAATTTTTCGAGACGCTTTTCCCACTTGGTCACGATGCCCATGGTGAGGATCTTGGCGAGGAAGGTTCCCATCGCGCCCACGCGGTGCGAGATGAACATCTGGTTGTCGTTCAGCACCACCAGCATGTCGGTGCCGAGCGAGCCGGCGTTGGTGAGCCCTTCATAGGACTCGCCGCCCGTGATACAGCCGTCCGAGACGACCGCGATGACTTTCGTGTCTTCCTTTTTCTGGTCGCGTCCGGCTGCGATGCCGACCGCGGCGGAAATGGCGGTGGAAGCGTGTCCCGCGCCGAAAACGTCGTACTCCGATTCTTTACGCGTCAGGAATCCGGAAATGCCGCCATACTGGCGGAGGGTTTCAAAGCGATCGTAACGGCCGGTGAGGAGCTTGTGGCAATAGGTCTGATGGCCCGTGTCCCAGACAATCTTGTCCTTGGGAGTTTCAAAAACGTAATGCAGCGCCACGGTAATTTCCGTCGCGCCCAAAGACGCTCCGAGGTGTCCGCCCTTGCGCGAGACGACATCCAGGATGCGCTCCCGGATCTCTCTGCAAATTTGCGGCAACAGCTCCTTTTTGAGCTGCCTCAATTCGATGGGACTTTTTAGTTTCTCTAGAATTGCCATAATTCTCCTCGTTTTTTGGTCTTAAATCTGTTTTTCGCGGATGATTTAGACTAATGCGTTCTTTCGATGATGTAGTCGGCCAGATCTTCCAAAATGCCGGCTTTCTTTCCAAAAATCTTGAGCGAATCTTTCGCTTCCCGGATCAGCTTTTCCGCCTGCTTTCTCGATTCTTCGATGCCGTAAAGCGCGACGTACGTCAGCTTCTTGTTCTCGCGGTCCGATCCCTTTTTGCCGAGGAGCTTTTTATCTCCCACGATGTCCAGGATGTCGTCCGCGATCTGAAACGCGAGGCCGATCTTTTTCCCGTAGCGGTCCAGATGCTGAACTTGCTTCGGGCTGGCCCCCGCCAGATGCGCTCCGGCCAAAATGCTGGCTTGAATGAGCGCCGCGGTCTTGCTGTGGTGGATGTAGCTCAGGATCTCTTTCTGTTTGCGGGACGGCTTCTTCAGCCATTGGCCGCCGTCCATCTCCAGATCCACCACTTGTCCCCCCACCATTCCGTCACAACCAGCGCCCTGCGCAACAACTTGCAGGAGGTCGGCAACCGAACGCTGGGAACGCATGATTTTAGCATTTTTGGCGATCAATTCGAAGGCGTAAGTGAGCAGGGAATCCCCGGCCAGGATGGCGATTCCCTCGCCGAAAACCTTGTGGCTGGTGGGCCGGCCGCGGCGGAGGTCGTCATCGTCCATGGCGGGCAGGTCATCGTGGACCAGTGAATAGGTATGGATGAGCTCCATCGCGCAGGCCGTGGGCATGGCTTGGCGGCCGGTTCCGCCGCAGATTTCGGCGCCCGCGACCACCAGAACGGGCCGGAGACGCTTGCCGCCCGCGAAAAGCGAGTAGCGCATGGCCTTGTGGATCGTTTTATTGAGCGCGGCGTTATCGTTGGGCAGGTATTGGTCCAGGGCGCGGTCCACCATCTTGGACCACTTTTCGAGATAGTTTTTAAGCCGTGGCGTCATAGTTCGATGCTGTCGTCTTCCATGGCCGCTTCGGCCGCGTCATCGTTGGCGCTGTTGAACGGAACGGCTTCGAGTTTCCCCGCGCCGCCTTTCTTGGTCAGCACTTCCACTTTCTTCTTGGCTTCGTCCAGTTTGGACTGGCAGCCGCGGAAGAGAGAAATCCCCTCTTCGTAAAGTCCCAGCGATTCGTCCAGAGAGGCATCGCCCGACTCCAGCTTCTCCACGATTTTCTCCAGGCGCTTGAGCGCGTCTTCAAACTTGACGTTCTTTGCTTCGATCACGGCTTCTTTCTTGCTCATCGTTCCACCCCTTCGTTCAATTCAATGATTAATTCTTTTCGGTCGCTTCGGTCACGTTCGCTTTGATTTCGCCTTCATGCAGGCGGATGCGGATCGCGTCATTCTTTTTGACCTGCGACGCGGACTTCAAAATCTGGTTGCCGGCTTCGGCGAAGGCGATGGAATAGCCGCGCGAGAGCACGGCGAGCGGCGAGAGCGCTTCGAGCTGTCCCGCGGAAATCTTGAGCGCGTCTTCGAGGTTGCGCCACTTTTTCGCAAACGCGTTGGCGAGGCGTCCCGCCTGCGGCGCCAGCCACTTCTCGCGCTCGATTAACTTATTCTGCGGCGATAGAATTGCAATTTTCGATCCCAGCAGTTTCACGCGGTTGCGCTGCTCCGTCAAATGCACGGTGAAAGCGTTCTGGATTTTTTCGAGCTGATAGTCCAGTTCCTGGCTCTGCGCTTCAAACATCGACTTGGGTTTAGAAAACGGCATGCTGCGCGCGAGACCTTTCAGCTGCTGTTCCAGCGATTCCAGCGCGCCCTGCGTATTCTGCGCGATCCGCGCCATCAAACTCTTTAAGGTGTTCTGCAGCTCGGCCTTGTTCTTCACCACGATTTCCGCGGCGGCCGAAGGCGTCGGAGCGCGAAGGTCGGCGACAAAGTCGGCAATTGTAAAATCAATTTCGTGGCCCACGCAGGAGATGGTCGGGATGGTCGAGGCCGCAATGGCGCGCGCGACCACTTCCTCATTGAACGCCCACAAATCTTCGATGGATCCGCCGCCGCGTCCGATCAGGAGAACATCCAACTCCGGATGGTTCTCATTCAAATAGCGGACGCCGGCCGCAATCTCTTCCTTGGAGCCATCCCCCTGAACTTTGCAGGGATAAATTAAAATTTGAACATTGGCGAAACGTCGGTTGATGACGGTCAGGATGTCTTTGATGGCGGCACCCGTGGGAGAGGTCACAATGCCAATGCGCTGGGGCAATGCGGGGATGGGCCGTTTGCGCGCCTCATCGAAGAGCCCTTCAGCGGCAAGTTTCTTTTTGAGCTGCTCAAAGGCCAGCTGAAGCGCGCCGGCGCCGCGCGGCTCCACCGCGCTGGCCACGAGCTGGTAGCGCCCGCGCTGCGTGTAAAGCGAAATGCGTCCCGCCACCAAAATCTTGAGCCCATCCGCGAGTTTGAAGCGCAGGTTGTTCATGACACTGCGAAACGCCACGACATCAATCTGCGCGAACTCGTCCTTGATGCAGAAATAGCAGTGCCCCGAGCTCGAAGCGCCGCGGAAATTGGAAACTTCCCCCTCCACCCAGATGTTCGCGAACGTCTGCTCCAGCGTCCGCTGGGCGGCGTGGTTCAGCTCGCTGACCGTAAAAATCTTCGCCTCGCGGTCTTGCGTCCCCGCGCCGGCAGAAAACATATCCCTCTCGGTTAATTTAGGCACTTATCTCTTATTCCTTTAAATTAATGAAAAGTACCCGGCCAAAGTACTTATGAAATTATTTGGTTTTTGGCCTGGCACAATATGGATGGACCGTATTATACAAAACTACTTTTCTTCGTGGGTGATGGAGAGGGTTCGGGTCTCGGTGATGAGCCAGTTCACCGGCACGTCATGCGCGTCGTGCGCCAGATTGGGAACGATGGTTTGATCGTAAGCCAGCCCGATCGTGTTGTGCGGAAATTTTGCGGACAGAAGTTTATCGTAGAACCCTTTGCCGTAGCCGACGCGGTAGCCGCGCGGGTCAAACACGAGTCCCGGGACCAGGATCACATCGATCTTCTTCAGATCAACCGGGTTGCTGGACTTGGGTTCCAACACGCCAAAAGTACCGGGCGCGCAATCTTTGAGGCTTTTGATCAGAAAATATTGAAGCTTGCCATCAATCACTTTGGGCGCCGCAACGCGGATCTTCTTTTTAAGGAGGGCTGGGATGAGGGCGTGCGTATCCACCTCGCTCCCCTTGCTGACATACACCGCCACGGTATCGGCGCCGATAAACTCCAGGATCTGAAGCAATTGCGCAGAAATCTTCTTTGACGCGGACTTCCGCGCCGCCACGGATAATCCATCCCGGATTTTCTTGAATTGATCTCTTAAAGCAGCTTTGTCGCTCATCTTCGTCCAAAAATTATAAAATAATCCCTCATTTTAAGATAGGGAGAGACATCATGTATAAAATCGTTTTGCTGAGACACGGCGAGAGCGTCTGGAACAAGGAAAATCGTTTTACCGGCTGGTACGATGTGGATTTGTCGGAGAAGGGCCGCGAGGAAGCGAAGAAGGGCGGCCAGACGCTGAAGAAGGACGGCTACACGTTTGACGTCGCTTTTACGTCCGTGCTCAAGCGCGCCATCCGCACGCTCTGGATCACGATGGATGAAATGGACCTGCTGTGGGTTCCCGTACACCGCTCCTGGAAACTGAACGAGCGGCATTACGGCGCGCTCCAGGGCCTGAACAAGTCCGAGACCGTGGCAAAATTCGGCGAGGACCAAGTGAAGATCTGGCGCCGCAGCTACGATATCCCGCCCCCCGCTTTGGAAAAGTCGGACGAGCGCTGGCCCGGCCACGACGCGCGCTACAAGGATTTAAAGCCCAATGAAGTTCCCACGACGGAGTGTTTGAAGGACACCGTGGACCGGTTCGTGCCCTATTGGAAGGAAACCATCGCGCCCGTGGTGAAGTCCGGCAAGAAGGTCATTATCGCCGCCCACGGCAACACGCTCCGCGCTCTGGTGATGTATCTGGACAATTTGTCTGAGAAGGAAATCCTCGAAGTGAACATCCCCACCGCCATCCCGCTCGTATACGAGCTGGACGACAACCTGAAGGCCATCAAGCATTACTATTTAGGGGATCCTGCAGAGTTGAAAGCCCGCCTCGAAGCCGTCGCCGCCCAAGGTAAAGCCAAGAAATAGGTCAGTTCGTCTCTTTCGGTATAATCCACCAGGCGATCGGGTACATGACCGCCATTGGGATGAAACCTGTTACGATAAACAGGAATACGAAAAGTAGCCTGACCAACGTCGGATCAACGTTAAAATACTCCCCGATCCCTCCGCAAATCCCCGCTATTTTACTGTCCTTTTTCGATCTATAGAGCTTTTTCATACCGCCTGACCTCCGTCGATAGAACTATATCGACTATCTTGCTTTATTTTGAATCGGGATACAATGTGGGCACATGCAGCTCTCCAAAATTAACTATTGCACACATACCGTTAAGCTGGTATAATTATAATACGCGGATTTCGGGACAAAACCACGGAAGACATTTTCAATGGCGTCAACTCCAAGTATGCGCGTGAAATTCACCCCAGGTTATGGAAGATTATCATTCGGAAGCTTGATGTGATTAACTTCGCTTCGAATCTTTCAGATTTAAGGGACCCGCCGGGTAACCGATTGGAAGCTTTAGCGGGCGATTTCTATGGATTTTACAGTATCAGGGTGAATAAACAGTACCGAATAGTATTTAAATGGTCGAATGGCATAGCCCACGCTGTGCAAATAACGGATTATCATCGTTAAGGAGGAAATATGCGGTTACCCACTCATCGAAGCCCGACCCATCCCGGAGAAATTTTGCTTTATGAATTCCTGAAGCCCATGAAAATGAGCCAGATGCAGCTCGCTAAGAAAATGGGCGTTCCAATTCAGAGAATCAATACGTTGATTAACGGGAAGAGGGGCGTTACGGCCGAGACAGCAATTCTGTTGTCCGAAGTGTTAAAGAATTCCCCCGAATTTTGGATGAACCTGCAGGTCGCATACGATTTGTACGAAGCCCGCCAACATCTCCGCCGCCCGCCCGCTGCCTAATCGAATTTTCATTTACTTTCCTGCAAATTCATTAAGCGCAAGCAACGCTGTAAATGTAAATGCGATTAATTGGAAGATAATAATCAAGTTAGCATCATTTCGAATATCTAGGGCAAGTTTTCTGTTTTGATTAATATTGTCCTGGTATTTCATGTGAAAGGCGTCAATTAAGTCGCTTCTAATATCTTTTTGCTTATCGTTTGGCTGGGATCTAATTTCAAGTACTTTTTTGTTCAGCTCATTTTCCGTTGCATCAATCCATTTTCTATCAGAAGTCATAAGCAGTAATTTTAAATAACTTGCATACGTAACTTCTTTACGGATTCCGATTCGTTGAATTTCAGAAGAAATCTCATCAAGCCTTGGTTTGGGAATATATTGTTGAAGGGCAATTACAAATGTTTTAAGCATAAGTTCATTATTTTCTAGATTTTCAAAATCATTTTTTTCATCATTGATTTTTGCATCATTAAAATCCCACATTCCCATTTTTATCCCATTATCCATCAATTCAACCTGTTTACGGTTTTGATGAAAAACTAAAACAGTTGCAAGACTTTGGAAAAGAATAGCAATTGAAAGAAATGATTTACTTCGACTAAAAGTCATTATTGTTTTTTCCGGATACTCCAATTGTTCAGGCGATCTTTGATTTTCTTTTCTTCGCCTTCGTCGGAGGGTTCGTAGAAGACTTTGGGGTTGGGCATGTATTCCTGCGGGGTCCAGTGGCCGGGAAAATCGTGCGGGTATTTGTAGCCTTTGCCGTGGCCGAGCGCTTTGCCGTCCACGCTGGCGTCCTTCAAATGCTTCGGGACCTGGCGCGGTTCGCCGTTGCGGACTTCCGCCTGCGCGGCGTTGATGCCATTGTAGGCAGCGTTGGACTTGGGCGCGCTGGCGACGTAAGTGGCGGCCTGGGCGAGCGGGATGCGGCCTTCGGGCATCCCCACCAGCTCCACCGCCTGGAACGCGGCCGTGGCGATCATGAGCGCGCGCGGATCGGCGTTCCCCACGTCCTCGGAGGCGCAAATTAAAATCCGGCGCGCGATGAAGCGCGGGTCCTCGCCGGACTCGATCATCTTGGCCATCCAGTAAAGCGCGGCATTGGGATCGCCCCCGCGCATGGACTTGATGAAAGCGGAAATCGTGTCGTAATGCTCGTCGCCCTTCTTATCGTAAAGCAGAGCGCGCTTCTGCAGAGATTCCTCGGCCACCGCCAGCGTGAACTTCACTACGCCGTCCGCGTTCATGGGCGTGGTGTTGACGCCGATCTCAAGCGCGTTCAACAGCCGCCGCGCGTCCCCCGCGCAATTGTTCAGCAGATGCTCCTTCGCCTCCGCCGTCATCGCCACCTTCAGATAACCAAAGCCGGATTCTTTATCGGTGAGCGCGCGGTTTAAAATCTGCTCCAGCACTTTGCGCGAGTGGGTGAAGAACTCAAAAATCTGCGAGCGCGAGCGGAGCGCCGGGTTCACATAAAAAAACGGATTCTCGGTCGTGATTCCAATCAGCGTGATGCTGCCTTTCTCGACATCGGGCAACAAAGCATCCTGCTGGGATTTGTTGAAATGATGGATCTCATCCACCATGATGATGGTTTTCTTGCCCTGTACTGACAGCCGCATCTTGGCAGCCTCGATTTCCTTCCGCAGTTCGCCGACGCCGGCTGTGACCGCGTTCATCTCCACAAAATGGGCTTCGGTTCTGCGGGCAATTAACCGTGCCAGCGCGCTTTTCCCCGTGCCCGGCGGCCCGAAGAAAATCACCGAACCGAGCCGGTCCGATTCAATCGCGCGGCGCAGCAATTTCCCCGGCGCCAGGATATCTTCCTGGCCGAAGAAATCATCGAGAGTTTTGGGTGTGAGTTTTAAGGAAAGAGGCGCGGCTTTCTGCAGGACCTTCTTTTCCTGATCGGCAGTGGTAAAGAGGTCCATGGGTTCATCTTCCGGCGAATGACTGGGTTATTCGAAGTTGAAGGCCGGTTCCTGATCCGCCAGCGGCAACATGGTGCGCTGGGGTTTGGGCTCCGGTTTCGAAACGACGGGAATGGGAATTTTGGCTTCGCTAAAGGTCTGATCCAGAAGCTTGATGAGCTCGTCCACTTTTTTATCGGACGTCTTGCTGACGGTGGTCTTGGACTCGCGCTCGTGCAGCAGTTCATCGGCAATGTTCAAAGCGGCGAGGATCGCGATCTTCTGGCTGGAAACGATGTTCGTCCCCTTCTGGATGTCCTGCATCTTGGTTTCCACGTACCGCGCTAAAGAATTGTAATAAAGGGTTTCCGAAGGGTCGCCGAGAACTTCGTAGGTTTGTCCGAAAATTTTGATGGGAATGCGTTCTTCAATCATGTGGCTGGATAAAACCTCCTGGGTTAGGTGAGTTTCATGCGGACAAATTGTTCTTTAAGCTTTTCGCACTTCTGGCGGACGATCTTGCGCTCCTGGCGGAGCCGGTCGAGCTCGACGATCAGTTTGCGCACCTGCGCGTTCTCCGCGGAGAGCATCTGGTTCTCCTCGTTGAGCTTGTCGAAATCGGCCTTGATCTTGGCGTTACGGACCCTCAGGTCGTTGATGACCTGCGCCGCCGTCCTGACTTTTTGATCTAGAATTTCAATCTTATCCAAGCGAACCTCAAGTATTAGTTTAAGTAACTATAATAAAAAACTCACCTGAAATTCAAATGATGAATCGCGCAATTAAGGCCAGAAAATAAAAATTTTCAGGGACGTAAAGGCCAGCGGCCTTTACCCTCGCCTCCTTATTCTCATTGGAAGCGAGGCCATCTTTAGGTGGTCGGTGATTTGCCCGGCGCGCTAAACGCCTGGCAAATCGACGCCCTTCAAATTTTTCTTTCCTGGCCTATTTGCTGCGAAGTTCTGCTTTAAACTTCTTGTTGAGGTTTTCGAGGATTTTGTCCCTGGAATTGTTGGCGGTGGCGTCATCCAGGGTTTTTTCGGGGTGGCTGAAGGTGAGGGTGAAAGCGAAGCTGTTGAGTTTGGGCTTGGCAGGGTCGCGGTAGAGATCGAAGAGTTTACATTCCGTGCGGATGCCCTCGTTGTTTTTGCGCAGAATTTCGGATTCCAGATCTTTCCAGGCGACGTCGTCCCCCACCCAGATGGAGCAGTCGCGCGAGACCACGGGGTTCCGGTTCGGAGCCGCGGCCTTCTGGAAATTCTTGCGGTGCGAGCGCTCGAAGGGCGTCGTGTCCATTTCGAAGAGGAACGTTTCTTCGGGGATATCAAAAGCTTTGGCGATTTTCGGATGCACCTTACCAAAATAGCCCATCTTGCCCTCGTTGTTACGGAGCGGCTCGATCCAATAAGAATATGAGGGATGCAGGAACGCCGAAAAATCGGCGATGTAGGGCGCTTCATCATTCCCGCCGTAACGCACGGGCGACTTGGGCGATTTGGCGGGCGTCAGGTGAGCGTCAACACGGTTCCGCTTCAGCAAATTTTCCACCACGCCTTTCATCCAGAAGAAATCGGATTTGTGCGGCTCTTTTACCTGCCAGCTGGCATCGGTCACATTCCCCGTCGCCACACCCGCGAGCAGACTGTTCTTGGGCGGCTCGCCGTTGAACTTATAGGCGACGGAGCCGATCTCAAAGAGCTTCAAATTTTTCTTCTGATAGGACAGGTTCGTCTTCATGTTCTTGAAAAGCTCGGGGATGAGCGAAGGCCGCAGGACGGATTGATCTTCCGACAGCGGGTTTTCTAGTTTGATCGAGAGCGCATCGTCCAGAAAAAATTTGGCGGCTTTGACGGAGACGAGTCCGTAGTTCAGCGTTTCAAAAAATCCGTTAGACTGAAGAGCGGCTCTTAGCTTTTGCTTCAGCTCGTGCGATTCCAGGTGATGGGTCGATTCGGGCAGATTAGCCCGGCTGCCGCGCGAGGGCGTTTTGTCGTAGCCGCGGATGCGCGCGATCTCTTCGATGTAATCGATTTCCTGATTCAGGTCGAGCCGCCACTCGGCCGGCTGGACCGAGAGCTTTTCTTCCGACACGGACTGGATCACGATGCCGAGCTTCTGGAAAATGGATTGGATTTCAGCGAGAGGGATTTTCTCGCCCAGGATGCGTTCCACCCGCGACGGCCGGACGAACACGATGGGCGCATCTTTGGCCTTGGCGGCCTGGTCGGAAAAAGCCGTGGTGCGCGCCTTGGTGAACTGCGAAACCATCGCTTCCGCCCGCGCGCTGCCCGTGGAGCAGCTCCAGCCGCTGACCCCGCGCTCGAAGCGGTACGATGACTCGGAGCTCAGGTTCAACTTTTTGCGCGTCGCGCGAATGGTCTGCGTGCTGAAAATGGCGCTTTCGATCAAAATGTTTTTGGTGGAAGCGCTTACCGCGGTTTCCTCTCCGCCCATGATGCCCGCGATCGCTACCGGCTTTTTGGCGTCGGCGATCATCAGAATATCCGGATTCAATGAATAGGTTTTGCCGTCGAGCGCCAGCATCTTTTCCCCATGCTGGGCTTTCCGCACAATAATTTTTCCGCCTTCGAGCTTATCGGCGTCGAACGCATGCAGCGGCTGGCCGAGTTCCAGCAAAACGAGGTTGGTGATGTCCACGATGTTGCTCGTGGGACGCACGCCGCAGCGGATGAGCCGCGCTTCGAGGCCCAGCGGCGAGGGCGCGATGTTGACGCCTTCAAGCTTGCGCGCGATGTAGCGCGAACAATCCGGATGCTGTATTTCGACCGGATAAAAAGCGCCGGAATGGGTATCCGCATGAAGCGGAATATGGATGTTGGGCGACTTTAAATTGAATCGCACCGCCAGCTCCCGCGCGATACCGATCTGCGAGAGCCCGTCCGGCCGGTTGGGTGTCAGCGTAACATCTAAAATGGTGTCTTCGAGTTTGACGACGTCTTCGAGGGCCTGGCCCGGCTGAAGCGTTTCGGGCAGGGCCCAGAGACCCGCATGGCCGTCTCCCACGCCCAATTCGCGCGACGAACAGAGCATTCCGGGCGACTTGATGCCCCGGATGGGTGTTTCCTTCAAAACCGTACCGTCTGCCAGAACCGCTCCCACCTTCGCCCAGAAAACTTTCTGTCCGCGTTCCAGGTTCGGCGCTCCGCAGACCACGGTGGTCGGCGCCGTCCCATCCGTTACCTTGGCGAGGCGCAGCTTGTCCGCGTTCGGATGCTTCTCGACTTCCAGCACCTCGGCTACCACGACGCCCTGCGGCTGTTTATAATGGGTAATCGCCTCGACTTCAAAGCCGAGTCCCGCCAGCGCTTCTGCGATCTCTTCGGGCGAACGGTCCAGCTTCGCGCCCAATAACTCTTCGATCCAAGCCAGTGATATCTTCATGGGTTCAATTAATCGTTAAAATTGCGACAGGAAGTCGAGGTGATTTTCGAAAAAGAGGCGCATGTCGGCGATGCCATAGCGGATCATCGCGATGCGTTCAATGCCCATGCCGAAAGCGAAGCCCGTGTACTCTTCGGGGTCATACCCTGTAGCCTTCAAAACGTTCGGATGGACCATGCCTGCGCCCAGCATTTCCAGCCAGCCCGATCCCTTACAAACCGGGCAGGTCGCGCTCTTTCCCCCGCAGATCGTACAGGAGATATGCATCTCGGCGCCAGGCTCAACGAACGGGAAAAAGGATGGCTGTAAGCGGGTTTTTACCTGATCTCCAAAGAAACGCTTTACAAATAATTCGAGCGTTCCCTTGAGGTCCGCGAACGAAATATCCTTATCAATCACCAACCCCTCCACCTGATGGAACACGGAAGAATGGGTGGCGTCGATGGCTTCGTGGCGGAACACCTTGCCCGGCGCAATGAGCCGGAGCGCATGTTGGCTGTTTTGGCGTTGGCGCAGCATCTCGCGGATCTGGACAGGGGAGGTATGGGTCCGGAGCAGGAAGCCGGAGCGCGGCTTTTGCGCTTCCGGAATGTTTAAAAGCGTCTGGCCTGGGTCGCGTTTGGTCGGGTTCATGTCCACGTAGAACGTATCGTGCATGTCTTTGGCCGGATGGTCGTCCGGGATGTTCAGCTTGTCAAAATTGTTCTCTTCGGTCTCGATCTCGGGGCCATCGGCCACGGAAAAGCCCATGGCGGCAAAAATCCCGGTGACTTCATCCAAAACTTGGTGGACCGGATGCAGGTGTCCCTGGGCATGCGGATAGGCCGGCAGGGAACCATCCGACTTCTGGCTGCCGATGGCGTCTGTCAGGACTTTATCCTCCGCCTCCAGCTTCTTGGCGAGGATCTGGTCCTGGACTTTGCCTTTTAAGACGTTAACGTCTTTGCCGAATTTCTGCTTTTGGTCTGCGGGAAGGTCTTTGATGTTTTCGAGGAGGCCGTTGAATACGCCTTTCCGGCCGAGATACTCGCGCTGGAGGTTTTCCAGCTGTTCGGGCGTGGAAGCGCCCGCGATCTCGCGGCTGAACTTCTTCTCGATGTCGGCAAGCGAGGCGGACATCAGGCGGAAAGAAAGACTATGGTGTTATGCGGTCGCCAAACCCAGGGCGGATTTGGATTCTTTTACGATCTGCTCGAAGGCCGGGGCGTCGCTGAGGGCCAGCTCGGCGAGCATCTTCCGGTTCACTTGGATGTTGGATTTCTTGAGTCCCGAGATGAACTGGGAATAATTAAGACCCAACGGCCGGGTGGCGGCGTTGATGCGGGTGATCCAAACCTGGCGGATCTCCCCTTTGAAATCTTTGCGGTCGCGGTAGGCGTAGCGGAGGGATTTTTCGACCTGCTGGAGCGCCTGGCGCCAGCGGTTATTCCGGTTGGAATAGTAGCCCTTCGATATCTTGAAAAGTTTTTTCTTTCTCTGCCGGGTATATACGCCGCTTTTAACTCTCATTTTCTTATTCCTTTAGATTACTAATTAATAGGGGTAAGGCAGGAGCTTCTTCAGCATCCTTGCTTCCGTGCTGGTTGCCGAAAGGTAGGCCTGCTTGCGGAGATAACGGCCCCGCTTCGAGGACATTCCCGAAAGGAGGTGGCGCGCGCCGCCCCGCTTATACTTCACCTTTCCGGTGGCTGAAAACCGAAATCTTTTTTTTGCTCCGCTATGATTCTTGAGTTTAGGCATTGTCTTGTGATTCCTTTATTTTTTTGGCGCTAATAAAATTGAAAGCCGGTTGCCTTCGAGCTGCGATTCCTGCTCCACCACGCACTTCTCGCCCAGGGTTTCCTTGATCTTGTTTAAGAGAGCGAGCCCCAGATCCCGGTGTTCCATCTCCCTGCCCCTGAAAACGACGGTAAAACGAACTTTGTTCTTTTCGTCGATCCAGGTCTTGGAGTGCTCGAGCTTGATGCCCAAATCGTGCTCCGAAATGCGCGGATGCAGCCTGACTTCCTTAACCGTTCCCGCCTTCTGGTGCTTGCGCGATTCCTTGATGCGTTTCTCGCGCTCATAGCGGAACTTTGAAAAATCTGCGATCTTGACGACCGGGGGATTGGCGCCCGGGGCGATTTCAAGGAGATCTTTTCCCCTGGCCTGGGCCAGATTGATGGCCTCAATAATGGGCCGGATGCCCATTTGGCTCCCATCTTCATCGATGAGCCGAACTTCCCTTGCGCGGATCTGTTCGTTGATGCGTGGCTCTTGCGGCTTAGAGATGGGAAACTCCGTGTAAAATAATGATGCTTTTTAAACCCTCCGGGGTCGATTTATATGTCAAAAAGTCCACGTATTATATTGATTTAAAAGCGGGAAGTCAAATCTTTGCCCGCGATTTCAGCGCGGGTGGTTTCGATGAACTTTTCGACGGTCATGGCCCCAATATTGGTGCCGTCCTGCTTGCGGACCGTGACCTGGCGGTCCCGGACCTCGTTGTCCCCCAATATAATAAGGTAGGGAATCTTTTGGATGGAAGCGCCGCGGATTTTGGCGCCGATTTTATCGTTGCCGTCGTCCAGTTCCACGCGCATGCCGGCGCCGCGGAGCGCCTTCACAATTTCCTGCGCAAATTCGGATTGGCGGTCCGCGATCGTGAGTACTTTGACCTGGATGGGTGCGAGCCAGAGCGGGAAGAGGCCTGCAAAGTTTTCAATCAGGATACCGATGAAGCGTTCCATGGAGCCCAGCAGCGCGCGGTGGATCATGAAGACCTGGCTCTCGCCGCTCTTTTCGTCGCGGTAGTTGATCTTAAAACGTTCGGGATTGTTGAAGTCCACCTGAACCGTGGAACACTGCCATTCGCGGCCGAGCGAGTCTTTGATTTTCAAATCGATTTTGGGTCCGTAGAAGGCACCCCCGCCTTCGTCCACTTCATAAGCCAGGTTCAGCTTCTCGAGCGCGCTCTTGAGCGCGGCTTCGGCGTGGGTCCAGCCGTCCGGGGTGCCGGAGTATTTCTCGGGGCGGGTCGAAAGGTTGATCGCGTACTCGCTGAAGCCAAACGTTTTCAGAATATCGGTGGTGATGCGCAGAATCTCCACCACTTCATCTTGCACCTGGTCGGGCCGGCAGAAAATGTGGGCATCGTCCTGCGTGAAACCCCGGACGCGCAGGAGACCATGCAGCACGCCGCTGCGCTCAAACCGGTAAACCGTTCCGAACTCCCCGATCCGGATGGGAAGTTCCCTGTAGGAATGGAGCGCGGATTTATAAACGAGGATATGTCCCGGGCAGTTCATGGGCTTCAGGATAAAATCCTGGTTTTCCAGCTCCATGATGGGATACATGTTTTCCTTATAGTAATCGAGATGCCCGGAGGTCTTCCAAAGCTGCGCGCGGGCGACATGAGGCGTAATAACGAACTGATATCCGCGCGATTCCAGGTATTCCCGGAGATAGTTTTCCACCAGCTGGCGGAGCTTGGCGCCTTTGGGCAGCCAGTAGATGAAGCCCGATCCGCCTTCGTCATGTTCAATAGAGAAAAGGCTCAGTTTGGGACCCAGGTCGCGGTGATCGCGCTTCTTGGCTTCTTCGAGGCGTTTTAAGTAATCGTCCAGATCCTTTTGGCTGCGCCAGGCCGTTCCGTAGATGCGCTGCAGCTGCTCGCGCTTTTCGTCTCCGCGCCAATAGGCTCCGGCGATCTTGAGCAGCTTGAAATGTCTGATTTCCTTCGTGGTATCGAGATGGTTGCCGCGGCAGAGGTCTGTAAATTTGTCGTGAGAGCAATAGGTCACGGTGGGCGCTTTCAAATCGTCGATGATTTCGACCTTGTACTTTTCCCCCCGATTCAACCAGAACTCGCGCGCTTCTTTTGAATCGTGCGTGCTCATCTCGAACTTGTGGTTGCCCTCCGCGATTTGGCGCATGCGCCGTTCGATGGCCTTGAGGTCATCCGGCGTGAAGGGGTGCTCGGAATCGAAGTCGTAATAGAAGCCGTCATCGATTGGCGGTCCGATCGCGATTTTCGTTCCGGGAAAAAGTTCCTGCACGGCCTGCGCCATCACGTGAGTGGTGGAGTGCCGGAGCTTGAAGAGGTAGTCTTTTTCGGTATCGAGGGTCTGGGTTGCCATTTGAGAAAAAAGTGGTGCCCTGAACAGGACTTGAACCTGTGACCCCTCCCATGTCAAGGGAGTACTCTAGCCAACTGAGCTATCAGGGCAATTAATTATTAAGGAAGGAATTTTATCAATTGCCAAAATATTTTGCAATTGATGGTCATGCCGGCGGATGATTTCCCCTGCGGTATCGGCGCGCCTTCTGCTTGCGGATTTTTTCGAGTTCCTTCAGCCGCCGCGAGGTGCCGGGTGATTGGATCATTTCAATTTGATCCACGAGTTCGCGGAGCGCCAGAAATCGGTTGAGCGAACGCTGGCGCGACTCCTGGCATTTCACATGGATATCGAGCGGCGCGTAGCGCAGCTGCACGCAATTGGCGGTCTTGTTCACTTTTTGTCCGCCCTTGCCCGATCCGCGGGTGAATTGCTCTTCCACTTTGGACAAATCGACGCCGAGCGCCGCGATCCGCCGCTTCAATTCATCGATTTTTCCCTGCGTTACCGGAAAGGATTCGTTCAAATTCATGGTGTGGGTCCCATTTTATCTGATTTAGACGGCGCGCGCCAACGATTGGTTTGACAAGCCGGGGGTTGTATACTAGAATGGACTGGATTTTTCTGACGACGAATCAAAAATGAAAAGCGAAACGCCCGTCGTATTCATCAGTCCCGGCAACAACCGCGTGATCTATCAGGGTCTATCGCAGGGTGTGGCCGCGATCGAGCCGCCCATCTGGGCCGCGATGCTCGCCAATTTTGTCCGTTCGAAGGGCCATATCACGGCGATTATCGATCAGGAAGCCGAGGGGCTCACGCCGGAACAGATCGTTTCCAAAACGCTCGAGCTGAAACCCCGCATCGCCGCCATCGTCGTTTACGGCCAGCAGCCTTCCGCCTCCACCCAAAACATGACGATGTCGCAGAACATCGCTTCGGTGTTCAAGAAGAACGCGCCGAATATCAAAACAATTTTAATTGGCGGCCACGTTTCGGCGCTTCCCCAGCAGAGCCTGTCGGAAGGCGAAGCGGATTTCGTTTGCCAGGGCGAAGGCGTGCATACCATCGATGCGCTGCTCCAGCTTCCCGATTTGAATAACAGCGCGGACTATGCGAAAGTTCCTGGCTTGTGGTATCGCCAGAACGGCGGCGCGGTCTACACGAATTCGGCGCCGCTCATTCCGGAAAAAGATCTCCCCACGGTTCTGCCCGGCATGGCGTGGGATCTTCTTCCTATGAAAGCCTATCGCGCCCACAATTGGCATTGCTTCGGGAACATCGATGAGCGCCAGCCTTACGCTTCACTCTATACCAGCCTCGGCTGCCCGTTCCACTGCAGCTTCTGCTGCATCAATGCGCCCTTTGAGCGTTCTTCCCTGCGCTGCTGGAGCCCCGATTTTGTTATCACTCAGCTCGATATTCTCGCCACCAAATATAACGTCAAGAACATCAAGATTGCGGACGAGATGTTTGTGCTGAGTCCCAATCATGTGCTCAAGCTTTGCGATTTGATCATTGAGCGCGGCTACAAATTTAATTTCTGGGCCTATGCGCGCGTTGATACCGTGAAAGACCGCTTCCTGGAGAAGTTGCAAAAAGCGGGTTTCAACTGGCTCTGCCTCGGCATCGAGTCCGCCAGCACCTACGTGCGCGACGGCGTTGAAAAGGGACAATTTAAGGAAGGCGACATCCATAAGGTCGTCAAAAAGATTCAGGATGCCGGCATCAACGTGCTGGGCAACTATATTTTTGGCATGCCCGATGATACGTTTGAATCGATGCAGAACACGCTGAACATGGCGATCGAGCTCAATTGCGAGATGGCCAATTTCTATTCCGGGATGGCTTATCCCGGTTCCCAGCTTTACAAACTCGCGGTGCAGAAGGGTTGGAAGCTGCCCGAGAAATGGCATGATTTTTCCCAGCATTCGTTCGAGCAGCTCCCGCTCCCCACGGACAAACTTTCCGCGGGACAAGTCCTGGCGTTCCGCGACCGGGCCTGGCAGGTTTACTTCACCCACCCCCGGTATCTCGCGCGCGTCCGGGAAAAGTTCGGACAGAAAGTCGTGGACCATTTGCGGGATGTCGCGCAGATCAAACTCCAGCGCCGCCACGCCGAGCCCCTTCCGGCCGAATTCGCTTCCGTCCATTGATCCACCGCATTGAATAGTCCGGCCGCGGAAAAGTCGTTACTTCTTCTCATTTTCTCCGTCGGGTTCATTCTCCGCCTTTCGGGCCTGCATTACGGCCTCCCCAGCAAAAGCGGACGGCTTTCCACCTACAACCCGGACGAATCCTCCACCTTCAACGTCATCGCAAAATGGGGCAGCAACAATTTTTCAACAGACGATTTGGACGTTCCCCCGCTGGTCGATAAAATCAAAGCCACCCCTAAAACCAAAGATGCCGTCGGCCTGAAGCTGCTGGAAGCGTTGGGTAACAATCCGCCGGAAGTCACCTATCATTCCGAAAATAAATTGCTGGTGGTGAACGCCATGAACCGCCTCCTGGAAGACCGTACCCTCTATGCGGCCTGGGACCCGGCGGCAGACAAGTCCATCGGTTCCGCGATGCCTTTGCTGGAAAGCGCGCAGGCCACGAACGGCGAGGGATTGAGCCGGAACGACCTGCGGCGGTTGAATCACGCCATTTTGCTCGCTCATTATCCGGAGGAAACCAAAACCACGTCCCGCTGGAAATCGAACCGTTTTTTATATTTTCATCCTGACGCCTTCACGTTCTGGGGCGGTTTTCATACGATTCCGGTCGCGGCCGCGCTTAAATTCTCGCAGATGGCCGGCTACCTTAAAAAGGCGCCGCGGGAATTTTTCATGGAGAATCTGAAAGAGGGCGACAAGCTGTACCTGGTCGGGCGGAGCGTCATGTTCATTGCAAGCGTTCTCGGCGTTTGGGTGACGTTTGCGCTCGCGCGAAAAGCGTATGACCCTATGACGGGGCTGTTCGCCGCGGCCCTTGCGGCTCTGGCGCCGGTCAATATCCTTTACGCGTTCACTCTCAAGGCGGACGCGCTCATGGTGCTCTTTGCCCTGCTTTCACTCTTCTTCGCGGTCAGGAATCTCACGGACGAAGGGTATCGCTCGATCCTGTTATCCGCCGCATTTCTGGGACTGGCCGCGGCGACCAAGTTCAACGCGGGCCCCTATGCCTTGGTCGTGACAATCAGCTGTTTTCTGTCCGCACACTTGGCATCCGCCGTCAAAAAACTTTTTGCGGCGGGCCTCATCAGCCTGCTGGCATTTTGCGCCGCTTCTCCTTACTATGTCATCGAATTTCCAGACTTGCTTCTGACGGCAATGCGTTTTGCCGGCGTCGCCTACGACCCGCCCATATTTGACCTGACGGTCGGACCCGGGTGGAAGAGCTATATTTCGCATTACAGCCCCTACGCGATCGGCTGGCCGGCGACCGTCGCGGGACTTGCGGGATTTTTATTCCTGGGATTTCGCGTGTTCGGCGTCTGGCGGATCGGCCAGTCGGGTTTTGACCCCAGCTGGAAGTCGGACGCCCTTTTCGTGCTCGGAGGATTCGCGGTTTATCTGGCCACGTCCACCACGCGCCAGGGCGGCACGCATTACGTTTTGACCGTGTTTCCCTTTCTGTTTGTTTACATCTCGCGCACGCTGGCCTTGTTTCTGCAGTCGAAACGCCAAGGGCTGCGCCGCGCTTTCGCGGGAGCCGGATTTTTGCTGCTGACGTACAACGCCGCGTACGCGGCCGCGTTCGCGCGCGTTTACGCGGGAGAGAACGTGCGCGAATCCGCCTCTGTTTGGTTGGAGCGCAACGTTCCGCGGGGCGCGACCATCGGCGCGATCCAGAACGCGGTCCAGATGCCCAGCATCCTGCGCAGCTACAAGGTCCCGTACCGCTTCATCGAAAGCACCGACGACTCTCAGCTGCGCCGCAGCACGCCCAGTTCCCTGGGCCTCGATCAGCCGATTTTGAACCTGAGAAGCGTGTTGAAGGATGCGGATTACATCGTGCTGACGGAACACGAGTACCGGAATTACCTGCATCCGGCGCTCTCGCCCCTGTTTCCCGAACAAGTTGCGGTCCTCCATGAAGTCATGATGATGCCGGAAGCCGCGCGCTTCGAAAGCAGGCCCAGGCTTTTCGGATACGAGTTCCCGTGGGACTTTCCGCCTTCCGACTGGAACATCGTGAACGGGACCATCCATATCTACAAAAATAATCAGAAGGTCAGCAGTCAAAAATCATCTTTAACCGGGAGCCGATCATGATCATCAGCAAGACGCCTTTTCGCGTTTCATTCTTTGGAGGAGGGACGGATTATCCGGTTTGGCTCAAGCACCACAAGGGCGCCGTGCTCGCCACCACCATCGACAAATATTGCTATATCTTCACCCGCCGCCTTCCGCCGTTTTTCGAATTCAGGTCGCGGATACTCTATTCCTTCATTGAGCTCGTGAAGGAAAACAAACACATCAAGCACCCTTCCGTCCGTGAATGCCTGAAGTTCATGAGCATTAAGGACGGCATTGAAATTCATCATGACGGCGACCTTCCGGCCAGGACGGGACTGGGATCCAGCTCATCGTTCACCGTGGGACTGCTGAACACGCTTTACGCGCTCAAGGGGCGGATCATATCCCAGGATGAGCTCGCCAGGGTCGCGATCAAAGTCGAGCAGGAGCTGCTGAAAGAAAACGTCGGCAGCCAGGACCAGATCTGCGCCGCGATCGGCGGCTTTAATTTAATTGAATTTAACAACAACAAGGATTTTCATGTGACGCCCATTACGGTCAATCCCAAACGCCTCAAGGAATTTCAAAGCCACCTGATGTTGATGTACACGGGCCTTTCGCGGACGGCGTCCGAAATTGCGGCGACCCTGGTTAAAACGTCGCACCGGAAAACGAAGGAGCTGCAGACCATCTACGATTTCGTTTTTGACGGCATCAAGATTCTGGGCGGGAACGGGCCCATTACGGAATTCGGCAAACTTTTACATGAGAGCTGGAAGCTTAAGCGCAGCCTGACGGACAAGATTACGACCCCTGAAATTGACGCGATCTATTCGGCCGCCATGAAATCGGGGGCCATCGGCGGGAAGCTATTAGGGGCGGGCGGCGGCGGTTTCATGCTGATCTTTGCGGAGCCCGGGGCGCAGCCCAAAATCAAGAAGAAATTGAGCAAATACCTGCATGTACCGTTCCGGTTCGACAACTCGGGAAGCAGGCTGATCTATTACCGGGGAGAGCGCTGATTTAGCCGGTTTCCGTCGGAAAATCCCGGGGAATATTCTTGACAATCCACGGTTTCTATGTTAGATTTAAGCTTCGGGCAGTAATCTTTATAAGGAAAAAGGAGAACGTCATCGCATGAGAGTCGTGTTTCTTTATCCTCAATGGACGGGTGAGTACGGCCTTTTCGGCCACTTCGCGAAAAGGAACTCCACGTGGCCGCCCCTGAATATCGCCCTCCTGGCGGCGATCGTTGAACAGCATGGCCATGAAGTCACCATCGTCGACGCGGAGGCGGAAGGGATGAACGCGAATGAGCTCGCCGACCATGCCCTGACCCTTGGCGCGGATATCATCGCATTAACCTGTTACAGCCCCTTTTTCCACCTGAGCGCCGACGTCGCCGAAGCGCTTAAAAGCAAGAAATGCAAGGTTCCGGTCGTGATCGGCGGCACCCACATCACCATCAAGCGCGAAGAAGCCTTTTTGCCCCAGTTCGACTACGCCTTCGTGGGCGAGTCCGAAAAATCTTTTGCCGAATTTTTAGATACCTACGCCAAAAAGGGCGACCTCACCAAAGTGAAAGGCTTTTTCTACCGGGAAGGCGACCAGGTCAAATACACGGGCGATCCCGATCCTTTGACCCTGGAAGTCGCGAAAGGCAGCAATCTCGCCTCGAACAGCTATCCGCTCGATAAGTTCCCCTTCCCCGCGCGGCATCTCCTCAACATGAAGAGCTACCGCCTGGGCACGATGAACGGAAGGCAGAATTTTACGTCCATTCAGACCATGCGCGGCTGTCCCTGGGCTTGCATCTTCTGCGCTTCGAAAGAATTGCAAACGCAGCGGGTGGTTATGCGCTCTCCCCGTTCCGTGGTCACCGAAATGATGCAGGTCGTGGAAAAATTCCCCTTCGTCAAACATTTCTATATCGTGGATGACGTTCTGACGCTTTGGAAAGATCACGTCGTTGAGATGTGCGATTTAATCAACAAGGAAAAACTCAAAATCACGTTCGAAGGCTCCACCCGGGCCAATCTGGTGGATGATGAACTGGTCGGATATCTTGCCAAGTCGGGCCTCATCCGCCTGAGCTTTGGTCTTGAGACCGTGGACACCGAGATGCGGGCCACCATGAAGAAGAAAGTCCCCCTCGAATTTTATTCCCAGGCCAACAAGATTTGCGAGAAGCATAAAGTCGAGGCTATGAACTCAGTGATGATCGGACTTCCCGGCGAGTCTCGCGAGACGGTGCGCAAAACGCTTAACTGGCTGCGCAATGCCCGCGAGGTGAAGCAGGCCAACTTCGCGATTGCCATCCCTTATCCCGGCACCGAGTTTAACGAAATGGCCACGGCGGGAACCCATGGCGTGGAGCTCCTGTCCAAGGATTTTTCGAAATATTTGCGTTACGGCAACGCCGTCACCAACATCGGCGACCTGACGTCCAAGGATTTGATCGAGCTGCAGAACGAAGGCTTCGTCAGCATCTATTCCGCCCCCTGGCGCTGGAAGCCCATGTTCAAGAAGCACGGCGTCATCGGCGCGCTTTTGATGCTGGTGCGCGTCGCGCGGCTCTGGATCCAAAAATCTCTTCGCATCCTCATGCCTTTCCGGGTTCACCCCGGACTGCCGTAAACCGTTAGCCGCGAAGTGCCTTCCGCAATCTCCCGGCGTTTCCTTTCGGTCGTTACAACTTTTTACAACGAAGAGGCCGTTCTCTCCGAGCTTCTGGCACGTCTGCAGCGCACCCTTTCCCAGCTGGAGATGGAATACGAGATCATCCTGGTGAACGACGTTTCCTCCGACCGGTCCCTCGAAATCATCCGCGAGCATGCCGCCAAAGATCCCCGCATCAAATGCCTTACGACGTCGCGCAAATTCGGCGTGGAGCCCTGTCTCCAGCTCGGCATTTCGCGCGCCAAGGGCGATGCGGTGGTGACGATCGACGCCGATTTGCAGGACCCGCCCGAACTCATCATCGAGATGGTCGCCAAGTGGAAAGCGGGCGCGGACGTGGTTCATACGAAGCGCACGCAGTTGAAGGGCGAAGCGCCCCACCGTTTTTTTGTCTCCAGCCTTGCCTATAAAATGATCCGCAATCTGTCCGGAATGAACATGCCCGTTGAAGCGAGCCTCTACAAACTGATGTCGCGGCGCGTGGTGGACGTCATGAACGGCATGAAAGAGCTGACGCCTTACCTGCGCGGCTTTCCGGTTTGGGTCGGGTTCAAGCACGACCAGGTCTCTTACGAACGCCAGGCTCGCTTTGCCGGCGAGTCCCATTTTCATGGATTTGGTTTCGGAGGAATTGCGGCGGTCCGGACTCTGGTCGGAGGCATCATCAGTTTTTCCATCTTCCCCCTCTACCTGCCTTTTCTGGTCGGGCTTTTTATGGGAATTGGAAGCGTCGTTTTTCTCGCGGCGGCCCTGGTTCTGCGGTGCGGCGGTTGTAACATTCCCGGCGCGGCGCTGTGGGCGGCAGGTTTCGCTTTTCTGACATCGCTGCAGATGATCACGGTCGGCATATATGGAATTTACCTGGGCCGCATGCACGATCAACTCAAGAACCGGCCTCCTTACGTGGTCGATGAAAGCCTGGACATCAACTATGAAAAACAAACCGTCTAATCCCAAAAAAATTTCCCTGCCGTCCAAAGAGGTCTTCATCGACCTTTACAAGGTGATGCTGCAGATCCGGCAAGCCGAGCTCAAGATCGCCGAAGTTTATCCGAGCGACAAAATCCAGAGCCCCGTGCATCTGTCCATCGGACAGGAAGCGGTGTCGGCGGGCGTCTGCCGCGCGCTTAAAATTACCGATCATCTTTATGGCACGTATCGCAGCCACGGCATTTACATTGCCAAGGGCGGAGATTTGAACGCGATGTTCGCGGAGCTTTTCGGCAAGGACCCGGGTTGCGCGCGCGGCAAGGGCGGATCGATGCACCTCGTGGCGCCGGAAGTGGGTCTCATTGCCTGTTCCGCCATCGTGGCGAGCGTCATTCCCGTTGCCACCGGCGACGCCTTGGCTGCCAAGGTGAAACGCGAAGGGCGCGCCGTGGTTTCCTTTTTCGGCGACGGCGCCGTGGATGAAGGCGTGTTCTACGAAAGCGTCAACTTCGCGGTGCTCAAAAAACTTCCCGTTTTGTATGTGCTCGAAAACAACCAGTACGCGATCCATTCCAAAGTGAAAGACCGCCACGGCCAGACCGACCTTTACCGGTTGACCGAGGGTCTGGGTTTGCCCGGAACGCGGTATGACGGCAACGATGTCTCCGAGGTCTATGGCGCCACATTGAAAGCGGTGGAGCAGATCAAGAAGGGTTCGGGCCCCGTTCTCCTTGAGTTTACGACCTATCGGATGCGCGAACATGTGGGCATCGCCAGCGACATCGGCGAAGATTACCGGATCACGGGCGAAAACTCCCGCGCGATCCAGAATGATCCCATCAAAAAGGCCGAAACGATTTTGAAGAAGAAATTTAAGATCAAGGATTCGGATCTGAAGGGCTGGCAGGAACAGGTGGCGCGCGACGTGGAATCCGCGGTGCAGTTCGCGGAAAATGCCGCTCCCCCCGCGCCGCGGCAACTTTACGATTTCGTTTACGCGGAATAATCATGATTATTAAATTCGGCGACGCTTTAAAGAAAGCCATGGTGGAAGCCATGCAGAAGGATCCCTCCGTCATGGTGATGGGGATCGGCGTGGATGACCACAAGGCCGTATTTGGCAGCACGAAGGATCTGGTGAAGCAGTTCGGGCGCGATCGCGTATTTGACACGCCCATCGCGGAGGCCGCCATGACCGGGGTCGCCATTGGCGCGGCGCTCAACGGCATGAAGCCCGTGCATATCCACATCCGCAACGATTTTCTGTATCTGGCGATGGATCAGCTCTTTAACCTCGCCGCCAAGTGGCACTACATGTTCGGCGGCAAGATGAACGTTCCCATCGTGGTGCGCGCGGTGATCGGCCGCAGCTGGGGCCAGGGCGCACAGCATTCGCAGAGCCTGCAGTCCATGTTTATGCATGTTCCGGGCATCAAGGTCGCGATGCCCACCACCGCCGCGGACGCCCAAGGCTTTCTGACTTCGGCGATCCAGGACCCTAACCCCGTTTTGCTGATCGAACACCGTCTGCTGTACGATATTCCGGGCGAAGTTCCCGATACCTGCGAGCCCACGCCCTTTAAGAAGACCTTTGTGCGGCGGACCGGCAAGGATTTAACCATCGTCGCCAATTCCTACATGGTGGCGGAGTCCATGAAGGCGGCGGAGTTTTTGGAAAAGCATGGCGTCGATGTGGAGATCGTGGACCCGGTGACGCTGGTTCCCCTGGACGATCAGCCGATCGTGGAGTCCGTGAAAAAGACCGGGAGGCTGCTCGTAATCGACGCCAGCTGGACGACCTGCGGAATGAGCGCCGAGATTGCGGCGATTGCTGCGGAAAAGTGTCTGAAAGATTTGAAGAAGCCCGTCCGGCGGATGGGCATGCAGCCCACGGTCTGTCCCGTGAGCAAGGTGCTCGAAAACGTTTTCTATCCCAACGCCAAAACCATCGCGGCCGAATGTTTTTCGATGATGGAAAAGCCCGTGCCCAACGTGGACGTTCCCCTCCTCACCACGAGATTTAAGGGGCCCTTTTAACTTCGCGGTTTTCGCTTACAGTGTCCGTCCCCAGCTAACTTCAACCTAATACTGCCTGTCGTTAAATCCTTTCGAACCTGAAATCAAAAAGCCCGGCGTTCGCCACGAGGTTGAACGCGCCGTGCTCCGACTCGCCGATCACGTCGACACTCTCATCCATAATCGCCAGCCACTGGTCAAAAACCCCGTCCGGAAAAGCGTAGATTTCCGCCCGGTCGGAGTTGGCGACGTCATTTTTTTCGAAAGCGTTGCGGAGGTTGCGCGCCTCACGGACGCTCGACTTCACCACGATGATTCGGGCGTTGCGGTTCCGCCGCAACAACTTGTCCAGCTTGTGGGTCGTAACGTTGCCGCATTCTATCCAGGCCGCTGTCTCGCCGAACTCCGTGAGGCAGAGCAGGTCCGGACGGAATTCCTGGCCGATGATTTGCGGATGTTTCATGCTGACGTCCACGATCGGGTTCATATCGAAGAAGAGGATTGCGGCGGCGAGTTTGAGCGCCATATTTTCCGGAGTTTCGTTATCCTGCCCCGTCAGGACGAGCTTCTTGCTGCGCTGGTTGATTTGCAGGCTGCAGCGGTATTGCATCAGACGCGCGCTTTTCTACGCAGGTAAATGAATCCGAGAATAAAGCCAATCATGGACGTCAGCACGGTGATGAGCAGTCCGCTGATGAATGAAAACGGCCGATAAAGGAAATCGATCCTGAAAATTCCCGTCTCCGGCACCTGTACGGAGCGGAAAATCTCCGCATCCTCATCAATCTCCGCTCGTTTTCCGTTCAACCAGGCATTCCATCCGGGATAAAATGTGTCCGATAACACCACTCGCCCATTCGTTTCGGGTGCAGTTCCTTCGATGGAAATACGCTCATTTTGATACAGGTCGCAGACCGCGCTAACGCCCGCTCGCGGTTTGTCCCAGGATTGCGTCGCATTGTATGATGCGCCGGATATCCAATAAGCTCGCGGCAGCGCGTCAGGATTGCTGTAATGAATCCATTTGGACGAGCCGAGAAGAGGGAATGCCTTGCTTTCCCAGGGTTGAGCGGCAAGCAGAAGCGAGGCCCCCATTCGCGACAGGAGCGGGCGTGCCGCTTCAGGGTTGCCTAGTTCCTTCATGCGTTCGAGCGCGATATCCATGCGCAGCGGGACCAGCGGCTCGCCAAAACCCCCTGCCTGGCTCAGCCTATAAACGAGCGGTGTCCGGATATAGAGGCGGTCGCGGAGGTCTTTGGCCCGCGCGGCGCCGTCGGTTCCGCCTCCCGCCAACATCCGTTCAGCGCTGAAGCTGAACATATAGCGCCGCGCTGCCGGCGGTGGAACCGGGGTCTCGGCCGACTTCGTCCATTCCATCGCTCCCGACTGCATTGTGCGCGCAAAATCATTCGTTTCCCGAAAGTAGCCTTGATTGATCGTTGGCATGCGCACGATCCAATTGCCGGCCAGCGACAATCCGCAGAGCGTCCAAATCAACGGTTTAATTTTGCGAGGGACGGCTTCAAAGCCGCCTGCCGCGAGCAGGGGCAATAAACATGCCGCCCCCAGGAACCAGCGCGACGGGTAGCGCAAATAAGGCAGGGAAAGGGGCATGACGCTTAATGTAACCGATGCGGACAAAAATAGAGCGGCAGCCATTTTGGCTCTGAAGGATAGCCGGACAAATCCCATGGCAGCGAGCACCAGAGCCGCCAGGCCAATATGGATGGATCCAACCCAGAACGAATTATCGAGATTCCAATAGGATTCGGCGGGAATGATTCGGATGAGATTGATAAGATCACGCAAAGGCAGCGAATAAACAGATGCGAGGGCCGGATCGAGACCATGTCCGCCCCAGTAAGAAAGGCTTGAAAGCTCCAGCGCCGGCAGAATTTGAACCGCGCCCAACCCCAACGCAAAGACGGAAGCCATCACCAAAAATTTGAACGCTTTTTGAGGTTGATGTCTGAACCGGATCAATAAAATTGGCAGGCAAAACATCAAGATGATGACGGAGGTCTGCCAATGTCCGGCGAGGGTCATGAGCGCTAAGGGCAGCGCGCCCAAAACCATGAATTGGGATGAGAGGAGGAGTGCGGCGTATATTCCCCACGTGAGCGTGGCGCATTGGCTCAGGAATTGGCTGCGGACGATGAAATAGCCGCCAAAAACAATCAAAAGGGACAAAAGCAGGGACGCGCCATTGGAATGTCTCCACTTTTTTCCAATCAGCCAGCAGGCCAGGGCTGCCGCAAAAAAATTTAGGGCGTGAAAAAACTTAAGTCCGGAAGCAAAGTCGAAGAAAGCAAAAGCCAGCGAGAATACATCGAGAACACCGTTGTCGGGTATCGCGAAGAAGGGAATGCCGCAGCGAAACGTCGGGTCCCAGAGTGGAAAAGCGCCGCTTTGCAGTTGGGCCGCAATGAAAGTCTTGCGCGGCCACCAATAATACGTCACATCGCCCAGGAAGTAGCTGTTATGTGTCAGAAGCGTCCCGCCGAAAAAAACAACGACCAAAACCAGGCAGAAAAGGCAGCCGAGCTTCAAATCGCGCGCACTCATGATTTTGTCGCAACGTGGGACTTGGCGGATCCGCCGGGAATAAGAAAACAGGAAAGGAATGCGATGAACGCGAAGAAGAATCCCGCTGTGAAAACTTTTTTGAGTCCGCGCCCCATCTCAAGCCGCGCCTCTTCCAGGACGCTTTCCGGGATTCCCCCGGCATGGTCGGCGGTGATGATCGCGTCGGGGTGGTCGAGCAGAGCCGCCAGGGCGGGCGCGCCGGGATCCGCGGAAGCGCTGAGCTGGATGGACCGGGCGTGAAGATGGTGCGCGAGCACGAGCCCCATCACCGCCACGCCGATCGCGCCGCCGATGTTCCGAACGAACTGCGTGCTGGAAGTCGCGGTGCCCATGAGCTCTTTAGGGACCGCGCTTTGTACGGCGATCAGGAAAGGGGCCATGATGAACCCCATTCCCGCCCCTTCCATTACCATCGAGACGATAACGTGCAAGCGTGTGGCCCCGGCATCCAGAAAACTCATCGTAAAAAACCCCGCCAGCAGGAGCGCGCTTCCCATGACGATCACTTTGCGGTAGCCCAGCTTCAGCAGGAGCCGGCCGCCCACGATGGAAAAAAGTACCCAGGCGAACATGAACGGCATGAGCATGCGCCCCGCGCTCATGGCGGAAGTCCCCATCACCGACTGCATGAAAAGCGGAATGAACGACAAAGTTCCGAACATGGACATGCCGGTGAAGAGTCCCGAAACCTGCGCCGCGGAAAAAAAGCGGATCTGAAACAGTTTCAGCGGGATCAGCGGATGTTCTGCATGCTTTTCGGTGCGGACGTAGTAGGCGAGAAAAAGGACAAAGCCCGTGAACAGCCCGGCGCTGGCAGCGGGTTTCCGCGTCAGGAGCGTGAGACCGGTCAGCAAACAGAGGACCGCTCCAGCGAATGAAAACGTGCCGAGCAGATCGAGCGAGGCCCGCTTTTTTTCAGGCGCTTCTTCCTGGCCCAGGCCGTAGGAGATCATGGCGAGGCAGAGGAGTCCGAAAGGAATGTTGAAGTAAAAGACCCAGCGCCAGTTCGCGTGGTCGACCACGGCCCCGCCGATCATGGGGCCGATGAGGCTCGCGACTCCCCAGACGCTTGAAAAAACACCCTGCATCTTCGCGCGCTCTTCCAGGGCAAAAATGTCTCCGATCATCGTAAACGTGAGCGGCATCACCGCTCCGGCGCCCATCCCCTGCAGAAATCGGAAGAATATCAGCTGGACCATCGATTGGCTGGTGCCGCAGAGCGCCGAGCCGCACATAAACGTCAGAACCCCGATCGTAAAAAGCCTTTTGCGTCCGTAAAGGTCCGAAAGCCGTCCCCACAGCGGCATGGTGATGGTGGAGGACAAGAGGTACCCCGAAAAGACCCAGCTGTAGATGTGGAGTCCGCCCAGGGTAGCGACGATGGTCGGCATGGCGGTCGAAATCACCGTCGCTTCAAGCGCGGAGAGGAATAAGCCCAATAAAATACCCGAAATCGCCCAGGCGCGGCGGCGGACGACGGCTTTCATTTAGCGGAGGGTGACCAGGGTTCCGTTCGGGACCGATTCCCAGATCCGGCTGAGCGCCGGCAACGGCTCGGAGCAGACGAACTGCCCGTCCGGCGTGCGGGAGGTGTAAAGCGTATAGTAATCATCGAATTGCGGGTCGCAGTCGCGGTATGCGTAGACCTTCCTGCCGTTGGTCAGGAGAAAGGTGAGCGACGAATACTTAAAATCTTTTTTTATGCGGGCCAGGGATTTTTTAAGGCTCCATTCCATCGGCAGCCAGGACGAAAGATTTTCCATCAGATAAAGAAAAAGGCGTTCCGAGTCCGTGGATCCGGAAGCTTTCAATTTTTTGAGCGGGATTTTTTCGGAATCATAAAGAGTGCCGTTGTGGCAGAAAGACCATTCCTTGAAAAGAAATGGATGGGTATTGCTGATGGTTTTAGCGCCTTCCGTGGACTTGCGCAGATGGACCATCGCGGATCGGACGCCGCTTTCTTCCATCCAATGCAGGGCTTTGTGATAAAGGGCTGTGTCGTCCGGCAGGGCATGCGGATGGCGCTCGATGTATTCGGGAAAGTTTTCTTTAAGGTAGGCCGTCATTCCCCAGCCGTCGCAGTGGCCCGGCTCCGACATGTCGGAGCGGATTTTGCCTTTAGTCGCGAGAATTTCGAAGCATTGGAGCGATTCGGATTTCAGCGGTTTGCCGGAGAGAGCGGCGATCATTCTGCACATATTCGGAAAATCGGGAGGCGTGGGCCGGATTTGAACCGGCGAATCGCGGTTTTGCAGACCGCTCCCTTAGGCCACTTGGGTACCACGCCAAGACGGTAATTATACATTTTTACAAGAGCGAAAATTGGCCGGGTCCAGCACCCCTTCTCATTCCTTCGAATTAGGGAAGGGTACCGGGCCCACAAACTTAAGAAGTTTTTATAAGGTGTGTGGGCCCAGCAGGACTTGAACCTGCGACCACCTCGTTATGAGCAAGGCGCTCTAACCAACTGAGCTATGGGCCCGAAATCCGTCAGTTGAAATCGACCTTCGGCACCGCCTGCGCTTCGGGGGCGGCCTCGAAGAAGTTTCTGGGAGCGAAGCCAAAAAGTTTCGCCAGGATGTTGCCCGGGAATATCCGGATGCTCGTGTTCAAATCCTTGACCGCCTCGTTGTAGCGCATCCGCTCCACGGCGATCCGGTTTTCGGTTCCGGAGAGCTCGTCCATCAGGCGGGCGAAGGTCTCGTTCGCCTTCAGGTTAGGATAATTCTCCACGATGACCAGGAGCCGCGCCAGGGCGCTTTCGACCGCGCCGGATGCCTTCATTTTCTCGTCCGCGGACCTGGCGCCGGCATACTGCGCGCGGGCGGCCGCGAGGTTGTCTAAAATTGATTTTTCATGCTTGGCGAATCCCTTAACGGTCGAAACCAGGTTGGGGATCAGGTCCGCGCGGCGTTGGAGCACGTTCTCCACCTGGGACCAGGCGCCGTCCACTGCGATGTTTTTCTGCACGAGGCCGTTGTAAATCTGCACGGCGGATCCGCCCGCCAGAATCAAAAATCCTATGAGCCCCAAACCGATCCATTTTCCCTTTCCTTGCATGTTCGTCTCCTTTAAGCGTTGTTGATGATCGATACGACCCGTCCCGCGGCGTCGTGCAGGGACTGGTATAAATTTTCAAGCTCGGCCTGGGCGGGCTTATCCCCGCCTTCCTTCAGGCGGGCGCAACGCGCGAAAACCTCGCCGTCGCCGGCCGGGATTTTTCCGCCGGCCAATTCCTGAGCATAAGGAAAAAGGTGCTGGAACGAAGATCCGGCGGCCCCGAGGAACGCGGCGAGGCCCGACCGCGATTTGCGCACTTCCAGCCATTCGCTCCGCAGCTTGAAGAGCTTGCTGCGGAACTCGAATTCGATCTGGTAGCGCAGATGGTTCCGGTCGATGCGGATCCCGTCAAAGGGGTCGCGCCCGAAAAGGACCGTGCGGCGCTTTGAGATTCCGTCGAGTTCCACCGGAAAAACATCCCAGGAATGATTCAATTCGCTTTCAGACCAGAAAATGGGGTCGATCTTATGAATCCGCGCCTTGCGGATCGCGGGTTCCGCCGCGCTCAGGTGCGTCAGTGAAAGCTCTTTGAGCACAACCAGCAGGTTAATATTGGCGGCTTCCGCTGAATTTTCCGTTCCGGCGGACCGAGCCGCGCTGCCGTAAAGCAGGACCGATGCGAGATTGTTCCGAAGCGTTTCCTTAAGGCTGGAAACGAATGTGTTCAGCGCGTCGTTTTTTGTTAATGTTTCGTTCATATCGATTGCCGCTTATTCTATCGCGAATGTCTCCGTGGAGTCAATGACGCGGTTTTGGGGGACTACCAGCCGCCCGAAGCGCCTCCTCCTCCGGAAGATCCTCCGCCAAAACCGCCGCCCCCTCCTCCCGAAAATCCTCCGCCGCTCCAGCCGCCGCCGCTGCTGCGCGTTCCGCCCCAAATCCAGCCCGTTCCTCCGCCTCCGCGCGATTTAGGGCCGCGGAAACTGGCGGGATTCCTGCGGCCGATTCCGATCCCGTAAAAAAAGCATCCGATGCCGAGCGGAAACAAAACGAAGCGGGTGAGATTTCCCGGCAGTGCCGCGAACGACATGAGCAGAGGGATGCCCCCGAAGAAAAACCCCCATAACATCAGGAACGCCATTTTCGCTCCGAGCCCCGCGCCGGCAAAGGTGAGGCCGATGCCGACAAAAATCGCGAAGAAGGCGATCATTCCCAATGTCATCATCGCGGACTGCGGGGCCCCAGCCCCGACTCCCGCGCCGGTCCCTGAAACATCAGCCGGCTCCTGCTTTTCAATGATCTCTAAAATCCGCAAAGTGCCGCGGCGGATGCCGCCCGGAAAATCATTATTCTTAAATGAAGGGATGAAATCTTCGCGGATGATTTCCCCGCAGAGCCCGTCCGGAAGGATGGGTTCCAGGCCGTAGCCCACTTCGATGCGCATTTTGCGCTCGCCGGGGGCGACCAGGATCAGAACGCCGTTATCCTTGCCTTTCTTTCCGATCCCCCATTCCTTAAAAAGCTCTTCGGCGTAACCTTCCACGGTTCGCCCTTCCAGGCTTGTGACGGTCACGAGGGCGGTTTCAGCGGAGGTCTGCCGTTCAACCCGGACGATCGCCTGGCCGAGCTCGGATTCGATTTCCGGGCTCAGGATTCCGGCAAAATCATTGATGGGTCCCTGCGGGCGGGGCAGCGTGTCTTGGGCCGGGAGTTTGGCTGCGAAAAGGACCAGGAGCAGCGCCGCAAGACAACGCTTCCCGAAGCGGGTCATGAAATCAGGATGCTGGAAACGCGGCGGGCAGGGTCAGATAAATGGTCGTTCCCTTTCCGAACGCGCTGTTGGCCCAGATTTTCTGGCCGTAAGAGCGGAGGAGGTTCCGGATTTCCGGAAGGCCGAACACTTTGTTGATGTCTTTGAGTGATTTGGCGGGCTTCTTCTCAAAAATCTTTTCCAGATCTTCCTTCGAAATGCCGGTGCCGCAGTCTTTAACGGTTACGACGATCTCGTCCATGACCGAATGGGCTTCGATTTTGATCCAGCTGAGCGGCGGGTTGTGTTCGACCGCGTTGGCGATCAGTTCCTGGAGAATGGAGCGGACGACACCGGGGTCCATTTTGACCTTGGCCTCGGGATCGACCAGCACCCGGACGCTGGTGGAATGCTTTTCCAGCTCCGGCGCGGCTTTCCTGACGCATTCCATTACCAGCTCGGACAGGTTCGCGACGCTGCCGCTGCGCTGGCCGGCCTCGATTAAGGCGTCGGAATAGGAATAAATTTTCCCGGCGATGTCATCCAATTTTTTGGTGCGCTTGACGATATCGTTCAGGAGGCCCTGCATCAGCTTTGAAGCCTTGCCGTCGGATTCGCCCAGGACTTCCGCGCTCTTGCGGATTTCGTCCGACTCGATTTCAATGGATCGGGCCAGCCTGGGCCAGTCCTGCTCGGGAAGCGGTTTAAGCGGTTTATCAGAGGGTTTCATAGGAAACTTCCTTGCGCGCCTCGCTCACGACTTCGGGCGGGATGATCTGCAGGGCGATCAAAAGCAGGATGGAGACGATCAGGACGTCGTCCAGATAACCGATCACGGGAATGAAATCGGGAATGATTTCGATGGGCGACACGAGATAGGCGACCGCGATGCCGATCAGGATCTTCGCGAGGAGGGGCGTGCGGTCGTCTTTCGCCACGCGGCGCCACACGCGGATTTCGCGTTTAGCGCTGCGAAAAAGGTTTTTGAGTTTCTCCCACATGGGGTTGCTAGCGTTTGCCGGAAGGTTTGGCGTTGAAGGAGTGGTGGCTCAGGATTTTCCGGCAGGTGCAGTAATTCCCCAGTCGGCAGAGGGTGATGGCCGGAGCCGTGAAATGATACGACTGGTCCAGTTGCGGGGCGATGCCGAGGCCCAGCGTGAGGTGCGGGTTATAATTTTCGAGCGCGCTCTGCTGCATGAAGCGGTTGGTGAGCTGGACCGTGATTTCATCAATCGTGGGCGGAGTGTAGTACATGTCGGGATAGGCGCGCTTCTTGAAAAAGGGTTTGAGTTTGTTCACCAGGGTTTCGTGGAGCGCCTGGAGGGCGTCGGTCTTCTTGATTTCGAACCCCGAGATGATCTCGTTGTTCATCAGGGGATGGGAATAGGTTTTGACGATCTCGAGCTTCATGATCTTCAGGTTTTTGACCGCGTCGTCCAGGACCGCCTGGATCTTGGGTAGGTCCCGTTCCGCCGCGCAGCCCATGGCGAGCGTGATGTGCGGGAAACTGTTGTCCCGGTTCAGCGAAATTTTCCGCTGGCTCTTCAGCAGGTGTTCCTGGTTGATGGAAATGGCGTGGTCCATGATTTCTGCGGGCGGCAGTATCACCACGTTGAGGGCAACGGCCGAGCTTTGAAGAACCGAGGGTGTTTTTTCTTTGGGTTGCGGGTTCATTGAATCCAAATTGTATAATTTTCGGAGCATCTTTATAAGGGGAGGAACGACGAAATGTCCAGATGGAAGATTTTGCACAACCCCAAGTGCGGTACCTCGCGCAAGGTTCTGGATGCCCTGAAAGCCAAAAGCATTGAGCCCGAAATCGTGGAATATCTGAAAACGCCGCCCACCATTAAAGATTTGGACGACATTTTGAAGCAGGCCGGGCTCGAACCGGCGGATATCGTCCGCAAAAAAGAAAGCCTTTACTCCGATCTAAAGCTGGCCGACCGTCAGTTATCCCGTTCCGAATGGTTAAAGATCTTGACGGATAATCCCATTTTGATTGAACGGCCCATCGTTACGGACGGCCGGCGCGCCGTCCTGGCCCGTCCCCCCGAAAAGCTGGAAGCCCTTTTTTAGTACAATTAACCCGCCTTGAGCCACGACATTTCGGTCGTACTGATCACTTACAACGCACAGGACACCCTTGAGCTTTGTCTCGAGTCCGTGAAGGACGTCGCGGCGGAGATCATCCTGGTGGATGACCACTCCACCGACAAAACCCTCGAAATCGCCTCCAAATACTCCGTGAAGTCTTTTACCCGGAAGCTGGAAAGCTTCGGGATCCAGAAACAATACGCCATCAACCATGCCCAGAACGACTGGATTTTTTTGATTGATTCCGACGAAACCGCCACGACCGAGCTTTTGAACGCCGTCCGCCAAACCGTGAAGCGCGACGCCTCCGAAGCGGCCTGGCGCGTCCCCCGCAAAAATCTTTATTTCGGCAAGTGGCTGCGCCACGGCGGCAAGTATCCGGATTATCAGGTGCGGCTCTTCCGCAAAAGCGCCTGCCGATTTTCGGATGATATCGTGCATGAGCGGGTGATTGTTTCGGGCGTCACGGGCACGTTGGACTTTCCTTTGATCCATCATTCCTATCCTAATCTTGAAACCTGGCAAAGAAAGCTCGAGATGTTTTCCGAATGCCGCGCCGAAGATTTGCTGAAGCAGGGGTTGGAACCCGGCGCTTGGGAAGCGCTCCGCTATTGCTTGTTCCGTCCCAAATCGCGGTTCCTGCGCCGTTATGTTTTCAAGCTCGGATTCCTCGACGGTTTTCCCGGATTTCTCGCCTGCCTGCATGACGCCTTGACCGAGATTCTGGGATATTTCCTCTTCACCCAAAAGTTCCGTTCCCACCCCAAGTCCTCCGCGTGACGACCATCGCCGAGCGGGGGTTCATCGTTTCCGTGTTCCTATATGCCGTCAGCCTGCCCTTATCGATGGCCGGCACAAATGCTTCCATGGCGCTTTTGGCTTTATCTTCCCTCTTCCTGGTCTTTTCCCACCGGTTTCATTGGAACATCCCCGCTTCCTTTTTGTGGCTCGCAGTTTTTTTCATTTGGGCAATGATCTCGGCCTGGCTCGCCGGCGGGTTTTCCGCGGCCCCTATGTCCGTCTTTTCCAAGCTTTGGAACGTCTTACCTTATGTGTTGATTCCGTGGGGCGCCGGGCTCCTGTCCGGGCGGGGTGAGAAAATCCTTTGGACATTGTTGGGCGCGGGCGCGTTTGTGGTGATTTTAGGCGCCCTGCAATATTGGGGCGGCATTACCTACTTCTTCGAAAATTCCATTTCCAGCCACGCGCTGGTGGAAAACACTCGCTTTTACGGCTTTCAGTCCCACCCTTTGCACACGGGCGCGCTCTATTCCATGCTGTTTTTGACGGCGCTTTCAGCGGCCCTTTTTTATCAAAGGGATTTCCGGGTTTTGTCGGCCTGCGTTCTCGCCTGCGGCGTTCTCGGGCTGGGCGTGATGATGACGGGTTCGCGAAGTTACTATATCGGCCTGGCCGCCGGGAGTCTCCTGCTGTTTTCCCTTCGCGGCTGGAAATTTATCCTGGCCGGCGTTGCGGGACTGGGTCTTTGCGTTTTCATCCTTTTTAAGTTAGATGCCAACATCGAAAACCGCATGCGGACGACCAGCATTTCCCGTATGGACGAGTCTTCCTTTCAGCGTTTCTACATCTGGAAATCGGCGGGCCTCATGATTTTGAAACATCCGTTTGCCGGCGTTGGTTATCGGCGTTGGGCGGATTCTCTGCCGGAGTACGCTGAGCTGGGATCGCCCGGATGGGAAGTTCCGGATTCCGCGAAGAGCCACGCTCACAACTCCGCCTTGACGGTCGGGGCGGAAACGGGGCTCATCGGGTTGGGCCTCCTGATCGGTTTTTGGATCGCGCTTTTGAAGGAGCAAATCGCCGTTTACCGAAAAGCGGTTTCGGGAACGCTGCACCGCGTTTGGGCGGCGGGAACGCTGGCCGCGCTGCCCTGCCTCTTCGCCGCGAGCCTGACCGAACATAACCTTTTGACGGCGACGGTGTCGCTGGCGCTCTTTTTCCTGGCCGGGCTTTCCCGCGCAGACTCCGAAACCGTGCCGGCGAAGCAATGAAGATCCTCCACGTCACAAACGCGGTGGGCTGGTCTGGCGGTCTTGAGCAGATGTCGCTGATGATCCGGGAACTCGCGCGGCGCGGCCACCAAAACATCGTCGTGACCCCTCCGGGGTCCGAGCTGATTGCCAAAATTTCCGACTGCGCGGCCGGAACCCGCCAGATCCCGATGCGCCAGGACTACGATCTGATCGGCGCGCATAAAATCCGCCGGGCCGTTTTTGAGACCTCGCCGGACATCGTGCATGCGCATCATCCCACGGCCCACGCGCTCACCCTGGTCGCGCTTTCGTTCACGAGCGCGCCGCCTTACGTCGTGTCGCGCCGCGTTTCTTTTTCGCCTCGCAAAAATCCCTTCAGCCGCTGGAAATACGGTTCCGCCCGAATCACGCGCTTCGTCGCGGTCAGCCAGGCCGTGAAGCAGACGCTGGTGGATGGCGGCGTGAACGCAGATAAAGTGGAGGTCATCTACAGCTCCGCCAAGATCAAGGAATTTTTTCCCAAGCCGCCCTCGGCTGCGGTTAGGTCCGAATTAAAAATCCCGGAAGGTTATTCTGTGATCGGTAAAGTCGCGAACGTTTCCCGCTGGAAAGGCCAGCATGTCTTTTTGGAGGCGGCGCGCCAATGTCTCCGCAAAAATCCTAAAATGGTGTTCGTTTTAGTGGGAAAACACATCGACACCTTGGCTGAGCCGGTAAAAAACATGGGCCTTCAGGATTCCGTGCGGCTGTTATCTTTTCGCAAAGACATTCCGGACGTTTTATCGGTTTTTGATGTCAGCGTGAACTCCGCCATCGAGGGCGAAGGCCTCTCAGGAGTGATGCGTGAATCGCTCGCCATGGAAATTCCCGTGATCGCTTCGGACGTGGCCGGCAATCGCGAGATAGTTAAGGAAGGAAAAACGGGCTATCTCGTCCCTCCGGGCGATGCGGCGAAATTATCGGAAAAGATTTTTGAAGTGCTGGCCAAGCCCGACGAAGGCCGAAAGCTGGCGAAAGCCGGCCGTGACTGGGTTCTGGCGAACGCAACTTTGGACATTATGGTCGGCCGGTATGAACAGCTGTATCAATCGCTGATCAGTCGATGATCACGGGACGATAATCTATGTGCGGCATCTGCGGCATTGTAAACTTTGACGGACGTCCGGTGGATCGCGAGCGGATCGCGGACATGAGCCGCGCCCTGCTCCATCGCGGCCCCGACGACCAGGGACTTTATTTTTCCGCCGATCATCAGCGCGGCGCGCGCGGACAGGCCGGATTTGGATTCCGGCGGCTGTCCATCATCGATATCGACGGCGGCCATCAGCCCATGCGCTACAAAAACCTGACCGTCGTGTTCAACGGCGAGATCTACAATTACCGCGAGCTGCGCGAAGAGGCCGAGAAAAGCGGCGAGAAGTTTACCAGCCAGTCGGATACCGAAGTCATTCTCCATCTTTACGACCGTTATGGCGCCGAGGCGCTTTCTAAGTTGAACGGGATGTTCGCCTTCGCGATCTGGGATTCGCAGAAGGAAGAGTTGTTTTTAGCCCGCGATCGGATGGGCATCAAGCCGCTCTATTACGCGCAGATCGGACAGCGGTTCATATTCGCGTCTGAAATCAGTTCTCTTATCCGTTCCGGCGACGTCCCCACCGATTTTGATCCGGCGGGCATCATGGATTTCTTCGGATACCGCTTCGTCCCCGCCCCCCACACCGTGCTCAATAAGGTCCGTAAAGTCCGGCCTGGCCATTACATTCGCGTCAAAAACGGGCAGGCCAACGAAAATTCCTACTGGTCGCTGCAGACCAGGACGCCCGATAAAACGCCGGCCGAATGGGAAGAAGAGCTGGCACACCTGCTGGACGAAAGCGTGCGCCTGCAGATGATTTCAGATGTTCCCGTGGGCGCGTTTTTGAGCGGCGGCATCGACTCGAGCCTCGTGACCGCGCTCATGACGAAACAAACCCCGAACCGCATCAAGACGTTTTCCATCGGATTTGAAAAGGGAACGGGCGTAGACGAATCGTCTTACGCCCGCACCGTCGCAAAAAAACTCGGCACCGATCACTACGAATTTATTCTGCGCGAAAAGGACATGGCTTATTCGGACCGGATTTTTTCGAGGATGAACGAGCCGGTGGGAGACCCGACCATCCTCCCCACCGCGATCCTCTCCAGCTTCGCGCGGCGAAAAGTGAAGGTCGTTCTCACCGGTGAGGGCGGCGACGAGCTATTCGCGGGATACAACCGCTATAAATCCATTGTGTATTCTTCGTGGGTCAAAAAATTTCCAAACTTCATGCAGCCCGCTGCGGGCATGATTTTCCGGATGTCCGGGCGCGGCGACGCGTTCAAGTCCATTCCCGACCTCGATATCCGCAACTGGTTTTTGCTGAACCGGGATTTCGCGCCCGATGCCCTGACGCCGCTTTTCCAGGCCACAAACTACGCCAAAGGCAAAAGCCATCTGCTTTCCAAAAATTTCGATTCCAGCGCCGCGCTCCCCGATCCGCTCAACCAGATTCTGGACGTGGAGCGGCAGACCGCGCTCGTAGATCGCCTGCTGATGAAGGTGGATATGTCGTCCATGAGCGTTTCATTGGAAGCGCGTCCGCCGTTCCTCGATCACCGCATTGTGGAGTTGGCGCTGCAGATGCCGTCCGAATACAAGATCCGGAATTTTAAGGGAAAATATCTGTTGCGCAAAATCGCGGCGCGCCACCTGCCGAGCCGCATCGCCTGGCGCAAGAAGCATGGTTTTATCGTCCCCATCACCCAATGGGTGGGCGGCAAAAGCCGCGAGCATCTGGAAAGCATCCTCGACCGTTCTTCGCTCAAAAGTTTGAATTTGTTTGACGTCGACGCGGTCCTGCGCTTGAAGGAACGCGCGTTCAGCGGCAAGGATTCGGGCGCCATGGCGCTGCTGTGGCCCGTGCTTGTGCTCACCTCATGGTCCAAGTCCCTCAAAGTTCCCCAAAGATCCTGATCGTTCAGCTGCGCCGCATCGGCGACGTGGTTTTCACGCTGCCGGTCACCGGCGCGCTCGCGCGCGTTTTCAAAAATCCCGTCATCGATTTTCTGGTTGAGCCGCCCGCGGACGTGCTCGTTTCCCTGGATAAAAACGTCCGGAAAACCCTTTCCTATGATATTTCCCGCCCGCTTGATTGGATCCAGCGGGTGCGCGCCGAGCGTTACGACGCAGTCCTGGATTTTCACGCCAACGGTCGGACGCTGTGGATTACCGCGCTTTCGGGCGCTCCGGTCCGCGCCGGCTTTGAAGGCGGACTGAATCGCCGTCTTGCCTACAATGTCATTGCCCCGCGCACACCCAACCGTTTTATCGTTGATCAAAAAATCGATCTGATCCGCGCGCTGCCGGGCGTCGCCGGATCAGATTCCAGAATGGATTGGGGCTGGAAATGGGATTTGCCTCTGCCCGCTGATGAACGCGCCAAAGCCAAAAAAATTCTGGACGGTTATAATGGTAGCGGTAAAAAATGGATCGGTTTTGCGCCCCTTCACCGGCACCCCATCCGCGCCTGGCATCCCGATCAATTTGCTCAAACTGCGGATCGGCTGATTCAGAAAGGTTTTAACGTGATTTTACTCGGCGGTCCCGGCGAGAGAAAAGGTCTTGAAGACATCCAAAATTTGATGAAAGAAAAGGCCGCGGCTCATGAAGCGAAAAGTTTAATGGAATTTTCCTCGCTGATTTTCCATTGCAGCGGCTTTTTGGCCAACGATAACGGTCCGCAAAAAATTGCGATGGCTTTGAACGTCCCCAGTCTCACGGTGTTTGGCCCCACCAATCCGCTCACCATCAATTTGAACCGCAAACCGCAGCTTTCCATCCGCGATGAAAAACTTTTTTGCATTGCCTGCGAGAAAAAAATCTGTCCCTATAAGCATGAATGCATGACGAATGTGACGGTTGATGCCGTCACTAAAAAGCTGGGAGAATTGGTTGGGTAAAATGAATTTGGGTTTCGCGTTGAGGTCTTTTTAATGAAACGCTGCGAAGAGCGCTGGTCGAAATGGGTTAACGGCGAAGACCATTCGATCTTTGCCGCATTTATGCGTGTCATCCTGTGGGTGGCTTCACTTTTTTATGGCGCGGCGGTCCGCGCGCGTAATACCGCCTATGATGCCGGACTTTTCAAGACGCATAGAGTTTCGGTTCCGGTGATTTCGATCGGAAATTTAAGCATGGGCGGAACGGGTAAGACCACGCTCGTTCAATGGTGCGCGGAAACGTTGATCGCCGCCGGGAAAAAGCCGGCGATCCTTTCGCGCGGCTATGGGCGTCGGCATCCAGGTTCGGACACCGTCATTGTTTCGGGCGAATCCGGCGGCGGTGCAGACCGTTCAGATGAAGCGGCGCGTTCCGGCGACGAACCTCTCCTCCTGGCGCGCTCTCTCAAAAACGTTCCCGTAATCGTGGATACGGACCGTGTCCGCGGCGCAAAATTCGCCGTCGGAAAGTTTAAACCCGACGTTTTGCTGCTGGACGACGGCTTCCAGCACCGCCGTCTGGGCCGCGACCTCGACATCCTCTGCTTTGACGACGCGCTTTTCGCAGCTCCGTTCCAGTTCCCCCGCGGCGTCCTGCGGGAGCCGCTTTCGGGTATCGCGCGTGCCCGCGCCGCCGCAATGAAATCGCAAAATGGTAAAATAACGCGACCTTTCGAAATTCCCGCGGCCCATTACCGATATCGCGTCCGAGAGATCAAAAATTTCGCCAACGGCGAAGTCATGGGCGCGGATTGGCTCAAAGGCCGGAGAGTTTGGGCGGCTTGCGCCATCGCCCGACCGGAAGGCTTCGAAAAGACGCTGCGGGATGCGGGAGCGGAGATTGACGGAATGAACCGTTTCCCAGACCATTTTGCGTTCGAAGATTCCGATTTGAAAGCATTGGAGTCCGCGGCGCAGAAACATTCCGCGGCGCTCGTGATGACCGCTAAGGACGCGGTTAAGCTTCCAAAAAGCTTTCCCGCCTTGATTGTGGAAATTGGAATCGAATGGATGGATGGCGAAGAAACCTTGAAACGGATTTTACTGGAGGCCGCAAAGAAGTGAAGCGAGCGATATTCCTGGACCGGGACGGAACGATTTTGAAAGACATGCATTACCTTTCGAATCCGGACCACATATCCATCTACCGGGGCGTCATCCCGGCGCTGCGGCGGCTTCGCAAAGACGGCTGGCGCCTCGTAATCGGCACCAACCAGTCCGGGGTCGGCCGCGGATACTTCACCGTTGAAACCGTCCACAAAGTGCATGACCGCCTGCTTTCCATCTTCCGCCGCAATAAACTTCACATCGACGAAATTCTCTTTTGCCCCCATCATCCGGAAAAAAATTGCCATTGCCGCAAACCCCAGCTCGGCATGCTGCTCAAAGCGCGCAACAAATATAAGTTGAACCTCAAGGACTGCATCGTGATCGGCGATAAGGAGTGCGATATCCTCTGGGGCAAGCGCGGCGGCACCAAAACGATCCTGGTGCTGACGGGCAAGGGCCGGAAGCATCAAAAAATATTGAAGCGCGGCCGGGTCCGTCCCGATCACGTGACTTCGTCGCTCGCGACCGCGGTCCGCTGGATCGAAAGGAATTCCTGATATGAACGAAACGATTTCCCCCGAAAGACCGCGCGGCTCCCACTGGCGCGAAAAGTACCGCGTCCGCATCGGATTTGCTATCGGCGTGCTGTTCATCTGGCGCGCCCAGCCGCGCAACATGGGGTTTCTGCTGGCAGGAATGGCCATCGCGCTCCTCGGCATCCTCGTACGCCAATGGGCGGCGGGCTGCGTCAAAAAAATGGACGAGGTCGCCCAGACCGGCCCCTATGCGCTCATCCGCCACCCGCTTTATTTCGGCAGTTTCCTGGCCGCGTTCGGCATGATTTTATCTTCGACCTCCATCGGACGCGCCTTGGCCCAGCCCTACCTCGACCGTTCGCTTTTCTTCTGGGCCTGCCTGTGGATTTTTGTCGACTCCATCTACATGCCCAAGATGCGGAGCGAGGAAGCGAATCTTCGCGAAAAGTTCGGCTCCGCCTACGATCATTATGCCGCCCGCGTCCCGCAGCTCATCCCGAAGCGTTTCAAATGGCGCGATCTGGATTTCAGCACGTTCAACTGGGAGCTATGGAAAAAGAACGCGGAGTACGGGAGCCTGATCGGTTTCGCCGTCATCTATTTTGTGCTGTTCGCCCGCTATTTCTACCGATGAACCGGCGGGTTTCCAGGTCATCGATTAAAACATTCTTAAGAAAATTGGCGGGATGCTCCGCCTTCGGGCTTCTGGTTTTGTCCCCCATTCCGGGCTGGGATCTCGAAATCAACAATCCCATCGGACCCATAGTTCCCTGGACCATCGGCGAAAAGTTCGTGTTTGAGATCGGTTACGGACTGGTCAAGGCGGGCGTGGCCACCATCGAGCTGCAAAATACCGTGGACCTGGTCCTTTCGTCCGGCGCCGTCAGACGAACGGCCTATCACATTGTCGCCACCGCCCAATCCAACAGTTTTGTCGACGTTTTTTATAAGGTTCGGGACCGAAACGAGGCCTGGCTGGACATCGAGCATTGGGTGAGCCACCGCTTCGAACAGCATAATCAGGAAGGCAAATATATTCTGGATCAAACCGTAGAGTATGATTGGAAAAACGGCTGGTTCAAAAACACGGAAGCCGTGAAGGGGCGCGACGTGAAGTATGAGGAAGGGCCGTTGACGGTTCCCGCGGTGGATACTCTTTCGAGCCTCTTCGTGGCGCGCGCCAAGACCCTGAACGTGGGCGAAGAGTTCTCCATGGAGGTCCATTCCGGCAAGAACTGGCCGCTGACGGTCAAAGTCCTGCGCCGCGAAAAGGTAAAAGTCCCGGCCGGCAAGTTTGACTGCTACGTGGTGGAGCCCTTTCTGCGCGAGCGCGGGCTTTTCATCCAGAAGGGCAAGAAGATGCAGGTCTGGCTGACCGCGGACGCCCGCAAGATGCCGGTCAAAATGACCGCGGAGATTTTTATTGGAAAAGTGTCGGCCGAACTCAAGGAAGTCCAGGGGATACCGCTCAATTGACACCACCGTCGAAATTTAATAAAAAAGTGGATGCTTTTTCACGGTCGCCCGCGCGTTCTCCCATGAGCCGTTATTCAGACCTCATCCGGAAGTTTCAGGGTACCAAAATATGCGTGATCGGGGACTTGATGGTGGACCGGTTCGTCCGCGGCAAGGTCTCGCGCATTTCGCCCGAAGCGCCCGTTCCCGTCGTGCAGGTGAAGGAAGAAGTGGACCTGCCCGGCGGCGCAGGCAACGTGATGATGAACCTGGCCGCTTTGAAAGCGCAGGTCGTCTGCTGCGGCGTGGTGGGGTCCGACGATGTCGGTGACAATCTGCTCCAGCGCTTTTCGGACCGCGGCATCCGCATCGACTGCGTCGCCAAAGACGAGGGGCGCGCGACGTCGCTCAAGACCCGCGTGATCGCCGAGCACCAGCAGGTGGTGCGCTTCGACCGCGAAACGGTGCAGGAACTTTCCCCCGCTCTCGTCAAGCTTTTCCTGGCCAAGCTGCCCGCGGTCATCCGCGAATCCGACGGCGTCATCCTCTCCGACTACGGCAAGGGCATGATCTGCAAACCCGTTTTGAAGTGCGCCATCGACAGCGCGCGCAAGCATAAAAAGCCCATCAGCGTGGATCCCAAGATAGAGCACTTTCAGTCATATCAGGGCGTCAGCTGCATCACCCCGAACATCCATGAAGCCAAAGGCGGCATGCACCGCGTGAAGGTGAATGGTAAAGAAGATACCCAGAAGCTTGGAAAAGATATTTTGAAAGCCCTGCGAGCTGAAAGCGTATTGATCACCCAGGGCGAAGAAGGCATGACGCTGTTCGAAAAGGCGCGTGTCACGCACATTCCGACGATGGCGCAGGAAGTTTATGACGTGACGGGCGCCGGCGACACGGTGATTTCGGTGCTGACGCTGGCGCTGGCCTGCGGCGCTTCGTATGTGGAGGCGGCTCGCCTGGCGAACCTTGCGGCCGGCATCGTGGTCGGAAAACTGGGGACAGCGACGGTCAGCCCCCAGGAGCTCCAGGGGGCTCTCGAAAGAATTTGATGAAAGCGATCGGCGTCATCCCCGCGCGTTACGGCTCCAAAAGGCTGCCGGGGAAGCCGTTGGCGATGCTGAACGGAAAGCCCATGATCCAGTGGGTCTATGAGGCTGCGGCGAAGTCCAAAAAGCTTTCCCGAGTGATCGTCGCGACGGACGACGTGCGCATCATGCGCGCGGTCTGGAAGTTCGGCGGCGAAGCCATGCTGACGTCGAAAAAGTGCCGCTCGGGGACGGACCGCGCGGCCGAAGTCACACGGCGCATGGCGGCCGACGTGGTGGTTAACATCCAGGGCGACGAGCCCATGATGTCCCCCGCGACGATTGACGCCGTGGTCCAGCCGTTCCGCAAGGACCGGCGGCTCCTGATGTCCACCGCGGCGGTGTCCATTAAAGACATGAACGACGCGGATTCTCCCAACGTGGTGAAAGTCACCGTTGACCGTTTTGGAAACGCTCTTTATTTTTCGCGCTCGCCGATTCCCTTTTACCGCAACGCGGGCGCGCAGAAGAAGTATCTTCAGCATAACGGCATTTATGCCTATCGTCGGGACTTTCTGCTGAAAATGGCGAAGTGGAAACAGACGACGCTTGAGCTCGCCGAGTCTCTGGAACAGCTGCGCGTGCTGGAGAGAGGTTTTAGGATCCGCGTGGTGATCGTGAAAGATCGATCCTACGGCGTCGACACCAAAGAAGATTTGGAACGCGTCGGCAAGCTGCTTTAAGGGCGACAAATTTAGAAGAACATTTTCATCAAGGGGAATCTTATGGATCAGTCCAAGAAAGGTTGTAAATTCATATTCGTGACGGGCGGCGTGGTGTCGTCGCTCGGCAAGGGCGTGACTTCCGCCGCGGTCGGCCGCTGCATGATCGCCCACGGCCTTAAAGTCGGGATGTTGAAGCTTGATCCCTACATTAACGTCGATCCGGGCACGATGAACCCCTATCAGCACGGCGAAGTTTTCGTCACGGAAGACGGCGCGGAGACCGATCTTGACCTCGGGCACTATGAGCGCTTCATCAACCAGGACATGCACCGCATCAACAACGTGACGACGGGCGTGATTTATGATGAGGTTATTCAGGCCGAGCGCCAGGGAAAATTCCTCGGAAAAACCGTGCAGGTGATCCCCCACATCACTAACGCGATCAAGGAAAAGATCGAGCGCGTGGGCCGCGGCAAGGACGTCGTGCTGGTCGAAGTCGGCGGCACCGTGGGCGACATCGAGTCCCTGCCTTTCCTTGAAGCCATCCGGCAGATGAAGATCGACCACGGCTACGGAAATGTCTTTTATATCCACGTCACCCTGATTCCCTATTTAAAGTCTGCCGATGAACTCAAGACCAAACCCACTCAGCATTCAGTGGGCAAACTGCGCGAGATCGGCATCGAGCCGAACGTTCTGGTCTGCCGCACGGAGCAGCCGATTGATTTGAACCTCCGAGAAAAGATGGCGCTTTTCTGCAACGTGCCCGTGGATAACATCATCGCCGCGCCCGACGTTTCCACCATTTACGAATTGCCGCTCACGTTCGTCGAACAGCGGCTTGATCAGTGCATTCTCAATTTCTTCAAAATTAAGTCGCGCGAGAAAAAGAAAGGTTCGGGACTGAATTTGTGGCGCGGGATGGTCCAGAAAATCAAGTTCCCGAAGCGCGTGGTTTCCATCGCGATCGCGGGCAAGTACATGGAGCTCAAAGACAGCTACAAGTCGCTGATCGAAGCGCTCATCCACGGCGGCATCGCGAATGAGGCGCGCGTGGACATCCGTTATATCGACGTTACGCACCCGGACCTTTGGGAGCAGCTGAAAAGCGTTTCCGGAATCCTGGTGCCGGGCGGGTTCGGCGACCGCGGCGTCGAGGCCAAAATTTCCGTAATTTCCTACGCGCGCGTCAACAAAATTCCGTTCTTTGGGATTTGTCTGGGCTTGCAATGCGCAACCATCGAAGTCGCGCGCAACCTCGCGGGGCTCAAAGGCGCCCACTCCACGGAGTTTGACCCCGACACGGCCTATCCCGTCATCGATTGGATCCCCGAGCAAAAGAACATCAAAAACCTGGGCGGCACGATGCGTCTGGGCGTCTATCCCTGTAAAATAAAACCGAATTCCAAGGCTCATCAGATTTATCGCAATGGCCTCATCTACGAGCGCCACCGCCACCGCTACGAGATCAACAACAAGTTCCGCAAAAAGCTCGAGGCCGCCGGCTTGACCATCTCCGGCGAATACCCGGACAAGAAACTGGCCGAGATCATCGAATTGAAAGATCACCCCTGGTTCGTCGGCGTGCAGTTCCATCCCGAGCTGCGTTCAAGGCCGCTGAATCCGCACCCCTTGTTCCGCGAATTCATTGCGGCGGCGCTCAAGCACCGGGAGAAGTTCTAACGCATGCCGACCGGTTCATCCCTTCGCATCGGTTCCATTTCGCTCGGAAACCATCAGCCCCTGGGGTTGATCGCGGGCCCCTGCGTGATGGAATCGCGCGCGCACCTGCGCTTCATGGCGTCTTCTCTCAAAAAGATTGCGGCCCAACTCAAGCTCCCGTTTATTTTCAAATGCTCGTATGATAAGGCGAATCGCACGTCGCACAAATCATTTCGCGGTTACGGAATGGACGAAGGACTGCGGATGCTGGACGAGGTCAAGCAGGAGTTTAATCTCAAACTTTTAACTGACGTACATGAGCCGAACGAAGCGGCGGTCGCGGCGGAAGTCGCGGATGTGCTCCAGATCCCCGCGTTTCTCTGCCGCCAGACCAATTTGATCGCCGCCTGCGCCAAAACCGGGCGCGCGGTGAACATCAAAAAGGGCCAGTTCGTTTCGCCCTGGGAGGTAGCCAACATCGTTAACAAGGCGCGCGACGCGGGCGCTGCCGGGGTTTCCATCACCGAGCGAGGCACCTCGTTCGGCTACAACAACCTGGTCGTGGACATGCGCGGCCTGGAGATCATGAAGAAGATGAACGTGCCCGTCATTTTTGACGCCACCCATTCCGTCCAGCTGCCCGGCGCCAAGGGCGGCACTTCGGGTGGCCAGCGCGAGTTCGTGTTTCCGCTCGCGCGAGCGGCCACCGCGGTGGGCGTGGCGGGACTCTTCATGGAGGTCCATCCCAATCCCGATAAAGCGCTTTCGGACGGCGCCAATACCGTGAAGCTTTCGACGCTCAAACCCATGCTCCAATCGCTGCTTAAAATCGACGCGCTGGCGAAAAAGTTCCATCAAAATTAATATTCAATGATGAGGTTTTTATCATGAGATGCCCTTCCTGCAAAGCCGAGAACAAGGATAACATCAAGAACTGCCGGAAATGCGGCACGCTTTTGACCATCGAGCCCATGTGGTCTCCGACCTGGCAATGGCACGCGAAGGTTTTGGGCGGCGTTTACGTCGCGCTCATATTCGCCTATTTCGCCTTAAACTATCTGCTCGGGCCGTATCTGCGGGACATTCCGAAGGAAGTAACGCCATGGCTTCCGGGCGCCCAGGAAATCCATAAGTAATCCCAGGAAATGAATCCTATATTAAGACGGGCGCGGGAGGTGCTGCAGGTTGAGTCCAAGGCCGTTTCGGACCAGCTGCGCCACCTCGACGCCGGCTTCGTGAAAGCCGTCGAAGGAATCCACCGCGTTTCTAAAAGCGGCGGGCAGGTCATCGTGATCGGCATGGGAAAATCGGGGCTCATCGGCCGCAAGATTTCAGCGACCCTTTCCTCCACGGGGACGCCATCCTTTTTTGTTCATCCCGCCGAAGGGATGCACGGCGATCTCGGCATGATCCGCCGGAACGACGCTTTGTTGGTTCTATCCGCCTCGGGAGAAACCGAGGAGATCAAGAAGATTCTGCCCCTTATTAAGGAAAGAGGTGAGATTTTGGTGGCCATCACCGCGGTTTCCAAATCTCGGCTGGCCCGCGCCGCCAACCACACGATTTCTTGCGCGATCCGCAAGGAAGCCTGTCCGCTCAATTTGACGCCGACCGCTTCCACCACCGTGATGCTGGCGCTGGGCGACGCGCTCGCCATGGCGCTGATGGAAAAAAAGGGTTTCAAATCCGCCGATTTCGCGAAACTTCATCCCGGCGGGGCGCTGGGAAAGAAACTGAATTTGAAGGTGTCCGATATCATGCGATGCGGCGGGGCCAACCCCGTTATCCGGGAGTCCGCGACCGTGCGCGAAGCGCTGCTCGAGATGACGCGCACCCGAATGGGCGCCACGCACGTGGTGAACGCCAGGGGGATCGTGACCGGATACTTTACGGACGGCGATCTGCGGCGCAAACTGCAATCCGATTCTAAATTGCTGGCGCGTAAAATCCGCGACGTCATGACGCGCAATCCCCGGACAATTTCCCCCCGTGAGACGCTTCAGACCGCGCTCGAAATCCTGCGGCGCCACGGCGTGGACAATATCCCGGTGGTGGATGAGAAGGGCCGGCCCGCGGGCATTCTGGACGAGCGTGACCTCCTCGCGGAAGGAGTCGCGTAAATGAAATCGACGGCGGAACTCATCAAGAAGGCGAAGAAGATCAGGCTGCTTGCCATGGACGTGGACGGCGTGATGACGGGCGGCGAGATCATCATTTTGAACAACGGCGAAGAGATTAAAATATGGAGCGTCAAGGACCGCATGGGTTTCGCCATGCTGCGCGCCGCGAACCTTCCCATCCGCCTGGCCTGGATCACCGCGCGCAAATCCGAGCAGGTGAAACTGCGGGCGAAGGACCTGAAAGTCGATTTTCTGTACCAGAAATCAACCGACAAGTGGAGTTCCGTCCGGGAGATCGCCCGGAAAATGAATATCAAGCCGGACCAGATCGCCTACGTCGGCGACGACCTCATCGATCTGAAGCCGCTCAAAAACGTCGGGCTTTCGGTCTGTCCTCCCGAATCCCACGAGATTTTGCTCAAGACCTGCGACCTTATCACGAAGACTTCCGCCGGAAAAGGCGTCATCCGCGAGGTGATGGAGCTCATCATTCGCGCGCAGGGGGCCTGGCCGGGCCTGATGAAAAAGTTTCTGACCTTCATGGCGGTCTGCACGGTCGCTTTCTCCGGATGCTCCTCGCAGGTCCCGGTGAAGGCCCAGTCGGAGCGCCCCGACCAGTGGCTCGAGAAGTTCACGATCACCGAGACGTCGAGCGGCATCCCGGTCTGGATTTTGAACAGCGCCACGGCCCAAGTCTACAATAAAAAGAAGATTGCGACGCTCGAGAACATCCGCATCCAGTTTATGAATGCGAAGAACATCAAAAAGACGACGGGTTCGGAGAGCCTCCTTCTGGCCAAGAAGAATCAGACGCAGGCCGCGCGCATGTCTTCGCCCAACGGCGAGGTCGCGCTCGACACTCACGACCTTTCGGCTTGGGGCGGAGTGGAAGTGGAAACGGAGGATGGAACCAAGCTTTACGCAGAGCGCCTGCAGTATTCCACGTCCAAGCAGATGATCCACACGGATTCGGCGGTCAAGATCGTACGGAAGGACTCGGTGCTGATCGGCGAAGGTCTCGAAGCCACTCCCGACCTTGAGACCGTCAAAATCTTCCGCCACCAGGCCTCGCTTTATCCCAAACAGCTGGGTATTCAATCCGGTGACAAGAAATAAGACATCCGCCGCCCTTTTGCTCTGCCTTCTGGCGTTCTGTTCCGCGCGTCCGCTGATCGGACAGGAGAATGCTCCCGACGAAGAGGAGCGCGAAAAAATTCGCAAGGGCCCGCTCAAAATATACGCGGACCAGACCGTTTCCCGCAACAAGGGCCAGACGATCGAAGCTTCCGGCGACGTAAAGGCGACCTATGACCTTGAGAATGGAGACCGGATTGAATCGCTTTCCGATTTCGCGCGATATGACCAGAAGGGCCTCGTCGGAGAGTTGACCGGAAATCCGCGGGCGGTCTGGAAAAGCAAAGATCCCCAGATGTCCCAGACCCGCCTCACCGCGGACAATATCGTGCTCAGGGTTGAGAAGGAAGAGCTTCTGGCCAAGGGGCAGGTTTTTGTCTCTCAGACTTCCAGCACGCTGAAAGCGGATTCGGTCCTTTTTTCCAATCTGGAAAAGCAGCTTACGGCCGAGGGCGGCCAGCCGGAATTTGACGTTTTACAGGATGAGCAGCACACTCAGATCCGCGCACAGCGGATCGTCGCGCTCACCGACCGCCGGCAGATTAATTTCAGCGGCAAGGTGAACGGCGTGGTCGAGCTGCGCAAGCTCCCCCAATGATCCTCACGGCCAGTCATCTCAGGAAAAAATACGGTTCTCGCTGGGTGGTGAACGGCGTCTCCATCAAGGTGAATTCCGGCGAGATCGTTGGACTGCTCGGTCCCAACGGCGCGGGAAAAACCACGACATTTTACACGGTGGTCGGCATGGTAAAGCCCGAGGAAGGCAGCGTCATGCTGGACGACGTCGAAATTTCCGGCATGCCCATGTACCGCCGCGCGCGGCTTGGCCTGGGCTACCTGCCGCAGGAACCCTCCATTTTCCGCAAGCTGACCGTGGAAGAAAATTTGAACATCATTCTGGAAACGCTGCCGCTTTCTCCCGCGCAGCAGAAGGAAAAAGCGGACGCGCTGCTGGTCGAGCTGGGACTGGCCGACCGGCGCAAGCAGGCGGCAGGTACTCTTTCCGGCGGCGAGAAGCGGCGCCTGGAAATCTGCCGGGCGCTTTTGAACGATCCCAAATTTTTGCTGCTTGACGAGCCTTTCGTGGGCATCGACCCCATCACGGTCGCGGACCTGCAGAACATCCTGATCGAGCTGCGCAGGAAAGGCCTGGGCGTTCTCATCACGGACCACAATGTCCGCGACACTCTCCGCATCATCGACCGCGCTTACATCGTTCATCAGGGGAAGGTCCTTCTTGAAGGCGATGCGCAGACGCTGACGGAAAGCGCCGAGGCCCGCCGTATCTACCTGGGCGATCAGTTTGAAATCTAGCTGCCGCCGGCGCGCGCGGTTATCTTGCATCTTCATTGACACATCGTCGTCGAAATAATAAAATATTTCCGATGAAATTCAACATAACCGCACGTCACACCACTTTGACTCCCGCGCTCACGGATTACGCGCGCAAGAAAGTCGAAAAGACCCAAAAATTTTTTGACGCCATCATCTGGGCGCAGGTCGTACTCTCCGTCGAAAAACTCCGCCATATAGCTGAAATCGTGGTTCACACGCCGGGCGAGACGTTTCGCACCGAGGGCGTCGCCGGCGACCTTTACGCCGCCATCGACATCGCTTCCCACAAACTAGACCTGCACCTGAAAAAAGTGAAAGAGAAGATGAAGGACTACCGGAACGCGAAGGCTATGAAGATCGCGGTATCGGCCGGCGGGACCCGGAAGGCGGCTTTGGCCGCCGAGGTTCCGGTGCCGTCGCGCATCGCCGACATCGCGCAGGTCAATGCCAAGTGGATGACGGTCGAAAAGGCCCTCTCGGAGCTGGACGCCGGCACCAAACCCCATTTTTTGTTCGTTAACGAGACCACCAACCGCGTCAACCTTATCTACAAGAAATCAAAGAAGAGCATCGGCCTGGTGGAGCTCTCGGAACCGCACTTTTAAGAGAGGAATATTGTGACCAGCCGGGAAGCCACGATCAATCTACTCGACTATCTGCCTGAGGCTTCCATTGTCGTGGACCTTAAAAGCCAGACCAAACGCGAAGTTTTGAAGGAAATGGTCGGCGTTCTGTCAAAAGCCCACGACCTCAAAGACGAGTCGAAAGTTCTGGATTCGCTTTTCGAGCGCGAAGATCTCGGATCCACCGGTATCGGCCAGGGCATCGCGATTCCCCACGGGAAGTGCGATTATGTCGGTAAAGTTGTGGCCGCGCTGGGTATCTCCAAAAAAGGCATTGATTTCGATTCTCTGGACGGCGAACCCGTCCACCTTTTCTTCATGCTCGTTGCTCCCACGAACTCCGCCGGTATCCACCTGAAGATCCTCGCCAAAATTTCGCGGCTGCTCAAAGATAAGTTTTTCCGTCAGGCTCTGCGCGAGGCCAAGCTGCCGGAAGAAGTGCTGAAGCAGATCAAGGAAGAAAACGATTATTGACCGCGGCGGCCGTTGAGCCGCCCACCCTTCCTGTTTTCCCGATTTCAATATGCTCACGGTTCAGGAGTTTTACAAGGAAAGAAAGGAAGACCTTCAGCTGGAGCTCCTCGCCGGGAGCCAGGGTCTTGTCCGCGAATTTTCCGTTTCCGACCTCAACCGCCCCGCTCTTGCGCTGGGCGGTTTTTTTGAGAATTTCCGCTGGGAGCGCGTCCAGGTCATCGGGCGGGGCGAGCACGCCTACATCAACCACGTCGTTATGAAGAAATCTCACGAGTACCTCAAGGATTTCTTCAAATTCAAAATCCCCTGTATCATTTTGACGCACAAACAGGAACCGAAGCCCGAACTTCTTGAGCTTTCGGACCAGTTTCAGGTTCCATTTTTCGTCAGCGGCCTTGAAACCGCGGTGCTCGCGTCCGAACTCGGGACTTATCTCGAAGAAAAACTTTCCCCCACCATCACCCTGCACGGGGTCCTGGTCGATGTTTATGGCTTGGGCGTCCTGATTTCGGGCGATTCCGGCATCGGCAAATCGGAATGCGCGCTTGAGCTCGTCAAGCGCGGGCACATGCTGGTTTCCGACGACGTCGTTCGCGTGCAGCACCGTTCGGGAGGCGTGCTCATCGGAAAATCCGCCAACGAGATCATGAAACACCACATGGAAGTGCGCGGCCTGGGCATCATCGACGTCAAACAGCTTTTTGGAGTCAGCGCCATTTTGGATTTAAGCCGCATTGAACTTGCGGTGCACCTCGAGAATTGGGACGAAACCAAGGAATATGACCGCGTCGGGCTTGAAGAGCATTCCCTGGAATTGCTGGGCGTTCGCGTTCCCCGGATGATCATGCCGGTGAGGCCGGGACGGAACCTCGCGATACTGATCGAAGTCGCGGCGCTCTACCAGCGTCTCCGCGCCCGCGGCGTGAACCCGGCCGAGGAGATGGAAAAAAAATTATTGCAGATGATGAATGAATCATCCCAGGGCGCTTCCCAAAAACCCGCTCCAGCCCCGGGCCTGCCGCGCCCCCGCGAAGGCCGCGGACGCGCTCCGTACCGCCGCCGCTAGTCCATTGATCATCAAGAAAAGCCCGGCCCTCAGAAATCTTTCCGCATCCTCCAAGAACCAGCCGCGCTTCCTCTGCGTCATGGTCACGGGCATTTCGGGCGCGGGCAAATCCCAGGCCATCAAGTGCCTGGAAGACTTCGGCTTTTTTTGCGTCGATAACCTCCCCGCCCCCCTCCTCTCGCAGTTCGCGGACCTCATGCTTCAGTCGGGCGTTCCCATGCGCAAGGTCGCGCTCGGCATTGACGTGCGCGAAGGCAAATTTTTCAAGCGGCTCTCCAACGACCTCCGTCTTTTCCGCGAGAAGGGCATCGATACCTGGATTTTATATCTGGACGCGAGCGACGCGGCGCTCCTGCGGCGGTTTTCGGAAACCCGGCGCCGCCATCCCCTGGGCAAGGGCATCGCCGAAGGCATCAAGCTCGAGCGCGCTTCCCTGCGCGAGATCCGCTCCCAGGCCGACGTCATCGTGGACTCCAGCAGCCTCACGCTTTCGGAGCTGAAGGAAATCGTGGCTTCGTCGCTTCCCACCGCGGTGCAGCGCGTGCTCCACCTCACGGTCGTCTCGTTCGGCTTCAAGTACGGCATCCCCGTCGACTCGGACATCGTGTTCGACGTGCGCTTTCTGCCCAATCCCAATTATGTCGACTCGCTTCACGACAAGACCGGGCTCTCCCGCGAGGTCCAGCACTACGTCCTCAAAAAAAAGAACGGCCAACGCTTCTTGAAAAAGTTCCAGTCGCTGCTCGAGGATTGCCTCCCCCAGTTCGTGAAGGAAGGCAAATCGCACCTCACGATCGCCATCGGCTGCACGGGCGGACGCCACCGCTCCGTCACTTTTGCAGAATCGATCGCCGAATTCCTCCGAAAAAAATCCTATCCCGTCACCGTCCGGCACCGAGATCTGGATCACTCCCAGCTGTCGTAGGCGCGCATGATCGGCGTTCTGGTCGTTACGCACCTGAACATCGCCACGCGCTTGATCGCGGCGGCGGAGCGCGTGATCGGCAAACAGGAAAATCTTTCCGGCCTCGACTTAAAATCCGAAGATACGCTGGATAAGATGAAGGACAAGGTCCTGAAGCATGCGAAACGCTGCTCCAAAGGGCCTGACTGCGGCGGGCTCCTCATCCTCACCGATCTTTTTGGCAGCACCCCCACCAACGCGTCTCTGAATCAAATCCAGCGGTCCTCGCATGCAGTGGAAATCGTCACGGGCGTCAACCTGCCGATGCTGCTGTCGGCGCTCGCCTACCGCAAACGCCTGCCGATCGCCGAGCTGGCGGAAAAGGTGATGGCTGACGGACAAAAAGGCATCCGGAACGCAAAGTCTATCCTCAAATCCCGGTCCGCTCCATGAGCGGGCAGGTCACGTTTCTTTTCGGTATCCATAATCACCAGCCCATCGGCAACTTCGACGAAGTTTTTGAAGAGGCCTACCGTAAATCCTATGATCCCTTTTTGAAAGTGATGGAAAAGCACCCCTCGATCCGCTGGAGCCTCCACTGCACGGGCATCCTCTGGGACTGGCTCGAGAAGCGCCATCCGGATTATTTGAAAGGCGTCGGGGCCATGGCCGCGAAAGGCCAGGTGGAAATCCTGTCCGGCGGTTTTTATGAGCCCATCCTTCCCGTGATTCCGGACGCGGACAAAATCGGCCAGATCCGGATGCTGAACCGCTACGTTAAAAATCATTTTGGCACGGAGCCCAAGGGAATGTGGTGCGCGGAGCGCGTCTGGGAGCCCAACCTGCCCAAGTACATCCGCGCGGCCGGCATCGAGTACACGGTCCTGGACGACACCCATTTCATGTATTCGGGCCTGAGTTCCGAAGAGCTCGCCGGCTACTATCGCGTGGAGGACGAGGAAAGCGTGGTGGACATCTTCCCCATCTCCCAGGAACTGCGCTATTCCATTCCGTTTAAGGACCCCGAGGAAACCATCCGGATTTTCAAAAAATACTCCGAAAAGTTTTCCGGACGCGACATCGCCCTCACCATGGCCGACGACGGAGAAAAATTCGGGATGTGGCCCGAAACCTACAAGCTGATCTACGAAAAAAACTGGCTCGACCGCTTTTTAACGCTGATCGAACAGAATTCCTTCTGGCTGCGCACCGATACTTTTTCTGGGTACAGGGCGGATCACCCCGCGCTTGGGAAGGTCTATCTGCCCACCGCTTCCTATTTTGAAATGTCGGAATGGTCTTTGCCCACGGGCGCGGGCATCCGGTTCGAAAGCCTGGTCGAGCGCCAGTCGAAATCTCCAGACTGGGAAAACGAACGCCCATTCACCAAGGGCGGATTCTGGCGGAATTTTCTGGCGAAATATCCCGAAGCCGACTCCATGTACAAGAAAATGCTTTACGTCAGCAAAAAAGTGCACGCTCAAAACGGTATCGCGAAGGACGAGCCCGGAGAGGCCCTCTCCGAACTCTGGGCCGGCCAATGCAACTGCACGTATTGGCACGGAGCGTTTGGCGGGCTGTATCTTCCCTTTCTGAGACAGGCCGTTTACCAGAAGCTCATCAGCGCCGAAAAAATTCTGGACACACCTCCATCGGCCCGCGCTTTTGATTTTGACCGCGACGGAAAAGATGAAATTATTATCGAGGCGCGGACGCAGAACGTCTATATCTCGCCGGCCCGGGGCGGAGCGGTCTTTGAATGGGACTTTAAGCCCGCCGGGGTGAATATCGCCAACGTTTTGACGCGCCGTCCCGAGATCTATCATGATAAGCTGAAGCGGCATGCGCAGCATTCGCCCGCCGGAAACGACGCGGGCGAGACCGCCTCTATCCACGACTTGGTGCGCGCGAAGGAGCCCGGCCTCGAAAATATTTTGCAGTATGATTGGTACCGCCGGGCGAACCTGATCGACCATTTCCTGCATCCTGCGACTGATCTGCAGTCCTTCAAGCGCTCGCAGTACGGCGAGCAGGGCGATTTCGTGACGGGAATCTACAGCCACGAGCTTGCGGATGAAAAAGGAATTTTCAGAGTGCGGCTCGCCCGGACCGGCACGGTTTGGACGGGCGACCAGTCCTTCGCGATCGAAGTCGAAAAGACCGTGGAGCTCAAGGCGGCCGATCCCGAAGACCGGGCGGAGCTCCGGGTGCGCTACCGCATCCGCAACCTTTCCGGCCGCGACGTCCCCGAACTGCGTTTCGCGCCCGAGCTCAATTTTTCTTTTTCGGTTCCCGAGCCCGACCAGGAGTTCCGGCAGGCGTTGTCCTGGGAAAAGCAGGATCCTTATCTGCATTGGACGATTCGTGCGGAATTTTCGGACCCGGCGGACCTCTGGATACTTCCGCTGGAGACCGTTTCGAACTCGGAGAGCGGATTCGAAAAAACGTTTCAGGGGCTGGTGGCGCTGCCGCAGTGGCGGTTCGCGCTCCCCCCGCAGGGCAGCGCAGAACGATCGCTCATTTTCAGGCTCGCGCGGTCGTAATTCTTCGACGGAGATAGATATGATAGAATGTCAACTTAAAGTGGAAAACAAGCTGGGCCTGCACGCGCGGCCTGCCGCTCTTTTCGTACAGACCACGAACCGGTACAAGTCCAAAATCCGGGTGGTCAAAGGCGACATGGAAGTGGACGGCAAGTCCATCATGGGCCTTTTGATGCTCGCCGCGCCCATGGGCACGCAGTTGAAGGTCATCCTGGAAGGCGAGGACGAGCAGGCCATGCTCGAGGGCCTCAAAAAAATATTTACCGCCAAATTCAACGAGAGCTGACAGCAGCTGAAGTCGATCAAACAAAGACTGAATTTACAAATCTGAAAATGAACGCTGAAAAAATATATACAGGCATCGCGGCTTCTCCCGGCATCGGGTATGGCCCCGTTTTTCTTCTGGAAAAGGAAGAGCTCGTCATCCAGCGGAAAAAGCTCGCCAAGGACGGCGTCAAAAAGGAAATCATCCGCTTCCGGACGGCCATCCAGAAAACCATTAAGGAGATGAAGCACGACCGGGAAGAAATGCTGCATGCCCTCGGTAAAACCCACGCGCGCCTGGCGGACGCCTATCTCATGATTTTGGAAGATCCCATCCTCACCAAGGATATCGAGCGGGACATCACCAAGGAACAGCTGAACGCCGAGTTTGTCATCCAGGCCGCGTTGGAAAAAATCGGACACCAGTTTGACGCCCTTTCGGACGATTATTTTCGCGACCGCAAGAACGACATCATGGAGGTTGGCGATAAAATCCTCCGGCACCTGCTCGGCAAGGAAAAGACCACTCCTTCGGAGATGGAGCAGGAAAGCATCGTGGTGGCGCACAATTTGCTTCCGTCGGACACCATCGCCCTTAAAACCCATTTGATCCGGGGGTTTGCCATCGACGTCGGCGGCAAGACCAGCCATACCGCGCTGCTCGCGCAGAGCCTCGAAATCCCCGCCGTGGTGGGCTTGAAAGATATCACGTCTCAGCTGAAATCGGGCGACATGCTGATTATCGACGGTTCGCAGGGCAAGGTGATCTTGAACCCCGCGCCCGAGACGCTCAAAGACTATCAGAAAAAGCGCGAGTCCATGATCCGGCAGATGCGCGAGCTGGTGAAACTCAAAGACCTGCCCGCCACCACGGAAGACGGTAAACGGGTTGAGCTCGCGGCCAACATCGAGACCGCGGACGATATCCGCTCGGTTTTAGCCCATGGCGCGGAAGGCATCGGTCTTTTCCGCACCGAATATCTTTTCATGAACCGCGAATCGCTTCCCACGGAAGAAGAGCAGTTTGACCAGTACGTGAAGGTCGTGAAGCAGGTTAAACCTCACGCGACGCTCTTCCGCACGCTCGATATCGGCGGGGACAAGCTTTCCCCCTTCATTGACGGCTTCGCGCGGGAAGAAAATCCTTTTTTGGGCCTCCGTGCCATCCGTTTTTCCCTCAAGTATCCGGAGATCTTCAAAATTCAGCTGCGGGCCCTTTTGCGCGCTTCCTATTACGGCAGGGTCCGCATCATGTTTCCCATGGTCAGCGGATTGGCGGACTTCCGCCGGGCAAAGGATATTCTGGACCAGACGCGGCGCGAGTTGATGAAAGAAGACAAACCCGTCGCGTCCCGGATCGAGATCGGAGCCATGATCGAAGTCCCTTCCGCCGCGCTCACCGCGGACCTGTTGGCGCGCGAAGCGGATTTCCTTTCCATCGGGACGAACGATTTGATCCAATACACTCTCGCGGTGGATCGCGTCAACGAAAATGTGGCGAACCTTTACGAACCC